>CAYJKQ010000008.1:104012-114649 GCA_964370815.1 uncultured Anaerolineaceae bacterium | reverse complement strand
GTAGGGGTACGGCGTCGCCGTGCCCCTACAGAGGAACAATATGGTAAACCGGTGGTGGGCTCTATACCAACCATCCTGCGCGCATATAAATCCTCCGTGACGTACCGCGCCGGGCGGGAATTATATATCACGAAAATCTGGCAACGCAATTATTACGAACACATCATCCGGGACCAAAATGATCTTGAAAACATCGCCAATTACATTCAATCCAACCCGGGCAATTGGGAAAATGATGATGAAAACCAAATCAATCCATCCGGCAGGGTGTAAAATAAGTCCAATAATCCTTAGAGGAACAGTCCATGCCCGTTTCCGACCGTGTCAAAAAATTGCGCCAGCAGTCCCTGGATGCCAGGGAGACGCTTTCCAGCGAACGCGCTGAATTATTGACTGCTTTTTATCAGCAGAGCTCCAGCCTGGAGTCTGTGCCGCTGCAGCGCGCCCGCTCGTTCGCCTACCTGATGGAATACAAGACCATTTACATCGGCGCGGGTGAGCTAATCGTGGGTGAAAAGGGACCCGCACCCAAGGTCGCCCCGACCTACCCGGAATTGTGCTGCCACAGCCTGGAAGACCTGGATATCCTCGATTCACGCCAGAAAACCTCCTTCAAGGTGCCTGCTCGATCCCGGCAGGCATATGCAAACAAGGTCATCCCCTACTGGCAGGGACGCTCGCTGCGCGAAATGCTCTTCCAGGAGATGACAGAAGAGTGGCAAGCAGCCTATCAGGCTGGCATCTTTACCGAGTTCATGGAACAGCGCGCCCCGGGGCACACCGTTCTGGACGGCAAGATCTACACCAGCGGCATGCTCGACTTCATCGCCAGGATCGATGCCAGCCTGGCCGGACTGGATTTTCTGAAAGACCCGCAAGCCTATTCAAAACAGGAAGAACTTAAAGCCATGCGCCTTACAGCCCAGGCTCTGATCCGCTTTGGAGAACGCCATGCTGAGGAAGCCCGTCGCCAGGCGCAGATCGAGAGCGACCCGTCCCGCCGGGCAGAGCTGGAGCGCATCGCTGAAGTATGTTCACATGTCCCTGCCCACGCCCCGCGCGATTTCTGGGAAGCCCTGCAATATTACTGGTTCGTACATCTGGGCGTGACCACAGAACTGAATACTTGGGATTCATTCTGCCCCGGGCACCTCGACCGTCACTTGCAACCTTTCTATGACCCTCTCCCCAACCTTGCCCCTCTGGGAGATCATCGCCGTGGAAGGGAGTATTACGAAGAATTGCTGCAGTGTTTCTGGATCAAATTCAACAACCAGCCTGCTCCTCCCAAGGTGGGTGTGACCGCTGAGGAAAGCGGCACCTATACCGACTTCTCCCAGATCAATATCGGCGGTCTGCTGGCGGATGGCTCGGATGGCGTCAGCGAGGTCTCTTACCTGTTGTTGGATGTGATCGAAGAGATGCGTTTGCTGCAACCCTCTTCATCCATCCAGGTCAGCAAGAAGAACCCTGACCGCTTTGTAAAGCGCGCCGCAAAGATCATCCGTACCGGTTTCGGTCAACCCTCCATCTTCAATGCGGACATGGTCATACAGGAGATGGTGCGGGTCGGAAAAACGCTGCCGGATGCACGGGACGGGGGCACCAGCGGCTGCGTGGAGACCGGCGCATTCGGTAAGGAAGCCTACATCTTGACCGGCTACTTCAACATCCCCAAGATACTCGAGTTGACCCTGCATAACGGTCTGGATGTACGAACCGGCAAACAATTGGGTCCGCAGAGCGGTGACCCGACCAAATTTGCTGGTTTTGAAGAACTGTATGCAGCCTTTGAACAGCAGATGCGCCATTTTATAGACATCAAGATCAAGGGCAACAACCACATCGAACAACTATATGCCACCTATATGCCAGCCCCCTTCCTCTCTTTGCTGGTGGATGACTGCATCCAGGCTGGTCGGGATTATCACTGCGGCGGGGCGCGCTACAACTCTTCCTACATCCAGGGTGTCGGTATGGGCACCATCACCGACTGCCTGTCTGCCATCAAGGAACACGTCTTTGATCAAAAAAACCTGAACATGCCCGACCTGCTGAACATGCTGGCAGCCGATTTCGAGGGCTTTGAGCGCCAGCGCCAAATGCTGCTCAACAGGACGCCGCGTTATGGCAACGATGATGCCCGTGCCGATGACCTGCTGGTGAAGGTTTTCGAAACCTACTACGATCTGATCGAAGGTCGCCCCAATACGCGCCACGGACAATATCATATCAACCTGTTACCCACCACCTGCCACATCTACTTTGGCACGGTCACTGCCGCCACACCGGATGGACGCAAAGCCTGGACACCCCTTTCCGAGGGCATCTCTCCGGTACAGGGTGCCGACCGGCACGGTCCCACCGCTGTACTGAAATCGGCAGCCCGCTTGGATCATGTCCGCACAGGCGGAACCTTGCTCAACCAGAAATTTACTCCGCAAATGCTCAAGGATGATGACAGTCTGGACAAGCTGGTGCAACTGGTGCGTTCGTATTTCAAACTGGACGGTCACCACATCCAGTTCAATGTGGTGGATACTGAAACCCTGCGCCTGGCACAGAAAAACCCGTCCGAGTACCGGGACCTGATCGTGCGCGTGGCTGGCTACAGTGATTACTTCTGCGACCTGAGCCTGGCTCTGCAAGAGGAGATCATCACCCGCACCGCACACCAGGAGTTTTAGCCTTCACAGCCACCCTGCTGGAAATTTAATAGTCGAGTTATCCAATGATCTTAATCTGTGAATCAAGAGAGTCTAATACTTCGGGTTTTCTCATGAAAGGCTTATGAATGTCCAAACTTAACCTTGAAAATTCAGGCAATTCGAATTACTCCGCAGAACTGATCAGTCAATACTTTGATGAATTCGGATTGCAGGAATGGGATCGTTTAACCAATACGCCAGCAGATGAAGTTAGCTTATACATCCATACCCATTATCTCAAGAAACATATATCTAAAAGCGACCGTGTTCTTGAAATTGGGGCAGGGGCAGGACGTTTTACTCAAATACTTGCTGGGTTAGATACGCATATCATGGTTGCAGACATCTCCCGCATGCAACTTGATCTGAATAAACGGTTTGCTCATGAATTAGGATTCGACAAGGCAATTATGGACTGGCATCACTTAGATATTTGTGATATGGCTGGATTCGATTCGTGTTCATTTGATTGCGTCGTCGTTTATGGTGGACCTTTTAGCTATGTTTTAGACAAACGCGATTTGGCTTTATCTGAATGCTTGCGAGTTTTAAGACCAGGAGGTTTGCTTTTTTTAAGTGTAATGTCTCTGTGGGGGACTGCACATGCCTATCTAAATGGAGTGCTTAGTATGCCAGTCGCGACCAATCAAAGAATAACAAATTCTGGTGATATAACTCCAGAGAATTTCCCGGAACGGAAAAATAATTTTATGCATATGTTTCGAGAAAAAGAATTAACAAAATGGTTGGAGAAGAGAGGGCTGATCATTATGGCTAGATCAGCATCCAATTGCATTTCTCTGACATGGAATGAAACACTTAAACAGTACCGGACGGATAACGAAAAGTGGAATGAACTCTTGCGAATGGAATTGGAAGCCTGTGCCGAACCGGGTTGCTTGGATATGGGAACTCATCTGATTGCAGTCGCCAGGAAGGCAACCTGAAAAAATCTGTATTCTGAATACAGACAGTCTATCCGGAAAGTAATATTTTCACCACGTTTTGCTGGAAGGACTGGTTTCAAATCCACCCCTGGGAAAATGGGGAAATGACTCATGCCCTATGACTTTGACCGACTGATCGACCGCCGCCATACCAATGCCATCAAATGGGATGCCTACCCAACCGATGTTCTGCCGATGTGGGTGGCGGATATGGATTTCGCCACCCCCGAACCCGTTTTGGCTGCCTTGCGCACCAAAGTGGAGCATGGTGTCTTCGGTTATGAGTGGGCACCCAAAGAACTTCTCGAAACGGTTGCAGCCCGTATGCAAAAACTGCATGGGTGGCAGGTCACGGCGGAGATGGTGGTAGCCATCCCCGGTATCGTCAGCGGGTTCAATGTCGCCGCGCGTATTGCCATCCAACCCGGGCAAGGTTTGCTGATTCAGCCCCCGGTTTACCCACCATTCCTGCAAGTTCACAAAAACACCGCTCTGAAGCTTCAAATAGCCCAGTTACACCAGGTCAATCACGGTCAAACCCTGCATTATGAGATCGATTTTGATGAATTCAAAGCCGCCATGAACGCCGAGAATGTCCACACCGCCATGTTCCTGCTCTGCCAGCCGCACAACCCCACCGGTGGCATTTACACCCCACAGCAATTGACCCGCCTGGCAGAGATCTGCCTGGAGAACGGCACCCTGATCTGTTCGGACGAGATCCACAGCGAGCTGCTGTTGGGTGGTACTGATTGCACACCAATGGCAGCCCTCTCACCCGAGATCGCCCAGCACACCATCACCCTGGTGGCACCCAGCAAAACTTTCAATGTAGCCGGGTTGTTCTGCGGGTTTGCGATCATCCCCAACCCGGAACTCTGCAAAGCCTTCAAGCAGGAGGTTGAACGCCTGACCCTGCACGTAAGCAGCCTCGGGCTGGCAGCCGCACAAGCCTCCTTTTCGGGAGAGTGCGAGGAATGGCTGGCTGAGTTGTTGCATTACCTGACGAATAACCGCGATTTTTTGGCATCCTTCCTTGCCCGGAACATGCCCGATCTGCGCACCACCCTTCCCGATGCCACCTACCTGGCTTGGCTGGATTGCAATTCCCTGGTCAGCAGCGGACGCATTTCCACCTCTCCCTTTAAATTCTTCCTCGACAAGGCAAAGGTTGCGCTCAATGATGGTGCCAGCTTCGGTCCCGGCGGCGAGGGTTTCGTGCGTTTCAACTTCGGCTGTCCACGCAGCACCATGCTGCAAGCCCTCGAGCGCATGAAAGCCGCCTTGGAAACCATCCCGTCCGCCTGAGATCAGGTTTGTCCCATCGTATCACGGGGATGCCGTGCCTGATTGGATAGAAAAAGAAAGGTTTTGATAGTTCCACCCGTTTAAAATGACTTTATGAAAACTAGATTGGAACACCTTACCTACATCCTGATCCTCTCCCCGCTAGCACCGCTGGCAGGGCTAATGGGGGGCTGGTTTCTGGCTTTTTCTCTGTTGCCAGAAAAGTGGATCCCCTATGGCGTGCTGACCGGTCTCCTGCTGGGCATACTGGCAGATGGTTTCATCATCAGAGGACTGATCAAACGCATATATGATCTCAGCCTTTTATTCTGGTCAGTGGTCATTCTTTTCTATGCAATCGGCTTATTCGGCGTATTTATGGGCTTGCCAATTTTCCATGTAGGGTTGGCATTTCCGATTGGGTTCCTGGTCGGGTCGCGCCTGGCTCGAAGGGGTGCTGGCAAACAGGAGTCCCTCTCTGCAGAGCGCCAGGCTTTGATCTTCAGCACCGGTTTGCTGACCCTGATCTGTCTGGCCTCAGCTTTTATCGCCCTGTCAAGTTCATCCACACCTTTCGATATTCAGGGAATGCTGGGTTTATCCTTTCAAATTACACCACTCATGCTATGGGGAATCATCTTGATCGGTGGCGTAGCACTTTTGGTCATCAATTTTTTCCTGACAATTGCGATAGCGCATTTTACCCATCATTTTTTGAGCATGAGTACATCAAAACTGTAACTTTTTTATTTCCACAATAACCATAAAAATTGTTTACTTTCCGGTACAATGGAATGAATAATTTATTGGCACCCATCAGTTAAGATTATTGGAAGGAAACTATGCAGATCAGTGTATTTGATCTATTTAAAATTGGGATCGGTCCCAGCAGTTCACATACTGTCGGTCCCATGAAAGCCGCCCGTCTGTTTGCTATGGATATGCTGGATAGGGGATTGTTGCCTCAAGTGGGACGCATCCAGATCACTTTGTACGGATCTTTAGGGGCAACCGGCAAGGGACACGGCACGGACAAAGCCATCATACTGGGTCTGGAGGGCGAAGAGCCTGAACACGTTGCCATCGACTCTGTTCCCGGCTGCCTGGAATATATCCGTAGCAACAACCAGTTGTGCCTGCTCGGTCAGCAGACGATACCTTTCCACGAAGGAACCGATCTGAAATTTGTGCGCCAGGTGTTGCCTTATCATTCCAACGGGATCTTGTTCACAGCCTATGACCTCCTTGGGGTTGAGCTGCACTCAGGAACCTATTATTCTGTAGGGGGAGGTTTTGTGGTTTTTGAAGGGGATCTTGGCTCAGATCAACCCAAAGACAACGATACCTCCCTGCCATATCCCTTTACTTCAAGCGATGAATTGCTGGATCTGTGCATTAAACACCGACTCAGCATCAGTCAGCTCATGCTGGCTAATGAGCAGGTTTTGCGCACCAAACCAGAAATTGAGGCTGGATTATGGAGAATATGGCAGGTCATGCTGGGTAGTATCCAGCGTGGCTGCCAGACCGAGGGAATCTTGCCGGGTGGTTTGAAGGTCAAGCGCCGCGCTGCCCAATTATTCCAGCATCTGTCATCCGTGGCTGGTATTGAAGAAGCCGATCCGCTCAAGATCCTGGATTGGGTCAACCTTTATGCCCTGGCAGTCAACGAAGAAAATGCCTCAGGTGGACGGGTTGTAACCGCACCCACCAATGGAGCAGCAGGAATTATCCCTGCGGTGTTGAATTATTGGATCCAATTTGGGATCCCGCATGATGAGGCTGCTCAACGTGATGTCGTGGTTCGGTTTCTGCTGACAGCCGGGGCGATCGGAACGCTTTACAAGAAGAATGCCTCCCTGTCCGGAGCAGAGCTGGGCTGCCAGGGAGAAGTAGGCGTGGCTTGTTCAATGGCAGCCGCAGCCCTGGCTGAGGTGCGTGGTGGCACCTTAATGCAAGTGGAGAACGCCGCCGAAATTGGCATGGAACACAACCTGGGATTAACCTGCGACCCGGTTGGTGGGCTGGTTCAGATCCCCTGCATCGAACGTAATGCCATGGGAGCCATCAAGGCCATCAATGCTGTCCGGATCGCATTGCGCGGGGATGGTGAGCACTATGTCTCTCTGGATAATGTCATCAAAACCATGCGGGACACCGGTCGCGACATGAAAACCAAGTACAAGGAAACCTCACGCGGCGGGCTGGCTGTCAACGTGATCGAATGTTAACCTTGCAGGAAAAAGGGCAATCCTGTGTTTTTATCACCCCATTCTACCGGTCAGGTAGGCCTCGGTCAGCTCGTGCTTGGGTCGGGTGAAGATCTGTTTGGTGGTCTCGAACTCGACCATCTCCCCCAACCAGAACAAACCTGTCATATCGGAGACTCTTGCCGCCTGCTGCATGTTGTGAGTCACGATCACGATGGTGTAGCTCTTCTTTAATTCCCCGATCAGTTCCTCTATGTGCAGGGTGGCAATTGGGTCGAGCGCTGAAGTGGATTCATCCATCAGGATGACCTCCGGCTGGACTGCCAGCACGCGCGCAATGCACATACGCTGCTGTTGACCCAGCGAAAAACCCATCGCATTTGACTTGAGATCATCCTTGACCTCATCCCACAGGGCAGCCTGCCGCAGGCTGCGTTCCACGATCTCTTCCAGGTCAGCGTTGTTTTCAAATTTTCCCAATACACGCGGCCCGAAGGCGACATTGTCAAAAATCGATTGCGGGAACGGATTGGGTTTCTGAAAAACCATTCCCACCCGTTGTCGCAGTGTGACCACATCCATCTCCCCGGCATAAATATCCTGCCCCTTCAGTAGAATGCGTCCTTCCACCCTGGTGCCGTGGATGGTATCGTTCATGCGGTTCAGGCAGCGCAGGAAGGTGCTTTTTCCGCAACCGGATGGTCCGATCAGGGCTGTCACCTGGTTTGGAAGCACCCGTAGGTCAATACCGCTTAAGGCTTTTTTAGTACCGTAATAAAAGCTCAGGTCCTGGATATCAAAGATGGTTTGGGGTGATTCCATGACCATAATTTTACCCTATTCAAGAAAATAATAATTCTTTTCGACTATAATTGCCCCATGAAACAACTGGTTGTCCTATCACTATTGGTGGTGGTACTGGTTTCCTGCGCAAGCACAGGGGCAGGCACTCTCCCAAATTCCCAGCCCGAGCAAAACATTCAGAATATAGGCTCAGATACGATCGTAAACCTGGCGTTGGCTTGGGCTGAGCGTTACCAGTCTATCCATCCTGAAGTACGTCTCTCGGTAACTGGCGGGGGTTCAGGGACAGGTCTGGCAGCCCTGATCAACGGCACGGTGGATATTGCCAATGCCTCACGCCAGATCAAAACCGAAGAAATAACCGAAGCCCAATCCAAAGGCATCGATCCAGTCGAGCACATCATCGCCCGGGATGCCATCGCGGTCATCGTCAACCCCAACAACCCGGTCCGCCAGTTAACTCTGCAGCAGATCGCCGATATTTACAGCGGCAAATACGACAACTGGCAGCAGGTCGGTGGTGAAGACCGTCCGATCGTGCGCCTATCGCGTGAGACCAATTCCGGTACGCATGTCTATTTTCTGGAAACAGTCCTGCGTCTGGGCGAGAAGGACAATAAAACTCTCTTCTCAACCGATACACTGCTTCTGGCCTCCTCTGAAGGCATCATCAATGAGGTGCGCCAGAACCCGAATGCCATCGGTTATGACGGGTTGGGTTATGTCCCCGATGACCTTAAGACGATCGCCATTGCCCGTCTAGCTGGTCAGTCATACATCCTGCCCTCCATCGCCACGGTCAACGATAACAGCTATCCGATCGCGCGCGACCTGTATATGTACACTGCCGGGCAGCCCGATGGTGCCGTGGCAGCCTACCTGGATTGGATATTATCCGGGGAAGCCCAAACCATTGTTGCCGAACTGGGCTTCGTGCCGGTAAAGTAGGAATATGGATAGACCTCTCGATTGGCGTGAATATGTGATCACCCGTGCCATCAAAGCCAGCGGATATTCTGCCATCTTGTTTGTTGGTCTGATCTTTTTATTCCTGTTGAAAGAAGGCCTGCCAACACTGGCGGAAGTCCCCCTCGGTAACCTGCTCAGCTCACGCTGGTATCCGATCGAAGATCATTTTGGTATCCTACCCCTGCTGACCGGCTCACTGGTGGTCACGCTGGGTGCCGGGTTGATCGCCATTCCCCTCGGTTTGGGCTCAGCCATCTTCATAGCCGAAATTTCCCCGCGCTGGCTGCGCGAGATCCTTAAACCGCTGGTTGAATTACTGGGTGGACTGCCCTCGGTCGTGCTCGGTTTCCTGGGCATCCTGGTTCTCTCCCCAAACTTGCGTACCTTGCTTAACCTGCCCACCGGTCTGACCGCCCTGGCAGGTTCGCTGCTGCTGGGAGCCATAGCGATCCCTACCATTGTCTCAATTGCCGAAGATTCCCTCGACTCAGTACCTCAATCCTATCGCGAAGGCGCACTGGCTGTGGGTGCCACGCGCTGGCAAACTATCTGGCGAGTCACCCTGCCCGCCGCCCGTTCAGGGGTCCTGACCGCTGTTATGTTGGGCATCGGGCGCGCCCTGGGTGAAACGATGGCGGTCATGATGGTGACTGGCAACGCACCTGTCATAGCCACGCGCTGGAACTCGCTTTTCATGCCAGCCCGTACCATGACAGCCACCATCGCGGCTGAAATGGGCGAGGTGGCCAATGCCTCCACCCATTACCATGTGCTCTTCCTGATCGGGTTGGTGTTGTTCCTGATCTCACTGGTGGTCAATGTGGCAGCCTCATTGGTTGTTTTCCGCCAGAAGAAACGTTCTGAAAGGATCCTGTCCTGATGAAGAGCCAGCTCATCAACCAGAACCTGTCCCAGCGGCTGGGATTTTCAGCCCTCTCCCTGGTCATGGCTGTCACAGTCATCCCAATCCTGGCTGTTGTTGTGTACATCATCCTGCAGGGAGCTCCCGCCATCTCGTGGGAATTCCTGAGTGGTTTCCCGCGTGACGGCATGCGCCAGGGTGGCATTCTGCCTGCCATCGTGGGCACCTTTTACCTGACGCTCGGCACAGCCATCTTCTCGGTGCCGCTCGGTATTGCCGCAGCTATTTACCTGGCAGAATATGCCCCAGAGAACTCGGTCACCCGCCTGATCCGCATTGCCATCATCAACCTGGCAGGCATTCCATCAGTGGTTTATGGCTTGTTTGGCCTGGGTTTGTTCGTTTTCTTCCTGAAATTCGGTACCAGCCTGCTGGCAGCCTCAATGACCCTCTCGATCATGACCCTGCCGGTCATCATCAGCGCAGCTGAAGAGGCTCTTCGCGCGGTTCCGCAGGCTTTCCGCACGGTCAGTCTCTCGCTGGGAGGAACGCGCTGGCAGACCATCCGCCGCATTGTCCTGCCGCAAGCCCTGCCCGGCATCATCACCGGTGTGATCCTCGGGTTGGAGCGGGCCGCGGGCGAAACCGCTCCCATCCTGTTCACCGGTGCAGCCTTCTTTCTGCCGCGCCTGCCAAATTCACCTTTCGATGCAACAATGGCACTGCCCTATCACCTGTTCGTGATCTCCACCCAGGTGCCAGAGATGCCCTTCCAGATCCAGTACGGCACAGCCCTGGTGCTGCTCACTTTTGTGCTCGGCATGAACATCGTCGCCACGCTCATCCGCTC
>CAYJKQ010000008.1:0-103912 GCA_964370815.1 uncultured Anaerolineaceae bacterium | reverse complement strand
TGGTGCTGCTCACTTTTGTGCTCGGCATGAACATCGTCGCCACGCTCATCCGCTCACGCGCAAGGGCAAAGAGGCAGTGGTGAGACAGAACAGACCATTGACGACGGACGATAGACCATTTTTCTCGAAATGGAGAATCTAGTGCCATACAAGTTTGAACAATTGGAAGTGTGGCAATTGGCGATGGAATATATCGATGCCATTTATATTCTGGCAAAAGAATTGCCACCCAGCGAGGATTACAACCTTAGGTCTCAAATTACCCGCGCGGCAACTTCAATTGCTCTCAACATAGCGGAAGGCTCAACAGGTCAGTCCGATGCAGAACAAGCTCGATTTTTAGGGATGGCAATCCGCTCTCTGATCGAAACAGTTGCCTGCCAACATTTGATCCGCCGCCGACATTATGTCAGTGACGAATCTTCGATCAACCTGGTTTATTCCAAATCACAAATGCTTGTTCGCAAGTTACAATCATTTCGCAAGTCTATATTGCCTGCTTCTGGTCAAATTCGCGATGTATCAGCTGATTATTTCATTGAAACGGACGTGCACTTATCGTCCATCGTCGATCATCCATCGTCAAAACCATGAACAAGATCATCATTGAACACTTGAGTCTGCAGTATAGCGATGGCACCGAGTCATTGCGCGATATTAACCTGGTAATTCCCGCTAATGCCATCACGGTGCTGTTCGGACCGGCTGGCGGCGGAAAATCATCCCTGCTGCGCTGTCTCAACCGCCTGAACGACCTGACCGAGGTCAAAAAAACCTCAGGCCGGGTTTTGCTTGATGGAGAGAATATTCTCGACCCACAGACCGATGTGATCGCCTTGCGCCGCAGGGTCGGGATGGTCTTTGCCCGCCCGGTCGTTCTGCCGCTGACTATCCGCGCCAACATCACCTATGGGCTTGAACTGGCCGGTGAGACCAGCAGATCCCTCCTGGATGAGGCTGTGGAACGCAGCCTGAAACTATCCGCCCTGTGGGACGAGGTCAAAGACAGGCTGGGAGAACCCGGCGTCGCCCTGTCCGGAGGGCAGCAGCAGCGCCTGTGCCTGGCGCGCGTCCTGGCCAACCAGCCCGAGGTCATCCTGCTGGATGAGCCCACCAGCGGGCTGGACCCGCTCTCCACGGGCAAGGTGGAAGATGCCTTGCAGGTATTAAAAAAGGACTACACCATTGTGCTCGTACCGCACTCCGTGCAGCAGGCTGCCCGCACTGCTGATCATGCAGCCTTTTTCCTGCAAGGCGAGATGGTGGAATGGGCTGAAGGCAGGATTATCTTCACCAACCCGCGCGACAAACGCACAGAAGATTATGTTGAAGGCAGGTTTGGGTAAAATTAGCCATGATGTCTGAAAAAATTCTCGTTGTTGAAGACGAACCTTCCCTGCAGGAAACCCTGGTCTACAACCTGAAAAAACAGGGCTATATGGTTGAATCAGTCGGTGATGGACTCCTGGCTGTTGAAGCAGCCCGTAAAAATGTCCCAGACCTGGTCATCCTGGATATCATGCTGCCGGGAATTGACGGATTCGAAGTCTGCAAGATCCTGCGCAAGGAGATGAACGTCCCGATCCTGATGCTGACAGCCCGCGACGATGAGATCGACCGCGTTGTCGGGTTGGAGGTCGGTGCGGATGATTACCTGACCAAACCGTTCTCAATGCGCGAGTTGATGGCGCGTGTCAAAGCCCAGTTAAGGCGGACACAGCTCATTCGTGATGAATTGGGTAAGATCAAAAATAATGGGCAGGAAGAACCCCATAAAATTCTGAAATTTGGTGATCTGGCAATAGACCTGACCCGTCGTGAAGTGACCCAAGAGGATCAGGTCTTGCCACTCAAGCCACAGGAGTATGATCTGCTGGTCTTTTTTGCCGAACACAAGGGGCAAATGCTCTCGCGAGAATTCATCCTCGAGCGCGTCTGGGGTTGGGAATTCATTGGCGACAGCCGAACAGTGGATGTGCATGTGCGCTGGCTGAGGCAGCGTATCGAGAAGGACCCTGCCAACCCGGAACGCCTTGTGACCGTACGAGGTGGAGGCTATCGCTTCGAAGGATGAATCCCTATTTATTGACAGTACTTGTGGTTGCATTATTGACGCTGGGCTGGTTTACCTGGCGTTATTTCCAACTGCGCCGCAGCATGGACCTGTTTGCCCAAACCATCCGCCGCACCACACAAGAAAAGTTACCAATTGTAGAACTACCTCGCGATGTGAGCGGGTTGGAAGATCTGTCCAATGCTGTCAAAGCTTTAACCTTATCTCTGGAAGCGCTTTCGTTGAATGCGGATGCCGAACGCGCCCGGTTGTCCACGGTCCTGGAGCGCATGACCGATGGCGTGCTTATTTCTGATCCCCAAGGCTATGTTACTTACCTGAATTCGGCGGCTGAGCAGTTGTTCAATGCGCCGGAGGCGTTAGGTAAAACGGTGACAGAGATCGTTCGCCACCACCAATTGGTGGAGGCATGGCACCTCAGCCTCAAGACAGGTCAACAACAGGAAGAATCTGTTGAGGTTCCCGGCTCACGGCAATTTCTGCAACTGGTTATCCTTCCAGATAAGGAGACCGGTGGCTCACTCCTGTTGGTGCAAAACCTGACGCGTGTCCGGCGACTGGAAAAAGTGCGGCGAGACTTCATTTCAAATGTTTCCCACGAACTGCGTACCCCACTGGCTTCACTCAAAGCCCTGACCGAGACCCTGCGTGATGGAGCTCTTAATGACCCGCTGGCTGCACCGCGTTTCCTGGAGCGTATTGAGATCGAGGTGGACGCCCTGACCCAGATGGCACAGGAATTGCTCGACCTGGCACGCATCGAATCCGGGCAGGTATCTCTGGAATTGACCAAGGTGGATCCAATCAGGCTGCTTACCTCCGTAGCGGATCGAATGATCACCCAGGTTGAACGTGCCGGTCTGACATTGACGGTGGAGAATCCCGCAGATCTGCCTCTTATTCGTGCCAATGCTTCCCGCCTGGAACAGGTGCTGGTCAATCTCATCCATAATTCCATAAAATTTACTGCACCGGGTGGCGGGGTGATTTTATCTGCCAGAGTGGAGACTGATCTTGTGCGTTTTGCGGTTAAGGATAGTGGTGTGGGTATCCCGCAGGATGAACTGGAACGAGTCTTTGAACGCTTCTACAAAGCAGACCGGGCACGCTCCAGCGGTGGCACCGGCCTGGGGCTATCAATAGCCCGCCACATTGTTGAGGCGCACCGGGGCAGTATCTGGGTCGAGAGCCTGGAGGGTCAAGGAAGTACGTTTTATTTCACGATACCAGTTTTCTAACCTAAGTCTGTCATAACTGGCAATCTGAAGCAGGTACCGATGAGTGACGCTCTTTAATAAGTGCGTCACTTTTGTTTTAATATCCTTAACCTAACGTTAACCATTCATTCCCTTGCTGTTAAACATTGCTTGATAGACTTACTTCAATAAAAAAAAGGAGAAAAGAAAAATGTATAAAAAATTGTTTGTTACCATGTTCGTTTTGATCATTGCTGTGCTGGCGCTCAGCGCCTGTGGTCCGGCTGCCACACCTACTACGGATGTTCCAGTGAACACCCCCAAACCTGCGGTGGATACACCAGTACCCGCTAATGATCCGATTGCTATGTACCTGCCTGAAGCAGTTACCGGGGATATCATCACAGCTGGATCATCAACTGTCTTCCCCCTTTCCGAACGCATGAAACAACGTTTCGAAGAGGAAGGTTTTACCGGGAACCTCACCATTGACAGTATCGGCTCTGGCGCCGGTTACTCCCGTTTCTGCGTGGACGGTGACACAGACATCGCCAATGCTTCACGGGCGATCAAGGACAGCGAAGTCACCTCCTGCCAGGCGATCGGTCGTGATCCAATTGAATTCCGCGTTGGAACAGATGCTCTCTCGGTGGTTGTCAGCAAGGAAAATACCTTTATTACCGAAGCAACTTCAGCTGAACTGGCTTTGATCTTCTCCACTGCTGAGATGTGGTCAGACGTACGTCCCGAGTGGCCATCTGAACCCATCCTGCGCTTCATCCCCGGCACAGACTCCGGTACCTTTGACTACTTCGTGGAAGCGATCATGGCTCCCGCCAACCCGGGTGAAGATGGTAAAGACAGTATGGAAAATGGCGAAGCCGTCATACTGGCAGCCACCAACCTGCAACTCTCTGAGGATGATAATGTTCTCGTGCAGGGCGTGGAAGGCAGCCCATACGCCATCGCTTTCTTTGGATTTGCCTACTACCAGGAAAATGCCGACAAATTGACCATTCTCTCAGTTGATGGCATAGCTCCAACTGCAGAGACTGCGGAAGATAATTCCTACCCGATCTCACGCCCGCTCTTCATTTACTCATCTTCCCAGATCATGCTGGACAAACCACAGGTGGCAGCCTTTATCTACTTCTACCTGACAAATGTCAACAGCGAGATCGATGATGTAGGTTATTTCCCTGCCAACCAGGAAACCCTGGATGCAGCTTTGAACTCCTGGTATGCAGCAGTTGGTATGCAGCCATAAGCATTGGTTGAGGATCACTACAATTCTTATCGATATCCTTCCCTCTTTCTGAGAGGGAAGGATATCATCACGAAAAGGATCTGGTATGCTTGAAACACAGAACGGGATGGAAGAACGCCTCTTGTATCCAACCAAGGCCTCCGGGTTAAAGACTAGGCGCAGATTGGGTGAAACCCTCATACGATCATTATTGTTCCTGGCAGGCTTTTTCTCGATATTCATAACGATCGCCATTGTCTACGAATTGGGTAAGGAAGCCTGGCTCTTCTTTAGTTTGCCGGAGGTGAACCTCTGGCAGTTCCTGACAGGCACCTCCTGGCAGCCACACATCAATGCATTTGGTGTCCTGCCATTGGTAAGCGCCACACTGGGCACCACCTTCATTGCCATGCTGATCGCCATCCCGTTGGGGCTGGCTACCGCGGTTTATCTTTCTGAGTATGCGGGCACCAGGGCACGCAATACGATCAAGCCGGTACTGGAGATTCTGGCTGGCATCCCCACCATCGTTTATGGCTATTTCGCCCTGACATTCATTACGCCATTCCTGCGCTCCATTTTTGGCAGTGATGTTGTGGAAATTTACAATACCGGCTCAGCCGGGCTTGTCATGGGCATTCTCATCCTGCCGCTCATTGCCTCCATCAGCGAAGATGCCCTTAACGCTGTACCTCGTTCCCTGCGTGAAGCTGCCTTCGGATTGGGTGCCACCAAGTTGGAGGTAGCCATAAGAACTGTGGTACCGGCTGCACTCTCCGGCATTGCAGCAGCCATCATTCTGGGTATCAGCCGTGCCATAGGCGAGACAATGATCGTCGCTGTGGCGGCTGGTGCCGGTCCAAATTTCACACTCAACCCTTTCAAAGGCGCTGAGACCATGACAGGACATATCGTGCGTATCTCGGGTGGCGATCTAAGTTACGACTCGATTGACTACAACAGCATCTTTGCCATCGGGTTGCTGTTATTCAGCTTTACCATGATGCTTAACATCATCAGTCAGCGCATCGTACGTAAGTTCCGGGAGGTGTATGAATGAGTCATAACACCCTATCTCCCCGGGTCCAATATGATCAAAACCTGGCAAGCCGTACCAGGATCGCGCAGTCCTGGCAGATCGTTTTTCTGTTTTCAACAGTCGCAGGCATCCTCGCTCTTTCTTTTCTGCTGATCAATATTCTAAACAGCACATTCGGTTTTGTCGCCTACCAGGGCAAGATCCTTCCATCCACATTGGTAATTGACGGGGTTCCTCTCGAACAACAGACCAAAGATCAATTATTGACACTCCTGCAGACAACTTTATCCGATGGTGCTTATAATAAATTGGATAATGAAAAAGCATTCGATAATCGCTCGCGTGCAGATCTGCACGATCTGGTGCTTGAGCGCATCGTGCGTTACAAGGTTGTAGAATCCTGGTCTTTATGGGATTCTCTTACCCGCACGAGCGAGATCAAAGATCTGGCTGCCAGTGATTTTCCGGATGCAGAATTAAAATTCATATCCTGGCTGACACCAGATTTTCTGGCTTCACAGCAATCCAGCGAAGCCGTTACCTCAGGTGTTCGAACTGCCATCCTTGGAACCCTGCTTACCATCCTGATCACTATCCTTTTTGCCTTCCCGGTGGGGGTTGGCGCAGCCATTTACCTGGAAGAATATGCCCGGGATAGCTGGTTCAATCGCCTTATCCAGACCAATATCAATAACCTGGCTGGTGTGCCTTCTATAATCTATGGCATCCTCGGCCTGGCGATCTTTGTCAGGGCACTCCAAAAATTGACCAGCGGTGAACTGCTTGGGATGGTGGAAGCCACCTCAGCCACAGGCCGTACCATCCTTTCGGCTGGGTTGACCCTGGGGTTATTGATACTTCCCATTATCATAATAAATTCCCAGGAATCCATCCGTGCGGTACCTCAAGCCTTGCGCAAAGCCGGCTACGGACTGGGTGCCACCAAACTTCAGACCATCTGGGCGCATGTTCTTCCAAATGCGCTGCCCGGCATCCTGACAGGCACCATCCTAGCCATCAGCCGTGCCATCGGTGAGACTGCGCCGCTGGTGGTGGTGGGAGCCTCGACAGCCATCTCCTTTGACCCGGGCATCTTTTCACGCTTCACCACCCTGCCGATCCAGATCTACCAGTGGACATCCCGTCCGCAGGATGAATGGCGTCACCTGGCAGCCGCGGCCATTGTTGCCTTGCTGGCCATGATGCTCAGTCTGAATGCAGCTGCCATCCTGTTGCGAAATCGTTTTGCAAGGAAATACTGACCGCTTTGGAGAAATTACACATGACAGATAATAATTACATTCTTGAGACACGCGCTCTAAATATCTTCTACGGGTCCTTTCGCGCTGTAGCTGACGTGAACCTGAATATTCTTCGCAACAATATTACAGCCATCATTGGTCCTTCCGGATGCGGAAAGAGCACACTATTACGATCCTTCAACCGTATGAACGAGCTTTTTACTGGAACCCGAACCGAAGGAGAAGTGTTGTTCGATGGTCAGAACTTATACGATAAGGACGTGGACCCGATAGAGGTCCGTTACCGGATCGGGATGGTTTTTCAGAAAGCCAACCCATTCCCGAAATCCATTTATGAGAACATTGCCTGGGGGGCACGTATTCATGGCTTCAAAGGCAATATGGATGAGCTGGTTGAATTCTCCCTGCGCCAGGCAGCCTTATGGGATGAAGTCAAAGACATCCTCAAACAATCCGGTCTGTCGCTCTCCGGTGGTCAACAGCAGCGCCTGTGTATCGCACGTGCCATCGCCATCCAACCGGAAGTGATCCTGATGGATGAACCTGCCTCTGCCCTTGATCCGATCGCCACGCTTAAGATCGAAGAGCTGATGCAGGACCTGAAAAAGAAATATACGATCGTGATCGTCACCCATAACATGCAGCAGGCTGCCCGTGTATCGGATTTTACCGCCATGATGATGCTGACCGGCACTGATTCGCGCTCTGGCACGGTTATTGAATTCGATGCCACCAACAGGATCTTTACCCACCCATCGGACAAGCGTACTGAAGATTATGTCACCGGACGCTTTGGTTAGTGGAGTAAATTAAAAATGAGTATAATATCTTGAACCGATTGAAAAGAGGTCACTGATGCGAAAAACATTTGAGAGTGATATCCAAAAATTAAAAGACGAGGTTCTCGTCCTGGGCAGCCTGGTTGAGCAGGCCATCCTGGGATCGGTGGAAGCCTTGAAGAAACGGGACATCCCTGCCTCGCAGCTTATCTACGACGCGGATGCGCGTGTTAATGCCATTCGCTACGAAATTGAGGAAAAGGTCATGATCTCCATTGCCACCCAGCAACCGATGGCACATGATCTGCGCCTGCTGGCATCACTGCTGGAGGTCAGCGGCGAGTTGGAGCGCATGGGTGACTATGCCAAAGGCATCGCCAGGATCAATATCCTTATGGGCGATCAGCCCCTCTTAAAACCCCTGATCGACATTCCGCGCATGGCCCGTAAAGGCACTGATATGCTTCATCGTTCCTTGACAGCTTTCGTTAATGAAGATGCAGAGGCTGCCCGGTTGATCCCCTCCGAAGATGATGAGATAGATGCCTTGTATAACCAGATCTATCATGAATTGATGCTATATGTCATCCAGGATGCCCGCAGTATCGAGCGCGCCAACTGGTTGCTATGGGTGGCTCACAACCTGGAGCGCCTGGCAGACCGGGTCACCAATATCTGTGAGCGCACCATCTTCGTCGCCACCGGCGAAATGAAAGAGATCGATGTCAGCGACGACGAGCACAAGATCAAGTAGAAGGTTTTTCCATGCACCTAGTAAGTCGGTTTTTCGCTTCTAACATCGCAACCTGATGGTATCTCAATAGGAGAACCAACCTGCCGTTTTGGTAATTCTACCCTGTACAAGCTGCCGCTTACCAGGCTGCCAAACTCACCCCTTTCCTTCCAACTCCATCTGCATATATAAAAAAGCTTGTTCTACGATAGTTCGTAACCATGACCAGAAAATTAAATAATATGGATATAATATATATAAATACAGATCTATGGTTTCAAGAATATCCTGATTTAAGAAAGGAATAAATCATGTCCACTTATGTTCTGATACATGGAGCCTGGCATGGCGCGTGGTGCTGGTTCAAACTGACTCCCTTGTTGCAACAACTTGGCCACAAGGTATTGACACCCGATCTTCCCTCCCACGGAATTGATAAAACTCCCACAGCTTCCATCACCCTTAAGGATTATTCACAGTGCGTTGCGGATGTCCTGGATTCCAGCCCGGAAAAGGTCATCCTGGTGGGTCACAGTATGGGTGGTGTTGTCATCACTGAAGCCGCTCAAGCCAGACCCGACAAGGTTGCAAAGCTAGTCTATGTCACCGCCTTCCTGCTCCAGGACGGTGAAACCCTGCTGGATGTCGCCTCGCAAGATCCTCTTGCCCTCGTACTTCCCAACCTGGTCATGAGTGCCGACCAGTCTTCAGCATTGGTCAAGGACGATGTCATTGACGATGCGTTCTATGGCGGTTGTAGTCCATCAGATATTGCCCTGGCGCGCAGTCTGCTGGTGCCGCAAGCCGGTGCACCTTTCGCAACACCGGTTCATACCACCTCGGACGGTTGGGGAAGCATGGATCACTTCTACATCGAATGCCTCCAGGACAGGGCTATCTCCATTGACTCGCAACGCTCCATGTATAAAAAAGATGCTGGTGTGCGGGTACACAGCATGAATACCAGCCATTCCCCCTTTCTCTCCGCCCCGCAAGAATTGGTTGACCATCTCATGGATCTTTAGCTTTCAAATTCCACCCACCTGTTTGAAGAGCAACCCTAAACCTGACGATTATTCCTGAACCTGTCCGCCTGGTCTTCCACCAGGCGGATCATTTTATCCACCCCATTTTCAGCCCGGATCATCTCTCCCACTCGCGCGGCACGTGCCCGCATAGCCAGGTCGTTTTGGGCAGCCAGCAGTGCAGTCGCCAGCGAGGCTGTCGTCAGACGTTTGAGCGGGATGGGCTGCGGACCAGCCCCCAGCTCTGCCACGCGTTTTGCCCAGAATGGCTGATCCGTGGCAGATGGCACCACGAGGTTGGGTATACCCGCCCTGAGCCCGGCACCAGTAGTACCCGCCCCGCCATGATGAACCACGGACTGGCAGCGTGGCAGCAGCCAGGCATGCGAGGCCTCCGGTAGCACCAGGACGTTGGGAGGAATTTCCTGTTCCATTTTTCCACCCCAGCCGGTTAAGAGTATGCCGCGCTGCCCGTTTTGCGCCAGGGCTGCAAGCACCATCCTCCGGATGCGTCCGGCATCCCGGTTCAGATTACTGCCAAAGCTGATGCAGACCGGTACCTCGCCCGCTTCCAGGAATTCTTGCAACTCCGGTGGGGGTTGGGTTTCCGGCTCATTTATAAAAAAATAACCGGGAATGTGGATGTGAGATGAGGTCCAATCCACCGGGCGGGGCAGAACGGTCGGGCTGTAGGCAAACACCAGCGGGGTCAGCGGACGGTCGCCGCTTTGCTTGAAAGGCCAGGTCAGTTTTTTGGGAAAATCCTGCGGATGTTTCTTCATCAAACCCGGCAGCCCGGAGTTGCCGCCAACCCGGAAGATCTGCGTTGCCAGCCAGTGGCTTAAGTAGCTTAAAGGACCGGGAGGCAGCCAGGCCATGGCCACATTCGGGAAAGCACGCGTCGGGGCGAACATGGGGAATGTTTGCACAGAAATATCAGGAATCCCCATTTCACGCGCAAAGCTGTGACCGCCGGTAGTGAACAAAAAGGAATGGATGACCAGGTCTGCCCCTTGCAGCGCCAGACGTGTCTCCCTCGCCACCTGCGGAGCGATGGCGAAGACATAATCCCGGATCGAGCGCACCATAAGCAGTGGATTAGCCCCGGCATCATTCAATCGCAGGCTGATCTCAGCCGGGTCCCCGGGTAGGGCGCTGAAATCCACGCCATATTGCTCAGCCAGGTTAGAAAAACGCTCCGCTGCCGCCAGGCGAGGCGTATGCCCAGCGCGCTGCAAGCCAAGCGCCAGCGCCAGAAAAGGCTGAAAATCCCCGCGCGAGCCATAGGTTAACAGGGTGATGTTCATGCTTGAATTATAGCGGGGTTCCGGATTTTTGTAAGAAAATCATGTGTCAGATAGATGGTTTTAGTTAAACCACTCCTAAAAATTTTTCAAAATCATTACAGGGTATTTAAGCAATATTTACAATATCTTTACATACGAAATGTATCATCATCAGCAAGCAAGGAGATACCTTGCAAATACAGATCAAATAAAGGAGATCGAAAATGAAAAAAATATTTGCAGTAATTCTGGTAGTGGCTGTCGCAGCCGTCGCACTGGGAACCGTCGGCATGGTTTATGCCCAGGCACCTACTCCCCAGGCTCCTGTCAATGGAACCGGGTACGGTTATGGCAACATGGGCGCAGGGATGCGCGCTGGGCGAATGGGTCAGAATGAATTTGCCGGCACAGGTGAAGGCGTATTGCACGATGCACTGATCGCAGCTTATGCAAAAGAGCTCGGTATATCGGTGGAAGATCTGAATGCCCGCCTGTTGGCAGGTGAGACCCTGTCCGATATTGCTTTTGCTAAAGGACTTACGGTCGAAGAATTCCAGACCCTCAGGACAGATGTCCGAGCCCAGGCAGTTGCCCAGGCAGTTGCAGACGGCACACTTACCCAGGAACAGGCCGAATGGATGGCGCAACGTGGTGGCGGTCGCATGATGGGTGCAGGTCGCGGACAAGGCATGCGCGGAACCGGTCAAGGTCAATTCTCAAACCCGGATTGCCCCTATTATGGTCAGACTCAACCCTAACTCGAAGTCTTGCTAGATCCTGAATAATTCAGGAGAACAAAAAGATGAGCGTAGCTAAGCTACGCTCATCTTTTTTATTTACTATATTCTATTATCCTGTAATGGATCATCCTGAAAGTCCCGCGTGATCTAGGCGGGAAGGTTCAACCTGAAAAACCACTTCCAGGAGGTTGGTATTAATAAATTTCAGATGTTTACTGCCCGGTGACGATCGGCAGACCCCGTGATTTCCACCCGCTGACGCCTCCTGTCATGCTGGTTACCTTGCTAAACCCGGCTTGTAGGAGGATATCCCTGCCCGGTTTACTGCGATTGCCACTGTTGCAAACCACCACGATCTTTTTATCAGTAGGGATCTCGCTCAAGCGGTCGGGGAGTTCACCCAGCGGGATCAGGGTTGAGCCGGGAATATGAAAATTTACCCATTCGTCAGGTTCACGCACATCCAAAATGAAGGCACCCTCGTCTCTTAATTGGGTGGCTTGCTCAATACTGATATTCGCTGCCAGCCCTGTAGCTTCCGGCTTATTGCCCTGTGTTAAGATGAAAGCCCCAACAGCAACCACCACAACAATGCCCAACAGGATCCAACCCCACATGGGCATGGCTGGTTTAGGTGCGGGTTTTCGTTTGTCACGATTTGTTGGTTTACCTGCGGGTTTTTGTTTGCTGGGCTTGGCTCTTTTACTCATTTGTTGGCCTCATGGTTATTCGGATATTGATCCTGAATTTTTAGCATGTTGTTTTTTGGATGTAAATATGACCGTAATGATACACTCTAAAAAAAAACATCCAACTCCTGATTAGCCGGAATACAACAGTGTCCTACAACAACCTGTCGCCCCCATCAATAGAGTCAACGCGGTAATGGCAGCCGCGGCTGTGGCGGTTATGGCGGGCAGCCTGTGCCACCACCAGGGCTGCTTCCACGGTATTGCGCAAGCCGATCAGCCCATCGCTCAAACGGGTGGAGCGGTAAAAGGTCTCGATCTCGTTCTGTATGTGGCGCAGCTCGCGAATGGCGCGTGACATGCGTTCACCCGAGCGGATCAGACCGACATAATGCCACATGATGTTCTGGATGGTTTGCATGTCGCCTTGTATCAAAGCCGGATCGGCATCCACTGTCAGGTTGCTCTCATCCCAGGGCGGAATATTTTCCCGATCTGGGATTGGTTCTCGTCCCGGTTTAGCCAACTCAAGTTCGACATGGGTCCCGGCACGCTGCCCCCATACCAACCCTTCCAGCAGGGAGGTGGAGGCCAAACGGTTGGCGCCATGCAAACCCGAACAGCTTACCTCACCGACTGCATACAAATTCTGGATATTGGAGCGTCCCCACTCATCCACAGCCACACCGCCGCAGAAATAGTGCGCGGCCGGGACGACCGGGATGGGTTCGCGTGTGATATCAATCCCAGCTTTCAAGCAGGTGGCGTAAATATTCGGGAAACGCTCCTGGATGGCTTCCGCCGAGGCATGCGAGGCGATATCCAACAGGACGTGCGAATACCCGTGTGTTTCCATCTGGTGATGGATGGCTCGCGCCACCACATCGCGCGGCGCCAGGTCCTTCCACTCGGGAGAATACTTTTCCATGAAGGTTTTCCCGTCCGGTGTCAGCAGAACGCCTCCCTCACCACGCACAGCCTCACTGATCAGAAAACCATCCATGCCTGGCGTGGCCAGCGAGGTTGGGTGGAATTGAACGTATTCCGCATTGATGATGCGCCCCCCGGCCCGGTGTGCCATCGCCAGGCCATCGCCGCGCGCCCGAGGCGGGTTGGTGGTATTGGAGTAAATGCGTCCCAGTCCCCCGGTTGCCAAGATGGTGGCTGCGGAAAGGTAACGGTGTACCATGCGTGTGGTCTGATCAAAAACATAAGCCCCATGGCAGGTGATTGGGCGGTAGGTAGCCAGCGGATCACGCGCATGATGCGGAAAGGTGATCAGATCCACAGCCGTCAGGTCCTTCACCAGAGTTACGTTCGGATATTTTTCAAGGGCTTCCAGCATGCCGGAGATGATTGCCTGCCCGGTGGTGTCACCAACATGCGCAATACGCCGTCGGGAATGGGCTGCTTCCTTGCCCCAGGCGATCTGACCTGTGGCATCTTTATCAAAATCCACTCCGGATATTTCGATCAGGATCTGTTGCAAGGCAGGCGGACCCTCTTCAGCCAGGATGCGGGCAGCCAGGGGTAGGCTGGCGCCTGCTCCGGCGGTTAATATATCCTCCACCAGTAGCTCAGCACTGTCATCCGGACCGCGCCCTATGATACCCCCCTGTGCATAGCGTGTGTTCGATTCGCGGGGGTCATTTTCAGGCGTGATGATATCTACCTTAATGTTGGGGTTGCGTGCCAAGTTTAGCGCAGCACTGACGCCGGCTATCCCACTGCCAATGATTAGAACGTCCGTTGTCCTCACAGGGTCTCCGATCTCAGCCGATGGCGATCATGCGTTCAACAGCTTTTAGGGCACGCACGCGGATCGGCTCGGGCACTTCGATCACGTACTGGTTCAACTGCAGTGCTTTGAGCGTATCTTCCAGTGTGATCTGATTCATATGCGGGCAGCGCACGCTGCACAGGCGCAGCATGGGCTTGTCTGGATTGGCAGCAATGATGTTGTCACCCATCGCACACTCTGTCAATAACAGAAAGTGTGGCGCATTCGACTGCTCTATATGGCGGATCATGGCGGTGGTGCTGCCTGAAAAATCGGAGGCTGCCACCACTTCCGGGCTGCACTCCGGGTGGGACAGGATGACCACATCCGGGAACTGCTCTCGCACCGAGCGGATATCCGCCACTGTAAACTTCTCGTGTACCTCGCAGCGCCCGCGCCAGCCCACCATCTGGTAGTCCAGGCTGGTATCAAATTCCAATCCCTTCGCTCCGAGTGTTGGAAAGATGATATGTTTGCCGGTCTCATTGGCGACGTTGGCAGCCAGGTATTCATCCGGCAGGAAGATTATGGTATCCGTTTTAAGCGATTCAACCACTGCCACTGCGTTCCCTGAGGTGCAGCAAATATCACTCTCGGCTTTGACATCAGCATAGGTGTTGACATAGGTGACCACCGGCACACCCGGGAAACGCTGGCGCAGGTTGCGCACATCCTCAGCTGTGATCGACTCAGCCAGGGAGCAGCCGGCTTTGGCTGCCGGGAGCAGCACGGACTTGGTCGGGTTGAGGATCTTGGCAGTCTCAGCCATGAACTCCACACCGCAAAAGACAATGATATCCTTCTCAGTCCTGGCTGCCATGCGTGCCAGGAAAAGCGAATCACCAACATAATCCGGGATCGAGTGGAACAAGGCCGGTTCCATATAATTGTGTCCCAAAATGACAGCATTCTTCTCGACCTTCAACCGGTTGATCTGCTCAGCCAGGTCAGCCTTGATGCGCAGCTCCACATCCGGCACCACGTTGCGCAGCAGGGATTTCATTTTCAAGTACATTTCAGATTCGGGCATATCACCATCCGGTTTATAAAACTGGAATTGATCACCTGAATTGGATTAGGACAATCAGGTAATTCTCACCATTAATGTTGAAAAAAGAAGAAATAAACCACAAAGACACCAAGGCACTAAGTATAAATATTAAGATTGGTTCTTTTTTGTGTCTAGGTCCCGGCCTCTTTTCCCGGGATTGTGCCTTTGTGGTAATAAAATCATTTCACAACAAAAGCACGCAAAATTTCCAGCAAACTGTGTAGTTCTCCTATCAATCTGGAATTTTCACTTCCAGGCTGACATCGAAAACTTTGGCAGAGTGGGTCAATGCTCCGCTGGATATGAAATCCACTCCCGTCGCAGCGATGGCACCTACATTTTCCAGGGTAACATTTCCGGAGGCTTCCAGCTTGGCACGCTTGTCCTGCGGCAGGGCAGCGTTCATTTCGACTGCCTTGCGCATCATCTCCAGGCTCATATTGTCCAGCAGGATGCGCTCCACGTTCAACGCCAGTGCAGTTTTTACATCCTCCAGCGTGCGTGTCTCGACCTCGATCTGCAGACCGGACCCGGCCGCGCGTGCGCGCTTCACAGCCTCGCCCAGCGAACCGGCAAAGTCGATGTGGTTATCCTTGATCAGGATCATGTCGTACAAGCCGATGCGGTGATTCTGCCCGCCGCCGCGCAGCACTGCCAGCTTGTCCACCAGGCGCAGCCCGGGAGCGGTTTTGCGGGTGTCCAGGATGATGGCTTTGCTGCCCGTCACAGCCTGCACGAACTGCTGCGTCAGGGTGGCAATGCCCGACATGCGTCCCAGAAAATTGAGGGCGGTACGCTCTGCGGTCAGGATGCCTCTCGCCGGACCACTCAGCCGTGCCAGGATCTCCCGCTCGCGTACCTGGGCGCCCTCGGTGACCAACGCTTGAAATTCGATGCGTTCATCCACCAGCAGGCAGGTGGCTGCAAATACGTCCAACCCGGCTACAACGCCATTCTGTTTCGCCAGCAGTTGCGCCTCCAGACGGGCTTCGGGCGGGATGATGCTGTTGGAGGTGGCGTCCCCTCTGCCAATATCCTCTCGCAAGGCGTTTTGGATGGCTGTCAGAATTTCATCGGGCAGATCACTGTTATATTTATGGGGTATGGGGAAATTAGGGATGGTAGTCATCATATTGTGTTTATACCTCGAATGGGGTTAAAAGAAAAGTGTGCTAATGGTCTCAAAGGGCACCTACCTTTTCACTTTTCGAGGGTTTTAACCTTCGAAAAAGTCGAGTCATCTCATTTTTAATCTACACTTCATTTATTGCACCTCGATTTTTTAGGTACAATATACACATGACAACCTCCTCCGCTAATACCGAACTCATCTCCAATATTCACCTGACCTTGCTGCAATATCCCATCCTGAAGGTGCACATCCGTGCCCGCATGCGCCAGGAGCTTTTTAAGCGCGGCATCATCCGGGAGGATGCATTCGAAGCTGAAGCCCACAAAAAAGCCCTGCTTTCCCAGGAACGCGAGGGGTTGAAAGATCCTTTCTCCCAGGAAGACGCAGACGTTTGGGAACTCCGCCTCAGGATCATACGCGATGGCATGACCGATTTTTATTTTGCCTACAACCTGCCATATGAATTATTTGAAGACATCATCCGGAATGTCATCGTTCAGGGCACCGGGGAAGAACCGGATCTGGCTGCCTTCAATCCTGAGCTGGCTCCCCGCGATATGCTCTTCAAGCAGGCTAACACCATCGAAGAGATGAGTGCGGAGGAGCGCCCACGCTGGGAGGCGCGCCTCCAGGAGATCAAAGTTGTCTTGATCCGCACCATGATCAGCGACCAATTGGCTTATATCAAGATCGCCAAGAAGTGGTTCACGGTCAGCGACCTGGAAGAGATTCGGAGGCGCAAGATCGGTCAGGGAAAGATCGGTGGGAAATCCGCCGGAATGTTGCTGGCGGCTCGCATCTTGAATGATATGGGGGATGAAGCCGTTCGGAGCAGCATCAAGATCCCTGTCTCCTATTACCTGGGAGCGGATGTCTTTAATACCTTCATGATCAATAATGGACTGATGGCTTGGGGGGATCAAAAATACAAGACCGAAGAAGAGATGCGTAGTGATTTCCCCAGGATCCAGGAAGAATTCAAGGCTGGAAAATTTTCGGAAGATATCCTTTCATCATTCCAGGAGGTGCTCGAAAAAGCCGGTTCACAACCGCTGATCGTACGCTCTTCCAGCCTGTTGGAGGATAACTTCGGTACCAGTTTTGCGGGGAAATACGATAGCTATTTCTGCCCCAACCAGGGTACGCTCCAGGAGAATTTGGCTGCCCTGACATATGCCATTATCATGGTTTATGCCAGCGCATTGAATCCGAACGCTCTGCTCTACCGTGTCCAAAAAGGATTGGCAGACTATGATGAACGTATTGCTGTGCTGATCCAGTTCGTGGAAGGGCAGCCTATGGGCAAATACTATCTGCCGCATGCCGCAGGAGTAGCCTTCAGCCGCAACCTGTACCGCTGGTCTCCACAGATCCGGGCTGAGGACGGGTTTGTGCGCCTTGTGTGGGGGTTGGGAACTCGTGCTGTGGATCAAATAGGCGATGATTACCCGCGCTTGATAGCACTCAGCCACCCGGAGTTGCACCCTGCTGATTCGAGCCTTGCCATCCAGCATTACTCGCAGCAATATGTTGACCTGATCGACTTGGAAGAAAACAAGTTCAAGACCATGCCGGTGAAAGAGGTCATTAATACGCGCATGCCCACTCTGCGTTACATGGTGCAAGTTGAAGACGATGGTTATCTCAGCCCGATGCGCACCAACCTGGTAAATACAGAGCGCTTGGTGATCACATTTGATGGCTTGCTGCGACGCACCCCCTTTGCCGGGCGCATGCGAACTCTTCTGGCGATCCTTGAAGAGCATTACCGCTCGCCAGTCGATACCGAGTTCGCAATTGAGATCACCGAACCGCACACTTCACAGCCGGAGATCAAGATCATCCTGCTGCAATGCCGCCCGCAAAGCCAGCTCTCGTCTGAAAGCGAAGTAAAACTTCCCAGGGAGCTTGCTGAGGAGGACATCATTTTTTCCACCCCGCGCATGGTGCCGCGCGGCCGCGTGGACGATATCCGCTACGTCCTATTTGTCTCTCCAGAGGGTTATTTCAGTCTCAGCACCCCCGCGGCCAGGATCAAGTTGGAACGCGCCATTGGAAAATTGAACGCCTCCTTAAAGGGGCAGGTTTTCATCAGCGTCGGACCGGGGCGTTGGGGCACCTCCACGCCCGATCTGGGAGTGCACATCGCCTACGGGGATATCTACAACACGCGCGCCTTGGTGGAGTTAGCCGGGCAGGGCATCGGTTCTGCGCCTGAGCCTTCTTTTGGAACACACTTCTTCCAGGACCTGATGGAAGCCAATATCTATCCACTGGGGATCTATCTGGACGATCAGGACGTACTCTTTAACCGGGATTTCTTCTACAAAACACCCAATCGTCTCTCCAAATGGATCGATGCAGATGCCACCCTAAAGAAAAGCCTGCGCCTCATACGGGTCAGCGATTTCAAGCCCGGTCACCATATCTGCCTTGTCATGAACGATAATGTGGGCAAGGCGGTTGCCTTTTTACAGGCGGATTAGCGGACTGGTTGCCTGTGTTTTGTTTTTAAAATACTTGTCAGGTTTCAGGTTCACTCAACCCGGCTCTACATCCTGCTTCTTCCCAACCATATTCTTATTCTTTTATGATTCACCAAAATAATCTAATATATATAGTAATTTGGTGCCAAATTTGCTACAATATTGAAGACTTCTCCAATTATTCTTCACAAGTTGTAGAAGAATGAAGATGATTTAATCCTGAGTTGGAATTAAAATAATATCATTACAAGGAGGATAAAACATGAAACAGTTCATAATAGGGTTGACTATGATGATCCTTTTAACAAGTTGTGGCAGTAAGATGGAAGAAACATTAACACCAGGCTCTGTGGATCAACCTACCCAACTGCCAGCAACAACCACTGTTGATGCGCCATTAAGTGCAACAGATACATTAAATCCACCAACGGAAACATCTCTCCCTCCTTTACCAGCCGATCCTCAACGTATAGAATTCTCAACGGAAGATGGTGTAAACCTGGTAGGGGTCTATTACCCGGCTGCTGTCAATCCAGCTCCGATGGTCGTATTAATGCATTGGGCTGGAGGGGACAAGAATGACTGGGTCATGGTTGGAATGACAGATTGGCTCAATAATCGAAAGAATTTTCAAGGAGGAGGCATGTTCTCCCCTCCCAGGTTTTCCTTGGAGCCATATCCATTTCAAAATATGCCGGATAATATCTCATTCGGTGTGTTTATCTTTGATTTTCGCGATTATGGAGAAAGTGATGCTGCAAATTCGGGTCTTCCAGCAGGGTGGGTTCTTGATGCCAAAGCTGCTTATGAAACAGCCGGTAATCTCCCGGGTGTCGACCCGGGGATGGTTGTCGGCATAGGCGCCAGCATTGGTTCAGATGCTGTTGTCGATGCATGCGATGCTGGTTGTCTTGGGGCATTATCAATCTCGCCAGGGAGTTATCTAAAAATTAATTACCTGGAGGCAGTAACTAAACTCACCCAGAACGGGAAAAAAGCTTGGTGTCTGGCTGCACAGGATGATCAAGAATCAGCACCTGCCTGTGAAAGTGTGCGCGGGATTGCAGATCAAACGATCATATACCCAAGTGGTGGTCATGGCATGATGCTGTTTAACCCAACCCATAATTTAACCCCACCTATCGGGGAGGTGATATTGGATTTTTTGGTCGATGTATTTGAATTAAATAAGTAAATTGTTTATACCTGCTCAGGGCAAGCCCCTAAAGGTTTCTCTGGCAGAAAAATTGGAACGATTAATCTGAGAATCATGCTGTCAATCACTCTAAGTTTGAGTGTAAACCTTTAGAAAACCTAACAAAACCTGTCATGCTGAGGAACGTAGTGACGAAGCATCTCCTCATTCCTCAAATAATGAGATCCTCACCTGTACTGGCATGCAGGTGCAAGTGTCGCTTCGCTCTTGATGACATAAGGCAGTTTTATTAGGGGCTCTTAGGGTCTGGGTAGTAATCTTTGTTTTAGGGTTTTTAAATCCGGGTAATTATCTATTCACAGCATGCAGAGATGCAGTACCATGAGTTTTGAGCAGGTTGTGTTCGGACACTCATTTTCTTGCAAATAGGCGGGATAAATATACATCTTACCCATTTGGGCACTATATTTGTCAGGATTCTATTGATGTCGACTCAGAAGACGATCCTTTTCAAATAAGACTCGCATTCCACCCGCGATAACCTGGCGGCTGCCTTCGTCCAATGGCAGGGCTGCCCAGTGTGCATCTGTAATTCCAAATTCAACTTCAAGACCATCACTGTACCAGATCCGTAGAGAGGTCAGCCGACCATATTCTTCCACCTGCTGCTTTTCAACTGTTCCAAATTGCTGAATCCAACCCTGTTTGTGCAAATATTGATCGGGATGGGTGGTGATCAATACCAGGTCCAGGTCAGATAGCGCTGTGGCAGCACCCCTGGAATAAGAGCCAACTACTGCCAGGGCTTGGATATCAGATCGGGAAGAAGCCCAATTCGTAATTTCGATCAGGAATTGTTCGATCTTTTCTTCAGTCATTGTCTGACCTGGGCAGTGTGTGGAAGTATTGCAGTTTTTCAGCAGCGATCACATATTTAAGAATTTCAATGCTTCATAAACCAGAATGGCAGGCCATACGATACCTTTAAATAATCCCAAGATGCCAATCCAGATGGTCGCCGCGTGAGTGAAGTAATACACCCAGGCGCCGATCAGACCCAATCCATAAACGGCTTCGGATGTGCTGCGATAGTGGATGGTTTTTGTTTTCGGAAGTTCTTTTTGGGTGGTGTTTGATTCGGTTGTCATTGTTTCTCCTTTTTTCTTTTAATTTATTAAAGCAACATACGTTTATCAGCCAGATTGAGTTGCACAAAGACCATTTCAGTTGGTTTGCTGTATGCTGTGCTAAGTGGTCTTCTCGCTAAATATGTGTACCACAAGTAGGTTGGTTTGAGCGGTTCTTATACCGACAAATTCATCAAATAATACAGCGAAACCCAAAAAAACAAGGCAAAAGACTTTGCGAGAAAACCACTAAGAGAGGGAACCAGATAGTAGATCGGGTAGAATTTTTCCATCCCCCCTCAGGTTGTCCCGCTTAAGCTCGTACCTTATGAAGGTTAAAACCTTAACAAGGTAAAGATGAAAGTGGTTTTAGAAATAAATATCATTTCTCAATTTCTTGTGGTGATGGTGATTCCCAGGGGGCAACATTTATCCTTCCCCATTTGCGCATCAACAGCAGGGTTGCTGTCAAAACAACCAGGCCTGCCACTTGCGCCGAACGAAAACCACCTGGCATTAAAAGACTATCCCCCCGGAAGGCCTCCAGAAAAATGCGGGCACAAGCAGAGGCTGCCAGGACCAGCAGAAAATTCATTCCAGTACCCTGGGATCGTATCGTGCTGAACCATGCCATCAGGAAAATCAAGCTTGCAGCCAGGGTTTCGTAAATCTGGGAAGGGTGTCGCTGTTCGGACCACAGGTTGATCGACCAGGGCAGATCGGCAGGCGCGCCATAGGCATTGCCACTTAAGAAGTGGGAGACTCCCAGGCTGATCATAAAGAAAGCCAGTCCCGGTGCCAGGGCATCCAGGGTTGGGCGTAAAGACAACCCCTTTCGTTTTCCGTAATACAGGGCTGCCAGCACACCAGTCAGCAGGCCTGCCCAGGTTAAAAATGCGTCAGGATTAATTGAAAACAATCCCAGTGGGTTGGAGAGATAAGCCTGCAGATGTTGCAGGGCATAGCCTAACCTGGCGCCAACCACACCAGAGGCCAATCCGATCAGCATGCTGTTGCTGACCTGCGAAGAATTGAGTTTCATGCGCAGGGATTCTTTTTCGACCAGGGTGATCCCGATCCAAATCCCGATCAGTGCCACCAGACCGGAAAAATTCAATAAGAGAGGACCGATCCTTAGAAAGGGATACATTATGGGGTCTCCTTGAACAGCTCTTCCACTTTGGACTGGATCAAGGCAGCACTCATCGGTCCACCCACCACGACCGAACGAATGATACCCTCTCGATCAATGAAAAAAGTCGTTGGATAACCCGATATTTTGTATTTTTTTTGAACCGTTCCATCCCGGTCCAATGCGATCGGAAAGGACAAACCGAATTCCTGTACAAAAGCAGCCACGGTTTTTTCTGAATCCTGGGAGGTCAGATTCATTCCAATCAGGATCAATCCCTGCTCCTTGAAATCATTAAAGACCTTTTCCAGCGCTGGCATTTCCTGCCGGCAGGGAGGACACCAGGTCGCCCACATATTTAAAACGACCGGTTGACCGCGCAGCCCGGATAGTGTGATCTGACCCCCATTCAAAAGATCCACGCTGAAATCGGGTGCAGAAAAACCCTGGCGCGGGCTGGGAGGTGAACCGGTTTGAGGGGAGCTGTCCACCGGGATCCGTGAGATCAGCGTCCAAAATACAGCCAGGATCAGCAATCCAGTAAAAATTGAATTCCTGGTTGGTTTTAAGATCAGTTTGTTATTAGAAATAGAGGTCATAGTTTGGATTCGCTAAATGTAGACAAATTCTACCCTATTTATAACACCAATCTTTTGATTCTAATAGATTGTGTATTATGGATAATTATAGTATTATTGATATATATTATCTAAATATCTTGGACTGGGACCATTTCTTGTTCACTTGCGGAGATCCTGCAGTTCGGGTAAGCATAGACTTTAGGAGAAATGACCCATGAGATCCCGATCCATCCCCACTATTATCAGTCTTTTTACACTTTTGGCCTCACTTTTTGGTAGCGCCATCTTTACCACGCCTGTTTATGCCTCCGTTGGGAACAATATCACTGTCAACAGTAACCTCGATACGGTGGCGGAGGATGGTCTCTGTACCCTGCGCGAAGCCATCACATCCGCCAATCTCGGTACAGCATCCGGGGTGACAGCCGGGGAGTGCGCCGCGGCGGCGAGCCCTGTCACCATCACCTTCGCTGGAAACTATACCATCACCCTTGCTAGTTCTTTGCCGTCCCCTGAAATAAACGATCTCTCGATCATAGGTAATGGCGCGGCCAACACCCTTATTCAAGCCAACGCCGCCCCAAATACCGCCACCTACCGCATCATTCGTTTGTGGTACACGGGAATTTTGACTCTGGACAGTCTTACACTCCGCAATGGGGTTTGTCCGACAACCTGTGGAGGGTATGGTGGTGCAGTTGATCTTGTTAATTCTTCGACACTTAACGTGCTCAACAGCACCATCTCTTCCAACTCAGCAGCCTCGGGTGGCGGCGCTATCTTTGTTGGCACCAATGCCACGCTGAAGGTGGAAGACAGCACCCTCACCGGGAACACGGTCACGGATGAGTATTCTGAAGGTGGCGCAATTCATGCCCAGGGGACAGTAACTGTCATCAACAGCACTCTTTCCAGTAATTCCGCAGCCGGGCAAGGCGGGGGACTTTATCAATCGATCAAGACTGCCTCCATAACGGACAGCCTCTTTTCCGGCAACCATTCTGGAGAAGGCGGAGGTGGAGGTGTTCATAATAGAAGCGCTATCGTTATGGTAACGAATAGTTCGTTCACAAACAATACTGCCACTGGCACAACACACGCCCATGGTGGTGGAATTCAGAACGGTGGAACAGGTACACTCACCGTCACAGGCAGTTCTTTCTCTGGGAACTCAGCCTTGACAGCCTCGGTCAGTGACGGTGGAGGCATCAGCTCGAATTATTATCAGGGTATTGCCACGGTAACCAACAGCTCCTTCTCAGGTAATTCCTCAGATTACGGCGGGGGTCTGTATAATGAAGGGGCTCTTACCGTGACCAACAGCACACTTTCTGGCAACTCTGCAACTTCAGCAGGTGGAGGCATCGAGGCATATCGCGCCACTTCTACCACGACCTTGAATAATACCATTGTAGCCAACAGTACAAGCGGTGGGGATTGTGCCACCAATACTACCACCATCACTGCGGACAGCCGCAATCTGGATTCGGATGGTACCTGCGGTGATGCCACCCAGCAAACCATTACCGAGATCGGTTTGGGCAGTTATCAAAACAACGGTGGGACCACCTCCACTTTTGCCATCACCAGCGCCTCCTCGGCTTATGATGCCGGAGATAACGCCACCTGTGCCACAACAGACCAGCGCGGCCTGGTTCGTCCGCAGGGCATTGCCTGTGATATCGGTGCGTTCGAAGTCGACCAGGCACCCAAGGTGACCAGTGTGACCTCATCCACAGCGGATGGGGCTTACAAAGCAGCACAAGTCATTGCGGTCACGGTTAATTTCACCGAGATCGTCAACAAAACCGGGACTCCTCAACTGACCCTGGAGACCGGTACCACGGACCGCACGGTGGATTACACCGGTGGGACAGGCACAAGCGCTTTAACCTTCAATTACACCGTGCAGGCAGGGGATACTTCCAGCGATCTCGATTATTTATACACCACCGCCCTCAGTTTGAACAGCGGAACTATCAAAGATGCGACCGATAACGCCGCCGTTCTAACCCTTCCAACACCGGGAGACCTCGGTTCGCTGGGTGCCAACAAGGTGATCGTTATCGATACCACTCCTCCCACAGTCGGTATTGATGTGGCAGACACAGCTCTACTGGCAGGTGAAACCTCCCAAGTGACCATCACCTTCTCAGAAGCAGTGAGTGGCTTCGGAAATGCAGAATTGACTGTCGCCAACGGCAGCTTGACTACGGTCAGCTCTGCGGATGGGGGGGTGACCTGGACTGCCACCCTGACCCCAACGGCGAATCTCATTGATGCCACCAATGTGATCACAGTCAGTAACACCGGTTTTAGAGATACCGCTGGAAATACAGGCACAGGCACAACTGATTCGAACAACTATGCCATCAACACCGTCCGCCCAACCGCCGGGATCGTGGTGGCAGACACATCACTTCTTGCAGGAGAGACTTCGTTGGTGACCTTCACCTTTTCGGAAGCAGTGATCGGCTTTACAAATGCCGACCTGACAATCCCCAACGGCAGCCTGAGCACAGTCATCAATGAGGATGGCGGAGGTATCGCTTGGATTGCCACCCTCACTCCCACCAACGAGATCATGGACTCCACAAATGTCATTACCCTGGATAACAGTGCTTTCACCAATGTCGCTGGCAGTGCGGGCACAGGCACGACCGATTCGAACAACTATGCCATCGACACCGTCCTCCCAACAGTCGGGATCGTGGTGGCAGATACTTCACTTCTTGCGGGAGAGACTTCGTTGGTGACCTTCACCTTCTCGGAAGCAGTGATTGGCTTTTCAAATGGCGACCTGACAGTACCAAATGGCAGCCTGAGCACAGTTGGTTCTTTAGATGGGGATGTGACCTGGACAGCCACCCTGACACCCAATGCGGATATCACAAATACCACCAATACCATCACCCTGGATAATAGCGGTGTCAGTAATGCCACTGGCAACGCAGGTACAGGCACGACCAATTCAAATAACTATGCCATCGACACTGTGCTTCCTGACCTGATTTCCTTCACTTTGGAGGCACCTGCCGCCAGCCTCACCAACGCCGATACCCTGGTCTTCCTGGTGACTTTTGGAGAAGCTGTTTCAGGGGTGGACACAGGAGATTTTATGGTTAATGCTAGGTCCAGTGCCACCATCAGCGATGTCTCCCAGTTGACGGGTAGCACATACACAGTCACATTTTCTGGTGGTGACTTGACAAGCTTCAACGGTACAGTTGGCCTCGATCTGGTTGCTAGCCCAACCATCAACGACCTGGTTGGCAACCCTCTACCCGCTGGTGAACCCTCCACAGATGAGACCTTTACGATGGATAACCGTGCCCCTCGAATTGTCTCCATAACACGGGTTGATCCCAACCCGACCTCTTTCCAATCCGTAAGTTTCCTGGTGACTTTTTCCGAAGATATAACAGGAGTGGATGAAGCTGATTTCAACCTGGTCCAATCCGGCGCGGTAACCGGCTCATCCGTAATTTTTGTGAGCGGTTCAGGCAAGTCCTGGGTTGTCAGCATCTCGACCGGGAATGGCAATGGAAGCATTGGACTCTCAATCCCAATCCTTGCCACCATCAGCGACAATGCGGAAAATCTGCTGGCGGGTTTGCCTTACATCAGGGGTCAGAAATATTGGACGAACAAGAAAATAGTCTTCCGTTCGACTGCTCATGAAGACGGCTGGGTGCTCGAGTCTGCCGAGAACAGCAATACCGGCGGCAGGATGAATTCCAGCAGCAGGACACTCTTCCTCGGCGACAATAACCGGGATCGCCAGTTCATCGCCATCCTGTCCTTTGATACCGCTTTCCTGCCGAATACCGCTGTCATCACCGGGGTAACCTTGAAATTAAAACTGCGGGATGTGGTTGGAACGGATCCTTTTGATACCCTCGGCAACCTGCTTGTGGATGTAAACACGGGGGTTTTCAGCGGAAACCAGGTTTTAGAAATAGGTGATCTCCAGGCACTCGCCAGTCAGGATTCGGTCGGTGGCATTCCCAATTCACCTGTCAACGGCTGGTACAACAGGTCCTGGGGAAAAGGGATTGTAGATTATATTAACAAGGATGGGTTGACCCAGCTGCGCCTGCACTTCGTCAAAGGTGACAACGACAATAACAATACTGATTATTTTAAATTCTTCAGTGGGGATGCAAACACCCCGGCTCAACCACAGCTGATCATCGAATATTACATACCTTAGTCATGTGATCTTTCGTGTAAAGAACCGATAATCGCTCTGTAAAACCTGCCTTGCAGATAGTGGGTGAGGGTAAACAATCTGAAATTTGATCCCCACCCCAAGCCTCCCCCAAAAACAATGTTTTGGGGAGGCTTTTAGCAATTTGCGGCAAGATGATCACCGCAACTCCCGGCACTTTTTTTCGGGAAACCTGGTTTGCATGCTCCATTCCAGGCTGAAATCGGATTAAATAAAGGGAATTTGAGATAATTAATCTACACGCAATTAAGATGGCATCGAACGCCGACGGCGGGTGGTGGGGGATAGGGGTCGTTTGGCAACAATGGTGACCTTGGAGCTTTGCCCGATGGTGTAAACACTGACAGCCTCCCAACCCTGCTCACCCATTTCATTTAAGGTGTTCTGAATTAGTTCATCTTTGGTGCCAAAAACACTCCCGACGGAGATAACCTGGTATTCCCACAGCGCTTGTTCCATCATTTAAGACTCCGATCACTTTTCATTTAAGTTTCACGTGAAACAAAAAACTTACCACGATAGCACAACCCTAAAACTACTGGGTATGAGAAACTAAGGAGATTTTTTATGGTTTCTCTTTGTGATTTCGTGTCTTCGTGCTGAAAGATCTTTGACAACAACTCAAAGTTCCTGGCGGCGGAAGATCAGTCCGGCAGCCAGTAGGCAAACCGCGATCAATCCCAGGCTGACCCACAAAGCCGGCCAGGCAGTCACCTCTATCCCGAGTGCCAGGGCTGCCCCCCACTCGAACAGGCGTCCTGGCAGGTACTCCGCCAGGCGGGGAAATGCTCCCAGCCCGGCCAGTAGGATCAACCCACCAAAAGCCAACCCGCCCGCACCTGATTGACTGCGTACCAGGGTGCTGCACAACAGGGTCATGGCGACATACACCATAAAAACCACCAGCATTAAAACATTCATCAACAGGAACGGACCCCACGGCAGCGCCTCGAACAGCAAATAGGTGTAATACCAGCATCCCAGCGCAGCCAGCAACAGGCTGACCACAAAGGTGACCTTCAAGGCAGCAAATTTGGCCAGTATAAATGTTCCACGTGAAACAGGCCGAGTCAGGATCAGGGCTGCTGTGCCACGCTCTTTTTCCTGTGCCACGCTGCCCATGCTCATCAGCAGAGCCAGCAGGATGCCGAACTGGCTCATGTTCTTAATGTATTGAGTTATGGCATCCGCCATTGTCGGGGTGGGGATAAAATCAGCCATACCAGCCGGTAAACCCGGCATGGCTGCCAGCATCTCAGGTGTGAATTTTGCCAGCAGTGGAGAGCTCAACCCGAACAGGAACAGCACAGCACCCACGATCAGCACTTTATAGGTGCGCCACTGTTCCAGCATTTCTTTGCGAAAAACAACCCAAAAATTCATTGCAATCCCTCCTCGCCCACCAGTCGTAGAAAAACATCTTCCAGTGAGGGCTTGAGTTCTTCATAACGGCTCAACACCAGTCCGGCCTGCAGCAGGTTGGGTAATAGGTCACGTTTAGCCAGGATCCTGTCTTTTACCACAATGCGTCCCGTGTTCCCATTGAATTCGATGGAAGCCACCCATGGCAATGCGCGCCCGCTAACAGCCCAGGCCTGTAATCCTTTTACATTCTCCGCCTCAATTTCAAATACATTATTTGCCACCTGGTCGAATAATTTCTGGCGCGGCGCCTGGATTATCAGCTTGCCGCGCGCCATGATACCGATCACATCACACACACGCTCGACGTCTGCCAGGATATGTGTAGACATGAGCACGGTGCATTCGCCGCGCAAGCCTTCGATCAGGTCGAGCACTTCCTTGCGACCAGCCGGGTCGAGTGCACTGGCGGGTTCATCCAGGAACAGCACCTCGGGTTGGTTGACCAGGGCAGCAGCAATGCCAAGACGCTGGCGCATACCCCGCGAGAAACCTGCAATGCGACGTCTGCCAGAATCACCCAGTTTGACAAGATCGAGTAATTCTTTGACACGTGACGATCTTTTTTTTGCCTGAAGCCCGTACAGTCGACACAGATAATCCAGGAATTCCAGCGGGGTCATCCAGCCATAAAAAGCCGGTTCCTCAGGCAGATAGCCGATTCTGCGCGCCAGGTCCCTGCCGTCTGTTGCCAGGTCCACACCGGCGACCCAGGCTTGCCCGGAGGTCGGGCGCGCCAGCCCGGTCAGGATACGCATGGTGGTGGTTTTGCCAGCCCCATTCGGACCCAGAAAGCCAAAAACGCTGCCCGGTTCCACATGCAGGTCCAATCCATTCAGGGCTCGAACTTTCCCGTATGTTTTTACCAGACCTTCCACTCTAATATTATTCATTGTCGTCACTGCTTTCAGCTCTCATTGTCACGGCCAAATACGAAGTAAATGATCGGACCAAGCAGATTTACGAACAGGATCACCAATACCCACACCCATTTGGGGCCGCGTGTCTTCTCGCGCTTCAGCAGGTCAAGCAGGGCTACAACCAGCAGGATGAGCTGAACGATCACAACCGGGATGAGATAGGGGATGTATTTAATTAATTCTTCCATGATAGCCTCGTTTTCTCTTTTTTCTAATTGTCGCAATCATCGTTCCACTTAATGGTTTCGCAGATCTAGCTCAATTTGAGAAAGCCTCATCGTACCCTATGCCTTCGAAACATTTTTTACGAAACCATGCAGTTAGCGACGTTGAAAGGATTGAATTATTCGATTTTTTCCACATTCTGCTGAGCCAGCGAGACCATACCGCTTAAGCCGCCCAGGTTCATGGTGTCGATGGCACTGCTTGGTACGATCACGAGCGCGCCTTTTTCCTTGAGACCTTCAAAGAGCATGTTCATGGCTCGCAGGTGCAGAGCGGTGGGGTTGTGAATATAAGCTTTGGAAGCCTCAGCGAAGGATCCAGCGATCTGCATCTCGGATTCTCCCAAGATGACGCGTGCCTGGCGTTCCCGTTCGGCTTGCGCCTGGCGGCTCATGGCATCTTCCAGGTCGGGAGGAATGACCACATCCCGGATCTCGACCGACTGGACGGTAATGCCCCACGGGGTGGTGCGCTCATCAATGATCTTTTGCAGATCAGCATCCATTTTGCTGCGCCCGGTCAGGATGTCTGCCAGGTACATCTGCCCCAGGATCTCGCGCAGGGCGGTCTGTGATGCCCAGGAGATGGCGGCGCGGTAATCTTCCACTTCCAACACGGCTTTCTCAGCATCCCATACCACCCAGAACAAAACTGCATCCACATCTACAGGTACGGTATCTTTGGTGAGGGTCTTCTCAGCGGAGAAAGGTGTGACCATGACACGGTGATCGATCCAGTTTGCCAGGGTATCCACAACCGGGATCAGCCAGAAGATGCCCGGACCAAACAAGCCGCGCAGCTTTCCGAAGCGTAGCACGATGCCTTTTTCCCACGGGGAGGCGATCTTGAGACTGAACAGGAAGAACGTGCCGAGAAGGGATGATCCGATGATAAAGACCGCCACCCAATAGTCCGGCCAGCGATTGGTTGTTGTCACAATAGATCCAATGGTGCCAACGATCAGGAACAACACAAATACTGCCGCCGCTACACCGGGGATGTGCGGGTCTGGCTGTTTGGCCTGGTTCTTAAGCATTAAGTTTTTTAAGTTCTGTGTAGTCATTTTATCTCCTCACTTTCAATAATTTTTTCAGGATCACTCAAGCTGCCAGTCTGTTTCCAGTGGTCAACCTGTTCTTGCAGTATGTTCAAAATCTCGTCTGGTGCGGCCCCCAGCCGCGAGGCGTCCAGCAGGTGCTGGTGCACCAGGCTGCGCAGCGATTTATGGCGCAGCTCATCAGCCACTTCAGGTGGGGGTAGCGACAGGATGTAGGTGCCGCGCCCTTGTTGTGTGGAAATGATGCCAGCTTCATCCAGCAGACGGTAGGCGCGCGCGATGGTGTTGAAATTGACACGCAGGTCAAGCGCCAGGCTGCGCACGGTGGGAAGCTGGTCGCCGGGCTTAAGGTCACCACGTAAAACGCTCTGGCGGATATGCTCCTCCACCTGAATGTAGATGGGGATTCCTGAGCGAAAATCAAGTTCGAAGTTCATCATATTGTCTCATTGTCTCTTTGTATAATTGTATCATTGTACCAATTGTATAACAACCTTTTATAAATGTCAAGAGGATATTCTTTATAAATTGCTAAAGTTGAATGCGATATAATGGAATAATCTTGATCAATTAAGAAACAAAGTCAAAAAGAAGGTTGGCTATTTTCCCCTGTGTTTCAATGATCCGGTCACTTTTCCCGGGATTGTTACCTGGGGTAGCAAAAAAAGAGTACACTTATGACCCAAACCCCCTATTCTGAATTTATCCATGCCTACCCGGCTTACGAAGATACCCTCAGTATTGATGAACTGCGCCAGCGGGATTATGCCCGCCTGGATGCCGATCACCAGGTCTATCTCGATTACACCGGTGCCGGTCTTTATGCCGAGTCCCAGGTGAATGCCCACCACAAACTGCTCAGAGAGCACATCTTCGGCAACCCGCACTCCAGCAATCCCACCTCCCTGGCTGCCACGAAGCTGGTCGAATCAGCACGCGCATACATTCTAAAATTCTTCAATGCTGACCCGCAGGAGTACCTGGTCATTCTAACTGCCAATGCCAGCGGCGCCCTGAAGTTGGTCGGGGAATCCTACCCGTTTGACAATGACTGTAATTATTTACTGACCTTTGACAATCACAACTCGGTCAACGGTATTCGTGAGTTTGCCCACCGGGGTGAGGCGCAAGTAACTTACATCCCTGTTTCCCTCCCGGACATGCGTGTTCAGGAACACCATTTTCAGGATGGTCTCAACCTGGCACGCCAGGGATGCCATAATCTGTTTGCTTACCCGGCTCAATCCAACTTTTCGAGTGTGCAGCATCCTCTGACCTGGATTGAGCGCTCCCAGTCTCAGGGCTGGGATGTGCTGCTCGACGCGGCTGCCTTTGCACCCACCAACCGCCTGGATCTGGGACTATGGAAACCGGATTTCGTGCCTATCTCTTTCTATAAGATCTTTGGTTATCCCACCGGTCTGGGTGCTCTGATCGCCCGACGCCAGACACTTGCCAAACTGCGCCGTCCCTGGTTTGCGGGGGGTACTATTACGGTGGCCTCGGTGCAGGGTGACAAGTTTTACCTTGCCGAAGGTGCAGCCGCCTTTGAAGACGGTACCATCGATTATCTCAACATTCCGGCTGTTGAGATCGGACTGCGCCACATCGAAGCGATCGGCATTGAAAGCATCCACACACGCGTCACCTGCCTGATTGGCTGGCTGTTGGACAACCTGAAAATAATGCAGCATACCAATGGCGAAGCGCTGGTGCGCATCTACGGACCGACCAGCACCGGTCACCGCGGCGGTAATGTGACCCTCAATTTCATTGATCAACATGGCATGCCCATTGACCACCTGGCCATCGAAGAAGCCGCCAACCGGGTGAACATTTCCCTGCGCACCGGTTGTTTCTGTAACCCCGGCGCGGGGGAGATCGCCCTGGGTATCTCCTCCATGGAGCTGGCAGCTTGTTTCTCCAAACCAACCAACGAACAGCGCCTGAGTTACGATGACTTCCGCCTGTGCATTGACGGAAAAGCCTCCGGCGCCGTGCGCATCTCGGTTGGACTGGTCAGTAATTTTGAGGACGTGCAGGCTGTGCTTGCTTTTGCAAGCAGCTTATTGAACTGAAATCTGACCTAACCGATCTTAAAGGAAGTATTCGAGGTTGAAGAAGGCTTCGGCAGCCTGGGAATCAACCATGCCAGAAAAGCATCCGTCGACCGGGTTTGCATTAAGACCCGCCCGGGACCGGTCAGTTCAACCACCAATCCTTCACCGCTGAATATGGTTGATTTCAACCCACCCACTTGGTTGACCTTAAAACCGATCCCTTCTGAAAAAGCTACCAGGTGACCGGTATCCACGGTAAACTTTTCTCCCTGGCTCAAATTTCGTTCATGGATGGCTCCATACGAGGACAGCAGCAATTCGCCATTCCCGGTCGCCCGCAGCATGATCAACCCTTCCGAGGCAAAGAAAGTCTTGGCTCCTCCCCATTTGGTATCCAGCTCCACCCCCGCTTCTGAAGCCACATAAGAACCGGACTGCACCATCAGAGCTTCATTTTTCAAGACCAGGGAAAACATGTCCCCCGGCAGGGCTGGTGCTACAGACACCTCTCCACCACCCGAGGGTGCCATAAAGGTGTTCTGGAAAAAACTTTCGCCTCCCAGCACCGAACGTGCCAGTGATTTTAAGAATCCCCCGGTTGCCTTGGTCTCCAGGGTGACTCCAACGGACATACTCACCATCGCCCCACCCTCAACGCGTACCTGTTCTCCACCGCCGAGTTTGATCACACCCATTGAATAGGAAGGTTTATATAATATTTCAACATCCATTTCGGTCTCTCCTTTTGATAAATGTATTTTTTGATTGTACCTGTCTCATCCCTGGTTCTAGCCTGTCCGCCTGCGTACCCAGGAGCGCCAGGTAACTGCTCACCGATCCATCCATACGAGTTGCAGTTTACAGATCAGTTAAAGGGTATGCCTATTGCTGCTGAAAATAGTAATTGTCGAGTGGAACCCAATGCCCAGGGGAAGTCTCTATCTGACAATTTCCCATTATTGAGAAGCGGTGGGCAAAGCCAATGTCGCTGGTCTTGGCATCGCACACGCCCTTGTTGATATAGTACCCGATCGAAAAAAGGACCAGGACCCCGATCAGAAATATTAGAATGGGTTTTAGACTTTTCATTTGCTTTTCTCCGTGTAATGTCCGGTATGCACATATGCTGGTTCTATTTTTCAGCCATTGTCTTTCCGACTAACCATCAACAATACGGTATTTCTCCTGCTCACCGGCTTTTACCAGCAAGGCGTTGATCTCCTTTTTGAGCTCGATCATTTTCAACTCACGTCCCACAGTAACATCATTGAAGCGCTGTAGGATGTCGATCTGCTCCCGTAGTTCCTGCTCGATACGTTTGCGATCACTGATATCACGCGCGATCGAGAAAAATCGGACACCCTGCGAGGTGCTGATCTTCGATACTGAAATCTCCACCGGAACTAGTGTGCCATCCTTGCATTGATTCAACCCTTCAAAAACCTTATTGCTATATTTTTCAACGTCACCCTGCAGGGTTTTCTTTTTCTGCCCGCGCATTTCTGGTGCCTGCAGATCAGGAACTTTCATGTGGATTAATTCCTCCCGGTTGTAGCCAAACAGCTCACAGGCACGCACGTTGACATCCAGGATCTCATCATTTTCGTTGGCAATATGGATGGCATCATGAGCCTGCTCGAACAAAGTGCGGAATTTTTCTTCGCTCTCCATAACCACCTGTAAGATCTCCATACGCTCGGTGATATCCTGGATGGAGCCGACCACGGTATTCTCCTCTGCATTGTACTCAGCACGGGAATGGATGTCGCGAATAGTGCCGTCCGATCTGCGTTTGATCTTAAACTGGACGTTGTATTCCTGCCCGTCATTGATCAACGCACTCAACGCGCTGTCCATTTTCGGACGATATTCCGGTAAAGCGGAGGCTTGAATATCAGAAAGGGTCAATAATTCTTCCTTCAACCCATAGATGCGGTAAGCCTCAGCACTGGCAACCATTGTCCTGGTGGTCAGGTCGAGCTCCCAGCTTCCCATATGTGCCACTTCCTGGGCGCGTTCCATTAAGACCTGGTTCCTGGCTATTTCCTCTTCAATTTTCTTTCGATGGCTGATATCCTCCGTCAAGATCACCACCTTGTCCACCTGTCCCTGGACATCCAGGATGGCATAAAAATGCTGCGAAACCCATTCAGCGCCACCAGGGCGCGGGGATGTGGTCTTCATATCTGGCAGATACAGGCTGCCACCTTTTTCATACACACGCCTGATCTCTTGCTGATTAGCCTTCAGGTAATTATCTCTTTCATCAAATTGCAATTTCTCAGGTTGGTGCTGCAGATAGATCTGGTAGTCTTCTTCGGTTATCCCCCAGATGTTCTTCCAGGCAGTGTTGGCAGATAAAAGACCGCCAGTATGGCTCCGAACGGATACACCAATGGGGGAGTGTGCGATAATGGTCTTGTTGAATTCCTCAACATTTCGCAGCTCTTTCTCAGCCTGAATGCGCGCAGTAATATCCATTGTAAATCCCGCCAACATGTCGGGTTTGCCATCCTTGAATATCGGAAACTTGGTAGTTTCATAGGTTCGCCCGTTCATTTCTTCGATCACTTCCACAGGTTTTCCTTCACTTAATATCTGTAGATCATCCGCCACCATTTTTTTTGCCAGTTCCGACGGAAATAGCTCATACGATGTTTTGCCAAGCGCTTCGCTGACAGGTATCCCCAGCATGTGCTTATAATTACTGCTCAGGTGCAGTGTACGTGTATCCTTGTCCTTAAAGAACACGTACACCGGGCTAAATTCCAGGAAAGACCTGAAGATGGTCTCAATCTGTGCCAATTGCTCTTGTACAAACCAGCGCTCGGTGATCATGGCACTCATCAGTAAACCCGAAAAAACCAGCACACTAAGATAGACCTGGATATATACCAGTTGTTCGGTGACAGTACGATTCCCGAATGCCAGATTGGCGTTGCCATTTAATATGTTCCAGATGGCGATGATTGACACTATGGTCAAGTTGCTGGTCATACCGCGCGGGCTGAACCTGAAAGCCAGCCAGATCAATAGGGGAAATAGAATGTAATTTCCAAAAACTGGTTCTTCCGTTATTAAAAAGGAACCAAATATTAACCAGGAAAAGCCAGCCAGTCCAATCGAAAGCAAAGTGCCTTCAATGATCCGCAGTGGGGTTTTTGAATGGAACCTATTGCCACTGGCAGCCCATGTCACGATCAAGGGAGTGATCAGGATCATTCCCAAGCCATTCGCACTCCACCATAGTAACCAGGTTTTAAAGAACGGAGCGCCGAATACCAGAGCGGGGACTGCTGCCCCCAGCAGGGCGGTCATAGCGTTACCTAAGATGGCCGTTGCGAACAGGACGAATATTTGCCTTGAGCTTTGAAATGTGATCTTGGATCTACATACGGTTGTCAATAACCAGGCAGCCAGAATAGCCTCGATACTATTTGCCAGGGCAAAACCCAGGCTGACAGTTAATCCATTACCTGCACTGATATTTCCCGCTGCACCGGCAATGAAGATCACTGCCAGTAATTTTGGCCATTGTTTTTTGGGGTTAAGTAATAAGGCTGCCAGCGCAAGTCCGCTGGCCGGCCAGATCGAGGCAATGCCTTCGGGTTGTGCCACCAATAAAAGTCCTAAACGAACTACGCCCCAATATGCGCAAGCAACCAATACCAGTCCACCCGCTTGCCGCCAAAACTGTCTGGGTGAGCTTTCTGTGGATGAATACTGTGCTTCTTTTTTGAAAACGTTCATGTTGATAATTTCCTTGTACCCGGATAAATACTTCCTGTACAGAATCAACTTTAAAAATAAAAATGTCTCATGGGAAGAAAAAAATCAATCCCAACATTCTATATCATAGCATAAATTGGTTATTTCTCTTCTACACAACTCTAATGGGTTTATTTAATGATTGAGAATGATTTTTTAACCAAATACTCCATGAAGGATAACACTTCTTCCTGCCTGCCAGCTGCTCACTATGCAAAAATGAGCATAATAGAGTAAGATTCTTCAACTGGAAATCCATTCCCACCCGGAGACCTCATGCACTCACGACGTGCCTTACTCTATGTGCCCGGCGATGATCGCCACAAGATCGAAAAATCTCTGACCCTCAACGTGGACTGCATCTGCCTGGACATGGAGGATGGTGTCGCCCCCGCCCGAAAAATGGAGGCACGCCTCTGCATCCTGTCCGCCTTACACGAACTGGATTTTGGATCAGCCGAAAAACTGGTGCGCATCAACCCGGTCGGCTCCGGACTTGAGGCAGATGAGCTGGCAGTAATTCTGCCCGCCCACCCGGATGGGATCGTCATCCCGAAGGTTGAGAATTCCGGGCAGGTAGCCTGGGTCAGCGGGCAGGTCGAATCTATTGAACTGGCGCACGGCTGGCCTCTCAATTCCATCCGCCTGATCGTGGATGTGGAGACCGCCCGCGGGATGCTCAACCTGGGCGAGATCGCCTCCCAGCCGCGCCTGGACGCCATCATCTTCGGTGCAGAAGATTTCGCAGCCGATATCGGCGCCACGCGCACGCCCGAAGCCTGGGAGGTCTTTCACGCCCGCAGTGCCATCGTCATTGCTGCCGCCGCCAATGGGCTGCAGGCTATCGACATGGTCAGCATCGATTTTAAAGACATTGACAAGCTGCGAACCGAATCCCGCTTTGGGGTGCAACTTGGTTACGCCGGCAAACAAGTCATCCATCCCGATCAGGTCGCACCGGTTCAGGAAGCTTTCAGCCCGGACCAAATCACCGTTCAGAACGCCCAGCGTATTGTGGATTCATTTGAAGTCAGTTTGAAAGAGGGTAAGGGCGCTTATGCCCTGGATGGTTACAAGATGATCGATTTGCCGCTGGTCAAAGCAGCCCGTTCAGTCCTGTTGCGGGCCAGCGCTGCCAAAAAGAAGCCTTGATGGGCTCTGTATCCATTTCCATCCTGTTTGGTTTGATCTCCGCACTGACCTACGGTGCAGCCGACTTCACCGGGGGACTGATAGCCAAACGCACCACCAGTCTTGGAATTGTCATACTCGGGCATATCGGCAGCCTGCTTTTATTGACTCCCTTTGCACTGTTCCTTGGCGAAACCCTTCCACCCACGAGAGATCTGTTTTATGCCATTTTCGCCGGTGTAGCCGGTGGTATCGGCTTGATCCTGTTGTACCGCGCCCTGGCTGAGGGTCAGATGAGTCTTGCTTCTCCGGTCTCAGCCCTGGTGGCTGCCTCCATCCCTGTCATGGTCGGATTATGGACGCAGGGCTTACCCGCCACCACCATGCTGATCGGGTTCGCCCTGGCGCTGACTGCCATCTGGTTGATCGCTCAAAATGGAAAGATCAGCCTTGTGAACATCCTGTCCCAAATACGTCTGCCATTTATCTCCGGTATTTTCTTTGGATTGTTTTTTGTGGGAATGGCACAAGGGAGTGCACACGCAGTCATCTGGCCCGTGGTAGCCACCCGCCTCGGATCCATCCCAGGCCTGCTGATGTATTCATTCCTGACACGCCAGCGCTGGCTGCCTGAGCGCAAACACTGGGGCAGCATCGCTCTCATCAGCCTGCTCGATACCGCCGGAAATCTGTTCTATGTCCTGGCCTCCAAGTTCGGGCGCCTGGATCTGGCAGCCATCATCAGTTCCCTCTACCCCGGCTCTACTGTAGCCTTGGCGCATATTATCTTGAAGGAAAAGGTCACTCCTTCGCAAGTGGTTGGCATCCTGTGTGCGCTTATCGCATTGGTTTTCATCTCTCTATGATTTCAAAACCCATCGCAACCCTGCCCATCCGGTGGGTTTAATAACATAATAGCAAAATCCCGACCCGTTCGTTATTCGAGCGACAAATGCAACTGCAATTGTAAGTAAGTGAAAATATTTTCATTACAAGGCGAGATACAACAATAAAAAAGCTTCCTCATTGAAATTTCCTGAACAATTATCTCAAATCACCATCACAGGAGCCGTAAATGCGAAGAAAATTGACCCGCTGGGATAAATGGAGTTACGGCGTCGGGGATCTTGGTTTCAGTTTGACGTTCACCATCATCGCCGCCTATTTCGCCATCTTTTTAACAGACGTGGTCGGGCTGTCCCCAGCCATTGCCGCTGCAGCCATTTTTATCGGGCGTACCACTGACTACATCAATGATCCCATCATTGGATATATTTCAGACCGCACGCGCTCACGCTGGGGACGCAGGCGCCCATTTTTGTTGTTCGGTGCCATCCCCTTTGCCCTGGTTTACATCCTGCTGTGGTGGATCCCCCCTTTTGAAAATCCTTTTGCCCTGGCAGCTTACTATGCCTTGGCTTACATTCTCTTTGATATCGCTGCCACTTTTGTTTACATGCCCTACTTTGCATTAACCCCCGAATTGACTACAGACTATGATGAGCGCACCTCGCTCACCACCACGCGCATGTTCTTTTCCATCCTGGGAAGCCTGGTCGCTTTCACCCTGCCACTCATCATCGTGCAGGGTTTCCATCCTGAAAATGCCGGGCGCATCCTCTTGATGGGCGCATCATTTGGGCTGGCTTCTGCCATCCCTCTCCTGGTGGTCTTCTTTTCAGCAAAAGAGCGCACTGAATTCAGCCAGTTGAAACAACCAGGCATTATCGATTCCATCCAGGCCGCACTGAAGAACAAGCCCTTTGTCTTTGGGCTGGTCATCTACCTTTTCACAATGGTATCAATGGATATCCTGCAGACCATTCTCCTGTTCTATATAAAGTGGGTGGTCGGACGCGAGTCCCAATCGGACCTGATCATGGGGACCATCTTCGTGGTTGCCATCATTGCCTTACCGCTCTGGGAATACATTTCCAAAAAGATGAACAAGCGTTATGCCTATATTGCAGGCATCTCCTTCTGGGCGGTCGTCCAGTTGGCTCTCATCACACTTGGACCTTTGTCACCCATGCCTCTGCTCATGTTCCTGTGTGTATTGGCAGGCATCGGCGTATCAGCTGCCCATGTCCTGCCCTGGTCCATCCTGCCGGATGCCATTGAGTGGGGTGAGTGGAAGACCGGCGAGCGCCATGAGGGCATGTTTTACAGTCTCATCACGCTGGCCTCCAAGATCGCCTCATCCATTGCCATTCCGCTCGCCCTTCTGGTACTGGATGCCAGCGGTTACATCTCCAGCAGCGCCACCCAACCCGCCAGCGCCATAACAGGCATTCGCATTGTGACTGGCCCCATCCCAGCCGTCATGCTCTGCCTGGGCATCCTGTTCGCCATTTTATATCCGCTCGGGCGCGATAATTATTCCGAGATTGCCAAAGAGCTGGAAGCCCGCCGCAAGGCGAAAAGCACGGAGACCGAATGAGTCATATCAAGATCAAACCTGTCCACACCCGACATGAAAAAGAACTCTTTCTGACCTTCCCCTGGTGCGTCTACAAGTCGGATCCGCTCTGGGTGCCGCCGCTGCTCTCTGAGCGCCGTAAGCTGATCGATCCCAAACGCGGCAAATTCTTCCAGGATGGCTATGCCGAATTGTTCTTAGCCTGGCGGGATGGTAAACCTGTTGGCACCATCTCCTGCGCTGAAGATCAGTCTGCCACGCGCACACATGGTTTTGGTGAATGCATCATCGGGTTCTTCGAGTGCCTGGATGAATACGCCATTGCAGCAGCCCTCTTCACGAAAGCTGAAGACTGGTCCAGGCAGCATAACCTGCAGCGCATAATAGGAACATTTAATCTGGACCGGGAGGAATCGCGCGGCATCCTGATCGAAGGCCGCACCCGTCCACCGGCTGTCTATTGCGGGCACAATCCTCCTTATTACCCGGGTTTTTTTGAGCGCTTCGGGTTCGCCAAATTCGGGGAAGACGGTCTGGCTTATGAAATTAATGTGGAGCTGAACACTCCCGAGGTTCAGCACATGTTGCGCCTGGCAGATAAAATAAGCTCCCGCAAACCCATCCACATCCGTAGCGCCAACCTGAAGGATTACGAAGGTGAGATCGACCGCATCCTCGACCTGCAAAATCGCGGCCTGGCACATATGCCGGAGCATATCCCTTACACACGCGCCTCCATCGAAGCCATGATCCTGCCCATGTTGGATGTGGTTGATCCGGACCTGGTTCTTTTTGCTGAGATCGACGGGCAGGCGGTCGGCTGGTTCCCGGGTGTTCCCAACCTTAACGAGGTCTTCATTCATCTTAATGGTCTGCGCCACCCGTGGGATTACCTGCGCCTGCTGCGTTATGCAAAATACAAACCCGAAAGCATTTCCATCAAGAGCATCGTGGTGCTCCCGGATTACTGGGATACCGGCGTGGGTGTGCTGCTCTTTGCTGAGATGGCACGGCGCCTGGCTTCCAAAGGCTACAAGTGGGCTGACCTGTCGCTGACCGGCGAAGACAACACCGATACCTTTCCGCTGGCACACCGCATGGGTGCAAAGATATACAAGCGCTACCGCTTTTATTCAAAGGAAGTGGTCTCCCACCCTGATATCAGCTCCAATGCAAGCAAAATGTAGGTTGCCCGCCCTTGGAATGCCTGACAAACCTATCTTCATGAGGAGCGAAACGACACCTGCACCTGCATGCACACCTGCCCTGGCATCGGACACCACCGCGTAAAGAACCGACGGATCGCGGACCTGGCGAGAGAACCATTGTAAAAGCTTTAAATTAATAGTTGACTTACATTTCAAATTTTCTATAATGTATTCATAGCCAAAGGAGAATAATATGTCCAAATCATTTGACAAGCTTCTTGTTACATTTCTTTTGTTGGGGATCGTCGTTGCTGCCTGCTCTTTCGGACCACCCGATTCATGCGGGGATGCTATTGGCGGCACGGCAGATGCAACTGTATTTTCCAGGTACTTTACGCAAATGGCACTTGTCAGTTCTGCCACTGGTCAGTCTGGAACGGATGGAGAGAACGGAGCCCAATTCACTACAGCAGACACCCTCGAGATCCGTGCTGATACCACGGCTGAAGTAAACGTGCGAGTCTGCATCCAGGGTATGAGTAGCTCCAAGATCGCCTTGGACACAACAAAGGGATTCGCTGCAGGTCCAGCCGGTCTCGGATTGGGTTCCTTTGATAAGGGCACCTATGTCATCCGGGTTATTGTGGATGACACCCTGGTCAAGAACTTCCCCTTTGAGATCAAGTAAAGCCATTGGATCGGTCAAAAAAACCATTGTGATACATCTGATTACAGGTGCATGCTGCCACAGATCAATTACGGTTTTTGATTTTTTTAATCCAGTTTTCAGGGCAGCAATTGTGTAATTGCATACGGTTTTTTTATTCTTCCACAACCAAACCTATTTATTCCACGGGAACAGTTTCACTGACCCGATAATTGCCTTGAGCAATATTTTAAGCTGAAAGATAATCTCAAGGATGATGAAGTGAGATTACAATTCTGTATGGGCATAACTCAGTACAGTTTTGTTATACTATTGAAGATATCTTCTGCATAAAAATAAATTTCCGTCAAGCGCAGATCGAACTGGTGCCTTCGGATAACGATCACAAGAAATCAGAACTCTTTAAAAGTTCATTCCTAATGACGTTGATCACTGCAAGACTCGAGAAAAGTTTCATTCCTTAAAAAACGTATATAATTAATGACAGGTAATTTGGCAAGGAAAATGAATATAATTAATGATAGGCAATTTGGTGAGGAAACCGGGAGACTGAAACTCCCAAACTCAAACCACTTCATGAGATATACAGGCTGTGCTCCACTGTCTCCAAACCCTTTGATCCAGCAAGAGATACCATCATGAATGTAGATTGGAAAAACGATCCCTCTGAAAAAGAAGCTGAAAACTGGTATTATCGCAGTGTTTTTGATTCTGTCACCGATGGTTTGATAATCATTAATTCTGAGACCGGGTGTATCGTCGATGCCAATCCTGCCGCCTGCGCAATGCACGGTTATACCCGCGAAGAATTCATCGGTCTCTTTCCCAATGATTTCATTCACCCCGACAGCCTGCATATCTTCAATAACTACCTGATGGAGTTTCGCTCCGGTAAGATCTTGGACACACAGGCTCTGCACCTTTGCCACGGCAGCTCATCTTTTCACGTCGAGTGGCGCGGTACAACTTTTTCCCACCGGGATCAACCCTGCCTGCTGGGTGTGCTCCGGGATGTCAGCAAGCGTATCCTCGCTGAAGAGCACCTCCAAGATCGCATCGATACCCGCACACGTGAACAGGCAACCCTGTTGGAGATCTCGCACACCCTGGCCTCAACCCTGGAACTCCAGCCGGGATTGATCCTGGATCAACTGCGGGAGATCATTGATTACACTCGTGCCGCCCTATTCGGATTGACCGATTCAACTCTGACCGCCCTGGCTGTCAGGGGTGGTCCAGATACTGTCGAACCGACAAACGGTCTGAAATTGTTGGAAAAAATGGTTCCTTTCCAGGTCCGCGTGGATGGTCCTGAGATCCTGGCGACCCTCTTCAACGGTCATCAACCACTCCGCCTCCCTGATATCTGCAGCTCCAACCCGGAAACAGATTTCCTTCGCTCCATATTGACTGGGGAGGCCGCATCCCTGCTACAAGGTGCATGTTCTTGGATGTGGGTACCCCTGGCTGTCCAGGGCCAGGTCATCGGCGGCCTTGGTATCTCCCATTCCCAAAAAGATCATTTCACAGCCCACCATGCCAGCCTGGCTCTCTCGATGGCGGACCAGGTGGCCATTACCATGGTCAACGCTGAGTTGTATGAACAAGCCCGGGCTCTGGCTGCCATGCAGGAACGTCAGCGCCTGGCACGCAACTTGCACGATGCTGTTAATCAATCGCTCTTCTCAGCTGGCTTGATCGCAGAAGTCCTGCCACGCCTTTGGCTGCGCAACCCGGACGAAGCCCAGCAATCCCTTGAAGATCTGCGTCGCCTGACGCGTGGAGCCCTGGCCGAGATGAGAGAACTCCTGGCCGAGTTGCGTCCCTCCGTCCTGACCGACAGTAGTCTTAGCGACTTGTTGCGCCAGTTGGCCAACGCCTTCACAGGTCGCACCAACATCACGGTCAGCGTGAACAGCGCCGGGGATCATGTCCTGCCTCCGAACATCCAGGTTACCTTTTACCGTATCTGCCAGGAGGCTCTCAATAATATTGCCAAACATGCCGAGGCCAGTCATGTAGAGATCGACCTGCAGTATGAGACCGGTGAGTCTCAAGAACTCAGCCAGGAAAAGGCAGGCTCGGCAGTAATATTCACAGGTTTTCTCCGGGCAGAAGTGATCACATCGGTGGAAATGAAAATTCATGATGACGGTCTCGGGTTCGACCCGGGTAAGATCCCCATGCCTGGTCATTATGGTCTGGACATGATGCGCGAGCGGGCTGATTCCATGGGAGCACGGATCACATTTACCAGTCAGCCGGGTCACGGTACCACGGTCAGTTTGGTCTGGCAAAAGGAGGACAAATGACAAAGACAACCACTCCTTCTATTCGGGTCTTGCTGGTTGACGATCATCTCATGGTCCGGAGAGGGTTGGCCACATTTTTGAAAGTCTATGATGACCTGGAGCTGGTGGGGCAGGCTTCCGATGGACAGGAGGCCGTGCAACTATGTGACCAGTATCACCCGGATGTGGTCTTAATGGATATGGTCATGCCAGGCATGGATGGAGCCAGCGCAACACGGCTCATCCGCCAACAGTCCCCTTCCATCCAGGTGCTGGCTCTGACCAGTTTTAAGGAAGAGAACCTGGTCAAGGGTGCGCTCCAAGCCGGAGCTATTGGCTATTTACTCAAGGATGTGACTGCCGATGAATTAGCACGGGCTATCCGGGCCGCCCACGCTGGTCGCACCACCCTTTCACCCGAGGCTGCCCAGGCACTGGTTCATGCCACCTCCCACCCCCCGCCAACAAGTGTTGAGCTGACCGGGCGCGAGCTTGAGGTGCTGTCGCTGATGGTGGTTGGCTTGAACAACACCCAGATCGCCGGCAAACTGTGCGTCAGTCCTTCCACCATCAAATCCCATGTAAGTAACATCCTGTCCAAGTTGGGTGTATCCAGCCGCACCGAAGCTGTCACCCTGGCTTTGCGCACCCACCTTCTGCCCTGAACCCCCACTGTCCTTTGGACATCTCCCCCAAGTGGCGGAGGATAACAACCCCCAACGGATGGATGCGGCTGGGCGTTGTATTTTATATAATGGTAGAAAAGGTGCAAACTTTATTTCTGGCTCACTCCCAGTCAATTGACTGTCGAACGCATTTCTGCCAGAACGTTTGACCAACTTAACCACCCCCGGATCAGATCCCGGGTACCATTTCAATAGAAGTTGTAGAAAAGGAGATTTAAAATGAGACTTAGTGCGCCCAAGGTAGTTACATGGTGGATCGCTGTTATTCTTGGTATTCTGGCACTTCTGGGCAGCCAGGGTATCATAGCCGGTCTGAACCAATACGCTTTCTGGTTCGCCATCGCCGGGCTTGCTTTACTGGCGTTGGCCACTTTAATTAAAGATCTCTAACAGCCCAGGTCTATGGTTCCCGGGGTTGCGAAATAATTCTGGCAACTCCGGGATCTATGTTTTCAACCCGGATCACACAGTTCTTATAGGAATAAAGATCGTATCGACCCTTTTATGCGTTATCCTTCGTCTTCAGGGTGAAAACCGGATCGTTATTGATTAAAGTAGTCAAAATTGGCGAGAAGTTCTGCCAACATGTTTTTCCCGTTAAAATAGATTGCAGGTTCCCGTGACACTTTTTGAAGATATTCTAAATCTCTTTTCCCCCGATGTAAGATCGAAAGTGACCAGGATCTGGGAAACGTTGGGTCCAAATGAAAAAGCCAGTTTTCTTTCGCTTTTGGTCGGTTTCCCGTCAGACACAAAATTGGTCAAACAGTTGGTCAAGTTATCTACTGCCCAGATCCGGCAGGCTTTCGGGAAAAAACACCGGGTCGTCATCCTCGGTCCGACCAATGTTGGCAAGTCTACCCTCTATAACCAACTTGTTCAAAATAAACAAGATCTGGCAATAGTTAGCCCTCTTCCGGGTACCACCAAAGAAAATCAAATAGCTGACGCAGCCTTGTTTGAGGTGGTTGATACTCCCGGAGCAGATGCCATAGGAAGTATTGGGGAGCAGGAGAAAAATCAAGCTTTGTATGCAGCCGGTCAGGCTGATTTTATATTACTGGTTTTCGATGCCATCCAGGGCATCAAGAAGACCGAGCAGGAACTGTTCAATGAATTATCGGACCTGAAAAAACCTTTTGTGGTGGTTTTGAATAAGATCGACCTGGTGGCGCACAAAGACCTGCCGGCAGTGATAGCGAATGCCGCACAGAATCTGGGTTTGCTGCCGGATCAGATCATTCCGATGGTCGCCAAAGATGGCAGGAACCTGGGAAAAGTTTTGCTGGCAGTGGCCGCCAGCGAACCCGGGATGGTCGCTGCCCTGGGTCAAGCCCTGCCGGAATACCGCTGGCAGCTTGCCTGGCAAAACATCATTCGCTCCGCTTCCATCTCGGCTGCCATTGCATTGGTACCGCTTCCAGTCATCGATTTTGTCCCGCTGGTTTTCACGCAGGTGGTCATGGTGGTCAATATCGCCCGCATCTATAACTACAAGATCACGCCACGGCGTGCCTCCGAGCTGGTGGCAACCTTTGGACTTGGTTTTCTGGGTCGCACGCTTTTCCAGGAACTGAGTAAATTGGGAGGACTGCCGGGTTGGCTGTTGAGTGCGGCCATCGCTTCATCTACAACTGTGGTTATGGGTTACGCGGCTGTGCGCTGGTTTGAAAAAGGCGAAAAGCTCTCCTCGCAGGCATTAAAAAAACTTACCCAAAGTACGACCACTTTGCTGTTGGATTCCTTAAAAAACCTCGGGAAACGCAAGCCTGGAAAGAAAGGATTGCGCGAACAGATCACCCGCTCGCTGGAAAGCTCCCCTATGGCAGAAAGCCGCGCAGTGCTTGATGAAGAGGCAGGGGAATAAGAACCTCAAAATATTGTTGGGACTGATTTCTCCCCCAAGTGGCGGAGAAAAACACTCCCCGGATGATGGATGTGGTCAGCCTGGAACGACCGTACAATAATGAAGGCAAGAAATATTCAAAACTTAGATCCATTTGGAACCAACCTGAAGGAGTTAGCTCATGTCTGTAGCAAAAGTAACCGAGATCATTGTATCTTCCCCCAAGAGCTTTGATGACGCCATCAAAGAGGGTGTTGCACGTTCTCATAAAACACTGAGGAATATAAAATCTGCCTGGGTCCAGAACCAGCAGATCAAACTGGATGACAAAGGCAATATCACCGAGTACCGGGTCCAATTGAAGGTAACATTCATTATTGACGACTAAACCGGTATATGTTTCATTGCAAAACCCTGCCCGAATGTTCTCGAAAAGAGAATTCAAGGCAACCAGTGCTCCAGCGATTTGATCCACAGATCCAATTGCCGGATGCCTGAAAAATAAAAAATGCCTGACCAGGATGTTCGCATTGATATTACCTGACATGCAGTCCGGGAATTCTTGATCTTACGGGAAGACACAGGAACTCTATGACAGTCATCCCTATTGCTGAAAGCTTGGCAGGTTCAAATTAACTTATCGTTCAAGAGGAGAGTAATATGATCAATTTTATTATCTGGCTGCTCGTAGGGGCTGTGGTAGGTTGGGTCGCCAGCCTTATCATGCATACCAATAAACGCCAGGGGCTGATCGCCGATATTTTTGTGGGTATTGTGGGCGCATTCATAGGAGGTTATTTCCTGAGCCCCCTGTTCAACATCAGTACGATCAATCAGGGCGATTTCAGTCTGCCTGCGTTGTTGGTGTCGCTGGCAGGCGCTGTCATCCTGCTGGCGATCTCCAAAATGTTTCGCAATATGGGTGGATTCCTCGTGGTCCTCATCATCCTGTTGATCATCTACATTTATTACAGCTGTTGGACGCTGGGATCACCTTCTGAGTTTTGCAGCGCCATCCGAAGCTTGCCTTTCTTCCGATAACATCCTCATACCACCTCCCCCAGGTGGCGCAGACAAACACTCCCCACCCGTTGGATCCTTCCAGGTGGGAGGTGTTTGATAATAAAGGTGTATCTTATCAAATAAAAAGGGTCGTGGTGTTCGTTAGTGTTGCGGCACACTTACGAACACACCAATCCTCCAAAAATAATTTAAAAGATAATTATGGAGAATTAATATTGGAGAAAGCCATGCCAGAAAAATCAAAGTCTCATAATATTAAAAATGACCGGCCATCAAGTAAAGCCTCCCCAAAATCTTCCGGGTCAGGAATTGGATCCAGCAGCAAAGGCAATTCAAAGCAAAGCGATCAAAAGCAGGATTGGTCAGGAAGTAGATCGAGCAGCAAAGGGGATTCAAAGCAAAACGATCAAAAGCAGGATTGGTCAGGAAGTGGATCAAGCAACAAAGGGGATTCAAAGCAAAACGATCAAAAGCAGGATTGGTCAGGAAGTGGATCAAGCAGCAAAGGCGATTCAAAGCAAAACTTTCAAGACCAGGTTTGGGTAGGAAGTGCTAAATCAAGAAAGTCCTGTTGTTTAGCAAATCTTTTATTGCTGGCCTTGCCGTTTATCATCATTGGATCATTCTTGTTTTTTTGGTTTTAAACTCAGGTCGATCTATTCTCAAACTAACAATAAAAGGAGAAAACCTTTATGTTCCCGATCGGTGATGATAATTCCTCTAACAGGACTTTTCCTCTGGTCACATATATCTTGATCGCTTTGAATGTCCTGTTCTTCTTTGTCGAGCTGGCTGGTGGTGACGCTTTTATTGGGAAGTGGGCTTTTATTCCCAGCCGCTTCCTTGCCAATCCCATCGGTGATCTTCCTACGCTCTTCACTTCCATGTTCATGCATGCTGGCTGGCTTCACCTGGGAGGCAACATGCTTTACCTGTGGATCTTTGGAGACAATGTGGAAGACCGTTTTGGACACATCAAGTTCACGATCTTTTACCTGGTCTGTGGATTGGCAGCCACTTTCGCACAATTGGCGTTCAGCCTGTCCTCAAATATACCAAATCTGGGTGCATCAGGGGCGATCGCGGGTGTGCTTGGCGCTTACCTTTTGCTCTTTCCGCAGGGAAAAGTCAAGGTAATGCAGGGGCGGCGTGTCATCCTGGTACCCTCACTGATCGTTATCGGGCTCTGGATCGTTCTCCAGATATTCAGCGGTATTGGTTCCATTACCGCTGTTGCGGATACGGGTGGTGTCGCCTATATGGCCCACATCGGTGGATTTCTGGCAGGGATCGTGTTAACCTTTATCCTGCGCGGGAGCAGCAACAGACCGCGACTGCCTGGTTAGTGATCTCCGCACTATTCCATCACTTATATTTTCCTCAAGAAAATCCCCTGGTGGGTGGAAGATGATCTTCCGATTAAGTCCAGCATTGATCTCTCCCCCAAGTGGCGGAGAAAAACACTCTCCAACCGATGGATACGGCTGGAGAGTGTTTGTTGTATGATGAGTTTAACCTAGCATTATTGTTTTTTCGACCCTGACCCAAAAGGAAGTCTGTAATCGTTGAATGATCGATATGCTATAGCTTTTTTATTCCATTCAATTACAGAGGAGAAAAATGAACAAACTTGAAAGAATTACAAGTAAATTGCTGGCAGGTGTCTCAGTTCTCGTGATCACCTTGCTCGCAGCCTGCACCCCGAGTTCCATAATAACTTTCTGCCACGCCACGGGGGACCCGGTCAAACCGTATGAAGAGATCACTGGCATCGCTGTTGAGTTGAAGGACCACCTCGATCATCCCAACGACATCTACCCGGTGCCGGCAAACGGATGCCCGAACAGCCTGGTGACTGTCACCGACGGCAAGATCTCGATCTGCCATGCCACTGGCAATAAAACCGCTCCTTATGAAGAGATCTCCGTGAACGCCAATGGTCTAAATGGTCACGGCGCTCATCAAGGTGATATCTTCCCGGTGCCAGAGGACGGTTGTCCTGTAAATCTCGTGCTCAGCGATGACACGCTCTTGATCTGCCACGCCACCAACGACCCGGAAAACCCCTACGAAGAGATGTCGGTCACCCGCGCTCAGCTGGATGAGCATAGTGACCATACCAACGACATCTACCCGGTACCGGCAAACGGATGCCCGACCAGCCCGTTGGTGGTCACAGACAACAAGATAACCATCTGCCACGCCACTGGCAGTGCAACCAATCCCTATAATGAGATCACGGTAAGTGTAAATGGATTAAATGGTCACGGTACACACGACGGTGATATCATTCCTGCTCCAGAGATTGGTTGCCCGACCAGCCCGTTGGTGGTCATAGACAACAAGATAACCATCTGCCATGCCACTGGCATCGCAACCGATCCTTATGTTGAGATCACGGTGAATATTAACGGTATGAATGGGCATGGTAAGCATACCGCCGACATCATCCCGGTACCGGCAAACGGATGCCCGACCAGCCCGGTGGTTGTCAGCGATGGTAAGATCAAGATCTGCCACGCCACTGGCAGCGACAAAAATCCCTACAATGAGATCACGGTAAGTGTAAATGGCTTGAATGGCCACGGCAAACATTCTGGCGATATCATCCCGGCCCCTGCAGGCGGTTGCCCGACAACAAAACAATAATTCTGGTTGACAATAATGATCCAGCAAAAGAAAGCGGGAGGGGGTGAACTGACCCCCTAAAACCGGACACAAAAAGAAAGCACCTCATGTGATAATAAAGCACAGGAGGTGCTTTTATGTCTGGAAAGAAAGGTATGTTGCATTACAGTAAGGTGGTCAAGGAAAAGGCGGTGAAGATGTTTCTGGAGGAGGGGGTGAGCTACCGCGAAATAGCGGAAAGATTGGAGATCCGGGAATTTGCGCGTATCGAGAAATGGGTGCAGATGTACCGGCGAGAAGGAGCTGCATCCTTTGAAAAACCGATTGGGCGGCCGAGGAAAGAAACGCATCCGCAGACAGAGCTTCAGCGATTGCGGATGGAGAATGATCTGCTAAAAAAATTTCATGCCGAATTGCGAAAGATGGAGCTCGAGAAGCGCAATATCGGGTGATGCTGCATTCGGAGAGACAGTACGGTGTTATGGCACTGTGCGCCTATTTCCGAGTTTCTCGAGCAGCCTATTATGCCTGGCGGGGGCGAGTCGATCAGACGGATAAGGATCAGGAGCGTATGCGCTGGGTGCAGGAAGCCTACCAGGCATCGCATCGCACCTATGGGTACCGCAGGATCAAGCTGTGGTTATTGCAGAAACGGGGGCTGAATCTCAACCATAAGGCAGTCTTACGCTTGATGAACAAGCTGGGGATCCGTTCGATCGCCCGCAGGCGCAGGCCTTATCCTAAGCCGGAGCAGCTGGATAGTTTTCACCGCTATCCGAACCTTCTGGCCCGCAACTTTGTTGCCAGTCAACCCAACCAGAAATGGGTTACTGACGTGACCTTCATCCGGACCCGCCAGGGATGGGCATATTTATCCACCATCAAGGATCTCTATGATGGCTTTATCGTCGCCCATCAGGTCAGTTCTACTAACTCGATCCAGCTCGTGACAAATACGCTCAAACAAGCCACACAAAAAGAGCATATCACCCATGAGTTGATCCTTCACAGCGATCAGGGTACACAGTACTCTTCTTCGTTATATTTTGACCTGACACACCAATTTCACATCACACCTTCCATGTCCCGGCGTGGCAATTGCTGGGATAACGCACCGATGGAAAACTTCTTCAGCCACCTCAAGGAAGAGTACTTGCGCCATGTGAGAAACCCCACCCTGGAACAAGTTCGCCATTTGGTCGACGAATATATTTACTTTTATAACCATGAGAGGATACAATTAAAAACAAGACAGACACCTTACGAAACGAGGTGCCTGTCCAGTTGACACATGGGGGCTTTCTTATATGTCTTGTCTAAAGGGTGCAGTCCAGGGTCCACCGCTTTCTTTTTCGACTGTCTGAATCCAATGATCAGAAATCCACCCTGGTGCTGCGAAACCACACCCTCCTGAGACCCTTTCTTTCTTAAATCTCCCCCAAGTGGCGGAGAAAAACAACCCCCGACCGATGGATGCGGTTGGATGTTGTTTGCTGTAAGATGAATTCATGACTCGTGTATTTATTGCCAATGCTCAATTGGATGAGCGTAAAGCTTTGAAGATTGTGTTGCAGGATCTGGGCATGGATATCGTCGGTGAAGCCGCTGACTGGCCTTCGACATTATCCCTGGCTCCGGCAACTCTTTTGGACCTGCTGGTCGTGGATTGGGATTTGCTCCCGGTAGACTTGGGAGTGCAAGCCTTGACTATTCTGCGCCAGGCCTGTAGCAGTGCCATCATCGTTGTGCTCATCAGCGAATTGGATGCACGCATCCAGGCTGCCCTTTCCGCCGGTGCAGATGCGTTTATCAGCAAGAATGAGTCCCCCGAGAGTATCTCAAAGCGATTACAGAACGCTGCCAGCGTTCTCATTAATAAAAACTCCCAATCAGTCGTGAAAACCATAATCCAGCCGGGAACTCATCTGCCCCGTACGGCTGGCTCACAAGGGGCGGATAATAGCAAAGAGTAGGAGAATAGATCATGAACAAGGATATTTTTGAAGGCAAGTGGAAACAGATCCGTGGTGAAGCCAAAGCCTGGTGGGGCAAACTCACCGACGACGATCTGGATCGGGCTGCTGGTAAGTTTGATGTATTAGCCGGATTGCTCCAGGAAAAGTACGGGTACTCCCGTCAGAAAGCAGCCGACGAGATCGACAGGCGTGTGACCGAATATGAAGCCAAACTGAAAGAGAATATTGCCCCAGTCCCGGATAAATGACCGGGGATCAGCAACATTTTTTTGGAGACAATATCTTTTTATAAAATTTTCTTATATAAACAGGTTAATAAAAAAGAGGTACAAAAATGACAGAACACAGAGTTTCAGAAGTTCAAACGACACAAAAAGAACCGGAACAAGAGCGACGAATTTTTACCTTCAAAGCCACCCAGGTCATCTGGTTATTGCTGGGGATCCTTGAGGTTCTGCTGGCATTGCGCTTTGCTTTGAAGCTGATCGCCGCCAACCCGGACAGCCCGATCGCTGCAGCTATCTATGGTTTCACCGGTTTATTCCTGTTCCCGTTTGCAGGATTGACCGCCACACCAGCCGCGGGAGGCATGGTCCTGGAAATTTCAACCCTGATCGCTATGGCAATATATGCCTTGCTGGCTTATGCCGTGGAAAGAGTGGTCTGGCTGATCTTTTACCGCCCGAAAGAGGCTGTAGTATCCACAACGCGAACTTCTTCCAGCGAAGACCACTATCATAATCCATAAACATTAGAGGTAAGCATGGATCCTTCCTTCGATCAAGAAGTATTTGAAAACCAGGAGCACCTTGGTTCCCCGGGGACACCGAATGTTTTTAAAAACATCCTGAAATGGGTGTCAGGGCTGCACCTGGTGACGGAAACAGAACTTGAAGAAGCCGGTGTCTTTATAGGAAGTCGTCAGGATCTGGAAGATCGTCCATAAACCGGCTGCCATCACAAACAATTGAACTATCTCCTTAATAATTCGGAGAAAAACCAAATGTAACTTCTCAAAAAAATAGGGTGTGGGGTGTGAAAGCGAGCTTCCCTCGCTTTCACACCCCACTTTCCCCCGAATTATTGAGATGATACAACCAAATGAACTATTCAAAAAAAAGGAAAAACAAAATGGTCAAAAAGATTATCGTACCCGAACCGAAGAACAATGTATTCAGCATTATTGCCGGCATCCTGGTAGGTGGCCTGGCTGGTGCGGTGACAATGCTTTTGCTGGCTCCAAAATCCGGCAAAGCCACCCGGGATCAGATCGTGGAAAAAACCATCGAACTGCGCGACCGTGCTGCAGAAATCGTGGAAGACACTGTGCAACAAGTTCGTTTGAGCACGGACAAGCTCACCAGCAGCGGACGCCAGAAAGCCAAAGAATTAATGGAACATGGCCAGGAGTTGGTAGCTGATCAATTGGAGAACGTATCCCAGGCTGCGTTAGCCGGGAAAAAGGCGGTCGAAGCTTCCTGAGACTGGTTAAGACGCGTATCAACAGCGCCGGAGTAAAGAACCGGGAGCTGCGGCAAACCTTGAAGGTACCTTTTTTCATAACACAAAAGAATGGAGAATTAAATGAGATTTACTAAGAATATCGGCTTTCTTCTCTTAGGCATCTGGCTCATCCTGACCGGGCTCTTTTCCTTACTCTCGGTCGGCGGTATGGGTGTTCTCATGGCTTTATTAGCCATAGCAGCTGGCATCTTCATTTTGTTGGGCCGCTAATTATATTGAAAGATCTGTAAGACCAGCCTGATTGGATTGCCACGATTTTCCCAGAACCTGGTTCGGGACGAAACACCGGGGCAAAGCATTTTCAAAGGTTGGCTGCAGAGGATGCCTGGCACCTCTTCCCCGCTTTTTTTGGGTATTTCCAGGTCTCCCCCAACTGGCGGAGGAAAATACTCCCTGACCGACCGATGCGGTCGGGGAGACTATATTGTAAGATGAATTAGCAGTCTGAATAAGACTTCACGGTCGGCAGGTTCCCAACCCTAGGAACGGAAGACCATAATCAAAAGGAGAAATCTCATGTTGTGGACCATCATCGTAATTTTATTTATCCTGTGGCTGCTTGGCGCTTTTGGATCAAGCGTATTCCCAAGCTTTCCAAAAACCGGCAATGCTGTACACACCCTGCTGGTGATCGTGATCATCCTGATAGTATTAAACCTGTTACATATCATCTAGTTCTGCGCTTCATTGAAAACCGGGTATGTGGTCAGGTAGGCTGCATACCCGATAATAAATTTCAGCAATATGTTTCATGTCTTGGTTCAGTTTTATTGGCAGGAGGTCGTTCAAATGAACAAACAAAAGTTATTCTCGATCACGATCATATTTGTGGTTATCCTTTCACTGGCAAGTCTATCTTTCAATTCGTCAGCAAAGTTGCCTGCTGCTTCATCACCCAACCTGGGCGCGGCAGGAAGTTTTTCAGTCCTGGCAGCCTTGTCGATGAGTTCAGCCGGCGCAGCAGGTACCACCGTTGTAAGGGACCTCGGGCTGAGCCCGGGTCTCGAAGTCTCAAGAACCGGGGTGTGGCATGTTGGTGGTACGGAATATTTTGGTCCTACTTCCAAAGCAGGGAACGCCCAGACTGCCGCCCTGGCAGCATTCAATAACATGGCTGGTCAAACTGCCGATGGAACTTGGGGAGCACAAGTTAGCCTTGTTCCGGGTGTGTGGAAGGTAGCCTCAGATAAAACTTTTACCGGGACACTCACGCTTACTGGTACTTATGATGATGTCTGGGTAATTCAGGTTGGCCGCGACATGACCTTCTCGGGCTCGGTGGCTCTGGCAGGCAACGCACAAGCCTGTCATGTCTTCTGGCAGATCGGCCGGGATGTCACCATCGCAGGAAGCAGTTCATTTGCAGGAACTCTTATTGCCTTGCGCGATATCACCCTGGCTTCTGGTGCAACGGTTAACGGTCGGGTCATGTCTCTCACGGGTGCATTAACCACGATCGGGAATACCATCAATGGTCCATCCTGCGCTTCCGCACCGGCTGCGACAAATACGACCGCACCGGTTGCCACAAATACAACCGCACCAGTTGCAACAAACACTTTTTTACCTGCTACACAAACTGCAATTGTAGCCACGCTCGCCCCCACCCTGACTGCTCAAGCAGCTACACAAACTGCAATTGTAGCCACGCTCGCCCCCACACTGACTGCTAGGGCAGCAACATTAACAGCAATCGCTACGTTGGGACTCACCCCAGGAACTCCTTTTCCTCCCATTGTTGGCTTGCCATCTACTGGTGGTGGTCCCATACAGAACGAAGCATTTCCATGGGGATTGCTGCTCGTTGGCGGTTTCAGCCTCATGGCTGTGTCCCTGGGAGTTCGAGCATACCGTCGTAGCCAGTAATTTAATAACAACAACTTTTTTCGAGACCTATGAGAAATTCCCCACGCCGAAGTGCGCTCAAATGTCTCTTGACAGTACTGGTAATTGCAGCAGCGCTTGTGGGATGCGGAAACAAGGAGACGGGAGAGGTGCAGGTTGGGCCAATCCCGTCTCCGACGTTTATTTCTACTCTTGATCCAGCCTTTTTCATGACCCAGACACTTTCGCCCACAGCCACACGGACGATTACTCCCACAGCCACACTCTTTGTCCCTGCTGCCCTCTTTGATGCAAGCCTTGACATAAAGGCTGGACCTGTAGACGTTCCGCTTGAGCTTCAGATTCCTTCTCTTAAGGTCAATATCCCCGTTATTGGAGTCGGTATCACTTCCTGGAATGTGATGGATGCGCCAATCGGTTCAGTGGGTAGTTCCTTCTGGCATTCGGCATTCTGGTATCGCGGCAGCGGCATCCCGGGCGAGGTGGGAACGGCTACCATTGCTGGACATATCACCGATCCGCTGGGAAAACCCGGTGCTTTCCGTTACCTCTCGGATCTTGATGTTGGTGATGTGATTATCATCCACGATAAAAGGAACTCACTTGATGTTCGCTTCATTGTTTATGAGGTCCGAACCATCACTCCCGAGCAGTTCACAGATCCAGCCATCCTGACTCTGGTCTTTGGTGCCGGACCAGTTGCCGGTTTTGCACCGCAACCATCCCTCGATGGTCTGGCTCATCTTGCCCTTATCACTTGCGCACCAGACAAAACTACCTTCGAATTTGATGACCGAACTTTGATCATGGCAAAGCGCATTCAATAACAGCTTATCAAAAGAGAAAAAAAGCATGGAAATCCAACCACCTTCACAACAGTATGACTGGACGATCCGGAGAGTCATGGGGGCAACTCTCATTCTGGTTATTGTCGCGCTCGGGTTCTGGCTTATCTACCGTTTTTACCAGGTTGCTTTCATCCTGTTCATCTCCATTGTCATGGGAACGGTCATCAGACCGATTATCAACTGGATACAACTCAGAGGTCTCCCACGCTATGTAGGGATCGTCCTGGTATCCATCCTACTGCTTACCCTGCTGGTTGGTTTTGTGCTATTGTTATTCCCGATGATCATCGAACAAGGTACAAAGATGGCAGATACATTTCCGGTTTATTACCTGGACTTTCGTCAATGGTTGGTCTCTTCTCACAACCTGCTGCTTGTGCGCCTGGGTAGCTTTCTTCCGTGGTCCTTATCGGGAACACAGTCCGTCCAACAGACCGGAGAGCAGGTTCTTGCTTCAGCTGAGCAAGCCCTGGGTTACATCGCCCTGGTGATCAATGCCATCTTTATTTCGATAACAGTATTGGTATTGACCTTTCGCTGGGCTTTGGATGGTCCACGAGTGATACAGTCTTTATTAACACTCGTCCCACAGGATAAACGCGAAGGTTTCCAGGATTTGTTTACTGCCATGGAAAGCAAAGTAGGTTTCTACATCGCCGGGCAGGGGGTGTTATGCCTGATGATCGGGTTGCTTTCGTTGATCTCTTATACTCTGATCGGTTTACCGAACGCATTGCTGCTGGCTATCCTGGCGGGGGTGCTGGAAGCCGTCCCGATGATTGGTCCACTACTGGGTGCCATTCCAGCAGCAGCAGTTGCCTTGTCCACGGAACCGTCCAAACTGGTATGGGTGATCATTTCTACGTTAGTTATTCAGCAATTGGAAAACAGTTTCCTGGTGCCGCGCGTGATGCGCAAGGCAGTAGGTGTCAATCCATTTGTTTCCCTGCTGGCAATTTTTGCCTTCAGTTCGATCTTCGGGATTACCGGTGCGCTCATGGCAATTCCAATGGCAGCCATCATCCAAATTTTACTCGACCGATTTGTGTTTAAATTGGAAGAAATAGAGCCTGATATCTCCGATAAGCGCGATCAAGCCAGCCTTTTACGTTATAAAACCCAGGACCTGGCGCAAGACCTGCGCAAACAGGCAAGAATTAAAAAACGGGGTTCTGTCCAGATGATCAAGCAGCTCGACAAAACAATGGATGAGATTGAGTCCATTGCAACCGACCTGGACATGCTTTTATCACAGCATCATACTTCAGGTTTACAATGAACAAGCAATTGGTGAAATTCGGCGTGGCGGTTATGACCACCCTGTTGGGATTATTGATCCTGTGGCAGTTTCGCACCGTGGTTATTTATGTTTTGATATCCCTCATGCTGGCTGCAGCCATGCGCCCTTTGTCGACCCGCCTGTCTGGGAAAAGACTTTGGGTTCGTCTGGCATGGATCTTCCTGTACATTGTGATCTTTGCTGGGTTGGGATTCTTGCTCTTCCTGAGCAGTGAAAATGCCATCAAGGAGATCCAACTTCTTTCAAAAACATTATCAGTCCAGGATAAATGGATACTGCCGGTCTGGTTGAATGACAGTTCCTTTCAACAAACTCTGATCAACCGCCTGCCTACACCCAGCATAATTCTCGAAGCCCTCACCGGTGACCAGGGCCAGCTTGTATTACCCACCCTTCTTGGTTTTTCACAAGGTTTCGGCAGTGTTGTTAGCGGAACACTGATCATCCTGTTCTTGAGCATTTATTGGAGCATTAATCAAATTCATTTTGAAAGACTCTGGCTTTCGCTGCTTCCAACAAAATTGCGCAAGAAGGCGCGGGGTGCCTGGAGGGCGATTGAATCTGATGTTGGTGTTTATCTGCGCAGTGAAGTCATTCAAAGCTGGTTGGCAGGGATTATTTTAGGTCTTGTGGTTTGGCTGCTTGGGTCTCCATACCCGGTCTTCCTGGCTCTGGTTGCTGCTATCGCCTGCCTGGTACCCGTGGTTGGGATCGTTCTGGTTGTTATTTCCGTGTTATTGGTGGGATTGATGACCAGCGTGTCGCTTGGCATCATAACCTCTCTATTTGCATTGATTCTATTTATTTCTTTGGACTTGATCGTGAAAAACCGGGTCTTCAAACTTCACTGGGACAACTCCATACTGACCGTGGTGCTGTTGATCGCCATGGCAGATGTTTTTGGTTTTGCCGGCTTGTTGTTTGCACCACCTTTATCGGTGGTTTGCCAGATCCTGTGGAGTCGCCTGGTTATTCGCCGTTCGGTTTCAGGCGCGGCAACCAACATTTCTGATCTTAAAGAACGCCAGGCGCATCTTTTGGAAAATATAAATGCAATGGATGAAGCCGCTGTGCCACTGGTGACCAGCAGCATGGAGCGACTTGCCAGCCTGTTGGAGAAAGCCGAGCCCATTTTACTGACAGCTCAAACGGTTAATAGTCCGGAACCATTAATACTCGTTTCACCCCAGACCGGTTTGGATAAGTAACATGGGCACTCCAAACACCGAAAACACCCCGGTGCGATTTTGGCAGGGAATCGTTCGTAGTTATCACAAGTTGGATGAGTGGACTCGTGGCTGGTTGGGGATGGTGGCAGGTGCAGGCGGGGAAATCTTGAAGCCTGAATCAAGCATATCCGCCGCCGCGATCGCTTACTTTTCCATTTTTTCCCTTTTTCCACTTACGCTGTTAAGTATCACGATTACCAGTTTAAGGCTTGGTTCTGTGATGGATTACCATACGATTGTAAATAGATTGGAATTTTTTGCCCCGGCTTTAGGTCTTTTGTTGGGCAAGAATCTTGACGACATCATCCAGGCGCGTGGACCCATAACCATTGTTGCCTCCATTGGATTGATCTGGTCAGCCTCCACTATTTTTTTTACGCTTACCCAAACCTTGCATAAGATCTGGAACGACAAGCGCAGGCGGCCTTTCTGGAAGGGGCGCGGTCTGTCGATCCTGTTTGTAGTGGCTTTTGTCGGTCCAATCCTCCTCCTGGCTTCGATTGCCAGCAGCATTCTGACGAATTTGATGACCTGGGTGCCGGAGAATCTCATGCAGGTATTCGCTGGGGCGGGTATCTTAATTTCCAGCTTGCTGGATATTTCATTATTCATGGCGATCTACATGGTTCTTCCGCATGGTGCCTCCACCTGGCGCCAGATACTGCCCGGCGCAATAGCTGCTGGTTTACTGTGGGAATTGGCCAAGAAAGCTTATTTGATCTTTGTAACCACTTATATATCCATCTCAAACCTGGTCTATGGATCTGTAACTGCTATTATCGCCTTCTTGTTGTGGGCGTATCTGAGTGGTCTGATTTTTGTGTTTGGTGCTTCATTAAGTGTGTCGTATTTCCAACGATCACAAAAAGCTAAAGAAAGTGTGTCTTAATAAGGCAGGGTAATTATTGAAATAATGTTACTTCTCAGACCCGAGCAGTTACGAAATAATTATCTTTACAGAACATCGATCATATTCCGGTCAAAGGGCATAACTCAATGAGCGAGCTACAGGAAAATAAAACTCACATTAAAAATAAACACCGCATGCGTGCCAAGCTCATTTTTAATCCTGGTTCAGGGGAAACTGGCGAATCACCTGTGCAGCTGATGGATGTGATCAGTGCCATGCAGGATTGGAAACTCATACCGGAAGCCTTCCTGGTGGAACCAGACTGCGATCTATTGGCTATGGTCCAAAAAGCCCTGCTGGAAGGAATCCGACTGTTTGTAGTATGCGGAGGTGATGGCACCATTGATATCATGGCAGGAGCCCTGGTCGGGACAAACGCCACATTGGGGATCATCCCCACCGGCACGCAGAATAACGTCTCCCGAAGTCTGGGGATTCCGTCCGATATCCCATCCGCAATCGCCAACCTGCGGACTGGTCAGCGCCTTAAAGTGGATGTTGGCCTGGTCTCTATTGGAAGAATTAGACGGCTTTTCCTCGAAGTCTGCTCTGTAGGACTGCTCTCAGCCCTTTTCCCGGCCGCGGATGATATCCAACACGGCAACCTGTCCCGCATCGGCGATTTCCTGTCCACTCTGGTCGCTTCTCCGCCAGCCATGATCCACCTGTTATTGGATGGCAAGCAGGAGATCAACGCGCTGGGACATGTGGTTTTGATCTCCAACGCAGCTTATATCGGCCCCCATTTCCAGGTGGGCACTCCCGACTCGATGCGAGACGGTCTGCTTGATGTATTGTTCTTCGCCGACCTGTCCAAGATGGAGCTGTTGGACTATGCTGTCCAGGCTGCCGGTCGAAGCAACAACCTGGAAGACGAACGCATCCAGCATTTCCATGTGCGCCGGGTGCAGGTCGTCACCGATCCAGCCATGCCAGTCATGGCGGATGGGTTGGCTTTGGGAGAAGGATTAATACAGATCAGCGTGAAAAGGCACGCCCTGGCAGTGATGGTCCCGGCAGATCTGGCAACCCTGAACGATCCAAAACATACTTCCAATGACAGATAACCTTCCCAAACCAGATCATATTCCTCAGCCGAAACATCATAATTATATTTGGGCAGAACATAATCGACGACCCGCTTTCCTGTTCTTCTTGATAATTGGGTTGATATTGTTCATCTCCCGCTTACCTGGAGCGGCACAAACCTCCCTGTGGTACGCCCTCAGCGTTCAACAAGGATTGATCTTCTTACTTTCCCTGTTTGCACTGTTAACCCTGTCTTTGATATGGTCGATCGGTCAGCGCATGGACATGCGTATTTTCATGCTCTTTAATTTACGGGGGTATCCAAAATGGTTGGATGTCTTAACGCGCTGGACAACCCAACTTGGAAGTTTTTTGGTTGCAATTGCCACGGCGATCTTATTGTTTGTGTTTGGCTATCGTCGCCTGGCGATGGAGATTCTCTTTGGCACTATTACACTCTGGATTTTGGTTGAAATTATCAAGTTATTAACGGATCGAGACCGTCCTTTTTTAGCTCTTGAAAAGACACGTGTCATTGGTTGGCGGGAAAGGGGGCATTCTTTCCCCAGCGGGCACACGAGTCAAATATTTTTTATGATGACCCTTTTGATACATAGTTTTCACTTGGGAATTGCTGTATCTGTTGCCTTTTATGCTGTCGCCTCCGTGGTTGCTTTCACTCGTATCTACGTGGGTGCACACTACCCTAGAGATGTCATCGCGGGCATCGTGCTCGGATTGGTTTGGGGAATACTCGCCATAATGGTGGATCGTTATTGGTTTTTTCAATATTTTTGACCAGTTCTCCCCCAACTGGGGGAGAGAAATACTCCCCGACCGATGGATGCGGTTGGGGAGTATTGTATTGTAAGATGTTTAAACTGCAGAATTTTTGTCTTCATACCCTTAAAAACGTGGATATGATCAAATAATGAATTTTTTATCCCTGATCGTATACCCTGCGATTTTTTTCAAAGGCGGGGCGCAGTTGGGGAATTAATTATCAAGACCGGTTGCAGTCAGTTCCGGTCGCCTCTGTTTGAAAAAAATTGGAGGAACCGCAGATGAAAAAAAGAGAATATATCAGTTTGGAAGACGCCAGGCGCATCGGGGAATCCCTGTATATCGATTGGGATCAGGTCGATATCGTACAATTTCGATGGGAACTCACAAGAAACCATCGCTCCGCTGCCAAAGCTCCTGCACCAGGTCCGGCTTTTGTGAAGGTTATCCTGGCCCATATCAAGGATTTTCCAGATTATTTCACCCGGCTGGCAAAACTGAGAGATGAATTCAACGACCACCAGGTTATGAGCAGGTAAAACTAAGGTAAGAAATTATCTTGACCGGCAAAGCGGACCGAAATTGATCCGGATGATCCACCCGTTCCCGGGTGCTTGCTGGCACAGATCCAATACTGATTTTGATATTTTTTATTCCAATTTTCAGGGCGGAAATTGTGGTGTTGCACACAGATTTTAATCAGACACTTCCACAACCCAACCAATTCTTTTCTCGCTCTCTGTTTCATGGATACGCTGCTTGCCTTGAGCAATAATATTCGCTGCATGGATATGCACAACACTGCTGGCGTCAGGTTGCGCTCAATGGATACACAACCGGGATGGCTTATAATTATTTAAAGGGTTATTCAAAGGAGGTTCCCATGCCAAAACCCATCCACCAGACTGTAATATTCAGCGCCTCACCGCATGACGTCTACGAAGCGCTCATGGATGAGAAGATCCATGCCCGCTTCACTGGCAGCTCAGCAAAGATCAGCCGCCAGGTGGGTGGGACCTTCACAGCCTACGATGATTACATCAACGGTAAGAATATCGAGTTGATCCCCGACCAGAAGATCGTCCAGGAGTGGCGCGCAGTGGATTGGGAGCCGCATCAAACCTCGCTGATCACTTTTGAGTTCAGTGTTGTCCCGCAAGGCACCCGGCTTGTCTTTACGCACAGCGGTGTGCCGGAAGGCACCGAAGATGATTTCGCTCAGGGTTGGATCGAAAACTACTGGGAGCCGATAAGGAAAATGTTTGCGGGTTGATTATTTGCTTTTTTAATTATATAATATTGATGATTATTATCTTATTTATAGTATCTTCTCAAATGTTCGCTGACGAGGGGATGCGTAAATGAGTAGCGCATACCAACTGACTTCCTGACCCTTTTTTTAGATATTACAAATTTTCACCATTTAACTGGAGAATATATGTCAATAGTAGACCAGGCTCGCCAGACCCAAATAAAAAACATCCAGGCAAAAACAGGAAAGACACTGGATGAATTGACCATCATCATTGAGAACTGCGCTCTTACAAAACACAACCAGATCCGCGATTTTCTCATACAGGAATTCAACCTCGGTTATGGGGATGCCAACATGCTGGTGCATATTGCACTCAAGACCGATGGGCAGAGTGCATCTGAAGCCAGCGGGGCTTCCATAAAAGAGATCACTGAACAGATCTATGCCGGTAAAACGGATACCCAGCGCCAGGTCCATGACCGGGTTATGCTGGAAGTGGAAAAATTAGGCACATTTGAGATCGCCCCTAAGAAGACTTACCTCAGTTTACGCCGCAAACGGCAGTTCGCCATGCTTGGTCCGGCTTCCAAAGGACGCATCGAAATTGGTATGAATATGAAGGGACTTCCCGGTACCGACAGGTTGCTCGAACAGAAACCGGGCGGCATGTGTCAGTACAAGGTCTTCCTGGACAGCCCGGACCAGGTGGATGAAGAATTGCTGAACTGGCTTCAGCAGGCATACGGCAGTGCTGGATGATTGGAGAATAATCCATGCGATCCAATACCACAGATATAGGATCCTACCTGGCAGAGCTTACGGATGAGCGCCGTAACGCTATCGAGACCGTACGCCAGATCATTCTTGCCAACCTGCCCGCGGGTTTTGAAGAAGTTATTAACTGGGGCATGATCACCTACCAGGTACCCCTGCAGGAATACCCGCATACCTATAACGGCAAACCCCTCATGTATGCCGCCCTGGCCTCTCAAAAGAACCATATGGCGCTCTATCTGACAAGCATTTATGCCAACGATTCTTCCCGGCAGACTTTTGAAGCTGCCTACCGTCAGACCGGCAAGCGCTATGATGTCGGCAAATCCTGCGTACGTTTCAGAAGACTGGATGACCTGCCTCTCGAATTGATCGCCCGGACCATTTCAAGCTGTCCAATGCCGGAGTTCATCAGACAGGTCATGGAAGCCCAATCGGCGCGCCCTTCCCGCTACAAGACATAAGCGAGCTAGTAGGGGCAGACCTGTGTGTCTGCCCTCTTTAGAAAGCCCTATTATGACAGCCCCGTTGGGGTAAACTTGTAGGGGCGCACCTGTGTGTGCGCCTTAGGTCAGATGGTTTATTTTGCTTCATCGTAACCTTGCTTTAACCTCACAAATAAGTCTATAATTCCCCCATGTCACTTACCGATCTCATCCCCACCCTGCAACTTGCCGTTGGTCCAGTCATCCTCATTTCAGGCATCGGTTTGATATTGCTGAGCATGACCAACCGCTATGGGCGTCTGCTTGACCGTGCCCGCCGCCTGACCGGCGGTCTGCACAGGTCATCCGAGGCGGAACATGAGAGCCTGATCGCCCAATTGCGCGTCCTCTCCAGGCGGGCAGTTCTCGTCCGCGCCAGCATCACTTCGGCTGCCATCAGTATCCTCTTAGCCGCTATTCTGGTTATCAGCCTTTTCCTGGGAGCGCTCCTTCAACTGGAAATCGCAGCCATGATTGTGGGTATATTTATTCTCTGCATGCTCAGTCTCATTATTTCTCTCCTGCTATTCCTCTCGGATATCAATCTTTCTCTAAAAGCTCTTTGGCTTGAGATACCACCCGAAGGTCGTCAGTAACTCTGATCCACGAGTCACGTACAAATTCAGGTTTTAGGTCTACAATAGGGGTAACCTGTATGTAGAATTTCAATAGGAGGAACCATGCTTGGCATCCGTTATATCAAAGTCCAACCCACCGATTTCATCCTGCAATACCGCCCCGGCAAACTGGTTCGCGAGGGAGCCGGATTATCATTCTTCTACTTTTCCCCCAACTCATCCCTGGTACTCGTTCCGGTTGCCAGCCCAGACATATACGATCGGGTCGTCATGCCCTAATAATTCCCATTCACAGATCGCATCAGTTGTCCCCAACAGCTGCAAGGCAAGCGCACGCTCATTTACCCGGCACTCTACCCAGGCTAAGCATTTCTCTTCACTACCACTGCAGTAAAGTCATCCTGGATCGCCTCGTCACCACTATAGCTTAAGACTGCTTCCCACAGCTTTCTGCAAATATCCGTCGCGCTTTCTTTTCGGTGGTTATACAATTCCTGGTGGATACGTTTATTTCCAAACTCAACGCCCTGTGCATCTACGGTTTCGTTCAAACCATCGCTGAATAAAAGCGCAAGTCCACCGGGTGGGATGACAATTTCTTTCAAGCATAATTTAACATTTTCCAATACACCCAGTGCCTGCCCTTCGCCAGGATCGATCTCGATCACATTCCCTTGCCCATCTAATAGGATGGGGGACAGGTGACCTGCACGCGTGTATTTAAATCCTCCTGCCGGGCAGTCCAATATTCCATAAAGAAGGGTCACATACATGCCCGACGCGTTCATTTTTAATAGATAGCGGTTGACATTGTGCAGGATCCGGCGTGGATCGTCCGAATGTTCCGTCTCGGCGCGCAACAGGCTGAAGGTCAGTGCCATGAACAAGGCTGCTGGCAGACCCTTATCAGAGACGTCCCCGATGACCAGACTGATCCGATCTTTATCCAGGCGGATAAAATCGTAAAAATCACCCCCGACAGCACGGGCAGGTGTGATCAGTGAGCCGAGATCATACTCATCACAATGTGGGATTTGCATGGGTAAAATGCTCTTCTGGGTATCGCGGGCGATCATCATCTCGCCTTCCAACAATTTTAGCAGGCGTTCAGTCTCGTTGAACAGGCGCGCATTCTCCAGCGACATGCTCATACTGTTTACCAGCAGCATCAGCAGGTCAATATCGGTTTTCGTGAAGGCGTTTTCCTTATCCAGGTTTTGCAGGCTGACGATTCCACGCGCTTCCTCGCCTACCAGCATCGGGACTCCCAACCAGGTTTTTGGAATTTCTGTACCCGGCACCACCTGCATCGCTCCTGTGTTCAATACCTCGAGTATCTGCTCTCCATTGATCATGAATGGCTTGCGGCTGCGAACGACCTCCGCCCGGGATGTATCCACGGGATGCCAGCCTGGGATATGCAGGTGCTGGCCGCGCTCGATGGCATAATGATGGAATATCTTGTTGGTTTTCGGGTTATATTGGGAGATCATCACAATTTGCGCATTGAAGGTGTCGCGCAGTTTATCGCCGACCAGGTCGTAGATACCCTGCATATCCAGCTTGGAAGACAAGCCTTCCTGTACACTTGTTATGAGTTCCAACTCGGCGGCACGCTGAGAAACGCAGTGGGTGTAGAAATCCACAGCACTTTTAAGATCCCCCTTCAACACAGCCTGTTCAGCTTGTGCCTGAAAATCCTGTAATCCCCTTCGCTCTATTTGAGACATGGCCTCCATCCTTTATTAGGTGGTCAACATGTACATTGTATAACAAAATGTGATCATAAAAAAGGCTGGTTTCGGAACATTTACTGTAGACCTGCGGGTCTGCCCGAGAGATGAACATGCAACAGCAAGGAATAATATGATTCGGGGCAGCCTACTCCATTGCTGTTCATCTTGGCTTGCGCAGTGAGGGCGATGGCTGATCATGACTATGGAAATTTGGTGGCGTGTGGCGGGTTGGTAATGACTTGGTCTTGCTTAATTTTAATATAAAGTACTGGGCACCTCTTTTATTTTTTACAGTGAGGGGTGTAAGATGAGTGTTCCTTTATTTTTAGTCTTATTTGCTTCGCCAAACTGCTATTGTATTGATGAGTCTTCTGCAAATAGGCAACACTTCATCAGAAGTAGGATGATCACATTGAAATACAATCAATTTACAGGTGTTATCCAATAATAAGAGTATACAAAGTGCCAAAGTGAGGCATCTACCCAATTCAATTTGCTGAAACGACCTTTTTGCTGTAGAGTCATGTATAATATTAATAATGGAATTCAATAAGGAAAGCAAATTTATTTCTTTCCTGTCTTAATTTTGATCCTCGGGTGGTTTCTAAAGTAAAAATTGGTTGTAATTCAACTGCTAGTGAGATGATAAATTTCAATACAATAACAACGCAAAATTCAATGACATCATAATGTAGTTTGCATCATTTCAGCGGAGGAGTCTTATGAAAATTACATCGATGGCACTCATATGTTATCTGGTGGGATTAAGTATATTAACACCCCGGGAACCTTTATCGCCATCATCAATAATTGATCTACAAACATCTCCTGCCGGGTTTTCTGAAAATGGCGAACCAACCGAGTATGTTCTGGGTGAGATACTTGTAAAATTCACATCAAGGGTTTCACTGGACAACATGTCAGGTGCACAACCGTCTACAAACCTTAAGTCTCTCAATGCCCTGATGCAAATTCAAGGTATCAAATCTTCCACCCCTGTTTTTGAGGATGCGAAAAAGCCGGGGGCAGACGACATGGTTATCATGAATGGTGATCAACAAGCCACTCCTGATCTGACCCTGATCTACAAACTGCGTTTTTCAAAGCAAACCGGTGTGCTGGCAGCCGTCAAAGCGTTTCAAGCTGACCCCAACGTCGAATATGCCGAACCGAATTACATTGCGCATTTAACAGATACCCCCAATGATCCCGGTTTCAGCCAACAATGGGGTATGGCTGCTGTTCATGCTGAGGAAGCATGGGTGATTACCAAGGGCAGCCCAGCGGTAACGATTGCGATCCTTGATACCGGTCTGGATCTCAACCATCCTGATCTTGCGGGAAAGATTTGGACAAACCCAGGTGAGATCCCGGGCAACGGGATTGACGACGACAGCAATGGCTATATTGACGATGTGAGTGGCTATGATTGGGTGAACCTAGACAACTCTCCACAGGATGATAACGGGCACGGCACGCATGTAGCCGGCATAGCCGCCGCCAACACGAACAACGGTGTGGGTGTGGCAGGTGTGTGTTGGAACTGCAAGATCATGCCCCTCAAGGTCTTGCAGAGCAGCGGCCGGGGTTCGTACTCCGACATTGCCGCGGCGGTGAATTACGCCACCAACAAGGGCGCTAAAGTCATCAACATGAGCCTGGGTGCATATGCTGACTCGGCTGTCTTACGGGATGCGTTGGCGGCGGCATACCCGGCTTCTGTGCTGGTTGCAGCCGCTGGGAATGATGGAAAATCCATTGACGCTCCATTCTTTCCGGCTGCGTACAGTTTTGTGATCGGCGTCGAAGCAACGGATGCGGGGGGAGGTTATGCTTCCTTCTCCAATTATGATCCTGATGGACCAACGAACAGCAATTTTTCAGAGGGATACAACTACGACATTCGTGCACCAGGGGACAGTATCTACAGCAGCATGCTGGATGATAGTTATGCATCTCTTTCGGGTTCATCCATGGCGGCACCGATGGTGGCGGGTGCAGCTGGTCTTCTGGTTTCGAAGAATCCCTCCTGGTCGAAAGAGAAGATCCGCGCCCAACTGGTCCAGAGCGCGACCGGGGTGAGTGACACCAGCACCGGTTTGCTGAACATCTATTCGGCTCTGACCTTCACACCCGCGCCCTTGATAAAACAAGTAACGGGCAGCCTCACGATTGATGATAGCACAGGTGATAACGATGGCAGGCTGGATGCCGGCGAGACCATTGACCTGACAATGGCATTGCGGAATTATGGCGTAGGCGAGGCAACCGGCGTCACTGCATCGCTGTCCACCACAGATGGCAATGTCACCATGATCAATGGCACATCCAACTTTGGTGATATATCCGCATATGCGAAAAACAATAACAATGCAGATCCCTTTTCCTTTTCGGTCAGCAGTGAGGCGCTGAATAATCACGATATCGTTTTTCAGTTGAGTGTAACTGCCAATAGCGGAAGTTATACGTGTGATCTTGGAACGTTTGTTTTAACCGTTCAGAGAGGTCAAGAGATTGGTGGGGTAATTTCGAGTGATACCACTCTTACTCCGGATAAGTATTACATCGTGACCAGCCCCATTCTTGTCAGTTCAGGAGTCACCCTTACAATCCAACCTGGTACAACTTTAGCATTTGATGAAGACGTGTATTTGCAAGTGGATGGAACTTTGATCGCAATGGGTACCTCCAACCTACCAATCCTTTTTACATCTAACCAGTTGCAGAAGACAAATGGAGACTGGGGTGGTTGTAATCTTTGGAATGTTGGTATCTGCTTTGATGATTCTGTTAATGCTGTGGTTGATACTTCAGGGAATTATTTATCAGGCTCCATTCTGCAGAATGCAATTGTGGAGTATGGGAATGGTATTTATATACTTAATTCAGCTCCTTTAATTAATAACAACATTTTTCGTTACAATGAATCTTTAGTAGTTCATGCATATAGAGATAATTCGGATCGTAACGAAGTTCTGCAAATTACCAATAATAAGTTTTATGAAAACTACTCGTGGTTCGCACCATCGAGAGCGCACCTGAAGGTCGAAAACATACCGGAAGCTATTGTAAAAAATAATATTATCGCCGGAGCCGTTGCCTGCATTGATGCGCAATTTGAAAAAAATGTAATAATAAAGAGTATAGCAAATTTTTCTGTAACCATAGGAGGGGAATGTCAATTCCAGAACAACAGCGTTTATGGAAATCTTGGTTCCTATGATGCTGGGACTAGTTCCGCATCCAATTTTAATTTTGACGCGACCAACAACTGGTGGGGAACTGTAGATACTGCAACTATCGCCCAACGAATATATGATTATAACGACAATTTTAATTTAGGTCGCATTGATTACACACCCTTCCTAATTGCACCAAACCCTACCGCGCCTCCCATCCTTCACACCCTTGCTGTCAATCCCAGCGGCATCGTCAGTGCAGAGACAGTTACTTTTTCCTTGGTTTTCAGCCGCCCAATGGACCAAAACGTGCAACCAATGCTAACCTTTGGGGTCGCATTGCCCTATAATCAACACCAGGCCAGCGGCTCATGGTCAGATTCCACTACCTGGGTTGGGACCTACCCGGTCACCATCTCCACCGGGGATGGCATCAACACCATCCGCGTCACCAGCGCCAGGGACCTGGAAGGAACGGAGATCCCGACGGATGAGCGTTTCCAGTTCACTATCCAGACAGCCGGCTCGGAGTCATTGTCGTTGAATGCTACAGCAGGGTATGGTCGCGTGGACCTCAACTGGTTTGCCAGTCAGTTGAACAATACAATTGGCTACAATATCTATCGCAGTCTTACAAACACAGTGCCGACCACAGGTACTCCGATCAACACCACCCTGGTCACTGGTACATCCTATTTAGACACAACTGTTTCGAATGGCACCAAGTATTACTACAAATATACCGTCGTGGATACGGACCTGCGTGAAGTCGCCTTCTCAAACGAAGCGAGTGCCACACCCAACGATTACTCCGCACCCAGCACTCCGGTTGTGACAGATGATGGAACCTGCACCATTAGTACAACTACCTTGCATGCCCGGTGGTCCGCGAGTGATCCTGAATCGGGTATTGCAGGCTACCAGTATGGCATTGGCACCTTCCCCGGAGATGTGGACGTGATCAATTGGACCTCCACCGGGACAGCCACCCAGGTGACCCGCACCGGGCTGAATTTAACCGATGGACTTGACTACTACTTTACTGTCAAAGCCAAAAATGGAGTCGGGTCCTGGAGCGTTGCAGGGAATAGCAATGGCATCACAATTGACAACACCTGTGACTTAATATCGCCAACGGTTGATTCCAGCCTTCGTGCTGATCCTGATCCCACCAGCGCAGCCAGCGTGGACTTCACCGTAGCATTTTCTGAAGCTGTTACGGGTGTATCTGCAGGTGACTTCAGTCTGACCCAAACAGGTACGCTCAGCGGTGCTTCTGTCACAGGTGTGAGTGGTGCGGGGATGACTCGAACTGTGACTGTCAACACCGGCACGGGAAGTGGTTCCTTACGGTTGAACATCCCCAACAGTGCTACGATAATCGACCTGGCTGGGAATCCCTTGTCAGGCTTGCCATACACAAACGGGGAGACCTATACTATTGATAAGACCGCACCAAGAGTCGTATCGATCCTGCGTGCAGATCCCAACCCGATCTCCAAGTCGTCTGTGGACTTCACGGTAACCTTTTCCGAAACCGTGAATGGAGTGGGTATAACCGACTTTAGCCTGAACAGAACAGGCACGATCAGTGGTGCAATAATTTCCAGTGTTATTGGTACAGGCAAAACCCGCACCGTTACTGTCAATACCGGCACGGGAAGTGGTACCTTACGGTTGGACATCCCCAACAGTGCCATAATAACTGACTTGGCGGGGAATCCTATTTCAGGTCTGCCATTTACCAAAGGTCAAGCCTACACTATAAAGAAGACTCTCACCTCCCATTCGGTTGGCGTGCAAGATGGATGGATTCTCGAATCAGCTGAGACCAGTAACAATGGTGGAACTCAGAATGCTGCTGCTACAACTCTTTTCGTGGGCGACGATAAGGCTAATAAACAATATCTCTCCATCCTGTCCTTCATCACCAAAGGTTTGCCAGATAATGCAGTCATCACCAAGATTACGCTAAAAATCAAAAAACAGGGTATCGGCGGTGGTGGTAACCCTGTCACCACATTCCAGGGTTTCATGGTGGATATAAAGAATGGCACATTTGGAACTTCCACCCTGCAAGCTGCCGATTTCCAGACTGTAGCCAGCAAGACCTATGGTCCATTCAAACCAGCTCCGGTCAGCAACTGGTACAACATTGATCTACCCAGCGGCATGGCCTACATCAACAAACTGACAGCCAACAGAGGTCTAACGCAAATCCGCCTGCGTTTCAAACTGGATGATAACAACAATGCGGTCGCCAATAATCTGCGTCTTTATAGCGGTAATGCGAGTGTATCAGTCCGGCCACAACTCATCATCGAGTATTACGTGCCATAGAGACAATAACGATCACGAATCAAAAAAAGGATTGATCTCTGGCAGTGCCACCACCAGTGGCACTGTTGTGCGTACTTGTCGGGCGTATCAAGCCCTGCGGCTTGATACGCCCCTCCCGGCTCAACCGGGAATAGGATTTCCCTGCCGTTGGCTGTGCTGATACTTGCCTTATAGGTATGGAGTGCTGGTAAGCAGGCAAAGTAGGGTAACCACCTTCTGAGCGAATACTTTTTCTCGGGAGACCTTCGGGAACGCTGCCTTGTGCTTTAACCGAACCCCTCGATCAGCCAATAAAATCAATGATAATCTCCTGCTTCAAAATTTCCTCTTGTATTAACAGAAATTATGTTCTATAATTCGTTATATGAAGCCACTTTACCTATCCCTCCACAACCATTATCCACCCATCCCAGACCCTTATTCGTTCCTCTTCGTTCCTCCAAATAGACCCTAAAAGTAAAAACTTTTGTGTCTCACTTCAGATATGGTATCCTTGAGCTAATTTCACCAAAATTTGAGCCAATTAATGCCAACCTCCCCTTTCGATATCCTGTTTGAACCCGTGCAGATCGGTCCGGTTACCGCACCCAATCGTTTTTACCAGGTGCCGCACTGCAACGGTATGGGGTATCGCATGCCGCAATCCCTGGCAGCCATGCGCGCCATGAAAGCCGAAGGCGGCTGGGGTGTGGTCTGCACCGAAGAAGTCGAGATCCATCACACCAGCGACCTGTCTCCCAACCTGGAAGGTCGCCTGTGGAACGAAGCTGACATCCCTGCCCTGCAACTCATGACCGAGGCTGTCCACAGTCACGGTGCCCTGGCAGGAATAGAGCTGGTTTACAGTGGCATGCACGCCAACAACTTGTATGCCCGCACTCCTTCTCTGGCGACCCGCAGCATGGGGGTCGGCATCCAGCCGGGACAAGCCCGTCAACTGGACAGGGAAGATATCCGCAATATCCGCTCCTGGCACCGCCAGGCGGCTCTCAACGCCAGGCAGGCTGGTTTTGACATCATCTATTGCTACGCTGCTCACAACCTCTCCCTGGCCATGCATTTCCTTTTGCCACGCTATAACGATCGCACGGATGAATACGGTGGCAGCCTGCAGAACCGGACACGCTTCCTGCGCGAGCTGATCGAAGACACCAAAGAAGCCGTAGGAGACACCTGCGCCGTGGCAGTGCGCCTGTCAGTGGACGAACTGCTTGGAGCCGATGGTCTGACCAGTGGGAACGAGGGTCATGAGATCCTGGTTCTCCTGGCTGAGCTGCCGGACCTGTGGGATGTCAATATCAGCGCCTGGAGCAACGATTCAGCCACTTCCCGCTTTGACAAGGAAGGCTACCAGGAGCGTTATACCTCTTTTGTAAAAAGACTGACCAGCAAACCCGTGGTAGGCGTCGGTCGCTATACCTCACCCGAATCAATGCTGTCGGCTGTGCAGCGTGGGGTACTGGACCTGATCGGCGCAGCACGACCCTCCATTGCTGACCCCTTCCTGCCGGAGAAGATCCGGCAAGGGCGCCTGGAGGATATCCGTGAATGTATAGGTTGCAACATCTGCGTCACCGGCGACACTCAGTTCGTACCGATTCGCTGCACCCAGAACCCGAGCATGGGTGAGGAGTGGCGGCGCGGCTGGCACCCGGAAAACATCCCGGCATTAAGAAAGACGGATCTGGAAGTGGCAGTCATCGGGGCTGGTCCGGCTGGGCTGGAATGTGCACGTGCCCTCGGGCAGCGCGGAGCTCGTGTGACCCTGCTGGAAGCCCAGCGTGAACTGGGTGGACGTGTCAGGCTGGAATCCGAACTGCCCGGGTTGAGCGAATGGCGGCGCGTCATGGACTGGCGCCTGACCCAGATCGCCAAACTACCCAACATTACCAGCTACCCTTCCAGTCCCATCCACTCTTCAGATGTGCTCGAAGCTGGTTTTAAACATGTTTTCATCGCCACAGGAGCTACCTGGCGCCGGGATGGTATCAGCCGGTCCGGTTGGCAACCCATATCCGGGCATGATCTACCCAGCGTATTCAGTCCTGACGACTTGCTGACAGGTCACCTTCCCGAGGGGCAGGTGCTCATATACGATGACGATCATTACTACATGGGTGGCGTGCTGGCAGAATTGCTGGTCAGCCACGACTGCCAGGTCACCCTGGTCACTCCAGCCCGCCTGCCCTCAGCCTGGACAAACTTCACGCTCGAGCAGGAGCGCATCGAAACACGCCTGTTGAACCTGGGTGTGAAGATCGTACTGCATCACCGCCTGGCTGAGATCCAGGTGGGTGGTTGCCAGCTCAAACAGGTTCTAACGGGTCAAGTCTCATCACAGCCCTGCCAGGCTGTTGTGCTGGTCACCGACCGGCTGCCCCAGGATGACCTGTATCATGAACTCAAACCCCATCAAGAGAGCGGTATTCTGCACACCTTGCGCCGCATCGGGGATGCCGAGGCGCCTCACATAATCGCCCAGGCGGTCTATTCCGGTCACCTGGCGGCGCGTGAGTTTGACGAACCCACCGTGTCTGGTACACCCTTCAAAGTTGAACGCATCGATCTCAGGGGGCTGGGTTAATTCAGCCGTCTCGAAAGTCCCGCTAGTTCTATGCGGGAAGGTGTATTACAAGAACCAGAAATTATTATTGATCAAATCTCAAGAGATTATTATCAGCTCAACTATTCGGAATAGGAGAATTAAGTATGCCGCCATCACTCAACAACTGGCTCGAAGAAAACACCAAAGGCTGGTTGATACTGGTCTTTATGGCATTGTTCCTGCTCTTCAGCCTGGTGATCATGCCTTTCGGGCAGACATGGCTGGGAGGCAGCTCTCCCGATATTGGCTCCATTGATCTGACCTTTGGATCATCTCCCGCAACCCTTTTTAGCATAGTCGAAGCCTACGGGATCCAGGGACGCAGCATTTACAGGATCTTTGCCCTTACCGCTGACATTGCCTACCCCATCATCTATGCCATATTCCTCGGATTGACCATCACCTTTCTTTTCCGGCGGATTTTTCCTCTGGAAAGCAGTTTGCAAAAACTTAACCTGCTGCCCTTCGCCGCCCTGTTGTTTGATGTACTCGAAAACCTGGGCATAGCCGCCCTCTTGTCCACCTATCCGCAGCAGATTTCCTGGCTGGCGTTTTTTACGATCATAGTCAACTTCATTAAATGGGTCTGCGTCGCTGGCAGCATGCTGCTGGTACTGGTAGGACTGATTGGCTGGATGGTGGTTTCCATTAGAAAAAGACCCACTGAAAAGAGACCCTGAAAGTCTTAATGACCACCAGGGTCTCTCATAATAAGGAATATTGGATTGGATCAATCTGTACAAATCCTGTTGGAAAATGCCCTTGTTAACCGGATCGGGTTGTTTGATGAGCATCACCTGGCTGCTTTCCGGCTGTTCAATGGCTTCACAGAAGGTTTACCCGGTCTGTCAGTTGACCTGTATGCAGCCAGCCTGGTCATCCAAAATCTCTCCGATCCTCCGTCCTTGTTGGACTCAGCCGTACACACCACCCGGGAATACTACAGCCTTCGCTTGCCCTGGTTGCAGTCCATCATTCTGAAAACCCGCCATGAAGATTCGCTGGATAAAAAATGCGGTACTTTGCTGCAGGGAAACACCCTATCCGACCGGGTTAGGGAGCTTGGCATCTGGTATGCGCTCGACCTGCTCATGCAGCAGGATGCCGGCCTGTACCTGGACACGCGTAATTTGCGTCAGTGGGCTCTTCAGAATTTGAAGGGCAAAACCGTCTTAAACACCTTCGCTTATACCGGCAGTCTGGGTATAGCCGCATGGGCTGGCGGTGCCCACAGGGTTGTGCAGTTGGATCGCAACCGGACTTATCTCAATATTGCCAGGACCTCCTGTACTCTGAACGGATTCCCGATCCAAAAAGCGGATTATCTGGTGGGTGATTTCTGGGCGCTGACCAGCCGTTTAAATCGCCATGGGGAGTTGTTTGACTGTGTTTTTCTCGACCCGCCTTTCTTTGCTGCCGGGAAAAAAGGTGCGGTCGATCTGGAGAAGAACAGCCAGCGCCTAATCAACAAGTTACGGCCCCTGGTGCGGGATGGAGGTTGGTTGGTTGCCATCAACAATGCCTTGTTTGTTAGCGGCAAAGAATACCTTTCCAGCCTGGAAGAATTGTGCGCAGATGGATACCTGCACATTGAAGAACTCCTGCAAGTGCCGGATGATTTTTGTGGCTACCCTTCGAAACCTCAGGTTGACATTTCTCTCAACACGTATCCGCTCAACCCGGCTCCCTTCAATCACCCCACCAAGATCGCCATCCTGAAAGTCAAGCGGAAGATAAAATGATATCCATCTTTTTTCGATACGTTTCCTTTTTTCTGCTCAAAATTCCCATCAACCTTAAAACTTTAAGGATGCGGTCAACAATCTGGGTGATATAATCTTGATATGAAAAGTAGATTCAACAGAACCCCTCGAATGGTCAAACCTGATCCTCCTGTGAAGGAGTTGGCAGAATCTACCACAACATGGATACCCGATGAATTACCTGGGCAAATTTCCGGGCAGACCAGCGTACAATCTTCCGGATTTCAGCGCCCTTTGATCTACAGCGTTTTACTGGTAAGTGTATTCGTGCTGGGATTGGTCAGCGGCTTCCTGATCTGGGGAGGCAGCACCCCGGTTGCCGCAAACACCCCGGAGGCAGAACAGCAGCAGGTCACGCGCTATCCCATTGAAGAGGGAGGCAACCCCAGCATCGGCCCGGTAGATGCTCCCATTACCATTATCGAATTTAGCGACTACCAGTGCCCTTATTGTCAGAAGTGGGAATCCGAGGTGTTCCAGAGATTGTTGGATGAATATCCCACCCAGGTGCGCATTGTTTACCGTGATTTTCCTCTCAACAGCATCCACCCTCAAGCAGCCCCGGCTGCAAATGCAGCCAACTGTGCGGGAGAACAGGATGCATATTGGCAATTTCACGACAAGCTCTTCAGTTATGAATACGATCTGGGAAAAGAAGCCTACTTGAACTATGCCCTCGAATTAGAACTGGATATGTCCTCCTTCACCGTCTGCCTGGAAAGTGATCGCTATGCAGAAGAGGTATCAGCAGATATCAGCTATGCTGTTGACTTGGGAGTACAAAGCACACCCACTTTTTTCATAAACGGGCTCTACGTGGTCGGCGCTCAACCTTATGAAACTTTTAAAAAGTTAATAGACCAGGAACTGGCGGGGGAAATACCCTAAGAATGAAAAAATACGTTGTTGTGGCAGGAAACATTGGAGTTGGAAAATCCACCCTGGTCGAAAGGTTATGTGTGACCCTGGATTGCACACCTTTCTACGAGCCGGTTACCGATAACCCCTACCTGACCGATTTCTATAATGACATGCGCACTTGGGCTTTTCACTCCCAAATATTTTTCCTCACTCACCGCCTGCGCTCCCATCATGCTCTCGCTCTGCATTCCAACTCTGTCATTCAAGATCGCAGCGTGTACGAGGATGCAGAGATTTTCGCACATAACCTCTATTTGCAGGGAAATATCCACCCGCGCGATTACCAGACCTACCGTGAGCTGTATCAGAATTTGGTGGATTTTTTGCCTCCTCCAGACCTGGTGATCTACCTGCGCGCTTCGGTACCCACCCTGATGACCCGCATCGCCCGCCGGGGGCGTGTGTATGAACGCTCCATTCCTGCGGATTATCTTGCCAGTTTGAATTTATTGTATGAGAACTGGATCTCTGATTTTAAGCTCTGCCCGGTGCTGACTGTCCCCGCCGATGACCTGGATTATGTTGCCCACAATGGGCACCTTACCCTGATCGCCGCCAAAGTAAACGAAAAACTAACCGGCAAGGAAGAAGTCTTTTTTCTTCCAAGCGAAGTTGCCCTGGCTACTACAGATTAATTGAATTATTAGAGATAAAAAATTCTGAAGGTTAGAGAGGTTCAACCACCAGTTTAATGGCAGTGCGCACCTTGTCCTCGATCTCAACATCCACAAATTCGGGTTTGCAGACGATGGCAATCTCGTCCCCTTGCAGGTAGCCGGATGCCAGGATCAGTGCTTTGACAGCCTGGTTCACCGCTCCCGCCCCAATTGCCTGCACTTCCGCCCTTTTATGTTCACGAATGACACCGGCAATTGCACCTGCTACTGCCGATGTACGGGAGGTGGCTGAGACTTTAATAATATCCATGTTAATCTCCCAGAATGATTTTTTTCATTAATGGTAGATTCATTCTTGTTTAGATTGTACAAGATTTGAAAGGTATATACAAGCACATTAATTGGATATTAATTAAACAGTAATATATTTAGTAGTCGTAGTAGGGGTTGTGGAAAAGTGGAGAAAAAAAGGATTTCTTACAAAAAATAGTAGCTGTGGTTGTGAACCCTCCATCTGCCTGCTATATGGGGGTATTAATTCTCAAATTGAGGGTCTTTTATTGTGGACAAAAAAAAGAATTCCGAACTATAACTTAAGAAAACCTCCACAGTTTTTTAGACAGGATCCACATCTAGCGGGATACTCAATAATGGCTGCACATATGGATATTTTATTTAAATAGTTTTTCGAACAATTGAGCGATTTATCCACAGAAAACAACACTTATCCACAGTTTTTATTGAGTTATCCACAGGCGCTGGGAAAAAAAATATTAAAATCACACCCATTAGGAGTTGTAGATTATTTAGTAATTTCTGTTCTCAAATTCTGTCAAACCATTGGAAATGGCCATGTTATCCAGAATATTTTCAACGGAATCCAGGAAATGATCCAATTTTTGCAGGCGGAAAGCGAGACCTGTTTTAAGCAGACCCATCTGCTGACAGCACGCGGCCCAGGAAGAACGCCCGGTCTCTGGAAGGGCTTCTGCAGCCAGGCTCCAGGTATGAATTAAAGGCCACAAAATGGATGAAGGTTTTTCACCTGCCAGGAGAGTCTTAAGTCCCTGCAGGTAATATACCAGGCGGGCAGGCTGCAGGCGAATATCTGCAGATGGGATCTTACCCGCCTCCAGGAAGTCTTTTTCCCATGAGGGCAGATAAGAATCAAGGTTGTTCTCTTCAGCCTGGTTTGCACCCAGCAGGTCATAAAGATCTTCGATCATGTCTGCATTTCCTGTGCTCTCGGCGCAGTCTGAAAATTCCAGCAGAAACCGTCTTTCGGACAGGGGTGAATCTTTGATTACAGCAATGGCATTGGCGGCATGATTGACTGATTTTAGGAAGAAAAGCATGGATTTAGGACTGTCATCCTGGCTAACCTGCAGATCACCCCATATCTGGCGGGCATGCTGTGCATTGAGGGAAGCGCGCCCATGTGCATTGACCGGGTCATGATATTTTTCCCGCACACCAGCCTGAACGAAGTCAAAAAAATGCTGGCCATCATACAGACGGATGGGGTCATACATTTCCGGTCCCAGCCAGGGATTCAGGCGTAATTCACGCGGCGGTTCATACTCACTGCGCGGGTTGTGTTTGATATCCAGGTGGATCTCCGGGGTCAGCGCCACGATCTCACGCCGCACTGCAGGTTGAAAAGGGTGGACAAATACCAGGTCAATATCGGTTGTGTTTCCCAGCAGAGGTGCATCTTTCAGCAGGGAACCGGTCAAATAGGCTGCCACCAGGTCTGGTTTGGCATGGATGCGTTGACTGACGTTTTCCCGGGCGATCCTCAATAGTGATTCTTTTGTGATCCGCATCAGTTTCTCCTCAGGCAGGGGACTTGTACCCAAGAGGCAGTTCGGACTGGAAGGGGGAGAGCTTCAGGGTTTCCCGGATGCGATTTTCTATCAAATTAAGGTGTTCGTTTTGTCGCACAAAATCGAGCGGGTTTGAATCGATCACCAGGATGGGTGTGCTGCCATAGGGTCTTGAAAAGAAAGCTTCGTAAGCCTGGTTGAGCTGGTCTATATAGTTGCCATCCATATTGCGTTCATAACTTCGGTCGCGCATGGCAATGCGCTGCATCAATACACTGGTATCTGCCCGCAGGTAAACCAGCAGGTCGGGCATGATGATCTTCTCTGCCAAAGCTTCATGAACGCGCCTGTACATATCCAGTTCGTCACCCTTCAGGTTGATGCTGGCGAAAAGGCTGTCTTTGGCGAATGTGTAATCAGATATCAGGGATTTGTTCTCTTCCAGTAATTCGTGCACTTTGCGCCTTTGCTGGTGATAACGGCTGAGAAGGAAGAAGATCTGGGTCTGGAAGGCATAACGTTGCCGGTCTCCATAAAAATCTGAAAGGAAAGGATTTTCCTCAAAGACTTCCAGGAGCACATCCGCCTGAAAGGACTGCGCTAATAGGCAGGCAAGGGTGGTTTTACCGACTCCAATAACACCTTCAATGGCAATATACATGGCATCTCCCTCAGTAAAATTTGATTAAGCATACCATAAGTTTTATTTTGTTAAGATGAATTATCTCGACATCAAGAGACTGAAATACTGGTTTGACAATGATTTACCATCATTTCAATAATCCCGTGTCAAGTTTTTGAAGAGTCTAATTAATATTTAAAAGCTACTTCTATAAAAAAAAGGGGTTTTCTAAAATGGGATAGGCTCTTCTTATATAGTAATTCAATATTTGATCAATCATCGATTTGCTGGGATTCACAATGAAACTTCCTTTAAGAATTTTTGCTATTGGATGACTAAAACCATTCAGAATGTAAGTGCAGGCAACAGATCAATAAATGGATTGGAAAAAACTTATTGAAATCTTGACAGAAGGTTTAATCTTTCTTTACATTCGCTTGCTATCATGGGAACTAAGTTGATCAAAATAACTTTCCAAAAATACTAAAATCAATATGGAGATATTACTATGGTTAAGAAACTAATTATTGGTACCGTGGCTGTAGTCATCATCGTCGCGCTAGGCGCAAGTGCATACAAGGCATTGGCAGCAAAAGATTCAGAAATCCAAGCCTTACATTTTACAGTAAGCCTTCCTAACAATTCGGAACCAGTCAACGCAGTGGAAGTTGCCCCAGTGGCAGACACTTCGATCCTGGCAATACCAGTTACTTCTCTGACAGTTGATGAAACCGACGGACTACTTTTTATGTACGAAGAGGAAAAACTGGCACGTGATGTTTACAATGCCCTATTTGCCCTGTGGGGACAACCAACCTTCCAGAACATCGCATCCAGTGAACAGATACACATGGATGCAGTCAAGTCATTGCTGGTCCAGTATGGTATTGTTATTCCGGGCGATGTTGCAGGCGTCTTCAGTGATGCAACACTCCAGAACTTATATAACAGTCTGTTAACTACTGGCAATCAATCATTGGAAGATGCCTTGAAAGTTGGTGCCACCATTGAAGAAGTGGATATTATAGATTTACAGACCCGCCTGACTTTGACAACCAAAGCAAACATCCAACAGGTGTATAACAATCTTATGAAAGGTTCTTATAACCACCTGCGAAACTTTGTCAATGTACTCAATCGCAAGACCGGTGAAGTGTACCAACCGCAGTACCTGGATGCGGATCTTTACGAGAGCATCCTATCCAACATCAATAATAATGGTCAGGTTGGAATAAAGGGCAGCGGAATTGGTGTAAATAACGGTACATTTACTACCGGCGGCAAAGGTTATCGCGGCGGCAGACCGTAAATCTTCTAGATTGAAATGATATGAGTCTGTCCCTTTTCATTTTTGGAACAGCCTCATCGGGACAAAATTATACTGTCTGGATAATTTATGATTACCCTAACTTTAAACGAATTATTTGAGCCGTCTGTTGTAAACCAGCCAGCTTGTCACGTTCCTTTGCCACCACAGCTTCTGGCGCTTTGTCGGCGAAATCACTCCCCAGCAGGGTTTCCAGGCGCTCTATCTGGGATGTCGTCTGGGAAAGCTCCTTCTCAAGGCGTGCCTGCTCTTCTGCCAGGTCCACCAATCCGGTCAATGGCAGGTACACTTCCACGGATCCGGTCACTGTCACGATGCTGTCCTCCGGCTTGGATGCCAGGCTGGCATGGATGCTCAGGTTGGATGCATCCAGGTGTGCCAGAGAGGCAATCAAACCAGCCTGTTCACGCAGCAGGTTGTTGTGCTTGGTGCTCACTAGGATGGCAGGGATACGGCGGTTGGAACTCACCTTGTTCTCTGCCCGCAGGTTGCGAATCGAGCGCACAAGGTCCTGGATGAGGCTGAAATCTGCTTGTTTGTCGTTTTCCCAACCTTCTTCGGGGCGGGGCAGCGGCCAGTCAGCAATGATAAGCACCTCGGACCAATCCTGACAGATTGCCTTGAGTGGAGAATTTTGCAGCTCCCGGCGCAGATTACCCCACAACTCTTCGGTCACGAAGGGGGTAAAAGGATGCAGCAGGCGCAGACAGGTATCAAGTATGCGTGCCAGGGTTCCGGCGGTTTGAAAAGCGACCGCTCCCCCCTGTGAAAGCTGCACTTTGGAGGCTTCCACATACCAGTCTGCAAATTCATCCCAGAAAAATTCGTAGATCTGTCTGCCGGCTTCCCCATACTGGTAGGATTGAAATAAGCGCTCGGTCTCACGCACCAGCTTCTGCAGGCGAGACCAGATCCAGGAATCCGCCAGGGTCCAATCCAGCCCGATAGGGAATGCACTGTCTTCAGGCAGGGACGAAATGGCTGAAAGCACGTACCTGCCGGCATTCCAGATCTTGTTGGCAAAATTGCGGTTGGATTCAACCTTCTTCAAGCTCGGGCTGGTATCGTTTCCGGGAGTTGAACCCACCAGCAGTGTGAAACGCAAGGCATCCGTCCCCAGTTCATCCATGACAAGCAGTGGATCGATTACGTTCCCATAGCTCTTGCTCATCTTGCGCCCGACATCATCGCGGATCAATCCGTGCAGGTAGACCGTGTCGAAGGGTACCTGTTCTGTAAACTCCAAACCAGCCATGACCATGCGTGCCACCCAGAAGAAAAGGATGTCGTAACCGGTTTCCATCATGCTGGTGGGATAAAAATAATTGTAATCTGGCGTCTCTTCCGGCCAACCCAAGGTGGAGAAAGGCCATAATCCCGAAGAGAACCAGGTATCCAGTACATCTTCATCCTGCTTCAGTCGTGTGGAGCCGCACTGAGAACATTCGGTCGGGTCTTCACGTGTGCATGTCTGTTGACCGCACTCACCACAGTACCAGACCGGGATACGGTGTCCCCACCACAACTGGCGCGAGATGCACCAATCCTTGATGTTTTCCAGCCAGTTGAAATAGACCTTCTCAAAGTGTTCTGGCAGAATGCGGATGCGACCGTCTTTTACCGCCTCAAGGGCTGCTTCCGCCAGTGGCTGGATCTTGACAAACCACTGGGTGGAGATCATCGGTTCGACGATCTCGCCACCGCGCTGGGAGCGTGGCACGTTGAGCGTATGGGGTTGTTCCTTGATGGTCAACCCGGCTGCCTGCATGTCTGCCCAAATTTTTGTGCGGCATTCAAAGCGATCCAATCCGGCATACGGACCGCCCACCTCGGTTACCCGGGCTGCCGAATCGAGCATGGATAGCACCGGCAGGTTGTGGCGCATACCGATCTCGTAGTCGTTCGGGTCATGTCCGGGAGTGATCTTGAGGGCACCGCTACCGAACTCACGAGTCACGTATTCATCGGCGATGACCGGGATGCTGCGTCCCAGTATGGGAACCAGCACCTTTCTGCCAATGAAATTCTGATAGCGTTCGTCTTCCGGATGCACTGCCACAGCCGTATCTGCCAGGATGGTCTCCGGGCGGGTGGTGGCGACCGGGATGAATTCATCGTTGCTCGAATCTGCCAGCATGTACTTGAAATAATATAAAGTGCCGGCTTCTTCAGAGTATTCCACTTCCAGGTCTGAGACGGCTGTTTTCAACCCCGGTGACCAGTTGATCAGGCGCGGACCACGATAGATCAATCCTTTTTCGTACAGGCGCACAAATGCTTCCCGCACTGCTTTGGAAAGACCCTCATCCAGGGTAAAGCGTTCTCGCTCCCAATCACACGAGGCACCGATGCGGCGGATCTGGTTGGTGATCATACCACCGTATTTGTGCTTCCATTCCCAGGTCCGGCGCAAAAATTCATCCCGTCCGATAGCCTCGCGCGAGGTACCTGCATTCCTCAGCATTTTTTCAACCTGCAATTGGGTGGCGATCCCGGCATGGTCGCTGCCGGGCACCCACAGGGATGGGATGCCCTTCATGCGGTGGTAGCGGATCATCAGGTCTTCCATTGCCATGCCCAGGACGTGCCCCAGGTGCAGCTCGCCGGTCACGTTGGGTGGCGGGATGGAGATCACGAACGGTTTGCGTCCGGGATCAAAACCCGGTAGATTCGGGTCGTTGGATGGTTTAAAATAGCCGCCCGCTTCCCACATGGCGTAAATGCGCGCTTCGGTGTTCTTAAAGTCATAGGCTTTTGGTAATTCGTTTTCGCTCATGGATTTTCTCCTGACCTGTTATTCTTTCTCTTCCGGCGGATCGTCGCTGCGCAGGCCGGGAGCAATAAACTGGATGTGACGGAATTCTTTTACCTGCTTGGCGACTTCATCTTTCAGGATATTACCGGAGATGTGCATCAATGTGTCTCCAAAGTCCGAGTCGATTCCCATCGACGCCAGGCAGGGGTAGTGATGGTGCAGCAAGCCGGCTTCCTGTTCGGCATCATCGGCCGAAACACCTACCAACCGCTCGGCAGTGTAACGGGCGCAGCCGCAGACCGCATCGCGCAGCACTTCTGCAGCTGTAATGGTACGTGTGTCCGCGTCGAGGCTTAGTTTCAATTTTGGCTGACCAAAGTAACGCGCAAATTCCGTAATAAGTGGCTGCTCATAAGTCGTCCTCTCGCGGCGCGTTAAGCCGTAATCCGTTTCCGTCAAAGAGCATAACGGTTTGGGGGTCACGCAGACCACGTCCATGCGTTCCAGCCAGCCTCGCAACTGGCGCGCCAGGCCGCGTGGCAGGGCGGCTTCATTGTCTATACTGGCGATGACAGCCTTTGCCCCGCACATTCGAGCGACATCCGGGATGAGTTCTGCCACTCCCTTGTGCTCTCCAAAAGAGAGTACCAGATCTGCCGCGGGTAAGCTTTCGGGCAGGTATTCTTCCGGGTAATCCATGACCTGCGGTAGAATACGCGGCGCTTGCCAGACATCCACTGTCCACTCGGGGGGGCAATGTGCCCGGATATTGTCCACATGTCGTTGACCATAATCTCCATTGATGACTGCCAATATTCTCAAAAAAGCCTCCTTAAAACAAAACGTCTCCCGTCCATGAGGACGAAAGAACGCTTCTTCCGCGGTACCACCTCACTTCGCCGGAATCTCTGAAAAAAACCTCCAGCGCACTTGGTTCATCCCGGCCAATACCGGGGTCTGCTATAACGGGCTTACCCGTGCCGTTCTAATCTCAACCTGATTTCTTCGGCACTCATTCCGGGCGACATTCAGCGGTGGCATCCTGTGGGGGCTTTCAGCCGGTGGCCACTCCTTCTCTATCAGCCTGCCTGCCGCTTACTCCTCCCGGAGTTATTATTTAGGGATTATACATATTTGGGAAGGAGAAGTCAAGATATTTCGAAATTTTTCCGAATTCATTTCTTATCACAGGGTGAACTCTCTTGCTGAGGTTATAATAATCTCATGGCAATTCCAGACAAACGAACCGACAAGATCCAGGGTATGTTCACCGGCATCGCCAGGCGTTATGACCTGATGAACCGCTTGATGACCTTCGGGCAGGACACGCACTGGCGTCGGGAGGTCATCCGCCGGGCAGGGTTAACGCCCACGTCCCGCCTGCTGGACCTGGGGGCTGGGACAGGTGACCTGACGCGTGAAGCTCAACGCCAACAGCCCGGTTGCAAAGCTGTGGCAGCGGATTTCACGTTGGGAATGATGCGCGCTGGCGACCTGCACGGTCACCTGGACTGGTCGGCTGCTGACGCTCTTCACCTGCCTTTCCCGGATGCCGGCTTTGATGTGGTTGTTTCAGGTTTCCTGATGCGCAATGTGCTGGACGTGCACCAGGCCCTGCAGGAACAACTGCGCGTTCTCAAAACCGGTGGGCGCATCGTCATCCTGGATACCACCCATCCACCTCGCAACCTGCTGACCCCTTTCTTGTGGCTGCAACTGCACCTGGTTATCCCCCTGCTGGGGGCGCTCATCACCGGTCAGCGTGAGGCTTATGCCTACCTGCCAGAATCAACAGAAAAATTTCTGTATGCTGAACAACTTGCCAGCGCTATGTGTGAGTCTGGCTTTAGGAACGTGGCTTTCCGGAGGCGCATGTTGGGAACGATCGCCATCCACTGGGGTGAAAAATGAGACCTGAATTCTCGGATAAAGCCGCCCTGCGGGGTGAACCATCCTACGTCTGGCGGGCTGGTCAGCAACGCCGCATGGAGATGATCTTGCGCGCTGGTGGGGATCGCATCCACGGCACGGTGTTGGATAATGGCTGCGGGGTGGGCATGTATGTCCGCCATTTGCAACAAGCCTCTCGTGGAAAGATATTTGGGTTGGAATATGAAATTGAACGCTTGCTGCACACCAGGGAACATATGAAAGTGCTGACCTGCGCGGCGAGTGAACATCTACCCTACCCGGCTGACAGCTTTGATCTGGTGCTCAGCCATGAAGTCCTTGAGCATGTCGCCGATGATCGCCAGGCTGTGCTTGAGATCATACGCACCCTCAAACCAGGCGGGCGTTTGGTTTTGTTCGTGCCCAACCGCGGCTATCCCTTTGAAACCCACGGCATCTATTGGAACGGCAAATACCATTTTGGCAACACACCCCTGGTCAATTACCTGCCGCGTAGCTGGAGAAACAAGCTCGCTCCGCATGTACGTGTTTACTCACGCCGTGACCTGGTGTGCCTGTTTGCTGGTTTGCCGGTAAAGATGGTTGAGCAGACGGTCCTGTTCGGGGCATATGACAATATCATCGCCCGTATTGGATTGTTGGGAAAAATCATGCGCTGGTTCTTGCAAACTCTCGAAAAAACCCCACTGCGTCGTTTGGGGTTGTCTCATTTTTGGGTGGTGGAGAAAAAATATTGATATAAATTGGAAAACAGACTTCAATCAGGCTCATTTTCAACTGAAACTTTATATGTATGGCTGCCAAATAGTGAAGGATGAATAAATGGACGCAGGTTCTTTTCTATTACCCCGACCCGATTACGATATAACACCCGAAAAGCAGACAGCTTTTGAAGATCTATACCGATCAACAAAGCCAGGAGGTTTTGTTGACTATCGCCTTGTATATCCAAAGTGGCAGTACCTATCCTACCTCTGTGATACAAAAGAACTGGTATTACATGGATCACAAGATCTAAGCATTGGAGAAGTTGAACCCCGGCAGGCTAATGATAAGAGAGAATTCAGCAACCAGCGCGCTATTTACGCCTCAACGGATGGCATTTGGGTCATCTACTTTGCCATCCTCGACCGAAAAAGATATTCTGAAATGTCATTATTCAACTCTTGTTTAAGGGCTCGAATGTCTGCCGATCAGATCAGTGATCCGATGTATTTTTTCTCTATTACCCATTCAGTGTTGCTTCAAAAGCCATGGTGTGAAGGCTCGATCTACATCCTGCCGCGCCATTCTTTTGAAAGGGAAGCTTCACAAGAAATGCAAGGAATGGAAATCATCTTTCCTCATTGGATTAGTAAATTTCCGGCACAACCTATTGCCAAACTGATAGTTGGACCACATGATTTTCCATTTTTTGATCAAATCCACGGACATGACGATGAGAAGTTGGTTCAATCGGCAGCGCAAGAACCCGGAGGGTTTCCGTGGCCAGAAGCCTTGATTAGTTAGTTATTAATAGCGGATCCACATTTTTAGATGGTAGTCAACACCCCAAAATAAGCGAAAAGGATCTTGGCAAATAAAGGGTATAAAGATCTTGAGGCATTAAATAGCGCAACCTTTGAACGGCTATTTATATTTCCAGAACTACCCACACATGGACCAGATCCAAACCATCACAACCCAGGTCAAGCATTGCTTGAGATCAGATGATATCCTGACTCCTCAAGGAGAGTGCATGGACAACAGGGAACAGATCAAAGCAGTACAGAGAATGCAATCTTATATCGAAGCGCATCTGCATGAGCCGATCACGCTTCATATGCTGGCAAGTGTGGCTGGGTATTCACCATGGCATGCTGCAAAGATCTTTAAAGAGCTGACCGGGAAAAGTCCATTTGAATATATCCGTGCCGTGCGGTTGTCTCGAGCAGCCGTCCGGCTCAAGAATGAAGATGTGAAGATCATAGATGTGGCTTTTGATTTTGTTTTCGATTCCCACGAGGGCTTTACACGTGCTTTTTCGAAACAGTTTGGATTGACCCCGCAGAGGTTTTCCCGGAACAAGCCACCCATCAAATATTTCCTTTCCGACATCATCCATCAAAATTTCCTCGCCTTGAAAAAAGGAGACTCAAATATGTCTGAATCCCAAAAAACCAGTACGATTTTTGTCCAGGTTGTAGATCGTCCGGTCAGGAAGTTGATCCTCAAGCGAGGTATAAAAGCAACCGATTACTACGCATATTGCGAGGAGGTGGGATGCGAAGTGTGGGATATGCTCTGTGGCATCCAGGAGGCTCTTTATGAACCGGTCGGCATGTGGCTGCCGGGGAGCTTGCAAAAACCAGGCACATCCATGTATGTCCAGGGAGTTGAGATCCCATTCGGATATACAGGCTCGATTCCAGAAGGTTTTGATCTTATCGAACTGCCTCCCTGCAAAATGATGATCTTCCAGGGACCGCCTTATGACGATGCAAACTTTGAGGAGGCCATCGGTAGTCTTTGGGAAACGATCAAAGACTACAAACCGGAGATCTACGGCTTTCAATGGGCTGACGAAGATGGGCCGCGCTTCCAGCTTGAACCTAGAGGCTATCGTGGTTATATTGAAGGTCGCCCCGTCAGACAACTCGATTGACCCCCTCGGCTCTGGTCATCACATCCTTTTCATTTTGATTAGAACCTATGCATAAAGGTATATCGGGACCACAGACCCCGATTTACGATACTTGGTAATACATTTAACCAAGTGAGATCCATCCTAAGCCAGGGTTACGATCTCTTTCACCCGCCCGACTTGTCCATCCACCAGGCGGACCTTGATGCCGTGTGGGTGTGTGGACGAACCGGTCAGGATGTCTTTGACGATCCCTTCGACGAGTTTGCCGCTGGATTGGTCCTGTTTACACACAATGCGCACACGCAGACCTGGTTTAATGTCTTTCCGCAGGGGGACGATTATTATTGTTTCCGTTGTTCAGAGCGCTTCCTTAAAGTCGTAAATACCGTCCCGCACAGCCCACTTGCTGCCGCAGACTTTGCAATCCAGAACTTCGGAATGCTCGATCAGGCTGGGGTTCCCACACGTTGGGCACTTGAAGAAAGCACCAGTCACGGCGCTCTGTCCATTGGCACCAGCCCTGCTGCGGGTGAAAACGCTGGGCGAGAGCTGCCACCAATCCCCGCTCAGGGAGACCAACCCGTCCATCGCTGCCAGGAAGGCAGGCGGGAATAACTTTTTTAAAGCGTTCCATCGGAAGTGCGAAACGGTCAACTGGCGCTGCAAGATCAGGTCATATTCTTTTAACCAGGTGCGCACGGAGCGCGGGTGAAAATCGAAGTTTAATTCTTCAAATTCGACTGGTTCCAACGTAAAAGGGCTCCAGGTCTGGCGTTTAAGTGCATAGCGCAACATGGCTTTCAGGTTGTGTTTGTTGGCATACTCCAGAATGAAAACTCCCCCGGGTTGTAACACGGTGCGTACCTGGTGCAAAGCCAGCGGGGCATCTGCCATGTGGTGCAGGGTGCGGATCATGGTGGCGGTATCGAACAGGCCGTCCACAAAGGGCAGACGGTAGATATCAGCCGCCACATAGGTATATTTCGGACTTCGTCCCAGGTGGGACTGGGCTTGCTGCAACTGCGTGCGAGAGTAATCCAGCAGCACGATGTGTTCGAACCCGGTGTAACGCAGTGTATTGCGCCCGGCGCCGGCTCCCAGTTCCAACAGCAATCGACCGCTTTTTGGAAGCAGGCGTTTCAGGGCAATGGCTTCGGTGCGGTCTTCGTAATCCCGCAACCCATCCCCCCAGAAGGAAGCCTGGTAATCCGAACCTTCGTAATCGCAGACTGGGGGTTTAGTCATCCGCCCCGTTGCCGCGCCCGATACCCTGGTAGGTGAAACCCAGGCTGATCATGTACTCCGGATTGTAGATATTACGCCCATCCAGGATTACCGGCTGTTTTAAAAGGTTGCGGATGCGTTCCAGGTCCAGATTCTTAAATTCATTCCATTCGGTAACCACCATCAGGGCATCGCATCCTGTGGCCATGGTATAAGGGTCATCCACAAGTTCAATCGCCGGCATCATGGTGCGCGCCACTTCCATGGAGATCGGATCGTAGCCTCGCACACTTGCACCGCCAGCCAGCAGTCCCCGGGCAATATCTATAGCCGGGGCATCGCGCATATCATCTGTGTTGGGTTTGAAAGCCAGGCCAAGCAGGCCGATGGTTTTTCCCTTTAAGCCACCCAGCAATTTTTCCATGCTCTTGACTGCCTGGGCGCGCCGGTCAGCGTTTATTTCCATGACTGCGTTGAGAAGTTGCGGGTGACGACCTTTCTCAGCTGCCATAAAAGCCAGTGCTTTGACGTCTTTGGGGAAGCACGAGCCGCCCCACCCCAATCCTGCATTCAGAAAACTGGGACCGATGCGTTTGTCGTATCCCATGCCAGCTGCCACTTCCTTTACATCCGCCCCCAGCGCCTCGCAGATATTGGCGATCTCATTGATGAAAGAGATCTTGGTAGCCAGGAAGGCGTTGGAGGCGTACTTGATCATTTCAGCTGTACGCAGGTCGGTGATGACGATGGGGGCACGCAGGGGCAGGTGCAGTTGAGCCACCTTCTCGGCGGCTTCCCGGTCCAGTGAGCCGAGCACGGTGCGGTGTGGCTGCATGAAGTCGCTGATGGCGTCTCCCTCACGCAGGAACTCCGGGCAGGAGACCACTGAAAAGGGGATGGGTTTGGGTTGGGTGCGCGTGATGATGTCTGCCACCCAGTCCCCGGTGCCGACTGGAACAGTGGATTTGTTGATCACCACCATCGGCGAGGTCATGTTTTCAGCGATGGCGCGAGCAGCTGCAGCCACGTATTGCAGGTCAGCTTCTCCATTTACAGCAGAGGGAGTGCCCACAGCAATGAAGACAAATTCTGCTCCGTCAAGAGCATCTTTATAAGAGGTGGTAAAGGATAACCGCCCGGCTTTCACGTTGCGCTGAACCAATTCACTCAGACCTGGTTCGTAGATAGGCATGATGTTATTCTTCAACCCCTCGATCCGCTTTTCATCAATATCCATTGCCACGATGTTATTGCCCAGGTCGGCAAAACATGCACTGGTTACCAGACCTACATACCCAACCCCGACGACGCAAATTCGTTTCATGTTCAGAAATCTTCCTTTTAATATTTATTATTAATTATACGATCTTAATATACCAGAAAACACAACCACAGGCAGGCGTCAATTTGAGGGGGGAACTCTTTATCCAAAAAGCACCTCCAAATCAGAAAAAGAGTCCTTTTCAGTTTGGGTGGCACAAGACGCACCACCTGTGCCTGCAGACCAGTTCAGTTTTTATTTTGATTCCGCCTTGGGTGACAGGTATGGATCTTGGGCTCCTGCTCTGCAGGATTGGGAACTGGAGTACACCCCCAGGATCGAACTTATATAAATTACAAAAATCTTCCATATGTTATAATTTTACATTCGTCATTCATTTTGCATTTACTTAAGGAAAAAATTTTATGTTGCTCAAGATCAATATTGAATATTGTGCAGTCTGACACTACACCGACCGGGCCGTTGACCTGGCTACAGCATTACTCAAGACCTTCGAACCCGAGATCGAAACCATCAGCCTGCAACCTTCGGAAGGAGGTAGGTTTGAGGTGGAAGTGAACGGGTCCTTGCTCTATTCCAAGCTCCAGACCGGGCGGCATGCCGAGCCGGGTGAGGTGCTTGGCTTGATACAAAATATTCTAACGCAGTGAGGCAAATCATGTCTGTTAAAAAAGGCCGTGTCTTCTCGGGTGCCCGCCCTACCGGGCGCCAGCACCTCGGCAACTACCTGGGTGCCATCAAGAACTATGTCGCTCTGCAGGATGATTACGAATGCGTCTATTGCATTGTTGATATCCACGCCCTGACCACAGTGGAAGATACGCTCAACCTGCGCCAGAATACCTTTGATATGGCGCTCGACTGGTTGGCAGCCGGTATCCGCCCGCAAGAAACCATCATGTTCGTGCAATCGCAGGTACCCCAGGTAACTGAACTGCATACTTTCCTCTCGATGGTCACGCCGCTGGGCAAGCTGACCGAATTGCCTACCTTCAAAGAAAAGATCCGCGAGAATCCCAATAACGTCAATTATGGTCTGGTGGGATACCCGGTCTTGATGACGGCAGATATTGTCTTATACCAGTCCAACCTGGTTCCTGTCGGAATTGACCAGGCACCGCATATTGAATTTGCGCGCGAACTGGTGCGCTCTTTTAACTTCCGCTATAAATCAAACGCTCTGATCGAACCACAAATGAAAAACACAGTCGTTCCCAAAGTTTTGGGGATCGATGGTGTCAACAAGATGAGCAAAAGTCTCAACAATCATATCGAGTTGGCTGCCACACCTGAAGAGACATACAAACGTGTCTTGCAAATGGTCACGGATCCGCAGCGCTTGCGCCGCGACGATCCTGGTGACCCGGATATTTGCAACGTCTTCTCCATGCATAAGATCTTCTCCCCGGCTGAAGAAGTCGATATGATCAACACAGAATGCCGCCGGGCAGGAATTGGTTGCGTGGATTGCAAAAAACGCTTTGCAGCCAACCTGAACGCCAACCTGGCACCGTTCCGCACCAAAAGAATTGAACTGGAATCGGACCCCCAGGCTGTCTGGGACATCCTGCACGATGGAGCCAAGCGCGCCCGCGTCCTGGCTGACCAGACCATGGCAAAAGTGCGCGCAGCCATTCAATTGCCACTCTGAGATCGTTCAATATTATCAACACGTCCCGAAGGTTCGTTGATCGGTCATGTTTATTCACAAACCCTCGGGACGCTTGAAATAAAGTGAGTGTATTACTTCAGGAGATCCCCGGTCTTGAGATGGATTGCCCATGAGAGCGCTGCTGCAAAGAATAACCCACGCCAGGGTGAGTGTTGAAGGGAAGACCATCGCCGAATGCGGACCCGGCCTGGTCATCCTGCTGGGTATCGGTCAAACAGACGGGGAAGAACAAGCCGCCTTTCTGGCGCAAAAAATAGCCACTTTACGCATTTTTGAAGATGAGCATGGCAAGTTCAACCGCTCCATTTTGGATGTGTGCGCTGAAGCCATCGTGGTCTCTCAGTTCACCCTGTTTGCAGATGCACGCAAAGGTCGACGACCTTCCTTCACGGAAGCAGCTCTGCCTGAAGTTGCCAGTCCGCTGGTGGACCGATTTGTTGATTTGTTGACTGCCCAGGGGGTGCCAACCCAAAAAGGGGAATTCGGCGCTCATATGCTGGTTGAGATCCACAATGATGGTCCGGTCACCATCTGGTTGGAAAAATAACCTCTTCATAATTCAAACCAGGAGTAAAAATGATCCTTCTTAATCCCAAACAACTCACCCGCTATTACCCGGACGAAAGATCCAAAGAAATCATGCATAAGACAGTCGCCTTCTTTGAGAATAAAGGGCTCAGGAAAATTAAGGAGGATGACCACAACCGGACCTGGTATGCTGATTTTTTGGAATTTGTGAAAAATGAAAAGATCTTCGCCACGCTGCTGACCCCCACACCGTACGGGGCAACCCGGTATTACCGCTGGGATACCTGGCGCAATTGTGAATTTAACGAGATCCTGGGATTTTATGGTTTGTCCTACTGGTACACCTGGCAGGTCTCCATCCTTGGTTTGGGACCGATCTGGATGAGTAAGAGCGAATCTCTCAAAAAACGTGCTGCAGAATTGTTGGACGAAGGTCATGTTTTTGCCTTTGGCTTGTCCGAACGCCAGCATGGGGCGGACATCTACTCCACCGAAATGAGCCTGACCTCCCAGCCCGATGGCAGTTACCTTGCCAACGGTGAAAAATATTACATCGGCAATGCCAACCTGGCGCCCATGGTTTCCACTTTTGGCAAGATCAAGGATACGGATGAGTATGTCTTCTTTGTGGCTGATTACCGTCACAGCAATTATGAGCTCATAAAAAATGTGACAGCCAGCCAGAACTACGTCGGGCAGTATGCTCTGCACGATTATCCGGTCCCTTCAACCGAGATCCTGGCGCGCGCCCAAGCTGCCTGGGATATGGGTCTCAACACGGTAAACATCGGTAAATACAACCTGGGCTGGGCCTCCATTGGCATCTGCACCCATGCCTTCTATGAAGCCATCCAACACGCCTCCAACCGCCGTCTGTACAACATGTTCGTCACTGACTTTCCGCATGTGCGCCAGATGTTCGTGGATGCGTACACACGCCTGGTCAGCATGAAACTCTTCACCTTGCGTGCTGCAGATTACCTGCGCTCAGCCAGTGCGGCTGACCGGCGTTATTTGCTCTACAACCCAATCGTCAAGATGAAGGTCACCACCCAGGGTGAGGAGGTCATCAACCTGCTGTGGGATGTGATCGCTGCCAAAGGTTTTGAAGCCGAGCCCTTTTTTGAAATGGCAGCCCGTGATATCCGTGCCCTGCCCAAACTTGAAGGCACAGTCCATGTCAACATCGCGCTGATCGTCAAGTTCATGCCGAATTACTTCTTCAATCCGATGGAATATCCTGTCATTCCGTGCCGTAACGACGCGGAAAATGATGCTTTCTTATTTGACCAGGGGCCGGCGCGTGGTCTTGGAAAGATCCGTTTTCATGATTACCAGGCTGTCTTCGAGAAGCATACGCTGCCCAATATTGCCATATTCAGTGAACAGGTGGCTGTCTTTAAAGAATTCCTGGCTCTTGCCACCCCGGACGAAAACCAGCAAAAAGATGTCGATTTTCTGCTGGCGCTGGGCGAGATCTTCACCCTGGTGGTGTATGCCCAGTTGGTGCTTGAGAACGCCGGTATCTATGCCATCGCAGATAACCTGCTCGACCAGATCTTTGATGTCATGGTGCGTGACCTTTCACGCCATGCACTCAACCTTCACAGCAAGCCCACCAGCAGTCCCCGGCAGATGGAATTATGCCTGCGCATGCTGCGTAAACCCGTTGCCATCCCCGAAAGGTTTGCGCACATCTGGCAGGAGGTCCATGCACTCAAAGATGCGTACACGATGAACAACTGATTTGTAAAAGGAATTAATCTAACCAATTCATCAATTCAGGTGGAAGAGAATTACCCATTTATGCTATACTTAATTTGCACTCGGGAAAAATTTGACCCCTTAATTTCTGAATAATTCGATCAGAGAACATTGAAAGAGGCAGGTATGGAAACAGATGAAATAAAGCATAAAGAGAGACGCTCCATTCCGCGCATAAAAATCTCTTATTATTTGCCCGTTGTTAACGCTGAAAAATTTGAAACCTTGGGAATCTTGTCCAATATTTCTACCAAAGGTTTGCTGGTTGATTCTCAAAAAACCCTGCCTGTTGAACAGTTGGTCAAACTGCGCCTTGACCTGAGTGAAGATGATTTTACTGACCCTTTCATCCTTTTTAATGCCCGGGTTAAAAGTGTGCGTCCGGACGAATATGGACCCGGCTACTATAACATCGGATTTGAGATGCTGGACCTTTCAGAAGCAAATTCCAGGATCATCGAAAAGATCATGGAAAAGTACGCAGCTTGAAAAAACACATCAAGGTTCAAGTGTAAACCAACACCTGGCGGAGAAAATTGCTTCACCGTTTCATATCACCCCTCATTCCCGTCAAGGATTTGGTGCAGGGGTGATTATTATTAAAAGGAGAAATTCTATGCTCCCCACCCAGAATTTTGAATCTGACCGCTTCTCAACCTCAGTTGGCTTTCTGGAGATCACCTTCATCGGTCATGGTAGCCTGATCTTGGCGATCGATGGTTTGATCCTCCACGTAGACCCGTATCAGCGTGGAAAGCAGGTTAATTATGCCCTGCTTCCCAAAGCAGACATCATCCTGATCACACATGAACACGGTGACCACCTGGATCTGAAGGCGATCAGCCAGGTACGGACAACCAGCACGCAGATCGTTTATACAAAAGCCTGCCAAAAAAAGCTTAAAGGCGGACTGGTGATGAAAAATGGTGATAAACAAACTGTCAAGAACATTCCAATTGAAACCATACCTGCTTATAACCTGGTGCATACACGCGAAAACGGTCAGCCTTTCCACCCTAGGACTGAAGGTAATGGCTATGTACTGACTTTTGGAGATACGCGCGTTTACATCGCCGGTGATACTGAGAACATCCCTGAGATGGGCGTTTTGCAGGACATTGATATCGCTTTTTTACCGATGAACCTGCCCTATACCATGACTCCTGAAATGGTAGCCCGCGCAGCTCTGTCTTTTAGACCCCGCATCTTATATCCTTACCATTACGGGCAGACAGATACAGCCTTACTTCTAGATCTTCTGCAGCATGAAACGGACATTGAAGTTCGTATTCGCAAAATGGCATAGAAAACCAAGTAGGAGAAACATAGTAGGAAAAGATCCATCTGTTGGTTGAGTGAATGTCACCCTGCCACTTCATCCCCAACAACCCTGAAGCGTTTTAGTCCTTACAAAAGGAGTTAATATGTCTGGAGATTTGCTTCTTGTTCTGATTGTTAGTCTTTGTGGAGGCATATTCGTCCTGATCTTGCTGGCGCTGGGAATTTACCTGGTGGTCTTCAGCTTACGCAGCAAGAAGAAAGCCGAAGAAAGTCAGAACTGGCCATCCACATCTGGCGCGGTCACTCTGGCGGAGGTGAAACGCAGTGTCAATCGGGATGAAGATGGAAACGAGAGCTATGCTTATTATCCAAAGGTTGAATATACCTACCAGGTCGGTGGAGAGACTTACACCGGAAAACGTCTCGCTTTTGGAGGCGTTTTGGCTCAAAAGAACCCGGACTCTGTTCAAAAAACCCTCGAGCGCTTCCCACTTGGTGGACCGGTGACTGTCTATTACGATCCAGAAAAGCCCACCGATGCTGTCCTGGAGCGTCAGGCTGGTGGTTTGAAGTGGGGTCTGATCGTTGGTATCATTTGCCTGGTTCTCAGCCTGTGTATTGCCTGTCCGTTGCTGATCGGGTTGATCCGAAATCTGACCTCCCTGTGATATTTCAGGTCCATGTTTGACCTCAAGGCGGAAGTCAGGTTTGCAGGATGACCATCTCTGCAAATCCTACCTGTTCCAAATAGGATCTGTACTTCTGCCTATTGTAATGCACCTAAAAAAAAGTATACTGAAAGTAATAATTTGGGTCTGAATGATATGCACCTCTAATTTCTGTAATAAGGGAGGCTGTTGGATGGTTGCAAGACTGTTATGGTTCCCCCATTTTACACATTTTATAATAAGGCAATCCAGAAGGTAGAATCGGCTTGAAAAAAATAAAGAAAGAAACTTTGACAAGCAAGGACAGAAATGACCCTATTCTGTCATCCAAACGTCTAGCTTATTTGATCGTAACTCCCCTGAGTGTGGTGAGCATAATTTTTGTGTGGGGATTCTATTCTTATGTTGGTGAAATTTCATGGATAGATCAATACGCGTTACCGATCATCGCATATATTATGTGCTTCTTAATGATATTTCTCTGGTCAAAGCTTATTTCATTAAGATCATTTGAATATCTGGCTTACTGTTTGATTTTCATCTACATATCTTTAAAGATCTTTTTCCAGTTAAGAGGTGTCATAGTTGATGACCTTCAGATTGAATCCAACTTTTTGCTTTGGGTCACTTTCATCTATATACTGGGTTTTTGTTTGCTGGAGATTCGCCGCGCATTGGCAGGATCGTTGATATTCTTGCTTCTAGTTCTGGCCTTTGGAGTTGGGTTTTTTTCGCAATCCAATACGATCGTTGTGAACATTCCAAAACTTCAACTGTTGTTTGAAGTGTTCCTGGTAAGCATTTTCTCCATTATCTTACTTTACCTGATGGCTCACACGGGAGAACATTACAACTCCACGCGTTTAACAGCTAATTTTAATTCGAAATTGGCTAATACGGACTCCCTTACAATGATGGATAATCGCCGGCAGCTTGAGAGACATCTGAATGAAGAGATCAACCGGGCGGATCGTCATAACCTGCCCCTGGCCATCATAATGTTTGATATCGATCATTTCAAACGAATTAATGATGAATTCGGACACGCCTTGGGGGATTTGGTGTTGGTGAAATCCGCCCGAATCGTTCGCAACAGTCTGCGTAGTTCGGATCATTTCGGCCGATGGGGAGGAGATGAGTTCGTTTGTGTTGCGACTAATACCGACGAAGAAACGGCGGTTTTATTGGCTGAACGCTTGCGCACAGATCTTGAACAGGCACCTATATTAAAATCATCTCCCATTACTTGCAGTTTTGGTGTTACTCGATTTATAAGTGGAGACACACCAGAAGATCTTATTCGTCGAGCAGATCAGGGGCTTTTACAGGCAAAAGAAAATGGCCGCAACCAGGTTGTAGCCATTCCTTCTGAAACCCCCATGGTGGGATGAATTAATTGATTTCCGGATTTTTCGGGGCAATATAACATATACATGAATAGAAGTTGGCTAATTTTATAGTCCCGAAATATTTATGCAGGTTTTTTTGAACCCTTTGTTATGATCGTTGAGAAAAAAATTAGAGGGTTGTTGGCTGGTAATAATTGTTGTATATTTAAATTAAATAATATTCCCTGTATTCCTGTTATTTACCCGTCTCAAAAAAAAGGAGATCATCCCCATGAACGATGAAATTTTCTCCCGCCTGGCTGATGCAATGGACCGCCTGCCAAATGGATTTCCGCGCACATCATCCAACGTGGAGTTGAAGATCCTGAAAAAAATTTATACCCCCGAAGAGGCTGCCCTGGCTGCCCATCTGACTGGGAGCTATGAGCCAGTGGAGCAGATCGCCAGCCGGGCTGAGTTGCCTCCCGAGGATGTCAGCAAGCAGCTCTTTCAGATGACAAGGAAAGGCATGGTCTGGATCGACAAGCAGGATGGTCAGGTCCGGTTTCGACTGGCACCTTTTGTGGTTGGCGTTTATGAAGCCTCGCTGGAATTGATGGATCACGAACTGGCACACCTGACAGAGGAGTACTTTGCCAACGGTGGGGTGGCCGGTATCATGGGGGTGGAGCCTGCCTTGCATCGCGTCGTACCAGCCCAGGCAGCCATAAAAACCGAATGGGTTTTACCGTACGATGACGTGCGGGCTATTCTTTTAAAGTCAAAAACATTCAACGTGCGCGATTGCATCTGCCGCGTTCAGCAGGCTCAAATTGGAGATCCCTGTGATTTTCCAGTCAACATGTGCTTGAATTTTTCGGAGATCGAACGTGGTTCTCCCCGCCCGGGTGACCTCACGCAAGCAGAAGCCCTGGCTTTGCTGGACCGGTGTGAAGAAATTGGACTGGTTCACACTGTCAACAATGTTATGAAGGGGGTGGGCTATGTCTGCAATTGCTGTGGTTGCTGCTGTGGGATCTTGCGGGGTATTACAGAATATGGCCTGGAAAAATCGGTGGCATTTGCCAATTATTACGCAGTCATTGATCCTGTCGCCTGTAACAACTGCGGAACCTGTATCACGCGCTGCCAGGTGAAAGCCATCACAGAAGGGGATGGTTACTCGGTGGTGGATGTGGAGCATTGCATTGGTTGTGGTTTGTGTGTCACTGGCTGCCCCAACGATGTGGCTGTGCTGGTTCGCAGACCCGAAGCCGAAATGATCCACCCGCCTGCCGACTTTAGTGTCTGGGAGCACGAGCGCCTGCATAATCGCGGCCTGGCAAATTAACCCCGCTGGAAAGGTGGTGAATATGGCAAAGATCGATTACAAGAAAGAATATGGAGACTGGTACACTGCCTCCACTTCCCAGCCCAAATGGGTTGAACTACCACCTTTAAATTACCTGATGATCGATGGAAAAGGTGATCCTAATACTGCGCCGGAATATCAGCAGGCTGTGGAAGCCCTGTTTTCACTTTCTTATGGTCTGAAGTTCAAGATCAAAAAAGGTGAAACAGGGCTGGATTATGGCGTTTTGCCGCTTGAAGGCTTGTGGTGGGTTCCTGATATGAGCAAATTCACTCAAACCAGCAAGGAGGATTGGCTGTGGACCATGATGATACTACAGCCATCATTTGTTACTCCCCAGTTGGTCGCCACCGTCCAGTCTGAGATCAAACGAAAAAAAAACCTGCCGGCACTCGATCTTGTCAGCTTTGAAAGCTATACAGAAAACCAGGCAGCCCAGATCATGCACCTGGGACCTTATTCCGAAGAAGCTCCTACAATTGAGAAACTTCACTCATTTATCCATTCACAGGACTATGTCCGACATGGCAAACACCATGAGATCTACCTGGGGGATCCGCGTCTGTCCGCTCCGGAAAAACTGCGTACCATCATCCGCCAGCCGGTGAATACTGCCAAAAAATAACCCGCAGTTCCCCTCTCGCGGTATAATCCCCGTGCGATGATGTCTAGAAGAATACGCCCGGAGGAACTGACAGAACAAGAACTACGCCGCCTGCTGCTCGATAAGCGCCGGGTCTCCCGCAAGGGTCGTTTGGAGCGCTTTCGCCAGACCGGGCGGGCTTTAAACCTGGCTCCCAACCTGCCCGATATGGAAAAGCAGGATTGGCAATCCCAGGCTGGTTCCCTCCCCACAGAACCCATAACTTCAGCACCATTACCCCGCTCCAGGCGCAGGCGTTGGTTGGATCGCACCCTTTTCGTTGTGGAAATCCTGGCTATACTAGGGTTGGCTGGCGTTCTTTTAAATGGTATGGGAATGTTGCGTACATTGAACGAGGAAGTGGTGGCAGCCTGGCAGCAGAATACTCCGGAACCCACCCCGCTGATCACAGCTGTGGTGCTACCATCCGGTCATGTTTCTCCGAAAGAATCGGATATAAGCCAGCAAAATTGGGGAGAGGTTCCTGCCCACCTGCAGGATATTGCCAGATCTTTTGAGAACCTGCCCATTCCCACCACCGGACCAGAAGCCGCCATCAGCATTCGGATTCCTGCCATTAAAGTTGATTCACGGATATTCCCGGGAGATAATTGGGAACAGTTGCGCAAAGGTGTTGGGCAGCATCTCGGTACACCTGACCCAGGAGAGCCCGGCAACCTGGTTCTGGCTGGACATAACGATATTTATGGTGAGATCTTCAGAGATCTGGACAGGCTGAAACCAGGTGATACCATTCATATCTTTACCATAACCCATCAATACGTGTACGTTGTCACCGATACCCAGATCGTGGAACCAATCCAGGTGGAGGTCATGGCTCCCACCACCAATTCGGTCGTAACCCTGATTTCGTGTTATCCTTACCTGGTTGACAACAAGCGTATCGTTGTCAAAGCCACACTTCAAAATCCTTAGGAGCATCCAGTATCATGAGCAAGAAAAGCAAACGCCAGACCTCATACGGTATTAAAAGAAGCGGTAGTGTCATCACCCGCGACGAATTCAACCCCGATTATTCCAACGTAAAACGTGATCTGAAACGTATCGCCATCCTGGCTGGTTCTTTCATCACCGTTTTGATTATCCTGTCTTTATTCCAGAATAGCATCCTGGCGCTATTTGTAAAATAAGTGGCAACCACTCTCGATCTACTCATCCTGATAGGCAGACCAGCCTCCGGGAAAAGTGAGATCATCGATTTTATTAAGCACCTGCCAGCCAAAACCCGCCGGGAGCGTTTTCACCTGGCGCAATTGGATATCCTGGACGATTTTCCCATGTTGTGGACTTGGTTCGAAGAAGATGCCCTGCTCACCCAGCGTTTCAATAGACCACGCTTGCATACGGACGAAGAAGGCTATTTTATCCATGCAGATCTCTGGCACTTGCTGATCGAGCGCCTCGAATTGGACTATAACAAGCGGCGACGTGATCAATCTGGGTATCACCGTCACAATACCACGCTGGTGGAGTTTTCGCGTGGCAACCAGCACGGGGGATATACAGCCGCCTTTTCGCATTTTTCAAACGAGCTTCTTAACAGGGCAGTTGTGTTATATGTGAATGTGCCCTTCGAAGAATCGCTGCGCAAGAACCGCTTGCGTTACAACCCGAAGCGCCCCGACAGCATCCTGGAACATGGTCTGCCCGACGAAAAAATGGAGCAGCTTTACCGCCTGGATGACTGGGAGACCTTCAGCCAGCCAGACCCGGATTTTTTGCATGTGCGTGATATCTCCATCCCTTACTCGGTATTTGAAAACGGGGACGATGTAACCACTGCAAAGCCTGATATGTTAGCCTCAAGACTTGAAACCAATCTTGACCAACTCTGGCAAGCGCGCCACAAGAAGTGAATATACAGTAGTGGGCGAGCCCATCCTGGTCACGTTGGATAAGTTGACCTATGGCGGCGACGCCATGGGAAGGCTGCCCGATGCCAGGGCAGTTTTTGTGCCATTTGCACTGCCGGGCGAACAAGTCCGCATACGCATTATGGAAGAAAAACGAGGCTATGCCCGCGCCGAACTGCTTGAGATCATCCAGCCCGCGCCAGAACGTATAGCGGCACGTTGTCAGCATTTTGGGATATGTGGAGGCTGCCATTACCAGCATCTGCCTTATGCCTCCCAGCTTGATGTCAAAACCAGCATCCTGCGCGACCAACTGACCCGCATCGGGCAGATCGCCAACCCGCCCATCCAGCCCATCCAGCCCTGCCCTGATCCATGGAATTATCGTAACCACATCCAATTTCACGTCCATCCCGATGGAAGTCTCGGCTTTCAAGCGCCCAACTCCAATCGCATTGTACCGATCCGTGAGTGCCATCTCCCGCAGGAATCTCTGGATCAGTTTTGGCCGCAGTTGGAGTTTGAAACCGAAACCGGTATCGAGCGCCTCAGCCTGCGTTTGGGCTCGGACGAGGAAATTATGCTGCTGCTCGAAAGCCGCCTGCCAGAGATTCCCGCGCTGGACGTCCAGACTGGAATTTCTGTGGTGCACCAGTATGATGGCGAGTCTCTCGTGCTGGTTGGGGATGACCATATCCGCATGGAGGTTCACTCTGCCCGGGCTTCCCAAAGCCGCAGTTTCCATGTTTCTGCCGGTTCGTTCTTCCAGGTCAATACCCGCATGGCCGGGGCAATGGTCGATCATCTGCTTTCCAACCTGCCCGACAACCTGGATACCCTTCTGGATGTTTACTGCGGTGTTGGCTTGTTCAGTGCCTTCCTGGCGCCCCATGTTCGTCACCTGATCGGTATCGAAGCTTCTTCTTCAGCCTGCGAAGATTTCAGCCTTAATCTGGATGAATTCGATAATGTGGAGCTTTATGAAGCCAGTGCCGAGCAGGTGCTCCCCGCTTTGCAGGTCAAACCGGATCTCATCCTGGTGGATCCACCACGCGCCGGGTTGGAGCGCACAGCCCTGGAGGCCATTCTCACCATGAAACCAAAAACACTGGCTTATGTCTCCTGTGATCCTGCCACCCTGGCGCGCGATGCCCGCCGCCTTTTGAATGGTGGTTACCAGTTGCAGCAGATTACCCCATTCGATCTGTTCCCGCACACCTATCATATCGAGAGCGTTAGCTTCTTTACTTGCTGATCTTTTTTTACCAGGCACAACCCACAATTTAGATCCGTCCCACGTTGATCGCTTTGTTATCAAACCCGATAATTTGAAGTTACCTCAAGTAAATTATTTAAGCTCAGACCCTAAGATCGCCTGACAAAACCTGTCATGCTGAGGAGCGAAGCGACGAAGCATCTCTCCATTACTCAAATAATGAGATCCTCACCTGCACTCCCTGGCACCACCCGCCACAC
>CAYJKQ010000007.1:152947-154420 GCA_964370815.1 uncultured Anaerolineaceae bacterium | reverse complement strand
CCGCGCAGGTACTGGGCTGTGGCATCCCCCTCCATGCTGGGATTGGTGGCCAGGATGACCTCCTTCACCACTCCCAGGCGCACGCGCTCGAGCAGGGGCTTGATCTTAAGATCGTCCGGACCAATGCCCTCGATCGGGGAAAGCACACCCTGCAGGACATGATACTTGCCATTGAAAGCGCCAGTGCGCTCCAAAGCCAGCACATCCAGGGGTTCTTCCACCACGCAGATCAGGCTGTCATCACGCTGCGGGCTGTCACAGATCTCGCAGTGCTCGCGTCCGGTGGAGGTGATATGAAAACACTGGCTGCAGAAGGCGGTCTTGGTCTTCAGTTCGGTCAGGGCTTCCGCCAGTCCAGCCGCCAGGTCTTCCGGGGCACGCAAAAGATGGAACGCCAAGCGTGAGGCTGTTTTGGGTCCAATACCGGGCAAGCGTTCCAGTGAAAAGATCAGGTTTTGAAGCGAATCGGGTAGCATAAGTTTTAGAAGGGCAGGCTGCCTGCCAGGGGTCCCATGCTTTCAGCAGCCAGGTCGCGTGACTGCTCCAGAGCCAGGTTGACCGCTGAAAGCACCAGGTCTTGCAGCATTTCGGCATCCAACTCCTGCAGCAGGTCAGGGTTGATCTCAACGGACCGGCAAACCTGGTCACCCGTCATGATGACCTTGATGGCACCACCACCCGCACTGGCTGTCACGGTTTGTTCAGCCAGGCGCGCCTGGGCTGCCGCCATCTGCTCCTGCAGACGCTGCAATTGCTGAAGCTGTCCACCTCCGGATTGTTTTCCGCCTGCCGGGCGATTATATCCTTTTGCCATACGCACTCCTCGGTGGCTTGTCAGCCACCCATTTATCTTTTTTTACGATCGTCCCGAAGGATCCGTTAATTCAAGATCGTTTCAGACTCCAAACCTTCGGGACGGTTTTTCATAATGGAGTTTTATAATTTACCACAAAGACACCAAGTTTATTAATTTATTTTTCTTTGTGTCTTAGTGCCTTTGTGGTCATTGTTTTATTATTCAAATTTACGATTTTACGATCGTCCCGATGGTTCCCGTATTGCTAGTTCGTTATTTACCCAAACCTTCGGGACGGTTTTTCGTAATGGGATTATTAATTCGACTGGGGAAATCCCATTTAATCATGAATATCCGAGATCTTGCCGCCTATTTTAATCGCCTCTGCCACCATGCCATCCTGCTTGATATCAGCTGGTGTATCCTGCCTGGATTTACTGACCACACATTTCACCTGCAGATCCAGCCCGAGCAAGTCGGCAATAGTTTTTCGAATGATCTCAAGCTGCTCGGGTGTGTTGGCTTTTTCCTGCAATATTACACTCGCAAAACCAAGCGATAAAACCCCTTTTCTCAGGTCAACCAGGCGGCATGAATTAAGCAGGGCATTCAATGAGTGGTTTGATTTTAAAGCTAAACTGATATTTTTCCATTCCTTATTCAGCCGGGCAAAATCA
>CAYJKQ010000007.1:0-152847 GCA_964370815.1 uncultured Anaerolineaceae bacterium | reverse complement strand
TGATTTTAAAGCTAAACTGATATTTTTCCATTCCTTATTCAGCCGGGCAAAATCATCATCTTTTTCTTTTGAGACGGTCACAACAGGATTTTCTTTATCCGGTTGATCCTCTTTGGGGTTTTCTTCCGCCTGCACAGTAGAAATGGTTTTCGCCTGCGGAGTAGACGTGATGTTCGTCTGCGAAGTGGTAACGTTTTTTGCGGTTGGAGGAGATGTGACTTTGGCTTGCCCTGTAACCGGGTTTTCCACCTGAGCAGAAAGCGCATCTTGATAGAGGATATGCGGTGGCTTGCCTTGTGGTTGTTCCATCACCCCTGCCAGGGCTAATTCCAGGCTTAAAGCCGGTTGCCAGCCGCCGCGCAGATCCGTTGCAGCAGTATTGAATTCGCGGATCATGTGCAGGATCTGTTGGCTGGTAAAAGCTTCCGCATGTTTGTTGGCTAGTTTAAGAGTTTCTTTTGGCAAGTTGGCTTGATCCGGGTTTTTAAGTTTAATCAACAGCAAAGCCCGCAGATACTCGACGATTTGACGTGCCAGCACACGCGGGTCGGTACCTGCATCCAGGGCTGCATGCATGTGGTCCAATCCATCCCCCGCCTGTTTTTTTTGAATGGCATCCACCAGTTCCAGCACATTCTGACTGGCAGCCGTACCCAGGATGGCGTGCGTATTTTTCAGGGTGATCTTCTCCCCGGTGGAGGCCATCTGATCCAGCAGGGAGATGGCATCCCTGAAACTGCCTGTCGCCTGGCGTGCGATCAGGACCAGGGCATCCTCATCCGCCGGGATCTTTTCCTTTTTGGCTATTTCTTTAAGCTTCAGGGTGATGGCATCAATCGAGGCGCGTTTGAATTCATGGCGCTGGCAGCGTGAAAGCACAGTGGCAGGGATCTTGTGTATTTCGGTGGTAGCCAGGATGAATATGGCATGCGGGGGTGGTTCCTCCAGTGTCTTGAGCAGGGCATTAAATGCAGGCGTGGAGAGCATGTGGACTTCATCTATGATATAGATCTTGTATTTTCCCTGGTTTGGGGAAAAATTGATCTTTTCGCGCAGATCACGCACATCGTCCACCCCATTGTTGGAGGCTGCATCGATTTCGATCATATCCAGGAATGAACCCTTATTCACTGCCAGGCAGTGCTGGCATTGATTGCAGGGTCTATTGGCAGGTGTTTCGTCCAGGCAGTTGGCAGCCTTGGCAAGCAAACGCGCCACTGATGTTTTGCCGGTGCCACGCGGACCCGAGAACAGGTAAGCATGACCGATCCGGTCTCCGGTGACTGCATTGCGGAGTGTGCGGGTGACGTGTTCCTGATCGGACACATCCTCCCACTTCTGAGGGCGCCATTTTCTATAAAGAGCCTGGGACATATCAATATCCTGACAAGTCTTGAGTGATTTTTGAAAGAGAGCCTGTCATTGCATATGAGTGCAAGTGTCGTCGAGCAAACTGCCCCTCTTCACAATGGCATAAATGAGAAATTCCGTCTTCAAAACAACTCATGGAATGATATAGGTGGCACGCAAATTACCCTGCGTATCGAAGAGCGAGGCGACATCACCTGAATGCCAGACGGGTTGTGTGCGACCCCAATACAGATCCACGGCTGAATCCGCGCCCGCACTGGTATGCACCTGTACAACCCCATCTTTGAACATCTTCACCTGTGGAAAGGTGTAAAATGTACCTTCGCCATTTCTCAAGATCCAATTGGTCAGAAGAACTGCATCTTCCCCTTTGTTTTGGAGGACTGCGATCTCTGTTTCAGCCACTCCTGATCCGATCACGCTGACGATCTCCAATTGCACATCTCCGAGGTTCACCTGCTCAACGGAAGTGGGAGACGGGATCGAAGCGCTCAGGGATGGCAGCGGTAATGATTTGTAGATGTGATCATAGTAATAGAGAACCGCAAAGGTAACCGTGGCAGACACGATGATGTTAAGTATTATGAAATAGAACCAGTGCATTCGAGTTTTCATTGTGTCCGTATGATAGCACAAACTTGGCAATAAAGGGAAATTTAATTACTGAATTGATCTACATCGTGTTCAACAATGTATCTGCCAACACGATCAAGAAGAATCGTCTAATAACGATGCTCTGTGGTCACTTATTGGAATTGAAAAATTGGAATGGCTCAAAATTCTGCAAGGTGATCCACTGATCAGCGAGTTTGATATTTCGGTGAAACCTTGTTTGAGATTATGCTTACTTACAATCTGTTATCATTTTTAAAAAGGAGGTGTCAGAAATGGTACAATATTGAAAGATTCTTAAAAATTTCTTCACCGTTGGGTATAAATGAGGGTAATTATTGACATGGAATTAAGGTAGAACGGTGGAATAATAATCGTTATCATATTTCAGGCAAAGATCTGTTTTGCAGGATGGCTGGTTTCCCAAAGATCGATGTTCACAATTCCCGGGGGATTTTACCAGCCTTCAGCATAAGCAAGATCAGGTCATACCTGAAGGCAATTGGATGATCGATAATTTTGCGATATCTCAGTTCTTTAGATCAGGATCAAAGGATAAATGGATTCTTCATCAGTTACCAAACCACCTGCTAAAATCTCCATTTTTTTGAACCGCATAAAATCCTGGTTTGCCAAGATCAGGATGCCGATCCGGTTCAAGATCACGCTGCCATACTTTTTTCTGGCAGCGGTCCTGGCAATTGCAGCTGCTTTTTTGATCACAAACATCGTATTCGACACTGTTGAGGAACGCTTTAGAAACCAGCTGGCTGAAGTTGGACAGCTTTCATCAGAACTGATGGTCAAGGAAGAAGATAGCCTGCTGGAAGCATTAAGACTAATGTCAAACTCTGATGGCATGGCTCAGGCTATGTTGATTAAAGACCCGGAAGCATTAAGGACATTGAGCCTGGGTATAGCGGTCAATGCTCAACTGGATGATATTGAATTTCTGGATGCGGATGGATATCCCGTGCTTGCCATGCGCCATAAAGCCGGTGGCTTGTTGGAGGATTACAGTTTTTCAACCGGAGGAAACAGCGACACCTATCAGTCCTGGGATTTTGTGGAAAAAGTATTACAAAACCAGGTGGACAGTCTCGGAGATAAATATTCCGGATATGTGCAGGCAGGTTGGGGAAATTATTTTTACGTATCCGGACCTGTCTACGATAAACAGAATAAATTTACAGGCGTGATATTGGTTGGAACTTCACTTGAAAAGCTGGCAGCCACCATCCATGAAAAATCGCTGGGTCAGATCACTTTTTATGATTTTAACGGTACGCCGATCGCCAGCAGTTTCATATTTAATCCATCCCCGTTGGATAGTCAAACAGCTGCACTTGTTATAGCCAACCAGTCTTTACCACAGAGCACGGTTCGCGGCATGTCTGATCAGCGCGAGATAAGTGTGGTGGATATTCCCTATACTGAAGTACTGGCAGCCTGGGAAGCGCGCGGAGATGTGGACCTGGGTATATTGGGAGCTGCACTTCAAAAGAACTTCTTCGTCAATCCAAGTAGTTTCACCCGCTGGCAGATGGTTGGTCTGGTTGGTATTGCCCTTTTCCTGGTCATCCTGGTTGGCATCAATCTGGCCAACCTGATCACACGTCCGCTTTTGGGATTAATCAAAGTTTCCCAGTTAGTTGCAGCGGGAAATCTGGATGTTCATTTTGACATTGAAACCAATGATGAGATCAACACCCTGGTTAATTCCTTTAATCAAATGATATTCAATCTGAGCCAGTCACGGGATGAATTGCTGCTTGCCTATGATAGTGCTTTGACCGGTTGGTCAAAAGCACTGGAACTTCGGGATAAGGATACAGAAGGGCATACCAAAAGGGTCTCAGATATGACCGTTGCGCTGGCAACGAAATTGGGTTTTAAAGGGGAAGAACTGGTGAATATCCGCAGAGGCGCCACATTACATGATATTGGAAAAATGGGAATTTCGGATACGATCTTGCATAAACCTGGCAAATTAACGGACGAAGAATGGAAATTGATACAATTTCACCCTCTCTATGCTTATGATATGTTGAAGGATATCTCCTTTTTGGTTCCTGCCCTGGATATTCCTCGTTATCACCATGAGAACTGGGATGGAAACGGGTATCCATATGGTCTTAAAGGCGTAGAAATCCCCCTGGCGGCACGTATTTTTACAGTTATAGACACGTGGGATGCCTTGATCTCCGAGCGTCCATACAAACCGAAATTTTCCATGGAAAAAAGTGTGCGGTTGATCGAGGAAGATTCCGGAAAAAAATTTGATCCTGCCATCGTTGAGCTATTTTTAAATTTTATTGAAGAAGAATAATTATCCATTCAGAAGGAAGATCGGCTTGAAAGTGTAAAAGGGTGCTGGTTTGGTTTTCATACCAACCTCTTTACAAAAATTGAAACTGAACAAATAATTTTCGCACAGGGACATGAATTGAAAGATAATTCTGAACCATTATCCTCGCAAAATTCACAGAACAAAAAGCAGAAAAAAAATAATTTTTCCATGCTCTTGTTACTCCTGTTGTTATTTGTCTGTGTCGTTCTGATCCTGATACCCCAGGTGTTTAATTCTGCATCTGGTAACAACAACCTGCCTGTTGCCATCCATTCCAATCGTGAGGCTGATTACAGTATTAATAATCTTGAAATCCCGTTAATCAATATTGGCATTGTCAGTGATAATTTGCGGGATCTGGAACTGCCACCCGGTGTATATAAGGAACGTATGGCTACCTTAACAGCGGAGATCCGTTTGGCGATTCCGTCCTCGACCGGAGTCAACTCCGTTACCCGAACACTTCAACCAACGGTGACCGCCACCCGGACAGCGCTGCATAGTTCCACCAGCACGCCGAAAAACAACCCAAGTAGTCCCACGCCACGAACCATAACCAGAACACCCTCTCCCACGACAACTGGGACGATTTTCACACCACGACCGACCCAAAAAACCCCTACCACCAGAAAAACCTCTACGACCGTCCTGAAAACCCCTACGTCCGTCCTAAAAACCCCTACGTCCGTCCTAAAAACACCTACGACCGTCCTAAAAACACCTACGACCGTCCTAAAAACTCCTACGACCATCCCAAATACCCTTACCCCCACCCCTAAACCTGGTCAAAAAATCGGTCATACCTATACCCCCCCTAATCCGACCAAACCCCCTAATCCAACCAAACCCCCTAAGCCGCCGAAATTAGAAGGTCTACCCACTAAAGGGGATAATAAAGAAGAACCGGGAAGAATACCTCCCGGCGCACTCATGACACCGTGATCTTTATTGGTGTTTTTTGGCTGACCATAACCATTCTTTTAATATCTTAGCTGCCTCTTTATCAGAATTGCTATTTCGCTTTCCTGGCAAATATTTTAATGGAAGTGATCGAGTCAATCTGAGGATCACCAGTTAAGAATTCCTGACGAATACGCTCTTTGCTTTTCTTGAAAGCCTCAAGATCCCTGGATAACACTTCAATTTCAACTTCTTTGAACAATTCTTTAAAGACTTTCTGATAATCTCCAAAGCGATAACGGTTGTGGTGGCTGGCGGGGTTTAGCCACCCGGTCCAAACTTTTTCGGAATAACAAAGCATTTCAAATGGGAATTTAAAGAAATGATCACGGAGATCCACCAGATGAAGATTCATTCCCCCTGGTTTTGTTATGCTTGCCAATGCCCGGGTTATGCCCGGAACATCCTGTAAGTGTTCATAGACAGAGATACTGACCACAATATCACATTTTTTTATGGACTTTTCTGCAGCCAATTTACGAATATCCCCTTGAACAAGGGTGATATAGCGATCCTCCGTCAGGATCAACTCTCCTTCCTTACGAAGATAATCGCTATAAGTTGGCAACAAGGTGGCATTATTAATATGATCGGGCGGGGTTTTGTATTCACACAGGGTGACATGGTTTGCACCCATTTTCAATAGTACACAAGCCGTATCAAAATGACCCCCATAGCCGAAGATCATCAGATCCGCCCCAATAATGGAAACCCCGGCTTTTTCGAGATTATCCTTGTATCGAGCAGCCGATTCTTCCGGTGCAGAGGTTTCAGAGCCGGGTTTAATGATCCAGCCGCGATTCAACAAGAACCTTGCGATCGAGCCGGGCATGAAATGGCGTATGACTCTTGGTACCAGGTAATTGATCTGCATGGCAACTCTCATGGAAAATTTATTTATTTTCAGATAACAATTTGGAGATGACTGAGGTCAGGTAACCTCCCATGTTATTCCTTCCCAACCACCAAAGCCACCCAATCCCCAATTTGGCGTTTCTCCAGCAGCTTGAAGCCATGTTTTGCAGAGACCTGAACGATGTTTTCGACCTGCTCTTCCAGAATTCCAGACAGGATCAGTACGCCATTCCTGGAGACCAGTTTCCCAATTCCATCCTCAATTAAACGGATGAGAATGCTAGCCAGGATGTTCGCCAGTACCAGGGGAGCCTGCTGAAATTCAAATTTACCTGAAAGCAGTTCGTCCAGCGAGCCAAGGCTGACCAGCAAACCGGAGTTGATAGCATTGGCATCCGCATTCTCGCGGGTGGCATCCACGGCAGCCTGGTCGATATCCACTGCCAGTGCCCGCCCGGCTCCCAGTTTTAGCGCTCCAATGGAGAGGATCCCTGAGCCGCAACCCACGTCGATGACATCCATGCCCGGCTGGATGTACTTTTCCAGCAGCTCAAGGCAGAGTTGGGTGGTGGGGTGGGTTCCCGTTCCAAAAGCCATACCCGGATCGATCCGGATCGGGATGCGGGTTGCATCCGGAGACTCCAGCCAGGCAGGTACGATGATCAGTTTTTCGCCGACCGGAATGGGTTTGTAATGCTCTTTCCAGGCCTCCATCCAGTTCTGGTCAGCGATCGGGGTGAAAAGTGCCTCCGGCAATGGCTGGATGCTGCCCAAATGCCACAGGGCTTCTTCCAGTCGCTGGCGGGTCTCTTCAAGTTTTCCGTCGACAGGCAGGTAAGCACGCACATTGACTTCATCCAACGAGGTGCCGGGGTCATCCGCATCTTTAAAATAGACACCATTTTCAACCACCACACCGTTGGGCGCAAAACGTGCCAGGACATCTGCCACTGCTTCCGCCAGCTCTCCATTCACATTTAAGGAGACTTCAAGCCAGCTCAAATAGCTCAGCCTCCCAGTGCATCACTCAGCCAATCCAGAAAACCTTTTTCCTGGGGTTTGGGTATTGTGCCCAGCGTTTCTGCCAATTTTTCAAACAACTCACGCTGTTCCTTGGTCAATTTCTCGGGGATGTTGACGTTGATGACAACATGCTGGCTGCCGCGCCCGTTCTTGCGCAGGTATGGCACGCCTTTGCCCTTGAGTGTGAATACTTTTCCGGGTTGCGTTCCAGCCGGGATATTGAGACTATGCTCACCATCCACAGTAGGGATATCCAATTGTGCACCCAAAGCAGCCTGGGCTATGTTGATGTCCAGGTTGAGAAGAATATCATTCTCTCGGCGCTTAAAGAATGCATGGTTGCGCACACTGATGATGATGTACAAATTGCCGACCGGACCGCCGTTGGCACCGGGTTCACCCTCACCTCCCAGGCGGATCTGGGTACCATCATCCACTCCAGCCGGAATGGGTACGACCTTCTTGACCGTCTTATGCTCCTGACCGCTGCCGCGGCAGGTATGGCATGGATTGCTGATGACTTCTCCACGTCCACCACATGTTGGGCAGGGGGAGCTTTGCATCATCGAGCCTAAAATGGTCTGGCGCACCTGGCGGACTTCACCGCGACCACCACAGGTGGAGCAGCGTTGCGGATTGCTGCCCGGTTCAGCGCAAGAGCCCCGACAAGTGCCGCAGATCTCATTGCGTGTGATCTCGATCTCTTTTTCAACCCCAAAAATGGCTTCTTCAAAGGTCAGTGTGACCTGGTGTTGAAGGTCGCGTCCACGCCTCGGGCGGCGTGAGCGAGACCCGCCTCCACCAAAACCAAAACTGCTGAACAGCTCTTCAAATATATCCCCAAAATCCATCGTGGCAAAATCAGGCATACCCCCCATATCACCCAATCCAGCCCGTCCATATTGATCGTAACGGGCACGCTTCTGATCGTCAGAGAGAACACCGTAGGCTTCATTGATCTCCTTGAACTTTTCCTCGGCATCTTGTTCCTTGCTTACATCCGGATGATACTGGCGCGCCAGTTTGCGGAATGCCGCCTTGATCTCTTCTGCCGAGGCTGTGCGGGGCAAGCCAAGGATCTCATAATAGTCTCTTTGGGTCATGGTAAATTTTGTAGTTTAAGCGTCCTTTACTTCGCCATCTATCACATCTTCATCATCCGATTTGGCAGGTTCTGAGGAAGCGCTGTCAGCCTCACCCTCAGCAGGCTGGTCCGGTTGCTGGGCATAAACGCTGGCACCAACATTTTGAATGATCTGCTCAAGCGCTTCATATCCCTTGCGGATCACTTCCACATCTTCGCTTCCGGTATTCTGGCGCACTGCTGCGATCCCTGCCTCAACTTCAGCTTTGAGTTCAGGTGTAACTTTTTCGCCGAATTCTGTCATGGTTTTTTCAGCCGCGTAGACACAATTATCGGCATGATTGCGCGCTTCTATCAGGTCTTTGCGCTGATTGTCTTCAGCTGCATGTATTTCAGCTTCCTGGCGCATTTTTTCAACTTCTTCTTTTGAAAGCCCGGAGGAGGCTGTAATGGTAATGTTCTGACTGCGACCGGTAGCTTTATCCGAAGCGTTCACTTTAAGAATGCCGTTGGCATCGATATCAAATGTAACTTCAACCTGGGGAACACCGCGCGGTGCTGGTGGAATGCCGTCCAGAACAAACTTCCCCAGAGACTTGTTGTCGACCGCCATTGGGCGCTCGCCTTGCAAGACATGGATCTCAACCTGGGTCTGGTTGTCGCTAGCCGTCGAGAAGACCTGGCTCTTGCGGGTTGGAATGGTGGTGTTGCGCTCGATCAGAGGCGTGGCAACACTGCCCAGGGTCTCAATGGATAGGGTCAGCGGGGTGACATCCAACAACAGGATATCCTTGACCTCGCCACTTAGCACACCGGCCTGGATGGCTGCCCCGATCGCCACAACTTCATCCGGGTTGACACCCTTGTGGGGTTCTTTGCCAAACATGCGGCGTACAGCTTCCTGGACAGCCGGCATACGCGTCATGCCACCGACCATGACAACTTCGTTGACATCCGCCGGATTCATATTTGCATCCTTCAAAGCTTGCCTGACCGGGGAAAGGGTTCGTTCCACCAGGTCACTGGTCAATTGCTCCAGCTTGGCGCGTGTGATCGTCATAACGAGGTGCTTCGGACCGGAGGCATCTGCAGTAATATAAGGCAAATTGATCTCGGTCTGCAGCATGGTCGAAAGCTCGATCTTGGTTTTTTCAGCTGCTTCTTTCAGGCGCTGCAGCGATTGGGTATCGTGGCGCAGATCAATATTGTTATCTTTCTTGAATTCATCTGCCAGGTGATCCATGATACGCTGGTCAAAATCATCACCACCCAGGTAGGTATCTCCACTGGTGGAACGGACCTGGAAGACACCTTCACCGACATCCAGGATGGAAATATCAAAGGTTCCACCGCCCAGGTCATAGACTGCAATGATCTCGTTCTTTTTCTTATCCAAGCCATAAGCCAGGGATGAAGCAGTCGGTTCATTGATGATGCGCAGCACTTCCAATCCGGCGATCTTGCCCGCATCTTTGGTGGCATTACGCTGGGCATCGTTGAAATATGCCGGTACTGTTATGACCGCCTGGTTGACAGGCTCCCCCAGGTAGGCTTCGGCATCCGCTTTTATCTTTGCCAGGATCATGGCGGAAACCTCTGGCGGGGAAAATTCGCGCTCGCCCATCAACACCCGCACATCTCCGTTTTCCGCCGAGCTGACTTGATAGGAGATACGCGGCAGGGTGCGTTGCACCTGTTCATCCTCATATTTGCGCCCCATAAAACGCTTAATGGAGAAAACGGTGTTTTGTGCATTAATTATGCCCTGGTTGCGCGCCACACGCCCGACCAGACGCTCTTTATTTTTGTTGAAAGCCACAACGGAAGGAACCAGGCGTTCCCCCTCTGCGGATGGGATCACGACCGGTTCGCTGCCAACCATGACTGCTCCAACAGAATTGGTAGTGCCCAGGTCAATCCCAATTATTTTTGCCATGTAGTCTCCTTGAGTAGATAGTAATTCTTAAAACGTGATATGTCCGAATGTTTTGTGAGCTTTATGAATTCAACCATCCGACCTGCTCCTGATCTATCATTAATAATCAGCCACGCATGTCACCAGGTCCCCTGGTTTTTCTTTCATAACAAGCCAGTTCCTGGTGAATATGCTCATGCCCTTCCAGGGGATTGCAGAAGCAGGCGCAGGTTATTGTGTCCCAGTTATTCTGAAACTCGAACCATAGCCGGTCGGAGGACCTTTTCACCCAGCATGTAGCCATTTTGCACAACAGCCACGACATGACCACTTGGAACTTCAGCACTTTGCTCCTGGGAAATAGCTTCATGAAAATTTGGATCAAAGACCTGCCCTTCGGCTTCGATACGTTTGATCCCTTCAGAATCCAGGATGGATTGCAACTTGCGTTGGATAAGCTCAATTCCTTCCACCCAGGGCAGGGCTTGAGGACGCGCCTGCAAGGCTCTTTCGAGGTCATCCAGGATCGGCAGATAGCGTTTGATGATATTAGCGGCAGCATTTTGATAAACCGTCGAATTTTCGCGCTCGATGCGTTTGCGGTAGTTATCAAATTCAGCGCGGGCACGCTGCCAGCCATCTTTCAAGTCGGCTGCCAGTGTTTGAGCTTCTGCCAATTGTTGTTTCAATGCATCCAACTCATCCGGTGCTGCAGACTGATTCTCATCTGTTCCCGCATCTTGAGCACTGCCATCCTGCAGGTTCATTTCTTCTTCTTGCTTGTTCTTCTTTTCTTTTCTGTCACTCATCTTATTTCATCTCCAAGCATGGTTTCCGACACCAGTCCGCTCAGCAGGTCTGCCATAAAACGGACTGTCGGGATATTTCTCGAATATGACATGCGCATGGGTCCAAAAACACCCAGGGCACCCGTTGCAATACCCGGTATGCCATAGCGTGCCAGCACTACTGAACATTGCTTCAAATCTTCAAATTCACCTTCACCACCGATAACCACCTGCACGATGCCAACATCCCCGCCAGCCATGGTTCGTGCCAGCAGATCCTGTAACAGGGAACGTTCCTCGAACATGCGCAGGGTGCGGTGTGCATCGCTTGGTTCGATAAACTCCGGTTCAGAGAGCACATTCGCCAGCCCATCCAGATACATCGCCCCGGAAACACGCTGGTCACCACGATTCATATCATCCAGAAGGAGGGTCAGGATATCCTGTTCGAGATTATTCAATTGAAATGATGTATTATTGATCTCTTCCACAGAATGCCCGATACAGATCGTGTTCAAACGGTCTGCCGCCGAACTTAATTGCTCCTGGGTGGCTGGTTCAGCCAGGGTCAGGACCTGTTGCAGCACCTCGCCTCCCACCAATACCAGCACCATCAAAACCTGTCGTCCCTGTGTGGAGATCAATTCCAGGTGTTTGTAACTGGCGCGTTCGGCATGGGGTGCAGTGATCAATGAAGCCGCGCGCGAGTGGTTGGCTAAAATGGAGACTGCCAGGTGCATCCACTGCTCCACATCCTGGCGCGCCTGGTAAAACTGGTGCGTGATGGTGTGGCGGGTTGGTTCCGGCAGGTCGGCCTGGTAGACAAAGTGGGTCACAAAATAACGATACCCGTCTTCGGTGGGGATCCGACCAGCAGAAGCATGCGGCTGGCGCAAATAACCAGCATCGCTGAGTGCCACCATCTCATTGCGCACCGTGGCTGAACTGACATCCAATTTAAAGCGTTCCAGAATGCGTTGCGATCCGACCGGTTGGGCGGTTTCTATGTAATCGCGCACTACCAAGGTTAATATATATTTCTGGCGGTCGGTAAGCTCGTTCATGGCTCCTCAACGATTAGCACTCTCTGCGAGAGAGTGCTAATTATTTCAGATATGATGATACCATGCCTGAAAAAGACAGTCAATAAAAGTTATGTTAGAAATTTTTTTCCATTTCAAGTATTTAACCTAAGTAGGTTGGGTTGAGGGCTGCCATGTGTTACCTGGGTAGGGGTCCACAGCCCCGCGAAGTACCCGCCGTAGGTCCTGGCTGCTTTTCCCAGTAAAGGGTGAAACCCAACGAAATGCTCAATTGTTGGGTTTCGCTGTGTTGCAGGTAAATCTTGGTGACCTTGGAACCGCTCTACCCAACCTACGTCTTTTTCAATTATTTAACTTAAGTAGGTTGGGTTGAGGGGCTGCCATGCGCTACCTGGGTAGGCGTCCATAGCCCCGCGAAGTACCCGCCGGAGGTCCTGGCTGCTTTTCCCAGTAAAGGGTGAAACCCAACGAAATGCTCAATTGTTGGGTTTCGCTGTGTTGCAGGTAAATCTTGGTGACCTTGGAACCGCGCTACCCAACCTACACTTAAGGATCTTTAGACTTCAGTCATGAAACCCAACTAAGACTGGTTCACTTATTTTAAGATCCTTCTTTCAGGAGGTCGAGATCCGGTTCAACCTCAACGCCAGAACAGGAACAGGTCATAACCCAGCCCGGCCAGTTGCATGGGGATCCCCAGCAAGTTCGCCAGCGAACCGATGCCACCCCAGAACAAGTCGCTTACAAACGGCACATACCACAATATCATAAAAACGATGAACACCATGTAACCGCGCATCTTGTCCATCTGCAGACGGATGGTTTCGCTCAGAAAAGGCTCAATAACACCATACCCGTCAAAAGGTGGCAGCGGGATCAGGTTCAAGACGACCGCCATGACCTGCAATAATGCCAGGAAAGCAACTCCCGGCCAAATACCGGTTGTTGTGCTGGGCGCAAAACTTAACACAAGCGCCAGCACAATGGCAAGCATCAGGTTGGAAAGCGGACCCGCCAGCGAAACCGCGCTGACCCAATTTCGGGTTCGCAGACGCCATTTTTCGATATACACCGCACCACCCGGTAAACCAATGCCCCCCATCAACAGGAAGATCAGCGGAACGAGAATGGAATAGACCGGATGCGTGTATTTGAGCGGGTTAAAGGTCAGGTAGCCCTTCTCGCGCACGGTATGGTCACCCCCCAGGTATGCCACCAGGGCGTGCGAGAATTCATGCAGACAAAGCGAGAAGATCCAACCAATGATCACCACCAGGAATGTCATTTTATAATCCGCCTTCGATTTTATAACCATGCGGATGTGCGGAATGCCACTCCCAGGCACTGGCGACGATATCCTGCAAGGCAGGAAATTCCGGCTTCCAACCCAACTCGCCCTGGATCTTGCCGGATGAAGCTACCAGGCGGGGAGCATCCCCGGGTCTGCGCTCCGATTCAATGACCGGGATGGCATGCCCGGTGACATGTCGCGCTGTCTCGATCACTTCACGCACCGAATAGCCGTTGCCATTGCCCAGGTTATACACCAGGCGGTCCTGCTCACCCAGGGCATCAAGGGCGAGCATATGGGCTGAAACCAGGTCAGCAATATGGATGTAATCACGGATATTGGTGCCATCCGGTGTGGGGTAATCTGTGCCATAGATGGAGATGTGCGGGCTTTGACCGAGCGGAACGCGCAGCACCAGTGGAATGAGATGCGTTTCGGGATGATGCGCTTCGCCCTTGCCCGGCACCGCCCCGGCTGCATTAAAATAACGCAGGGCAGCGTAATGCATGCCGTGGATCTTTCGATACCATTCCAGCATCTGCTCCATTGCCAGCTTGGTAAAGCCATAGGTATTGGCTGGTTCCAGGGGAGAATTCTCATCCAGGGGTTCATCGCTTGAGGCATATACCGCAGCGCTGGAGGACAACACAAAGCGTTTGACACCTGCCCGCAGCGATGCTTCGATCAGGTGGGCTGAATTGACCAGGTTATTATGGATGAACTTGCCGGGTTTTTTCATGCTTTCGCCAGCCTCTATGAAAGCTGCAAAGTGCATGACAGCATCGTAACGCTCACTATCCAATTCCACGATCAAACGTTCATCGTCCGCCAGGTCTGCATGCACAAAACGAGCACCTTCCGGAATTGCCTGCCGGTGACCGGTATACAACGCATCATAAACCGTCACTTTGTGCCCGGCATGTATTAGGGCTTCGGTCATGGCTGAACCGATATAACCTGCACCACCCGTCACAAGAATATTCATTTTCATGCTCCCGGATATATGATTAAAACCATCCCGTTGGTTATTAGATCCGACCTTTCTTGGATCTATTCCTTCGGGCGAAAAGTGCGATATGAATTAGTCACCATTTTACCATCCAGAAGCATACCAGCGCATGTAACTTTCCACCTGGGACTCCCAATATTGCTCATTATGATAGCCCGGGCTGATATGGAATTCATGCGGGATGTTGCCATCCGTGAGCAGTTTTTCCATTAAGAGCGCAGATTCGGGGTTGGGGTCGTTGTCTCCGATATCGACATAGATGCGCGGAAGCCTGCTTTTCGGAATGGCATCCAGCCATTTTCCAATTTCGGGAGAATCTTCCCAAAAAATGATCAGTGAATGCGCACCAATGATCCCGAACAAGGATGGATTGAGTAGACCAAAGTGTAGAGCCCAACCCGCCCCGCGTGACAGCCCACCAAGCGCCCGGTAGGCAGCCTGCGGCAGGCTGCGGTAATTCGCATCGATATACGGCAGCAGGTCTTCCATAAAGACTTCATCAAAGAAAGTACTGCCAGGTTCACGCCCATTGATGTCATTGGGCATTACAATAATGAAGGGGGCGATCTCTCCAGTGAGGATCAGGCGGTTGACAATTTCCACCACACCGAGGCGAGTCCATTGGTCATCGCCAAAAAACAGACCGTGGAACAGGTACAGCACCGGGTAATGCATATCTGTCTCCTGAGCATAGCAGGGTGGCAGGTAGACCCGGAATTTAAATGGCTGATACAGATAGGTTGTATCCAGCGCCACCTCTTCCACCTGACCGGGCTGGGTTCTACAAGCTGGTGTGGGCGTGAGGGATGGCGCAGTGGTGGCAGTGTGCGGGGTTACAGAAGTTGTCTGAGCAGGCGTTATTTGGAGAGGTGTTTGGCTGGCAATGGGCTGGGGAGAGGCTGTGACAGGTTGTACAACCGGGTCGGGAGCACAGGCTGCCAATCCAAAGATAATTGCCAATCCGAATCCAAACAGGGCAGAAAGATGATGACCGGAATGAATGGCTGCTTGACGGTTGGACATGCAAGCATTATACTCACATCCTGAGTTCGGGGTGTAGCGCAGTTGGTAGCGCACCGCGTTTGGGACGCGGGGGTCGGCGGTTCAAGTCCGCCCACCCCGACTTTATATTTTCCCGCTGATCAGACTGGTCGGCGGTTTCCCCTCTCCGGGGATTTCGCCGAAAGTCCCGCGTGCTCTTAGCGGGAAAGTTCCGCCCACCCCGACTTAAAATATCCGCCGCACTGAACCTGGTCGGCGGTTTCCCCTTTCAGGGGACTACACCCCCTTCGGGGACTGCGCAATCCGCCCACCCCGACCTTATTATATCCCGCTGATCATCTCTGGTCTGCGGTTTCCCCTTTCAGGGGACTACGCCGAAAGTCCCGCGTGCTCTAAGCGGGAAAGTTCAGCCCATCCCCAACTTAAAAGAACGTTCCGAAGGTTCTATGGAGAGAATCGGATCGTTTTAACCAACCTTCGGGACGGTTTCCCCTTTCAGGGGACTTGATCAAACCTGACAGGTTTTAGAAACCTGTCAGGTTTTTTTTAATTAGGAAATCCATAGGATCCGTTGGGGTTCGCTGTGTTTCGAGATGGTTTTATCGGTTCCGGACCCGCGTCACCCAACTAATTACTTCTACTATTATTATTTTTTGAAGCTACCGCTACCAGAGCGATCAAAGCGATTACTATGACCAATCCGACCACAATGTATATTAATAAATTGTTATCAAAAACTCCCTGTGCTGGAGGTGGGGCTGGATCAGAAGGGGCTATCGTTATTGATACTTGAGGAACTCCTCCTGAAACATCAACTGCCGGAAGTTGAACATTGATGGGTGATCCGCAGCCACTCAGCATCAAAACCGAGATAATCAGGACGTTCAGAAAAATCAGTTTTTTGATCATGGTAAATACCTCCTGGATCCCGGCATCTCTACTCGGGATCCTCTAATAAAAAAAATCTGTTGTATTGTTAAACGTTAATATTCATAAAGTGTTCCATACCATCAAAGTGAGAAATATCTGTCCCTGTCAACAAGATTACCGCAGTGGTGAACGTTCCTCGGGTAGGGTATCTGCCAAATATTTGTGCATCATATGCTCATTCTACAATTAACACTCCCGATTCACATCCTTCTACTGGGGAGCATTGTTCTCCGCCACTTGGGGGAGAACCTGCATTGATAGAAAAACCAGGTAAGATCAGGGTTTGAACAAAGAATATTTAGAATGGCAAACCTGTCAGGTTTTTTGCCAACCTTCGGGACGGTTTCACTGGTCGGTGGTTTCCTGGTTGTAAGGCAAAAGAGTGTTAATTGATTTTCTCACCCGGGTATTCAAAACAAACACCAATTCGTTATGGTTCAAATTACTTTTTCGTAAAATTCAACCAAGCCACTTTTCCTGACCATTCTTCAGCCTGAGTTTCAGACAAGAGGAGATCAAGCGCTTTGAATAATTCAGGCATAGGTTTTTGTGGTGAAAGAATGATCCCACCATGGTGTGGATAATTTCTGGCTAAAGCCAGGAAGTCACGGATATTAAACGTAAAGATACAACGTCCCTGTGCCGTTGCCCCAAGAAGTTGCTGCTCATCAGTTGCATCGAGTGCCATCCAATGATTCGGTGTTCGGGTAACATCATGACCGCACCCTTGTAATGCGCGCATCAAGGAGATCTGAGAAGTATCTGCATCCAAATGCAAACGTGGTTTAGTCACGAGGCTCTTCCAGGTCCTGTTCAGTACGAATGTTGGCATCAATTTCTGGACGGTGAGCGTTATAGAAAGCCTGAGCTTCTCGAATCCGATTCACTTCCAGTTCGTACTCTGCTGCAATTTGTTCTGGACTCAAACCCATTTGTGTATTGACGACGATCGTCTGGACACGAATCCCGGTTCCACGCAGGACAGGTGTTACCCAACCAGATGCCCCACGGCGATAGGTGATTCCAGGAAAATTTGGGTCATCCAAGGCTTGACGCAAAGAGGCGACTTTTTCTGAAACCGACCACATGATAAATTGATTCAAGGAAATACCCTGCTGGGAAGCCAATTCTTCGGCTTCACTTTTCAAATTTAAAGGCAAATTAAGTGCATAGCGAGTCATTTCAAACCTCCTTTCTTGTATAAACACATCATATAACACATCGTATATGATGTCAAGATTTTATTATCTCCGCCGTACCGGATGGTCAGCAGTTTCCCCCCTTCGGGGATTACACCCTATACCAGGGGACTACGCATTTCCGCCCACCCCATTTTGGAAGAAAGAACGTCCCGAAGGCTCTATGGATAGAATCGGGTCGTTTAACCAACCTTCGGGACGGTTTCAACTGATAATATTTACAGGGAACTAGATCAAACCTGTCAGGTTATTTTTAATAGCCGGTAACAAGATGCTGATCGTCAGTCCTGCGCCAGCCGGGCTGACAGCCCTGATCTGACCCCCGTGCATCTCAACCATGGATCTGGCAATCGTCAGACCGAGACCGGAACCACTATCTTCATGCTGGCGCGCGGCGTCACCTCGATACAAGCGGTCAAAGATGCGTTCCAGGTCACCTTCCGGTACACCCGCTCCACTATCCTGAACAGATATTTCCACCTGCCCATCCACCTGGTGGGCAGATAGAACGATCTTTCCGTTTCGAGGGGTGAAGCGCATGGCATTGTCAAGGATATTCGTCAACACCTGGGTCATGCGCCCGGGGTCAATGGAGATCAATGCCAGATCAGGTTCAATCTTCATTTGAAGTTCGATCTGTTTTTCCTGCAAGCGGGATCGATAGATTGAAGCGACCTCCTGCAGTAATTTTTGGGGTTCAACAGGCTGCGGGTTGATCGAAAGTTCCCCGGCGTCCGCCAGGGAGAGCAGGCGCAGATCATCCACCAGCTTTTCCAGCCTATCTGCCTCGTCGCGTATGATCTCAAAATTCTCCAGCGTGGCAGGCAGAACACCATCATGAACAGCTTCTGTGTGCCCGATGATCAGGCTGAGCGGGGTGCGCAGTTCGTGAGCGATATCCGCCGTCATTTGCCGCCTGACATGGGTCGAACGTGCCAGGTCTGCACTCATCTTGTTAAAGGAGATCGCCAGTCTGCTCATTTCATCCCGGCCGCGCACCCGCACCTGCCCTCCCAGGTTACCCTGTGAAATTGCCTGGGTGGCTTCGATCAATTCATGGATCGGGCGAGTAATACTGTAAGCCAGCAGGATGCCCAGCAGCAGCGCCAGGGCTGCTGCGCTTAAGGCAGCAAACAGCAATAATCTTCCTGTTTGCTGAATAAAACGCTCTTCCATTGGGTTAACCTGGAAAGTTTCCCTGCCAACCAGCAGCGTGCCAACCATAACGCCATCCACACTGATCGGTTGACCCAGGGCAAGCTCAGCATTTGGTATGGTTTCTCCAAGATCATAACCAGGACCTTCGACGAGAATTTTCCCATTGGCATCTGCCAGAGTAAAGTTTGGGGGTCTCATTCCGCCAGGGTAGAATCTATTGTTGATTATGAAAAAGGATGGGTTGACACCCTCCCAGTTCTCCTGCACACGATAGTATTCTGACAAGGCGGAGACCATCTCCGAACTATTCCGGTTAAAGACAAAATTGCTGAATTCCATTTGCGTATTCCTGCGCGCCATGATGGCGATCAGGCTGACACTCGCCAGGCTGACAAGCAGGAAAGAAACAATAAGTTTAATGGTTACAGAGCGCATTTTCTACTCCCGAATGAACCGGTACCCAATACTGTAGACTGTTTCAATATAATGAATGGAGTTGGCTGCCTGCCCTAATTTAGCGCGCAAATTCTTGATATGCGAATCGATGGTACGTTCATAGCCTTCATAGCGGATACCTTGCAGAATGTCGAGCAGGTCAAGACGCGAGAATACTTTTCCGGGTTTGCCCATCAGGGCAGCCAGGAGATCAAATTCGGAGGGGGTCAAGTTGATGTACGCTTCTCCCACCTGCACCGTTCGGATGTTTCGGTCCAGGCACACATCTGCCACCTCCAGGATGGCAGCCAGCGGGTCCGTTTTCCCTGCCCGGCGCAGGACTGACTTGACGCGTGCCACCAGTTCGCGCGGCCGGAAAGGCTTGGTGACATAATCATCCGCACCCAGCTCCAGCCCGATCACTTTTTCTTCATCTTCCACGCGCGCGGTCAGCAGAATGATGGGGGTGTCCATTTCCTTGCGGTGAGACTGCATAAATTCGTATCCGTTCATCTCGGGCATCATCAAATCCAGGATGATCAGGTCCGGTTTTTCCTGGCGGGCAATTCTCAGGGCTTCTTTGCCGTTAAAAGCACTCACCACCCGGTAACCGGACTGCCCAAGGTACTCACCCACCAGTGAAACCAGTCGTTTCTCATCGTCAACTACCAGAATTGTCTTAATAATGATCCTCTCTTTGTTTCTTCTTCATTTATTATAGTCATAACGTCCCGAAAGTCCCCGACCCGCAGGAGTAAGGGGAGACGGTGTTCCAATCAGGTGATTAGATCATACCAGTATGAGCTCCTTTTGTAACACAAAAGCCAATAATCTACACAATTTCTTCACAATTTATTTACCAAATCCATATATTTAAATACTATACTTCACAAACGAAATCAAAAAGGGTAATGCATTTTTAAAGGATCCGGAGGCAGAGTGGGCAAGTTCCCATGCGAAGGATGCCTCAGACCAATGGGAATGCGAAAATCCTGATCATATCAATGCGAGGATGTCATGACAAATATGAAGAACAGTTTTAAGAAAATGCCTCTTCTGGCACGCCTGCTGATCGTACTTGGAATTGTGTTGGCTCTGGGATGGGGAGGCTGGGCAGGCTACCAAAGCTACTCAACCCGGCAGGTGGCAACAGCCACGCCTGCAGCGGTACAAACCTCCACTGCCCGGCTTGGCGACCTGGTACTTTATGCCAGCGGTACAGGAACGCTAATCCCGGCAGCGGATGTCACTTTTGGCTTTGGCACTTCCGGACAAGTGGCGCTCGTAAACGTCAAAGTGGGGGATCAAGTCCAGGCAGGGGACGTACTGGCTGAACTGGCGAATGCTACGCTGCAGTTATCTTATGAACAAGCCAGGCGCAACCTGGCTGAAATAACCTCCCCGGCCTCCATTGCCAAAGCTCAACAGGATGTGGTTAATGCGGAAGAAGATTTACAAACAGTTCTTACAGAACGGAGTTATATGAATGGTGGATACAGCCAGGCGCTGATCGATAATGCCTATGCTGAAATGATCCTGGCTGAAGTCAACCTGACCAAAGCTCAAGAGAGATTTGACCAGGTAGCCACTCTTCCTGTGGATGATCCAAGATATGCCAGCGCTTATACTGCTCTTTATAATGCCCAGAGCGCTTATGATGCCAAGGATCGGATCTATGTGCTCTATCATGGTTATGCTGCCTCTCCAAATGAGATCGCCCTGGCGGATGCCAATATTGCCCTGGCACAAGCCATGCTGGATGAAGCCAACTATTACCTGGCTGCATTAACCGGTGCAGATGTGCCTGAGAATGCGACCGGCGCAAACCTGGCAAAATTGCAGCAAGCCCAGGATTCTTTGGAATCCGCTCAAGCCAACCTGAATGACACCCTCCTGGTGGCACCCATCAGCGGAACTGTTATGTCTTTCGATATCGGCGTGGGGGATGTGGTTGGTTCCAATGCAACCATCACAATAGCCGATCTGGAACAACCTTATACCCTCGAAGTCTATCTGGATGAATCAGATTGGGCCATGGTACAGATCGGCTTCCCGGTCGAAGTGACATTTGATGTTGTTCCCGACCAGATCTATACTGGAAAAGTGCTGGAAGTCAACCCCGGACTGATTCAGCTTGGCAACACCAACGCCGTGCGCTGCATTGTCCGCCTGGATACGCCCATTACAGCCATTTTGCCTTCCGGCACATCTGCAACAGCAGACGTGATCGGCGGAACGGCCAAGCAAGCGATCTTGATACCGGTGGATGCCTTGCGCGAGGTTGGTGAAGGTCAGTACACCGTTTTTGTAATGCAAAATGGTGAACCAAAATTGCGCGTGGTCGAAGTCGGCATCAAAGACCTGGTTTCAGCCGAGATCATCTCCGGTTTGGAAGTCGGCGATGTCGTCTCGACCGGTATCGTGGAGACCAATCAATGAGCATGGATCGCACCATCATCGAAACGATGGATCTGACCAAGATCTACGGGATGGGAGAGATCAAAGTAGCCGCATTGGACGGTATCAGCATTCAAATAAGGAATGGCGAGTTTGTCGCCATCATGGGACCCTCCGGTTCAGGCAAGAGTACGCTGATGCACATCCTTGGATGCCTGTCACGCCCAACTTCCGGACAGTATTTTCTGGATGGGGAGGATGTCAGCAACATGAGCAAGAATGAACTGGCGATGATCCGCAACCAGAAGCTGGGCTTTATCTTTCAATCCTACAACCTTCTGGCTCGCACCACTTCCGTGCGCAACGTCATGATGCCTTTGCTCTATGACCGCAAACGCAAACTGAGTGATGCTGATGGCGAAAAAAAAGCCCTCCAGGTATTGGAATTGGTCGGTCTTGCAGATCGCAAGGATCATCAGCCCCACGAGCTTTCCGGTGGACAGCAGCAGCGCGTGGCGATTGCCCGCTCCCTGGTCAATGACCCTGTCATGATAATCGCGGATGAGCCAACCGGTAACCTGGACAGTCACTCAGGGAGTGAGATCATGAATGTGTTACACAACCTGCATAAGCAGGGAGTCACGATCTTGATGGTGACCCATGACGCCAACATTGCCGCACACACGGAAAGAGTCATCAAGCTTGAGGATGGCAAGATAGCCAGGATCACAAATAATGGGCACAAGAAATCTGTGCCCGAAGGTATAAAAACATGAAACCTGTCGAAGTACTGCGCATCGCCTGGAGTGCGATCATCAAGAACAAAGTAAGAGCCTTCCTGACCATGCTGGGTATCATTATTGGAGTGGCAGCCGTGATCATCATGGTTGGCATCAGCGCCGGGACAGAAGCCACCATCCAGGATCAGATCACCGGTCTTGGCACGAACCTGATCTTTGTGCAGGGCTCTTTTACACGCGGCGGACCGGGTGTGGGGAGCATACCTTCCGGCGGTCTGGTTTTCGATGATGCCCCAGCCATCGCGGATAACATCAAGGGAGTCAAGGCGGTCGTGGTCGAACAATCCACCACGCAGACCGTGAAGGTCGGCAGTATCAGCCTGGATGATGTTTCCATCCTGGGAACCACCCAGGATTTCCTTTCCGTACGAGACATGGAAATTGCCAGCGGGCGTTATTTTAGCGTACAGGACGATGAACGCAAGCAAAAAGTGGTTGTGCTGGGTTCGACACTGGCAACCGAATTATTCGGTGAAAGCGATCCGATCTCACAAATTGTCACCGTTGGCGGAGTCAAGATGGTGGTCATAGGCGTGCTTGCTGAAAAAGGATTGGTAGGTGAAGTGGACTATGATTCCCGTCTATACCTGCCCATCTCGGTCGTTTTTCAGAAATATACCAGCTCACAAATGTCAAGGATCCTGGGGGACCGTGTCCGCCAGATCTATGTCGAATTGGAGCCGGAAGCCAACATGGATGAAGTCATCACGCAGATCAACCTGCTTCTGATGAAGCGCCACGATGTGACCTCCGAGGAGCTGGATTTCACCATCACAACCCAGCAGGATATCATCAGCACCCAGGAATCAACCACGGCTGCTTTTCGATCGCTTCTGGCATGGGTGGCGGGTGTCTCCCTGATCGTAGGTGGTATTGGCATCATGAACATCATGCTGGTCAGTGTCACAGAGCGCACGCGCGAGATCGGTATTCGCCAGGCGATCGGCGCAACCCAGGATGACATCCGCTGGCAATTCCTGACCGAAGCCCTGCTGTTGAGCATCGTCGGCGGGTTGATCGGGATGGCTGTCGGCATTGGTGGAGCCTGGATCTTTGGTTCTGTCAGCGATATGCGTACGGTCATTGTGCCAACTTCCATCCTGCTGGCATTTGGTTCAGCGGCAACGGTAGGCGCTTTCTTTGGCTTTTACCCCGCCAACAAAGCCGCCCAACTCGACCCGATAGATGCCTTACGCTATGAATAATTCTGAAGAGATAACTTCTCACCCTTCATTCACCGAAAAGAAATCGGTTAATTCCCCAGCCCGTATAAACATGGGGACGGAGTGAACGAAGTCAACAATCTCAAATGCAGGTTGGGTAGAACGGTTCAATAACCGGTCAAATCATCAGTCAACCAGGTGAAACCCAACAAAAGGGTCAACAATAATATCGCTATATCTACTTAAAAGGAAACAATTATGAAAAAACTCACCTTACTAATGATCTTGCTCATCGCTGCTGTCGTTTTGACAGCCTGCGCTGCGAAAGAAGCCACCCCCGTTGCGAATGACAGCCCGCTTGCGAATGGCACACCCATTCCAGGGCAGAACCCGCTCAGCGAGCAGGAATCTCTGATTGTCGGGTCATTCAACCTGGAAGGTACACAGAACGCCATCACACCTGAACAGGCTCAGGACCTGCTGCCTCTCTGGCTGACCATGAAAGCGCTCAGTGCGAGTGATACGGCTGCCGTGCAGGAGATCGAAGCTCTTGTCAAACAAATTCAGGAAACAATGACAACAGAACAAACCCAGGCCATCACCGCCATGGGACTGACCCGCACTGCCATGTTCACTTTTATGGAGCAACAGGGTATTGAAGCTAGTCTTGCCAGGCGTGGTGGACAAGGAGAAGGCAACCCTCTGGATGGTGAATTCCAGCCGCCTGAAGGATTTGTCCCGGGTCAGGGTGGTGGTCCAGGTGGCGGTCAGGGTGGTGGCACAGGTGGAGAGAACATTCAAAACCTGAGCCCCGAACAGCAGGCCACCATGCAGGCGCGCATCGCCGAGCGCACAGCAAACGGGGGTGCCTTCACCCAGAGTATTGACCCGGCTGTTTACGATACCATCATCAACCTGCTGAAATCCAAGATCGAATAAAATTCTTTTCTCGTTGAAATTAAGAAGAGCATGAAAGCGGATCCGCTTTCATGCTCTTCTTTTATTTCGTCCCAATTCCCATTATCCATATTAAGGATGCGAAAATCTCAAAATTAAAATATATCAATAGAATCACCAGTTATTTCATGGCAGGTTGGTGGTGAAAAATGGTACAATATTTATAGTTCTTATGGATTCTTCATCCGTTGTTCATAGAAGAAACACCTGCTGTATTGGCGGGGGTAAAGGTGTTTTCCCTTCGCCTAGCGGTGGGCTGCATTTTGAATATTCGGAAGTTCAGGGGTGAATTGGATAACCCTATGAAGAATGCTCGTCGTGATCTGGGAGGATGAATTGTGAATCAAAAATACAGAATTCTGATCAGTTTCTTTTTGATCGCCACCCTTTTTCTGATTATCAGCTGCTCAATGATCCCTGCGGGGGTCAACGATCTGTTTGCCACCAGGACCAGCACCTCCACACCCACTGCCACTGCCACACCCACAGCGATGATCGGCTTTATTTCATGCGGTTTGATTAATGATTGTCCTCAGGCTGTATGGATCGGTGACTTTGTCAACGCGGAAGACGACGGAAACGGTTATCAGGTGGTGACCATCCCTTATGATCGTGCCATCCAGTTTTCATCCAGATGGATCGCACTGAATGATGTTCTGCTTGAGGCAAATCTTCAAAAAATTGAATGGGTCTTCAAGATCGACGGGCAGGACTATTTCAACCCGGACCTGCTTAAGGCTGGCAGGTATGTGGTTGCAGAGGGCGACGAGAGCTCCTATCCCGGCAAATGGCTGGGAGTCGTTCTTGAAGGTTGGGAGATCGATACAGCACACCAGGTCGAAATTGGATTTATCGTGAAAGAAGATGTTTTTGATGGATGGGAGACAACCAGGGCTGGCACAAATTTTGTTACGACCTATCAATTAATACCTGCCTGGATCCCAACACCGACGCTGACCTTTACGCCTACCTTGACACCTACGAACACAGCTACTTTAACCCCCACGCCGACCAACACCAGGGTACCTGTCAAACCCGTTGCGACCCTCCCGGGTGGCGGGACACTGAATTTGACCATCAAGGTGGTCAATCAGTGCGCTGAACAGCGCACGGTTGTCTTCACAGGTCCGACAAATCTGACTTTTATACTCAGTGCCGGGCAAACACAGGAACAGCAGGCTGTGCAAGGCACCTATAGATGGACCTTGAAAATTAATCAATATATAACTGTACCCTTCGGTCCTGTAAATATCTATACTTCTTTCTGGACGCTGACGCTGTGTACCTAGTTTTTGCTTTTATTCCAAATTAACCGATTGGCAGTTACTGGTTAGAACGATCGTGATTACAAACAAGATCGCCAGGTATGGCATTTAATTCTTCCGCCCTAAAGAGCGGTTTTTAATTTATCTGTAGTGGTTTCAGCATCCCGGAATATTAAATTTGTGACATCATTCACTAGAAGATATATAGAATGGTAAAATGATGTCAGGCTTTCTAAAGTTCACCAAAAATTTCTCATCTTGTGGCGAAAATTGCGGAGAATCTTCGCATAGAATTTTGGTTATGTTCAATCATTGCTGAACCCCATGAAAGGATCTTTGTGACGGTCGAACTTGAAATAACACATTTTTCCAGTCAGATCAACATTCCTGATGAAGAATTGGAAGGCATTTTACGGGTGGCTTCATGGCAGATCGAGCCTCAATTTCCCTATCCAGGCAGGACAGCCTGGCATATCCTGAAAAAACCTATTTGTTTAAATAATGCTGGAAATAGAACATTCCATGCTGCAAAGCTGAAGGGGATCGGTGGCTGGAATCCGGAAAATTATCATCTTTTTTCTGGTATCCGCAATATGTCTTTTGATGATAAACCGATACAACCCACAACACAAGAATACAAATTTACATCCAGTATTGCTCATTTTGGGTTCACAGAGCAGGGTTATTTTCAGACAGTTTATAGCGAGCCTGCGCCGTATTGTGGGATTCTACACCGTCGCGCCGTTATGGAATATGAAAATCAGCACAGAATGCTCGCCAATGGAGTACCATCGCTGGTACCTCTCCTGGTTGCCAGGTTACCTGAAAGCTATCAATTTAACCATGAAGATATGGGTATTGTTGTTTCCCTGTCGGAGGAGAAAGATCCATTTCGCTTGCACCTGATCCATTTTGGGGAAAACGAATTAAGAGAACTTGAGCATAAGTATTACACCAAATTGAGACACTCCCTGGGTATTAAGGGAAACATACTTGATGAAAAGACTCGCTTGCAAACGAACAATGCATTAGCCGGACAGATCGGCAAGCTGATGCATGATTTTTCAGCAACTGGTCTCTACCGTCATTCTGGAGGATGGGAAGATCTTTCGTTTTGCGTTAGAAACAAACAGGTTTTCCTCGTGGATCTGGATTCATGCCGGACACTCGCAGAACTGCCTGCATGTGTGCGACCTTTACAGATACTACGGGATCTGTCCAGTTCCATTCATAAGCTGCTGAACATGTTCTATTTTCCGACAATAATCGATAAATATAACTTTTCCAACCTGGTTGCTTATGACCCAATTTCAAAATTATTATCTGCATACTTTCCTGCCTCGCAAGCCGGGAAAATAAAAAGAATTGCAGATCGATTTTGGAACTTTTTTGCTCCTTATTTATTTCTTATGAAAAGAAATCTGGATCAAATTTCAAAAGAATCGGGGAATGAACGAAGGATAATTTTTAAAGTGGATGATGAAATTTTCTTCACACTTTCCTTATTGAACCTGTTCACTCTTTATGAAGAATCAGACCTTAATTCCATATATCCCTGTGAATGCACGATTGATGACCTGAAAGAACGCTCCAGTGTTTTTCTGGGCGAAAGACACCAGTATGTAGACTATTTGCTTGCAAATAATTAATGAGGAAGAGCGATCAATAGGATCTGGTGGAGCAAAGATCACTTCGATATATGCTACTTCTAATTCCTCCCAAATATGAAGCGCATTGATCCTTCCGCCCTGAAGGGCGGATTTTTTAATCAAGATCGGTTAAAAAGGCTGTTTTTCTTATTAATAATTGTTTTCTTCCAGTGCAATATCTATGGCGCGCAGGACGCCTTCAACGTCATTCATGACGTCGTTATTCCAAAAGCGTAAGACCTGGTAACCCCTGGATTCAAGGAATAAAGTTCTTTCGATATCGTATTCTTTCTGCTCCATATGCTGGCTGCCATCCAGTTCGATGATGAGTTTTCTACGCGGCGTGCAAAAATCCACGATGTAATTTCCAATGGCATGCTGGTTGCGAAAATGTACTTCCTGCAACTGATGGGCTCTTAATCTGGACCAAAGCCTGGCTTCCGCCGGGGTCATATTGCGGTGGTTTTGTTTGGCACGACCAAATATTTTAGGTGTTGTGCGTTTATGCAAGACCCCCTCCTACCTCCCCCATTTCAAAGAACGGAAATGGGGGAGGAATGAATGTGGCATTGCATAATAACTAGAATCTTCATACATAATTCCAATGACAGGTCTCCTCCCCTATCTATGTGTTTTCAGATGGAGGCACCCTGCGGGTATGCTTCGCAAAGGCTGGGAGGGGGTCTCCCTCCTCAATCCTGATCGCATCCAAACTAGGTGGATAATCTGGGATGACAGGAATAAGTGAACTGATAAATTGAGATTCTTTCTATTGGTTTCTCTAGGTGATTGAATAAAAATATTAAAGAAATATTACTTAAAAAAGTCTTGTCATATCCACACAAAGGCACATCTGACTTGGCTTTTTAGGAAATTATTAGTTTTCAGATTTGAATTGCATTTTTATTGATAATTCATTAATAAATACCCGGTTTGGGATAGATTTATTTATTATTTTTTCTCTTAGTGGTTTCTCTCTTTCGGTCAGAATTTTTGTATGGAGAATAATTATCTAAGATTTCTTGGAATTTAGGATTAATAGAGCCTTCAATATATAGTTCTGTAACAGCAACAGCATCCTGTTTTGCCTTATTGCCATTGGATATGATAAGTATTACCATAATAATGGTTAACATCAATACCCAAGTGTTACCCTCTGCCCAACCAAGGTTATGTTTACAAATTATAAAAATCGAAAAAAAAGTTGAAATTAATGCAGCAGTAAAAAATGTGCATGAAGTGAAATAGGCAGTTTGACGGCGCTCAATCCAATCATTAAGGTGTTCACTCACTCCATCAGGGCGATGCCAAAAGAAATAAATTAGAAATTGTTCAGCGTTAGATTCTTTCCAGCGATGGTTTAATTCTTTCCTCTGGATATTTTCTTCATTACTAAATATTGGATTCTGATAATCATTCAAAATCAATTCATTCAAATTTCCGATTTGTTTTGTGAACCACTTATTGTATCCACCTAAACAATTAAAATAAAATTGAAAAATCGAGCTGAAAATAAATCCGATAAAATCGGTGGTAAAAAATATGAAGAAACCTGAAGCAACTGTAATAATGACTTGAAACTGGTCAATGTTTTTTGTAAGACCACTAACCCACGAACTACCTTTTCCTGTAAAAATAAGATGAAGAAGAAGAATTATAAAGAAAGCTAATCCTGAAACACGAAATCTGAATTTTCGATCCATAATTAATTCCTTTCAATTTTTATTCGGAATATTTATAGCCAGTGAGACTTTGATAAATATTAAGAAATTTAGCATTAATATAGAATTATTGCACAACAGTAAAGTGCATCGTTATGTGCTATACAATTTACATTAGAAAAATTATATCATTCGTCTAAAGTAAAACTAAATACTTGGCCAATTTGCTGAGTGTATTGTATGTTAAAATAAAAATTGATGATTAAAATGAATTTTCCCAGCAGGAAAAGGTTATTGAAAACAAGTAATTTATAGAATTTTTACGTGGGTGCTATAGTCGCTACTGCATGTAGGAGGATTTAAGTCTATGTCAATCAATGAGTTTAATTGGAAAGAATCTAATTCTCATTTGTTGCTATTATGTAAATTCAAATCCCCACTAAGTCCAGCTGATTTTGTTAATTCTGATATTTGGGTAAGCGTACTAGGAGAAAATGCTAAACAAGCGATTGATCGCTTTTCACAGGAAGGCTTATTAGTCGCATCTGATTTAAAAAACACTCTCTCTTATAAATTTAAGGTATCTGAGCTAAAAGAAATGCTAAAAAAACGGGGAATGTCGGTATCGGGTAAAAAAGAAGAATTGATACTACGTCTAATTGATGCAGATCCAGGTGGAATGAAAAAAGTTATAGTAGGGTTGAATGTATTTGAATGTACTAAAAAAGGGATTGAATTAGCTGATGAATACTTAATTAGTGAAAAAGAGAAACTTGTAAATGTTGAACTACAGATATTGGAACATATTAAAAATAGAGATTTTAAGAAAGCTAGTTTGACATTAGCATCTTATGAATCAGAACAAGTATTTCCTCGAGGAATGGGAGTTGGTTGGAAAAATCATAACCCTGACCGGGAGATACGATTGCTAACAGATATTTTCGGTTTTAAACCTAAAATACTTTCTAAACTTGAAGATGATAAATTAGAAAATTTAAGAGTTGGAGCAGCGATGATGGCGTTATGGGGAAAGAATGATGCTAAAAAGTGGCTTCCACCAAATTTTGAAACGGGATTGTCAATTGATGGAAACACCGCATCAAGAATGTTTTTTTTCTATGCATTACATAAAGCTTCAATTAAACAATATAGAGAAAGTGGCGTTGTAAAGTTTGTCGAGATTTTATCTGCGCAAGATTCGTGTGTAGCATGCAAGAAACTTAGCAAAATAAAATTTACATTTGACGAATTGCCAGAGTTTCCTTATGAAAAATGTACTCACGAAATGGGTTGTAGGTGCGTAACTATACCGATTGTTGATTAATATCAACAAAGTTTACGGAATACTTACAATATAAATTCTTAGAAAATAATGTTGGTTTTCTTATTAAATAAAAATTTCAATCTCATTTCAATCTCAAATGAGATTAGACGTTTTGTTACTTCCTCTCTAAAAAGCGGATTTTTATTTATCCTCCCTTACAAACAACACCAACAACCCTGTTGCCTCAATCTCCGGCAGTACCGCGCTTATCCAGCAAGCGATGCAGGTCGGAAGCCGCCTGTGTGGACGGGATCGACAGCGAGAATTCCCACTCCCCCAGCAGGACACTCTGCACCCGCTTCAGCAGATGCTGGTCATTTTCATTCAAGGATTTGCGCTTCTGGAAGGCGAACAGGTCACGGATCACCCGGCACAGGGATTCAGCCCGTCCATCCTTGAGTTGTTCCACCAGGTAGATCTTGCGTTCATGGCGGTCTTCCGAAAGCGGTTGCTCGGACCCGGTCAGGATCTCAAACAATTGCTCAAACCCGGCTGCCGATGTCGGAGGTCGCAGGCGGCTGTCCAGGTTGTCATCCGCCGGCACCCAGACGGTCAGATCATGCGACTTGACGGCATAATAAAGCGTCGCCTTACCGGATAACTCGCGTTCTTCCAGCTTTTCAATTCTTCCGAAACCATAGGTCCAGTGCATGACAGGGTCGCCAATTTTGAAGCCCACAATATCTCCTTATAAAATAGTTGCCTCCTCTCAGATCCCCACCTATCAAGGAGCACGTATTTTGCGGTTTGGAACAAAAGACGCCAACCCCGAAAAAGGAATGGCGCCTACCAACCGTCAATCTTTGGATTTATAGTGGAATTATACCACGATTCGCCTTAATGACCGGTTGCAAAAGGTCTTACCTGGAGAACTATTCCCCATGCAAAGAGCGGAGATCATGGATCACGATCAGATCCATTTCTGGCAAATTTGTTTTCCGTAACAGTTGGGATCGACCCAATCAATATCTTTATTGGCGATGCGCTTCTGAAGATCTATTCCCTGGACATGGTGAACGTATTCTCTGCGCTGAAAGGCATCCAAGCTCCATTCAGCATGGCACGTACTTTCCAGGTATATGTCGAATTTTCCAATACCCACCTGGGTCTGCTGGTGCAGTTGGCAGTAATTTCACATTTACCGGAAAGTATCCTGAGTCTGTAAATGACCTTTGTACCCTGCATTACCTGGAATTGATACTGCGTAGCCCCGTCCACTTTGCTCCACACATAAATGGGTCTTGTGTTCGTGATCGACCCTGTGGGGGCGAGTGTTGTCGGAATATTGGCTAAACGCCAACCGGTATTGAGCCTGCTAAAAGCACTACAGGCGGTTCCCGTACAGGCTCTTATCCAGTAACGATAAGTGACACCGGGTATCGCATTTTTGTCCTCAAAAGCATCCCCGGAACGGACGTTCCCCAGGAAGATCCTGGTCCTGCTGCGGTTCTCAGCCCGGTAGACCCTGTATGTGGTAACTCCAGGTAGGGTCGACCAGGTTACATTCACTTTGTCGGCATAGACCCCATCACTGGCTTGTACATTCACCGGGGCTTGCCATGCTACCATCGCTGAATAGTCCTGGGAATTAATGTCCTGGGTCACATCCGTGTAATCCATGGATCCGGCAGAAAATGTATAACCCACTTTGGAAGGTGTCACGCTCCCGGACCAGCCGTAAGTCACGTTTAATGAGTAAACGCCGTTTCCATCAGCAGTAACACTCTTTGGAGTGCCATCCGTGTAACTTAAGATCGCTGCAGCCGTGCCGGCATTCCCCGAAATTGTAGAAGTTACAACTGTGGCTGAGTAATCCTGGTCATACTGGTTACTGATCAAGTCGGTATAGGTTTTGTTTTCTGGAGAGAATGTGTACCCGGCTTTGCTGGGTGTCACCGTGCCACTCCAGATGTTTGAGACACTGAACGAGTAGGCACCTGCAGCATCGCTGGTCACCGACTTGAGCGAGCCATCCATATAACTTAGTGTCACCCCGCCGGCACCCGCATTTCCCGAAATGGTTGGCGGGGATGATCCCCAGCCAAGGTCTTTCAGGATTCCCTGCGTGACCGAACCCGGGTTGTGCTGGGAAGATCCGGAGGCCATTGCATAAACCATCAGGCTGTTGCTTGTTCCGGAATAATTCTTATAATCCAGGTGTGAGAAGCTTGATCCAGCCGACCAGTATGAAGGAGCATACAGTTTTACCCGTGAACCTCCATTCGCTGCATTGGCGAAAGCCCCATTGAACCACAAGTTGTTGGATGTAAGCAGTGAGCCGAGCGAAGTGGATGCGTTCGGGTAAGCAGTCAGCTTCGTTCCGACAGCATCTTCGACAAATTTGTCATATATCGTTGGATAAGCCGGATATCCGCGCCCGATGCTTCCCCTTCCAGCTGTGTAATTGGCGGACCCGGCAAAGTTCAATCCGTGACCTATTTCATGTAAGGCAACTGAGATGAGATCGTAGGTCCCGGGTGCCGTATTCCCATCCGTACCCAAATACCAGGAAAAAGTGGAGTTAAGAGTAATGTAATCATCATAACTCAGAGGTAAGAGGTCCGTGCCGGACAGAGCATTCGCCAGGGATCCCTGGTACCATGTGTTCGCCTGGGGAGCGCCGGGAAAATCCCGATTTAAAGGTTGTCCGCCTGAGTAACCAAGAATATTCGTTGAGCCAAGGTCCGCCCAGCAGACAGAGATCGTGATCGGGACAGAGGATTGGATGATCCCGGACCAGATCAACCCGGCGGTCTCAAAAGCTGTTTTAGCCGCAGCAGGCATAAGCTGGCAGGTCTCACCCCAGGGGTCGGATTGCCCTGAATTTTTATAAGTGAACGCAAATTCTGCTCCCATTGCGGAAGAAGCGGAGAGATCTGCATCAGTGCTGTACGCTGTCCTGATCCCCTGATTTGCCGGATTGGTATCCACCTTGACGATCAAGGGCGGGATAGCATTAAAAAGAGCCAACCCATCGGCACTCATGGATACTGGACCACTCTCAGGTGTTGTCCCATCCTCTTTTTGAGTGTTCAAATAAGCTGCACCCGCTATTCCCGAATTTAGATCAGCAGGTGGTTGGCTAGTGGTATCCAGGTTGTTAAGCGATCCACTGGCTGAGACGGGAACCACCGTGCTAAAAGCAGTTGCGAAGATCACACAAAATAAGCCTGCTTTCCAAAGAGACAATGATAACTTCCGGGTCAGCTTTTTGGGAGCGGGCATCTGTGTGTTTTTCATTTTCGATCAATCCTTTTGCTAATAAAAAAGAACCTTGAAGTAAATATCACCTCAAGGTTCTTGTCCTTAAAAAAATATCGTTGAGGCGGCTCGGCGGTCATGCGGATGTTCTCCGTGTAGACCCGTAACTTTGCGTCCCTGCTTTTCAACAGGTTTGCCTTTTCTATACTGCATTCATCATATCATTAATGCCTTCCCAAGCTCTTAACAGCAATGAAAGTTCCACCTTACATTCCTGCAAGGTCTTTGCTCCAGGACAATTAGCTGAGATTATGGTATTTTTACTTAAGGTCATTTGATCATCACAACACAAATCCAAAGCCCTTTAGCGCTTATTGAGTTCTTTTTATTTGGTAGTTCTTATGGTTATATAATACTATTATTATCTTATTTGTCAAGTATTAAGATGAGAGTGTGGGGAAAGTCGCTATTGCTTGTTGTATGTCTTTGCAACACCGTCCCCATTTTTGGGGGAGACCGGTGTTCCTTCCACTGGTCATGGCATAGACCTGATGTTCGTGCTGGCTGGTCTGGTGGCAGTTGTGGTCAGCGGGTTTGCCTACCTGAACAAGAACATCCGCCAGATCGAGACCGAACTGCCGGACTTGATCCAGTAACTTGGGGGATTTGGGTTCCATTTTTACATTGCGGGAACGGGTTAATGCTATAATTTATTCGTTCCATTCTCATTTAACACCGTATAAGAACCCGAAATAAATAGGATCTTATACGGGTCGTCTCCAAGCAGCTATTTTCTCCACCTATACGCGAGGTGGGTGACAAAAAGCTATACGAGATTACCCGTATAGGAAAGGATAAAATGAAAAGACCAATTTTGATTTTCCTTCTAACCTTGATATTTTCAATAATTACATACGGTTGTGCATCACCGACTCAGCTAGCTACCAAAATAGTTCCACCAATATCCACTTTGTTTCCCCCAACAGAAACAATTCTGATTCCTACAGCTACGCCCAAACCAGGAGTTTTGCTACCCATTCGGGGTGTGATCGGCCCATTTGAACGGCGGGGAAGCCAAACAGGTTATTATAAGGGTCAGATTCTTCGGGAATTTAATCTTCAAGATCCGGATGTAGGGACTACAGTAGCGCAGGAAATAAGCCTGCAACTGGACGCCATGCGTTCGATGGGAATAAATAACATCCAGATCACCCTCTCCGCAGCCGATGTGGAACCTGGGGTATTCACTCCACCGGAGTGTACGATCAACCCGGACTTGGGACCACTCTGGCCACAACCAACCGATCTGGAACTGACAAACCTGAAGGATCTATTTGACCTTATTTACAGTAAAGGCATACAGGTTACTCTGAACCTGAGCAATACCCACATGGAGAACCAGTACAATTCTCAGATCTGGCTCAATTCGATCCTGGAAGTTGTCAAGGATCATCCTGCCCTGGACCTTGTCTTATTCGGCGGAGATATTCATACGCGCGACAATAACTCGGATGGAATAGCGGATGAGTGTGGAGGACGGGCGGAAGCGACCCTTTGGGAGGGTCCCGATTCACCAGTCGTCAGCTACCTGAAATGGGCGATCGATTATGCCCATTCCCTGGGTATACCGTACCGCAAATTGTCGACCGAAGCAATCCTGGGCAGTTACATCAGTGTTGCCGAAGCAGAAAATTACCACATGACCGATGGACACTTCTGGAATCCAGAAGTGGTACTGAAAGGTATCTTTGATGATCTGGGCATTCCAGACGATCAGCGCACCTATGCCATTTCATTCTACGAACAGCACAAGTGCACAGTAACAAACGGTATTCCCTGTGAAGATGAGAGCCCGCAACAATGGGCCATCGAAACGATCACTCGATTTTTCGATGTGATCGGGCGGAACAACGGCGCTCGTGTGATCGCGGTTGAAACAGGCTACTTGACCCCACAGGTGACGGATTGGAACACAGAACTGGCCCTGGAGAGCCTGATATGGATCTTTCAGAATTACGGCGTCGAGGGCTGCAATTTCTGGCTCTGGACGAATTCTGATAATAGCGGAGATTTAGACCCGGCGCGTACGCCTCCAATAAAACAAAGAGGTCCTGAGTTTGCCTATAACCCTGTTAAAGACATCCTGCAACAACTCTACACCCAAGGGCAGACCGATGATCTCAATCTGACTCCCGATAGCATCCCACCGGCATTTACCTCAGTTTCAACTACACCCGCTATTGTAAAGAACGGCGACACGATGGAGATATCTGCCAGACTTGGTGAAACCCATCTTTTCGTATGGGTGGAAATGTCTGCACTTGACTCCGATAAGACCAGCCAGGTGGTCTTAATGGATCAGGGCGATGGTACATACAAGCGGCAGGTAGATCTTAGCCTGTGGAACATAGATCAAAACGGGGACAAGCGCCTGAAAGTCACCGCCATGGACTTTTGGAGCAATATCGCCACTACCTCAGTGATTGTCCAACTGGATAATCCAGCTCCTGTGCTGGATGCCGTGCCTCCTGATGACAACTTCACCGGCAACGAGCTGGATCCTGGCAAGTGGAATTCTGATCTCGCCGGTAATGCGCTCATTGTACAAGATGGAAAAGTGATCATTTCAACAGACAAACAGGTAAGTTTCTCAGCCGGTAATGTCCTCCCCACCTGGGAATTTCCGGGTGATTTTGATGCGCAGGTGGATTTCGAGATTGGTGAAGGATGGGTTGATCCAGTTGAGGGGCACCTTGATGGGGCGGTATTTGGCGTCACCATTGACGGACAACGTTACTGGGTTACCCGACTGCTGAGTGGTGGTGAAGAATCACTATTCAGCATGAACTCCATCGATAATATTAGTGGAAAAATGGTCACTGCCACCCAAACCGGTAAGTTCCGGTTGATAAGGAGAAATACCAGGTTATTCATTCTGTTTGATGTGGGTGCAGGATGGCAAAGAATACTCAGCAAGACGGTTCCATCTGGTTCAGCGCAGATCTTCTTTGGCAATGGTAGCATCTTCGCTTCCCATGCCTTTACGACATATTTTGACAACTTTCACATCAACTCGGGTCTCACAACCTTTAAGCCATAAAGATAACGCTCAACGCAGCGCACCGGTCAGAAACCCCGGCACTTTGCACTGGTCCCTCTAAGAATACTAAGGCAGGCGTGTGGGACTTATCGCGCTAGGCTCCTAACCCTCTTGTTTGGAGCATATCTCCAACCTGCACCTCCTTTCGATCACAAGTTCCCACTCCGAATGAAATAACCTTCAGGATGTTTTCTGACCAAAAAAATTGGGGGGTTGCATTAATAGCCTATTTGTTCTAAAATATACATATGTTGCACCGTACTTACAGATGGTTCCCCAGGATCACCACCCCATCCCACCCCGATCTTGTTTGTTCTTACCGAAGTCCCAATTTTTTGGGACGCAGGTCCCGGCCTCTTTTCCCGGGATTCGTTCCTCATCGTTCCTCGTATTCGTTCTTAAGGCGAGGGAGCATTCCCCTGCGACCATCGCCAATCCCAGCACGTGGGTGCTGGGGCTCGTATTCGTTCTTAAGGCGAGGGAGCATTCCCCTGCGACCATCGCCAATCCCAGCACGTGGGTGCTGGGGCTCGTATTCGTTTTGGGCGAGGGAGCATTCCCCTGCGACCATCGCCCATCCCAACACATGAGTGTTGGGACAAAGGCGAAGGAGCTATCCATTGTGACTATCGCCAATCCCAGCACGTGGGTGCTGGGACTCGGGTCAGGATTCGTTCCTGTTCTTCTTGCTCTCACATCCTCAAAACCTTGGTGCCTTTGTGTCTTTGTGTTAAATATTTTCCCAGCTCCAACCAGCTACAGAGACGACGGGGCACTTATTTATCGTCCATGGTCCATCGTCCGCGGTCTTTTTTCACTGTCCATCGTCCGCGGTCTTATCTCATTGTCCATCGTCCGTGGTCATACATTATTCCTCACTGGTATAATTATAGATTGCCCTAAAACCTGATCTTCTTTACACAGAAAGCGAACCAAATGTCCCCTGATGTCATCCGCGTGGTGGGCGCCCGTGCCCACAACCTGAAAAATATTACCGTCGAGATCCCGCGCAACAAGCTGGTGGTCATCACCGGTCTGTCCGGCTCGGGTAAATCATCCCTGGCGTTCGATACCATTTTTGCGGAAGGTCAGCGCCGCTACGTCGAATCGCTGTCCGCCTATGCCCGCCAGTTCCTGGGTCAATTGGACAAACCGGATGTGGATACCATCGAAGGTCTCTCACCGGCTGTCTCCATCGACCAGAAAGGCACCTCCCACAACCCGCGTTCCACGGTCGGCACCGTCACCGAAGTGTATGACTACCTGCGTCTCCTGTTTGCGCGCGTCGGCATACCGCACTGCCCCATCTGCGGGCGCGAGGTTGCCAAACAATCCGCACAGGAGATCGTCGAAACCATTGAAGCCCTGCCGGAAGGAACCCGCATCCTGGTCCTGGCTCCCCTAGTGCGCGGCCGCAAAGGCACCTACCAGGCTGTCTTTGAGGAGATCCGCAAAGCCGGTTTCGTGCGCACGCGCGTGGACGGCACGATCTTCAACCTGGAGGATGAGATCGAGCTCGACCGTTATAAGATCCATACCATCGAAGCCGTGGTCGACCGCCTGGTCATTTCACACTTACAGGACGAAAGCGAGACCGGCGCGTCCCGCACCCGTCTGACCGACTCGGTGGAAACCTCCCTCAAATTTGGGGATGGTTACCTCACCATCCAGACCCTTCCAGCAGGGGATGAAAGCCCGGACGGCAGGAACGACCCCATTGAATACCATTTTTCCGAACACCTGGCTTGCCCGGAACATAACATCAGCATCCCCGAGATCGAACCTCGCACCTTTTCATTTAATACACCGCATGGGGCATGCCCGGATTGCCAGGGTCTGGGCAGCAAGCTCGAGATCGACCCCGAACGGCTCATCCCCGATGACGAACTTTCTCTCAACGATGGCGCCATCGTCCTGTCCGAATGGAGCGGTCCGCGCCAGGAAGGCGGCTGGTACTGGCAAAGTCTGGAAGGTGCAGCCAGACACTTCAAGATCGATCTGGATGCCCCGGTCCGCACCATCTCACCGGAAAAATTGAAGATCATCATGACCGGCACCCAGGGTAAAGAGGTCGAAATGACCTATAAGAACCCCAAGGGTCGCGAATACAAATTCAACCGCACCTTCGAGGGGGTCATCCCCAACATGATGCGCCGCTTCCGTGACACCAACTCGGATTACATGCGCAACCGTATCATGGAATACATGACCGACCGTCCCTGCCCTTCCTGCAAAGGTCTGCGCCTGCGCGCCGAAGCCCTGGCGGTCACCGTGGACGATTTCAACATCGTGCAAACCACCGGGTGGCCTGTGTTGCAAACGCTGGAATGGATCGACATATTGAGTGGAAAAAAGACCCCCTTCAACAGACGCCAGCAGGCAATCGCCGAGCGTATCCTCAAAGAGATCCAGGCCCGCCTGGGATTCCTTGTCAATGTCGGTCTGGATTATCTGACCCTCAACCGTTCTGCCGGCAGTCTTTCAGGCGGAGAAGCCCAGCGCATCCGCCTGGCTACCCAGGTCGGTTCGCGCCTGGTGGGCGTACTCTACGTCCTGGATGAGCCTTCCATCGGTTTGCACCCGCGCGACAATCAGCGCCTGCTGGATACCCTCAAGGGTCTGCGTGACCTGGGCAACACGGTCATGGTGGTTGAGCATGACGATGAGACCATCCTGGCAGCCGACTGGATCGTTGACCTCGGTCCTGGCGCAGGCGAGCACGGTGGACGCATCGTCGCCGAAGGCACCCCGGCGGATATCCTGGTGCACCCCAGATCACTGACAGGTGCCTACCTGTCCGGACGCAAGAGCGTGCCGGTACCCAAAAAACGGCGCACAGGAAACGGGAAACACCTGACTGTTGTGGGAGCCCGCGCCAACAACCTGAAAGACATCACGGTCGATATTCCCCTCGGCAAACTGGTCTGCATCACAGGCGTATCCGGGTCGGGCAAATCCACCCTGATGGTGGATGTGCTCTACCAGGCCCTGGCGCACAGCCTGCATGGTTCCCACACCAACCCGGGCGATCATGACCGGATTGACGGGTTGGAACATATCGACAAGATCATCAACATCGACCAGTCCCCGATCGGACGCACGCCCCGCTCCAATCCGGGCACCTATACCGGGCTGTTCGATGAGATCCGCAAGCTGTTTGCCGAGCTGCCCGAAAGCAAGGTGCGCGGCTACAAACCCGGACGCTTTTCATTTAATGTGCATGGCGGGCGCTGTGAGGCCTGCCAGGGACAGGGACAGCTGCGCATCGAAATGCAGTTCCTGCCGGATATCTACGTCCCATGCGACATCTGCCACGGCACACGCTTTAACAACGAAACCCTGCAGGTCCATTTCAAAGGACACTCGGTGGCTGATGTGCTTGACCTGACCATCGAAAAAGGATTGCAGATCTTCTCGGCTTTCCCAGCCATGGCCAACAAGCTCAAGACTCTGCAGGAAGTTGGTCTCGGATATATCCGTATCGGACAGCCTGCCACCACACTCTCCGGCGGCGAAGCCCAGCGCGTAAAACTATCGCGTGAACTCTCCAAGCGCGCCACCGGCCGCACCCTGTATGTGCTCGATGAACCTTCTGTTGGTCTGCATGCCGCTGATGTGCACAAATTGATCGAAGTGTTGCAGACCCTGGTCGAATCCGGCAACTCCGTCCTGATCATTGAACACAACCCGGACATCATCAAGGTGGCGGACTGGATCATCGATCTCGGTCCGGAGGGTGGCGAGCGCGGCGGGCGGCTGTTGGCTGAGGGCACCCCGGAGCAGATCTGCGCCGTGGAAAAGTCCTACACCGGTCAATATCTTCTCCGCCATCTCCAGCCGCGCCTTCCTCCAGCACTCGCTTAAAGACCGAATCTCAGGTAGAATAATTGGTAATAGTGGATGGGTTTACCCCCAGCACATCAATTAATCTATTGCAAGTGACCTGAATGGACAAAAAAATGAACGAAAATCCTCCCATAAAATCTACGATCGACTCGTACCGTAAACGGCGCAGTCGTTTACAACCCATTCTGATCTGGATCCTGGCGGCTGTATTTGTGATCGGTGGTATTATCATCCTGGTGTTATCGCTCAATGGAGGCGTTGGTTCCATCACCCTTTTCGCATCCAAGACACCCACGCCCACCATCACACCTTCCCCAACCAACACGCCCCCGCCCACCCAGACTCCCACGCTCACCAGCACGCCCACCCAGACCACCACACCCACACCAAGCGCGCCTTTCTATTATATTATCCAGGAAGGTGATTCCATTTCCACCATTGCCGAAAAGTTTGAACTGGGTGAGAATGGGGTTATTCTGATCCTGATGTTCAACCCGGTCATTGATTCTGTCACCCAGATCATTTATGTCGGTCAGGAGATCCTGGTTCCACCACCCGGCTGGCCCATGCCCACCCTGACACCCTGGCCGCAGGATGCCCCGCGCGGCACCAAGATCACCTACTTTGTGATGCCTGGAGACAGTCTGGGCACCATTGCTGATAAATTCCTCAGCACCATTGCAGACATCATCAAAGCCAATCCGGATATCCTTGAAGATGAGACTTCAGTAATTTACCCCGGTCAATTGCTGATCATACCTGTCAACATGGTGACCGCTGTTCCCACCAGCATAAGCACCCCCACAGTAACCCCAACGCCTTGATCGTAACTCAGAAGGGTTTTTATCAAATCTAAATAATCGGATCACTACAGATGCAAAAAAGCCTGGCAGGGTTCAAACCCTGCCAGGCTTTTAAGTCCTGCTTCACTCCCAAATGTAAGATCGTATATAGAATTTCTCCGTCCACTAGCTTGCCAGAAATGATTTGGGGCGAATTTCAGAATCAAGTTTCCTTCCGAGTCTTATTACAATCTCTGGAAGAGCTTCAACATCAGACAATGTTGTGCGGAAGTTGACGATACATGCTCGCAAAAGATATTTTCCATCGACCATAGCATTTGATATAAAAGCTTCACCGCTTTTTTGCAATCGGTTGAGAAGTTCTTCGTTGAGTTTATTCAAATAACTGTCGATGTCCGCTTGGCGACCGATCAAATCAAGCGGAATGAAACGAAAAGTCGTAATGCTCAGATTCTGAGTTTCAGCTTGTAATTCTGGGTGATTGTCAATCTTCTCATGTAGAGCTTGTGCAAGGGCTATGTCATCACCGATCATCTGAATATAACCCTCTCGTCCTACCTGACGAAGTGCCAACCAGACTTTAAGTGCTCGGAAACCGCGCGAGTTTTGTAAACCATACTCTAAAAAGTTGATGGGTGGATCTTCCCGATTTCCGTCAAAATTGTAATACACAGGATGATGACTGAAAGTTTCCAGCAGGTGATGAGGATCTCTCACCAGGACACACCCAGCTTCAAGCGGGCTGTAGAGCCATTTGTGCGGGTCCAACGCTATCGAGTCAGCTTTGCGCAAGCCCAATAGCTGAAGGGAAGCATCCGGCAAAACAGCCGCAGGAGCTCCATAAGCTCCATCTACATGGAACCATAAATTATATTTTTTGCATATTTCCGCAATTTCATTTAGCGGATCAATTGCACCAGTACTGACAGTACCGGCTGTTCCAACTACAAGAAAAGGAAAATGCTCATCCGCCAGATCTGCCACGATCTGTTTTTCCAGACTCTCCACGTCCATTTGTTGATCTGCATTGGTTTTTATCCAGCGCACAGATTTTGCGCCTAAACCAAATAATTCTGCAGCCTTATCGATCCAGGTGTGGGTTTCTTTCGAAACATAAACGACCATACGTTGCTTGCTTGCAGACAAACCTTCTTCTTTAATATCCCAGGTAACTTTTGATTTGCGAGCAGCCAGGAAGCACACAAAATTTGCCATATTGCCACCGCTTACCAACAATCCTCCGCAGGTTCTTGGGAAACCGATCATGTCAGCGATCCAACGTATCGTTTGTGCTTCAATTTCACTTGCGATTGGCGATAGGATGGAAGCTCCAACATTCGGGTTCACTGCACTTGCCAATAGATCAGCCAGTGCACCTATGGGTGCTGCGGATGATGTGATATATCCCCAGAATCTCGGGTGACCGTTAAAGAGCGAGTGGTCAAAGAGCAGGTCTGTTACGTCTTCAAATATTTCCTTTGCGGGTGATCCACCCTCAGGCAGTTTGTCTGGACCTAAAATCTTGCGTATGGTTTGAGGATTCTCATCAACAGTCACTGGACGTTGAGACAATCCATCGAGAAATTCTGCAATTTCGTCCACAAGCGAATAACCGAGTTTACGAAATTCCTCACTATGAATTTCGAGTGGCGCATCCCTATCGATTAGATTTGTTTTTTGATTTTTATTATTCATTTATTTATTCCTTTGAAAAATGTAAACAGCATTTTAAAGTTCTCATTGCAAGACGCAGCATCCTTGGTGCATCCACCGTAAAAGTAAGTTCGGCATAATTCATAGCCATTTCATCAGGAATTCAGTTTGCACCCGACTTGCTTCGTCGAACAGATCACTTGGATAATAGAGCAAACCGACCATCCCGTGAATAAAGACTGGTCATGAAAGTTAATCCAAGACCTAAAAACAGCAAGAATATGGTGGAGATGGTGAACATTACATTAAGTTTGATTATTATGCTAATTTCTCCAAGAGGTAATTTAAGAAAAAAATGGTTAAGTAAGATTGTGGTAGGCTGAGGTGGCTACTCGACTGCCAAAGGTTAGGTGGTACCACATGTTATACGGTAAGTGAGATTACTCAATCCCAGGAAGTCGGCTAAAACCAACGAAATGAGGTGTTACGGATATGACAGCCCCCTGGGAGGAGAGTTGTCGCATCCCTTCTAGTACAGCCTCGTTTGGTTGGCCGTAGATATCAACACGCGTGGTGGTGATGTACTGCATCACGTCGCGCATGTAAGGGTCAGCAGTTTGCCAATGAGTGAGGATTGATTCTGAATCTCGATGTACCTGGATTCCATGTGCCCGCATCTCATTCTCATCGATGCAGACCTCTGCCAAAAGCTGAGGACCGTTCGCCTCCAGGAAATCCGTTGACTTTCGAGCCGCCTCTTTGAATTTCTCGAGGGCACCTTTTTCGATCTGAAAGGTTGTGATAAAGATTATGGGTACAGACATTTTTTTCCTTTCCTTTCTTGCTATTTATCTGCCCTGATTTATAAACTACGAAGGGTCATTACCGGACACCCATTTGTGCCAGGTGTTCCGAAATATAGCTGGCATCCTCACCAACACCTGCCAGGAGTCCGGATGCAGCCGTGTGGATAAAGGGAAGTCCTACAAAGTACAATCCTGGAAATTCAGTAACTCCGCGCTTCTGGACAGGGAATCCATCTTCATCAAATACCGGAAGCTTCACCATACCAAAATTAAATCTATAACCTGTAGCCCAAATAACACTGGTGATGCCAGCCTTTTTCAGATCCAATTCAGAAATCGCTTGTGCAGCATAACCATCACGAAAGTCCGGGAGGTTTTCAACAGGTGCTTCAATTCCATGCGCCAGGATATATCCATCTATTTTCGCAATAATGTCAGATTCGAATTTATCTGCTTTTTCAAGATTCTCCATCAAGTCCGATTCTAAAAAGATGCGATCTCCCTCAATTCTATTCAGGTGTCCTAATAACACCACCCCTTCCTCAACAAATTGATGCAAGTTCAAAGTGTGTCCGCCCGCATTTCCTGTGACATGCGGATTGGCAGCAAATTTTGCTTTCGGAGATGGGAGATCGTCAACTGTCCTGTTAAAAAATGGAATTTTTTCCAACCAATAGGTCACATCCCTTCCACGATAGCGGCGGGGTACCCTACCAGCACTGCATACGGATAAATAAACCTTTCGTCCGTTCTGGAAAAGTTCTTCTGCGATCTGGCACCCGGACTGGGCTGAACCGACCACCAGTACTGCACCTTCAGGAAGCTCCGATGGATTCCGGTATTCTCCGGAATGAAGTTGGTGGATCCCGCCAGGCAGGTTCATACTGAAGGCAGGTATCCTGGCTTTTTGATTCAAACCTGTTGCGACAACAACATTGACAGCTTCAAATTCCGCACCATCGCAGGAAACAAGGTAACCTGATCGAATCGGCTCCACGGTTTTCACCTTGACGCCATATCTGACAGGCAATTCGAAGCGAGTTATGTAATCTTCAAAATAAGCGATGATTTTTTCGCGAGCCAGGAATCCATCCGGGTCATCACCCTGGTACTCTGCTCCAGGGAGCCTGGTCATTTTGTTGGGAGTGTTGAGCGTAAATGAATCCCAGCGCTCACGCCAGGCTTTTGCGGCTTGATTTGATTGCTCCAAAACAATATGCTCGCGATCCTGTTGCTTCAAGTAGTAGCTGGTGGAGAGACCGCCCTGGCCGCCACCAATAATAACAGTATCCATTCTTTCAGTCATGTTAATTAACTCCTACATAAATCAATCCATACTCATGCGAGAAGGGAAAAAAGCAAAAGATGGCTGCCTTCACACATACCCATTAATTGAAGAGGGTTTTAAAATAAATCCAGCGTTTCGATATATGACCAAATATTAAATTATGAATACCTTGATATTGTGATGGTGTCCGGGTTGATCTCCCACCCAATAACAATAGCTGGCGATCTAACTATTGAAACTCCCTGGTTACGATAATAAGATTATACTATATATTACAATATAATAGATATTATATATCCTATTATGTCTCGGATTATTTTCCAGAATTCTAATCTTATCTATTGTGATACCGGTCGGTCTCTTAATGACAAGGTTTTGCGAAGGTGCGACATACGTACACTTAGGAAGACCTCCAAGTGTTCCTGACCGAATCGGTGAAAAAAGACCTTATTCTAAATTAATACCAAATTAATATTTTAATGATACATTACTTGTTACAACTCAGACCCTGAATGGTTCTCTCTCTCAATAATTGAGCAATTTGTGGGTTGGGTAGTGTCAATCCGGGATCGCCAAAATCAATTGACAACAGAACGCAAAGTATATCGTTGGGTTTCAGGGTAATGAATTACCTGCTTGAGCAATACCTTTGAGCCCCTCAGCCCAACCTACAAAAAATAAATGATCAAACACTTAACGAGAATACCACTAAAAGTCTACCAGTAAAAACAAAGTGATCGACAGCATCAATCTCAGGCTAAGTGTTCCAATCCTTCTGCCAGAGAAATTTTTTGGGTTTTAGCTTGAGCAGTTAGCATACCTTGTAATCAGGAGTTTTACATGAAAAACAATACCATCCCATCATCACAGATCACCCCAAAAGAGGTATACCTTTCCAGGCGTGATTTTATTAAAGCAGCCGGCGTAATTGCTGGCAGTTTAACCCTGGCGGCTTGTGGAGTGTCTCCCATTCAGGCAAATCCGGGTGTTACAGCAAACCCCTCCCAAATCAGTGATATTGGTGAGACACCCAATACGTTTGATGAAATTACGCATTACAACAATTATTATGAATTTACAACTGATAAGGAAGGCGTGGCCAGGCTGGCTGAAAACTTCCAGACCTCACCCTGGGAGGTGGAAGTATCCGGGTTGGTCAACAAACCAGGCAAGTATGGTGTGGATGACCTGATCAGGAAATTCCAGCCTGAAGAGCGCATCTACCGTCTGCGTTGTGTTGAAGCCTGGAGCATGGTCATCCCCTGGTTCGGATTTCCGCTCTCCAAATTACTGACCGAGGTGGAACCCAGTTCTGAAGCCAAATATGTGCGCTTTGAAACGGTATTCAACCCGGATGAAATGCCCGGACAAAAACAACCGAATTATCCCTGGCCCTACCAGGAAGGCTTGCGCCTGGATGAAGCCATGCATGACCTGACCTTGCTTGCCACCGGCTTGTATGGCGGCGAATTGCCCGCCCAGAATGGCGGCGGCATCCGCCTGGTGGTACCCTGGAAGTATGGTTTTAAATCCATCAAAGCCGTGATCAAGGTGGAACTGACAGCCAAACAACCCGCCACTTTGTGGGAAACGATCGCCCCCAATGAATACGGGTTTTATGCCAACGTCAATCCGCAAGTCGACCATCCACGCTGGAGTCAAGGTTCCGAACGACGCATCGGTGAGATCAGCCGCCGGGAAACCTTGATGTTCAATGGCTATACCGACCAGGTGGCAACCCTGTATGAAGGAATGGATCTTCAAAAGTATTATTAAGATAAGCAATGAAACCAAACTTTGCAGGGGCATCCTTTCCAAGATCCAAAAAACAAGTCAAGGCATCTGTCGACTGGCTGCGGATTGGCGTTCATTTGATCGGATCACTCTCCCTGATCATGCTCATTTACAAGTGGCAGACCAACGGTCTGACCTTTAACCCGATCCAGTTCATCGAACAATATCTTGGGCGAGCTGCCATCAATATGCTGGTGCTGAGCCTGGCAGTGACCCCCCTGGTAACCCTGACAGGCTGGAGAAGGTTATCAAAACATGGCCGCGCCCTGGGTTTGTACACCTTCTTTTACTTCAGCCTCCATTTCCTGACTTTCGCAGTATTGGATTATGGGCTGGATCTGCGCGAAATATTCAAGTTGATGATCGAGAAACCATTTATCATCATCGGCTCATCGGCAGGATTTATCCTTCTGGCGCTTGCAACCACCTCCTTTAAATATTGGATGAAACGCCTGGGGAAAAGATGGAAGAAACTTCACAGGTTGATCTACCTGGTGGGTGCCCTGGCTGTTCTGCACAATGCCCTGGCTCTAAAAGGCTCGCTTACCACCCTGAGCGGAAACATCGTCCGCCCGCTGGTCTTGGGATTCGTGATCACAGTGCTGCTGGTCCTGCGCATTCCACCCGTGAAGCGCTGGGCGACTTCACTGCGACAGAGACTATGGATAAGAACACAGAAAATGGTCAGCTGAGGCAGTTTATTGTTGGTTGATTATTCCCCTCCCAGGAAATTTCCTCTTTTTCAGCGCATTGGTTGACAACTTCAGCAAACCTTATACAGAGGCGGGACCGAAGGTCTAGGTGTGCGTCCTTTTAGCCTGATTTTCTCATCTTGGATCTTATAGAATTCTTTAAGAAAGTCAGCGTATTCATTCCACAAATTTTGCTGCCTTAAATCAAAAAGATTGAACAAGCGCTGACCATATTTCTCCCAGATCAGTGATTGCTCCAAAGCAGCATATTCACCAGGTTTCCATCCCTTGCTTTTGTTTAATTCGTAGATTTCCTTCATGATACGCGGTTTTTTGAACATCATATTTTTTGTGTCAGCAAGAGAAAGTTCTTCAAAAAACAGCAATACTTTATCAATGCTATGCCAACAATAATGTTTTTCTCCATTCCATATCATGGTATCGCGGTTCAGGGGAGCATGGAGCCTGCCATACTTAAAAAATACATCCGGTTCTTCAAGGGGTCTATCCTGAATTGTCAGAATTTTTATCATGCAATATTCAGATCGTAAAAATATACCCGGGTATTGATGTGGTAAACCATCATTAACGACCTTGAAATCCCACCGTTCGAAGTTCAGATATTTCATTATCGATTGATGATCAACTGGATTATTTTTCCCGTATTTGTTTTTCAAGATCAAGATCCTTATTTGCCTGAGAATCGGTTTGAAACAAAAATCTATTTAGCCTCCAGGCGATAAAGCCCGGAATTCAAATCCAGGACATAGATTTCCCCACCTTCATCCAACCCAAAAGAAGAAATTTGAAAATTGGTGGTGAACAAGGATTGTCCCTGCCAGTCGTTGGTATCCTTTTGCAGCAAGCCCGAGATCGTCCCGCTGCAAAAATCACCAAACAGGTAGATGCCATAAAATGCAGGCAAGGAATTTCCGCGATAAACCTCGCCACCGGTCACAGAACAACCCGGATCGTGTTGGTATTCAAAAATCGGTTCGATGAAATTCAAGACCGCACCCGCTCCATCGTCCTGGTATGGGTGTGTGCCCTCCCTTAAGTTCCAGCCGAAATTAGCAGGCATGCCTGCGAAATCGGCTGGCAGGAAGTCGATCTCTTCCCATTGGTTCTGTCCGACATCGGCGATGTAAAGATCCCCGCTCAGGCTGTCATAGGTGAAGCGCCAGGGGTTGCGCAGACCATAAGCCCAGATCTCCGGGAGACCTCCACCCTTGGCAAAGGGGTTGTCGGAAGGGATCGCGTAGGGGTCCCCGTGGTCAACATCGATGCGCAGCAGTTTGCCCAGCAGGGTTTGCAGAGATTGCCCATTCCCTTGTGGATCACCGCCGCTGCCTCCATCTCCCAGCCCGATCCAGAGCATATGATCGGGTCCAAACACCAAGTGACCACCATTGTGGTTGGAGTAGGGTTGCTTTACCCGTAGCAGGATCAACTCGCTGGCAGGGTCGCCAATCTGATCCCCTGCTGGTATGCTGACATCCGAATCGAATCGGGCGATTACCGTGCTGCCATCTTTGTCCGTGTAATTCACATAGAAAAATCCGTTCTCCTCAAAAGCGGGGTGAAAAGCCAACCCCAACAATCCCTGTTCATTCCCGGTACTGCCCACCCGGCTGCTGATATCCAAAAATGGGAAAGGACGGATGGTGTCCTGGTTGACCATGCGAATGATACCCGCCTGCTCAACAACAAAAAGCCGCCGTGTGCCGTCACCCGCATTAACCAGACCTACCGGTCGTGAAAACCCGTCTGCGATCAAGTTCCAGTAGTAGTTATCAACCTCAGGAAATATTTTCACAGAGGTGCCGGCTGGTTCGATCCCGGTCGCTTGAAGATCAGGTGTTGTGGTGGGTATTTTTGGCGTGGGAGAAGAAACCTGGAACACCGCGGGCGTGAAACCTGGCGTTGTTTCCACAAGAGAAAAAGGCGCGATCAGAGAGCAAGCACTTAGAAGCACTGTCAGCTCGATCCATACCAGAAAGAAGGTTCTTTTCTTTTTCATTTGCTGCCTCGGAAGAAGGAACATAAAGGTTGTCTGGTATTATTCATTGTAAAAAAACACGGGAATGGTTATCAACTGTGCCACCAGTATAATATTGAACTCATTCTTCCGGGAAAGGAGTTGTTGCCGTATTTTTCACTTGCCTGTGGTTGAATCAAAACAGGCTCCGTTGTTGAGATCCCGGAGCCTGTAGTAAACGAACCTATTCTAGTGCGCTTGGGCTTTTACTTCCCCACTTTCCTGTTTTTGTGAAAGCCAGGCTACTCTCGCCAGCAGTCCGATCCCAGCGACCGTCAGGAATGTGCCAAAGATATACATAGGCCAGGCGAATACGTAAACCCAATTATTCCCCATATAGATATGCGAGCTGCCCACCCACATGGGTGTGGATAAGATAATGACACCGGCTACCATGGCAGCCAGTCCGGCACCGGTGGCTTTGTCGGATTCTCTGCTGCTCTTTGAAAAATCCACTTTTTCACGTAGACCGGGGATACCCAGCACCAGAAAAACGATCAACGTCAAGGCGTTGATGTAGAAAACAACATTGGCGGGTGCAGCTTTACCGATCACGGTCAGGGAGGTATAGAAATGGATTGCGTTAATAACTGTCCCGATCGCCAACACGACCAGTGCATTACGATAAGCACTTTTTCCCCCGCGTACCAGTCCAATCACAGCAGAGATCCCGATGATCCCAATGATCAGGGTTGTGACAACGAAAGTTTGATAGAGCCAGCGATAATCCACCGGCTTGATCAGGATCCAATAGGGAGGATAATTCTTTGTAAAGAAGGCTGCGCAGGAAGTTCCAGCACCGCCCAAAACATTCATGGCTGCGGTCATGGCCATTAAAACAATGGCGCCGACCCGTAAGATCTTTCCGCTCGTGTTTTTCATTGCTCCATCTCCAGTTTATTCTTTTTGCGAGCACAATTTCCGCGCTCAGGGAGTAGCTTTCGAGACCTCATCCGATAAATTCCAGGGATTGTTCAAAAAGTGACAACGCTCACAAAGCATTTGCCTGGTTATATTATGAGACACATAGGGTGTCAAGGATACATCTAAAAATGTAACCCAGTTCTGGTTCTCATCCAGACCAGCTGCCAGCCCCGCTGCGTCGTGGCAGACCCAGCAAGGTACTCCCGAGTGAGCCTCGTCATGCCCCGTGATGGTTGTGGATGAGTTGATGGTATCCGCATGGCAATTCTCAGATGCGCAAGATATTGCTGTTGTCGAGTGGGCATCGTGGCATTGGGTGCAGGTAAAATCGGAGTGGGCATTTGCCAGGTCGGGTGTTTCATGCCCGGGGATTTCGACCTGTATGTGGCAATTCAAACACAGCTCTGTGGTCGACTCAACTTCCGTATATTCATCGATCGGTGGAACCGACAACCAGGCGTATTCCGGATCAACATCACCTTTCTTGACACGATGACAAATATTGCAGGGTATGCTTTCCCAATCAGTTTCTGCCAGCGTGGGTGGTGGAGGCTCAACTTCGAATTTGCAGGCTGCACAACTATCTGGCATATCATCCATCGATGGCACGAAGTTGAGTGGCGCATGACAGCGCGCACAGGTACTGTTCGTACCCGCAGCATCCAACACATAAGTTTGTGCATGTGGGCTTGCTTCCCACAGGGCTTCGATCAAAGCAGGGTCTATCTCTGTTGGAGCAATAGTAACTTGGGGAGCCCCGGTGGGGCTCCCTGGATTTAATGTGACCTGTTGTTGTGGAGTCAGTTCCTCCGGCGGAGCAACCTGGCCTGGTTGACAGGCGGTCATTCCAATAGCCAGAAATACTGTTATGATCAAACAGGCTAAGATGGGGGTTCTTCTATGCAAAATTCACCTTTCGGTTGCAGTTCTAAGGCTTGGGAGCTGGTGGTGTGGGCACCTGACCAGCTGCAGTCAATTCTGTCAATTCCCATGGATTTTCTGCGAAGTGACAGCGATTGCAGGAAACCATATAGACAATACTATGCGAGATGATCTCTGCAGTTGTGGAGGGACCGCCACCTCGTCCAGCAGTGGTCAGTATGGTTGTGAAGAGGCCATCTTCCTTAGCCCGACCTACAGCTGCTTTTGAAGCATCATGGCAAGCCATGCAGGTTATATCACCTGTCATCATCGGCGCAACTCTGCCATGCGTGTCAGCTGTATCCGTGTGGCAATCCACACACTGTTTGGTCTCACCAGTGTGCGCATTATGGCAGTCCGTACAATACTGCGGGCGATCGCCTTGCGGCCATTCACCGGCATAATTCAGATGTGCGCTGCCGCCCAAAAAGACTTCGTGATTCGCCGACAACCCGGCGCTGCTTACTTTGGCACCTGCCGCATTGGTATGGCATTTTATACATAGTTCATTCGGGGATTTGATCTCATCATACGTCAGGGCTACCGGAGCGTACCAGGAGAGCTCAGCGCTGGCAGTGCCGTTTTCGTCAACTTCGTGGCACTGTGCACAGGGAATTCCTACCCACTGCTCTTCTGTAACCAGGTCCATGCCGCCTTCTGCAAACGAGGGAGCGATCCGCAGCTCAGCATCGGTTGCGAATTTACAGGTCACGCAGTTCGGGGCAGCGCTCGCCTTCGAACCGGGGATCCAGTTCTGGGGTGAATGGCAGCGGGTGCACATGGTGTTGGGGCCTTTACCAAGATCATAATCCGCGCTATGCGGGCCACTTTCCCAATCAGCTATTTGAACCGATTGATCCGGGATCGGTACTGCGGTCGGCATAGGTGTCGGTGGCACAGGTGTCGGGGGGACTGGTGTGGGCTCCGGTGTGGCTGCCGGTTGGCAGGCAATGACCAGCAGGGGTATGATGATCAATACCCCTGCGATCATGAGCCAACGGGCCATTGGCTGTTTTGGCTTGACACTTGATTTGAACATAACATTCTCCTTTTCTTCAAATATGATTATGCACAGAGATAACCCTGCGGGAACACCATCATTGTATAAATTATCACAATAGCAGCTATTAGTCATTGACATTTATCAATTCAGACCATAATTGTATTAAATACCCCAATCAGGCTTGTGTTTAATTACCCAATCTATTGATGAAATTCCATCACTATCAACATTTCGTTGAGCGGGAATCGTGAGCGGTATATCGAAAGCATAATTGTTTGACAATTATCAGCATTTCTGATAAAACTTTGCCATGGAAACCCCTGAAAATCTAGCCGAAAGACTTGGGAACGTCAGTCACTTCATGAAGCTGCCCCTGGCAGACAGGCTAGCCATCACCCTGGCCGGAAAGATTCGTCGTTACCCGCCTGATACAGTAATTTTTTCAGAGCAGGAACCGTGCGCAGGTATGTTCGTGTTATTCAAAGGGCACGTCCACATCTCCACGCTAAGCCGGCAAGGTAAAAAAAATATTATTGCCGATATTGTCCCGGTCATCATGTTCAATGAGATCGCCCTGTTGGATGGTGGTCCAAACCCTTATACAGCCACCACCACCCAGAATTGCATTACCTGGCAAATCAGTCGCGCGGCTTATCTGAAACTGCTCCAGCGTTACGCACAAGATAAGTTCACGCAAGTTTCTCTTGGGCTGCTGGATATCATGGCAAGTCGCTACAGGCAACTTTTAGACAACTACGCCGATTTATCTTTCCTTAATGTTCCCATTCGCGTGGCTAAATTGATCTATGAACTGAGTAAAAATGGACAAACATCCATCAGCCGTCAGGAAAATTCTCTGGTTGAGATGGCTGCACACGTAGCCTCTGTTCCTGAGGCCATCAGCCGGGCTCTGAACTTCTTAAAATGCCAGGGAATTATTGCCACCACACGCACAACCATCACTGTACTGAAACCGGAAGAACTGTCCCGGATGGCAAAGTTCGGTTCAGGTGATATTTTTAAGTACGGGTATAAAGAATAAAAGTAACTGCTCAGGTCAAGACCCTAAAGGTTTCTCCGGCAGAAGAGTTGGAACGATCAGCCTTATAATCAGGCTGTCGATCACTCAATTTTTCAGTGTAAACCTTCAGGGTCTGCGTAGTTATAATAAATATTATCCCCCCCTTTTTTTGACACTTTTAAAAAACCCTCGCCTTAAGTAGTTGCCCCGGATCGTTGTGGCAGGCTGCAAACCGGCGGCGGGAAGAGATACAGGCATTCACCATCCACACCGCCACTGACGCTGGTCTGAATGGGTGTCAAAACGGTATCCACGGCACGCTCGAACAGGGTGCGATAGCGTTTCAGGTCAATACTGCGCGGGTCGGGCGGCTGGGGCACATCCCAGGCACGCACACCCGGTTTGCCCAACGTGAACAGGAAACGCACGCGCTGCCCGGGGCGCACGGTTTTCCCGGCAGCCTGCATCTGGCGCACCGCCCGGGCGGAGGGTGAGGGGCTGGAATACTCGCCCAGTTCGCGGCTCAATTTTTGGGATATCAGCAATTTCTCGACCGGCACGCCTCCGCTGCGTAATATCTTAAGCTGCTTGCGCACAAAAGCCTTTGCCAGCGGCAGAACCTGCGCCAGGGCTTCCGCATCCGGAGCACCCGCCAGGATCTCCAGCAGGCTCATCTGGGTCTCGGCAATGAAGGGTGCCGTGTCATGGCGGCGGGCTTCGATACCGCGTACTTTGACAGAGCCATCCTGAAAGACACCGAAATAACGGTTGGGCACCGGGACGCGCGCATTCTGGCGCGAGGACAGGAACACCACCCAGCGGTAAACGCCATCCAGTGAAATGGGCAGACCGGTGCGTGCCGTGATCTCCGCCAGCAGGGCTTCAAAATCAGACGGTGATCTGCAGCCGGGTTTCTGCACCCACAGGCCATCTACATACATATGCAGGATCTCATAATCCAGCTCTTCGGCGGCTTCTTTGGCGCGCAGCAGGGCTTCGCGACCATAGGCGGTGACAGCCTCATGGGATTCGATTCGTCCGAAGCGCGCGTTCTTATAACCCAGGTAACCGAAACAGGTCACCAGCAGCCACTTGTGGGCTGAAGCCAGGGATTGGAAGACCGGGCGGCGGCAGTCGTAGCGGTTCAGGGTCAGGAGTGCAGATTTAAGCGCCAGGCGCTTTTTAAGCAGCGGAGCCAGCGTCAGTGGCACAATACCGGGTTCACCGGGAGCCGGCTCGAGGCCCTGTCCCGCACCGGTCAAGGTCCCCAGGCCGATACGCGGCACCTCGGGTGAGATGTTGAAGCGCACCATGATGCCCGGGTACATGGAGACAAAATCAATGCCGCCCACGTCGCGATGCAGTCCGATGGTTGGCTGGTAAACCATCCCGCCCATATCCGCCTGCAACAAGTCAATGGCGGTTTTGGGCATTTCAGCCTGCTGCTTGTGCCAGGGGATCAGGATGTTTTCCTGCAGGGCGGTCACGAACTGCATGGAGGAAATACCCGTGCCGGGAGACAGTCGGGCGGCATCCTGGACAGGCTGACGGGTGACGCGCGCCATTTCGAGCACACCCTCCAGGGCGTAGTCATTCCAGAGCATGGCATTGTGCCGGTCGAGATGCCAGCGCCCGCGCAACTGCACCTGCCGGCCGCGGTAGATGATCTGCCCGTACGAAAAGTAGGTGTGCTCCTTGCGTTCGAGCACGGCCTGGCTTTCATCCCGGTTAAGGGGCAGGGTCAGACCGCTTTCACGGCAGGCTTGCATCAGGTAAGGCAGCAACCAGGTATCACCCCAGGATGTCAGCAGCAGATCGGGGTCATAGCGCCGCAATTCGGCAGCCAGAGCGACCAGCAGGGTTGTGCTGTTCTGCAGCGTCAGGGAATAGCGCACGCGCCCGTGAGAAACGTTCAGTTTCCGGGGAGCGCTGTGAGCAGGGTCACAATCCGGCTCAAGCGACAGGATGCGCAGCGGGGCAGGCTCGGGTTCCAGTTCCCAGGGTGTATTGAGAGGCGTAATGCCCAGCACCTTTGCGCCGCTCAGCTCCAACCGGCAGCGTGCCAGCGGAAAAACACCAAAAGCCGCAGCGTGCCGTAGGGCAATGGAAATATCGGCATCGTAGTAGGTCAGGTCCGGAAAAACAGCCAGCATGCCCCGGAACAGCTCATCCAGCCGGGCAGGCTGCAGGACTTCGACTGACAGAACAGTCGCCTGACCCTGAAACACATCTTTGCGCCGGGTGCGCTCCAGGCGCGCCGGGATGGGCTGTGCCTCGAGCCATTGCCAGAGCTGGCGCAAACGCACGGCAGGACCGGCGGCGTAGAGCCTGGCGGCGAAATCCTGAACCAGGCAATGGCGTTCACCATCATCCCCGATCAACCACAGGGTGAGATTCATTTCGTTCGGATAGACATCCAACAGCCAGCCGGTCAGTGTCGTGTTCATGGCTTTCGGGAGAGAAACTCTTCCACCAACTGGCGCAAGCGCACCACCTCCTTATGTTCCTCCAGCAGCATGGAGAGCAGGAAGACTTCGAAGGGCAGGGCGTGCGAGGCATATTGTGATGCGGCCAGGTGCTGGCGGGCACTGCTGAACAGGTCATCCAAAGCCAACTGGTCCGAGCGGCGCAGGGCGCGCCGGAAGCGGGAAAAAGCGGCCTCCTCTTGCAGGAAGACCTGGGTTGCGGAAGGAAGGGTACGTCCCATAATGATGCCTCGCTTTCAGAACAACCGTATGGGCTGCACAGCCGCAGCCTCCGGTTGGACATAGATAGACTCGCCAGCCGAGGCCTGCAGCAGTTCAAGCAGTTCCACGGCGGTCTGGCTGGGGACAGCTGGCGGGTGTATGCTGACCACCCCCCCGGAGGTGACTTCCAGCCGCTCCAGGTGACTGATGCAGATCTTCAGCAGTCGTTTGCGTTCCCCCGCCTGGACAGATTCGTCGTAAAAGGTATTGAGCAGATCCAGGACGATAAAGGGGAATGGGTTGGCCGGGGTGCTTTCCAGCAGGGAGTGAGCCTGGTAGCAGGTGAAGGCGCGCGAAACCGTGATGCGCTCCAGGGTCTCCGGGCGGCCGCGCGCGGCGCGTGCCACCGTGTAGGCATTGAAACGGTTGCCACCGTCCAGGACACGCACGGGCGTACGCTCCCCGAGGCGGGCAATGGCAGTCAGCAGGCTGGTGTTCAGGCTGCGCGCGCCGACCAGCAGGATCCATCTGCCGGTCATGGGTTCGATATTCTTGGGTTGCAGGGTTGTGATAAACATATACCTATCCTGGCACTTCTGGAAAACTAAACCCACCCCCCCATGGGGTGTATAAGGGTCCGGTCTCATGGAGGCGCCACAAGTGGGGGGCTCCCCTGCCCCTACCCGTACTGGGAGCGGGGACCCCACTGGCTGAAATCCCAGCTCTTCAGTTGCAGGCGCAATTCTGCCTTGCTGTGTAACTGGAATTTGATCAGAACCTGGCGCACATAGCCCTTGACGGTGTCCGGAGCCAGCTCCAGTTTGAAAGCTATCTGGCGGTTGGTATAGCCCAGGCAGGTAAAAGCGGCAATATCCTGCTGGCGCGGTGAAAGGGACTGCCAGCACTGCCAGAATCCCGCATGGGTGTCACGCCGTGCCAGGCCGGCTGCCAATAGATCGGCTTGAATTTCGCGGGCGGGGCGCTGCTCCTGATGGGCGATATCCACCAGTGCCGTGTGCAGGTTTTCATCCAATTCATAATAGTGTGATCCCGCATCCCTTTTAGATCGCAACAGTGTAAGCAAACGTTTCCAGATAGACATTTCGTAGAGATTATATAGAACATTTGTTCGAACGTCAAGTGTAGATCGTCCCGAAGGTTCCACCCAGGCACAACTATCTCTTATCCAAACTTTCCCGCCAAGAGCACGCGGGACTTTCCTCTGCTAACAGCATGCAGAGCCAAGGGCCGCCAATAGTACGCTGGACTATAGGGAGGTTTCTGTTTTTAATAACAATTCTGTACAGTAAGATAGCCGTCGCTTTGGTATTTATGACTGTATAATACAATAACCTAAGATTATTGTCTGACAACTGCCTTCCAGACCCTGGGAACAAAGGCTGGTTGTGGTAATTCTTAAAAAAAGACCTTCAGTGGGAAGGGAGAACCATGAAATCGCTCACAAAATCCCTGCCATTCGTTCTATCAGCTGTCATCTTGCTGATAACCCTGCTTGGGTGCAGCAGATCGACCACTCCCGAACCGGCACTTTCTCCTTCGGATGATCCAACCCAGAGTTCACTGTCCAGCCTGGCACAGATCCGAAACAGGGGAGTGCTGATCGTTGGCACAGCCATTACCAAACCTTTCGTTTTTCACGACCCTGCCACAGATGCTCTGATCGGGTTCGACCTTGACCTGGCTGGTCAGATTGCCGATCACCTGGGTGTAACCATGACTGTAGTGGAAATGAACTTTGCAAACCTGATCCCGGCTCTGCAGGATCACAAGGTGGATATGATCATCGCCGCCATGCACATCACCGTTGACCGGGAAAAATTGGTCGATTTCTCTCAACCTTATCTGGATAGCGGCCTGGTAATGGTCGCCCTGCCCGGGCAACAAATGCAGATCAAGACAGTTCAAGACCTGGCAGGTCGAAGAGTTGGCGTCAAGATAGGCGCCACCGGCGCAAAAATAGCCCAGGAACTGGCTGCGCAAGGCATCAACCTGGAGATCGTGGAGTATAAGAATACAGATACCTCGTTATTGGACCTGGAAGTTGGGCGGGTGGATGTGATTTTTAACGACTATCTCAACACCCTGGCTTATATCAAAGACAATCGGTCGAACATCCAGATCGTCACAGACCAGGCTGGCGAGATCAACTACCTTTCGCAGGTTGGATTGGGGATTGCCACCCAGCAGAACACCCCGGAGTTGCTGGGGTTGATCAATGCAACCTTGAAAGACATGGAACAGGACGGCACCCTGGACACATTGTATAAATTCTGGTTCTTGCCAACCGTGGAAGGCTAGGCATTTCGGTTGTTTTCTTATCTTAACAAGCCTGGTTATCCGTAATTTATTGCACTACCAATGCGTACATGAATGAATATTTCTAAAAATAGAAGGAAATTAAGCACAAAGTTAACCCTGGCAAATTCGATCTCGATCCTGATCGTCGCCGGGATAATGACGTTTGGTTTATACTGGCAATTACATACAGCGCAACGCCTGGCGATCCAGGAGCGCTTGCATGATATTTTAAGTTTTTCCACACCCCTGGTGGACGGAGGTTATCATTCCATGATCCGTTTGCCCGAGGACGAAAACACTTCGTTTTATCGCTCCATATCCCTGCGATTAAAAACCATCCAGGAAACAGTCCCCATCATTGAGCGAATTTTCACTCTTCGGCAATTGGAAGATGGGAGCCTGGTCTATGTAGTGGCTGATGATAAGGACGTGGATTTCACTGTAGGTCAGGAGTATTTACATCCCCACCCGGAACTCTATGAACATTTGACAGCCATCTCCAGGGTTTATGTTGAAGATAGCTTATATACTAATTCGGCAGGTACATATTTTAGCGGTTATGCACCCATTTACGACCAGTTCCGCAACCTGGATGGTGTCCTGGGTATCGACATTAATGCCGCCAGCGTCATCGCCCTGGAAACAAAGTCTCGTCAAATCGCGGCAGCAATCTTCTTGGTTTCAATTCCACTCTCATTCCTGCTGGGGGGCTGGCTGGCACGCAAAATTACCTCGCCGATAAATGATCTGATGATCGGCGCCAGGCGATTGGGCAGCGGTAATTTTGACCAGACCATTCCAGTGCGCAGCCAGGATGAGTTGGGTGAACTGGCGGGTACATTCAATCTTATGGCTGGTCAATTACAACGCTCAATGCAGGGTTTGGAACTGGATATCGTCCAACATAAGCAATCCCAAAAGATCCAAAATGCCATTTACAAGATCTCACAGGCAGCCATATCCGCCAAAAATATGGATGAGCTGTATGGATCCATACACACCATCCTCGGAGAGTTGATCTCCGTTGAAAATTTCTACATCGCACTTCATGACCCGATAACTGATCGGATCAGTTTCCCATATCATGTCGATCAATATGACGAAAAGCCTTCTGATTCTGACAAGGAACCGGGGCGGGGTCTAACCGGCTATGTCCTGCGCAGGGGGGAAGCTCTGCTCGCCAATACACAGGTCATCGACGATCTCATCAAAAGAGGCGAGGTGGAACTGGTGGGAACCCAACCCCTGGATTGGCTGGGAGTTCCACTCAAAGTGGAGGATGAGATCATTGGTGTCATGGTAGCCCAAAGCTATTCGCAAAATGCTCGTTTTAATCAAGATAATATGGATCTTTTTAAATTCATCTCGTCCCAGGTTGCCCAGACCATTCACCGCAAAAGAGCGGATGATTCTTTAAATATGAGTAATGAACGCTACTACCGCTTGTTTGAAGAATCTCCTGTTTCTTTGTGGGAAGAAGATTTTTCCGGAGCAAAGCAGATCCTGGATTCTTACAGGCAACGAGGTGTAACAGATTTTCAAACTTTTCTGGCTTCCAACCCGGAAGTAGTTCTGCAATGTGCAGCCAAAATTAAGATCCTGGATGTAAACAACGCAACGGTGACGCTTTTTAGAGCCAGGAACAAAGCAGACTTGATAAGTAATCTCCAATTGATCTTTTGTGATGAATCTTATAACTTTTTCCAGGAGGAACTGGTCGCCCTGGCAGAAGAAAAGCTGGTACTCTATCAGGATACCGTCAATCAAACCCTGGACGGTCAACGGATCGAGATCAGTATGAGCTGGTCGGTACAGCCCGGTTACGAGCACGATTTCTCCAGGGTGATCGTAACATTGGTTGACATTACCGAACGCCGGAAGCATGAGGTCAAACTGACCTATTTAAGTACCCATGATGGCTTGACCGGTCTCTATAATCGAGCGTATTTTGATGATGCCATCAACCGGCTCGAACGCGGGCGTCAATTTCCTGTCAGTATCATTATGGCTGATGTGGATGGTCTAAAAGTGATCAATGATGGAAAAGGTCACCTGGCTGGAGACGAGATGCTGAAACAGACTGCAAAGATCCTGTTAGCCAGTTTCAGGTCTGAAGACATCGTTGCCCGGATCGGCGGGGATGAGTTTGCCATACTGATGCCTTCCACCAGCGCTGCTATATCAGAAAAAGCGATCGAGCGTATTAAAGACAAAATCCAAGGCAGTAATTCTGACCCTGCCAATGCTTCAATCCGCCTATCACTGGGAACAAGTACACTGGAACAAGTTGGTTCTCTTGAAGAAACGCTCAAACAAGCCGACGTAAGAATGTATCTGGATAAACAAAATAAAGATAAGCGTTAAATCCGGACTGACAAAAATACGGGGGCTTTAAGGCTATAATCCAGAATTAATTCAATATTGAACAAACCCTGGATCTAATATGCCCAATCATCTCGCAAACCAGAACTCCCCCTATCTCGTCCAGCACGCCAACAACCCGGTCGACTGGTATCCCTGGGGTGCGGAAGCCCTGCAAAAAGCCCGTCGTGAAGACAAGCCCATTTTCCTGAGCATCGGTTATGCTGCCTGTCACTGGTGCCATGTCATGGCGCACGAATCTTTTGAAGACCCGGAAATAGCCGCCATCCTGCAGGCAGGCTTCATCAGCATCAAGGTCGACCGCGAGGAACGCCCCGACCTGGACAGCATCTACATGGCAGCAGTCGTGTCTCTGACCGGACAGGGTGGCTGGCCGATGACCGTCTTCCTGACCCCCGACCTTGAACCCTTCTATGGTGGCACCTACTTTCCCCCTGTCAGCAGGCATGGGTTGCCAGCCTTTAAGGAGCTTCTGCTATATCTATCGGATGCCTGGCAGAAGCGGCGCACAGAGGTCACCAGCTCTGCTCAACAGATCAGCCTGCACCTGAAACAGCGCTCCGAACAGGAATCACCAGCGGGGTCTTTTGAACCTGAAACCCTGGATTCTGCCCTGACCAACCTGGTCGCGAATTATGATCGGCAGCATGGCGGCTGGGGAACAGCTCCCAGGTTCCCACAAGCGATGACCATCGAATTTCTTCTGCACCGCCACCTGGCGGATCAGCCGGAAGCACTCAAACCTGCTTTGCACACACTGCGTGCCATGTCACAAGGGGGTATGTATGATGTGGTCGGCGGCGGTTTTTCGCGTTATTCCACCGATAACACCTGGCTCGTTCCTCATTTTGAAAAGATGCTCTATGACAATGCCCAGCTGGCACGTGTTTATCTGCATGCCTGGCAGATCAGCCGCCAGCCATTCTTCCGGCAGGTGGTTGAGGAAACGCTTGGGTTTGTAGTGCGCGAGATGCTTTCTCCGCAGGGCGGTTTTTATTCCAGCCTGGATGCTGATTCGGAAGGTGAAGAAGGCAAGTTCTATACCTGGAGCCTGGATGAGTTGCGCAGCACTCTTGGTGAAGCCAGTCCTTTTTTCGAACGCGCTTATGGCATCCAGGCGGCGGGGAATTGGGAGGGAAAGATCGTCCTCCAGCGTGCAGTTGATGACACCACCCTGACCAGCCTGTTTGGTTTAACCCCCGATCAGGTTTCCGAAAAGTTGACAGATTGTCACACCAGGCTGTTGTCCGCCCGGGAAAAACGTATCCGCCCGGGTACGGATGACAAAGTTCTGACAGCCTGGAATGGTCTCATGCTTTCCGCTTTTGCTGAAGCCGGGCGCGTTTTCAATAACGCTGCCTATCTTCAAATTGCCAGCCGGAATGCGGATTTTCTGTTGACTTCCCTGCGGAAGGATGGCAAATTGCGCCGCAGTTGGCGTCTCGGTCAGAGCGGGCAGGAAGTCTTCCTGGAAGATCATGCAGCTCTGATCCTGGGACTGCTCGAACTTTACCAGGGCGATTTCAACCAGCGCTGGTTCACGGAAGCCTGCAACCTGGCTGAAGAAATGCTGGTGCGCTTCAGCGATCCGGCTGGCGGCTTCTTTGATACGGCTCTGGATTCTGAAAAGTTGCTGATCCGTCCGAAAGATCTGCAGGACAATGCCACCCCAAGCGGGAACGCCCTGGCTGCAGAAGCCTTGCTGCGCCTGGCTGCCCTGACCGAAAGATCGGATTGGAGCCAGAAAGCCGAAACCACGCTTGCCCTGGTGGCGAATATGGCTGGCAGTTACCCCACTTCTTTTGGTCACTGGCTGTCAACAGCAGATCTTGCCCTGGGTAAGATCGACCAGGTCGCCATCCTTGGCGACCCGGCGGATGAACGCACACAAGCGCTCATAAACGTATTGCGAAACAACTACCACCCCGGCATGGTAGTGGCAGCCTCTTCCTACCCGCCACCGGAGGGTGCGCCAGCTTTACTGGACGGACGTCCCCTGCTGGAAGGTCAACCCACTGCTTATGTCTGCCAGGGTTTTATCTGCCTCCAACCGGTCACACTACCGGATGAATTGACCCGTCAATTATCCACTTCCTGAGATCATAAACAATTGTTGTTACTGCCCAGCCATGTCATTGCGACACCGTCCCCATTTTTGGGAGAGACCGGATTCCTTCCACCGGTCGTGGCAACACCTGTCCCCCTGTGGGATCTCCTCAGCAAACAGGGGATTGCCACGCCACCAAAGAACAAGAACGGTGGCTCGCAATGACATATTTAAGGTAATTGCTGCTTTTTCAACACCCTCCACGGATTTATTGGCAGAAAAGATATTTCAGTAGTAATATATATTATTGTCTGTTAAAATTGGCGCAATTTTCCAAGGGTGAAACCCATCATAACTACAGGAGCAATACCATGAGTATTATTGAAGTTAACCAACTTACCAAATTTTATGGAAAAGCAAAAGGCATTGAAAATGTTTCCTTTAATGTGGAAGAAGGAGAGATCTTTGGCTTTATTGGACCCAATGGAGCTGGAAAGTCCACCACCATCCGGCTGTTCCTGGGTTTAATTCATCCCACCAGTGGGGGGGCAAAGATCTTTGGCAAGGATTGTATTCAATATGGTCCGGAAATAAGACAGGAGATCGGTTATCTGCCCTCCGAGGTTTTTTATTATGACCGCATGAAGGTGCTCGAACTGCTGAAATATTCCGCCAGTTTTTATAAAAAGGACTGCAGCGCAAGATTGCTTGAACTGGCTGACATCATGGAACTCGACCTGAAGCGCAGGATCGACGACCTCTCTTATGGTAATAGAAAGAAGGTCGGTATTGTACAGGGGCTGTTACACCAGCCAAAAGTGATCCTGCTGGATGAACCCACCAGCGGTCTGGACCCTCTCATGCAGCAGAAGTTCTTCAACCTGATCCGGGAAGAGAATAAGCGCGGCGCAACCGTCTTCTTTTCCTCTCATATTCTCGGTGAAGTTCAAAAAATGTGCAGCCGGGTCGCCATCATCAAAGAAGGCAGCATCATCAATGTTCAGGATATCAAATCCATGCAGAACGAAAATTATAAAAAGATCAAAGTTACAGCATCCGACCTTGATGAAAAGATGTTCGCAGTAGAGGGTGTCAGCAAGCTCGAGCAGCATAATGGCACGGTCAATTTCTTTTACCGGGGGGATATCAATGTGGTCCTGAGATTGATCAGCAGGCAGGAAGTCTCGGATGCGACCATTGAAGAGCCCACCCTGGAAGAAATTTTCCTGCATTATTATGAATAGGGGCTGATCATGAATATATACAAGCATGAATTTAAAATGATCCGCAAATCCGTCATGACCTGGTCGGTGTCCGTTTCTCTGGTGCTTCTGGTTTACATGTCCCTTTTTTCATCCTTTGCGGAGAATGCAGCCATCCTGAATGAAATGATGACACAATTTCCCGAAGAGTTATTGATGGCATTTGGCATGACAGGCGTTGACATGTCAACCGTTCTCGGCTTTTACGGTTTCGCCTTTCTATTCTGCCAGATATGTCTGTCGATCCAGGCTTCAAATTATGGTTTTGGACTTGTTTCCCTGGAGGAAAGAGACATGACCGCAGATTTTTTACTGGCTAAACCGGTCAGCCGGGCACATATCTTAACCAGCAAACTGCTGGCGGCGTTGACAGGGTTAACCATCACCAATATTGTTGTTTGGATCAGCAGTTTTGTGTTTATTGGCTTATTCAAAGGTGATAGAGAATACGACACCGGCAGCCTGCTTTTACTGTTGTCCAGCATCGTCCTGTTCCAGTTGTTCTTCCTTACAGTTGGCATCCTGATCTCGCTCTTGATGAAAAAAGTCAGGAGCGTAACCCCGCTTTCCATGGCACTGGCTTTTGGAATGTATGTGGTCAGCGCTTTTGGAGGCATGCTGGGCGACGCCAAGTTGGAGCTTATCACACCCTTTAAACACTTTGAGCCAAACTATATTCTCACCCATGCGGCTTATGATATGCCACTGGTGCTTATCAGTGTCTCCGTTATCCTTATTTCTATTACCGGTAGTTATGTGTTGTATGCAAGAAGAAATATTAACTCGGCTACGTGAGAAGGAGAAGAGATGAATATCTTTCTAAGAGAACTTAAGGCAAATTTCAAATCCCTGCTGATCTGGAGTTTCATCGTATTCTTGTTTGTTCTGATCGGGTTTACAAAGTTTTCCGCCTATGCCAATAACCCTGATATGTTAGCCATTCTGGATTCTTTCCCACAGGAAATGCTGGATGCGTTCAATTTTCAGGCTTTTAACCTGACCACCGTAACGGGTTTTTATGGCATCATGTACACCTATTTTGCCCTGATGCTTTCCATCGCTTCTGTGATGTGGGGCAGCGACTATATTTCGAAAGAAGAACGTGATAAGACAGTTGAATTTTCTCTCACGCTGCCTGTCACGCGTGGCAAGTTGATCACTGCCAAGACCCTGGCTGCGGTGGTTAATTGTATCGTCCTTCTGGGTGTAACCTGGGTGAGTACCATTGTAGCTGCCGCATCTTATAAACCTGATGGTGATTTTTATGCTTTTGTTGCCCTTGGCTCGCTGGCTATGTTCATTATACAGATGATATTCCTGGCCATAGGCGTATTTCTCGGCTCCGCCATGCAGCATTACAAACAAGCCAGCTCATTGGCAATATCCATCCTGCTGGGTACTTTTTTCTTCTCGATCATAACGGGATTGAATGAAAACCTGGATTTTCTAAAATATTTTTCACCCTTTAAATATTTCGACCCTTCAGATCTGCTGCATAAATCAAGCATGGATATCAATTTTGTGATCTTATCGGCAGGGATAATTGCCGCGTGCATGGTTGGAGCCTACCTGACCTATGCCCGGAGAGATCTGTATATTTAAGATCCCATCAACGATCCTATCTAATTAGCCGGGATTGCAATTGCCAGAGGGGCTGCCCAGAAATAACACTGAACAGCCCCTTTCGTTTTGATAACAGGTGACCATGAGTATTTTGGAAAATAGCGATCAATGGAAAGAAGATTTCAAGCAGGGCTGGCTGGCTCATTTTCAACGCACAGGGAAGGAATCCTGGGAGATCTACAATCGCCCCAGGAACCAGTTTCCGCTTTCCAGCCCGGGACTGGATCTGAAAACAAGCCGCCTGATGCTGATCTCATCTGCCGGTGGCTATCTTCACGCCAGCCAGCAGCCTTTCGAGGCCGGTAATCTGCTGGGGGATTATTCGATCCGTTCATTTCCGGTGACCACCCCTTTCGATCAATTAGCCTATGCCCATGAGCATTATGATCACAGCGCAGTGGATATCGATCCCCAGGTACTTCTGCCGCTTGAACACCTGCGCAAGATGGTTTCAGATGGGGAGATCGGCGAACTGAGCGATGTGGTCAGTTTCATGGGCTACCAACCGGATGTCTCGCGCCTGATCGAAGAGACAATTCCAGCGATCTTAAAATTTGCCCAGGATGAAGGAGCCCAGGCTGCCCTGCTGGTGCCTGCCTGACCCATTTGCTGTCAGTCCGTGGGACTGATCGGGCGAGCACTGGAATTGAACGGCATCGCCACCACCCTGACATCCTGGAGCGCAGGCATCACACGCCGCCTGCTGCCGCCGCGCGCCACCTATACCCGCCTGGGGCATGGAACCAGCCTCGGTCTCGCGGGGGATACCGCCCAGCAGTTGCGTGTCCTCAAAGCCACCCTGGACTTGCTGGCACAGGATGCGCCGCTCGAACCGGTCATGCTGGATGAGCGTTATAAATAATAAATAAATCCCGCTTCAAGAAAGAGATCCTTTAAGGAGAGGTTCAATTAACAAGTGTGACAAAAGAACGCAGGTTGAAGATCAAATCCAGCCTGCGTTTTCATTTCTTTTGGTGTCAAAATCCTGCACGAATCCCTTCAATCGATCTCCATTATCCCTTCATCTACATAACGGGTCACCTCGTTAACACTCAACTGCTTAAGACCAAGCCTGTCGAGTGTGCGGCCGCGCCGCCAGTAGTCCGTATGGTGGATGATGCACGCCAGGCGAATGATGCTGTCGATGCCACGTACTGAAACCCCGTAGCGTTCACCCATCGCTGCAATGGGTACCAGGCTCATGGGTACATCTTCAAAGATGTAACGGTGGTTCAATGTGGGGGGGGCGGTAATGCCAAAATAACCGGGTTGGTTGTGAACCGCCTCATACAGGTTTTCACCATCCGTATCGTAAGCCAGTTTTAACCATTCAAGACCGGTACGTGCTCGGATGCCCATTGAAGAGGCAACTGTAACGCGTTCACGGTCAAGGGTTTCCAACAAACGCGCCACTGAAGGAGTGACTCCATCGATATAGAATTGAAAATCGCCATGAGTCGCCTCGATCCAACCTGCATTCAGAATGGTCAGGGCAGGATGAAAAATGGCACCCATATTGTTCAAACCTGTGTGCAGAACATTGATGCCATCAATGAATTGTGGATAGGCTGGTTGGATGGCATCCAACACGCTCTTAGTTCGGGTGGCCGGTAATGCCGCCAGAGGCACAGCTTCCTTGATGCGGAAGATGCGTGCCTGGGCAGGTCCATCTGAACGGCTGGCATAGACGAAGGTCTCAGCTTCAGCTATGGTCACATCTGCCATGCAATCCTGGTCCCGTAATACCTTGGCAAACTCAATAGCTCCGAAGGTTCGCCCGGGATGCAGTATGATGATCTGTCCTTTTTTCAAGTGAGGTGCCAACCCTTTGGCAATATCCACATGGGCTGAGGAAGGCACTACCACCATGATGACATGGGCATTTTTGACTGCCTCTGCATAATCAGAAGTGACATGTGCCAATTTTCCAAAACCGTGCGGTCCACCTTCATAACTTTCCAGTTCGATCCCGCCTCGCATTTTCAGCGCTGAAACTCGTTCTGCTGTGCGGTTAAACAAGGTAACTTTTAAACCCAAAAGTGCCAGGTGGGCGGCCATTGCCTTACCTCCATGGCCGGAGCCAATGACTGTGAAATTCTCAATTGTTTTCATACTTCTCCTTGATGAACAAAGGCAAGGCGCTCAGCCTCACCGATTGGTTTCCTTGTTTCTGGATGGATAGCCACGCAAGCCCCATCAACAATACGTGTCTGGATCTTTCCGGGCGCGAAGTGGTTATTTTTCAACTGCGGGGCATCCAGGATGCCAATCGATACCGCTTTTGCCAGCGTACCCGGATCGCTCAGCGGATCATCCACCCCGTTGACAGCCAGGCCGCGGATCACATCCAGAGTGTAATTTGCTTCTTTCACCAAGCTGGAGCAGCGCTGCTGAATGCGCTTATCAGCGGTCATGTCAGGTTGTCCAGACAGGGCATTCTCGATAGCCCGACGAGCCAACCCGCTGGCTTCGATGATATCGTCAGCATTAGCCGCGTGGTGAGCTTCAGTGTGACCGACTACATGGACGATGTGAGGTTCCAGCGCCATTTGCAGGTAGACACTGGCTACCAGGTGGGCGCGTGCCGCAACCAGATCAAGCGGGTAGCTGAGCAACCCGGTGCGTGTTTGTTTCCAGATGTGGAAATCTGCTCCGGAAGATAGCGGATCGATCAATTCGAGAACAGCCAGCATTTTTGCCAGGTCCATGGCGTCCGACAAGCCCGGAGGGCTGTTGAACATTAATTGGGCAATGTAATCCTTGACTCCAAATTTATAAGCATTATAGGCAGCCAGATAAGCGGAAACCACGCAGATCACATCGGGAGCATCACGCATGCCCCAGTGATGCGGTTCATTCAACTCCACCGGCAGGTTTCGCTCCCCGTACCATGCCATGACCTGCTGGTGCTCACGGATCGAGCCTTCCAGGTCCCAGGGACCGCGCCCATCCATCTGGTTGAACCAGAACAACGGGATGGCGCACCAGGCATTGTGAATGGTTTCTACATACATCTCTGCCAGACGGATGAAATCATCCGTTCCCGAATAGGTGCGCATAAGTGGAAAGTTACCACATCGGGAGGCAGCATGGAGTGCCCGGTAGTCATCCGCCGTACGCACCGGAACACCACCTGCGCCGCGTTGTCTTTTTTCCTGGCGCTCAGGATGAAAGAAGTTTTCCTGGGCATCCTGGTCTATGCCAAGAGAGATCACATCCAGTGCACCGGCAGTCGCGATCTGCTCGATTCCTGCCAGGGTGGCTTTCATGCCTGGCAACCCGAAGTGGTGGCGCAATAGCGGAAAGGGAGACTTCCAGTGTATGCGTTCCACAGTGGATTGGGGAAAATTGCCCACGATTCCCTGCTGGACGGGTTGCCCTTTCAGAAATGCCAGCACTTCCTCGTTTTTTTCGCTGCCATCAAAGATTTTCTCGAAAAAGCCAATGGCTTTCGCCCGATCTGCAACTGGTGGTGTACCACCGAAAACAAAACGTACACCATCTGCGTGCAGGTCGGCAGCCAGTTCGGCAAACTCACCCAGCAAACGTTCGCCGGTTTCAGGGGTCAGGCGGTAAGAGATGCCGACCATGTCAGCCCGCTCACGGCGTGCTGCCTCGATCACAATATCCATCGCCACTGCCGGGCCTAGAAAGACAACTCGCCAACCAGCCGCTTCCGCCAGGCGTAAGAAATTGGACACACCAGCTACATGAACACATTCCCCCAGGGCAGCAGCCACAATTGTTTTCATTTTTATTGCTCCGTTTTCCATATAAGCGATCTCCCAAAAGATGAGGAACGGGAGGTTCAAAAATTTGCTACACACACTTACGAATCACCATCTTTTCCGAATTATTGAGAAATCACCATAAAAGTTCTTCTCGCTTTCGGATCACGTGCAAATGGAAATGTACATTTGCAGAACAGGTTACACCTTCCTTAATACTGGACCTCCATATAAATTGGAATAATACTAGCGGGTCAGACCGGACGCAGAATGAACATGGAGATCAGCTCTCCAAGTGCCTTGATATCTTCATCACTCCCATCCAGGTGGTACCCCATAAAGTTGGATAACTCGCGCCACGCCACAGGGTGCAGGTGGGCATAGTTCACCAGTTCAACTCCGGCAGTCTGTGCATCGAGCTGCTCAGCCAGAGCGCTTCTGCTGTGCCTGCCAACGGTAATAATGACCTGTGGATCGTGGGTCACATTGCGCACCCAGTCCGATCCTTCGCCGAACCCTGCCGCCACCACGCATGCTCCGCTGGCTGCATCATAACGTACAATTTCCAAAACCGTCTGGCGTGGCTGCCCGGATTTGCGCCCGGTGTGAGTCAGGCACAAAAAGCGTTTCCCCAGCAGACCACCCAACCCCAGGCGGTAGAACCAGATCGGAAGGCGAAATCCCAGGCGGCTGAGACCACTGGGAGGTCGTACTTCTTTGAATTGCTCAGGCATGACTATCGCTCCTTCCTGGGGAAGAAAGCGCCTGTTCGTTTGCAATAATCCGCATAGGCATCGCCATAGCGCCAGAGCAGATCCTGCTCCTCAGCGAAACACAGCATGATAAAGATGGGGATGTAGATGAAAGAAAACAATACCAGGAAAGGGGAATTTAGTAAAAAGGCAAACACCCACCATAAAAAAACCTCACCGGCAGCTTGTGGATGGCGAATTCTGGTATAGATCCCGCCAAACATGCCATGTTCTTTTCTGGGGTGCAAAGCTTCCTCACCAGCATCTTTCAAACCGGCGACCATCAGTGTAATTGACGGTATGGCGATAGCGAAGGCGATCAGGATGGAGACCCACCAATCCCACGGAAATCTGTCCGGCAATGGGACAGGCAGCGGGTGGAAGAAATAGATGAAATAATTGATCAGGATGAGCATCTCAAAGAGTGAGGCAATAATGCGGTCCCTGCCACAGCGCGCGTAGGCTCCCGGTCCAAGAATTTTTTCCAGCGTCGCTGGACTGACACTACGTATATAAAAATACAGGAAAAGCAGGGAAGAAAACACCAGTACAACCAGATTGATCCAAGCAAAAATAAGCGTTTCCTTCATGCTACCGGGGCACCTTTGGTGCGACCCATCCAATCCAAGTCTTCAAATTCGCCAAAATGATCCCTGAAAATTCGATAATACATCAGTTCTTCCCTGGTGCCGAGGGACCAGCTGTTGGGCAGGATCCTCTCGCGGGTAAAGTCAGATTCCGAAACGTTTCTTTGGGCAAATTCCTCCAGGAGGGTCTCAACTCCGGCTCCTTCCCAGAATTTTGCTTTCGGTCTCCACAGAATCTCATCGGGGAGGATGCCTTGCATCGCCAGGCGGAAAATGTATTTTTCGATCACTTTGTCACCCTGCCTGATCTTCATCTCCGCAGGTGTGCTGAGGGCGAACTTGACCACATCCATATCCAGCAGCGGGACATAGATGACCAACCCATGTGCACTGGCGCTGCGGTCGACACGCTGCAAGGCAGTGTTGTGCAATCGTCCGGTGATATCAACCAGTTCAGCTGGCAGATCCTGCAAAGGCAGATCTTTGAGATATTCATACCCCCCGAAAAGTTCATCCCCGCCCTCGCCGGAGAAGGCTGACCCGACATATTCTGAAGCAGCCTTTGCCACCAGGTAATTCATCAACGTTGAGCGGATCAACAGTGCGTCAAAAGATTCCATGTGATAGATGACTTCAGGTAAAACTTTCACCAGATCTGCAACCGTTGCGATCACTTCATGATGTTCGGTTTGCAGAAATTCGGACACCTGCCGGGCAAATTTCAAATCCGGGGCGCCTTGCAGCCCGCCGGCAAAAGTATGCAGTGTCTTAAGATGTGGACGAGCCAGGGCAGCAATTGCTGATGAATCCAACCCGCCTGAGAGCCAGCTGCCCATCACCGGGCTGTCTATTCTGCGCAAGACAGCCTGTTCAAGCAGAAGACGCAGGCGCGTGACCATGACATTCATAGGAAGATCGCTGGATGATTCGATCCGCAGGTCATAAAAGGTTAGAGGTGATTCATCCACACCCATCCAGGTTCCTGGTGGAAATTCGTGAACATCTTTTGTCGCTTCCAACAATGCTTTCACTTCGGACGCAAAACATAAGATGCCATCCCGGGTATGACCGTAGTACAGGGGCCGGATTCCAAGCGAATCCCTGGCGATCATAAGTCCGTCATGATCAACTGAAGCCATTGAAAATGCACCCCGCGCCAGATGGATCTGCTCGCCAAATGGCATGGGAGGTCTGGGACCATCCCATACGGATTTAGCCTCGAATGATGGTGGTTGATTGATCGAATCAGGTGAATTCGCGATCACTCCCAGGGTTGCACCATATTTCTCAATTATGTTAGGTTGGCTATTCCCACGGAAAGATATCTTGTCCAACATTCTTGTAACCAGTTCAGTTTCCCCCTGGCGGGCAATACCGGTTATTCCAGACATTTCAACTCCTTGTTCCCCTTCTAAGTAATATATGAGTTACATCAGTTGGATAGGAATTAAGGGTGTTATGGGTGGGTTTTATCCACCCGCCACATCCACTCCTACCTTGAAGTGCGTAAATCTTAAAAGATTTACGGTTGTTAAAAATTTTTGTCTTGTGTTCCTCAGATCTTTTTTTGCAGCCGCTGGAACTGCAGTTCGATGATTGGTCCGCTCCAATCATTCAAGCGGAAATGCAAGATCGTAGTCCAGCCGATCCAATGAACTGATAATTGAACGTTGGTTTGATTATTCCGAGGACCCAATTAAGTCATCCACACCCATGGGAATGGAGACGTTGAGTGCAACCGTCTAGCTTACATCAGGCAGGATGGAGCCGTGCTTTTTTTGTCCTGCCTTATCGCTCAAACACCCTGCAAGCGATGGATCACCTTTTACCCTTCAACCTTAAATAGTGAAGAGGGGTATGGATTTGAGGACGATGAAACACACCTTCACTTGCCAGGCGGACTTCCTCAACAGTGTAGAAAGCATGCGGATGGTTAAGTTTTATTCGCTGAACAACATCATTGAGTTCTTTGCGATTAATGACAGTATAAATGACTTTTACAGGACCGCTGGCACCCTGGGCGTCGAAAAATGTTACCCCATAACCCGCATCTTTAAGTTCCCGGATCAGGATTTCTGTTTCCCCAGCTACGATCGCCCGCACCAAGAGCGTACCAATTGCCAGGCGGTTCTCGATTGCCATGCCGACGAAGTTACCAGCAGCAAACCCGGCCGCGTAAGCCAGGTATCCAACCAGATTGGAAACGTTCTTCACTAATTGGCTGATCACTACAATCCAAATCAATACTTCCACGAATCCCAACAGTGGAGCCAGTAAGCGTTTACCTTTACTGATAAAGATAATACGCATGGTACCCAGGCTCACGTCCACGATACGGGCCAAGAAGACTATCAAGGTTAGTGTCCAGTTGATTTCATTCATTTGGATCAGATCGACTCCTAATTTATTCTACCATAAGAGCTTATCCAAAAATTCAAAAGTAGTGGGGTGTGGAGTATGGGGTGGCTGACTTTCAAAAAAAACACCCCGGATTCTACTAGAATCACATTGGTTGCAAAGGATTGATCTGGATGCACAGAAAATCAGGGCTGGATGCTGACGTAAAAAGCTGGCACCCATCCAACTTTGCCATCAAGTTGTTGTATCTCCAGCCATTCGTAACCATTGACGATCTCACGCCGGTAAAGGATCCTGATCGGCCAACCCTCCGCCAATGAGTCAATGATCATTCCCTTCGGCGAATCGTAGACAAAGACACCTTTGCCGCCCGTGTTAGCGATATAAGCCAGCACAGCAGTGGGTGTGAAGGTGAGAGTTGCCGTTGGCGTCTGCGTCCTGGTGGGTGTGAGTGAAGCTGTTGGCGTAGGTGTTGCTGTCGGCAATCCGGTCGGGGTGGATGTCCGGGTTGGTGTGCGCGTGGGCGGGATGAGCGGGTCCAGCTTTGTCCCGGGTACCACCAACAGCTGCAGGGCAACCGGCTGATCCAACTGCAGGGCAAATTCTTCCTGCAAGCTGACAACTTCCTTATAGACTGGAGGGCGTGTGGTAAGAATAGTTACTTTAATATGCAATACAGTGCCGACCTGCTCCAGATCCACTTCCAGGAGCTGGGCATCGGGTAATGTTTCGATCTGTGCTGCAACCGTATCCTGCACCAGTTTATTGTATCGGGCATGTTCCACCAGGCGCAGGGTCAGCAGAACCAGTGGTACGGTTACCAAAAGCACCAGCACAGCCGAGATCACCAGGCTGCGCGGCACGCGATTCCAGAGCAGGACACTCGTATTCCGGAGATGGAAACCGAGCGCCACAAAAACCACGATGCCTGCGAACGAGATGGCAGCCAGGTTGGTAACAAATAGCAGCGTGGCACCAAAAGCGATATCCCAGTTTGCGGTGGCTAATCCGATCCCAATTGTACAAAGCGGGGGCATCAAGGCAGTGGCGATCGCCACCCCGGGTAGAGCAGCTGAAAGGCGCGGGTTTGCCAGCGCATAAGCTGCAGCAGCTCCCCCGGCCAGTGCTATGCCCAGGTCAAAGGGGGTTGGGTGGCTGCGTGCCAGGACTTCTCCCGGTAGAGTAACCAACAGGTCGAAAGGCAGGATGCGAGCGAGCCAGCCCCACAGGGTGGACAGGGCTAATGAAAGCAGAATGCCGACGCCGATAGACAGGGCAGCCCGTTGGAAGAGTTGCTCTTTGCCTGTCACCGTTGCCAGCGAAAGCCCAAGGATCGGAGTCATAAGAGGCGCAACCAGCATGGCTCCGATGATCACTGCGGGGGAATCGGTGACCAGCCCAAAGGTGGCAATACTACACGACAGCATGACCAATAGAAAGTAATCGAAACCAGGAGAAGATGCCTGGCTGAGTTCTTCCAGAACTTCGGTCTTGCGCGCAGTTTTGAGAGGCTGAAACCATTGCTTGCTCATTCCAATTTTCCTCCGGCAATAACCACCTGCTGCTTCCTTACTGCCAGCACCCTTGTAACCACTGTTTTCAGATGATCTCCTGAGTGGTGTAATTCATTTCACAAGTATAGTATAACTTCGACTCACAAAAATCAATCAGTTTTTGCGACGACCCCGATCTTATCCTTGCTCATAAAAGCAACTTTTACTTCGTCCATGCACTGTCGTTCACACAACACTGTCACAGCGTCTCCATTCAGAAAGCGCGTATCCCCGTGCGGAATTAACAGGTCATGACCGCGTCGGATCGAAACTATGACTGCGGCGCGTGGTAAAGTAAGTTCAGCCACTGTTTTTCCAGAGGCGTGGAAATCCGAATTGATCTTTATTTCCATAAACCGGGCGTGGACATCATTGACACTGTTGTTTTGCACAGCCTGGTGCCGGGCTTCCTCACGGCGCACTGAACCGAGGTCATATGCCCGGACAATATCATTACGCCGCACGACACCCACCAGTTTTTGTGGGTCGTGGCGCGCCACCACTGGAAGCCGTGAAAGATCACGCGGAGCCATACGCTGCAAAGCAACGCCCACAGTTTCATCTGGATAGACACTGATAACGGTCTGCGTGGCAATATCCCGTACTACCAGGCTGGCAGCGGAATCCGATTTTTCGTGAGTGACGCGACGATAATCTTCAAGAGAAACCATCCCAAACAGACTTCCATCCGTATCCAGGACTGGAAAACCATGCCGCCCAGTTTCCAGAAATTCACCTGACAAAAGAGAGATGGGCATATCAACTGGAACCGTTACAGGTTGATCTAACATTACTTCATCAACCCGCACCGTTTCCATCACGTCCAGGTCACGACCTTGTTTCAGATGGATGCCTCGCCGGACAAGTTTAAGTGTGTAGATCGACTCGGGGTGGATGCGCCTTGAAACGATCAGGCTCACGATGACAGCTGTCATCAACGGCAGCATCAAGCGATAATCATTGGTCATTTCAAAGACGATCAGGATGGCGGAAAATGGAGCATGTGCAGCTCCGGCAAATACAGCCGCCATACCCACAATTGCAAATGCCCCGGGTCCGGCTGTCATGCCCGGTGCAAAATAATCAACCAGCCAGCCAAACGCCCCACCAAGCGCTGCTCCGGTGAATAAAGCCGGTGCAAATACACCACCCGAGTTTCCCGAACCAAGTGTGAACGAGGTTGCCAGGGGTTTCAATATCACCAGACCCAGCAACAATCCCAGGGGGAGCTTGCCAAGCAAGGCGGCTTCTATGGTTGCAAAACCAGACCCGAACATGGCTGGCATCCCGTCCGATGACGCCAGACCCGCAGTTCGCTGAATTACCAGCAGGTATAAAAAACCCAGCCCACCCAGCAATAAGCCACCAACTGCAGGTTTTAGTGCGTCTGGAAAACGCCAATTATCGAAGCGATCTTCAAACCAGTACAATAATTTTATAAATCCTACAGCAGTCACAGCAGCCAGGATACCCAGCAGAACATACAGGATCACCTCCCAGGGTGTTTTCATGGCATAGTTGGGAATGATGAATGCCGGGTGATCGCCCAGGAAGATTCGAGCGATGGTACTGGCTGTAACTGCTGAAATGACAACATTACCCAGATCACCCAGGTGCAATTCTCCCAGGATGATCTCCATTGCAAAAATAACGCCTGCAATAGGCGCATTGAACGTGGCAGCGATACCCGCTGCCGCACCACAAGCCACCAGGTTGCGCAAGCGAGCCTCGGAGAGATGCAGCCATTGCCCGATGGATGAACCAAGCGCTGACCCGACCTGAACAATGGGACCCTCGCGACCTGCCGAGCCTCCGCTCCCGATGCACAACGCAGATGCGATTACTTTGGCGACCACCACACGGGGGCGAATGCGTCCGCCCCGCAAAGCGATTGCCTGCATGACTTCGGGTACGCCATGACCCTTTGCTTCTCTGGCAAAGAAGGTGATCACCGGACCGCCCAATAGACTCCCCACAACTGGCGCAACGATGAACAAGCCAATTCCGAGAAAACCAAAAACCGTTGCCCCGCTGACATAGAATAGCTGCTCAACCAGGGAGATCAGTTTAATAAAGAATACCGCACCCAAACCTGTTCCTGCGCCAACTGCGACTGCGGAAATTATCAAGATGGTCGTGGTGGAAGGCTGCAAACGATCAAGAAAAGTAGAATTGTGAACCCGGGCAGTTCTCATCGGTCTTTCTCCAAACAATTTTTATGGTTCTTTAAGAAAAAAGGAGCCGGTGGGTTGGTAAATGGTCTGCCGACACTCACCAACATCCATCTTCCCACTAACCCACTTCACTCTTCCCGCTGCGTACAGGCGTTTCTGGAAGAAGAAAGCCACATTCACCAAACCGTCATAGCTCACTTTAGCCAGGAACGGGATCATCACCAGGATCAAGCCGATGGCGAACGGGATGCTGGTCATCGCGATGGAACCTGTCGAGTTAATTTTTTGTACGTAGGGTGGGAAGAAAAAACCGATACCGAGTGCCATTGCCAGGAAGATCCAGGCGGTCAGGTAGCGATCGAGATCAGAGAGACATTGCAGGGGTTTTTGGGTCATTGCATCTCCAATAAGCTTTCATTACAAGGGTGGAATGGAGTATTGCAGCAGACCGTTTTTCGTTTTCAGATCATTCCGTGTTTCGTTTGCCTTCCTTACGGTCTGCCACCAATTCTACCAGTACTTTGCCTGCAACTCTACGCCCCAGGGCAATTTCGCGCTGATTGATCTCGACCAGAACGGGACCTCCAAACGGTCCGATGCGGATGACCCGCATCTGCTCGCCAGGGTAGAATCCATATTGACGGAGTGTACCGCTCAGGCGTTTGCCCCCCTCCACAGCCACAAACCTGGCGCAATTACCCGATTCCAAGTCCGAAAGATGCATCAATTCCATTCCAATCAATATGAGGTTGCCCGAGATCGGGTCACATTCCCGCTCAGTGTTTTCCACAGGAAGCCCACACCCAGAAAGTAAGCCAGGTATGCCAGGCTTTCACTCAGGGAGGGGTTGGCATTGTAGCCAAGCAGGGCGGTCAACATCTGCCCGAGCGGCTGCTTTTCATTCAAGATCGGGTTGATATCCCAGATGTGCTCGATCAGGGATGGTATGATCCCGGCTTCATTAAATTCATGAACGCCATGCGCCACCAACCCGGCTGCAAAAAATACCAGCAGGATGTTGGTGACTAGAAAGAATTGCTCCAGGCGCAGACGTTTGCTCGAAGTGAATAGCATCCAGCCCAGCAGGGCGGCGGTCGTCAGACCAAGCAACGCTCCCAGGATGGTTTGTGCGGCGCCGCTGGCAAGTTTCGTGGCGACCAGGAACAAGACCAGTTCGAGCCCTTCACGCCCGACCGCCAGGAAGGACAGCCAGAACAGCGCCCAGCGATTGCTTTGGCGGGCAGCCTGGCTGATGCCGGTTTCCAGATCCTTTTTCTGATCAGCTGCCTGGCGCTTCATCCAGAAGATCATCCAGGTCAGCAGGATGGCAGCTGCCAGCATGGTGATGCCTTCAAAGATCTGCTCTGCCCGGCCCTCAAACTCTGTCCCCAGCCAGTTCAGCACAAACGCGGCGACCAGGCTGGCAGCAATGGCTGCCACCAGACCCTGCCAGATGACCGGCATCAAACCGGGTCGCCCCGTTTTGCGCAGGGCTGCCAGGACGATCCCGATGATCAGGGCGGCTTCGAGCCCTTCCCGCAATGCCAAGAGAAAACTTGCCAGCATCCTGCCTCCGAAAATAAATGGGTATGCTTGACAACCCGTTCGAGCATGATAGAATGGGTTAGTACGAAGCATTAACGATAGTTAGTATATACTAATATGCAATATTACCATAGGTTGAATTAATAACAATTTTGATAGTCACATGTCACCTTCCGAAACAAACAGCAGCACCTCACGCCCCACCCACACGGTTGAAAATTATTTAATGACCATGTTCGTCATGGAGCGTGACCACGGGGCGATCGTGGCAGCCCGCCTGGCGGAGGAGTTGGATGTCGCCCCGGCGACGGTCGCCATGACCTTGAAACGCATGGAGCGCGACAACTGGATCAGCGGCAAGGAACGCCGCAAAGACATCCACCTGACGGATACCGGGCGGCATGCCGCAAACTCCGTGGTGCGCAGACATATGCTGACCGAATGGCTGCTCCTGAAGATATTAAAGCTCCCCATCCAACAGATCCACGCGGAAGCGCATCTTATTGAACATGCCATCTCGCCCCAGCTGGAAGAGCGCCTGGTGGATATCCTTAACAACCCCCAGGTCTGTCCGCACGGCAATCCCTTTCCGGGCTGCGAAGAAGCCACCAGTGCCTGGATCCCGCTCACTGAAATTGACAGCGGTCAGGAAGTGATCATTCGCCGGGTGCACGAGCTGGCTGAAAACAACCAGGAAATGCTGGGTTTTTTGATAGACAACAATATCCTGCCGGGAGCACAGGCGCAGGTGGTCGAGGTGCTGCCTTTCAACCAGACCATCAAGATAAATATAGCCGGCAAGCCCTGCACACTTGGTTATTCAGCTGCCCGTTATGTCTTTGTTGAAAAGCCGGTCTGATCTCTCCCATCGGCTGCGGGAAAATGTCACCTTTTCAAGTTTAAATAACACTTAATACCAGATAGTTGACAATATATATCTTATTTTGTATAATATAACCAATTCATTCACTCCCCTGTTCGCAAAAACCCGGAAAGGTCATTGAGGAGTTTTTTTTTCTTTAATTGGAGAATTTAATATGAAAAATCATCTCAAACTGCTTTCCATGGCTGGAATTCTTTTGATGACCACACTGGCTTGCAGCCTGACCGGCGGCGCAAACCCTGTCAGTTCACTGCAAACATTGATCCCGGCTGAAGCACAAACACAGGTCGTAGCCATGCTTACGCCTGCAGATACCCCTATTGCCACGGATCCTGCCGGAACCCCGGATTTCTCCAGTGGCAATGGTGACTGTGACAATCCACTCTATCCTGTCGTGGTGGGTGCCACCTGGAGCTATTCCATGACCGGCCCGCTGCCGGATACATTTACCAGATCCATATCTGCCCTGACATCCGATGGCTTCACTGACCAGGATGTTTTTGGCAGCGGTACCACCCGCACCGGTCAATGGACCTGTGATGCCGGCACGCTGATCGCACTGAACCCGGGTGCTGGCTCGACATTTACAGCCAATGTGCAAGCCACCGGGTTGAATTCGGATTTCCAGACAACCTACCTGGATGGGGTAACTTTCCCGGCTGATATCCAACCCGGCACCACCTGGACCCAGAACATCACCCTGGAAGGTGTTCAAAACCTGAACGGGCAGGAGATCCCATCAAAAAGCGAGACCTCCTACGACTGCAGCGCCGATGCGTATGAAACGGTGACCGTTCCCGCCGGTACATTCGAGGCGATCCGGGTGGATTGCCAGGTGAACATCATCATGACCATCACAATGGCTGGCATGGATATTCCGGCAAATTTCAATTCCACCACCACTGCCTGGCACGCCGCGGGAGTGGGCATGGTAAAGTCGGTATCTGACCCGGGCGCTGACCTGAGCACCAGCATCGAATTGACCGCTTACAACATTCCCTGAAACCCAGGTTACTGATGCCCAAGACACCCTGCCAGCTTCAACCTGCGGGGTGTTTTGATTCATGCGCTGATTCTCGACCCCAATCATGGGGTTGCCTTTTGGGGCACAATTGCGCGATAATGGAGCCATGATTCTTTCAACCCATTCATAATTCTGCCCGGGAGGCTGGTATGGACATTTTTCTCGCCAAAGAACGTGCTTTTCATCTCATTCCACAGATGAGCGTGGAGGTGGCGCGCGACCGCGTGGAACAAAAGAAGATCAACCTGGTCTCCGGCACGCTCGGGTCCCTGCTGGCGCGCCCCAAACCGGAAGACATTCAGCTGGCATCGGTCGAAAGCCGCCTGGAAGCCTTCTGGCAGATCAGCGTCTTTCTGCGCACCTCCTACGAGCGCAACCGCACCTACAACGTCCCGCTCAGCGGAGCGGAGATCCAGAACGTCACCGCCCTGGGGCAGGACCTGCCCGTAACAGTCAGCCAGAAAGGCGGCGCCAGTTTTACCCTGCCGGGTGTGGAGCACTGCCTGGAAGAGAGCCATCATCATTTCACCTTTGATGGCAGCGGCGCTCAACTTGACCTGAGCAAATACCAGTCCTTCGCCAAGACCGAGATCACGGAGCTGGACAAATTCGCTCCCGAAGGCGTGATCGTGGTGCCGCCCCATTCCAAAGCCACCACGGTGGTGCGCTCGGTCATGGCGGATGTCATCAAGCCGGTCAAGGCGGATATCATCCATGAGGAGCGCCTGGACGTGGAGCTGCTGGATATCAACTTCCGACCGGTGTATGCCTTTGAATACAACTGGGCTGCCAAGAACAAACAGGTGGTGGTCGAGTTTGATGCGCTGACAGGCGAGATCCAGGGCGGGGGCAAAAAGATGGGCAGCCAGGTGCGCGGCATGCTCTCGCGCGACCTGGTCTTCGATGTGACCGCCGACGCGGTCGGCATGTTCGTGCCCGGCGGCGGCATCGCCGTCAAGCTTGTCAAGGCGGCTATGGATCGCGATAAGAAGTGAGGAATAGTAGTCCCGCCAAGAGCACGCGGGATGGGCGAAGGTCGCGAATTCCCGCACACTGCACGCGGGACCTATGGGGATTGCTCCCTCGCCCAAACGATGGACCGTGGACCACGGGCAATGTAGGGGCAGACCAAAGTGCCTGCCCATTTTGACTGAATGAGGGGTATTTCGCGTGGAAGATTTAACACAAAACCGCAAAGCAAAGTGGGGCGCTTGCCTTTCGCTCTGCCAGGTTTTAGCAGATCGGGAACTTTTTTAGCCTATTAAACATCTATAGCAGGAAAGATATTGTTCCACCGGATCCATTTTTTTCCTTTCAATAGACAAGAAAGAAGGTGAATGATGTTTCCCAAAATGCAATTCAGATCATTGGTTCTACTGGCTGTACTGGTTGGCTCCCTTGCCTTTACGATCCCGGCCTCTGCGGGTTCCATGCCCTGCGGAAGTAATTACACGGTGATAAAAGGAGACACTCTCAGGAAAATAGCCACCCGATGCGGCACCACTGTATTTGCCTTGATGCTGGCCAACCCGCAAATTTCCAATGCCAATGTCATCTACCCCGGGCAGGTCTTTGTCCTTCCCGGAGCTTTGATCAAGGATGCAAATGGCAATGATATCTATATCGTCGCGCGCGGGGACACACTTAAAGAATTGGCTGCCCGATTCAATACCACCATCAGTAAACTGCTCGCCCTGAACCCTGCCATTACCAATGCCAACCTGATCTATGAGGGGCAACGTTTAATGATCGCATCTGTGGTTGCTCCCCCGCCAACTTCCGGTCATACGTATATCATTCAACCGGGGGATACCTTGCGCAAAATTGCAGACCGGGTGGGATCGACCGTGAATGCCCTCCTGCAGGTCAACCCGCAGATCACCAATGCCAACCTGATCTATGCAGGCAGGCGCCTGGCTCTCCCGATCGGTGTCACATCTTACATTGTCCAACCTGGCGATACCCTCAAGAAGATCGCCACCATGTTTGGCACGACAGTGGAAAGCCTCTTGAAATTGAACCCGCAGATCACCAACCCCAACCTGATCTACAGTTACCAGCTGCTCAAAATTTGGTGAACAAGTGCTTTTATGACAGAATAAAGTTGCCTTTTCGGGGTACTTGTCATATATCGGGAGGATGAGGCAGCCCCAGGTGCGAGGTTTGCTGATGCGCGAATTTTTTTGGAGGAAACAGGAATTGGGATAAGATTATATTATTATGAAATTTTCAAACAATCGAATTAATCCCCAATAGCTTTCATCACATATATTCCACCACCGACAAAATCGATAATATTCTTATCCCTCAAAAATTGCAATTGCTGTCTAATTTTTGCCTGGATATTATTGTTGGCTGGATGTCTAGATCTTAAAAATGGCTCATATCGATACATCTCTTCAAGAGTGAATTCTTTCTTCTTGATTTTCTCAACACAAAACAAAATATCCAGTAACCAACCTTTTGCTTCTATGGTCTGAGTGTTTTTTATAAAACTAGTTCTTCTCCAATTATTCAAAACATCTTTCTTATTTTTTGCCACCCCACTTTGAATGTAATATATTTTTCCAAAATCCGGGATGTTGTCTACTGCAATATTGCATCCAATCCAACCTGCTCGACGAGCAGATTCGCTTAATGGTTTTCTGTTTTCAATAATATCTGGAACAATAAAATATTTCGGGATAGTCAAGAAATCTTTTACTTCGTGAGTTGTTTTTTCGTATGTTAATAAAAAGAAGTTTGGGTTGTTGTTGGCAATTAGTCTTTCTATCATTGTTGAATACGCCCCATCAACAATTTTCTTCCCCATAGTTCCTTGTTTCGATTTTAATTCGTATTCTTCTGAACAATTATTACAATAAAAATCTGCAACTGGCTTGTTGTTCTCAAACTCACTTAAGCTGTTGCCACAGTTCGGACAGAATATTGATCTATGGACCCAACATTCCGTTACTACTCGGATTTTCTGACTTTCACTTGAGTAGTTATTCGCCACATAAAATGGTAACTTATTACTCATCAATAATAACCTTAAAATTATCTTGAAGATTTCTGCAAAATTCTACTAGACAATGAGCGGCCAAACCTTCTCGGCTATGGACATGAATTTCAGAACCCCTAACGCTCCCCTTTCATTTCTAGCCTTAGATCCAGGAATTGCGAGTTCAGATTCTACATTATCTCGTTTTGCTTCATAAATTTCCATAAGTTCATAGTTTTCATTAATTAGAACAAGCATAACTGTATCCCATTCATAAGTAAATCGAATACATCCGATCCGCTGACCAGGTTTGGCATTAGGTAAGATACATCGAGTTTTTATTTGTATCCGGCGGCCATCTTGTGCAATTGCATCATAACCCGGATTTCGAGCCAATGTTAGATTAAGATTTAACGTATCAGCTGCATAATACTCACCTATCTCGCCAGTAATCCCCAAAGGTTTCCCTGTTATTTGCCGATATTCTTTAGCTAATTCTTTGGCTGCTTGAAGAACTACTTTTATCCGTTGAAATTCATTTGAATTGGCCATCCATAACTCCCTGATAGATTAAATTCCCCCAAATCCAATATTCCTTAAAAAATCATATGTAGGATCATAAAACCCACATTTACGTGTTGCGTCAGTTGCATCGCCATCTGGAACAACAATTACCATGCCTTGTCTCGCGCGGGTAAGAAGAACTCGGTAAGCATTCTTTAGGTACATTTGACGCTCAGGTTTGTTAATATGTTGCCATTTACTACCTAGAAAAGACCAATGTTCCCAAGTATTCTTGGAACTTGAATAACGAAAATCGGCATCCCAAGTAACACATGCCCAATCAAGCTCAAGACCTTGAATTTGAAATTCTGTGGCAACATCTTCCAAATAATAAGATGAACGAACATCTTCCTTACCTTCGAGAAACCAATGGATTGGATCCATGGGGGATTTTACATCGATAGCATGTGGTTTCAAACGTTCTGCTTGAGAAGATACAACAACGCCATATCTTTCCGTACCGCTTGCATGATCTCTCAACCACTGCTTTGCCTTTAGAAGGTCACGTGTTAGGACGATTGGGTATTTACTATTTACTTGGGCTAGTGTGGTACGAGCTGCATCGACATCAAGATCGAGCAATTGTTTGACCAGTAAAGACACATGCTCGCTACGGAATGAACGCATTGAGACAGATAGATGCAATTTATCTTTTTTAACTACTTCAGATGTTGTATTTATTTTTTGTAAAATTTCCCCCGCTCCGTATTCACTATCTGTAAGGCGAGATGAAATATAGATATGCCACTCTGGAAATGAGCGATTTAAGGATTCAATCCATTCACTAATTCCTGCCTCGCCCGTATTTATCTCTTGCCCCCCACCGACTAAGCAGACGATAACTGCCCAATCTGAATGACGGTCTAGACATGAGATGAGAAATTCAGGTTCAGATTTATCAAAATTCGGTTTGTTCTTTCTTCGTTTCATGAAATCTGCTGTTTTTTGAATATCCCAAGCCCTTTGGGCTTCATCAAATAAAGCAACATGTTCTATAGGTGGATTGAGAGAATCTCTGAGACATTCGTCTCGAAAATTGTGAACATTCTGGATGAACATCTTAACATCGCTCAGTGCCTCGCCTTTTTTTATTTTCCGACCTAATTCTTTTTCATGACGAATTTTATCTCTCGCTAACGCTTCGCATAAAACGCGAACCAATGGACCATTTCCGGAAAGAAAAACACTATACAGATCATTATCTTTGTCGATATGTTTAGTAGCAATATTTAGACCAACCAATGTTTTTCCCGCACCTGGAACACCAGTTACAAAGCAGATAGATTTTTGAGATTTTTCTTTTGACATAAAAATTATTTTGGAAATAATATCGGAAGTATCGCTGAGATTAATCGCGTTAGCATCGCTTCTTGATATATCACTAACAGAATGATGATTATATAGCGCCATAGCAGCTTCAATAATTGTAGGGGTCGGACAGTATCTACCTTTTTCCCACTCTGTTGGTTCAATACTTGAACCCTCAGCAAATTTCAAAACAGCATTTATTACTTGCTGAAGTAAAACCTCATTACTTTTAATAGGATTAAGGATCCTATCGTTTTGTATTGTCGTTGATACAATAATATTGGTAAATCTTGCTTTGGTGGCAATTAGTATTGGTGCAATATAAAGATCATGGCTGGTTTCGTGAAAATTCTTCAAATCTAAAGCATAATCCCAGACTTGATCAATAGAATAAGTATTAAATTCTTTTTCACCAACTTTGAATTCGAGAACAAATATTACTGAGTGAATAAGCAATAGAACATCTATTCTTTTCCCCATGCGTGGAATTGAATATTCAAAATAAATTTTGCCTGTATAGGGCAGTAAAACATTTTTTAAGATTTCGATTTCTTCTTGCCATGAATCCCGCTGAGTTTGTTCTAATGGGAATTCATTATTCCGTGCGAGAATTCCTAATATCTCGTCAGATGATTTAATCCTGAAATTATCTATTGTGTCCGAGTAATATTCTCGTATCATGTTTTAAATTTTTCTTGGTCGTTAATGTAAAATTCTCCAAACACTTTCCATATAAAAGATTATACACGTATATGATATCTGCTTTTTTTTTCACCACCCACTTTGGACTCACTCTGTGCTCCCCCTTCTTGCCAGTAGTCAGGATGAGAATCCTCACCCCTCCACACTCGCCCTCAGAGCCGCCATGTTTTCGGCGATGGAGGCTTTGTTATTGAAGACGCTCGAGCCAGCCACCAGCACGCTGGCTCCGGCGGCTACGACCAGTGGGGCGGTGCGGGTGTCAATGCCGCCGTCCACGGCGATGGGCGTATCCAGTCCGCGCTCAGCCAGCATGGCTTTCAGGCGCTTGATCTTGGGCAGCATGGCGCTCAAAAAAGCCTGCCCGCCAAAACCCGGATAGACCGTCATGACCTGCACCAGGTCAGCCAGTTCAAGGACATCCCCCAGCGCTTCAGGCGGGGTGTCCGGGCTGATGGTGACGCCCGCTTCAGCGCCCAGGGCACGGATGCTCTGCAGGGTCTGGGCCAGCTGCGGGCAGGTCTCCTGGTGCACGATGACCCGGTCAGCACCCGCCGCCACGAACTCGGCGATAAAGCGTTCCGGCTGCAGGATCATGAGATGCACATCCAGCTTCAGGTCCACCAGCGGGCGCAGGGCGCGCACCACGTTGGCACCAAAGGTCAGGTTGGGTACGAACTGCCCGTCCATGACGTCGATCTGGACGATGCTCCCACCGGCAGCCTGCACCTGGCGTACCTGGTCGCCCAAGCTGGCCAGATCCGCCGAAAGGATGGAAGGTTCAATGATGATCATGACACCTCCCGCACCAGGTGGCGGCAGCCATCCACCCCAGCCACGATGACATCACTGGACAGGTGGATGAACAGCCCATGTTCCACGATCCCGGCGCGCCCACACAACACGCCCGCCAGTTCAGCCGGGTTCGGGATGGGACCAAAGTCACAATCCATGATCAGGTTGTCCTGGTCGGTCTTGTATGGAGACCCGTTTGAATTAATGCGCAGCGAAACACGCGCCCCCAGCCCTTCCAGGAAGGCTTTCTGTGCGCCCCAGCCAAAGGGGGTGACCTCGACCGGTACAGGGTGCCGGCTGCCCAACTGCGGGGAGAGCTTGGATTCGTCCACGATGATGATCTCACGCAAGCTGGACTGGGCTACGATCTTTTCGCGCAGCAGCGCTCCGCCCCCGCCCTTGATCAGATCCAGGTGCGGGTCGACCTCATCGGCACCGTCGATGGTCAGGTCCAGCACGGGATGGTCTTCCAGGGAAGTGAGCGGGATGCCCAGGCTGAAAGCCAGGCTCTCGGTTTCGAGCGAGCAGGGCACGCACAGGATGTCGCGCAGGTCACCAGTGCGCAGGCGCTCCGCCAGCAGGCGCACAGCCAGCCAGGCGGTGCTGCCGGAGCCCAGCCCGAGCAGCATGTGCGCTTTCACAAAACCCACGGCTTTCTCAGCCGCGGCCAGTTTCAAAACGTCTGCCGGGTTGTGTAATTGGGGATCGCTCATTCGAGTCATGCTCACGATGGGCTCCGTTCAGGAGGGGGGATCATAAGGTGATTTTATCAGGAATTTTCGGGTTGGTGCAGATGAAAGATATTTTTTACCACAAAGACACGAAGTCTCTAAGGATTAAACAATTAAATGATTTCCTGGTGCCTTTGTGTCCTGGTGGTGATTGCTTTTTTCACTGGATGGAAAAAGGATTAACCACAAAGTCACTAAGACACAAAGGTTCAAAGGTACAAACAATAAAGTATTTACTTGGTGTCTTCGTGTCCTGGTGGTGATGGTTGTAACCCAGTCAGAGGAGGGCTCAAATTGTGAGGAAGGTCATGGAGATTAACAGGATGGGGCAGGGGTCATTCGGATCCGCCAGCTTTATCGAAGACCTGCTGCACGTACATCCCGGCCGGGCTGCAGACCGGGCTCAGCTGAGCCACGATATTATCCCAGGTCAGCGGCGACTCGTCTTTCAGCACGAGCTTGATGGCATCCGCCATGCAGCCTGCGCCGGCAAAATAATTGCCGGTGGCGATCTTCCACAGATCCACGTAGGAGGTCACATCGCCGATATCCTGCTTGGAGATGTTCTGCACGAGGCGACCGGATTGATCTGCGCTGGCAAGCAGCATGGCTGCCAGGATTTCGATCTCATCCGAACCCCCGACCTTGTCCAAAACCACTCTGCGCAGAATGACCTGGCGCACCTCCCGGATGCTGCTGTAGCCATACGAGCAAACGCCTTCCCCATAGAGCGGCTGACAGATGCTCAAAAAATACGGGATGTTCCAGTTCAGGAGCATATCCACACCGTTTTCGGTAATAAAGCCCAGGCCTTTTTCGTAGGGTTTCTTGGTATCGGGCCAGAACTGGGATTCCTGCGCGATCATGGCCTTCAACAGGTGGGCGGGCACATTGTATTTACGGGCGGCTTGCAGGAACTGCTCATCAAACTGGTTCTGCCAGGCGATGGCATAGGGGGCTGCAAATTCCTCCCCGCACGGCGAGGCCGACCCATCAAGGTACAAGCCCCCATCCGAGCAGGCGCTGGCATTCACCTGGCCGGATTGGATCAGGTATCCACTCAGGTAAAGGTAGGAATTGGCGGTTTTCAATTCATCCACCAGGCGGGGTTGGACCAGGGCGGCTGGCATGCTGCCATCCAGCGGAGAGAAGATGCCCCACAAAAGGCTGCCGCCCGAAAGATAATCCTTCCACTCCGCTCCCAGGAGATCAAAGTGGAACGAATCCCCGGCAGGGGACTGAAAGTTGCGAAACTTGATGCGGATGGGAAGGCTGCGGTCACCGTAGGTCGATTCCACCCAGTACTCCAACCAATCTCCATCCTGGTCTGTCAGCGGAAGGTTGTAACGTCCAGTGTCGCTCTTGAAGACCCTCTCGCGTGTGCCCACCTTAAAATGGACCGAACTGACCCGGTCGCCTGGCAACTGGTCAATGGCAAAAATTTCAACCTTAGGGCGCAGAACGCACCATTCTCCCGGCAGGCAATTCACCGGGCTGAGTGTGACGTCGATCCCGGGCACAGCCACCTGCACCACAAATTCCCTGGAGACCCGGTCGATATAGATCAGGTACAATCCCTTGCAGGGGGTGGTAGCTTCACCGGGCGTCGTGTTCGGACACGTGGGCGTTTTGCTCCACTCCGTCCAGACTGCCGCGCCGCAGGAGGTGACGACATCGCTATAATCCGGCCAGCGGTCGTGCCGCAGATAGAGCTCGCACACCAATTCATCATCCGCCCATTTCAGCAACTGCCAGTGCGAAGCCAATGCGGTGACTATGGTCTCCTCCACGCCACGGGGTGGATCGGTTTCCGAGGCGAGAGCGGGTTCGCTCAAAAACATGGCTGCAGGCAGGAAAGCCAGCATAAAGACAACAGGCATGGAAAGGCGCATTAAATGCAAACTGAAACCTGCCAGGTTCTTCAGTGTTTTCAGCATGCGTTCTTTTTTCAACACCATAAAAATGCCTTCGTGTATATCAGGTTTTTATCGGCGGATTTGTTTCAGGTTTTTCCTGACAGGTTTGAGACCCCCTGACAGGTGGAACGATCCTCAGAACGGGAGTCAACTCCAGGAGCGAGTATACCACCTGATGATAATCGGTGGAAACCCATTTACCATTATATGATATTTCGCGGTATTTGGGGAGAATTATCAAAGCTGTTAGCTGTCTTTTTCTCTGAAATCAGGTTTTGCGCCCAGGAGGAGACTGATCTTTGAACAAAATCGCTCCGGGGAGGGTTGGGATGGTAGAAATTGGCGGGTCAACCTAAGGATGACGAAGACCAGCCTTTTTTGCGGCGCAGGCGTTGTTCGCTTTCTGCCGCCAGGGTGTGGATGCTTTCCATGAGCCGCCTGGCAACAGATTTTACCTGCTCACGATCTTCGCAGCTGCCTTCAAATTGGATGGGTGTGCCGACCGTGACCACGTAGGGACCACGCAGGTACCACCAGGCGGTGGTCTGTTTACCGCTGATGCCGGAGGTGATGCGGGTACTGCGATGGCGCAGCAAGGAGATACCGACCGGGACGACCGGGACACCTGTTCCCAACGCCAGGCGGGCTACACCGGAGCGTGGTTCATGGGAGCCCCCCTCATGCGGGCTGACCAATCCCTCGGGAAAGATGGCAACAGCATGACCGTCTGCCAACCTCTGGTTGACTTTATCCAGGGTGACCTGCCCCTGCCCGGGAGAAACCGATATCTGGCGCAGGTAGCGCATAAAGGCGCCCAGAACCGGCACCGAAAAAGCACTGTCCGTGATGCAGACGCTGACCGGTTGGCGGGATACCAGGTGAATCAGAAATGGGTCTGTGGCACTGGGGTGGTTGGCGGCAAAGATCTTTGGTCCCACCGGCAGATCCTGCTGCCATTGGATGTCGATGTTTAACATAAGGCGTGCATAGAGACGGATAATTCCCGTGCTCAATTTGTAAACCAATTTATTGATCAATGGATAGCCTTATTTTCAGGGATATAAAGAAAGAACTTTCGTGCAAGACTTGTGATTATACAGTAATAACCCTCTTAATCAGTTATGGTTATGGCTGTAATCTAAGATCGAGCAAAGGAGAAATCCTGATACTACTCAGAACCTAGAGGTAACTTTTTTTCGATCGACACTTGCGCTGGAACGCAGTGCAGGTGAGGATCTCATTATTTGTGTAATGGGGAGATGCTTCGGCGCTTCGCTTCTCAGCATGACAGGTTTTGTTTGGCATTCTCAAGGTCCTGGCTTGATAGTTACAAATTTTGTATCTATACAAAAACCGAATCATTGTATATACTTGTTATTGATACTAATTGCAATAAGGAAAAAACTCTATGACCTGTACCCAGCACCGTACCCAGGAACTGCGCAAGCGCGGTTTCCGGATGACCCCCCAACGCCAGGCTATCCTGCAGATCATCCATGATGCCAAAGGGCATCTCTCCCCGGTGGAAATATTTACAAGCGCCTCCCAAAGCATCCCAGGATTGACCGAGGCAACTGTATATCGCACCCTGGAATTCCTGGCACAAAATGCGATGATCCATTCCACACAGAATTCAAGCGGGCACCTGGTCTACGAAATTTCCGGGCATGAGCATCATCACCTGATCTGTCATGCCTGCAACAGCAGCATAGAGCTCGAACATACCGTGCTGAAAAAACTGTTCGAACAACTGGAAGCAGAAAGCGGTTACCATCTGGACACCAGTCATGTGACCTTCTTCGGGCTATGTCCGGACTGTCAGAATAATACCAAATAGGAGGATCTGCATGTCGTATTCCCCACTTCAACCCATGCACATACCGGATGGATTTCTCTCCACCATGATATCGGTGATTTTTTGGGTGTTATCCATCCTGGCCCTGGCAATTGCCCTGAAGCGTGTTGGCAAGGACCTGGGTGAACGCCAGATGCCCCTGATGGGTGTCCTGGCAGCAGCCATCTTCGCCGGGCAGATGCTGAACTTCACGGTAGCAGGCGGCACCTCTGGTCATTTGCTGGGGGCAACCCTGGCAACCATCCTGCTGGGTCCCTGGGCAGCCATGATCGTAATGACAACCGTGGTCAGCATTCAAGCGCTGATCTTCCAGGACGGCGGGTTGCTCGCCCTGGGCACAAACCTGTTTAATATGGGCGTCATTGGTGTGACAGTCTCCTACTTCATTTACACCAGTATCTTGAAAATGGCGCGTGGTAGATCGTGGGGTATCTTTGTGGGAGGCGGTGTGGCAGCCTGGTTTTCGATCGTGATCGCCTCTCTGGCTGCCGCATTGCAACTTTCCCTTTCAGGGACCTCACCGGCAAATATTGCTGTCCCGGCGATGGGTGGGATCCACATGATCATCGGTGTGGGTGAGGGACTGATCACTTTCGGTGCACTGGTTTTTCTGTATTCAGCGCGGCGTGACCTGCTGCACATCAGCGAAGCAGAACCAAAGGGTGGCAAAGCCATCTGGATCGGAGGACTGGCAATAGCAGCTTTCCTGGCGATCCTTTCCCCGCTGGCATCGGCTCATCCCGACGGATTGGAGTGGGTGGCTGAGCAGAATGGTTTTCTTGATGCTGTCCGGGCGCCTCTTTATGAAATCATGCCCGATTACATCTTCCCCGGCATCTCGAACCAAAACCTGGCGACCATCGTGGCAGGCATACTGGGTGTGTTGCTCGTTTTCGGGGTGGCGCTGGGTGCGGCTTTCTTGCGTCGCAGCCGTAATGAATCCCAACACGAGCACCCGCAGCAGCAGGATTGATCATGCACATTCACTTTCTGGATCCCTACCGGTCCCTGAGAAGCCCCATCCACAGCCTGGATGCACGCATAAAGTTCGTGTTGACGGTGGCTTTCATCCTGACGGCGTCCTTGACACCCGTGGCAGCCTGGCCAGTGTATATTTTTCTGCTGGCTGTAATCCTGGCAGTGGAGATATTGTCTGGTCTGGGCATCGGTTATGTTTTGAAGCGGGCAGTGCTGGCTCTGCCCTTTGTGCTGGCAGCACTCCCGGTCATCTTCACCATGAAGGGCCAGGCACTCTTTGAAATACCTGTTGGTCCCTGGCAGCTTACAGCTTCCAGCCAGGGGTTGGAACGATTTGTGAGTGTGGCTTTTAAATCCTGGTTGTCTGTCCAAGCTGCCATCGTACTGGCTGCATCGACCCCGTTTCCGGAGCTGCTGCAAGCCATGCGGGCAGTCGGCATCCCGCGCCTTTTGGTAGGCATGTTCGGGTTGACATGGCGTTACCTGTTCGTGCTGGTCGATGAAGCGCTGCGGCTGATGCGAGCCCGAATGGCACGTTCCGGTCAAAGTGGAGAGCCAGGCAGAAAGATCGGAGGAAGTGTAGCCTGGCGGGCACGGATGGCTGGCGGTATGGCAGGCAATCTGTTCCTGCGGGCATTTGAGCGCAGTGACCGGATCTATGTTGCCATGTTGTCACGTGGTTACGATGGCGAGGTGCGCACACTGCCTTTGCCAGCTTTCAGCAACCTGAACTGGTTAACCCTGGCGATGGGGATCTTCTTCCTTGGACTCTTACTTATATTTGGAACCTTGTGGTGGGGTTAAAGCATGCATCATTCAATCGAGATCGAGAACCTATCCTTTGCTTATCCTGACGGCCACCCGGCTCTGCAGGACATCACGCTGAATATAGCCCCCTGTGAGAAAGTGGCACTGGTGGGACCCAACGGAGCTGGAAAATCCACGCTTATTCTCCATCTTAACGGGATCCTGAAAGGAAAGGGACTGGTGACAGTCTGCGGACTGCCAATGGAGCAGAAGAACCTGGGCAAGATCAGGGCTGAAGTAGGGCTGGTATTTCAGAACCCGGATGACCAACTTTTTTCCCCGACTGTGTTTGATGATGTGGCTTACGGACCGCTTTACCAGGGGCTGGCACCCGAAGAGGTTTCCAAACGTGTGGAAAAAGCGCTGGCGTCTGTCAATATGACAGGGTATTCCAAGCGCGTATCCCACCACCTGAGCATGGGTGAGAAGAAGCGCATTGCAATCGCCACGGTGCTTTCGGTGGAACCCGAGGTGCTGGTGCTGGATGAACCGACCGCCGGGTTGGACCCGCGTGCACGGCGCGCCTTCATCAACCTGCTGCGCGACCTGCCTTTGACCATGCTGGTATCCACGCACGACATGGCGCTGGTGAATGAGCTTTTTGAGCGCATGGTGATCATGGATGAGGGTCGCATCGTAGCTGATGGCGAGACGCGCAACCTGATGGCAGAAGAAACCTTATTGAAAGCGCACGGACTTGAGAAACCATAGGTAACCCAATTGTTGGGTTTCGCTCTAAGGTTTGTTGATATATCATCCTGGGATACGCTCAACCCAACCTAAAACTGCTGCAAGGACGCAGGCGAAGTCTCCGACCCACAGGGGATAGGGGGGACGGTGTGGCGGGTGGTGCCAGGGAGTGCATGTGATAATCTCATTATTTGTGTAATGAGGGGATGCTTCGTCGCTTCGCTCCTCAGCATGACAGTTTTGTCTGTTGGGTTTCGCTCTGTTGTTTGTTGATGTTAGCAGCCTTGGATACGCTCAACCCAACCTACGATTTAAACATGTTTTTACTGATTTTTCCTGGTATTCTTCAGCACTTTCCTGTGCTGGTGTTTAGAATACGCCTGCCAGGTAGGCGCGTGTACGCTCCTGTTGGGGCTGCTCAAAGACCTGCCTGGCCGGACCAGCTTCGACCACCTCACCCATGTACATAAAGATCACATGGTCTGCCAGGCGTTTGGCCTGACGCAGGGTGTGGGTCACAAAGACGGTGGTGTAATTCTCTTTGAGTTCGAGCAGTTTGTGTTCGATATGCTGTGATGAGATCGGGTCGAGGGCAGAGGTTGGTTCATCGCCAAGGATGATCTCCGGTTCGACCGCCAAGCCGCGCGCCAGACACAAGCGCTGCTGCTGCCCAATTGAGAGCGCGTTGGCGGGGTCGTGCAAGCGATTGGCAACCTCTTCCCACAAACCAGCCAATTCCAGATAATGCTGTACTGCATGTTTGTAAGCCCGGGTATCTTTTTTCATACGGTGGATGTGCATGCCATAGGCGACATTGTCATAAATGGACATCGGCAAGGGAGTAGGGCGCTGCGAAAGCAAGCCAACCCGTTTGCGCACTTCAGTCTGGTCAATATCCCTGGCGTAGATGTTTTCCCCATCCACGAGCACTTCACCCTCCAGACGCGTATTGTCTGTTAACTCGAAAAAGCGGTTAAATACTTTAAGCAGGGTGGTTTTACCGCAGCCTGATGGACCCATGATGACGGTAATTTTCCTGCGGGGAATTTCAATGTTGATATCGTTGAGCACTTGCTGGTTGTTGTACCAGGCATTCAGGTTGCGAACTTGAATATGATATGTCATAAGATTATCCTGTGGGTTCTATTATTAATAATTCTAGGTTATGGTGTGGCGTCCGACCAGGCTCGAAAGCCAGCGGGAAGCAAAGCTGATGACCAAAACAATGATCGTCAATACCAGAGCGGAGGCATAGGCGCGTTGCTGCACTTCGGGGAAAGGTGTGCTCAATTGGAAGAAAACAGCCAAGGGCAAGGAAGCGGCTGGGCTCATCAATGAGGTGGGAATCCGGTCGGTGAAACCAGCGGTAAACAGGACCGAAGCAGCATCGCCAATGCCACGCCCAAAAGCCAGCAAAATTGCGCTGACAATTCCCGGCATCATCTGGCGAATGATTATTCGGGAGGCTACCTCCAGCCGGGTGGAACCAAGAGCCAGAGCTGCATGCTCGAGGTTAGGCGGCATACGTCGGATGACTTCGTCCATGGCGCGCGTCATGATGGGAAGTTGCAATAAGGCCAGAACAAGGATGCCACCCAACAGAGAGGCGCGCAACCCCAAGGCGAGCATGATCGTAAAACCAAAGGCTCCATAAACGATGGAGGGAATACCCCATAGAACATCCAACGAAAGCCGCACCATATCCCCCCAGCGCGTTTTGTTCAGGTAGGTTTCAAGGTAGAGCGCCAGAGGCAGACTGAAAACAAGCGCAAGGATCGTGCCGCCACCTGCCATATAAAGTGAACCGATGATGGCATTCAATATGCCACCCTCCTTGCCAAGGTAAAAGCCGCCTTTGGGGGTCTGACTGACCATATCCCAGGTCAGAGCAGGCAAGCCTTTCGAGAGCACGGTCCACAAGATTAGACCAAGACTGGCGATGACCAGTGAAAAAGAAAAAAGCATCAGGATCCTGACGATAAATTCGCCAACATGTCGTGGTTGCCAGCGGAATTTCATAACCAATTACTCCTCAACATGCGCCGCAAGACCAGCGTGGATGAGATATTGAATATCAGGACCATCACCAGCAGGACCAAGGCAGCGCCAAGCAGGGCAGCATCGTAGAGCGGGATGGACATCATCTCGCCATAGTTATTGGCGATCAGCGCCGGTAGAGGGTAGGCGGGGTCAAAAATGGAAGTGGGCAGATTGGGGACATTACCGACCACCATCATGACAGCCATTGTCTCGCCAAAAGCACGTGAAGTTGCGAAAACCACTCCCGCGATCATCCCTGGCAAGGTCTGACGGAAAATGATATGGCGAACTGTTTGCCAGCGGGTGGCGCCGATGCCTAAAGAAGCAAGCCGCCAATCCTGCGGGGCAGTTTTCAACACCTCGCAGGTTACAGCAATGATAAAAGGTGCGATCATGACCGCCAGCACGATCCCCCCTGAAAGGATGCTGTAGCCGGTCGGTTGGTTCGAGGCGAATAAAGGAATCCAATCCAGATGAGCGCTCAAGAACGGACGTAAAACATCCCCAACGAAGGGTACGATGACAATGACACCCCAAACGCCATATACAACCGATGGAATGGCAGCCAGTACATCGAGCAGGGGTTTGAGGATGGTGCGGGTGATTGGCCTGGCATACTCAGACAGGTAAAGGGCTGTCAGGATGCAGGGTGGCACAGCCAGGAACACACCTACTGCGGTGACCCAGAAAGAGCCGGCGATAAATGGCAAAAAACCAAATTGAGCCTGCATGGGATGCCAATTTGTGCTGGTTAATAATTCCCAGAGTGAATATTGCTGCAGGATAGGCCAGGAACGAACCAAGAGAGCCAGCGTTACAGCAATAATCAGCGCAAATGGCAGGAACGAAATGATGAAAATGGTGCGGCGGGAAATATTATCTTTTTTCTTCCGTAGTGCAAGTGTGGCTGCAAAATCCGTCATACGCCTCCGAAAATCCACCAAATAATGCCACAAGGAAACCCAATATATTTTTCAAGATCGAGAAAGTTGCCTTGTGGCTTATCCACAGGTGGTTATTTCACCCGTTCGAGCGATTCTGCCAGCTGGTCCGGTGTGAGCAAAACATAACCTGCTTCACCAACAAATGCCTGACCGTCTGTCAAAATCCACAAAATGAAGTCTTGTACCAGACCGGCAGGCCTGTCTTTGGTGACAACATACAACGGGCGGGCCGGGGGTGAGGGATATTTGCCGATTGCAACCGCCTGGATGGCTTCAGGCATGGTCTCGATCCGCTCATCTTCGTCAGCCACGCCATCGTTATTCAAATCAATCGGAACGATGAGCACACCTGCAACCGGGTTGCCGGATGCAAGCTCGAAGGCATACCCCATGTTGTTATAACCAATGCCGAGCGGGTCTTTCATGACCGCTTCGAGCAAACCAGGGTCTCCATTAACTCCGATACCAAGCAGGTCTTCCTGTTTTTTATCGCCGGTAAACTTTGCCCACATTTCGGGTGCTCCAGCAGCATCTGAACGGGTGAAGACATGGATCTCATCTGTGATGGCGGGGTTGCCAACCACCTCACCCCAGGTCTTGATCTCACTCGTGATATAGATCTTGATGAAGGTTTCCTGGCTGATACCCTGTGCCAGAATCTCAGCCGCGACCGGATTGCTGGCATTCACGACCGGGAAGACAGCGTCCTTGGTGACTGCCACGCCATAGGCTCCAAGAGATTCTTCTTCAGGTCTGATCTGGCGTGAAACCATTCCGATATCCACCGCGCCAGAGACAGCATCGGTCATGCCTTTGCCAGCCCCGCCTGCTGAAATGTCAAATTGCACATCCGGATGGATCTTCTGGAATTCTTCCGCCCAGCGAGTCATCATCGGGTAAAGGGCGAATGCTCCAGAAACGGCGATGGTGCCCGAGAGATCTCCGTCAGCAGAATTGGTGCTGGGAGTGCCGCAAGAGGAAACCAGAAACGACAGTACAACAAACAAAGCAATGACAGGAACTAACTTTTCGGTTTTCATAAACTCTCCTATTCAGATAATAATCTATATAGTCTATAATAATAGTAGACTTTTACGGACAAAACAAACACTGCCCGATCCAACTGGCAGTAAGGTGACTTATCTTATTCTTTTCCCATCAACAGGCGCTGGGCGGCTTCACGCTTAGCCACATCCGCCAATGAAGTGTTGTCCAGAATATCGGTAATCGCATTACGAACATCACCCATCACCAAGCGCAAGCCGCATGTTTCTTCGTCCGGGCAACCACAAGCCTCATAAGCCATATGGGAAACACATCTGATAGGTGCAACCGGTCCATCCAAAACGCGAAAAATATGACCCAGGCTGATCTCCTGAGGGGGTCTGGCCAGGTAATACCCCCCCCCAACACCTTTTTTGCTATGGAGCATGCCGGCGTTCTTGAGGGAAAGCAAGATCTGTTCCAGGAACTTGGCAGGAATCTTCTCTGTTTCCGAAATGTCCTTTATTTGAACAATAGGATTTGGCACCCCGGGTTGAGTTCTTCTTGCCAGGGAGATCATGGCCCGCAGGCCGTATTCACCTCGTTTTGAAAGACGCATGCGTGGTTCTGCCTATACGGATTATTCGGAATAACACAACCGGGAAAGGCAGGGTGGTCGGGGAGCCAAGCACCCGCCCACCCTTTTCCCGTCCAACGGGTTTTATTACTTTCCCGATAAGGTCTATTATAATAATAGACCTTATAGTAACAGTATAGTTATTTTCTTTCAAATTGTCAATAGGCAAGCAGTTAAGATACCTTTCTTAGTCTTTCTATCAATAAAGAATTGAACGAAACGTTGGGTAGAGCGTATCCAGGGTCGCCTAAATCGACGTACAACAAAGCAAAAAGTATCAAAGATTCAAGAGTAACACCTCTAGAACGCTGGCGAAGTCCCCAACCCGCAGGGGAAAGTGGGGATAGTGCGGCGGACGGTGCCGGGGCAGGTGTGCATGCAGGTGCAAGTGTCACTTCGCTCTTCAGCCTGACAGTTTTTGTCAGTTGGGTTTCGCTCTGGTATTGAAAGAAAAACAGCCTTTTTGATCCGCTCTACCCAACCTACAAAAACTAATTTTCCCGAGCTAACCATTGGGGTCTGAGTATTCAATGCATTGCTCTTAATTAAGGAATTTCATGAAGCGAAAAATTATGATCCTTTAGTTGGGTTTCGCTCTGGTATTGAAGTAAGAACAGCCTACTTGATCCGCTCTACCCAACCTACAAAAACTAATTTTTCCAGGCGCGTTATGGTGATGAACTTATGACCCTCAAAGATATTCAGGGCACGGCAGACCAGCTAACTTGTTGTTCCGAGGCGAGCTGCCATTTCAGCCAGGGCCAGATGATAGTGGCAAAGAGGTAAGAAGTGAAATAATCTCCCCGACATTCAGTACAAGATTTTCCAGTGAATTTGACGAAACGACCCTGAGGGATAACACTTCAGGGTCGTTTTATGATTGGGTGGTAATAACGGATTGAGTTCAATATATAATGATGCTTAGAGGATTGAGCGTTTCTATAAGGTGAGTGGTGTGATCTGGAACTCATACCTGCCAGGTTTGGCACCACAAGGTTGAACGTACGGATGATAATCCAAACAAAGTTGAGATCAACAGATTTTGGCATCAGTATAAATACCGTGAAATTCTCCTGGCTAAAGGTCAATGAGCGGTCGACCCAGCGAAGGGAGCAGGTGTGGACAGTGGATCCGGATGACGGATTTGATACTGAAAAATGTTAGCAGGATCAGGAGGCAGAAGGTATGATTCGATCATTGAAAAGAACCCGCCTTTCGAGAACTATTCAAAACAACTTTTTGAATTTTCTGTGTTCCTGGCTGATCGCTGCAACTTTGGTGGCTTGCAACCAGAGTTCAACAGCAACCCAAACCCGCACGCCAACTTCCTCTTCCACTGTAAACCCGACAGGGACAGTGCAAACCAGCCTAACAAGGAACCCAAATCCCTCAGTCAGCGGTCGCATTCTCTTTGTGGTTTTCAGGGATGGCAGCTCGGAGATCTACACGATGAACGCCAATGGCAGCGAGGCCAGGCAGCTCACTGCCAACGCGGAATACGACAATTATCCCACCTGGTCACCGGATGGGATGAAGATCGTTTTTCAATCCCAACGGGATGGCAATGATGAGATCTATGTGATGAATGCTGACGGAAGCGGGGTAACCAGGCTCACCAACAACCCGGCAACCGACAGCTTCCCTGTCTGGTCGCCGGATGGGGTAAAGGTCGTCTTTCAATCTGACCGGGATGGCAATGATGAGGTTTACGTGGTGAACACCGACGGCAGCGGGGTGACCAATCTAAGCAACAACCCGGCTGATGACAACCTCCCGAACTGGTCGCCAGATGGAAGGAAGATCATCTTTCAATCCAAGCGGGATGGCAACGATGAGGTTTATGTGATGAACGCTGACGGTTCCGAGGTGACCAATCTCAGCAACCACCCGGCTTATGATTTTGCCAGAAGCTGGTCACCGGATGGAACGAAGATCGCCTTCGTGTCCGAGCGCGAGGGCAATAATGATATTTTCAAGATGAATTCGGATGGCAGCGAGGTGACCAGGCTGACAGACAGCCTATTGCACGATTGGGCTCCATCCTGGTCGCCGGATGGGACGAAGATCGCCTTCGTGTCCAACCGGGATGGCAACAATGAGATCTACCTGATGAACGCCGATGGCAGAGGGTTGGTCAACCTTACCAACCTCCCAAGCAATGAATCGTACCCTGTCTGGTCACCCGATGGAACCAGGATCGCATTTGTGTCCGTGAGTGGTGATAAACAATCTGGAAATTATGAGATCTACGTGATGGCTGCAGATGGCAGCTGGATGACCAATCTTACGAATAACCCGGATCATGATATGGCTCCCGACTGGTCTCCTTAGTGAGTAACCTGGCAACAAACGCCTCAATAATGCAGTTTGCATTGCTGGTGTGACCCAACTTTTGGAAAAAGCTAACTGGAGCTATTGATCAATTGTTCGTCAGCCTTTTTAATAGAAGATCGATCATCACAGCATCGGTTTAATAGTGGCAAAGAGGTTATAAGAGAAATAATCTCCCTGACTTTCAGTACAAGACTTTACCAGTGAAATTAACAAAACGACCCTGAGGGATAACACCTTTGGGTCGTTTTTATGATCCATTTTTAGAAGGCATAAGATCTAATTTATTGGATACTCCTGTGAACAAACAGGCACCAGCCATAGTGATTGATCCTGGCAATTTTAATAATGGAAGGTCTTGAACCTGTCACTATTATTAACAGAAGCCGGTGGGAGTAGAATTCTATGCTGGAGGTTGCTGCGGTGAGTAGATAGAGGTCTGATCGCGCCCGGCGGCTTTCCCTTCGTACATCGCATCGTCCGCCCACTGGATGAGGCGCTCGAGCGTATCCCCCCCACCGGGAAGTTCCGCCGTTATTGAAGGATTTCTTTCAGCAACGCCAATACTGAGCGTGATTGTGACTTGCTCCTTGTCAGTTTCCACTTTAATGGCGCTAACGCTGGCACGGATGCGTTCGGCAACTGCGTAGGCCTGGGATGATGTTGTGACCGGCATCGCAATGACAAATTCCTCGCCGCCATAGCGACCCATCACATCCACTGAACGCAGGTTGGCAAGCGCGACCTGGGCAACGCGTTGAAGAACCTTATCACCTACCGCGTGCCCGAAAGTGTCGTTGACGAGTTTGAAATGGTCAATATCGAACAGGATCAATGCGAGAGGATGTTGATAACGGACAGCAACCTTAAATTCGTGCTCAGCCAGTTCGAACCAGTAACGCCGGTTATTCACGCCGGTGAGCGTATCCGTGCGGGAAAGGTACTGTTCGCGCACAATAGCCTGCTGGAGTTCAAGGTTGGCGTCTTCAACCACTGCCTGGGCATGGTGCAATTTTTCTTCCGTGTGTTTGCGTTCGGTTATTTCTCTTTGTGCCTGGTCCAAATTCCTCCGTCCATACGCCGCCAGCATATTCATCGCCAAAATTGCAACAATAAGGATCGCCCCCATCATCAGAAAGTCTGACCAGTTTGTGGTTTCCAAGGGACGCGGAACAAACCAGCCATTCACTTCGCCAAAAACCAGCCAAGCGACTGCCCCAACTGTCAAGAGAGAAAAAAAGGTGAAAAAACGTTGTTCCAGCATCAAACTGGAGATAATAATTATGACGGGATATGCCATAATGGCTATATCGTGCATCCCTTGTCCTATGGACGCCATGAGTGTCACCGTGATCAGCACACCCAGAATGGCGATGAAACTGCCGGAGCGCACCTGCCCACGTATCAGAAAGCTCAATGGCACAGCCTGAAAAAAAATTCCGCCCGCGGAGTACCAGATCAGATCCCAATCGTTCCGAAACAGGCTGGTCAGGATAATGACCAGATAGGTTGCCAGTACTGCAATGATAATCACAAAAAGAATGCGCGCAACACTTCTTTCGTGATTGTTCTTAAAAGGAATTCTGGGGTACCTATTTTTCAGTTTTGCCAACATAATTCTGCTTCCAATAAGCGGGTTTCGCAATTAAGACGCAGGTAATTTGCTTGCACCCGATCCATGGCAACCACAGTACAACAAGGAAATAGCACCAACTACACACCCTGCTGGAATCCGTACGGCTATCCAGGCTCACCTGACAACAACGACTCGCCTGGCGGCAGGTATCTCAAACGTTTTGTACCATGATAGCATAAATGTTGCGCTGATACAATTCCTACCACCTATTGGGATCCAGACTGCCATGGTCGCTCCTGGAGGAACCTGAGGTGCTGGTGTTGGATGAAATGGCACATCGGAGCGGGGTTTTGAGGTTTGCCAATGAATGGCTCCAGATATTATTATTATTGACACAATAGCAAAATACCACCGCTTTCAATTGACGATAACGACGCTTTCGTGGTATCATCAGCAGGCTAAAAACCCATTGTTTTGGACCTATTCAAGGAGAGTGGTTATCAGTACAAACGAATTTCGAGTTAACGAAGGCATTAGAACAAACGAAGTACGGGTAATTGGTGCCAACGGAGAAAACGTCGGCGTAATTCCAACCCGGCAAGCCATCCAGATGGCGCACGACGCAGACCTTGACCTGGTGGAAGTTGCCCCGAATTCTGATCCACCGGTGTGCCGGATCATGGATTTCGGGAAATTTCTTTACGAACGGACCAAGAAAGAAAAGGAAGCCCGGCGAGCCCAGGTAAAGATCGAGGTTAAAGAGATCCGCCTGCGACCCAAGACCAACTCGGCACATCGCGGATTCAAAGTTGAGGATGCACGCCGCTGGCTGAACGCAGGCATGAAGGTGCGAACAACCATCCGATTTCGCGGGCGCGAGATCACCTATCCAGAGATCGCACTGGAAGATCTGCGTGAAATTGCCGAGGAATTGGCAGATGTGAGCGTGATCGAAGTGGCTCCTTCCTTTGAGGGACGAACTATGTTCATGCTGCTGGCTCCCAGCGTCAAGACAAAAAAGAAAGCTGTCGATAAAGGACCCGCGCCAGATCCAGCAGGTGCGGCAGATAAAGCAACAGAAGAAGCACCATCCAAAAAAGACGAAACTGCAGAAAAAGCAACAACCAAAAAACAAAAAGCTGCGGTAGAAGCAACACCTGAATAACACGAATCACAGGATCGATCTTCCTGAGAAATATATTTGAGAGGAGTACTAAGCTGTGCGCAAACCTAACACCAAGTTCAAGCTGAAGACCCACAAGGCAACATCCAAACGCTTCCGCGCTACCGGGTCTGGAATGCTTGTACGCACCAAAGGCGGCAAAGCCCACCTGCGCCGAAAGTCATCCAAGCGCGTTAAAGCACTGTTTGCCGAGATGGTGTCTGTAAAAGGACGCGGTTACATCAAACGCATCCGCCGATTATTACCAAATCTCTAGGATCCAAAGAGACGTTCGTATTCATTTTTTAGTTGCAGCTAACGGGTGTACGCAACAGGTTGTCAGGCAGAAGATGCCTTTCACCGACGCCCGAAGGGTTTGCAGGAGATAACAAATGGCACGTATTAAAAGTGGCCCTTACGGTCATCGTCGTCACAAGAAAGTTTTGAAGTACACCAAAGGGCAGCATGCCTCCAGGCACCTGCTCTTCCGACGCGCCAATGAAGCCATGCTTAAGAGCATGTGGTATTCATCGCGCGACCGGCGCGTTCGACGCCGCGACCTGCGCAAGCTATGGATCGTGCGCATCAACGCTGCCGCCCGACTGAACGGCGTTACCTACAGCAAGCTGATCGCAACCCTCAAGAAAGCCAATATCATCATCAATCGCAAGATGCTGGCTGATATGGCTGTGCGCGATCCACAAACATTTGCGACCGTGGTCGCCAAGGCACTGGCTGCCTGAACCAAAACCGATTAAAATACTTACCGAACAAAAAGCGTCCCGAAGGTTTTCTCAATTCAGGGACGCTTTTACTTTAACCTTCGGGACGTTAAACCCGCACAGGCTGTTGGAAGGAAACTCCGGGCAGCCTGTGTGCATTTAAACGGGTAAAATAGCCTTATGATCACCTCAGTCCAAAATTCCAAGATCCAACTGGTACGTTCCCTGCTGGGACGTTCCAAAGAACGCCGGGAAAACGACGCAATGGTTGTTGAAGGGGTGCGTTTGCTGGAAGAAGCACTGTCTGCAGGCTGGAGATTCCGGTTCGCCCTGTACAGCCAGGGGCTCAGTGAACGCGGCTGGGCATTGTTGGAACGATTGAGCGAAACCGGGGTGGAAACAGAAGAAGTGGCAGAACAACTGCTGACTTCCAGCTCTGATACCAGGAACCCGCAGGGGTTGCTAGCTGTACTGGAATTACAGACTTTACCCATCCCGAAGCAACCCAATTTTGTCCTGATATTGGATGAGATCCGAGACCCGGGAAACATGGGCAGCCTTCTGCGCACTGCATCTGCGGCGGGTGTACAGGCTGTCTGCCTGACACCCGGGAGTGCGGACGCATTTGCCCCCAAAGTGGTGCGGGCAGGCATGGGTGCCCATTTCCGCCTGCCAATCCACACGATGGACTGGAAAGACATTCGTGAGCAACTGCAGGATCTCAAGTTCGTGCTGACGGAGATGGAAGCACCGCTGACTTGCTGGCAGGCTGATCTGCGAGTGCGGCTGGCTCTCATCATCGGGGGGGAAGCCGAAGGCGCCAGCCTGGCAGCACGCCAGTTCTGTGATGAAAGCATCACCATCCCGATGGCAGCAGGAAGCGAATCTCTGAATGCCGCAGCAGCCGGGGCGATCGTTCTATTTGAAGTCAAGAGGCAAAGAGACTCATGAAGATCCGTTCGATCACCTACTTTTGTAATCCCGGCTGGCCGCTGGACGAAAAACGATTACGCCTGGCTGGAGAATTCCTGAAAGATGCCAGGAGCGCTTTTGAAGGCGCGGATTATGAAGTTCAGACCACACGGCTGGCAACCATCCCTTTCCCGCTATTGCTGGGAGAGCGCAAGATCCACGAAACTCCCCACCTGGCTGAAATGCTGGCGCAGTCCATCCAAAAGGCAGGTATCGCCTACGCTGCCCTGGGACCAGCCTTACCGGAAATACCACAAAGTTATGACGTTATACCGGATGCCATCGCTGCTTCGGAGGGTATTTTCTTTTCCGGGATCATAGCTGACAGCCACAAGCGCATCTCGCTGAAGGCAATCCAAGCCTGCGCCAAAGTGATGATACGCTGTTCCAAGATCTCAGCGGATGGGTTTGCCAACCTGCGATTTGCAGCCCTGGCAAACGTGGCACCCGGCACCCCATTCTTTCCAGCTTCCTATCACGAAGGCAGCAACCCGGCTTTTGCGATCGCCACTGAAGCGGCTGACCTGGCTGTGATGGCTTTTAAATCTGCGGACAGCGTGGACTCCGGTCAGCAAGCCCTTGTGGCAACCCTGGAGGAACACGCCCGCAACCTGGTGCCCGTGGCAGACCTGCTGAAGTTCAAACACGGTGCCCGCTTCGGCGGCATAGACTTCTCGCTGGCACCCTTCCCGGAAGTTTCCCTATCACTGGGTACAGCCCTGGAAGCACTGGGGGTCGGACAGGTGGGCTGGCATGGCTCCCTGGCTGGAGCAGCCATCCTGACCGAAGCCATTGAAAGGGCTGATTTCCCGCATACCGGTTTTTGTGGGTTGTTCATGCCTGTGCTGGAGGATGCCACCCTGGCAGGGCGGGCTGCGGATGGCTCGCTGAGCATTAAAGACCTGTTAATGTATTCCGCAGTGTGCGGCACAGGATTGGATACCGTTCCCTTGCCCGGGGATGTGAAGGCTGAGGAGATCCAAGCCCTGCTGCTCGATCTGTCTGCCCTGGCGCTGCGCCTGAACAAGCCGCTGACGGCGCGCCTGATGCCGATCCCCGGCAAACAAGCCGGTGACATGACAGAATTCGATTTCCCCTTCTTTGCCAACAGCCGTGTCATGGCGCTGGATTCAAAAGCGTTAAAAAAACCATTGGGAGGCACGGAGACATTCCAGCTGGAGAGCCGCAAGGGAAAGTGATCCGGTTCTTTCACATTTATAAAACAGCGTCCCAGAGGTTTGAGAAAAATACCTTTTATGGTTGCAACAACCTTCGGGACGATCCGATTATTTTTTTTTGGAGGCAGGCATGAGCTTTATGACCATCGGTCAACTTATCGGACATCTTACGGACCAGCACCCCTACCTGGACCCGGGCAGCGGTTCCATTCTTATTCAACTGCTTCTGGCAGGGCTATTGGGGGCAGGTATCCTGCTGCGAGCTTCCTGGTCTCGCATCGTGAAGCTGTTCGGACGCAACAAGCCAGATCAGACGGAAGATGAGGACGATGAATAACCAGGTGCATCCGGCATCCTTTCGGGATCCATCCGGGTTCCTGTTCCGGAGGGATGGGATCCTTTACCGCCAGGTGAACCGCTCCTACCAGGAAGAATATGAACTGTTAAATTCATGCGGGTTGTATGCCGAACTGGTGGAAAAAGGCTGGCTGGTGGCTCATTCTGAAGTGGATGTAGAACCCGAACAAGCCAGGCTGGCTTTCAAAGTTCTGCGCCCCGAATTGGTGGAACCGATCTCGTATCCGTATGAATGGTGTTTCAGCCAATTAAAGGATGCTGCGCTGCGCACCCTGAGCATCCAGAAACGTGCCCTCAATAAAGGGATGTCGCTTAAAGATGCCAGCGCTTATAACATTCAATTCCGGGACGCCAAGCCCATCCTGATCGATACGTTATCCTTTGAAGTATACAAAGCGGGACAACCCTGGGTGGCTTACCGGCAATTCTGCCAGCATTTTTTGGCACCCCTGGCGCTGATGGCGAAACGGGATGTACGTCTTAACCAGCTGCTGCGTGTGTATATCGATGGCATCCCGCTGGACCTGGTCAGTCAACTGCTGCCAGGAAGCACCCGTCTGAATCTTGGGCTGAGCACCCACATCCATTTACACGCCTCCTTCCAGCAGAAGCATGCTTCGAGCGGGGAAAAGGTATCCAATCGGGGGGCAGGCATGAGTCAACATGCGCTGGAGGGACTGATCGAAAGCCTGCGCGCAGTCATTAAAGGCTTGCACTGGAAACCAAGAGGAACGGAATGGGGGGATTATTATACTGAAACATGCGGGCATTATTCGGATAGCGCCAGCTTGCATAAAATGGAGGTCATCGAAAAATTCCTGGAGCGGGTGGCACCCAAATCCGCCTGGGACCTGGGCGCCAATACCGGCCTGTTCAGCCGGGCAGCCAGCCGCAGAGGAATCCCCACAGTGGCATTCGACATTGATCCGGCTGCAGTTGAGCAAAACTACCTGGCCTGCAAAGCCAACAAGGACACCAACCTGCTGCCACTGGTGCTGGACCTGACCAATCCCAGCCCGGCAATCGGCTGGAACAACCGGGAGCGCATGTCACTCCTGGAGCGTGGACCGGTGGATGCTGTCCTGGCACTGGCACTCATTCATCACCTGGCGATCGCCAACAATGTGCCCCTGCCCCGCCTGGCGGATTTCTTCCAGCAAGCCGGGCGCTGGCTGGTGATCGAATTTGTTCCCAAAGAAGATTCCCAGGTGCAAGTCCTGCTGGCTTCACGTGAGGACATCTTTCCGGATTACACACAAGAGGGCTTCGAAACTGCCTTTAAACCCTATTTTGAGATCCATGAATCCATCCCTGTCCGGGAGACAAAACGCGTTCTGTACCTGATGGAGCACAAGAATTCTTGAGTGTTTGGGTGACAAAGCAACCAATCATCACTTAATGCTGCATGGCTTGCCAGGTGTTGTTACTTTAGTGCACATTTTTTCAATCCGGGGAGTTAAGAATCGGTTGCTCGGGGGAACTTTTATTCCATGGGAGGCGTCTACGAGGAAGGATCAACGATCCACAGAACCTTATCAGAACAGGAGTCTAACCATGAATAAGAAAATGCATTTTGTAACCCTTCTTCCGATCCTTTTCGGGTTGCTGCTTTCAGCCTGCTCTTCCGGAACGTCTACAACCAACTTAAAAGATACCAACTGGAAGCTGGAATCCTATGGACCGACCAGCAATCCGACCCCGGCTGCGAAAGGGGTCGAAACCTCCATCAAATTCGGAAGCGATGGAACGGTCGGCGGAAGTTTTGGCTGCAACAGTTTTGGGGGAGAATACACTATGAAAGGTAACCAGATCAGCTTTGGGGCCATGATGATGACAGAGATGGCATGCGATGAACCACGCATGAGCCAGGAAAGCATTTCCATATCCATTCTGTCCGGTAGCGTGGATTTCAAACTGGTTGGAGATAAGCTCACGATCGTAAATGGAAAAAACCAACTTGTTCTAACCAGGCAGTAAACACAAGTCACTATTTTAAAAACATCACCACGAAGGCGCTAAGACACCAAGGAGAACAATGTTTATTTTTCCTTTGTGCCCTGGTGCCTTAGTGGTTAGATTTTTTCCACCTTGACACTAAGACACTAAGAATATTGGTTAAGAACTAAAGCATTGATGATGGTGTTGGTTTGAATTAAACTTTATCCACGTAAATCAAAAACCAGACGGAGCTGAAATTATGGCAGCTTTGTTTGGTTTTTGTTAATTAACTTGCCGTGGTCAGGGTGTTATTTCTTCAACCCCAGGGCTTCTTGCACTTCGGCTATGTTAAAATTGGCGAAAATCTTGCCACGGATGTTGAAGGTGGGGGTGGTTTCACTGCCATTATTCCACTCGCGAATTCGAGCAGCTGCCATGCGATCCTTTGTGACATCCACCTCGACATAGGCAATATTATTCTCAGCAAACCAGGCACGGGCGCGACGACAACCCGGGCACCAGGCTGTGCAGTACATGACCACATCCGCATGCGGTTCTACAAAGGGGGGCAAGGGGGTGGCGGCTTTTTCCAGCTTATCAGCCCGCTCTGCAGCTTCGGGGTCGATGGCTTCCAGGACCTTGAACAGCACATTGTTGTCCGGCTGTTCATCGATATCATGGACATCGATATAGCGGATGAAGCCTTCTTTATCGATCACAAAAATGGCACGCTCGCTTTTTCCGTCATCCCGTAAGACACCATACTTGACCGCCACCATGCCATGCGGATAAAAATCGCTCAAAAGGGGGTAGGTGATGCCACCCAGGCTCTCAGCCCAGGCTGTCAGGCATGGCTTGCTGTCGACACTCAGACCCAGGACCTGGGTCTCCATCCCTTCGAATTTGCCCTTGAGGGTTTCATAGGAAGGGATCTGGGCTGTTCAGACCGGGGTCCAGGCGAGCGGGAAGAATGCCAGGACGACGTTCTTGCCGCGATAATCACTCAACTTTATGGATGCACCGAAATGACTTTTCAATGTGAAATCCGGTGCAAGCTCTCCGATCTTCAATGCCATATTTTTCCTCCAGGTTTTATTCTTAATGTTCACTTTAATGGGAACATTTGATATGCAGATGGTAATGGGTTTGGATATTATATATCAACTTTCCAGCAAATTTGCAGTAAGAGAGTGTTGAAAAAGACTTTCTGTATTGTCATTCCCTTGCAGGTGAGAATCTCCTCAGTAATGGGTAGATTCTTCGCTTTGCTCACACCGTCCCCCCTTTCCCCTGCGGGTCGGGGACTTCGCCGGTGTCCTTCGGGAGAATGACAAATGAGGGGATGACTCTCTCTTGTAAAGACACCGGGGTGCTGTGGCAGGTTTCCCTATAAATTGAAGATGTCGGTTGGTTTTTTTGTTCCCAGTTTTTTCCGGTCAGGGAACGATTTGCCAGATTTGAACAACTCCAGTAACGTTGCCGGTTGCAATAATTGACCAATCCCTGGCAAAAGACATGCAGGTAATGTTGGCATCGCTTTCGATGGTTCCAATTTGCTTACCGGTTTCCACATTCCAAAAACGCACAAAACTGTCTCCATCCACCCAGCTTGCAGTGACTTGACCTCCTGATCGGCTAAAAAACACTCCACTGCCGAGCGAGGCCAGCAAACCACCATCAGGGCTGAAGATCAAATCATCCTGGTTCCCCTTATGACCTTTGAGAGTTGTGAGTTTCTCACCGGTCGTGTAATCCCAAATTTGGATGGTTGTATCTTCATTGCCGGAAGCCAGTAAATTGCCTGTAGGACTGAAAGCCAGGACCCAAATGGGACCAGCCTCGAATGGCAGCAGGGTGGAATCTTCACCCGTTGCCATATTCACAATATGCACCAGGCCATCATTATCGGTGGCAACTGCCAGAAGTGAATTATCGGGGCTGAAAGAGACTTTCCCGGAGGAATTTTCAAGAGTCTTTATTTCTGAAAGTGTCTTGCCATCCCAAACGATAATTCCATCCCCCTGACCTGCAAGGTAACTCCCATCAGGACTGAAGACCAGGCTATAAACGCCTGTGTTTTCCAAACTTGCCAATTGGGTTTCTGTTTGCACATCCCACAGTCGCATAGTGTTATTGGGTTTTTGAAGAGTGGTGTTTCCTGAAGCCAGCAATTTTCCATCCGGGCTGAAGGCAAGGTTTGCTACAGGTGCAGTATGACCTTCGAGGGTTGCCACTTCTTCGCCAGTAGACATATCCACAAGCCTGATCAGGTTGTCATCTGAATTGCCATATGCCAGCAGCATACCATCTGGGCTGAGAGCGAGACTGGAGATCCGCTCAGTCGAGGTTTGGATCTTTTCGATCTCTTCAACATTGAGAATCTCTTTCACCGAAGCCAGGTCAAAAGGAGCTGCCGTTGCGGTGCTGGTTGGTAATGGTGTGTTCTCCGGAGCCATATTCGTTGGCGCAATGGAATTGGTTGGTGAAGGTACCGGAGTTTCCGCTATCTTCGATCCACAGGCACATAAAACCAGGCTGGTGATGATCAAGAGTCCAAAAACAATAGATCTTTTCATGGCATCTCCTTCAAGAATTGAATATATGAGGTTTTGGTTTTCTGAAGGTATGGTGAGAATTTACAACTTAATAAATTTATACACAGGAAATCCACGTTGAATAAACTTTATCAATATCCTCACATCAAAGGTGTGATGGTTGTGGCAAATTTCACTTAATATTAGCATAATTTTCTCTATTTTGCATCTCTTTTTCTGAGCCATTTCATAAAAATGTTATTGAAAATGATCTTTCAGCCCCGACTTAAATAGAAATAACAGGTCGAGGCTTGAAAAAAGTGTTTTTTTAGGAGATGCTTCTTCCATACACTTCTTGATAGGGATATTTTTCCGAGAGTTTCATTATCACACTTCTTGCAGTTCTGATGGTCTTTCCAGCAAATATGATTACTGCTCAGGATGATAAATAAATGAGAGGACTTTCGCTTGCACTTCCTTCCGATGCACGTATCGGACCAAAAATAACCTCCCTCAGAGTGGCTAATGAGCGGAAGACTCTCTACTGTAAGTCCTCGGGAGAGTGAAATAATTTTAATGGCTTTCCAAGTCTAGTTCATTGGATGCTAGTTATTCTTCTGTCAGATATTTCAGGATGGCGAGGGTTTCCTGGCGACCGCCCACTCCGTTCTCGCCAGCCGGGCCGACGCAGGAGGGGCAGCCATCCTGGCAGGGACATTCCTGGACCAGTTCGAGGGCTTGCCGGACAAGTTCGGTGTGCATTTCGAAAAGCTTCTGACTGAAGCCAATTCCAGCCGGAATGTGATCATAGAGAGCCACGGCAGGCAGGTTATCCGCAAACGCGGCTTTGGGGTCGGCGAAGATACCCAGGTCGGCGGTATCGCACATCAGGAAGAGGGGTGCCAACTGACCCAGCACGCTGGCAAGACCCGCCAGACCGCTGCGCATGCGCACATTGGCCTCCGCCAGGCGATGACAGGCGGGGCAGAGGGTGACCAGGTTGTTCATGCGGTTGGCTTCAGCAGGCGAGGTGAACTGGCGGAAAGGCTGCTTATGGTGGACTTCATGCTGCCTGCCATTTTCGGGAAGTCCGCAGACCTGGCAGCGATACTCATCGCGCAGGCGCACAGCTGCACGCAGTGCCGACCAGTTACTGCCGTAATCATTGACATCATTTTTCCAGACCCCTGCTTCACGCAAGGAGTTGACCACCGATTCTGAGAGAGTCACCCAGTAACCGGTGGTCTGCAGCTCGTCCGGCGCCATCTCGAGGGTTTCCTCACCCAGATTCTCGCCTGAGAGCCACTGGCGTTTTCGGAACCCTGTGACCTGCGTGGTAACCTGGATCTCGCCATGATTCTTCATGCCACCAGGTACGGATTGCTGTTCTGTGAGAGCCCGCAGGCTAAGGTCGGTGTGGCGCAATGGTTCGGTAAAATAATCCAGGGCGACCGGTTTGAGCGTGGCGCGGTTGCTGACCAGGTCCAGCTCCTGAACAAAGAACTGCTGAGCCTCGTGCAGGTAAACCGCGCCCGGGTGCACCATCCAACTGGCAGAGGCCAGGTCAACCTGCCCGAGACTGTAGGGTTTGCCGTCATGCTCGACCTGCAAGACCACGCTGGAAGCAGTAGCTGAACGGAGGGAGAGACCAGCAGCAGGGTAGGCATCCGCCATCCAGTAATAGCGGTCAGCCGAGTAATGCAGCTCCTGGCTGGATACCAGAAAATCCAGGAACTCACCGACCTGTTCAGCCGCAAGGCTGCCGAAATTTTCCCCTGATCTGAAAGGAAGCTCAAAGGCTGCACAGCGCAGATGATTGAGCAGGATCAGCAGGTGATCCGGATTGATGAGGGCGTGTTCGGGAGAACGTCCCAGGAAATAATCCGGGTGATGCGCCAGGAACTGGTCGAGCGGGGCAGCCGTTGTAACCAGGATGGCAAGAGCCGGATCATCACCGCGCCCGGCGCGACCAGCCTGCTGCCAGGTGCTGGCTATGCTGCCCGGGTAGCCGATCAGCAAAGCCGCTCCCAAGCCACCGATGTCGATGCCCAACTCGAGGGCATTGGTGGCAACCACCAGGCGGGTATGCCCGGAGCGCAAGCCTTTTTCGATGGCGCGGCGCTGCCCGGGCAGATAACCGGAACGATAGCCGCGGATCTGTGCACCCAATCCACTGGCTGACGAGAGCAGCGTGTTGGGAGTGGATTCCTGCAAATATTTCAGGAAGATCTCGACACTACGGCGCGAGCGTGTAAAAACAACACTTTGCACCTGGTGTGTGTACAGGTTTTTTGCCAGGCGCACCCCCTCCTGGACAGCCGACTTGCGGATCCCCAGAGAAGGATCCACAATGGGAGGGTTGAAGATCAGAAAGTGACGTTCGCCACGCCCGGAACCGTCCTCATCGATCAAGGCGACCGGGGCTTCGATCAACTTTTCGGCCAGCTCTTTGGGGTTGCCGATGGTGGCGGAGGTCATGATGAACTGTGGATGGGCTCCATAGAAATGGGCGATGCGTTTGAGGCGCCGGATGAGATTGGCAACATGCGAGCCGAATACCCCACGGTAGGTATGGACTTCATCCAGAACGATGAAACGTAAATTCTGAAAGAAAGCCTCCCAGTTGGTATGGTGAGGCAGGATGCCCATGTGAAGCATGTCTGGATTGGTCAGCAGGATGTGAGCCTGGTTGCGGATGGCAGTGCGCCGGGAGGCAGGCGTGTCTCCGTCGTAGATGGAAGCCACGATGTCATGGCTGGTGGGGGATGCCTGCCTGAGCTCATCCAGCCAGGTGTTCAGGCTTGAGAGCTGATCCTGCGCCAGGGCTTTGGTGGGATAGAGCAGCAGGGCACGCGCCTGCGGGTTCTCGAGCAGGGCGGAAAGCACCGGAAGCTGAAAAGCGAGGCTCTTGCCGCTGGCAGTGCCGGTGGCTACAACGACATGCTGCCCATTGCGGGTATGCCCCCACGATTGGGACTGGTGGCTGAAAAGCCTGGAAATGCCATGCCGGGTAAGAGCAGCAGCAAGCGCAGGGGGCAGATCGGCAGGCAGGGTGTGCAGCCGGGCAGGACGCCCGGGTAGGGTACGCCAGGTGGAGATGTTGGGTCCGGTATCCGGATCGACCCGCCAGGCATCAAGCAAGGATGTGAGTGGCACTCATCCTGCTTTATGGTTCTTCTTATTCACCGCTTTTACAAAACTCTCACGCAGTTTGACCGGTTCGCTTTTGGTACGTATGCGCAGATTGAGAATTTCCACGAAGATAGAAAAGCCCATTGCAAAATAGATATAACCCTTCGAGATATGCTGGTGCAAACCTTCCATCAGGAGAGACATGCCGATCAGCAACAGAAAGCTGAGCGCCAGGATCTTGACGGTGGGATGTTCATTGACGAACTTGCTGAGGGGAGTGGCAGCCCACATCATGATGATGACAGCAATGATCACGGCTGCGATCATGACATAAACTTCCTTCGCCATACCCACGGCAGTGATGACCGAATCCAGTGAGAAGACGATATCCAGCAATCCGATCTGGATGATGACGGATGTAAAGGTCCCCTTGCCTTTGACCGATCCATGGCCTTCCTTGCCCTCCAGCTTGTCATGTATCTCCATGGTGCTCTTGGCGAGCAGGAAGAGACCACCGATCAGCAGGATCAGGTCGCGGCCGGAAATTTCCAGCGAGGAGATGGAGAAGAGAGGTTGTGTCAGGCGAATGATCCAACTGAGCGAGAGCAGCAGCAGGATGCGGGTGACCAAAGCCAGCGCCAGACCGGTACGGCGGCCGCGGGCTTGCTGGTCTTTTGGCAGACGGTCGGCGAGAATGGATATGAAGACGATGTTGTCGATACCAAGCACGATCTCGAGGGAGGTCAGGGTTAATAGGGCAATCAAATTTTCAAGTGTAAAAATGGCTTCCATAGCAGCTCCATTTGTGGAAATATAGGTGGAATTTTACCTTAATTTATGGATAGGTTGGGGGGATGTGGTGAGGGAGGCGAACGCCCGTTCTTAATGACAAGGAGATTGAGGAAAGCGGGATATTTGGCAAATGTTGAATTGCTCTCCTTTGCTGGTTATCTGACCAGTTTTACTGCACTTGTTGCAATAAACGAGTCGGAAAACTGATCAAGAATTTCGCCACTTTTATCTTCATAGAATCCGGTAACTACGAAACCCGCATGTATTTGTCCTTGAATTTGATCGGTCAGGGAATGCCCAAACTCATAGGGTTCTTTTTCCTGGATATACTTCTGTTTCTGTTCCGGTGATAAGGATATTAGATCCGAATAAGGTATCGAATGAGCCAGCACAAATTGACCGGTTTGATCTGCCAAATCCCAGTCGACCATATAAACAAGCGGGTTGGTAAACCCGGAAAGCATCCTGCCATTCTTTTTGAGGACTCGATAGCTTTCTTTCCAGACCGGAATTATGTCATTGATAAAACAATTGGAGACCGGATGGATGATGATATCGAAGGTTTCATCCGGGAAACAACCCAGGTCCTGCATATTTCCGCGAATAGTCCTGAGCTCCAACTGGTTTTCCTGCGCTACCTGCTGATCTCTCTGCAACTGATCATCAGAATTATCAAAAACGGTTACATGCGCACCGGCTGCAGCCAATATCGGACCTTGTTGACCGCCCCCGGATGCCAGGCAAAGAATTTTCTTAGCTTTTATATCTCCCAGCCAATCCTGCGGTATGGGGATAAAGGGAGTCAAGAAAATTTTATAATCTCCCGATGCAGCGGAATCTATTTCTGTCTTAGTGACCGGAACAGTCCACCTATTCCCTTTTTTCACTGCTTCATTCCACGCCAAGCGATTATGCTCAAGTAGATTCATTTTTTCTTTTCCAGTTTTTTTGTTCCCTAAAAATAATGACATTTCTAAAAAAAAAATAGTCTGTCATTTGGGAACGGGGTGATCAGGTTTGGGGTGTAAGGATAGCTGCCAATCCAACTTCAGTGGTAAGGATTTGGATGGAATTTTACCTTATTCTGTGGAGGCATTCGAGGGATCAGGCATATAACCCGGCTGACTTCCCTGTTTATTGAGTTATTTGGGGGAATCATTCAATTCTGGTGTGAATTCATCCTTTTCAGGACAGAAGTTAGTCAAGAATATTCCCTATGGTACTACCCAATTTTGGATTTTTGAAGATAATATAGTGGAGATGATTTGCGCCTTTTGCAGACCGGCTCAATCCGCACTGTATGAGTTGTAAAAAACCGAAACCCTGGAGAAAGAGATGACAAACAAAACATCCCGCTTCAAACCCATCCCCCCGGAAATCCTTGAAATGTCCGGCGAAGTGGACAATAACCCGGAAGGTCTATTGGAATTATTGTCAAAATTCCAAGCCCTGCCAGAAAGCTTATCCAGAGAAAATATTACCTTCGCCGCCAGACTTCTAAATGTGCCACCCCATAAGGCTTATGGCGTGTCCACCTTTTATTCGATGCTGGCAACAGAACCCAGAAAGAATATATTGCGGGTATGTGACGGACCGGTGTGCTGGTTAAAACGGGCAAGCGAGGGAGGGAGGCAGGCTGAAAATGCAGTTGATGGCTTCGCTGAGGCTGTACCCGAAGATTGGACTGTCGAACGGACCTCATGCCTGGGGCTTTGCGACCGGGCGCCTGCAGTCCTGGTGAACGATGACCAGGCTGGACCGGTAGCGATCCACGAAGCCAAAAAAGCCTGCCAGGGCTGGAAGGGTGTTCGCACGGACTATTCAAAAGCACGCCCGGGTGAAGTACGGGTCATGCTGACCAACATTGACAGGATCGACCCGGACAAACTTCAATCTGCGATCCAGTATGGAGGCTACCAGGGGCTCAAGGCTGCCCTGCAAACAACCCCCGAGAGTGTCATTGCACAGGTTGAAGAATCAGGGTTGCAAGGCCGCGGCGGGGCAGGCTTCCCGGTGGGACGGAAATGGAAATTTGTGGCACAGGCAGCTGGTTCTCCCAAATATATGATCGCCAATGCCGATGAAAGCGAACCCCTGATCTTTAAAGACCGGGTGCTGATTGACACCAACCCGCAGCAATTGCTGGAAGGGATGGCTATTGGCGGGTATGCCTGCGGAGCCAATGAAGCCTTTATCTACATGCGAGGTGAATATGTCCACCAGGCTGAACGGCTCGAGAATGCCATTAAACAGGCGGAAGCGCTGGGCTGGCTGGGAGATGATATCCAGGGCAGCGGATTCTCGTTCCATATCCATGTGCACCTGGGAGCCGGGGCTTATATCTGCGGTGAAGAAACCGCATTAATTGAGTCGCTGGAAGGGAAACGCGGCGAACCACGCCTGCGGCCTCCCTACCCGCCATCTTTCGGGTTGCGCGGCTGCCCGACAGCGGTAAATAATGTGGAATCGTTTGCGGCTGTACCGCACATTCTGAAGAATGGTGCCGATTGGTGGAAAAAACTTTCCGGTTACAGCGTTCCGGGGACCAAAATCTACATGCTCCTGGGTCATGTTAACCACCCCGGGCTTTTTGAGGCACCTTTTGGGCTGACCCTGCGACAGATCATCGATGACTTTGGCGGGGGTATGCGGGAAGGTTCATCCTTCAAATTTGCGCTGACCGGTGGAGCGGCTGGATCGATGGTGAACGCGGATTTCCTGGATATACCATTGGATTATTCGTCTTCCCAGAAAGGGATCGGATTGGGCGCCGGGGCTTTCCTGGTATGTGATCAAAGCATATCTGCGGTGGCTTTCCTACGCGAGCTGCTGCATTTCTTTGCGGCAGAATCGTGCGGCAAGTGTACCCCCTGCCGGGTTGGAACCTGGCGGGCTTACCACCTGCTGTGCCAGATGGCTGGTGGCAAAATAAACGGACAATATTTGGATGAGCTTAAGGCGTTATCTGAAAATATGCTGCTGGCATCCTTCTGTGGATTGGGGCAATCGGTGCCCATCCCCATAAATTCGGCACTTGCCAACTTTTCAGCAGAATTTTCGGCAAACGGAAAGGGAGAATAATTAATGAGCATCCATATCACTCTTGATGGAAAGACAATTCAAGCCGAGGCAGGTCAAACCATTTTAGAGGTAGCCCGGCAAAATGAGATCCATATCCCGACCCTGTGTTACCACAAAGACCTTTCCCCATCCGGTAACTGCCGCATGTGCATGGTGGAGGTGAAGAACTGGCGCTTCCTGCAGGCAGCCTGCGTAACCCAGGTGAGCGAGGGGATGGATATTGAGACCAACAATGAAAAAGTGATGCGATCCAGAAGGTTATCACTGCAATCCATGCTGGCCAATCATCCCCAGGATTGCATTACCTGTGAAGCCAGCGGCGAATGTGAATTGCAGGACCTGGCATATGAGTACAAGGTTGAAGCACCGGAATGGGGTACAAAAGGCAGCCGCTATATGGTGGACAGTGACCCGAACCCCTTTATTCGGGTGGATATGAACCGGTGCATCCTTTGCCGGCGCTGTGTTGAAGCCTGCGCCGAGATCCAGGTGCGCGATGTGTGGGGGGTGGCACGGCGCGGGATCGATGAACAGATCGTAGCCGGGGCTGATACAGGCATGCTGGAAGCGCGCTGTGAATCGTGCGGTCAGTGTGTGGCATATTGCCCGACCGGAGCGTTATCCAACAAGATATCTTACGGGAAAGGCCGCCGGCACCAGGTTAAGAAAGTGCCCACGATCTGCACCTATTGTGGGGTCGGGTGTCAATTTGATTTCGTTGTAAAAGATGGCAGGATCATTGATGTAAATTCAAATCCAAATGCCCCTGTCAATGGCATGGCACTGTGTGTCAAAGGCCGCTACGGGTGGGATTTCATCTATCACCCGGATCGATTGAAGAAGCCGATGGTTCGGCAGTACTTATTAGATGGAAAGCCAAAACCAAAACAACTGGATGCCGGATCTTCCGATTGGGGCTGGGTGGAGACGGAGTGGGCGACTGCCCTGGAAATCACCTCACTAAAACTTGGAGAGGCGATGGATGCACATGGGTCGGACAGCATAGGGGTATTGACCTCAGCCAAGTGCACGAATGAAGAAAATTACCTGATGAACAAGTTAACACGGCAGGTGATAGGGACGAACAACATCGATCACTGCGCCCGTCTTTGACACTCCAGCACGGTGGCCGGTCTGGCCGCCTCCTTTGGTTCTGGAGCGATGTCCAACTCGATGCAGGATGTTGCTCAAGAGGCGCAGGCGATCTTCGTGATCGGGTCCAATACAACTGAACAACACCCGGTCTTTGGGACCATGCTGCGAAGAGCTGTCCGGCAACGTGGCGTAAAGCTGATCGTGGCTGACCCGCGCAAGATCGACCTGGTGGATTTTGCCTGTTTACACCTGCAACATGAACCCGGTACAGATATCGCACTGCTGAATGGGCTGATGTACCTGATCCTTGAAAAAAACTGGCATGATCAGGCTTTCATTGATACCCGCACAGAAGATTTTGATGAATTTAAAACAGTCGTGATGCAATATCCCCCCGAAAAAGTTACTGCAATAACCGGCATACCCCTGGAAAAATTGCATCAAGCTGCTGAGCTGTTGGGAACCGTCAAACCGATGGCTGTGATCTGGGCGATGGGGATCACGCAACACATCGTTGGTGTCCGTAATGTGATGTCCCTGGCCAACCTACAGATGCTGACCGGTAATATGGGTATCGCGGGAGGAGGCGTTAACCCGCTGAGGGGTCAGAATAATGTGCAAGGAGCCTGTGACATGGGAGGACTGCCCAATGTCTACCCGGCTTATCAGGCTGTAACCAATGAAGAAGCCCGCAGAAAATTCGAAGCGGCCTGGGGTACTGCGTTGGACAACAAGGTGGGATTAACTGCCACAGAAATGATCCCCGGCATCCTGGAAGACAAGATCCATGCACTCTACATCCTGGGAGAAGACCCGGCCATGTCTGACCCGGATTCTGCCCATGTGCGCAAGTGCCTTGAGAAGGTTGATTTCCTGGTATTGCAGGAGCTTTTCCCTTCTGAAACTTCCAAATTCGCAGATGTCCTGCTGCCCGGGGTATCCTTTGCCGAGAAGGATGGAACCTTTACCAATACAGAACGCCGTGTTCAAAAACTTAATAAGGTGATCGAAGCGCCGGGGGAGGCCAGACCCGACTGGCAGATCATCACTGAACTGGCGGTGCGATTATTGAAGCGAAAAACAATTACCGCAGGAGCGGTCCATGCGGGGTGGGGATACAAAAATACATCTGACATCATGAGCGAGATCAACGCCCTGACGCCCTCCTATGCCGGAATCACGCATGAACGTTTGCAGGATGGAGAAGGGCTGCAATGGCCCTGCCCGAACACTGATCACGCGGGCACACCTGTTCTGCATATCGGCAAGTTCGCGCGCGGGGCGGGGAAATTTGCCCCGATCGATCATTTGCCACCGGCTGAAAGCCCCAATGACGAGTACCCGATGGTGATGAGCACCGGACGCGTTCTTTATCACTGGCATGGCGGACAGATGACTCGGCGCTCGGAGGGACTCATGCAGGTGTACGGATCCGCGCTGATCGAAGTGAACCCGGAGGATGCCATCCATTTGGGGCTGAACGGGAAGAAATTTGTGCGGGTCACCTCGCGCAGGGGCAGTATCGAGGCAGAAGCGTTAATAACAGAGCGGGTGCCACCCGGCATGGTGTATGCCAACTTCCACTTCCCGCAGGCTTCCGCCAATGAATTAACCCAAGCGGTATTGGACCCGATAGCCAAGATCCCCGAATACAAAGTCACTGCGGTCCGAGTCGAGATCGTTTAATGAGGCTATGATGGATATTCTAAAGATCTACGAATATGCCCTGCAACGCGAATATGAGGGCAAGCGCTTTTTTGAGGAGAATGCCAGCCGATTGTCGCATGCGTCGGCGGTGGGTGTTTTCAAAAAATTAGCCCTGGAAGAACAAAAGCATATTGAATACATTCAAAGGCAGATCGACCTGCTGGGGGAGAACAAGCCGACCGACCTGGAGATGGGTGCCAGCTTTGAGAAGATGGGTTTTTTCTCGGAGCGCGCCACGAGTGAATTCATTGAGCAAACCATCATGGAAGCGATGGTGCCTGATCTGCCGGTTCTGCGGATGGCTTACCTGATCGAACGTGACTTTGCAGAATTCTATGAAAAAGCAGCCAAGAATACCTCGGGAGATGCACAGAAGGTATTGGAGACCTTGGCTTTGTGGGAAAGAAGACACGAGAGCCTATTTAAGGAGCTGCATGACAGGGCTTTTGAGGAATATTCCGGGATGCCGTGGGGAGGGTAGGTCCTTTTTTGCCCGCGAGAAGGTCTAGAACCTTCGCAAGGTTTATATTTAAGCCGGACTGGAAAAATGATTTCAGGTATCCAATTTTCTGAAAATGTTGGCAAATTTTATTCGATGTGGAATCCGGTTATATACACCGATTTTGAGGTTATAATTGAGGAACCGACTCGGTGTAAAATAAAACAGCATAAGTAGTGTTATATCGTGAGGTTGTTGTATCGGGAACCGATAGCGCCGTTCCTATCAGTGAAGGAACGAAGATTCTTAATACCACTAACAAAGTATTCATGGTGGTTCGAAAATGTCCAGGAGAAGTGCTTATTAATAATAACGCTTCGTTGATGGGTGTTCCGCGGGAAATTATTATTAACGAGTACAGAGATTACACTATTCGAGAGAATATTGATCTTTCTGAACTAGAGGAATATGGTTCTAGTTTTTTGGATTACATAGAGTAGAATGGATCGAAGTATGAAACCTAGGATCAAGAGACAAATTTATTCAATTAAATGGTTTTTTCCGAATATGGCGAAATAATACCAACGATATGGTAGGAAATGCAGAAAATCTTTTATGGAAAAGCGGAAATTTCCAACAAAGTAATAAAATAATTGCCATCAAATCCATTACTAAAAATTATAATGAATGTCTGGGATAGCACGAATTTCTTTCAGAAGAGAAAGTAAAAAAATAGGAGTATTTTGACAACCACCCAGATAGGTTTCAAATGGTAACACCTGAAACCATTTCCGCTCGAATAAACAATCGCCGGTTCCCCAAACCACTGTTCTTGATACTCCTGTTCTTCATCACACTGACCGCAATCGTCGCTAATACCTTGCTTCGCAACGGTATTGAAGAAATTGAGCACTCTGTAGACTTGCTCTTGCGCATCCAGGGGTTTGCCAATCATCTATCTGCGTTAGAATGGCAGACCATCGGTGAAGGACAAATGACTTCGGAGATCGATGAGGCGGTACACAACGTCCAAGCGGAGATGGAACAGGCAATGGGGGATTTGGAGCAAATAAATTCTAATAGCGAACTTTTAATCTCAGTTCAGCAGTCCTACTTAGTTTATGCTTCCAATATCAGTGAAGAATTCAGGTTGATCACAGAAGGCAATTTCGTCCAAGCCCGGCTTGTTGATGAAGAGCGAGTGGATCCATCCTTTAACGTTCTTACCCAAGCGCTAACCTCGGCCAACGCCACCTATAGCGACAAGGCTAATCAAGCGGAACAGTTAGGTATTATCGGTACTGCGCTTTTGGCAGCTTTCGCGTTCGCCGCGATCGCATTATTATTCTGGCGGTTCCAGGACGCCCAAGTCGCAACCGTGATAGTGAACTCTGAGAAGAGGGCGTTGGTCTGGCATCAAGATGATCTTCGCCTGTTAAACGAAATGGGTAACAAGTTGCGAACCTGCACCACAGTCGCGGCGGCCTATGATGTCATTGCCAATTTTATCCAGCGTTTGTTCCCCAGCGTTTCCGGCGCGCTGTACGTCATAAATAAGGTGCCTGGTATTTTCGAAACAGTCGTTTCATGGGGAGAATCCCCGCCCCGATTGCCCGGGCACGCGCTCTCGGCGGATATGTGCTGGGCGCTGCACCAGGAACAGGTGTATGACTCAGAAGACTCAACCAGCCACGGGGGGCTCTGCCCGTACCTCGGACAACCCAGTCCGGATGGTTACCTGTGTGTGCCCATGCTAGCACAGGGTGAGACTCTGGGCGTTCTGCATCTCAGACGCTCGAAATCACCGCAGATCTCAAAGATACAATCAGAGAAAGGTATGGATGCGCTTAAACGACCATTGGCCGAGACAGTGGCGGAACACATTGCGCTGGCTTTGACGAACCTTAGATTACAGGAAGTTCTACAGTACCAGGCAATTCGTGATCCGCTTACCGGCCTGTTCAACCGGCGTTACATGGAGGAAACATTCAAGCGCGAACTGGATCGAGCCGTTCGCCATAAAACAACCATCGGCGTGATCATGCTCGACATTGACCAATTCAAACTCTTCAACGACACTTACGGCCACTCGGCCGGTGATGAGGTGCTGGTCAAAGTGAGCGCTTTACTAATGGCGAACATCCGTGGAGAGGATATCGCCTGCAGATATGGTGGTGAAGAACTTTTGCTGATTTTGCTGGAGGCTCAATTGCGCGATACTGAGCGGTGGGCCGAGCAATTGCGAAGCGAAATCCAGCACTTGTCCGTTCAGTACCAGGGCCAGTCACTGGGGGTCGTCACCGTATCTCTAGGAATTTCAGGTTTCCCAGAGCATGGAGAAACGATCGAGAGTCTCCTGGCCGCCGCCGATACTGCTCTGTACCTCGCCAAAACCGGGGGACGCAACCGGTTGGTTGTCGCGCAAGCCGGTGGGGAGTGAATAGTAAATAAATGACAAGGTTCGTGATCATTGATCCGGTAAACCGGTGAGGTAGAAAAAATCCCGGGGGGACGGATGTAAACTGCCAAGAATACCTCGGGAGATGCACAGAAGGTATTGGAGACCTTGGCTTTGTGGGAAAGAAGACACGAGAGCCTATTTAAGGAGCTGCATGACAGGGCTTTTGAGGAATATTCCGGGATGCCATGGGGAGGGTAAATTCTTTTTGCGTGTAAGAAAGTTTGCGCCTGGTAAAACCTATGCGCATGAGAAGATGTTTGATCGTTTGAGACTCTTGCGTTGGGTATCGCATACCTTTTAATGACTGCACAGATTGGAGAAGCGTTCAACCCAATCTACCCGGTATGTCGGGTACCAACTGGATCTATGCCATTTCAACCCTAATAATAACGCGCCAGGCCAGAAGGGTCAGCCAGCGAGACGGCTCTTTCTTCTGACCAAACTCCCAATCCTTCCAAGCTGTCCATACGGACTCGAGAGAAAAGCGCCCCTGTTGATCAGCTTTACTCACCATCAGATTGAACATATTGAGGAAGCGTTCATCTTCTCTTACCCATGCGAATTGTGATAGGACATCAAGAACATGGAGAAGGTCGTACCACACAAACGGAACCTTAAGTTTGCAGAAATCTGTACCCATATAAAACATATATGGGTGCTGTGTTGTACGATCTTCCCATAATCTGAGAATCGTCTCTGCTCCTATATAACAGGTGGGGCTATCGTGATATTCTGCGATCAATGCTAGTGCTTTAAGCATGGCTAAATTTGCGAACGGGCAAGGGTCATTTTTTCGGCCGGGTCCACGGAATTTTCCAAGCTCCTTGGATACCGCACAAGGCCAACCATTATCCCGTACTAATTCAGCCAAATGTCTGGCGGCTTCCTTTACTTCCTTCTTGTTACCCAAACCAAATTTAGCCAAAGCGTAAATGATAAGTGGAGCATCGCATAACGCCCACGCCCATTGATCCTGTCCGGTTCCCCCAAAATGCTGTGGGATGTTCGTTGGCAATTGAAATGGACCTTCGGTTGAACGGTGTGCCAATATACGGGTTGTGATCAGGTTCATGCCGGGGTCGCTGGCTTTGAGACCTAAATCGGAAATAAATGTCAACTTGTGAAATGGTTGACCGGCACTCTTATGGCTCGAAATGACCTTGCCGGGCCAATTGGACAATTCTGCCAGCAGATTCTTAATCTGATCGTTCACCAGCATGGAGTTCCTGGCAGATTTAACCAGAGAATCTTTCTCAGATTGCCCCATCAAATCAAGTCTGGTTCGATATTCAACCCAAGGTTCACCTTCAAGAAGCCAATCGATAGGAGCTTTGATCATTTTTATTTTCCATATGTTTTATGCCGCTACCCAACCAGGTGCTTGGCTGTGGATTGCAGGGTTAACAGCTTATTGATCTTGAAGTCGAATTACCGAAATTAATATTGGTATCAGGTGGTAACAGGTAAGAATAGGGTGCGTATTTCCAAAGTATAGCATAACGATAGAATATTTCAATTCCCTATCCCATTAAATTTCCCGATCAGATGCGAGATGTCTGCAGAATTACGCATTGCTTGTGTTGAACTGAATAAACCAGCTCCTTGACCCCCTCCCAGCCTCCCCCAAATTCCACGTTTGTGGAATTTGGGGGAGGGGTTTTTAAGGATTCTAAAACAGAAAAGACTTTTAAATGAATTTCTGTATATGTCTTTTCTTGACGATTTTCGAGGGGGATGATAGACTCAGGTGCGTACGTCGATATCAAAACCGAAAGGAGGCTTGCAAATTATGATAAAAAATGAACCTGTCCGATCTTTTGTATTTGGCGCGCCTCCTGAGATGGCGGGTTTGTGAATTTGACTTATTAAGTCGATCCTCCTGCCGCAGGCGCGCTGCCTGCGGTTTTTGATTCTTTGAGAGCCACGGGCGAATATCCTTCCGTGGTTTTTTTTTATTGTGAGATCAATAATGGATACAAATAAAACTTATAAATTATTCGATGCAATGGATGATGAAGGACAATTTGATTTTGTTGGCAGGGGACAGCACCCATCCAAAGCGCTAAAAGCAAAAAAGGTTTCCCTGGCGGTGCAACAGTTCGTGCAGAAACAGGACGACAGCCGGGAGGCGATCTCGTTCAGCTATAAAGCCGCCCGGTTTGAAGAAAGCTGGCTGCTGAAAACGTTGGGTTATTTTTTCGAGCAGCAGTGGATCTCGGATGTGGTCAGCAAGGTCAAGGTTGGCAAGGAGGCCTCGGTGTACCTGTGCCTTTCGGGTGAGCAGGTACAGGCTCCGCTGCTGGCAGCCAAAGTTTACCGACCCAAAATGCTGCGCAGTCTGAAGAACGATCACATTTACCGTCTCGGGCGGGGTGTGCTGGATGAGAGCGGACATGAAGTTGTGGACATGGGCATGTTGAAAGCCCTGCACAACCGCAGCGTTTACGGCGAGCAGATCCACCTGCAATCGTGGATCGCTTACGAGATGCAGACCATCAAGAGGTTGTATGCAGCCGGGGCGGATGTGCCACAGCCGTATGAAATGGGTGAGAACGCCATCCTGATGGCATATATCGGTGATGAAGCCTCACCTGCGCCTACTCTCAACACGGTCCGGTTGAGCCCTGAGGAAGCTGATACGCTCTACGAGCGCAGCATTCGGAATATCGAGATCATGCTGGCAAATGACATCGTGCACGGTGATCTTTCGGCTTACAACTTGCTGTATCGGGAGGGTCAGATCACGATGATCGACTTCCCGCAGGTGGTGTCTGCCAGCAACCATCCCAACGCCTGGCAGATCTTCAGCCGGGATGTGAGGCGGGTGTGCGAGTACTTCACGCACCAGGGATTGAAAACAGATGCGGGCCGACTGGCTGCCGAGCTATGGAAGACACACGGTTTGCGCATCCAGGCTGAGGTGCACCCGGGGTTGCTGGATGGTGACCAACCGGGCTGAGATGGCGAGGTGAAATTTTTATAAGCTTTTTTTTGTTGGGTTTTACCCTTTCCTGGGAAAAGCAGCCTGGACCTGAGGCGGGTACGATGCGCTTTGAAAACTAATGGCAGTGTTATTGTCAGATCCGCTCTACCCAGCCTACTTCTTGCCCCCACCCAGCCTCCCCCAAATTCCAAAAACGTGGAATTTAGGGGAGGTGATTTTTTAAGCGTCCCCCCTTACCCCTGCGGGTCGGGGACTTCGCCGAAAGTCCCGCGTGCTCTTAGCGGGAAGGGTTGGAGGCAGGTGTGATTGAGCGGATGGAACTTTTCCTGGGAAAAGCAGTCAGGACCTGAGGCGGGGACGGTGGATTTAATAGCAGTTCTTTTGTTAGAAGCGCTCTACGCGACCAACCCACTACGGGGTCAGAATGAGATTAAGATTGCTTGGTATTGGGTTGTCTGTTGTTAAGGTGAGATCCGGGTGGATGAGTGTCGCAAAATTGTTAGGGTCGCAATCTTCCGATCCAAAGCCTCCGGCAGTCAGTGAATAGTTATCCAGAGGCAAATGGGTGAAGAGAAAAAATCCATTTTGGTGGCTGCAAACCTTTTCCTGGAAGCCGGTTTCCACACCTTTGATCTGTACCGCAATTCCACCCAGTGGATTGCCGTCCGCGTCGTGGAGGAAGCCGGAGACTGCGCCTACAGGCTGGAAAGTGATCCGGCTACCCTGCTTGGTGAAGATCAGCGCATGGCGGCTGTCCGTAACCCGGCAGTCGAACCCATTCTCGCCCTCATCCGGCACATAATAATTATATGCGGCCAACTGGATAATGTATGTGCCATCTTCCAGTTCCGAAAGACCAACACCATAGTCTGCGCCGTCTGGTGATCCCTCCGAACCGGGAATAAAACTATCCCAAGGGATTTTGTGTGTGGTCAAATGAGCCTCAGCACCATAAAGGGACCCTTCCTCCCGATACGGATAATGCTCCAGCGTGACCTGGTAAAAGCCGTGCCCATTCAGCGGCTCAAAGCGTCCAGGGACCAGCGGCGGGGCATCCCAGGTCAGTTCGAGGGTAGATTCGGGGTCGAACACAGCCCGGATGTTGGTAGCCGCGCCGTGGTCGCAGTGAATGTACTGGTCAAATGATTCCAGACCGGGGATCTCCTCGCCCAAATTGTCCAGCAGTGTAAACCTGTACAGCTGGGATAGAAGCGGGGTTCCTTCCAGGTTTGCGTGAAAGCGAAAACTGTCTATAAAGTTGACTTCCGGTGTAAAAATATCCGTTTGCGATGACCCTAGAATCACCTGCCCGTCCGGCGTTTCTACCTGCAACTGCCTGGAGACGATCATACTTTCGGTATGGAAATTGGTGCCATCCCACGGAGGAATATAAGCCAGGTCGCGCCCATTACCAACTTCGCCCTGGAACTTCAAGGCTTTAGCCCAGGCAGGACACTCCACGATTTTACGGTTGGTGTGTTCGCCATTCCATGGGATCTCGCTAGCGATGGCATAGGCAACCCCGGTGGCTGAATCTGAATTGGTATCTCCGACGAAGTGGATGATGGCTGCCCCACCTTCCAGGTTTGGCGCTACAAGGGTACTGAGAATATTCAGTGCATACATTTTTGTCTCGGGATTGAATACAGCCTCCAGGGAAAGCGGTGCCCAATTCTCGGACGCTTCTGAACGCATACAGCCCACCCCCAGATAGGAATTGTCACTTTCAGACTCTGGCGCAAATTTATTGATCTGCAGAATCAGGTTGGAATCCCCGCCAGGCTTGTAAAAATCACCTGTGAAGGTCCACCCTCCGACCAACTCGCTCGAAGGTTCAGAAGCCTGGTATGATCCAAGTATGAAAACGAGGAGGATCCCCACCATAAGGACAGCAACAATTATAAGGAATAACTTCGCTTTTTTCGACACATCTACCTCCTTATATAAATAATCGGGTGGTGCACTGAATATGGTGTTCTCGGCCATCATTGCTGAAGGCTAACGAGACTGTCGAAAAACATCTTTTTGAACCATCAAATTATACCTTAATGCAAGTTTTCAACGCTTTCCTGGTTCATTTGGTCCCCTCCCAACCTCCCCCAAATTCCAAAAACGTGGAATTTAGGGTAGGGGTTTTTAAAGCGTCCCCCCTTACCCCTGCGGGTCGGGGACTTCGCCGAAAGTCCCGCGTGCTCTTAGCGGGAAGGGTTGGAGGCAGGTGTGATTGAGCGGAAGGAACTTTTCCTGGGAAAAGCAACCAGGACCTGCGGCGGGGACGGTGGATTTTTTTATTAGCTCTTTTTGTTGGGTTCCGCTATGTAATTCTTTGGCATTGTTTTTGTCAGATATGCTCAACCCAGCCTACTTCTTGACCCCCTCCCAACCTCCCCCAAATTCCAAAAAGGTGGAATTTAGGGGAGGGGTTTTTAAAGCGTCCCTAAGGGTTGGAGGGAGGGTTGACTGTGGACCCCATCTGCTGACACCCTCCGACCTTCAGTCAATTCCCCAAAATTGATCATCTTTGGAGCGCTTTAGAAAGGTAAAGGACTTTATGGGTAATCTCTAATTTGGGTTATCCGTAAGAGGCATTTATAATCAAGTATTTGGCTACCAGTACTTACCATTTCCCCTGTCACGATTACATAATAATATCCATCATCGATTTCATTTCCCTGAAAATCATATAGGTGCATATTTTCCCTATTAAAGGTAGGAATTCTTCCTATACCCTGATATGTTGAAGAGATCGCAAATTGATTAGGACCATTTCCAGCAAGGATTGTTACCCTTATTTTTTTATTTTCGGTCACTGGGTCGCACCCTAGGTCGCACCCATCGAGATAAGTTATCCAACGATCGCTTCCAGGTGCAGATTCGACTATCAACATGCGTAAATTTCCTGTCATGGTACTAAGAATAGACGGATCATCAGCATACTTACAGGGATTCTCCCATGTTACTTCTAAAACTTGAGGAATTGGAGTAAGAGTATAAGTTGGTTTTGGAATTGGGGTGGGTGTCCAGGCATCAGCAGTCATGGAGATGATTTGTTGTGAGGTATAGCCACAGTTTGCCAAGAAAAGACATGAAATTAATGAAATCATGAAGAAAAGACATTTTTTCTCCATTTCTCAGTCTCCTTCCTTAAACTCTTCCAGCAAAGCGATTTGTTAAATATCTATCTCCAGTCTGTTTGAACACTGATTCTAGTTAGTGTGACCTGAATTCCACGTCAATATAAAGTACCTTAATTTTTCTTCAACTAGCGAAGAATTATTTGGAAACTTCCTGTATTGTATCATTTTAGTCGCCACATCTCCATGAATCTTAAAAATAATTGTTGTGAAATTGGCGGTGTTTTTATCAGATATGCTCAACCCAGCCTACTTCTTGACCCCCTCCCAACCTCCCCTAAATTCCAAAAACGTGGAATTTAGGGTAGGGGTTTTTAAAGCGTCCCCCCTTACCCCTGCGGGTCGGGGACTTCGCCGAAAGTCCCGCGTGCTCTTAGCGGGAAGGGTTGGAGGCAGGTGTGATTGAGCGGAAGGAACTTTTCCTGGGAAAAGCAACCAGGACCTGCGGCGGGGACGGTGGATTTTTTTATTAGCTCTTTTTGTTGGGTTCCGCTATGTAATTCTTTGGCATTGTTTTTGTCAGATATGCTCAACCCAGCCTACTTCTTGACCCCCTCCCAACCTCCCCCAAATTCCAAAAAGGTGGAATTTAGGGGAGGGGGTTTTCGGGACGGTAGATTATTAATAAGCTCTTTTTGTTGGGTATCGCTTTGAAAATTAATGGCAGTGCTTTTGTTAGAAACGCTCAACCCAACCTACCCAGAACTTTTTAGCTAACTGCGTTTGCGGCTGTGAGACAGGTAGAAGCGGTCGGGGTCGCGGCGGAAGGCTTCCAGGCAGAATTCGGTGCAGAAGTAGATGGTGCGCCCCTGATAGGAGGCACTGAGCTGACCTTCAAGGTTGCTGGTGATGCGGCGATTACAGACAGTACTGGGTCCGTCCCACGGCTCTTCCTTTGGGTCGGGGATGCGGCCGCGCTGGATGACTTTATCTCCAAAGCGCTCTTTAAGGGCATCCAGGGTGGCTTCCAGTTTGCGGGCTTTCTGGGAACCATTGTCCCACAACAAGAGCTGGCGGAGTGGTTCCCCCAGTCCGCTGACACCAACGCCGATCAGGCGCACGGACCTACCGGAGGCGCGCACTTTCCCCAGCAAAACCAGAGCGGCAGTGGCGATCTCGTCATCACTGTTGGTAGGGTTATCCAGGCGCACCTGGCGCGTCAGGCTGGAAAAATCCGGCCAGCGCAGCTTGATACGCACGGTGTTACCCGCCAATCCGGATCTACGCAAGCGGCGCCCGACCTGGGCGGAAAGATCGCGAACCTTGCGGGCAAGTACCTGGTCATCGCGCACATCGCGCACAAAGGTGGTCTCCTGGCTGACCGATTTAACCTCGTGACTGTTCCTGACCGGGCGGTCATCCTGCCCGCGGGCATGACGCGACAGATCGAGACCATATTCACCAAGGCGCCTGACCAGGTCAGCTTCAGGCCAGTTCGCCAGTGCGCCGATGGTATGAATACCCATTTCAGCCAGGCGGGCGCTGGTCTTGGGACCGACCCCCCATAACATTTCAGTCGGCAAAGGCGCCAGGAAAACGGCTTCCTGCCCCGGGGGTACGATGGTGATGGCGCAGGGGGAGGTGTTGCCCCTGGCAGCTTTCTTGCCGACATCATTGGCGATCTTGGCTACCAGCTTGTTGGTGGCAACACCGATCGAGGTGGGCAATTTCAATTCATCCAAAATCCGGGTTTGCAAAATACGGGCAATGCTTTCCCCCGTTTCGGGCAGGTCGGTCACATCCAGGAAGGCTTCATCAATGGAAATGATCTCGACAAGTCCGCTGATGTCTGCGAGGCGTTCCATGACCTGTCTGGAGGCTTCGCTATAGGCACGATGGTGACCCGGGACGATGACCAGCTCCGGGCAGAGACGGATGGCGCGCGACATGGGCATGGCGGAGTGGATTCCCAGCCTGCGAGCGGCATATGAACAGGAGGTCACCACGCCGCGCTGATCCGGTCGACCGCCGACGGCGAACGGTTTTCCCCGCAGACCGGGGTTACTCAGCTCTTCCACCGAACAGAAGAAGGCATCCAGATCGAGATGCAGGATCTTTGGCGGCATGTTTTATCCATGTTATTTATGGGGTTATATGAACCATTCTGGTCGTAAATAATATCACCTTTTGAATAACGTCCCGAAGGTTCTTGACAATCAGTGTGTTTATTAACCAAACCTTCGGGACGTTTTTGTATAGAAGTTTTTTCTCAGTCTGGTAGTGTCTTGCGGACTAATCCCGGCGTGGTTTGGAAACAATCCGGATGGGCGTGCCCATGAAACCATATTCCTCACGGAGACAATTCTCCAGGTAACGCCGATAGGAGAAGTGCATCAGCTTGGTATCATTAACATACAACATGAAGGTGGGCGGGTCGCTACGAACCTGGGTGGCGTAGTAGATCTTCAAACTTCTGCCTGCATGCGATGGGGCGTGGTGCTTATCCTGCGCAATACGCAGAACCTTATTCAGGCTGGAGGTGGAGATGCGCCTGACCCGTTCTTCCTGGACGCGCAATGCCAACGGCAGAACCTGGTCGACGCGCTGCCCGGTCAGAGCAGAAATGAAAAGGATGGGGACATAGTCCAGAAACTGAAGTTCCTGGCGGACATGGGCGGTATAGGCTTCAAAGGTATAGCTGTCTTTTTCGATCGCGTCCCATTTATTGACCAGCACCACGGTGCTTTTCCAGGCGTCCAGGACAAAGCCAGCGATGTGGGTATCCTGGGCGGTGATACCAGCTTCAGCATCGACCATGAGCAGAGCCACATCGGCACGTTCGATGGCTTTAAAGGCACGCAAGACACTGTATCTTTCGACACCCGGATCGATCTTGCCGCGGCGGCGGATACCCGCTGTGTCTATCAACGTGACCGGTATACCCTCCACTTCCAGGTGGGTGTCGATCGCATCGCGGGTGGTGCCGGGAATAGGGCTGACAATGGAACGCTGGCTGCCTGCCAGGCGGTTGAGCAGGCTGGACTTGCCGGCGTTTGGTTTGCCAACGATGGCAAGTTTAACGGAATCGTCCTCTTCTTCTTCCGGCTGGGGGGAGAAAGACGCCACGAGGGCATCCAACATATCCCCGGTGCCGATACCCTGCGAGGCTGAAATGGCATACGGCTCCCCCATGCCCAGTTCATAGAATTGGGCGGCTTCGGCGCGGCGACTGGCGCTCTCGCATTTGTTGACCACCAGCAGGATGGGAGGCCAGAGCTGTCCGTTGACAATTCTCTGGTGGCGGCGCAGGATCTCTGCCACTTCACGGTCCGGGGCTGTGACCCCTACAGACCCATCGGTGAGCAACAGGACAGCATCTGAATCCTGGATGGCTACTTCTGCCTGGGCACGGATCTGCTCGATAAAATCTGAGGACCCAATGGACAGGGGGGTTTTTCCGCCATGCTGGGGATCGATGCCACCAGTGTCGATAATATCGAATGAAATTCCGTTCCAGTCTGTTTCAGCAAAGATACGATCGCGCGTGGTGCCGGGCGTATCATCGACAATTGCCAGGCGTTCACCAGCCAGGCGATTGAACAAGGTGCTTTTGCCGACATTCGGACGGCCTACCAGGGCAACGATCGGTTTTGACATACTTTCTTTTCCTGAACGACTCAATAATTCTCTCGCAATATTTATTGTTGGGTTTCACCCTATCCTGGGAAAAACAACCAGGACCTTCCCGCCTACTGACGCGGGACTTGCGGCGGGTACTTTGCGCTCTACAGTTTGATGGTGCGCCAGTGTCAGAATCGCTCAACCCAATTTGATCGATTTTCTCTTTTTTTTGTTGGGTTTCGCTATTCAGCTTGATGGTTTTGCCGGTGCCAGAATCGCTCAAACCAACCTACTCGATCTTCTTTTCTTTTGTTGGGTTCGCTATTCAGCTTGATAGTTTTGCCAATGCCAGAATCGCTCAACCCAACCTGCTCAATCTTCTTTTTTTTGTTGGGTTTCGCTCTACAGTTTGATGGTTCGCCAGTGTCAGAATCGCTCAACCCAACCTACACGATGTTCATTTCACGGGAAACCAGGCTCAAGGTCTGGGCGTGGCAACGCCTTTGCGGATGACGACTTCAACGGTGCCGGGTTGGATGGTTTCAACGCGGATGCCAGCCACCATGATGGTAACGATCGGCGTTAATTGGTAGGTACCTGCAACCAGACCGGTCGTATCCACATTGACCTGAAGATCCGTCAGAAGAAGCATATCCAGGACAGGCAGCGGACCGGAGAGATAAAGATCAACGTCGAGCGGGGATACAGTTGCGATCAAACCGGCAGACAATCCGATGACTGTTACCGGAAGCCCGGTGATGGTGAGACTGCCTTCAATGGCGGAGATGCCCACCTGAACCAACACATCCTGATCTCCAAGCAAGGAAACTCCTTCGGGCAGGTTCAGAGTCAGGTGGGTTTCCAGATCTGCACTCACACCGGTAAGATCCAACTGGCTGGTTTCGACAAAAGCGGGGAGTGAATTGACCAATTCGATATCCGAGGAGAACACAGTCACGACCGAAGGGTTGACCAGGATGCTGGTCAGACGATAACCTGTGCGAACCCGTCCACTTACCACGACTTTGACAACCAGATCACGGTAGCCACCTTTTTGAATGATCGGTACGGTGGCATGGACCTTAGCCGGTGAAAGAGTGAGACCTTCGACAGGCAGGTTGTTCTCATCCAGGGCTTGCAATTGCAGATCGCCATCCACATCCAGGCGGACACCGGAGATATCCAGCGTTGCTGCGATCTTCTTAACACTCCGAACGACTGATTCTGACCCGGAAATGATGACATCTTCGGAACTTAATACAATATCCTGGGCCTCGTAGCCTATGGCAGGCGTGCCAGTGATATTTATCTCGACTGGCCGGGTCTCGGTCAGTAAATTTTCGAGCACCAGCTCCAGGGATTCCAGGGAAGTGGACATGATGCGAGCCGGCTGGATCGTGACCTGCACCTGGATCGGAACTTGAAATGAACCAACGCCCAGGTTTGAGATATCCACGATGGCACGTACTGAATTTTCACGGGAGGTCAGCTGGCTCCAAACGGATTTAGGCGCCTGCAATACCAGCTCGATCTGCCTGGTGTAGGTGTTGGTGATGACCAGGGCGGGGTCTTGTCCAACGATCTCGATGATCACAGGGGTCGGGAACGGTCGTGTTTCATCCGGGTCTGCTGCGATAACAGCCGAAACCCAGACAGACACAGCCAGGACCAAAGCCAACAGAAAAATACGCAAGTTCTTGCCAAGCCAGTCAAGCATTGCAGCTCACTCTTCCTTCCGTGGAAACAAGTAAGGAAAAAAACGCTTGATAATGTTCTTTTCACGTTTATTTGAATCGATACCAAAAAAGGCTGTCAGGATGTTTTCCAGCCGTTCAGCATCCAACCTGCGGATCATGCGCCCGGAGTGGGAGATCGAAATTGCGCCGGTCTCTTCGGAGACGACCACAGCAATGGCATCGCTGACTTCGGAAATACCCAGGGCAGCCCTGTGACGCAGACCCATCTGGCGATCGGGGGAATGTGCCAGAATGCCGCTGGCAGATAATGGCATAACGCAGGCAGCTGCCAGAATGCGGGTGTCATCAATAATGACAGCGCCATCGTGTAAAGGCGTATTGGGATAAAAGACCTGTAAAAACAATTCCGGGGTGACCCTGGAATCCATGCGCACACCAGTACGGATATACTCTTCCAGATTATCCATACGCTGTAGAACGATGAGAGCGCCATGCTGCCGGGCGGATAGGCGGGCTGAAGCAGCCACAATGGCCTGAATGGTCTGGGCCAGCTCTTCGGTGGAGGTATGCGACCGGGTAGTCATCAATGTGCCGGCACGCCCGATGCGCTCCAGGGCACGGCGAATTTCGGGAGCAAAGATAACCGGGATGGAAAATAACAGGGCTGGCAAGGCAGAGCGGACCAGGAAAGAAAAAGCCGGCAGGCTGACCAGGCTGGTGAGCAGAGCTGTCAGCACGAACAGAACCATGGCGCCGCGCAACAAGATCATGGCTTTGGTGTCGTGCAAGAGACTGAGCAAACCAAAGAAAATGAAGGTCACCAACAGAATGTCGATGAGCCCCAGCCAGTCCAGGCGTTGGAAGATAAAAATCAGGTTACTTACGAATTCAGTCACAGTTTCTTCTTAAATAGGTCGTAGAATACGGTCTTGACGCAACTGTTTAAAAAACAGGGTGGTATTGGCTGGCATGGATTCCTTGACGGCATCCTGCCAGGCCTGGATACCCAATGACCCGGGGGTACGCAGCTCATACCCGAGTTCCTGCCAGATGGCTGACTGCCCAGCCAGGACGGGTGGCAGAAACAGAAGAGAGGCTTCACATTGCAGATCCTGAGAGGCTCTTTCCATCTCATCCATCAGCACTTTCAAGGCATTTGGCAGGGCAATATCGATGTCGACATAGATATCGGTGGTGCGGGCAACCAGGTTTTCCACCTGCCAGGCAGCCAGACCGACCAGGTTATGATCCTTCTTAAGCAACAGGAACGCCTTTTCTCCAAATGCCGCCATGGTATCTTCGGCTGTGTGGGGATTGATGCCGTTGCTGAGGCGGGTGATCAAGGCGGCGATGGACTGCGAATCTCCCGGACGGCCGCGCCTGACAACAAGCTCACTGTGAGCGGATCTTTGGATACGGGTCGGAACGGTATCCAGGATGGGAGAGATGACCTTCCAGGCAGCCTGAACCTGCTGCCAGGTATCTTCGTATGAGCCCACGTTCTGAATGATAACGGTGGCTTTGGCCAGTTTATCCTGCTGGGGAGATTGGACCTGGATACGCCTGAGGGCCTCAGCTTCGGGCATGGCGCGTTTTTCCATCAGGCGCACCAGCTGGATCTTTTTGGGGGAATAGGTGACCCAAAGTGTATCACAGGCTTGAGCCAGATCGGTTTCCAATAACTTGATGGCTTCGATGACAATGGTGCGCTGGCGGGCACGGCTCACGATCAGGTCGATGGCCTGGTTGACAAACGGGTGGATGATATTTTCGAGCTGTACCAACGCATCCGGGTCGCTGAAAACCAGGCGCCCCAATTTCTGGCGGTCGATCTCAGAGCTATCATTCAGGACCCAGCTGCCAAAGGTGCTTAAGACCGGCAAGTACCCGGGTGCGCCTTTGGCGATGACACGGTGAGCGAGCGCATCCGCATCTATGCCATAGGCACCCAGATGCTCGAGCATCTTCCTGACCACGCTCTTGCCAGTGGCAATGTTGCCGGTAAGACCGATGACGTATTTACCTGCCCACTTGCTCAAACCTGCTCCTGATCGATAACCTATTTAAATGCATTCAAACCCAGCATTCGGAGGGTTATACCCATTTTAGCCTTTGAGAGCCGGATTGTCAAAGGAAATTGAGGTACCCATCGTGCATTTCATGCAAAGGAGACTCTTGATATTAGGAACCTATACCCACAAAAACTAATTTCAAAAAAAGATAATAAATTCTATCAATTTTCTGTATACGAGGGCGAATTCAATTGGGAATAACTGGGAAATAAAATCCATGTTGTCCAGCACGATTTTACATTTCTGTGGTCAAGGATTATTAATTTTCCTGATTCTCCATAACTTCATTATCTTTGAGTACCAACTTTTTCAATAAGTTGATTCCCTTTTTCTTTTTAGTACCAAATCAATCCATATATGAAGATGGTTATTGTTTTTATATATTATATTTCCTATAATATGTATGAATGAAAAAACGATCATCACAGCCTTAAGATCATTTGTATTTGGAGATAATAGAATGCCACTATTTGGAATTCCCAATATTGAAAAGCTTGAGAAAAAGCAGGATGTGGATGGTTTGATTGCTGCTATTGATTATTATAAGGATCCTTATATTCCCGGGGAAGCAATAGAAGCTTTAAGCAGGATCGGTGGAGAAGAGGCGGTTTTAGGATTATGCAGGAAATTATATTCTTGGGATGAAAGGATACGAGGAGCTATTGTTGAAACCCTGGGGGAGATGGGTGACACAATTGCAGTGTCCTCCTTATGCGATCAATTTCAATTTGAAACGGATGGCAAAGTCCTGGTCAAGATCATTGAAGCATTGGCAAAGATGGATTGGGAACCAGAGAACCCTGCTGAAAAAGCCATCCAGTGCATTTCTCGTAAAGACTGGGATGGTTGTACCAAGATCGGAGTTGCTGCCTTTGAAGTACTGAACAAAATGCTAAGCGTTGGAGAAGCTGGATTACGGGAAAACGCAGCTCTTTGCCTGGGGATGATCGGCGGTCATGATGCCATGGAAGCATTGATACAAAACAAGATTTTTGATCCATTGGTGCTTTTTGGGCAGGAAGCAGTTGAACCACTTGTAAATAGCCTAGCGGATAAGAATCCAACAACAACGATCATGGCTGCAAGGGCTCTGGGGGAAATTGGCGAGGCGCGTGCTTTTGAACCTTTACTTGAACTAGTAAAAACCGAGGATGCAAATATCCGTTACGCAGCTATTGCCGCCCTGGGAAAAATTGATCCCGGTAAGGCTGAGAAGCACCTGGGGCAATTCTGGGATGACCCGGATAAACGTGTGCGCAAAGCAATTGCGGATCTACTCGTCAAAGTGGATGAAGAATTACCCTTTGATTCTCTGGTTGAAAAGTTGGAACAAGGAGAAACCGGAACAAGGGTAGCAGCGATCCATGCTTTGGCAAGAACAGGCAACCCCAAAGGGATTCCTCTGCTAATCGCGATGGTGGATAAGTATGATGAACCTGTTACTGAAGCTGCTCTGGATGGATTGGTTAAATATGGTTCTGCTGCGCAAAAACCTGTTCAAGAGGCGCTGAAAAATCGCGAATTCCTCAGGACGGTTCTCTGGTTCACCAGACAAAAAATGTCCACCTTCTGGGTGGATCCATTGTTCCCATTGATTGGAGTACTTGAAAATAAACTACGTTTTGAAATTTGGAATCGTCTGGTTTTTTACCGGGAAAAGCGTTTTGTCGATTGCCTGATCCGAGCTTTGCAAGAAAGTGATGATGAGGTCCGCACAACGGCTGCCAAACACCTGGGCAATATTGGAGACCAATCCTGTGTTGGACAATTATCGAGACTATTACAGGATCCCTATTACGTAGAGTACTCAAATTGGGTCGAGGATGACAGCAGCATTTATGAAGACAGTAGTACTTATCAAGGGGCAAGAGGGGATCCCATTCATTACCATGTGCAAGGAAAAACCTATCCCGTGCGCCAGGCAGCTGCGGACGCACTCCTGAAGATCACACAAGATCCAGAAGTACGAAGGTTAGCAACAAATGCAATCGTTGATAAGGAGGAAAAAATTACTTTTTAATAAGAATTAAGAGAATTATACCGAAACTCTGCGTAGAAATAAATATGGAAGTTATTTATTTACCAACCATATCAAAAAGAAGAAGATTGAAACTTATGAATGAGGATTCTAGGGGGAAGAAATCCAGGTTTCGATGAGAATGTTTCTGTGCAAAATGTACCATTTCCATTCCACTACTTCCTGATATTACGATACGCACCACCACGCGAGGCGATCTCAACGATCAGGATGATCAACTGATCTTCTTCGAGCGCATAGGAGATGCGCCAGTCGCCGACCCGCTGCCGGTAGAGATCATCAAACCCGGCAAGTTTTTTGCAACCATCCGGTCGTGGGTTGTGCACCAGGTCATTAATGGCTGCCCGGATCCTCGGCAAGACATCCGCCGGGAGACGATAAAGCACTTTCTCAGCACGGCGGTGGATGACGATCTTCCAATGAGCCGTCTCAGGCATCCAGCGACCTTATTTTCTCCAGTTCGGCTACAACCTCTTCCCAGGGACGTGCCACGGAAGGATCGTTCTGCCATTCGGTGTAGGCTTCAGCAGCCTGGCGAACACTGCGCAGTTCTTCCAGTTCTTCACGCAGTGCCTCGTAATCCGGAGCGGGTATGAGGACTGCCACATCCTTGCCGCTGCGTTCAATGATGACATCCATCGTACCCGCATAGACCTGGTCGAGCAGGTCACGCCACTTGATGCGTGCTTCCGCACTTTTTATCCTGGTATTGTTCATAGCATTTCTCCATTGTAAATGTACGTTTTGTACGTTACGTACATATTGTACCATAAAACAGTATTGAGGTGAATCTTTAGGTTTTTTTCGAATGGACCAATCCCGGTCAGGACTTCGTTGTGGAATTGCCAAGGGGATTTGAGATACCCGTGGATCTCCCCGAGATCTACTTCCCTTCTATTAAGATTTCTCGCACCCGCAGGGAAATTTTGGATTTCCTACCCAGCATTGATTTAAAAATGGTTTTTAAAGGAATACCAAAAAATACTTGCCATATAAGGAAATTTCTTGTATTCTTGTAACTGCTCAGGGCAAGACCCTAAAGGTTTTTCTGGCAGATGAATTTGAACGCTTAGCCTGAACTTCATGCTGTCGATCACTTTGTTTTACGGGTAAACCTTTAGGGTCTGAGTAGTAATGTATCCTTTTACTCAAGGATCAGAGTTATTGGCTGAAACTAAAACTAATATACTAACGGAAAAAATTTGGATATCAGAATATTTTTCCCCACGCATTTTGGGTGTACCCACCTTGCATTTGTTTGTACTACAATAGATTTGAAGTGTATCAAGAGTCCTTATAATTAATCTTCAGCCGCATACCAGTTGTAAATTACAAGTTAGATGAATGGGAGTATCGAAAAAATATGAACCAACCTGATGAACAGCCAACGTCCCCCGGATTTTATATCAAGCTTACTTTGTTGGCATGGATGTCTATGATCGGATTTGATTTCTTTTTACACGCAGGTATCCTTGCCCCCCTGTATGCAAAGGAAAGTAGTTTCCTGCTGCCCCCTGAACGAGCGTTTACGTTGATCCCTGTTGGGTACATATCTTTCCTTGGTCTGGCTGCCTTGTTGACCTGGCTTATGGTCAGGCTGAACCTGCAAGAATGGCGAAAAGGAGCTGTCTTTGGATTTCAATTAGGGTTTCTGGCGTGGGGTTCGCTTATGCTAGGATTGTATTCCATAACAACCGCTTCTCCAGTATTATTGTGGGGATGGTTCCTTGGACAAACTGTAGAACTGGGTGTTGCAGGTGCAGTGGTTGGGAAAGGATTAGCGGAAAGGAAATTGCGCCGGCTGTTCTTGATGGTATTTATTTTTACGATCCTGGCAATTGTGGCTGGGATCCTATGGCAAAATATCGCAAATGCTTTATGAGATCAGTCGTGCTCAGGCTTATCACCCTGCGGGAGCGTTACTCCCTGGCACCGCCCGCCACACCGTCCCCCCTTTCCCCTGCGGGTCGGGGACTTCGCCGGCGTCCTTGCGGGAGAGCAGGTGTGCGACCGACACTTGCGCTGGAACGCAATGCAGGTGAGGGTCTCCTCCTCAACAAGGGGATTGCCACGCCACCAAAGAACAAGAACGGTGGCTCGCAATGACATGGCTGAGTGGCTACTATTGAGTCGCCAATGAATAACAGGCATGCTCCAAGTTTTGTATCCATGAAAAAAAGAGTAATTCTGGTTGCCATGATCCCCTTGTTGGTGGTGTCATGTTCGCTGTTGGAACTGATCAACAACAAGGCTGTACCTATCAACTTCGCAACGAGAATCCCTTTTGGAGTCACATCCAGCGCGCTGATCCCCACCTCTGCAAATCTCCCCACACCTGAGAATATTCCTGGTCAGTTCCTGGATTATCTGGCTCAAACAGGCGATACACTACCCTCCGTTGCTGCCCATTTCAATACAACCGAAGCAGCGATGCGGGCAGCCAACCCCGGGATCCCATTGGATGCGACCACCCTGCGACCAGGATCAGCGCTGAAGATCCCATTCATTGATCTACCCAGCTGGGGCAGCTCGTACAAAATTATTCCTGACGAATATTATGTTAATGGTCCCCTGGCTATTAAATTCAAGACCAGCGAATTTATCGCACAATATCCAGGATGGTTAAAGGATTACCACTTTTATGCGGGTGGGCTGACCCGTCCTGGAGCCGAAATGGTCGATCTTGTGGCGCTGAACTTCAGCATCCACCCGCAATTGCTGCTGGCTTTGCTGGAATATCAGACGCATGCATTGAGCGATCCACAACCCCCCACCTCCATTTACACGCTTGGCTACGTGGATGTAGAACATGAAGGTCTATATCTGCAATTGGTCTGGGCTGCAAATATGCTTAACGATGGCTACTATAGCTGGAGAAGCGGCGAGACAATATCCTTTGAAAAACCGGACGGCAAGCTGGAGATCCCTTATCCCTGGCAAAACGCGGCTACCGTGGCCCTGCAAACCTATTTTATTGATAGTCCGCTGAGTGATTATGCCTCTGCAACCGGACCGGAGGGTATTGCAGCTACATTTATGAACTTGTTCGGAAATCCCTGGGAAATTAATGAACCCCTTATTCCGGAAAATCTAAAGCAACCTGATCTCCTGCTGCCGTTCCAGGCAGGTGAAAGATGGAGTTTATCCGGGGGACCCCATTCAGCCTGGGGAACTCTTGAACCATTTGCAGCGATCGATTTTACCCCGGTCTCTCATTTGTCTGGATGCCAACCATCTGACAATTGGGTGGTTGCAATGGCAGATGGCGTCATTGCACGGTCTGAGATCGGGATCCTTGTCCTGGACCTGGATGGCGATGGAGATGAAAGAACGGGGTGGAATATTTTTTATCTGCACGCAGCCAGCAATGACCGGGCAGTGGTCGGAATCCGTGTCAATGCTGGAGACAAACTTGGACACCCTTCTTGTGAAGGTAGAGGCGCCTGGGCAAACGGGACGCACATTCACATCGCCCGCAAGTATAACGGTGAATGGATCCCAGCCGATGGCACCCTGGCTTTTAATTTGGAAGGATGGGTCGCGCACGATGGTATCACTCAATACATGGGCACACTCACGCGTGGATCCGAAACGATAACCGCTTGCGTGGGTTGCTCCAATTCCACCAGCCAGATCACTCCCGGAGAATGAATATCTCTCAAAAAGAAGAGGGCTATCAGGAAGCTCATGAGTTAAGGTACGCTCAAAGCCAGGAAGATGACCAGGAAGTGATACCCAAGTCAACAACCCCCACGATGCCTACTTTCCATGAGTAAAAATAAACAATTAATGGATAAAAAGTTGGCTTGACCTTTTAGAAAGGTTGTGCTAGTATCGCATAGAGAGAAATATCCCTCGTTTCAGAGGGTTGAGGAGGAAGAATGTCAAAGAAAACAATCATCTACGCCCTGTTCATACTGATCCTTTCCCTGGCGCTTTCAGCATGTGAGAGATCTGCATCCACAGTCACCCTGGCGCCAGCGACCGACGAACCGGAAGCAAACGCGACCAACCAGGATCCCATGGCGATGCTGCGCGCCTTTGCGACGCAGACAGCCCAGGCGCTGAGCGGAACAATTGTTCCTCCAGTTGGCACGCCTCAACCTGGCCAACCCACAAACCTGCCGGTAAGTTCACCAACAGTGGCGGCAACCAAAACGCCGGTTACCAACACTGCTGTGCCACCTTCAACCACAAAACCAGCCACCTACACTTTGCAGGAAGGCGAATTCCCTTACTGCATCGCGCGACGCTTTAATGTGGACCCGGTTGAATTATTAACTCTGAACGGGTTGGGAGCAGGCGGGCAATATGTGCCCGGGCTGGTGCTGAAGATCCCTCAAACCAGCAACACCTGGCCGAAATCTGAGCCACGCAATTTGCTGAAACGTCCGGTGCCTTCCTATACAGTGGCGAGCGGCGAGACCATCTATAAGATCGCCTGCAAATTTGGCGACATTGATCCGCTTACCATCGCTGAAGCCAACAGCCTGGTGGCACCCTACAGGCTCAAAGCCGGTCAGGTCATCACGATACCCTAACACCATGAATTTTTGATCACATGCGGGTCAAGCATCCTGCCGGCCCGGGTGTGATATTTGCAAATATTTTTTCCGATAAAGGAAACGGAGCGTTGCGAGGAGAGAACTTCTCCTTGCAGCGCCCTGTGCTTAAATCCCGGAGATGACCATGGAATTTGAATTGATCGAATCTGAAATCGTTTATCCCGGACGGGCTTTCACCATCCGCCGCGACCAGGTGCGCCTTCCAGATGGACGCACCACCAAATTTGACATTGTTGAACACCACGGCTCGGTTGTCCTGATCCCCATTGATGAGGGGGGTAATATGCTCTTTGTGCGTCAATACCGGCATGCCGCCGGGCTGGATATGCTGGAATTACCGGCTGGAACGCTGGATGAGGGCGAGCTGCCCGAGGTGTGCGCGGCGCGCGAGCTGCGCGAAGAGACCGGTCATGCTGCCCGTCAGCTTGAAAAGCTGGGCGGGTTCTTCCTGGCGCCAGGTTATTCGACCGAATACATGCATGTCTACCTGGCGAGCGGGTTGTATTATTCGCCGCTGGCAGCCGATGCTGATGAATTTCTGCAGGTGCAGCCTGTCCCGCTGGGGGAGGTCCTGCGGATGGCTGATAAGGGTCTGCTGCCGGATGCGAAAACGCTGGCAGCGCTGTGGATGGCACGTTCACAACTGTATAAATTGTTGGGTTTCGCTCAGTAGTGGATTGATTTTGATGGCTCTGGGTACGCTCTACCCAACCTACCTATTGGAAGAATAGCGTCCCGAAGGGTTGGAGGTAAGTGTGATTGATCGGAAGGAACCTTCCCGCTAAGAGCACGCGGGACTTTCGGGACAGTGGATTATTTAAAGGATTTTCTGCGCTCCTCAGCATGACAGGTTTTGTTTGTTGGATTTCACCCTTTCCTGGGAAAAGCAACCAGGACCTGCGGCGGGTACTTTGCGCTGTGGCATTGAAAGAAGAACTGCTTTTTTGATACGCTCAACCCAACCTAAGCTTGCTGCCGCAAGGAAACCAACGAAGTGTAACGAGGGGATCCTTCGCTGCGCTCAGGATGACAGTTTTATCAGTTGGGTTTTGCTGTGGCATTGAAAGAAGAACAGCTTTATTGATCCGCTCAACCCAACCTACAAAAACTAATTTTCCGGGCAAACCATCAGGGTCTGAATCATAACGAAGTAAAATAGATTATGACAAGTTGCGATTTAATAGGTGTGTTATATAACTATGCTTACCTGCAAGGCGGGAATACACTTATGGGTGGTTAAAAAATAAGAATTTTTCCCTATTTTCGGGATGTGACCAGGGTGTGGACCGCCCAATCGTCCAGCGCTCCAGGTTCATATTTCCCCGATGATCTTCGGAAAGAAGCCAAACATGAACACAGAGGTTTCCCTGTAGCTAGGAAAAGATAAGGAGCATTCATGAAACGTGAAATTGTGACAATCGATGGGACTGAAGCCACCGCCTCGGTGGCGCATCGTCTTAATGAAGTCATCGCCATTTACCCCATCACACCCTCTTCCGGTATGGGCGAACTGGCAGACGAATGGTCTGCGAAGGAACAGAAGAATATCTGGGGCACCGTCCCGATGGTGGTTGAACTACAATCGGAAGGCGGAGCAGCCGGAGCCTTGCATGGCGCCCTGCAAACCGGATCCCTGGCGACCACTTTCACCGCCAGCCAGGGTCTTTTGCTGATGCTGCCCAACATGTACAAGATCGCCGGTGAACTGACTTCAACGGTGTTCCACGTTACTGCGCGCTCCCTGGCAGCCCAGGCACTTTCCATCTTCGGGGATCACTCCGATGTCATGGCGGTCCGCCAGGCTGGCTGGGGCATGCTGGCATCCGGATCTGTGCAGGAGGCACATGACTTCGCACTGATCTCCACGGCTGCCTCACTTGAATCCCGGCTGCCATTCATTCATTTCTTTGATGGATTCCGCACCTCGCACGAAGTGGACAAGATCGAGAAGTTGAACGATGATGACCTGCGCAGCATGATCGATGACCGGCTGGTGCATGCCCACCGCGCCCGCGGGCTTTCACCCGAACATCCTGTTCTTCGTGGTTCCGCCCAGAACCCGGATGTTTATTTCCAGGGGCGTGAGACGGTCAACCCCTACTACCAGGCCTGCCCCGCCATCGTTCAAAAAGCAATGGACAATTTTGCAAAATTGACCGGGCGGCAATACCACCTTTTCGATTACTTTGGCGCACCGGATGCCGAGCGTGTCATTATCATTATTGCGTCCGGTGGAGAGACTGTGGAAGCCACAGTTCGACACCTGGTGGAAAAAGGCGAGAAGATCGGCGTCCTGCGCGTACGCCTGTACCGCCCGTTTGCGATCGAACATTTCGTGGCTGCCCTGCCCAACAGCGTGAAAAAGATCGCCGTACTCGACCGCACCAAGGAACCCGGCAGTGGCGGAGAGCCACTCTACATGGATGTGATCCAGGCACTCAGTGAAAGCAAGCGCCAGATCCAGGTTGTGGGCGGACGATACGGTCTTTCTTCGAAAGAATTCACACCCGCAATGGTGAAAAGCGTTTTTGACGAACTACAAAAGCCCGAGCCCAAGAATCACTTCACGATCGGCATCAATGACGATGTCACCCACTCCAGCCTGGAATTTGATGGGTCCTTTTCGATCGAAAACCCGGAAACCGTGCGCTGTGTATTTATCGGGTTGGGTGCGGATGGAACCGTGGGCGCCAACAAGAACTCGATCAAGATCATCGGTGAAGAAACCGAAAACTATGCACGCGGTTACTTTGTTTACGATTCCAAGAAATCCGGCTCGTTGACGATCAGCCACCTGCGCTTTGGTCCCAAGCCAATCCTGGCGCCTTACCTGATCGCTCCCAACACAGCCAACTTCGTGGCATGCCACCAGTTCAACTTCCTGGAACGCTTTGACATTCTCAAATATGCCCAACCGGGCGGCGTTTTCCTGCTCAACAGCATCTACGGACCGAAAGAGATCTGGGACTACCTGCCGCGCGAAACGCAGGCCTCCATCATAGAAAAGAAGCTGAAGTTCTACACCATCAACGCCTATGATGTGGCTGAAAAGACCGGCATGGGCAACCGCATCAACACCATCATGCAGACCTGCTTTTTTGCCATATCCGGTGTGCTGCCACGTGAAGAAGCGATCGCGCAGATCAAATACACCATCCAGAAGACCTATGGCAAGCGCGGCGAAAGCGTGGTCAACAAGAACAACGAAGCTGTGGACCAATCCCTGGCGAACCTGCACCAAGTGGAAGTGCCAGCCAAAGTCTCCAGCAAGATCAAGCGCCGTGCGGCTGTGCCCGGTCAGGCACCGCAATTTGTGCAGGATGTGCTTGGCAAAATGATCGTCTTTGAGGGGGATGAAATACCGGTCTCCGGAATGCCGGTGGACGGCACCTTCCCGACCGGCACGACGCGCTGGGAAAAACGGAACATCTCACTCGACATCCCGGTCTGGGAGCCGGACCTGTGCATCCAGTGCGGCAAATGCGTTTTCGTCTGCCCGCACGCAGTCATCCGCCACAAAGTGTACGCAGGCGACCTGCTCAAGGAAGCTCCGGCAACGTTTAAATCCATGGATTCCAAGTTCAAGGAATTTCCTGGAATGAAATACACCGTGCAGGTAGCCCCCGAGGACTGCACCGGCTGCACCCTGTGCGTGGAAACCTGCCCGGTCAAGGATAAATCCCAGGTGGGTCGCAAGGCGCTTAACATGGCACCCCAACCTGCCTTGCGTGAGACGGAAGCTGCCAATTGGGAATACTTCCTGGCGCTGCCCGAAGTGGATCGCACATTGATCAACCCCAACAGCATCAAGAATTCGCAACTACTCGAACCCCTGTTCGAGTTTTCGGGTGCCTGTGCCGGCTGTGGCGAGACTCCTTACATCAAGCTGCTTTCGCAACTGTTCGGTGACCGGACCCTGATCGCAAACGCGACCGGCTGTTCGTCCATTTATGGCGGCAACCTGCCGACCACTCCTTACACTTTCAACAAGCAAGGGCGCGGCCCGGCATGGTCCAACTCCCTGTTCGAGGATAATGCGGAATTTGGCCTGGGCATGCGCCTGACGGTGGACAAACAGGTGGAATTTGTGCGCGAACTCGTGATGCTGTTCACCAAAGAACTGGGCAAAGACCTTGTATCCAACCTGCTAAATGCGGATATGAGCAATGAGACCGGCATCGGTCAACAGCGCGAGCGGGTTGCCACCCTGAAAACCAAACTTGCCAAAGTCAGTGATGCGCGCGCCAGGGACCTGCTCAGCCTGGCAGATCTGCTTGTCCGGCGCAGTGTCTGGATCCTGGGCGGTGACGGCTGGGCTTACGACATCGGCTACGGTGGTCTGGACCATGTGCTGGCATCCGGGCGGGATGTCAATGTGCTGGTGCTGGATACCGAAGTGTATTCCAACACCGGCGGGCAAGCCTCGAAAGCCACACCGATGGCAGCCATCGCCAAATTTGCAGCCGAAGGCAAGAGCCTGCCCAAGAAAGACCTGGGATTGATCGCCATGTCTTATGGTTACGTGTACGTGGCGCGCATCGCGATGGGTGCCAGCGATACCCAGACCTTGAAAGCCTTCCTGGAAGCCGAATCTTACCCCGGACCGTCCCTGATCATTGCCTACAGTCATTGCATTGCGCACGGCATTGACATGACCCAGGGGCTTAACCAGCAAAAGCTGGCTGTGCAATCGGGCGTGTGGCCGCTGCTGCGGTATGACCCGCGCCTGATCGAGCTGGGGCAAAATCCACTCAGCATTGATTCGAAAGAACCAAGCATCCAGCCCCAGGAATACATGTACAATGAAACACGCTACCGCATGTTGATGCAAACCGACGAAGATCGGGCTGAGATGCTGCTTAAGGCAGTGAAGAAGGATAACAAGAAACGGTTGAATTTCTACCGTCAAATGGCTGCCATGCACTATAACAATGATGAGGAAGGCAGTTCTGAATAGTCGTTGAGGTTATATGGGGTGGAACGATCAGTTCCACTCTTTTTCATCAACCTTGAACCCCGTCATTCGATTTATTAAGAAGGGAGTGTACGATGGATCTGACCACGACCTACCTGGGTCTAAAACTTAAAAATCCACTGGTGGCTTCGGCTTCCCCGTTATCTGAAAAAGTGGAAACGGTCAAGAAACTTGAAGAGGCTGGCATCGCTGCGATCGTGATGTATTCCCTGTTCGAAGAACAGATCATCCACGAATCGATGGAACTCGATCATTACCTGGACTACGGCACGGATTCATATGCCGAAGCGCTGACCTACCTGCCCGATATCGGGCGCTACAGCATCGGGCCGGACAAGTATCTTTCACATCTCAAGCAGGTTAAAGAAGCGGTGGATATCCCCGTGATCGGCAGCCTGAATGGAGTTTCTGCCGGAGCCTGGGTGGAGTATGCCCGCAAGATCGAAGCAGCCGGGGCAGACGCCCTGGAACTGAATATCTATTACCTGCCGTTCGAGACCAACCTGACCAGCGAAGACCTGGAAGACACCTATGTCAATTTCGTCAGCCAGGTGCGCTCCAAGATCAATATCCCCCTGGCAGTCAAGATCGGTCCCTATTTTACAGGCGTGGGCAATGTGTGCAGCAAACTGGTGCAGGCTGGCGCGGATGGACTGGTGTTGTTCAACCGTTTCTACCAGCCGGATTTTGACCTGGAAGAATTGGAGACCACCCCCAACCTGGTGTTGAGCACTTCACAGGAATTGCGCCTGCCGCTGCGCTGGATCGCGCTGCTGTATGGACGGGTAAAAACTGATTTTGCCCTGACAACTGGTGTGCACAACGCCGAGGATGTACTGAAAGCCATGATGGCAGGGGCACGGGTTGCCATGCTGGCCTCAGCACTCCTGAGACATGGACCCGAACGGGTGAGCGAGATCCTGGCTGACCTGGAGAATTGGATGAAAGCGCACGATTACACGTCGATCCAGCAGATGCAGGGCAGCATGAGCGAACAGTCCACGCATAACCCGCGTGCGCTCAGGCGGTCGAATTACATCAAGGTCTTGAACTCGTTCACGAGCCTGCCGTAAGAAGACTGCTTGATCGGTTGGATGGGAAACCTGACCTACTGGTTTGATATTGTTAATAATCAAAAAAACTCCTGCCGGAAAGTAGGAGTTTTTTTGATCCTTTGAAAAAACAAAGCAACCACCGCCAATGGTTATGGTTGCTATAAAATCACTTTTTTTAATTCAGATATTGAGATCTAAGGTCTGCGCCAGCCGGTGTTGACTCTGCTGAAAGCGCTACATCTTGCACCCTTACAGGCTTGAACGCGGTAGTAATATAAAACCCCGGGCGTGGCGCTGGTATCCACATAGGTAGTACCCGTGGCGCGACCCAGCAGGGTCTTAACGCCCAGCCGGCTGGCAGATCTGAAGACTTTGTAAGATGTTGCCCCGTTGGAGGCCGCCCAATTCAGCCAGATTTTATCCGGAGAGGCTCCATCGCTGGCTTGCAGATAGGTGGGCGGTTTCAGTTTACGCCAGCCGGTGTTGGCAGAACTGAACCAACTGCAACTGGTATCCTGGCAGGCTTTGAGGCGGTAGTAATAGGTAAGCCCGGGTGTGGCGGTGGTATCCTCAAAAGGGGATGTTAATGGAGAATTGAGCAGGGAAGCCCCACTGGCTGAATTGCCGGTGTTGCGCCAGACCTGGTAAAAAATGGCGTTTGGGACTGTGTCCCATGCGATTCGCACCTTATCTGTATCAACTCCATCGCTGGCATTCACGTTTGCGGGTCTGGATGGAATAAGCGGGGAGCATGCAGCTAATAGAGACCAATCCAGGTGAACATAGGCATACTCATCATTTTCAAACTGATCGACTCTGAGGACATGATCCGCGTTGGTAAGGGTGACATCTGCGGTGTTATCCGCGTAATTGGTGGACCAGTGATCCAAAGCCGGGATCAGGGCGCCATCAATCCACAGCCTGGAACCATCCTCTGACTTCAAATGGAAACGATAGGTTCCACACTCAAACCCAAGTGTGCGTTCATAGCTTGTACTAAAATGGTCGCCTGGCAGCCCGAAACCCGGGCTGTTCATGCCCCAATCGCGATCCAGGAAGCCGGTGCCTTCATTCCTTTGACCCATCGGGTCCTGCCATTGAGCCTGGTCACCCCAATAATTCGCCCACCATTGGCTGGAGTCTTTGGTCTCGCCATTTCCAGGCAGGGCTCCCGGTCCTCGCCACCAGAGTCCCAGGATGGCATGACCGTCATTGTTGCTGTATTCCAATCTTAATTCGTGATCCCCGCGGGTAAGATCGATCTTGCGATAATGCTGGTCGGCAGTCCATCCATTGATGATCAGGTTGTTGTCGATATAAAGACGGGCGCGATCGTCGTAGGAAAGGCCAAACGTATAATTTCCGCCCTCGAAATATGCGTCGCTGCGCAACATGCGGACGCTCCAGGAGTTTTCCACCGCCGGACAACCGTCTGGTGGACTCCAGCCAACCTGCGAATCCCTGAACATATAAACATCACTTTCTTCCCGCGGGCTGCCACATGGTCTCCTTAAATTTATATCCGAGAAGAAGGTTTGCTGCCATGCGCTGGCAGGGGGAGGGGGTGGGTCTGGCGGAGAGGGGATGAGGCTGTTCTCAAGGAATACTGCCGTCACGATCACATTTCCATAAACGATGAAATTCGTTACTGCAGACCCGGAGGCGCCACCATTCCAATGATCAAAATGCCAGCCCGCATTGGGAAGCGCACTCAACTGGACCATGGTCCCAGCCGGGTAGCTGAAGACTCCACAGCTCGATGAAGCGGGGGTGGCATAAGCCGATCCGCTGCCCTGGGAGTTGACAAAAAGGGAGTAACAGATCGGGTACTCACTATTCTGTGAATAATAAGTTGCCCCAACAGAAATATCATCCCAGGGTACCTCAACAAAATCAAGCGTGGTAATTCCTGTCGCCCAGGGTGCTGCGCCTGGATTCCCCGGATCTGTCCAGGTGGTGTGACCGGTAGAGGTCATAAAATGCAGGTGGTTTCCCGTGGAATAGCCCGTGTTTCCCTGCCATCCGATCCGTTTTCCAAAACCAACCGTATCCCCCACGGATACTTCCACAGAATTATAGGCGAGATGGACATACCATGAATACTCACTGGTTGAGTGTTGAATGACAACCATGTTGGCATATTTCCAGCAATAATAGATACTGTAAGAACAACCGTAATTACTGCTTTCCTTGACAAAAACAACCGTTCCCGGTTTTGAGGCAAAGACCTGACCTGCATTGATGACAAAATCAACCTGAAACTCATGTCCATAGCCATTCTTTTGTGACACCCAGGCAGTCTGCCCGGCTGGCCAGGGCAATTTATACTCACTAAAGAAACCGGCGATGATCTCATTTTTTTCAGGTTGATGGAAGAAAGCCCTGGTGCTTTCATCGATAAGGTCGTCGGGAAAACTTTTTAGAAAATCATTAAAAACACGATTGGAAACCAATCCGGGAGCAATTCCCACCCAATTTCCAGATGCATCCTGCCTGGCGAGTAATGGGATGAACTCATCTACTGGAGCTTGTTGGTCAATTGATATATCAGAATAGCTTGCTGTTGCGAAAGCAAAACCAGCATGCGAGTGAAGCTCGGAAATCCTATAATCCTTTCCGTTGGCAAACTGGATTTGAGCCTGAAGCAGGGTCTTGTTTAATGTGTCCTGCGGGGTATACCCAGGAACAGGACCGGGGGGTTCCGGTAACGGCTCCATCCCACCTTCCCCGGCGCGGGCAGGGCGCGGGTTGCCCATCCCCAAAGCAAGCGCGAGCATGACCCCCACGAGGCAGAGTCTGAGCAGGAAATATTGATGCTTGTCCTTCAACTTCGTGTTTATTGTATTCCTCATTATTTACCTATTTTCATCAATTCATACCATCAAGCCAGCTCCATTCCTGCATTCGTGTAAATCTTATCATTTCAGGAATTGGATGTTATTTACAATTTTGATAATTCTTATCTGTTGTCCTGTAATAAAGAAAACGCGGCTGCTTTTTGTTGGGTTTCACTTTGGTATTGAAAGAATATCAACCTCTTCGATCCGTTCAACCCAACCTACGGTTGCTGCTGCAAGAACGCCGGCGAAGTGTAACGAGGAGATGCTTCGTTGCTTTGCGCCTCAGCATGACAGGTTTGTTTG
>CAYJKQ010000006.1:0-155897 GCA_964370815.1 uncultured Anaerolineaceae bacterium | reverse complement strand
CTTTTACAAACCGCCATGGCCAGGGTGGTTTTGCCGACACCCCCGGACCAGTTCATCAGGTTGATCTGCCGGGCAGGCAGGAAGGAGATCTGCCTGGAACTGGCCAGACGCGCCCTTCCCAGCCATTCTTCTGGATCAAGCAGGAAATCGGCCTGGGATACAAGCGGGATACCACTCAGCTCAAGAGTGCTTTGCAAGACTTCGTTGGATACTTCCGGAAGGGAAATTAATTCTCCTTGAATGACCAGCTGCACACTGGAGAGATTTTGCAGGACTCCGCGCGTTGTGAAGGCTTCCCGTACTTTGAGATTTCTGTTCTGGGAAAGGATCTCCAGCACCACCTGGTCAGGCTGGTGTGCAGCCAGCATAATGACCAGTTCTAAATTTCGTTTCAATTTGAATGATTTTCCTAAACTAAACTTCATGATTATTTCCATCTCCTTGTTTAATGGTTGAAAGCTCGGGTAGATCAGCATTGATTGCCAGGAGTACCCCGGCAGCCAACAGGATGCTGGCCAGGAGGATCAGGATGTGGCCAGGAAGCGAATTGCCAGGCAACCTGGTATAGGCCATGAATAACCCACTGATGCCCATGATTCCCATCGAGCGCACTGGCATCAAATTCGACAGTGCCGCTGCCAAAACCACGCTCAGAACAGCCAGCCAGACCAGGTCATCCTGGACATGAAAAAACCTCATCAGTAGCGAACAACTTATAGCCAATCCAAAGCACATATTTGAAAAATTTCGAGTCATTTATTTCACCAGAGTCCAGGGATCAAACGCCAGGGAACAAGGCGCGTATAACAGGCATATCCATTGAGCCTCTTTTCTTCACGCAGGATGCGCCAACATTGAATGATGACCAGTACCAGGCACAGCAGGATGGCAGAGAACACCTGCGGCGAAGCCAGGATCATAACCAGACGAAACATCAACTCTCCCAGGTACATGGGATGGCGTAAGAACCGGTATGGGCCGCGCGCCGTCAAACCCCGATCGGCAGGTGCTATTCCAAAGCGGGGTCCCAGGGTAAGCAGCGACCACAAGATCAGGGCATAACCCGCCAGTGCGGGTACCAGCAAGTACCAACGCACCTGAGTGATGGTGGACATGAACGGCAGGAAAGCTGCGATCATGCCCAGCCAGAGACCCGTGCGATCGTAATTTTTGGCTGGTTTGCGCCGGGTGTAGAAGTAGGCCAACAGTCCGTTGTGAATGGTATATAACCAGGCCAGGATGGAAGGCTGCCCCCAGGCGGACATTCCAGCAACAAGTGTGGCAAACATGAAGAAGCCAAAACCTGCCAGATCCCGCAGGCGATCTTTGCGGATCACATCGCCCCCAGGTTCTGAACGATCGGCCAGCCGATCACTGCCAGCAGGGTCACCAGGAAAGGCAGGAAGTAGAAGATCACCATGGGAATGACCAGTTCCGAGCCGACCTTTTCTGCGCGCTGTTCGGCACTGCCGATGTAGTCTGCCGCGATGCTGGTAGCCAGTTGCCCCATCAATTCCTGTTGGGCGGTACCTTTCCGGATGAATTCCAGCTGCACCGACATACCGATCAATTCCGGGAGAAGTGATTCCTGGGCTTCGCGCTGCATCTGTTCGATCAGGTCGCGACCCTGTCCCATCTGCAGCACCCAGCGCATCCATTTTCCCACCAGGCTTTGAGCCTGGGCTGTCCGGCGCAGGGCTTCTTCCATGGATACATTGGCTGACATCTGCGCGGATACCAACTGCACATATTCAGGCAACTGGGCAATGAATGCCCGGCGGTAGCGACGCGCCACACCAGCCATGGATAGGACTGGATATTGAAACCCGATCAATCCACCCACCAGGGCCAGCACCGGCTCGGCTGTTGCCAGCATGGCCAATCCAAATCCGGCTACAGCTAAAGCTACGCGTAAAGACGTAAATTGGACTTCATTCCAATCCTGCCAGCGCTCGCCCATTTGCGCCCAATACAGATCGGCATGTGTTTTCCGCAGAAAACCAGCCGGCATCCATCTGGAAACCGGTTTATCCAGGGGAGACAGGGATTTTCGCCAGCCATTTAGAACAACGCCATCTGCCGGGGTGAGAATTTCGGACAATCGCCCGGTGGGCGCAGCCGGTGCCAGTTCCAGGGTCAGGTAGATGACCAGGGCAAAGACGGCGATACCGGTCATGTATATGAGAGCGGTCATCTAAACAGCCTCCATGATCATCGAACGAATGATGAAATACCCGGCTACCATGGCAGCCATCGTACCTCCGATCACCACCTGGACAGGGAAGGCATTCAAGGAAGATCGCACCATCGGATCCTGGCTGAGATAGAACAAGATAAAGATCAAGACGGCCGGCAGGACTTTGGCCGATACCAGCGAATCACCAGCTTTAGCCTGGGCTCGGTTGCGGGCGATCAGGATCTGCTGGACCCGGCAGGAGATATCCATGAGCACACTGGAATAGGCCCGTCCTCCTGATTCGGTATAGCCTTCCAATAGTTGTGCCAGGTTGGCCAGGGAGACCGAAGGGCTGCGTGCGGCCAGGCCGCGCAATGCTTCGCGCCTATCCTTGATGCGCATCTCGGAGGCGGTCAGGACAAACTCCGGGGTGAGCGGATTGCTTTTTTCCAGCTCCAAGGACTCGCCCACCTGTTGGAGCACATCCGGTACGGATCCACCGGCCAGTAAGCCTGCAGCGGTTCGCCCAATGGCGATCGGCAGCAGCTGGTCGATGACCCGACCGCGGCTTTTGACACGATCATTCAACCAGGCTGCGGGGATGTAGATCAGGATCGCAGCGATCACCATGGCTGGCAAACCGGGCAGGAACAACCAGGAGATAGCCATTCCGCAGAAACCAGCTGCCATGCTCAACAGGCGAAAGGTGACGGGACGCAGGTTTAAACCGGAAGCCAGCAATTTATAGTCCAATGATTTTGGATTAAGGGAGGACAATTCACGGGTGGAATCGACTGTGTAAAGAGCGGCTAATCTGCCTGTTTTGACCTGCTTTGGGTACCATAGTAAAAGAACTAGTGTGGTGCATAAAAGACCTATCACCGGGGTCAAGGTCGTCATACGTCCTCCTTGCAAGGATTAAATACAAAAGCCGGACACACATGCCTGCGCGCCTTAGGCGTGCAGTTCCAGCAGGTAGGGTCCGACCAACGATTAAAAACTATTAAGTTGTAAATCTAATTGAGTATAGCAAAAGAAAAGGGCTTATCCTAGTGGGACAAATAATAATCTAAAAAATCTATTCTATATTTTTGAACCCCTTTTGTCACCGCCCAAAATTGACAGATCTTGGCAACCCAGCTTGATATCGTCAGACCAGTCGATGTTACCACCTGCCACCTGCCCTCGGATGTCGGTGTACGTTGTTTGTTGGTGAACCAATAAACGAGATTCATTCGGGGAATGACATATGGTTTTGTAGTGGCGATCCATGATTTGGCGGAATCAATAAGTCAGATTCTATTTGATTTCGATACCATTTTTCAAAGGAAAACGTGATGAAATTATTCGATAGGATTATTCCATATAAAGTTGAAGAATTATCTATAGTTATTAATAGAAATTCACCACAGATGTTATTGAACTCTAATTGTTTTTAGAGGGTTTTGATGTCATAATAAAATCGAAACACACAAGAATATTTTTCGTAGCATTACTAGGTCGAATTAGGAGGAAAACATGACTAATACAAATATCAGAGATAATCTCCCACCAGAAAAATACCTGGTTAATCTACCGCTCTGGGAGCCACAGAAAGAAGCTGTATTAAAAATGCGAAATTATATCTCCGCATTCAATGGTGGAGATGTAAACAAAGCAGCTTTGGTGCATATGCCTACTGGTAGTGGAAAAACAGGAGTGATTGCAGTTTTAGCGCGTTGTGTGCCTGAAATTAATTGTACACTTATCCTGACCCCGCGGATAGCTCTGCGTAATCAACTCTCGCAAGATATTAAGAACCGATTCTTCGAACACCTCAACCCTCCTCCAGAAATATCAAATATACCTAAAACAGTAATTGAGATCACAAATACTGAACAATTGCAGAAAATCCAGGATTTTTCTTCTTCTGTCCTGATTTCTACTATCCAAATGATTTATAGCATGAGTAAGTTGCCGAACGCAGAGTGGGAAGAATTGATTAAACATATCGACTTAGTGATTATAGACGAGGGACATTGCGAACCAGCATCATCCTGGAGTCAAGCTATTCGCAGCTTTAATGCACCAAAAATCGTTTTTACGGCTACTCCTTTTCGAAACGACCTCAAGGTTTTTGATATCGACACTACATTCCTTTATAGCTATACTTTCCACAATGCTTTACAGGATCATCTCTTGCGAAGTGTAGAATTCATTCCCATGAAAGCCACAAAAGATCCTAATCAGTTTATCGATGACCTGCTCGAATTTTACGATAAGAAATTTGGTAATAGTAAAGAGGATAAACCTCGGGTCATCATTCGCTGTGATCACAGTCAGGAGATACGGCAGATTAAAGCTGTACTGGAAGATAGGCAGCGTAATTGCATTGCAATTCATGAAACCTTCTCTGATAGAGATGATGATCCTAATGAACGAAAACATGTTCCCATTGTTTCAAATGAAGAACAAGTTGGAGAAGGGGTTGATCCTATCTTCTGGATCCATCAGTACAAATTACAGGAAGGCATTGACGACCCCAGATTTCAAATCTTAGCGCCATTTGAATCGCTCACGGATGGGCGAGCACTTGTACAGCAAATTGGTCGTATCATACGTAACCCAACCCATGATCCATTGGCAAAAGGATATGTTCTGGATTATTCTAATGGACGTCAGCGAGATTTATGGGAAAGATACCTTAAATATGATGAGGCATTAACATTAAATGGAGTGGCGGCTTTTAATTTGGCGACCGGTTCAGGATGGTTGGCTAACATCTTCGATTCCCAACCTATCTTGACCTATTTGAAATACCGCTTTCGCACCCCATTAGAATTTGAGAAGATAAATCCAAGGCAAGATCTAATCCTGCCACGCATGGTCAACTTATATAATCAAGAAGTTGATTTTTCCTTTAAGCAAATTTGCGAGTTACTTGAGCTGGCTTACCAAGAAGAAGACCGTTTATTCCATCGTTACGATCAGGGGGATGCTGTTATTTATTTATATGTGGCTTTTAATAATTCCCCATTATTGGAAAATTCATATTTTATTGAACCGAAACTTGGTATCACTTACCTGCGTGAGATGAAAAGTGGCGAAGGAGATTTATTAGCTTATTATGATAGCTTGGGAAATCTACCGATTGATTACAAAATTGCAGGTTTGGGTAAGCCTGTAAAATCTTATCAGATGAAAAAATTATTCAGTAACCATGTAAAAAGCTGTCTGACGAATGTATCTTTACGAAATTCAAACCTGGGAACGATTGCCATAAGATCACGCGCTATTAGCGCAGCAAATATTCAAGAAACGGTTTCTGCATTCGATGATTATGCACAAATATGTACAAACGTCACAGGCTACAGCTTAGAAACTCAGGCGGAGGAAGGCAATAATCGCCGTCTTCGCCGTTATCTGGGGTTCCAACGTGGTCGCATCTCGGAAGCAAGCGGTCGAATATATTTGGACGAATATGAAAAATGGTTATCAAATATTGTCGGAACTATTCATGAACCCCGCAATCCCCACCCAACATTTCAACGATATGCCAAAGAGGGCATGGAAGTTCATAATAGTACACCAATGCATATATTACTTGATATTTCTGAGGTTGAAGATTCTTTTGAAACTATCGGAGACGATGCAATTCCTGCCGGACAGCCTTTAGAGATAGAAGATTTGGCACAAGAGATCACAAGAGGTATGTTCGATATATCAGCAAATGGTAAATCGTGTAGGGTTAGCATTGAATATATTGAAAGTAGTCATCGATACAAGCTTGAGTCTCGGGATTTGGATATGCTTTACTGCCGGAAAGTTGACCAGACAGATAACCGTGACTTGATTAGTTATCTAAACCAGGAACAATCATTCCGTGTCATTCCAGAAGAAAACGATCTAATTTATACTCTAGGTGAGTTCTACAGTCCCTTATTCAAAGTTGGTAAAGACTTTGATTCAAAGCTATTTGAAGTCAGTCAGATATTGGTCCCTGTGCCTTTACTCGAAAATATTGAGGATGAAAAAGGGGTTCCCATTACAATAGATGGTTGGGAAGATGACACATTGTTCGGGATAATCGATAATCTTGGTCGACCAAAAGGTAGAGAAAATGCTCATCTCTTTGATATTCCTGGGGATATGGGTAGTTACACAAGCCTGAAGGAATATTTTGGTGATCCTGATATTCTGGTTTGTGACGATATGGGGACCGAGTCAGCAGATTTTATTATGGCTGATTTCAATAACCGTCGTGTGGCTTTTATCCATGCAAAAGCGAGCAGCTCAAGAAAACCAGCTTCTGCCAGCGCGTTACAAGAAGTTATCGGGCAAGCGACAAAAAACTTAAACTTCCTGGGGATGTTCAACCAGACAACTCCAAAAAATCTTCCTCGTTGGGATGAACCTTGGAATAATAGAGGCTCAATTGTGACGAAACGGATCCGCCTTGGGCCACAAAATGGCACAAAAGCCTGGCAACAAATCCACTCTATAATCAGACATCCATTGGCTGATCGGGAAGTATGGCTGTTCATGGGGCAGACTTTATCAAAGAGTAAGTTTGAAAAAATGTTGAGTCAAGAAAAACCCGGTGCTGAGGCTCTCCAAGCAGCATACCTATTGTTTGCTACCCTATCTAATGTGGCTTCTGTAGGTGCTAAATTACGTGTTTTTTGTTATCCATAATAAACTATGATATGGATAACAAAAGGATTTATTAATTTATTAGGTATCATACATAAGTCATTGTAATATGATAATTCCAGAGAACCCTACTGACGATCAAATAATTGATCTAAACAATCACCAATTGTTTGTCAGAGATGCTATGCCCGATTCCTGGTTAAGTTATTCTGAAGAACTTGAAGAAGCAGCTGAGGTATTATGGTCGGATAAAGACAATGGAATGGCAATTGAATCCGAAACTCAATTTGATGGAAAGTGGCACACGAAAAAATCATCCGCCCATTCACGTTCTTACATTCTTTTAGCAAGCCTTGCTCTGGAAAATGTCCTTAAAGGCCTCATTATTGCAGGTAACTCCAATTTGATCTCAAGTGGGAAATTAGATAAATCACTTAAAAGCCATAAATTACTTAATCTTGCTAAAAGAGTTGATGGTCTCGTTTTGTCTAAAGGTGATGTACGCATTTTACAAATATGCCAGGACGCAATACCATATTGGGGAAGATACCCGATCCCTCTAGAATATAAAGGTCTTAAACCTATACAAGCAGTAACTGATAAATTTCATACTAACTTTCGCGATCTGCATTTTCGTCTTTGCAAGTGGTTATATGAGCAACTTAAAGAAGGGTGGGATTCTAGCGTTGGGCCAAGATTAACGGTAATACATCACATCCGTTATGAAAATGAAATGAACGAATTCGGAGAATAATGAGTATAGCCATATGAATATCAAGGAATATTGTTATCGAAATAATTTTGAGCCAGAATACGTTTGGTCAAAGCTTCATCACATTCGTCTTTGAATGTGGTTCATAATTATTCAGAGCATTGAGAAATTATGAATTTTGAATCTATCAATCTCAGTGGAAAATTAGCTGAACCGATACAAACCACATTCAATCAACCAGCTCATAACAAGTCCTAGTTATATAGGATTAATTAGCACCAATCGTTATGCGACTAGAATCAGTATTCGTGTTCTGGTATTTTATTGCCAACAATCTGCTGTGATTTATAGTAACAATATACCCGCTTTCTCCCACCTCGACTCTGCAGCTGAAGATTCTTCCATGTACCGGTAAATCGGCTCAAAAAACACATCCCCATTCTTCAGCCCCTTGGATACATTCGAGATAGCAGTCACCCGCCGTACCTCATGGCGGATGTTGATCTGCACCAGCAAATCCACCGCATCACAGATCATCTGGTTGGCTTCATGGGGTCGCACACCCGCATCTGCTCCCATGACCGTGGCCAGACGTCGGGCAGCTTCGCGCGGACTGTCGGCGTGGAAGGTGCAGGCACCGCTGTGACCGGTCATCAAGGCCCGGAACAGGCTCATGGCTGCTGCCCCATCCCGCACCTCGCCGATCACCAGATAGTCTGGCGACATGCGCATGGCATCATCCACTCCATCTGCCAGGGTATAGGGACGCACATCTGTGCCAATAGCCTGCGGTCGGGCTTCCACGGTCTGGACGGTCGCTCGGTTGACCCAGATCTCCTCCGGATCCTCGATCTTCACGATGCGCCAGGCCTGTGGCAGAAAATTGCACAGGGCACTGAGCAAGGTGGTTTTTCCGGTACGGGTTCCACCCGAGATCAAAATGCGGGAACCACGTTCCATTTCTTGACGAAGGGTGTCCATCATTTCTGGACTCATCATGCCGCGCTCCAACAACCACTCCGGTAAGACCGGTTTCTGCTCATACAGGCGAATATTAATGGAAGGATTGCGTCCCGGTGGTGCGATGACCGGATGCAAGGCTTTGATGCGCCCGCCCCCGGGGTTATGAAGTGTCGCCGGCAGCTTGGCGTTGATGCTCGGATTGGTCTCGTTCAAGGTCTTGTTCTGTGGTCCGATCAGACGATCCAGGACGCGCCAGATCTCACCAGGCTCAGGATGCAGGTCGATGTTTTCCCAACGCACCATGCCCTTGCGCATGATCTGCAGCAAGCCGCTGGAATAAATGGTGATCTCGGACAGGTCGGTACGGGCTGGTGGCAGCAGCAGATCCAGAAAACCCAATCCAAGGATCCGGCGGGTGAGCTCTTCCGACATAACGTCTTCCTGTCCCGAGCCGGGACGACAATTGCGCTTGCGAAGAGATACGGAGATGGCTGCATCCACCCGTTCCCGTATTCGCTGCCGGTCGTCATCACTCGGACTCTGCAGGATGTTCGTCGGAAACTCGTGGTTGATCAGGTCAATGACCTCGTTGAACACTTCAGCCCGGATGGATTCATCCAGGTTATTTGCAGTTGTCGCTGTATCATACATCCCTAAAATGCCTGGCACGGTCAGCCTCCAAATCAAAAAAAGTGCTTCTAATAAAAAAAGATCGGTATTCTAAGTAATACGGATCCTGGGCAACCGCAGAAAGCTCTTTTTTCCATTCGGACGGGTAATATTCGCTTCCATCTGCGGAAACAAGGTATTGATAATGGCGCGAATCCCTCCGGCAAACACGTCGCTACGTGTCACCGGCAGGATGCCATCATCCTGCGCCCGGGTGACATCTGGATCAAAGGGCAGTATCGCAGCAATGGGTGGAGCCCAGCCCATCACCTTGGAAAGCTCCTCCTGAAAAATGCGCGGGGTGAAGCTGCTGCGCTCGGAGGTCTGGTTCAGGACCAGGTAGATCGATTCGCGTGCCAGCCGCTTTTCACTTTTCAATCCCGTAAGCAAAAGAGTCAGGGTATGGCGAACTGCGGTCAGATCGGCCAGGGTCGGCCGTGCCACGATCAAGGCATAATTGGCAAAAATGATGGAATGCATCATCCACAGATCTTCCGTGGTGGGCACATCCATGACAATGGCCGCATAACGCCCATCTTCCGAATCAATCAACATGCCGTTGATACTGCCTTCACCGGTTCCCTTGCTGGAGTTCTCCAGAATATGCATGTATTCCAGGGATGATTCGGGTGCCAGCAGAATCTCCAGATTTTCCTTACGCTGGATGGCAGCCTGGAAGGCAGACTTGCCAGGGCGGTCAAAGTATTCGTTCAGGTTGGGTACATAGCGCAGCCCCAGGTGAGGGGTAGCTGCCGGCGGCAGTCCCATCGAGACCAGCAGGGTCTTGACACTGAGCCGGACAGATAATTCGTAGGCCAGGTTCTCAGCAATGGTGGAAACACCTGCCCCGCCGGCATGCGAAAGAACCGCAATGCGTTTGGTACCGGTGATGTAAGCCGACGATCCGCTGGTGGAATAGCTTGAGACAGACTGCTGCATGGGGGCAGCCTGCTTCAAGCTGGCCTTGGCGGTCATGGCAGCGCCATAGGCTGCCTGGATGATCTCGGTCCAGTTGACGGGTGCCACGAACACACCGCGTATACAATCCAGCCTGGTGAAAGCTCCCTGAAAATCCTTTTGAGCCATCGAAAGCACCACGATGGCGATGCCATGCCAGGCCGAGATCTTCTGCAAAGCAGCGATCAGGGTCTCCGCATCCGGAGCGATGTCGGCCTGGACGATCACCAGGTCAGGCTGTAGGCTGTTCAGATTGGACTCAAACATGGACCACTGGGCGGCATGACCTGCGATCATGAAACGCTGGTCGGCCAGGATGGGTTGCTGCATCTGGTAGTAGACCAGGTCATGCCCGGCGCCGGCCAGCAGGACGGTGACCTTGTTGGTCTGGTAAGCGTTATCATTCATAATTATCTATCTCTTCCGATATTCGTTCATTTCGTTGTAAAGATCACCCAGGTTGAGCGTGATCACATCGACCACATCCAGTTCCAGGCCAGAGGCGGGTTCAAGCGCCAGGTGAATAATGCCGTATTGGTCCAGGGCAGCCAGCAAGGTGGCTGGATCTACCTTGAATCCGGGGGTTACTTCCACCAGCCCGGTGGGGACATCCAGAACAATGACGCTGCCTTCCTGGGCAGAATCGCTGGTACGCGCCGCAGAAAACAATTCTTCCTGGCTGGCACCGGCCGGGATCTCTTCATATCGAAAGGATTGAGGCACCATCAAGACCCGCAAACCGCTGATTGCCAACCGTGCCAGGGGCGAGGTCGGTGGCTCGGGTGTGGAGGTTGGGGTTGGTGATTGAGTTGCCGACACTTCAGGCGTAGTGGATAGGAGCGGTGAAGTGAATTCAGGGACTGGAGCTGAAAACAGGCTGGAAGCGCTGGCCTTGATAATCTCCGGGGAAAGCATGCCAATGACAGTCACGGTCTGTCCCGGGCGCAGCAGACCGGCCACTCCGCTGGCCAGGTTGACATGGATCGCCAGAGCCACATGCCCATCCGGTAGCTCAGCCGGGATGCCAGCACCGGCGATCTCTCCCAAAACGGTACTGACGATCCAGTCACCCGGAGCCCGTCCAACCGCCAGGATCTTGCCGGCTACATCTTCAACCTTCGAAAATGCGTCCTTAGGTCTAGCGCCCATCGGGATGGTGCGTAGTTCAACCAGTTGATCGGTCAACAAAGTACCCGATGCGATGGCGACTTTGGCGACCACGACCTGGGTTGGGCGGATGACGCCGTTCAACAGGGCGATCACCAGCAGACCGATAATGACTGCCAGAACGATGGCGGCGATGGGGGAACGTTTTTTGGTTTGCATTTTTTGTATTTCTCCTTTTTTATGATTTATGGATGAGAGGCGAGCATGTCGGAGACGGTCCGTTCCAGTGAAACATGACCCAATTTCCGGATGATCTCTTCATCAGAAGGTTCATTGCACTGGATCATCAGCGGGCTGACCAGCACTGGTTCCAACCAGATCACATCGTCGCTGTATCCCAGCTTGGCGATGGCATAGCTGCGCGGGATGCGCGCCAGGTAGCGTTTGTATTCGGTATTGACCAGCCCTTTTTCCGAGCGTCCAAGATGGGGCAGGATCAGGTCACGATCCTTGGGATCCTTGGTCTGGAAGACGAAGACATTGGCACAGGAAGACAGGATGCCTGCCGGCAATTCACTCACGGTCTGAGCCATCAGGTGCAGGAAGATGTTGTACTTGCGCCCATCCCGCCACATGGTCTGAAAGAGATGGCTGACCGGATTGCCCGAATCCCCGGAACCCTGGTCGGAAGCCGCCCCTCCTGAGACGCCGGTCAGGACCTTATTGGCTTCTTCAAAGAAGAGCTGCATGGGTGGAAAGTGCTTGCCAGCCAGCATTTCGCGTCGCCGGGCAACCGCATCCGTATACAGGATGCTGGCCAAGAGTGAAAGCAAGGCTGCCTTGGAATACTCATCCATCTCGGCACCCCCTTCGATCACAAGGATGCCCCAGGGGTTGTCCGGGTCGCCCAACAGGCCCAGGTCTTCCACGCCTGGCGCAGACGAGAGGCTGCTGGCAGAGGCTCCATACTGGCGCGCCATCTGCCCTTCGGAAAATTGTTCCAGGCGCAATAGCACCCCTTCCAGGCTGGTGCGGCTGGTCTGGTCCTTTTCAAATCTTATTTTGTAGGAGCGTAAGCGATCCACCCATTGAGAGACATCCAATTTTCGACTGCGGTAGACTGCCAGAGCTTGCAATTCTGAAGGCGATAGCGTTTCCAATAGGGTGCCGGGGTGAAGGTCATCCTTAGAATTTTGGCGTTCATTACGAATCAACTCCACTTCACGCTTATCCTGGAGATGTCCCAGAGGTCCATTCTGCAGTTTGGGGTCACCGGTCAAAACACCAGCTTCAAAATACAATTCGGTCAACGCCCGGCGCATGAATCCCAACTGCCTGGCACCCATGCGGCCAGCGTTGGCAAACAGTTCCGCCAGCATGCTGCGGTATCGGCCTGGCTCGAGACGGCGCGGCACCTGCAGAATGTTCCAGCGCAGCGGGCGCGGCGAACCGGGGTAGAGCTGACGGATATCGACATGCGAGCGACCATCTTCCGAATTGGACTTACTGATCCCGGTCCAGTTCATGGCCTTGCGCCAACCCTGTCCAAAATCCAGGACGATGGTGCGATAATGCCAGTAGCGGGTGGTTTCATACGCCAGGCGCTCGGCCGCGATCGATTTTCCAAAACCGGTATCCCCCACAAAGGCAGTGTGGAAATGACGGTCTCTGGATAACTTCAAGAATACGTCCGTCAGCAGACCGGTCTCGCTCGACCACTGCCTGGCCAGGCTGATATCCCCGGGAATATCCGGATAGAAGGCAAAGGCCGGGGTTTCTTCCTGTGTGGTCAGGGCAGAACCCTGCTCGAACATGCCCGGAGCAGTGTAGGCCGCCACCTGCAGCATGGTCAGAAGGGTTGAATCAGCATACCCGCTCATGGCTTCCGGGATGGTTTCAATGCGGGTGGAGGGAGTGAAGGTACGTGCATGCAGACCGATATAAGCCTGCTCGATCTCGCTGAGCGCACGGGTCTGCACGCCTGCCACCACATCTTCGGTGCCGTGAAAGGCCTCTGGAATGAGACCCATCAAAGCCTGCACACCCTGTTCCGTACGCGCCAGGGCATACAAGTCGGTATAAAATGCGCCTTCCCGGCTGGCAATATCCAGCAGTTTGCGCTGGGTGCGCATGATCTCGGTCAGCAGTATGGTTGGATCATCCTGCCACTGGTTGGCGTTGGAAAGCGAAAAGGAAGGGGCTACTCCCACGCTCATGCCAGCGCTGACGCCGCGTCCCAGGCTCTGTCCGAGATTGACTCCATCCGTCGTTGAACGAGCCGTGCTGGTCGTATCGGCATGGCTCTGGGTGCTGGAGGAACTGGTGGTGTCCGCCACCGACTCGGTCTGAGATCCTGAAATCGTGTTCGCTTCCGATTGGGTGGAAGAGTGGCTTTGCGAGTTCGTCTGGGACTGACTCTGGGTCACGCTATTGGAGACAGTATCCGATTGGCTGGTAGTGGCCGAATGCATGCTTGCATCTGAAGAACCACTGCTGTTGATGACTCCATCGGATGAACCCCAGCTGGCATTTCCACCCACGTTGGCGGATAGACCCACGCCAGCCGGGGCAATGCTTCCGCCGATACCCCCATTGACGCCGTATCCAGAACTGTCGGTATGCGAGCTTGCCAGACCGGAAGAATCGGTATGCGAGCTTCCATCCGTGACAGAGGATCCATCGGTGTGAGAGCTGCCCTGCGTGACCGAACTGCCAACTGTGGAGGATGACCCGACCGTGTCGGTCTCGGAGGTTCCAACGGTGTGTGCCCAACCGCTGGTACTGGACTGCCCGACCGTATGTGCCTGGCCTTGCGACTCAGCCACCCCATCCATCGACGCCTGGCCCTGGGTGACCCCGTTGGTATGATTGGTCGCATAGGATTGGGAAGCGTTCTCCGCCAGGCCACCGGTCAAAATGGCTGGCAGGCTGATGCCAAAGGAGGCGGCCCGGGTTCCAAGCTGGCGTGAGGCATAGATGGATGTATCTTCCAGCAAACCGGACAACATGGTCAGGATATCTTCCAGGCGCACGTGGCTGGTGAGCAGCATCAGCAGAAATTCTTCTTCCAGGCTGCTCATGCCGCGGAAGAGCAGTTCATTCTGCTGCTGACTGTATTGCTGGGCAGACTGGCTACCTGAGGAGAGTGGATCGCGCATAGAAGCATCACCCCCGCGTGAATTTTCACGCGGATCCGGATGACCGACAGCCACGACAGCATAAGGCATTTGTTCCAGAGAACGCGCCAACCACTGGGCCACCTCTGCTGAAAGAGGTTCCAGGCGGATTTGCCGGTATGCTCCCACCAGGCCAGCTCGCAGCGCATACAGGTTCTGCAAAGAACGCTGGATGGCTTCTTCCTTGTTTGCAGAAAATGCAGCCACGCCATAACACTGCACGATCCCGATCTTAGGTTCATTAAAAACCCCGGCCGCCAGATAGACCAGGTCGACCTGGGCACCATATAATCCGCGCAAAACTGTGCGCATCTTCTGCAGAAGGCCGGCATCCCGACGGGCTTCCATGGAAATGTAGCGTAACTGTAAAAGGCGTATTACCCGGTATCCGCTGTATTCCCGACCCCCTTCCCGCTCGATGAGATGGAAGATCAAGCTTTCGAGTTCATGGCGCTCGTTATAGGTCAGCTCCGTGCCGTTGATCTCCAGGTCATCCGGAATGGACAGTTTATCCTTCCTTTTCAACCAGGGTATTTTTTCTGTCAGCTTGCCAATGATCATTGTTTCCTTTTCTCCATGTTTGTTTCAGCCTGCTCAATTTGCCAACCAGAGTAGCTGGTGAACTGAGCAGGCTGCTCTTGTATGTGCAAGAGCAGCCTTGGATCGCTTTGCTTAGCGCACTTCCCGCCAGGCGGCATCCACTATTTCGTTCGCATCTGGCTCATGAACCACCATCTGTGGTGAGCGGGTGCGATCTACAGTTGATGTGGGTTGGTTACCCTGGGCAGAAACGTGATGTCCATAGAATCCCGGTTGTCTGGTCCCACTCCCGGTCTCACTTCCCTGATTTTTGGGAAATGTTTCAGAAGTGTTCCAGGGCTTCATCCGGAACAGGAGTCCCATCTGAGCCATCAGGGCCGCAAAAGCCGTGATGAGCAGTGCACCTGCCAGCAGGATGATCATGAAGACCACTCCCAGGGCAGGGCCGCGCAGCAAATCCATCAGTTCTGACATTTTGACCTCCAATCGTTGAAATAGAATCCGACGTTTAAAGAACCGACCAACGTTTATTAACCTCTCACCAAAAACGGTAGAGGAACAAATCAAACCAGCACAAATTTATTTGCATTGGTTTCATTCGTCTCCCTACCTTCTGTTCCTGTAGCGCTGTATCAACTCGCTGGCACCAGCCAGAGGATTGACCAATGACATCGGGTTGATCAAGACCTGCTGCAGCAACATGGCGAAGTAGCCTAGCGGGATCACCAACCATAAAGCCCACAGGATGATGGTGGTGACATTGCCACGCGTGTTGGCGATCACCGCTGCTGCGCTTTCGGAAGTACCTATTAGAGCCGCCCATTGATCCGGAGTCAGCTGTGCGGTGTAGGTCAGGTAGAGTCGGCTACCCAACACTGCCAGGGAATAGGTGGCGATCCCGGATTTCATGTTCCAGGACAGGGTGTTTTCCTGGATGCGTATCAGCAATAGGATGATCGTGCCGGTAGTCCACATTGCTGCTCCCAGCCAGGGCACCGGAGCGCCCATACTCCATTGGCTGATCACCCATAAAACCAGAATAACAGCTGTGGTGATCTGAGCTGTATACAGGTCCGGAGCACTCGTCTCCCGTCCACTTCGCCCAGGTCGGAAGGCAGCCCTGGTTTGTTGACGATGGTCGACAAAACGAATGATCAGGCTGGCACACAGGATGCTGACCAGGGCAGCCCCCGACTCGCCGAACCAGTACAGGGTTGCCAGGAAACCATTCAACAGGTAGGTGGGCAGAGAGGCCAGGAAATTCCCGAAGACCACGAAATAATCTGTCATCAATCCCTTGCTCCTTCCTTCTCTTGATCATTTCTTCGTAAACAAGTCTTAAAACCGACCAAGAATTGAATGTACAAGGAAGACTTTGTGTAAAGTGCTGATCTTTACGGCACCAGAGCCGGCAGGGTCACATAAACCTGCAGCGTTCCATCCATCCCTACCCGTCTGGGTTGGGTGATTACGATGCCCCGGAAACGGGTACCGCTGGTCACCACCTCCAGACGCAAGAGAAAGGTTCCTGGATCTGCGAATGGAACTCGCAGTGCCTGTCCTGAGGCTGTGCAGGTACCACTTCCATCACATCCACCCGTCCAACTGCCCAATCCTGGGATCAAGGCAAAATTTGCCTGGTGGATAAAGGCTTCATAATGGGTTTGGCCCAGCTTGCCTGTGATCCAATCCTGGCTGGCTGCATCCAGATTTGCTCGCGCTTGCACAGATGCAACTGGGTCCGGTAGGCGCTCGACATGCATTCGGCATTCTTTGAATACCATGATCGTATCGACAACTCCATCGTTTACGTTTGAACCGGCTCCTGTATTGCAGTCTGGAGTTTCACCTGCAACCGCTGTCCGGCAAAAAGTGCGTTCCTCGTAGATCGGTTCGTACCAGGTGAAGATAACGGGTGGAATGCTTACCCACGCTTGAATATCTGCTCCGCGTCGGTTCTCTGGATCCTGCCCAATCACCAACGGATTGTTAGGAGCTATCTTCTGGATGGTTAGTAGTGGTTGTCCCAGACTTACAGTGGGGTCAGGACATTCGCGTGCCGGCGGAGGCGGTGTGACAATTCCCGAACACCCACCTGGAAGAGCAGCACAGTTCTGGACACCGTTCATGTACAAAAGGTAGATGGAACGCAAGGCGGCATCATCCCAAGACATCTGCAACAGGGTGGTGATAAAACCCCACCCGGAAAAATAGGTCCAGACATCCTGCTGTCCGTTCAAAACCGCATTCCAGAATTGATCCGGGTTGGTGTATTCCGGGTGATCCGTCTGGATCCGGCTCCAATCCAGGTTATCCCCGGCCACTAAACCCAGAAAGGAGATAACGCCACCATATCCATTGCCTAATGATCCATAGGAACTGGAGAGGCCACTGATTTGTGGGTTCATGGCCATGAAGAACAGGGTTGAAGCGGATGGCAATACAACAATATTTCCGCTGGCGGTTTGGTAGCGATGATAATTCGCTTCCAGATCGATGGTTTGTCCAAAGGGCAGATCCATGTTCATCCATTCCGGATGATCCGTCGTTACCCCGAGATCAATCAGGTCTGGATTCAGGTTGCCGTCTGGCAGAAAGACCTCAGCCCAGGGATCCTCTTCCTGGGCATGAACGCTCAACGGGATGAGTAAGGTCAGGAGTGCAAGTAGCAAGACGATCCTTTTCAATTTTCACTTCCTTCCTTCACGGGTATACGGGTGCCTTCAAGTGGCAGAAGAAGTACGTTGACCTCTGGTTCCATCAAGAAACGATCAAACATCCAGCCCCTGTCCGTTTTTTGGAGGACTATATAGGCGGTATCCTGGATTTTAGTGCTGCCAGGCAGAGGGGAAGAAATAGAGACAGCTAACTCCCATACCTGCTCCTGGCCATTGTCAGCTGCTTTTACAGCCTCTTGCACCTGCGCACTGACAATGGTTTTAGAATCTACATATTTTTGCCACATGCTCTCTGCTCCGGTCGAAAACAACTGGCAACCCGCGGGAGTACTGACTTCACAGATCCGACCGAGCCAGGTTTCTTTTCCTTCCCGATAATCCACCTGGAAAACTTTCTCGATGGCAGAGACGGCTGCAGAAGAGGCCAGACGATCTTCATCGGTCGGTTGGTCCGTTCTTTGGTCAGAAGAAAACGGCCAATTTTGGATCACCAGGATTCCTGTAACGATGACCACAGTTAGGATAGCAGCAGCTAAGATGTGACTTTTAGAGACGTGGATTTCTTTCATTTTTTTCTCCTTTTAAAATGATTGTTTTCAATGGTTGGTTAAAACAAAAACGACCAGTTACGTTACCTTTCCTTTTCAAACCTCGGCTAAGGTTGAAAGGGAGGAACATAGAGGGTCGCACCAACGATTCTTGGAACAGCTGACGATTATCAGCGACCGGTCACATTTTTGTGGATCTACCTCTTATCATAACAATCCAAAAGACCTTATCCTAGTGGGTATTACGACCAATTTTCAAATATTGAACCTGATTTCCTTGACAAATATATACTAGAGTATTACATTATGAACAATCCAATCGATAAGGAAAACGAGCATGCCTAAAACGAATTCTGCCAATAAAGCCGTACGATCTTTTCGATTGAGCCAGGAAGGAGTCATCCAATTACGAGCGATGGCCAGCACGATGGGACGCAGTGAAAGTGATGTGCTTGAAGTCGCCCTGGATCGGATGTACCGGGAGGAGATCCGCTTTAACCGGACACTACGAGAGGCAGCCCGACCCGAAGATCTGTACCGAGTAAATAAAGGAGACAATGAAGACCATGGGAACGATTATTAAAGTTATCGGAAGTTTGATCAAATCGACAATAATCCTGGTAATTTGCACCAACATCTTATTTATCGCCTACAAAGGTAACCAACCCATGCAGGTAGCCCAGGCTCCAGAAGGAATGACGTATTTTGAATTTATTGCTGACCGAATGGACGCAGCCAAGACAGTCCAACCATCCCGGTGTGGTTGGGGTATGCTGCTCTCCCTGGCAGCCCTGGGTCCTATTTATTCATTCGTTTATACGGAAGTTGGTATTCATCCGGACGGGTTTCTTGCCCGCGGTACTGCAGCTGACCCGGATATTCCCCAAGAAGTTGCCGATGCACACTGGTCTGCAGTGCCGGGGATCTGGTGGAACACTGTGGAACGTCTTTCGTGGACGATGTTGGGAAAGCCGGCAGCATTTGGATGTCAATTCAGACCAGTGCCCCAGTAATTTGTTGCCAATAACCTCTTGACCAATATAACAATTTTGTTATAATGAGAATATAAACACATGTGGAGCATCTTATTTTACAAAGATCGTCGTAGAAAATGTCCACCATTGGAATTCATCGAAGAGCTCCCGGTGATGGAACAGGCGAAAATTCGCAACGCATTGCGATTATTGCAGGAGTTTGGAACGAGTTTGGGTATGCCACATGCAAAGCCGATTCAAGGGAAACTCTGGGAACTACGTCCAGGAGGCATCCGGTTATTCTATTTCGCCTACATTGAGAAACAATTCGTCATCCTGCATGGATATCGAAAACAAAGCCAGAAAGCGCCTGGTCGTGAGATTGAGATTGCTCTGCGCCGTATGGAAGAATTATTGGATGAGGTGTAATATGGCACAAAAGGATATACCCCGATTTGAAGATTGGGAATCCGAAAAGATCAAAAATGTTGAGTTTATGGCCGCTGCTGAAGAACTCGAACCAGGTTATCAGGTAGCCCGGCTTCGTATGCAACGAGGATTAACCCAGGCTCAACTTGCCGAGATGGTTGGCACTCGTCAGCCATCCATTGCAAGGTTAGAGAACGGTTCAAGCAAACCGAGTTTATCCTTTCTAAACAAGATTGCCACGGCATTGAATGCGAGGATCGAGGTTAAATTGGTCGCAGGAATCAATTAGCCTGCATAGTATCCAATTCAAAAAGCATACACGACTCAAGTTTCAAAAACAGAATGAGTACAGGTATAATCCATTTCAACAGTACCCACCACGCCTCTGCATAGCATGTGCACCGAGGTGGGTCATTTATTTCCCTGATCAATAAAATTATTACTTTAGCAGCATTTATCCAGTTCAATCTTGTCCGACTTAAGCATCGTTCTCCCTTTAGACTCTAGAGGAACGAAATGGCTAGAATGAAGTGCACATCGTTCTGGTTATTTACCCCCACGTCTTTGTGAAACCCAAATACTGCCGGCTTTTTGTGTGCCCCTCGCGATCTTTGCACCCCCGTAGGGAGCAAGCGGACTCGAACGCAATCCCCTTCAGGGGACCGTTGTTTGGGACTTGAAAGGATCCCGTCCTGGGCTGCCCCTCGATATAGCTCACTCTCTCCATCTTTGCCTTACCCATGCTGTCTTGTGGTTTATGCTATGAATTGCCGAACCCCAGCATCATCGCCAGGAGCATCCCCCACCTGAACCATGCCTGTGGTTATAAGCTGCCTTGGAAACTGCGGAACAGCACCGGCTGAGTGAACTCAACAATGCAGCAACCTTCCCTTGCCGCCCCACCTATGATATATTACTATTTGGAGTAGTATTGACAGAATAATAACATTTCTCTGGTCGATACCCTCCGAGTAACTTCCCGTGTTCGAATAGAGTTATCATATCAGCCGCTCATATCCGCGTTTCAGCCGACACGGCTGACGTTGCACTGGCAAGCCGCCGCCTCTCGCTTTGACGACTGGCGCAGTTATCCCTATGGCGAAGAAACATGACTGTACGAAAAAAAAGGAGAAAAAATGAGAATATATAAAATTTCTATCTTTTTTATTTTACTGGCCGCAATGGTTACAGGTTGTGCGGAATCGTCCGGCTCGCAGAATGACATGGGGTGGATTTTTGACACTCCGGCTGATCCCATTCAAGTGGCAGTGTCATTGGACTCGGGCAATACAGTCGAGGCGGTCATTCCGGTCGAGGGCGGCAAATTGAGTGTGACCGGTGCGGATGGCACGCTGTTCACGCTGGAGATCCCCTCAGACGCCTTGTTGAACGAAACCACGATCGGCATGACCCCCGTTGCCAGCAGTGCAGACATGCCCTTCGGCAGCGGGCAGACCTATGCTGTGCAGTTAAGCCCGGAGGGGCTGACCTTTCAAAACTTCGCCATCCTGACGATCACCCCCGCTCAAGAGATTCCCATCGCAGAGCAGATCACCTTCGCTTACCAGGGGGATGGCAAGGACCTGATCCTCGCTGCGCCGGTGGTTGATTCGAGTGAGATCAAGATCCTGTTGCTGCACTTCAGCGGCACGGGCGTGACCAAAGGCTTACTGGCAGATATCGAGCCGGTGCGCAAGCGGTTGGGCGGTGATGCAGAGCGTCGATTGGATAGTGCGCTGAGCGCAGAATTGATCCGAATACGTCAGGAAGGCGAAAGTGGGGCAGATTTATATGCTCTCTTTGAAGATGCGTTTCTGCAATACGAAGAACAGGTGGTCAAGCCTCGGGTGGATGCCGCCGGTGAGAGCTGCGCGAATGGGCAGTTGGCTGTTCAGTCCGTATATCAGCTTGAGCGCTGGCGACAATTGTCAGGACTAAGCGGCGATGGCAACCCATTGGCGAAATACCCGGGTCTGATAGATAAAGCCTGGAAGGTGTGCATTGTCGAAGAGTTCGAGTTGTGCGTCGAGGATCATATCATCCACCGCATGCTCCCGATGTGGATGGGTTTTGAACGCCAACATGCGCTGATGCCGGGTGAAGGCGAGTCAGCGCTACGCGAAGCCCGCGATCTGACCATCAAGTGCATGACCTTCAACCTGAAGTTTGAATCCACCGGGACTCTTAACGAAGCAGGCTCAGGGTATGAATCCACGGTGACGTCAGATATCACCCTTCGCTTCGAACCGGACAAAGGCGAGCTTGGCATCATAGAAGGCGAAGCCCCGACGGTAAATGAAGCTTTCGAATGGTTCTGGCTCTGCAGCGTGGAAAGCGTCCGCGGTGACGGCAGTCCTTTCAAGGTCTTCAACCTGGAGATCCTGGAGGCGCCATACGACAAAAATGACCCGCTTGGGAAAGTGGCTGACTTTATCTTGACCTACCTGCCCGGGAATACAACAGAAAGCGCAATCGCCGATATTTGCGAATCAACAGGATCCATGACCATCCCTCCATTCCCGGCATGGACCTCAACGTTCATCGCCACTCACGTTGACGAACTGACGATGGGGTCATCCGTCACGGACTCCGGGTACGTTGCTGCAAACTGGGAGGTCTTCGGTGATGAATACTTCGCCAGGAAGGAATGGATCTTGGAGAACAGCGGGATTGTGGAAACCGGAACATTCAAGCTCTACCACACTCCGGGTCAATGATCGTTACCTCTCAATGCTGCCATGAAGATTTGGTAACAGCAGTGAACTTCTATCTTCTTCCCTACACCATTAATCTACAGGCAACACCGCGGTGACCACTTCCTGCTTAAATTAAAAAGACCAGCAGCGTAGATCAAAAGCGAGTGAGGGAAAGCCATTGGGACTATGTCGCAATTCGCGCGCAAACGATTAATCTGCCATGTCGCTATGCTTCTCGCCGTGGAATTGCCTGAGTGAATACGAGCTGGAAGACTTGCTGAGTCTCGGAATTCATTTGCGTGATGGTTTGAGCGGTTTAAAAAAATAGTGATAAATAATAAATGCGTCCAACAAAGCCTGCACCTGACAAATTTACTTCGCTCTGTACAGGCTGGGGGCTGCAGCTTCGTCCGGCGTGACACCCGCCTGAGTGGGGATGGAAACTGGCGGATGTTCTTGAAGCATGCCGATTATTGATGTTGGCGGTTGTGTAACTATAGTTTTCTTCTAAATATTTTATTTAAAATCTATCCGGTAATTGCTTTTTCCAATTCTTCGCACAATTTCTTAACCTTGATGTGATAACTCTTGGCAACATAATCTAGAGAACAAAAATTCATCATATAACATCCGACACAGTCTGTTTTTAAGGTGATCCAAGTGTGGAGGGTCTCGGGATGTTGTTGGATTACATCAGCCACCGTTTGGCTTGAGTTTAAAGATATTTTTTTCATTCCATGACTTCTATATACGCAGCGGATGATGTCAAGACCTCTTGCATCGGAGAATAATATCCTCCATCGGAACAAGGACGACAAAGAACATTTCCATCCAGTATAACTTCGCGTTCGTTGATGATCTCTTCACCGCATTTTTCACAATTCACGCGCACACCAGCGCGGCTGAGGATGGTTTTAATGGGCGTCGTTAACTTGATGGGTTGTATGTTTAATAATACGGTATCGGACATGGACTGGTAGGCTTGCAATTGTGCGAAGTAATGTCGGCGTTCGTCACCTGCGAAGTCGAGTGCCTTCTGGCGCACATTCACCTGGGGGGTGATACGAAGCGATTTTTCTGTTCTCACATCCACAAATGCAGCTGCAATTTTTCCGTAGTCTTCGATCCGCATTGTTCGATGTCCGATTGTACATCCTGTGGCAACTTCGATTCCATCGGCAAAACAGCCATCCGATTCGAGTAAGACCATCAGGCGTTTGTCGTGTCTGGGTAGTTCCAAGCCCAGCGCGGTGGCGCCCGCCAGTCCTATGCGAACCCCCAGTATCTGGCGTGGACAAAGATGTTTATGACGAGATGAAGATTGTGACAAAAGAATTTCAAGGTTACTCAAACTTGTTTTTGTCAAGAAGAATGGAGTTTTCTCTGTATACGGGATCATTGGACGTGTCGTGCGGTCATGTTGGTTATCAAGTGGCGCAGCAACCCAACAAAGGTTGCCAGCCATACGGCAAGAGCAAAATAGATAAAATATTGGGGGATCACGATCAAGAATTCCAGTCCAGTTGCCTTAGCCAATTGATAAGTGCAGGCTGTGTACATTCCCAATGGGAACACCATACCCCAGTACAATGGATTATATTCCAAAGGGAAACGATGAATTATATGACGCCAGAATCCCAGGATTAAGAGAATGGGTATCCACCAGGTACCTGTCGTCCAGAAGAACAGTGTAAAACCTTTAATAAAGGGTAGGAGTTCGACCAAGAAACTCCACTGACTGCTATTGAGCATCAGAGTTGCACCTGCCAGCGTTGTTATCGCAACTGCCCCCATATTGATCCAGAATGGCGGTGTCAATTCCATTGGTTTCAGTTCCATGAAGATAAGCCGGTATAAGATTAAAGCGATAATATTCAGGTAAAGCATGCAACCCAACAGGTAAAACGTCAAGGTTATGAACAAAATAACCTGTATATTGTTTGGGAACTGAGATGCGACCAGTGTACCCAGGATTGAAACAGATTGTGTGGCAACTGTGACGATCAACCAGGCACCATTGATACCATTTTCCAGGGTGGGTTTTTGTGTGCGTATGATCACAGCTGTGAAGAATGCATACATGATGATTCCCCAGAGCAACCCGCCCAGGACCCACAGAAAAATAGCTGCAGTATAATTATGTGTTAGATTGACGAACTCGGCGCCCAGTACACAGGTACCGGCCACCAGTGTAAAGTAACCTGGGGCCAAAGCGTGGATCGTTAGATCATTTAACATTCGTCGGGGATAACGAAAAAGGCGAATCAATGTCAGCAAACACAACACCAAATAAGCCAGGATATTGATATAAAACAACAAAAAAGCGATCCAATCCATCTGTAGTAAATGGCAGGCGATGGAAACGATTCCTGTAGCCATGACAAGAGAAAAGTATGCGGGATGCAGATTCTCAATTTCGTTAAGAATAGATTTCCTTGTGTTAATTGTATCCATTTTTTAACTTTCATTAGTCAGAGAATCGCCTTTTCTTTTCCTCAAAGCGATCACAATCTGCCACGGGCGCCATAGATAGCCGAGTGGCCAGGCAATGATGTGTACCAGGCGGGAGAAGGCGAATGCCACTGTCATAAGGTAGAAATTAAAGACGTGCAGTTTGATGGTGAAAGGCAGTGGAATCAAAGGGTCGGCATTTGGCTGGAAAGTCAGGATGGACCAGACATAAGGAGTGAAGATGCCCGTGAACCAGAACGAACCCCAACGATAATAAGAGGCTATAATCACGCCGGTCACCAGCGAAACCAATACCAACATCACGACAACATAATCCATCGGCGTGCTGACAGCCTGCACCCGTGGCTGTGTCAGACGCCGCCAGAGCAGAACTGTAATCCCGACCGTTGCCCATAATCCCAGCCCTATGCCGCTCAATTCCAGCAAGTAGAGCCGCAGCGGTTCGGCATTCCACAGAACGATGCTCTGCGGGATAAAGATGGCGATCAGGTGTCCGGTCAAAATAATGGTAATGCCCCAGTGAAAGGAGATCGATCCCCAGAATAGTTGCCGGCGTTCAAGCAATTGTGATGATAGGCTCGATATGCTGAAGGGTCTGTAGATGGAACGGTATATTGTCACGACAATCGCGATCACTAAAGAAACATAAGGAAAGATCACAAACAGCAGAGTATTCCAATCCATTTCATGCCTCCATTAAGAAAAGTGCGCTTTCTTGCTCAAGAGCACTGGCCAGGGCAAGAAATTTCTCGTGAACGCCAGCGCCAGTCTCTTCGTGTTCAATGTGTTCGAAATCATCAACCACGCGTTTTTGTTTTTCCAAAGGGATAACGCGATCTGCCATTGGAAACAAAATTTGATCTTCCTTCTTTATGTGCTGTCTTAACAGAGCGGCGTACCCCAGAGCGTTGTTGATCACTGTCTTACGCGCAGATGGTTCATCTGTCAATTTCAAAGCGGCAGCCAGCATGGCGCGCGTAAAAGCACGGCCTTGTTCGTGCTCGCTAAGCATCACGCCGACAGGTCCACCGTTGACAGGCAAGCCATTCTCAGCAAGTGCTGTGAACAGTACTCCTTCTTCTTTTTTATGATGGCATCCGTCGGCAAAGTTCTTGATAAAATCTGCAGCCTCAATGAAAAATCCGGGACGCATATCTCCGCCTAGTTGCAGGTGAGTGGCAGCGGTTTCCATGGCTTGAATCACTCTTTCAATAACACGGTGTTCGGACATCAGGATCTCGGTTGCTTTCATGGCTGACTTTCCTTTTCATCTATAGTTTGCATCGGAGAAATTTTGAGTGTTGCCTCAAACAAGTCTATATACGGATTTCGTTTATCCTTTTCCCGCAGGGTGGTAATCATGCGCTTCACTGCAGTTACAAAATTCTCAGTTAATTCAGGAATGGGTTGGGATGTGGCAGCCAGATAGCGCAGGATCGGAACAAGATGATCTGGCAGTTCGCCTTCGGGGTCGATGTCCAGATCAGCCATGGCATGATTTAACTTTGCCATGAACTCGCCACGCTGATAACTCTCGCCCCACATCTGAAAACCGATATAAGGTGCAGCAGCAGGACTCAGATCAAGCGTGCGCGTGGCAAGTTCCTCCCACTCGGAAAGGGAAAATGCGCTGATTTTCTTGACGAAGGCTGCCAACCCTCTTCTCGCAGGCACTTTGTCTGTTTCCGCCAATCCAATCTCCAATTGCTCGAGCAGACCCGGGAATGGATATCGAAATGCTTCAGCCAGTAACAGGTTGATGTTCATTAGTCACCTCTCTGGGGCGGTTGCATGAACCCAAAGCCGACTTCGCCTTTTTGAGCAAGAGGGTCTTTCCATGTTTCAACGGACATCTCGCGATGATAAGGAGGCAGAACGAATCTCTCCGGAATGGTTGGCAAGGTGGTCAACTTGTAGATGGCTTCCGCCTCCTCGGGACTGGTACCGGATTCGGACATGGCTTGTAGCGTGGCTTCGTCAATATTATTTTCCACAGTCTTGCGTCGCATGTAAATTCGCACTGCATATAACTTGCGCAAAATCCTCCGGATCACATCTTCGTTTCCTACGCTGAACAGACTGGCGAGATATTTTACGGGAATGCGCGCTTTGTCGAGATTGTCAAATAATTCGAATTCATGCTGCGGGTTGTCGTCCAGATTGAGACGGATACTGCCATCCTGCATGCTGCTCATTATGGGTGAAAGCGGGGGTATATAGAACATCATTGCCATTGTGCGGTATTCAAGGTGCAGGGGTAAGGCGATCTTCCAGACTTTGACGAATTTGTAGATCGGGCTTTCCTGTGCAGATTTGATCCAGCCATCGTCAATATCATTGGCTTTGGCTGCAGCGATCACTTCAGGGTCAAAGGGATCAAGGATGGTATCCATGAACGAGTCCACCAACTCATTGTCGGGAACATTGGCAGCGGAGGGGATGCGGTCCGCATCGTAGAGCAGGACGCCCATGTAACGGATGCGCCCGACGCAGGAATGTGCGCAGGCAGGTGCTTGTCCGGTTTCCATGCGCGGGAAACAAAGAATGCACTTTTCGGATTTGCCAGTATTCCAGTTGTAATAAACTTTTTTATATGGGCAGGCAGCTACGCACATACGCCAGGCGCGGCATTGATTCTCGTTGACCAGCACGATGCCGTCTTCAGCCCTTTTGTAAATAGCTCCGGATGGACAAGCCGCCACGCAGGCTGGGTTGAGACAATGGTTGCAGATGCGTGGCAAATAATTAAAAACCACGCGATCTATCTCTTCTAACGAAGCCCTGACTTCATCGGAAAGATTCTGACTATTGGGATCGTTGCGGGCATACAGATTTGAACCGCCCAGGTCATCATCCCAGTTGGGACCCGATTCGATGTGCAGAGGTTTGTTTGTCACCATGGAGATCGGTATGGCGGTTGGCTGGTCTTTCCCTTCGGGGGCAGTAAACAGATCTGAATAGCGAAAGGTGAAGGGTACATAGTAATCTTCCAAGCTTGGCAGATCGGGATTGTAATATAATTTTGCCAGAGCGCCCGTTCGGGTGTGCAGACCCAACTCCAGTTTGTTCTTCTCGCCGTAGCCGTCAGCTTTTGTGAATTTCCAGCCACCTTTGAAATGTTTCTGGTTCTCCCATTGGGTGGGATAGCCTGTACCTGGGCGAGTTTCTACGTTGTTCCACCACATATACTCAGCGCCTTTACGGTCTGTCCATAAATTTTTACAAGCGATGGAACATGTGTGGCAGCCGATACACTTATCCAGATGGAAGAGCATGCTCATATGTGTGCGTACGTTCATGGTTTTCTCCTAAAACTCCACGTTTTCCACTTTTCTCACGAACACATTGGTGTCGCGGTTGACGCCTGTCGGACCCCAGTAATTGAAGGCATAGGTGAACTGGGCATAACCACCAGCCATCAGCACGGGCTTGAGGCGCGTGCGCGTCATCGAGTTATTCATGCCCGCCCGTTTGCCGCGCAAGGGTGAGATCGGAACTCCGATGGTGCGTTCGGTGGCATGATAGACAAACACTGTTCCGCTTGGTATGCGTGCAGAGACAGCACAGCGCTGAACGAACACGCCGTTGTCGTTGAAGAGTTCCACCCAGTCATTATCCTGAATGCCCAGTTCTTCAGCATCCTTGTTGTTCAGCCAGATTGGGTAACCACCACGCGAGAGAGTCATCATGCGATGATTATCAGAATACGTTGAATGGATGCTCCACTTGCCGTGCGGGGTGATGTAATTCATTAGTTTTCCCTGTGCTTCAGCTTGTGTAATTTGGGTCTCATCCAGCATGGAGTGGTCAGGGCGCGGCTTATAGATGGGCAGATGTTCACCCCATTGCAGATAAAGCTCGTGATCGAGGTAGAAATGTTGGCGACCCGTCAGCGTGCGCCAGGGAACCAACTCTTCAACATTGAGTGTGAAGGGCGAGTAAGCACGACCTTTGTTTATGCTGGCTGACCAGGTTGGGGTGGTCAAAACGCGCCGTGGTTGGGCGATCAGATCGGCGAAGTTGTAGCGAACGGAACGCGTCCCCTCAGCCAGGTGGGTCAGGTTGCGGCCGGTTTTATGCTCCTCCTCTTCAAAAGCACGAAAAGCGAGTTCTCCATTGGTGACGGGGTCAAGGCGCAGGATGGTATCCACCACCTCGCGCGACTCTTCTAAGCTGGGGTAAGACTTGTTGTCGAACTTGCGTCCCTGTTCCACGATCAACGCCTGATATTCGTCTGCCACGGGAATCTTGAACCCGTGCGCTGATACGCCATTCTCCTCCACTCCAGTTCCCAAACTGACCATACGTTCGTAGAGCAGCGTGTAATCACGTTCTACAACGCGGAACTTGGGCATGGTCTTGCCAGGGATAGGTTCACATTCACCTTTTTTCCAATCCAGGATAGTAGGTTGGGAAATTTCGTCCACAGTATCATGTTGCAGCGGGATCATCACCACGTCACGCACAGGTTCAGGCAAGTGCACCTTTGCCAATTCACTTACTTTCTTTGCAATGGCTTTGTATATGTCCCAATCGTTTTTGGATTCCCAGGCAGGTGGCACGGCGGCTTGCATTGGGTTGACAAAGGTATGTAAGTCAGTCGAATTCAGATCCGTCTTTTCATACCATGTGGCGGCGGGCAGGATCAGGTCTGAGTACAAAGCCGAAGTGTCCATGCGGAAATTTAAATCTACAACGAGGTCGAGTTTACCTGTTGGGGCTTTATCGTGATATTCCACTTCATTAACGTAACCTTTCGCCATTTCACTGGCCACCTTATTGGAGTGCGTGCCAAGATAATGTTTGAGCATATACTCGTGGCCTTTCATACTGGTGCCGATGGCATTTCCGCGCCAGATGAACCAGATGCGCGGCCAGTTTTCAGGAGCATCAGGATCATCCATCGCAAATTGAAGTTTACCGCTCTTCAACTGTGAAACGATATACTGAATGATCTCCACTTCGGATTGTGCACCGGTTGCTTCTGCATCTTTGACCACTTCCAGCGGACTCTTGTTGAACTGAGGGAAGAACGGTAATGCGCCCTGGCGGACAGCCCGCGCTTGAAAGTCAATCGTATGTTCTTTTTTCTTTTCTCCAGGCAGGCAGTCGTAAGCGGTGAATCCGCGCTCATAACGCCATTGGTCGGTATGAACATAATGAAAGGATGGGGTGTTCTGTTGGCGGCTTGGAATCTTCCAATCACCCGCAAAGGCAATCGCTCCCCATGAAGCATGGTTGGCAAGCTTTTCCTGTCCCACATAATGCGCCAAACCGCCACCATTAACGCCGACTGAACCCGTCAGCATCAGAGCGGTAATGGCGGAACGATACAACAGGTTGTTGTGATACCAATGGTTTGCTCCCGCGCCGATGATGATCAGGTTTTTCCCATGGGTCTTTTCAGCGTTAACCGCCCATTCGCGTGCATAACGCAGGCAGGTATCGCGATGAATGCCACTGTATTTTTCCTGCCAGGCTGGGGTGTAGCACATTTCATCTTCGTACGATTTGGGATAATCCCCCTTGAATCCACGGTCCACTCCGAATTGCGCCATCATCAGATCGAAAACCGTTGTTACGGTAATTTCTCCCTGGCTGGTTTCAATCTTCCGCACCGGAACCCCGCGAAGGCTGATATTGTTTCCAGCGAAATCATTGAATTCAACTTGCACGACCGAATCATGTTGGTCAAGAAAGGACAGCTCCGGGCTCAGTTCTTCATCCGTGACACCATCCTTCATTTCGAGATTCCATTTGCCCTTTTCAGTTTGCCAGCGATAGCCGATTGTACCTTTGGGCATACGCGCCTGGCCTGAAGTCTTATCCCAGATCAGCATTTTCCAGTCGCCGTTCTCCTGGTCTTTGTAAGATTTGATCAGGTTGGCGCGCAGGTATTTGCCGGGATGTTTTCCATCGATCTGTACCAGGAAAGGCATATCGGTATATTTTTTGACATAATCCATAAAATAAGGAACTTGCCGGTCCACATAATATTCTTTCAAAATTACATGGTTGACCGCCATCCAAAAGGCTGTGTCCTGACCGGGGTGAACTGGAATCCAGTAATCGGCATATTTCGCCGCTTGGGAAAAATCAGGTGAAAAAACGGTTAATTTCGCTCCTGAATGGCGTACTTCCGCAATAAAATGCGTATCCGGCGTGCGGGTCATATTGATGTTCGAACCCATGATGGCTATGAAGCGCGAGTTATACCAATCCGCTGATTCATGCACATCCGTCTGCTCCCCCCAGACTTCAGGACTGGCGGGTGGCAGATCGCAGTACCAATCATAGAACGACATTGGTACACCTCCCATCAGGGTCAGGAAGCGTGAACCCGCTGCATAAGAAATCTGTGACATGGCCGGGATGGGTGAGAAGCCATTGACACGATCGGGGCCATATTTCTTGGTGGTGTGAATGACCGAAGCGGAAATCATCTCCAGCGCTTCATCCCATTTAATGCGTCGGAAACCGCCCTTGCCGCGCGCTTGTTGGTAAAGGGCACGTTGTTCCGGGTTGTCAACGATGGAGGCCCATGCTTCGACAGGGTCGCTGAAATTCTTTCGCGCAGAACGCCACAGGTCCAGCAATGCGCCGCGGCCATATGGATATTTGACCCGGATCGGGCTGTAGAGATACCAGGAATATGAAATCCCGCGCTGGCAACCACGTGGTTCATATGGCGGCAAGCCCTCTTCCAAAAGTGGGTAGTCAGTGGCTTGCAGCTCCCAAGTCACGATACCATCCTTTACGAACACTTCCCAGGAGCACGATCCGGTGCAATTGACGCCATGCGTGGTGCGAACACGTTTATCGTGGGAGAAGCGGTTGCGGTAGAACTCTTCCCACTTGCGCTCGACAGGTTTAACAGATTCTTTCGTCCATTTTGTCATTGTTGTTTCCTCCGTTTAGAGTTTTCCGTTCTTGCGCAAACGCTGTGAAAGGCTCAGGCGCTGGCGCGGCCAGAAAATAAGCATACCAGCCAGTAGGATCACAGCTAAACCAGAGCCTGCCCCCAGTGTGGTAAGGAGATTAAACTGAGTTCTTGGTTGTCCAAGTTTGTCCGCCCTTGCAAAGAATGCAAGCAAATCAGCTTGATCTTCAATGGTAAGCAGCCTATTGGTATATATACTTTGCATAGTCGGAAAAGGCAGTGTGCCAAGAACACTTGTTAATCCTTCCCGACCATAGCGGGTATAAACATGTGTTTGATCCGGTCCCAATCCACCTCCCCCAAAAAAGCCAACTCCCTCGACACTATGACAAGCAATACAAGCTGTTCCACCGTTTCCCAGTGGTATTTCTCCTGTAAAGAGTTTTTGACCATAATCAGGATTGCCATTGAGTGCCAGTACCATAGCTATTTCAGAAAGGGGCGGGTTAGCTGATGGTGTAGTGGGCTCGATAAGTTGATCCGAAGGAGTTGAGCTTAATTGAGTCGCTGTTGGTGAAGTAACTCCATCCATCTTTTTGAAATAGGCGATCAATTCCGCCACCTCTGTGTCACTTAAACCCAAATCTGGCATGGGGAGATTGTTATATTCCGCCAAAAGTGCAACGGCAATCGGGTCTCCGGAAGCCAGGACTTCATTCGGAGATTTTATCCATTTGGCGAGCCATGCAGAATCCCTTAGTAAGGTTATACCTTTCAAATCAGGACCAACCAATTTTCCACCACCAATAGAGTGACATCCAGCGCACTTGGCTTTGAAAACTGCCTCCCCGTTGCCGGCATCCTGGGAAGGTGGCGCAGCTTGCGCAAGCATGAAGGTGCCTGCCAGTAGAAGCACCAGTGTTCCCGTTGAAATTAATATATGTACCAGACGAGATAGGGTTGGTATGGTTCGCTTTTTCATCATGGAATGCGCCTCCTCATTTGGAAGAAATAATTTTGGGTTCGGATGAATTCGAATCGAAATTCATTATGGGTAAATGGCGGATGGTTTCGAGCAGGTCTGCCCCGCGGGCAGGCAGGGTGTGGGTTGAAAAAATACGAAAAATATTCTCGTAAAGACCTGCCCGAATTACGGAAAGTTCTGAATATTGTTCGATGATTGCTGATGTGAGCCGGGTAACCGTCTCATCCTGTGCCTCCTCATCAGCGATCACCACGACATTGGGACGAGCTTGAGCGATACGTTGGCAGACATCCTCATCAAGGTCCCACGTTCCGACCAACTCCACATCTAAAGCAGCGCGCAAAACCATCTCCATGCTTTCGCCGAAGAGACGATGGGAACTTATCAGTAGCACACGATGTTTTTTCATGATAGTAAGAAGGGATTGAATAGGATTTATTCAAGTTTACTGGAAAATGGTTTGAAAGTGTATTCCTCCCCATACTGCTTTTGGAACGAAAAAAGAATGATTTGATAATCACTCTTTTTCAAAAAGAATTAGTTCTTTATTGAGAGTTCTTAATTTGATCCCTCAACATTTCTATTTGAGGAAGGTGAGTTATTTCATGCAAGGCAAAGTAACTGACCTGTTGCTTTATTGTTATCCATCCAAATTCCTCATGTCTCCCTTTTCGCCCCCACTCTGAAGGATGAAGTTTTTCGAGGATATTTAGGGTTTCTTTACGTGAATCAAGATAAGTTTCGTAAATCTCCATTGAGGAAGCAGAATTTCCTGCTTTGTTGGTAGCCCATTCAAAAACTGCTTTTGCCTCAAGATCAGGGTACTCTTCTTTCTGGAAGAGATCCAACCGAAAATTGAGCACGCTCTGCGCGTCTCGCAGATGACTCAGCGCATTGCGGATCGCCCAGCCGCCATCCGGCGGAGTTCGATTCATCGTTTCGTCGGACAACCCTTCGATGATTTTCTCCACATCGAGTGGAGTCTGACGCAGGCGATTCAGCGCGGCGGGTGGCTCGAGCGCTTCGAACCAATAATTCGGCATGAACTTTTGGAAGGTCTCCACCCACGCGCCGCAAACGGGACACGGCTCCTCAGGCAGGCTGAGTGTGACGTATCCGCACGTGCGGCAAACGTAGGAGTGCGGCGTGGCGGAGATGGGCGAAAGTTTTCCCTGCGCCATGAAGTCTGCGCCCTGTTTCAAGGTGGCGATCAAATCCGAGCTCACATTCAATCGGGACAAGGTCTCAATCGTTTGCAGAACATCGGCGGTTAATTTGTCTTTATCGGTGGGGATGTCGAGCGGATGCGTTTCGCGGCGGCACAACGAATCAGCCGCGGCGCGCACCAGCTTGGCTAGGTTGTATTGTCCCTCTCCTTCCAGCCGCGAGGCAAGTGTGTAAAGATGGATGAGGGCATCTGCCCAGGCGGATTTGTTGGTTGTCATCTTTGATTTTCCTTTTCAAGCATAAATGGACAAGCGCCGCGATTCAGACTATGGCGCAATCGTCAAATACAGATACAGAGCGGCGAGATCGTCATCCGTCATCATGGATGCGCTTTTCCACGGCATGGCGGGACTGAAGGCGTTTCCGTCGGGGCGGATGCCTGTCCGGAATGTCTGGATGAACGCCTCGAGCGTGAGCGAACGGACGAACGGACGTGGGTTCGGGACGGCAGCGGCGAACGAAGAGGCGGGCGCACCCGTCATATCCGTGCCGTGACAGCCGCGGCAATCGCCGAGCGTGGCGACGTATTTCCCGTAGTCGGGAGTTTCGCCTGCGGGAGGAGCATTGACCACGCCATCAACAGGCATTGCGCCAGGGACGAGCCCCGAGCCGAACATGAGCATTCCGAGGAAGTTTAACTCGTCGCCGCCTGCGCCCGTTCCAGGGTCCACGGGAAGCGAGCGCAGGTAGGCAATGAGCGCTTCGATGTCCGCGTCGCTCAGTTGGTTGTAGGAAAGGAAGGACATGAAAGCCAGTTTGTGCCCATCCTTGTCCACGCTGTGGCGGATGACGCGGAAGATTTCGCCGTCGGTGTAGTTCGCCAGATCTCCACCAGGGGTGAGATTGGCGGTGACGAGTTTGCCCGCGAAGCCGAAGCCCTCCTCCTCCGCCATATCCACACCGCCTGTTAGCGGAAGCACCTCCGAGCCGTTCGCGCCATGACAGCCGACACAGCCGAGGCTGACGATGTACTCGCCGCGTGCGATCTGTTCGGGCGTGCCTTCGACGGTGAGGTTTGGCGCGTCACCCCCGCCCGCAAAGTAGACACCAAAGAAGCTTTTGGTTCCGAGAAAGGAAATTGCAGCGAAGACGAGCGTGAGCAACCCCGCACCCAGCCCGCTGAGAATCTTGACCCACAATCTCTGTGCTTTGAAGGCGCGCACTGTGAGCTTGATGGAAAATACAGTGATGGTAATAACGATGATGAGAACGAGCAAGTTTACGAACATTTTATTTTCTCCTTTGGTGAATTATTTCTGAACACGGATAGCACGGTTTCCACGGAAAAAAATCCATGCTGCTCCGTGTCATCCGTGATATCCGTGTACCGAATTATTAAATCGATTTAGGACGGAACGACCGATTGAACAAACAGGCGTCGATCCACACAACCCCTCTTGCGAGCAGACCGACCAGCACCATCAGCGCTCACAGGATTGTGCCGAGGAAGTCGAAGAGTTTTTTTTATATTGCACTGTGGCTCGGAATAGTTTTCCGACCTAGCCTTCCAGTAATTTCTTCAACGTCTCGAGATTCTCTTTAAACTGCTTATCCATCTGGCTTCGGATCATGCCTTCTGCCAATTTAAAAAAACCACCAGGCTCTGCCTCTGTAAAGAGTGTGACCAGTGTGCCGCTTCCATCCGCCTGGACATTTAACCCCCCTGCGAGAGGGAACGCGGACTTGGTCGCCTTCCACTCGTACGCGAAGGGCGGATTCCAGATCGTCACTTCGCCGAGCGTCTCCATTGTCTGCCCTAGGGTCTTTGCCTTCCACGAGTAAGTGGAGCCTACGCCAAACGCGCCTGTAGATGTGACCCTGGCTTCGATGATGCCCGCCTGCCATGTCCCTGCCTGGCTGAAATCTGTAGCGAGAGCGAATGCTTTCTCGGGCGCGCAGTTGATCTTGATGGATTGTTCGATTCTTGCCATGATATTTTCTCCTTTTTTGTTGTGAGAGATTCATATAACTGATGAATGTGAAGGCGCAAGATAAATCTTGCGATACTACTTGAACTTTGGAATCAGAAACGGGACCGTCTTCTTGTATTCCAGGTACGCATCGCCGAAGCGCAGTTCGAGTTCTACCTCTTCGAAGGTTTTGAGGAAAAAGGCATGGACGGGGATCAAGCCCAACGAAGCAGCGAGCAAGACGAACGTCGAGGAGGAAGCGAAGGCGAGGGCGAGGGCAGTCAAATAAAAACCGAGAGACATCGGGTTGCGAGTCCGCTTGTAGATGTCGTCATCCACAATTTTCTTTGTGAGTATGAAGGCGTTGGTTCCACTTCCGAGTGAACGGAGGAGTTTGTTGGTGACCGTCAGAAAGTACAGACCTGGAATGGCAAGGAGGATCCCGAAGGTGAGGAAGAACGGCTTGAACGGAAGCGATGGCAAACCCAGGAGGGCGTCGAAGCGGGTGAGACCCGGGTAAACGATGGCGACGAGCGGTGGCGCGACCATGCCAGCGAAAAAGAAGAAGTGCATGACGCGGCTGGATCGCTCGGCGTTCTCTTTTGTGCGGTGACTGCGAAGCCATGCGCCGAGCACGAGTGCAGCAATGAAGAACGCGATGATGCCGATCAGGATGAAATAGACCGTGAACATGATTATCCTTATGCTTTTCGTAACCAGATGAGACTCATCCAAAACAACCAGACCACGTTCAGCAGGTAGAACAAGCCACCGATCCATACAAGGGGATGATCCACTGCAACGATGCTGGCAGCGCTTGCCAATGCTCCGCCCGCGTTGCCAATGATGCCGATGAGCGTCAAGGCATTTGGCAGGGACTGATTCTGCCGCGCCTGCCAGTTGTAGGCAATGTAAACGAGAGTGAGGGTAACGGTACACACAGCCGCGGGGAGGCGGGTGAACTCAAGTTCAACAAAACCGCTAACGAAAATCACTTGCACAATCGCAATAACAAGTGCTGCAAGGATTCCAAGCCACAATTGCACGGGATGTGGTTTGAGGAATTTATCCAAGCCCAGCAGGATGGGAATATGCAGGCAGTACATCACGATCGAGGCGATATCGTTGGGAACCCCCACCTTGTCCCAGCCAAAGCTGAGACCTACGGCAAATGTGGCGATGGTGAAGATGGTGACACAGGCAGCGATCATCGCAGACCAACCAGTGATACGATATGGATTTTTATTCAATCCAATCTCCTTTAGAACGGCTTGGCGGTCATCAGCCATGTGATAATGGCGAATCCGCCGTAGCCGATGACCAGCAGCAGAGTGGGATTCACCTTCGCCGCCGCGGCAAAGACCTCATCGTCGCTTTTTGCGGGTTTGGCAGGGAAAGGCTTTCCCTTTAACATGTAGGGAAGCCCTACTGCTTTCCGGATCTCACCAAAAACACCCGCTCCATAGATCGCCATCAGCACAACGATCACGATCAAGACGAAGATCGAGACCCAGATCCATCCAAATCTCCACCAGACCATATTGAGAAATGCCGCGGCAAGTCCGAACACGGTGACAGCGAGCAGTGCCCACAACATGGCGGGATAGGATGCGGCGGAAAGGTCGAGCAGAGCCCGGATGCGATTGACGTCGCGTTCTTTCTTAATGGCGTAGGACACCGATGCCGAGACTCCGTGCGCCAGCAGGTATCCAAGTACTGAAAAGACGTGCAGGAAGACAACGAGATGATAAAGCATTTGATTTTATCCTTTGGCAAATAGCCATTCATCTTGATCGTCCCGCAGGGTGTTAGCCTGCGGGGTGATAATTTAGACCTACGCAGCTGATTTATTTCCGCGCCAGGCAAGGAAGAACCAAACCGCCAGTCCCATCCAGATCAATCCAGGAATGTAGCCAACAGCGGAATCCATGAACGTGCCATTCCATTGACTATACAGAGCGACGAGACTCCAGCCGAAGGTTGCCAGGAAGCCAACGATCAGAACTCCGTTCAACGCTTTCGAAGGCGGAACGTTGCGCATCAACCAGAAAAGCACGCCGAGCGAGAGGGTGCCGACGGCATCTGAATAGGTGGTAAATTCAAAACCAGGGACGAGGAAGAATTCAGATATGCCGCTTAGAACATACAGAACGCCAACAACTGCGAGCAGGGTTTTCGTTTTCATTTAATCTTCTCCTTTGGTGAATGATCGGTTTGTGAGTCTTCGGATGAATCTTTCATCCATGTTTCCAGAAAAGCCGTGAGTTCATTCAGGCTCTTAAATCCAATACGCGCCTCCTTTTTTGAGTCCTGCAAACTAAAACGCCACGCTTCATGTTGACCATCCGTACCGCGCTCCTCCCACACCAGCAGGACGAAGTGGTGATATTGTGGCGGGCGGGCTTGGAGAAAGTTGGGCAAACGCTCTGGTCATCCATTCTTAAGTGTGATAATCTTGCACTCATTATATAAAGCCATCGTTTAGGAATCGTTTATTGCGCAGACCCAAAAGGTTTCAGAAACGTTTGGTCTGCACAAACGGAGAGCAATGCCCCTCCAAATCCGCCTGCTCGGAACCCTGCAAATCACGCGGGATGGCTCCCCCGTCCCAAACTTCATCTCCAACAAGGTTCCCGCTTTGCTGGCGTATCTTGTCGTCACACGCCGCGCCCACACCCGTGACAAACTAGCCGCGCTGCTCTGGGGCGAGATGTCCACCGCCGACGCGAAAAATAATTTACGCCAATCCCTAACCAACCTCCGCAAAATAGCCGACGACTGCCTGACCGTCACACGCGACTCGATTGAATTTACGGGCGACAGATTCCTCGACTCGTCCGACTTTGAATCCAATCTCCAACTCGCTTCCTCCCTTGACGGTGAGTCGGGCGCGGCGATTCTGGCAGATTCCCTGCGCTTCTACCACGCAGACTTCCTCGAAGGCTTCCACGTCCGCGACGCACCCGACTTTGAAGACTGGGTGCTGACGGAGCGCGCCCGCCTGCGCGAGCTGGCGCTGGGAGCCTTGCACAGGCTGACACAATACCACACCTATCGCGGTGATTTCCCCGAAGCGATGAGTCATGCCTCGTGCCTGCTGGCATTCGATCCCTGGCGCGAAGAGGCGCATCGTCAACTGATGTTGTTGCAGGCACGCACCGGTCAATTTAGCGCAGCACTTTCACAATATGAAACCTGTAAAAAGATTCTGGAGAAGGAACTGGGTGTCCAACCCTCGCTCGAAACCACCGCACTCTACGAAAGAATCCGTGCCGCAAGGCAATCGGCGCGGCACAACATCCCTGCTTCTGCAACTGAATTCATCGGGCGCGAAAAAGAACTTGAAAACCTACATCAGGTTCTTGCTGACCCAAATTGCCGCCTTATCACCCTGACAGGATTTGGCGGCGTCGGCAAGACACGCCTCGCACAGGAAACTGCGCGCCTGAGCGTGGACATGTTCATCAACGGTGCGTGGGTTGTTCCTCTCGTGGCAGTCGATGCGCAGGGTGTTGTCCCTGCGGTGGGAAATGTGTTCAATTTTCCTTTTTCAACCGGTGACCACAAAAAGCAATTGCTCAATTTTCTTCGCCAGAAAGAACTCCTGCTTGTGCTGGATAACTTCGAACATTTGCTGGAATCGTCCACATTGCTTGTTGAGATTTTAAAAATTGCTCCCGAAGTGAAATTACTCGTCACCTCGCGCGAACGGCTGGATATTGACGGCGAATGGGTGGTGGAACTGTCAGGGCTGGAAATCAGCCCAACGAGCGCAAACCAGTTTTTCATCCAGAGTGCAAAGCGTGCGCGGGCGGAGATCCAACTCAGTGAGCAGGATCATGTTGCAGTCGCTGAAATCTGCCGGTTGGTCGGAGGTCTCCCACTTGGAATTGAAATCGGAGCGGCGTGGACTCGTGCGATGGATTGCGAATCCATCGCAACTGAGATCCGCAAGAGTCTGGACTTTCTCGCCTCAACCAGAAGGGATATTCCAGAGCGGCAACGCAGTTTGCGCGCAGTGTTTGAATCTTCATGGGAAAAATGTTTGGAAGAAGATCAAAAAGCATTCGCGGCATTATCTGTTTTTTGCGGCGGATTCACGCGCGAAGCGGCAGAGCAGGTGACGGGAAATTCGATCACGACGCTGGTGGAAAAATCTCTTGTGCAACGAAACGGCGAGCGCTTCGAGTTGCATGAAGTACTTCGACAGTTTGCCGGGGAAAAATTAAATGCAAAGAAAAAGGCACGCAACGCACACGCTGAATATTTCGCGAGATGGGCGAAGGAACGCTCGATGATGAACGAGCGGGAATCGTTTTCGCTGTGGAATCGTGAATTTGAAAACGTCCGCGCCGCGTGGTTATGGTCAAGCGCACAGAAGGATGTGAACTCCCTGGTGAGTCTGGTGGATTTTACAAAAAGGGTTCTGGATATCCAGGGGCGTTATCGTGAGGGTTTCGAACTCATGGAGCGTGCGCTCAAAGACCTGGATGCGCCCGACAGTATGCAAGACCTGCCACTCGACGCACGAGGCGAACTGATCGCCCGGCTGTGGATGTTTAAGGCTTTGTACCTGGGGGATTTGGGCAGATCTGATGAAACACTGCAAATCCTGGAGGCATGCCTTGTTTACTTCCACCGCACAGGGAATAAACCCCAGATCGTGGTCTGCCTCAATGCCCTGGGAATTACAATGCGCTTCCTCGGAAACGAAGAAAAGGCTGCGGATTATTTTCGCGGTCAATTGGAAATTGCGCGTGAACTAAAAAACCGCCACGAAGAAGCCACAGCATTGAACAACATTTGCACTGCCATCAATACAATGAAAAATTTTGAGGAAGCTGAGCGGATGTTGAAAGATTGTCTTGCCATCCGCCGTGAATTGAACGATGAAGCGGGGATTTCCTCAACTCTCATCAACCTGGGTGTGGCATTGTTCAATCAAGGGCATTTAGCGGAGATCAAGCCGTATTATCAGGAAGCAATCGAAATCTCGCGTCGAATAAATCAACCGCGCAATTTAGCGGGCGCGCTTGGAAATTTGGGCGGGGTTTTATTGAAGGAGGGGCAACACCAGGAAGCGTTGAAATTATTCTTGCAGGGGCTGGAAATCCACCGCAACACAGGTTATCGCTACGGTATGGCGACCGCTTTGGATAATGTCGGCACGGCGCATTATTGGCTGGGGGATGAGCGCGAGGCGCTGTATTACCTGCGGCAGTCCATTCGCGAAGCGCGCGAGATCAAGGCAGATTTCATCGCATTGGACGCGCTGGCTTGGGTGGCAGGTATCCACGCAAAGAATGGGGAGAGAGAGGCCGCTCTGGAGTTGCTCAGTCTGATTCGTCATCATCCGAAGGTTGACCCTGAGACTGTGCAGAGCGCTGAGAAACTCGTGCAACAGGCGATGGAGGGGATGGGCTCGGCAGCTGTCAGCGCGGCGGAGGAGAGGGGGAAGATGAGAGAGTTGGGGGAGGTTTTAGAAGAAGTTTTGAAAGGGGAAATTGCGTAACAAAAATATCCCGAAGTTAAAAGACTTCGGGAGGTTAATTGTTATGAGGTCTGATTCGTCTTTGCCACCGCATCTTCGAGCATCTTCATTAAAAATTTTAAAAAATCAGTGTTAGTCCGTCCAATCTGTGAAATCCGTGTACAAAGATGCCTTACAAAACCCGACAAAAGTCGGGGCGCGGAATGGGGGTGAGGAGTAAAGTTGGGGTAGATAAGAAAGGAGCAATATGCCCAACATCTATTTTCCAGACACAAAATCCAAAGCGGTCTTTGCCGCCGATGGTCCCAAGCCGCAGTTCCTGATTGAGACGCAACAGTTCAAGGCGCTGGTGGTGGGACTGGAGGCGGGCGGACAGATCCCCGTCCACGCTGGCGAGGTTGCCATGTATCATTTCCTCGAAGGCGAGGGGCTGATGACCGTGGACGATGAATCCTTTGCCATCAAACCCGGTCTGACCATCATCGCGCCCAGCGGCGCGAAGCGCGGCATGAACGCCAAAACACGCGTCATTTTTCTTGGCTCGAAAGGTGAATCATAACTGCTTTAGTAACGCATACTAGCCCTGGCGTGCAGGTACCAGGGAGGTTTATCTTGCCCTCCGCAGACTCAACATGAAAGTTGAGGTACTAAAATTCAACGGAGGAAAAATCCAAGCCCAACCCCTACATCCTCGCCGCCCTGCTCTACGCCTTCGTCGCCCTCTACGCACTGGCATTGATCCATCCTGGGAAGAAATGTTCGAGATCGAGCAGGATGGGTTGAAGAAAATCGAAACAAATTAACAACTGGCAAGCCGCCCTGGCAAAATTGGCTGGCTTGGCCTTTTCACAGGAAGAGTACATCATGAAAATCACAAAAGAGACCCGCGTCTCAGACATCCTGCTGAATTATGGCGACATCGCCGACGTGATGGAAATCTTCGGTGTCAAGCGCGTGGGGAAGTATTCCCTGCGGATGTTCCTCGCCAAAGCGCTCACCGTGGAGTGGGCGGCGCGCGTCCATCGCGTACCGTTGGACGAATTTCTTGCGATTTTGAATCAGGCAATCGCGAAGAAACAAGCCGTCACCAAATGATCGAGCCGCGCCTGCCGATCTTTACGTAACCATCATTGAATTCACACCCGCCCTTTAATTTCCTGATCAACCCTTCATCATATTATTCCCTGACAAGGAGTGAAAAATGACAAAAAAACTGATTGCAGGAATCGCGGCGTTCCTGCTCGCCTCGTGTGGCATGATGGCCTCCCCGTCAGTGGAACAGCCGACGCCCATTCCGACCTTCGCCTCCGCTAATTCAAGCGCGCAGGATTCTGCTGCGAATCAAGCCCCTGTGTTGGGCGGGAAACAAAGCGGCGACCTGCTGGTGTGGATCTATAGCGACCCCAACCCTCCCTCCCGCGGTGAGACCACCCTTGAAGTATTGATCGTTGATTTGGATGGCAAACTGGTCTCCGACGCTGTGATTTCCCTTGATATTGACATGACCAACATGAGTCACGGCAGGAATGTGACCACCGCTTCCTCGCTGGGAGATGGACGTTACAGCGGCGATGTGCATTTCCTGATGCCCGGTCCCTGGCGAGTGATCGTCGGCATCGAGCGTGCGGGGCAAACTACCACCGTTCGATTTGATTTCATGGTGGAATGGTAGATTACTTGGAATAGGAGTAATAAAATGTTGAATCTTACAACTGCAATCCTCGCGAGTATGGTAGTCATGCTGGTCAGCGTGGGAGTGGGGGTGTATCTCGCGCGTTACAAGTCGGGCGTGACCGAAATGCTCGGAATGATGATCGGCATGACGCAGGGCATGATGACGGGCATTGCCGTAGGTTATTTCATCGGCGCGGCGACCGATATGTTCATCAGCAACCTGGTCGGCGTAATCGTCGGCCTCGCCTTCGGGATCGTCTTCGGGCGCGTCGGTGGCTTGATGGGCATGATGGACGGCGGGATGGGTGGCGCGATGGGTGGCATGATGGGTGCCATGCTTGGCGTGATGCTGCAATATCTTTACAGCGGCTGGGCGATCACCGTCACCAATGTTTTGATCAGCGCCATCTTCCTCGTTTCGATGTTCGCCCTCGTGCGCCTCGTGCAACAGGGGACGGCGGCACAGATGGAGATCGACCCAGTCTGTCACATGCAGGTGGACTCTAAAACACCCTTGCAGCATGTCCATCAGGGTCGAACCTATTACTTCTGCGCGCCGTCCTGCCAGCGCGCGTTTGCCAAATCACCTGAAATGTATTTGAAAGAACAAAAAACATGAACACAATCTTCTCCAAACTCCCATCCACCCTCGCCTTCCTCGTCAGCGTGATGTCCATCGTCGCAGGCGGTATGGTCATGCGTGGCTGGCAGCCTGGCTACTCGATCCTATCATGGCTTCCCGTCTACAACTTTGCGGTCGGTTTGCTGACTCTCATCCCCGCTGTTTTGTTGTGGATCAATCACCGTTACGCGCTGACCGCATCCATCGTGACCTTCGGGATTCACACCATCATCCTCACGCTCCTGATGACTATTTTCCACGGACAGGTCGCGACCCAAAGCATTGGAGCCATGACATTTCGCGTGATTGTCTGGATCATCATCCTCGTGCTGATGTATTTCCGATCGCGAAAAACAAAAACGACAACCGTTCTCAAATCCATGTGAAGGAGGTTTCCATATCCCAAACCATCCCCTCCCGCTATCATCCCATCCAAGTCACCTTGCACTGGCTGACCGTCATCCTCGTCTTCGCCGCGATGATTGTTGGCAAGTCCATGAGCCGACTGCCGAACGATGACGCCAAACTCACATTGTTGGCGATTCACATGTCCATCGGCATTCTCACCCTGCTCGTAGTAATCGTCCGCCTCATTGCGCGCCAGCGACTGCCCAAACCCGCTCACGCCACCGCAGGCAACGTGTTCTTCGATTGGATCGGGAAACTTGTCCACTACGCACTGTATACGTTCGTCCTCCTCATGACCGTCAGCGGGCTCTCGCTCTCAGCTCAGGTGGGGCTGGCTCCCATCGTCTTCGGCGGCTCTGGTGCGCCCCTTCCCGCGGATTTCTTCGATTTTGCGGCACGCGTCCTGCACGGTTTCATCGCTCCCGCGCTATTCCTGCTCATCATCCTGCACGTTGGTGCTGCCTTGTATCACCAACTGGCGCTCAAGGACAACCTGCTGGCGCGTATGTGGTACGGAAAATAACTGAATACAGGAGAAAAATCATTCGAATGAAAAAAACACTTTTATTTGCATTCATAACCTTGCTCCTGACAGCTTGTGGCGCACAAGGTTACGAACCAGGTCCAGACATGGTTAGAGACGACAACATGATGATGCGTCACCACGCTGAAGTCCCTGCAGAATATGCGGGCTTGAAAAACCCCATCCCTGCCGAAGGAGAATCGCTTGAGCGCGGTGCGACGCTTTACACAACCAATTGCGCCAGTTGTCATGGTGACGGCGGCATGGGTGATGGACCTGCTGGCTCTGCGCTCAATCCAGCCCCTGCGGCAGTGGCTCATACCAGTCAGATGATGGCGGATGATTATCTGTTCTGGCGAATCAGTGAGGGCGGCGCTCCCTTTGATACATCCATGCCCGCCTGGAAAGTGCTCGATGAGCAGGCGCGCTGGGATATAGTCAATTACATGCGGGCTCTCGGCGCTGGGACTGTGAAACCTGCCAGCGGGATGGGAGGGGTATTGTACGATCCCACTGTCCAAGCCGCGCAACATGCCGAAATACTGGCACAGGTGGTGGCGCAAGGAGTCGTCACACAGGATGAAGCGGATCTATTCCAACTCGTCCATGATTTGGTTGAACAGTATCGGAGCGAGCATCCTGATATCATGAACAGCGGCGGGAACGCCACCGAGCGTGAAGCAGCGATCCTTGCGGCACTGGTTGATGAAAATTTCATCAACCTGGCACAGGCAGATGCGTTTACCGATATTCACGATCGTCTTGGCATTTCAGGTCTGATGCCGTAATTAAGAGTCTTCTCCAAGTGAACCAAAAAAAAAAGGATGTAACATGCCCATTCCATACCTCATCACCACCCTTCTCTACATCTTCGTCGCGCTCTTCGCAGCGGTGGACGCGTCGCTCGTCAGCCTGGATCTCGTCAACGCCTTCTCCGCCCTGCGCTGGGTGCGCGTCCACTTCATCACGCTGGGGATTCTCTCACAAGTCATCTTCGGATTGCTTCCCATCCTCGTTGCCTCGCTTTCCAAAAAACCCAAACCTGCGTTTCGCTGGGACATCTGGCTAACCATCAACGCGGGTCTCGTCGCGCTCATCGCCGGCTTTGCAGGCGTGAATCAGCCAATGATCTTCACGGGCGGCGTGCTGATCTTCTCAGCTGCAACGCTTCTCCTCATCCAACTTTGGAAAGTGCGCGGCGCCGACGCCCCTGCCAGTCTCAAATTCTACATTACGGGCATTTTATATCTGCTCGTAGGCATCATCATCGGTACGGGTCTCTGGCTCAATTGGAGCGATGCGCTCTACATCAAAGTCCCGCTTGAAGCGCACATCCATGCCAACTCTTGGGGATTCATGTCGCTCGTTTTTGCAGGCTTGCTTGTGGATTTCGTTCCGATGATCACGGGGCGTCCTCTCAGCACAGCAAAAAACGTTTCGCTCATATTTTGGAGCATGACACTCGGAGCGTTCGGTCTTGTGCTGGGTCCGTGGCTTGGCGGAAGTTTACCTCCCACCGTTTCAGGTTTGATCCTGCATTTGAGTGCAACCATCTGGTTGATGATGTTGACGATACAAGCCTTCAAAGCCAGCAAAAAATTAAACAGCCCTGGTGCGTGGCATTTGGTCTCATCCTACACCTGGATTACCGCGCCGATCCTGGTCGCACCATTTATTTTGCTTGGATACCTCGAAGGCGGACCGATCGAATCGATTGCGCCTCAAGCCCTGATCTATGGCTGGGTGCTCCAATTCGGCATCGCCCTCGTCCCATACATTGCGCGGCGTTTCTTCCTCAAGGACGAGAATCCGCAACTCGGCGGGTGCTGGGGTAGCCTCACCGCCGCGACGCTGGGAAGTGTCTTCGTGTGGGTGAGCATCTTTATCGTCCCTCTGCGCGGCGTGCTGTACGGAATCGGTTTTGCACTCTACGCGCTGGCATTGGTACACCCTGTCAAGGAACTGTTTGAGATCGCCCGCGACGGGTTGAAAAGAATTGAATCGGCTTAATCAAAACAAGGAGATCAAAATGAACATCGTTAAATTTATGACCAGCAGTGCAGGCCGCGCTCTTCGTGTCGTGCTGGGACTCGTCATCATCGGCTTGGGATTGTTTGTTTTACAGGGAACTGTCGGAACGGTAATGTCCATCGTGGGACTGATTCCCCTCTCTGGCGGTTTGTTCGACTTCTGCCTGATCGGCCTTGCACTGGGCTATCCGCTCAAGGGTGCAGAAGCGCGCAAGAAACTGGCTGGTAAGTAAGAAGTTAGGAATTAACGTGGCAGGTCACGTCGATTGACGTGTCCTGCCGCAGTATTTAATCGGCAACCATGACTGGTCATGGCGACGGCGATCACACCCGAAACGTGCATTCTCTCAGCCAGCAGGAAGGCGCTTAAGACAGTGACCAGCCTCACCAAGATTTCGAGTAGCACACCGATGTTGGTGTTTTATAGCTAGAGATAATGAACCACAGCAATCCCGTCAGTGAATAGCGATTCGCTTTCGAAGTTTGTCGCCAATTTTTCGTCCATATTCGCGGCGAAAAATCGCCAGCACGCTGACGGGGTCGTGGGAGCGATGATCACACCCAGAAGCAGTGCGCTCTCAAAGAGAAAAGGCTGCAGGAAGACCTCAGCAACAATTCCTTGCTGAACTGGATGGCTTCCACCCATAGGAACATCCCCAAGACCAATCAGCGATTTCCAGCGCGATGGTATAGGGTTCTCGCGTTCGCTTGGTTGAGCCAAGATAGTTCCTTTGCCAAGGGATCGAAGAGATCACTCAAAATTATTAATACCAAATCCGACTAAAGTCGTAGAGAATTTATTACTCAAGGTGTATGCTGATAAATAATTTGATCTTTTTTCGATTAACATTAAAAAGGAACCGGAAAAAATGAAAGAAAAAACGAAAGTTGGGGCAACGATCTCACTGATTGGTGCGCTGCTAGGTATTTTCCTGATCTATGTCAGTTTTCTACAAGTCTACGAGCCGATCATGGCTTCTGAAGTGGCAGCAGGCAGAGCCGGGGGGGAGAGTATAGCTGGTGGGGTGAGTATTTCAAAATTTGTCATGCCGGTTGTAAATGATATTGGTATCATTGGTGGTGTACTCTGGGCAGTAGCCGCTTTCGGGTTTTTCCACAAAGAAAAATGGGCATGGAGTACAGCTCTCCTCGCAAATGTGCTCAGCTTGCTCAGCTTCTTCATGCTCATTCCTGCTTTAAGTCGGGGCATCTCTCTGATCTATATTTTTGTTTTTATCCCCAACATCATTGCCTTTTTCTTATTGCTGGCTTATGTTCGCAAGATTGACACAAAAATCATTCTAATCAGCACGGTGGCAGGCATGGCCTATGTGATGGCCTTTATGAATGGCGTCGCTGCGACAGATCAAATGTTATCAGGTGGTGATGTAATTTTCATCGTTGGACAACGCCTAAACTGGATAGGCGCTATCTTGTGGGGAAGTTTTGTTATAGCTTTGCTGAATCGAAATAAATGGTCCTTGCCATTGGGCTTGAGCGCTGCTTTGTTGACACTGGTTGCAGGAATTCCTTTGGGTATAGTAACCTCTCTTCAATCTTCAAAATTCTCAATGTTCTTCCTCGCCCCAATCCTATCTCTGATCCTCAAGATCTATTTTGTTTTACCAAAGAGCCAACGCACTTTGGAACTGTGGATTAATGGCACAAAAAAAAGTTCATAAACAACAATTTTAATGGTCTGCAAGAATACAGAAAGATTGATTTGAAAATTACAAAATCTTCGTGAAGCGATTTTGGCGCAAGTGTTCTTGTCCCCTTGGTGCCACATTAGTTATTAAATATTAACTTTCACCCGTACGCCTCAGGGTTGACTGCACCCAATGCAATAATTGCGAAAATTGTGACATGTAGGGTTGGGCATTATTCTTATGGGAAATCTGATCCTATTCGTGACGCACACAGGAACAAAGGAATTTGTCATAGGAATCATCATGGCTTTAATCAGTCTTGTCTTACTATTCATTCCTGCGATTAACAGTAAACTGATAAAAATATAAGCATTTAAGAATAAAAACCGCGCAAACCTTGCCTGACTGAAGTTATGTAAACTCGTCTTAAAAGGGTTGCCCGCACGTGATTTTCAACAAGAGAATCTTCCAAATCAGCGTATATGTAAGGGTGGCTTCATCAGCTTCCTCCCATCACAAATGACTACATCTATGAAGTGCTGACAAGGCTGAACATTATCAGTATTTTGTTTATTCCATTATTCAAGCAACCTGTCAAAACAGAATATCGTACGAATCACATTCTCCTTTGAAACATAATTTCAGGCTGCTCCTATCCAACTCTGGCATTCAATCAGATATTACCTCCACAATACTCGTGCTCGCTGATGCAGCATAATTGACGGCAACAGGAATAACATGCTGCTCAAAAACAGCACAACCAGGCCCAGCCAGGGATTGAGAAGCCCGTTCCCCAACACGGCATGATTCATCACGTCCTGGGCGTAGGTCAGCGGGGAGAGGTAGGCAATCGCGCGCGCAACGGGCGCCATCTCGCTCAATGGAACAAAGACGCCGCTGACGAAGAGCAATCCCCAACGCAGGAGCGTGCTGGGCATTTGCACATCGCCAGGGTTGGTGGTGGGCATGGAGCCGAAAGCCAGCCCCAAGGTCGAGAAGGAGAATGCCGCCAGCAAAATCCCCGCCACCAAAAAGCCAGGCTGGGAAACGTCCGCTCCGAAGAACAGCAATCCCGCCAGCAGCGACACGCCTGACACCGCAACCGCAAAGAAAGCCCCGACTGCGGTCTTGCCGAGCAGCAGGGTGAGCAGCGACATCGGCGCCGCCAGCAGGCGGTCATACGTGCCGATTTTCCGCTCGGTGGGAATGATGAAGGGTCCCGCCGCTCCCGCGGTGAAGAAGACTGCCATCGCCAGCAGCCGCGCCACGCCCTCCTCCGAGCCTATATCCCGCCGCACCGAAAACGAGAAGAACATGAAGAAGGGCATGAGGAAACCGAACATGATCATCCCAGGGCGCATGTAATACACGCGTACATCTTTAATCGCCACTGTCCAGGCTTGCGCCAGTTCGTCTTTGATTCGTTCGATGTTCATTTGCGACCTCTCATCCCGAGTTTGGCGGGTTTTTTTTCTTGTGTTTCATTGTCACCATTACCGACCTGACCACCCGTGATCTCGAGAAAAACATCCTCAAGGCTGGGACCTAATGTGTTCAGGCTGACGATGCGAAGTTGGTGAGATTCGGCATATTGAGTTATTCGCGGCAACAAAGCCGATGGATCTTCGGTGTACAAACGCCATTTGTCTGCGATCTTTATCAGGTTATTCACACCTTGTAGATCAGCAAGCGTTATTTGAGATTGGTTATAAGGGTCAAAAGCCACTTCCACCGATTGCGCACGCTGGAAGTTAGCTTTGAGGCGTTCGGGTGTATCAATGGCAGCAATTTTTCCGTGAGAGATGATCCCGACACGCTGGCATAACTGGTTGGCTTCCTCAATCTGGTGGGTGGTGATGAAGACTGTCGTGCCATCGGCATTCATGTTTCGAATCAATTCCCAGATGGCGCGGATGCTCTGCGCATCCAACCCAGGCGTGGGTTCATCAAGAAAGAGCAACGCAGGTTTATGGATGATGCCCATGGCGATACTTAAGCGTCGACGCATACCTTTTGAATAATTTTCAGTTTTTATATCCCTTTTTTCCCACAAACCAAAAATCTCGAGCAATTCCTGGGCACGTTTTTCTCTTTCTTGTTTTGGCACACGGTACAAACTGGCAGTGAACATCAGATTATCCCAGGCGGATAGTTCGGTATAGACGTTGGATTCTTCGGGAACTAGGCCAATCCACCGTTTAGCGGAATAAGAGTCAAATGACAGGTCGTATCCATTAACTATTATCTTACCTTCTGTCGGTGCGAGAAGTGTGGTCAACATTCGCTGGGTGGTGGTCTTTCCAGCGCCGTTCGGTCCGAGAAATCCGAAGATCTCGCCCTGTTCGACGGTGAAATTGATGTGGTCTACCGCCAGGAATTTGTCATAGTATTTGGTCAGGTTTTCTACTTCGATGGCATGAGTCATGAGTGTCTCTCTTTTTCTCCCTCTCCCAATGGAAGAGGGCTGGTGGTGAGGGCTTTTTCCGCAATCACCCAGGCGTTGAAACTGCTCGTTTCGATGCGCACGCGGGCATTGGGGTAACTCAGAAGTTCGGCAATGCGCGGCGGGGAGAGAAAATGGCTGCGCATGAGGGCGAGTTTTTCAGCGAGGGCAAGCAGTTTCACACCGAAGAGGCGCAGGTCAGGTTCTTCGATGACAAGCCGACCACCGGGTTGGAGCGTGCGCCAGAGTTCGTCCAGCGTGCCGCGCTGGTCAATGACATGGTGAAGCGCGTCCACCATGATAATGCGGGCGAAGGTTCCATCGGCGAAGGGCAATTTTTCAGCGGGTGAGCAAACGGGGCGCAAGCCGTCCTTTTGGCGGGCTTCGGACAACATCTTATAAGACATGTCTGCCACGATAACGGAGTCGGCTTTGCCGTTCATAAATTGCGCCACCCGTCCCGTGCCGCCGCCCGCGTCTTGCAATGCGCCAGAGGCTGGCAGGTCGGCGAATTTCCACATATCCTGCGGGTCTTTGGGCGGGATGAATTTTTCGTAGATGGGAGCGAGAAAATCGAAATGGTCAAAGCTGGGCATGGTTTTTTTTTCATCTGTTTATTATCCTACTTCAAGTTTTCCTGCAAAAACGAGCCGACCTTCTCCCAGAATTGTGGATGGGTGTTGCAGTCGCTGTGACCTTTGTCGGGGACGATCCACAGGCATGTCTTATCGGGACTACCAGATGCGTGCAGCGCCCGAGCCTGCTCCAAAGGGACGGTTTCATCACACTCACCGTGAACGATGAGGAAATCCGCCTTCGATTTTGAGAGGTTATTGAGCGGGGCAATGGCGTCGAAATCCAGTCCATAGCGGCGACGCATATATGCCAGCAGGAACGACGCAACAAAGGCTGGCACGTGCCGCTTGCGGAACTCATACTTCATCACCGCCACTGGATGCGAGATCGCGCCCACCGTGACGACGCAGCGGATGCGTTCATCCCAGCCCGCGGCGTTGATGGCAGCTCCCCCGCCGACAGAAAGACCGACGACGCCGATTCCGTTCATGCCGCGCTGATTGCTTTTCAGATATTCCACAGCTGATAAAACGTCCTGCGAAAACGTGCCGACGGTGGGATATTCGACGGGAGAACTGCTGCCATGATTGCGGGCGTCGAAAGCCAGCAGGTTATATCCCAACGGTGACAATGCCTGGATGTAAGGTAGGGTGCGTGCCAGGTTACGTCCCCAGCCGTGCAACAAAATCAAAGTGGGCGCGGCGGGCGTGGACGGAACCCACCAGCCGTATAAATGCGCTCCATCCGTGGCAGGAATTTTCACTTCATCGAAAGGCAACCCATATTTTTCAGGGGTGACGCGATGCGGCTCGATTTTGTACTCGTACATGCGATCAATCAGAGAGTCTAAAAAGAATTTCATGGGTGACTCCAGTGAGGAAATGTCAGTTCTCCAACCAGTTCAGTATATCGAAGATTTTTCCATCGGGCGCGGGTCTGGAGGCGAACAGACAGAAATGCTCCACGCCGAGAAAGAGACGCTGCCGCGCTTCTGGCGCTTCCAGGATGGGCGATTCGCCCAACTGCGTGCGGTGGCAACTGATGGCGGACATCTTAGCCTCCCAAACCGCTGAAACATCCACAGCCAGCGTGATGGATTCATCGGGCACAGCATGGATTTGCTTCATGCCCAGACTCTCCGCCAGTGAGTGCGGTAAAGCCAGCGTGTAGAGCGCGGAAACATCATTGACGCGGTGGAAGGCTTCGGCAGAGGCGAGTCCAATGGCAATGTGGTCGGGATGACCCGAAAGACCGTCCGCGCCAAAGGTCAACATCACCTGCGGGCGAGTCTCTTTCACAACTTGCAGGATTTGCGTGGTGAGTCCTTCGAGGTCGGCTTCGGCAAGTTGCCCGTCCTGGTAGTTGAGCACAATCGGCGGGACCAGTCCAAGCGCGGAGCAGGCACAGCGCAGTTCCGTTTCGCGTACGGCAGGCAGTTCTTCGGTAGTGCAAAGCGGCGGATTTCCGCGTGACCCCGCCTGCCCGCGCGTGGCGGTCAAGACCTGCACACGCACGCCGCGAAGGGCAAGCAGGGCGAGAGTCCCGCCAGCGCGAAAAGTCTCGTCGTCGGGGTGGGCGAATACAGCCAACAGATTTGCGCTTGTCATGATCTAATTTGTACGTTCTTCCGTTTCCATTTAGTCCAGTATGGTAACAGCCATAGATACGTGCCGCTGATCGCCATGATGATCATAAATATTGCCTGGATGCGCTGAGCGCTATCACCCAGCGCTGTGCCGCGCATGAAGATGACAGTCAATAGCAATGCAATGAAAGGCAGAACCAGCCAGCGGTGAAACTTGCGAAACCATTTGTTGAGAAATTTGTTCATAGTTTGAATCCTTGTAAAATTAGAGTTGAGACCCGACATGTTTCCACGAGAGGTTGAATAATTGTAACCTTTGTGCGTGTATAGTCTACGGTTGATCAAGGCACGGCTGACACATGTTAGATCTTAATTTATTCATACCGCAATGCCTCGATCGGTCTCAAGCTCGCGGCATGATTGGCAGGGTAAATACCGAAGAACAAACCAACCGCCACTGAGAAACTCACCGCCAGTATAACCGACTGGGATGAGACGATGGCGTTGGTAACGCCTGATTTATCCACCAGCAGGGCAATGCCCACGCCCAGCGCAATTCCGATGGCGCCACCTGCCAGACTTAAGATGATCGCCTCCAGCAGGAATTGTGTCAGTATATCCACTTTGCGAGCACCCATGGCTTTCCGAAGGCCGATCTCGCGCGTGCGTTCCGTCACCGAAACCAACATGATGTTCATGATTCCTATCCCGCCAACCAGCAGACTGATGGCGGCAATCGCGCCTAAAAAGACAACCAGAATATTGGTAACCTGTGTGAGGGTGGCGAGCAAATCTGCCTGGCTGACCACGCTGAAGTCGCCTTCTTCGCCTGGTTTGAAGCCATGTCGCCGCAGGAGCAGGGTGTTAATTTGGTCGGTAATGTCATCAACGCGCTCTTCATTAGTGACCACCACATTGACCGAGGTGACAATGGCTTCGCCCTGCGCGTTACGCCCGTCAAAGATTTTCGTCTGTGCGGTGGTGATGGGCACAAGGATGGCATTGTCAGGGTCGCTAAAACGTGAACCACCCTGGGGGGACAGGACCCCCACCACGGTCAGCGAGACTCGCCCGCTTCCCGCGCCTGGGATTGAGACTTTGATTTTCTGTCCGATGGGGTCGAATCCGCCGAACAGGTCGCGTGCCGCGTCGCTTCCCAGCACAGCCACCACGCCGCGTCCGCTCACGTCGGCTTCGGTGATGAAGCGGCCGCGGTCAATTTCCATGCCGAACGCTGGGAGGTATTCGGGAGTCACACCGGTGACTTTGGTATTGATATTGGCAGAGCCAAAGATTACCTGGGTATTGACAGAAAACTCAGGTGCGACGAGAAAGGCGTCCGGCACATTACGCGGGTCGGCGATGGCTTGCGCGTCGGCGTAGGTCAGGTTGGCGGTGCTTCCGCTGGGGGTTTCCACCCCACCCATTTGGAAGGAGCCGGGCGCAATAAAGAGCAGGTTCGACCCTGCGCCGGTGATCGAGCCGGTGATGCTTTCTTGGACACCCTGTCCTATGGAAAGCAGGGCAATGACAGACGCCACGCCGATGATGACACCCAGCATGGTCAACCCGGAGCGTACCTTGTTGGCATTCAAACCATGCCAGGCTGTGATCAAACTTTCAAGCCAGTCCATTATGCGTCTCCTTGCTGTATATCGTCTGTTTGCGGATCTGCGATCAACCCGTCCTGGAAGTGGATGACGCGTTCTGCCTGGGCTGCGACCTTTGGATCATGTGTCACCATCACAACGGTCAAACCCTGTTCGCGGTGCAGGCGGTGAAAGATCTCCATCACCTCTGCGCCAGACTTGGAATCCAGGTTGCCGGTCGGTTCGTCGGCCAGCAAAATTGAAGGTTGTTGCGCCAGGGCACGGGCTATTGCCACGCGCTGCTGCTGCCCTCCAGAAAGTTCGGTGGGCAGGTGATGTGTGCGATCCCCCAACCCGACCAGCCCCAGCATTTCGCGCGACCTATTAGCGCGCTCACCGCGCGGCAAGCGCTTCTCGCCGCGCTGATATTGCAGGGGTAACATTACCTGCCCCAAAGCGTCCACGCGCGAGAGCAGATTGAAACTCTGGAAGACAAAACCAATTTCACGGTTGCGGACAGCGGCGAGTTCGGTGTCATTCATACAGCTCACTTCGACTCCATTCAACGAGTATGCGCCGGAGGTGGGAGAATCCAGGCAGCCGATAATGTGCATCAGCGTGGATTTCCCCGATCCAGATGGACCGGTAATGGCTACCCACTCACCCCTGGAGATCGCCAGTGAGACGCCGTCCAGTGCGCGCACTTCTGTTTCGCCTGCCCCATATATTTTGGTCAGGTTTTGGATGGTGATCATTTCATTGCCCTCCGCCAAACATGGGGCTATTCATTAATTCAGAATCTTGCACTGGATTGGCAAAGACCGTCACAACATCCCCTTCGTTGATGCCGCTCAGAATTTCGATCTGGGTATCGGTGATCAGCCCCATCGTCACTGCCACGCGCTCGGACCCGGAGGCTGTTACTCGCGTTAAGTAAGCCTGCCCGCCTTCGGATTCGATGGCGCGGAAGGGAACCAGCAGGGTATCCGTCCGCTGTTCGATGGGGAAGGAGACGTTTACGGTCATGCCGGAGCGCAAAGGGAGATCGGTCGCATCGAGGCGCACGGTCACAGGATATAACACCACACCGGACTGGACAGCGGCGGTTTGCGCAATTTCGATCACCTCGCCACTCACTTCCATGCCGGAGAATGCATCCACAGTGACAACCACCTGCATCCCCAGAGCAATTTTCACTACATCGGTTTCGTCCAGGTTGACCTTGACATCCAAGTTCGCAAGATCGCTTAGGATGAGGATGGTTTGACCGCCATTTGCTATTTCACCCGGCTCAATCAACAAAGTTGTGACAACGCCAATGAAGGGAGACGTCAGCGTGGCCTGTTCCAGCCGCCATTCCGATTGTTGCAGGGAAACCTGCGTCTGTTCCAATCTGGCTTTAGCTTTTTTCACCGGTACATCCTCTTCCAAATAAACATCCCGCACATCGGAAAGATCGTACTCTGCGATGGAGACTGCCAGGCGCGCCTGCTCCACCTGCCACTCCAAATCCTGTGTGTCTAATCGCAAGAGAGCCTGCCCCATCTGTACCTGTTCGCCTTCGGCTACAAGCAATTCCACCACTCGTCCGCTGGTTGAAAATGCCAGCCCGATTTCGGTGTGCGGCACAATACTGCCGGAGGCGTCTATTGTCATGGATAGATCGCCGCGCTGAACGATAACGGTTTCAGCTGCAGGCGTTTCCACCGCCGATTTTTTCGCCGCTATTTGTCGGGTTATTACAACACCCAGTACGATCACCACAAAGATCACGGATAGAGTCAAAAGTGTTTTCTTGTTCATGAGATTTTCTCCTTGTTTCTAAAATCATCGAAAACGCGGCCACAAAAACGGCGTCCGCTTTTTATATGCCAGGTATTCCTCCCCGAATCTCTCGGTCAATTCGCGCGTCTCGTGTAGGTAAATAAACGTCAGCAACGCGCTGAACACGATCAAGGTCAGAAAGACAACCACGCTTGAACCCATCCACACACCGATTCCGAGATACATACAAAACGCGCCCAGCGTCATCGGGTTGCGCGAATGGGCATACGGACCCTGCGTCACCAGCCTTAGCGTGGCGACTTTTGGTGCGGGCGTGCCTTGACCGAGAACATACTGGATTCGCACCGTCCAGGCGACAAGGGTCAGCCCGCCCACGGTCAACGCAGGACCGAGGACTTGGTTCAGCCACCCGAGGTGGATCACCCCCCAGTCCGCGCACAGCCAGCCGATCCCAAGAGCGATGATCGCCATCATCACCAAGCCCAGGAAGAAAAGAACAATAACCCTGCGTCTGAGCGTATCCGTGCGTCCGATTGTCTCATTCATTGGAGGCTTCCTTTTTTGGGGCGACGGCTTGATTCAAGATGCGGAGGAAATCCTCCAGAGGCATGCGGTGGACTTTTGCCGCCCATTCCACCGTGAGCGCTTTAGCGAGAAACATCCGCAGGGAATACTTCCCGACGCGCTGGACGCCGAAGATTTCCATTACATCAGCGATGTCGCCATATTCGAGCAGGATTTCAGAGACTCTAGTGTCTTTTGTGATTTGCATTTTTGATTCTCCTGATATTCATTCGTTCAGCCAGGAGTCAAACTGCTGGCTGGGCGAATGAGAATTATTGCGCAAGGGCGATCACGATTTCAAACGGGCGCGTGATGGCTTGCGTGGGACAAACCGCCTCGCACAGTCCGCTGTATTCACACACCAGCGGATGGGTGACAACGGCTTTTGCATCCTGCAATTCCAACGCTTTGGTCGGGCAGATGCGAACGCATAAGCCGCAGCCGTCACATTTTTGCGGGTCAATGAGGGGAATCGGTCTATCGCTGAATTGAGTCATTCATGCTCCTTAAAATAAAACCTGCCCAGAGCATATACCCTGGGCAGGTTTATTACAACGACTTATGTCGGTTTTCTATTCAGCCAACTGTGCGACAGACTTCAACCCCTCTTTGTCCAAAATCTGAATTTGGTGACGCTCGACGCGGATCATTCCCTCTTCCGATAGTTTTCGCAAGGCGCGATTGACCACGTCCGGCACTGTGCCGAGGCGCGACGCTATTTCAGCTTGCGTCGCCCAGCGTCTGCGTTGCACCGACTCGCCCTCGGATTGTCCCAGCAACAGACGTGCGAGACGCGCTTCCACCGAGCGCAAGGACAGGTCCTCCACCATGTGGATCAGGTACTGTACCTTACCTGCAAGTTCATGGATCACCTGACGCGCCAGAGAGGGATGTTCTTCCAATAATTTCAATAGCACCTGGCGGCGAACCATCCAGATCGCCGAAGTTTCCAATGCCGTCACAGCCGCCTGGTTGGGCGCGTCGGTGAAAACGCTGAGTGCATTAAAAATCTCCGTAGGACCAAGTGTTTGCAGGATCTGCTCGCGGCCGTCCACGCCGATCTTGGAGACCTTTAGCCATCCGCTTTCAATGATGTACAAGCCTGAGCTGGGTTCACCCTCCAGCAGGATGACCTGCTCCGCATCGTAGACGCGCCGGATCGCAGCCTGTTCCACGGAGGCCAGCGTGGCGTCATCCAATTTTGCGAAGTAGGATACCGCCTTCAAAATGCTGTACGCTTTTTTTGAAAATCCATCGATGCTCATGAAACCTCTTCTTGTTCCAATCTTACCATGCCTGTGTCCAGCCTGCAATTAATGACTTAAGTCGTTAACTTTCTGACAGGCAGGGAATATACTGATTTCACACAAAGGAGAAGTAAAAATGAAGAATAACCTTAACAAAATTGCGTCCGTCCTCGCCTTCCTCATCGGCGCAATCGCCGTGGTCGCGGGAGGACTGGTTCTACTGGGTATGCCCACAGATTATTACGTCATCAACTGGCTTCTGCTCTACAACTACACCGTTGGCGTGCTGACCGTGTTCATTACAGCAATCCTGATCTGGACGAACCATAAACTAGCCAATCCCGCTGCCATCGCGACCTTCGGCGCACACACCAGCGTCATGCTTATCCTGTTGACGGCTTATAGCGGCATTGTTTCGGCGCATAGCCTCGAGGATATGACGGTTCGGATCGTCGCCTGGTTGATCATTCTGACGCTGATGTTCTTCCAGAAGCGGAAAAATAAAATAGCCGCGGATCCCCTCTCGCTCTGAAAGGAATCGTAATGCTTGCGAGACCACTAAAACGGAAAAGCGAGTGATTGCAAGCATCCTCACCCATTGTTGCGGAGTGGGGATGCTTATTTTTCGCGGAGAAATAGCCTTTTCAAATCTTTACATGTATCCAAAACAACTTTACACAACTTTTCTAATATTCACGTTAACAATCAATCGCTAACAAGAGTCGACCTTGTAATTCTTCAAGAAACGTTACAATCTCGTCATTACTGGTATTGTGCTTGCAGCCATTATCGGAGGGAAATGTATTTCAGCCAGCCATCCGCCATGAATTGAACGAAGAAGCAGGGATTTCCTCAACTCTCATCAACCTGGGCTTGGCATTGTTCAATCAAGGACACTTCGCGGAGATCAAGCCGTATGATCAGGAAGCCATCGAGATCTCGCCTCGAATAAATCAGTCGCGCAATCGTTCCGCCAGAGCGGAAGTGAACGAGGTGGTCTATTCATAGTCCGCCCTTAGTTCGCGATCCAGGATGCTTTGACCAATGAACACACCCAAACCAGCGTGGATATTACTTTTCATGATGACCTGGTTCGTAGCGTGCATGGATGAACCAATCGGACGGAAGGTTTAATTCCGTAATGGTGTTCATCGGGCTTTCGAATGAAATGCCGTTGAAGTGGTTGTACGACTCCCCGAGTGCAGACCAGATGGAGTTTAGATTCATGGAATGTTATCTTTCGTAATTTATCGGCGCAACGCTTGGATTTGCGAAAGATGCGTACTCTCGTGCGCGGCAAAGTAACTGACCTGCTGGCGGAGGGTTACCGTGCCGAATTCTTCATGCTCGCCTGTGCGCCACCAATCAACGAGAGGAAGCGACTCCAGTTTGCAGAGAGTCTCCGCGCGAGAGACATGATACGTGTCGAAAATTTCACGCGTTGAGGGCGGATGTTCCGTCTCGTTTTTCGCCCACGCGAAGACAGCTTTTGATTCCAAGATGGGATGCGTCTCTTTGAGAAACAAATCCATGCGAAAATCGAGCACGCCTTGCGCATCGCGTAGATGAGTTATCACATTGCGAATTGCCCAACCGCCATCCTGCGGAGGTTGATTCATCACAACATCGGATAAACCATCGAGAAGCTTTTCCACATCGAGCGGTGTCTGGCGCAGACGTTCCAGCGCGGCGGGTGGCTCAAGCGCGTCTAACCAATAAATAGGCATGAACTTTTGAAACGTCTCTGCCCATGCAGCGCAAACTGGACATGGCTTATTGGGCGGGGCGAGTGTAATGTATCCACATGTGCGGCAGACGTAGGGATGAGGCGTTACTGTGATGGGGGTAAGTTTCCCCTGCGTCATGAACTCCGTGCCACGAATCAAGGCGGAGAGCAACTCCGCGCTCACGTTCAAACTTGATAACCCATTAATTGTTTGCTGAATATCTGCGGCTAATTTATCTTTGTCGGTTGAGATATTGAGCGGATACGTTTCTTGGCGACACAACGAATCAGCGGCGGCGCGAGTCAGTTTGGCGAGGTTGTATTGCCCCTCCCCTTCCAGCCTCGAAGCCAGCGAGAAAAGATGAGCGAGGGTATCTGCCCATTTTGTTTTGTCTGTTGTCATAATATTACCTCCATTTGTTAAACTTAGGTTTCCAACGCTTGGACGATTGTCATTCAATCTCCTCTGTTATGCAATTCTCATTCTCCGCTTTTCTTCATTCATACTTGAATGTTCCTTCACAAGTGCAAAAATAGAAATCAACACTGCTGCAATCCCAAAACCTATTTCAGCATTGACACTGGGTTGTAACGCAAGATAAATACTGGATGACACCCCGATAACGGCAAGAATGGAATAAATCCAGTTGTTTGCGCGTGCCTGGTCAATCATCTCAGTTGGAAAAGCCATCCAGCCGTGGCTTTTCGATGGTATAAACTAGGGTTATGATGTGCAATGTCCATTTTTACTCCTTGTATAAAAGTAGGAGCGTCAGTCCGAAAACTGACATACAATATTCATTTTGCGGCACACTTTTATGTTTCCGCTGCGAATTCCAATTTCAGCGGGATGGGGCGCGACAATGAGTCGCCGACAGGTGAGGAACTCTCACAACGCTCGCGCAGGTGGGTGATCTGTTCGGGTGTCGCGTTGGGGACGGAGATTCGCACGGTGTAGGAAATGCTGTCGTAACCCGAACCAGGCGCGCCTTCCAGACCGAGATACGAGCGGACGTTGAAATGCCCCGTCGCTGCCACTGAGAGGGATTGGATCTTGAGTCCCAGGAAGGAGGCGTGCATGGCGATCAAGTCCACGTCACAGGCGGCGAAAGTGGCGAGGAGCATCTGCATGGCGTTGAACTCGCCATCTCCGCCGAGGTGTAGGGTCATGCCGTTGAATTCGACCCGCGCCCGCGACCCGCCCTCCCAATGCGCCACCAGTGCAGGATTGCGGTCGGCTTGTTCCGGGTGTTGTGCGCAAGTATTTTTGAACTCCAACAATTCGGGGACATTGACGTCGTTGATTTCTGAAACTTCGCTCATGGTTTTCTCCTTTGCTTTTTGAAGAATTTGATCGGATGAACACTAAAAACGGGGATGGGATATTCGATTTGCTGAACGATCTAACCGATCACGCGGATGGATTGCTGGGTTGAAACAACGTGATTTGCATTCCGTCTGGGTCTTGCAGACGTACGTTGGTATCGCCCCACGGAGTCCGGACGGGTGGGTGCACTAGCGTCGCGCCGTTGGCAAGCAAGCGCTCCATGGCGGACTTTAGATCTGGAACCTGCAACGCGAAGCGGATCTGCCCGCTGATGCGTTTGCCCGCTTCGAGTTGGTCAACGACCTCCGCCTGCCGTTCATCGAACAATTCAAGGGTGGCTTTGCCCATTTCGAGCATGAGGGCGCGGCCTCCATCGTTGTTCCAGATGGCTGCGGGTTCGAGACCGAGTCCGTTGCAATAGAATTTGACCAGGCGTTCATAATCGTTGGTGGTGATGGCGACGCGTAATTCAAGGATGGGGTGAATTTTGTTTTTCATGGTTTCTCCGGTTATTTTTTATTCTCAAGTTGCTCCAGCCGTTTGATCATATCTTCGCTGAGTAATTCGAACCACTCCGCCCATTGCGGTTGGCTGTTTTCAGCGCGCAAGCCGACCCATAGCGGTTTCACTTTTTTCCACGTTGAGGTGATCGGTCCTGAGAGTAGGTCGTCCAGGAGATCGAGAGGCGCAAGCCCGCGCTTGTAGAGCAGCCCCATGTTCTCGAAGAACACGCTGACCGCCATGAGGGAAACATTGTCCTCTTCTGTGCCTTTCTTCTTGAACGCTTCGTAGGTGTCGTGCTTCCAGTTCATCACTCGATGGTGGTGATGCAGGAAAGAATCATGCCCGAATGTCGAATACATCCGCATGACGGTGTCCATCTGGCGCAGGCGGTTTTGTCCGCGCAGTTGGATTAAGGCGATGACGACGCCGAAAATGGCTACGAGCGGGGCGGCTTTGCTGAGGATTCTATGGATGGTGTCGAATAACATGGTTTACCTCTCTTTCATCGAGTTCCTTTTAATCCATCGCTTAGTTGCACGGACAAACTGGACAATTCTTCAAACTCGGCTCCATTCAAACACGACCACGGTGCGAAGAAGAGACGCTCCGTCTCCGCTTCGACCTCCGCCCGCACCTGTCTGCCCGCTGATGTGACTTGAATCTTCCCCGAAGCCTCCTCCACCCATCTGTGCCGCGCAAGTTCCCTCACATCCTCCGCATGGACTTCCTCTGTGACGCCGCGCCTGCCGAGTTTTTCGTGGAGTCCTTCGAAGGTTAGTGACCCGCTTTGGACCAGTTGATCGAGCATTTCCCAGGCGTGACCCTCGACTCGTTTCGCTCCCCATGTGGAGAAGTAGCAATCGTCGCGGTAAGCAGCTAATTCGCCAAAAAGAACAACGAATCTTTCCAGCGGGTACAACACTTTAAATTGTTGATAATTCTCCCGCTTATGAGACATGAAGTAGTGGGACGGAGGTTCGGGAGCAGAAAGTGAAGCGTCGCCAAGCCGCGCAAGATAATCAAAGGTTTTATCCATGTGCGCTTCGGGCATCGGTTTCAAAGGCATCAGTGAATCGCCTGCTGCCCGCCACACCCTTTGTGCTGCTTTCATTCCCTTCCCGGTGGGAGTGTATCCATTTTTCCCATCCGAATTCAAATATCCATGTTGTACGGCTGAGACAAAGCGCTCATCGTTCCGGCGAGCCAGCCCGTAAGGGAATATCTGCATGAAATGGGTGGTGGTAAAGGGTTCGGAGCCGAAGAGCCAGATGGCAAAAAGCCAGGTTGACCAATCAGGCTTGAGTTCCATCTCCGTGGCGGCTTTATCCATTGCCGCGAAGCCATAACCGCTGAGCATGTCGAATGTGTCTTCGAGAACAGACCAGATCGAATTTAGGTTCATGAAAATCTCCTCATGCTTTCCAAGTGCAAAACCTCGGTCACTACACCGAGTACCTTTTGTTATACTTGTCATACAATTTTCAAGAGCACAAAAGCAAGCAATAACAGCCAAAAAATAAAGACACACACATAGAGCAGACCGAACATAACCGAATGGGAGAATGTGAGTTTTTCCCTCTTTGCCGACCCTTTCAGTGGTTTGCTTAAGACCCGAGGGACTATTTGGTTTTGCATCAAGATGGAGAAAAATCCCTGATCTTCTTTAAACCCAAATACTTTTTCCAGTTTATACCCCCCTTTTAAAAGCTTGTTCAAAAGTTGGAACGTGCGAATTTCCAGCATTCCACAGACGAATGTAAGAATAATACCAAGTATTGAGATGATGATCCTGGAAAGAATAGCGTTGTCGGGTTGAAAAAAAGCGCTGGCAAGAAAACCATCCGCAGCGATAGAGAGTCCAATTACTGTGAAACGTATTTGCACCAGGTTGTTGTGATAATCCACAATTCCACTATAGCCTACTCTCAAATCTTCGAAGTTGGATTTTGGGTCGTCCTCTTTCATTGTGTTAGCATCCTTCGCGTTTCTTCTGGGTTTTAGAATTACAATAACAGTACAAACTCATTCAACCAATCGATTCATTTCTAAAATCATTCTCTTTTGGAAGTGCCTTCATTCCATTACGTCGGCTGGATGAACCAATGACTTCGTCCAGCGCACAAAGCAATTTTTAGAGAGCTGACCAATTAGGTTTGAGATTTTCATTGATAAAAACTATCCACACAACGCCTTGATTTGCGAAAGATGCGTACTCTCGTGCGAGGCAATATAACTGACCTGCTGGCGGAGGGTTACCGTGCCGAATTCTTCATGCTCGCCTGTGCGCCACCAATCAACGAGAGGAAGCGACTCCAGTTTGCGGAGAGTCTCCGCGTAAAAGACATGCTACGTGTCGAAAATTTCACGCATTGAGGGCGGATGTTCCGTCTCGTTTTTCGTTCAAGGCAAAGAGATCAGCGGTGGAGACTGTGCTGAATCCCAGGCGTTGATAGACAGGGAATCCGGAGGAAGTGGCGAACAGAACAATCTCCGAATACCCTGCATTCCTGGCAGCGTGCATGGGGGAGAGCGTGAGGGCATTGCCCAGTCCACGCCCACGGAATGAGGGTAGCGTGGTGACATGGTAGATCCCGGCACATGTGCGGGAATGCAGCAGAGTCGAGACCGCGCATGGCTTTCCCTGCCAATACGCCAGGTAATGTTCGAAGACAGCCTGCGGTTCAGTCATGGATTTGACGAGAAATTCCTGAAAATCTTGGCGTGCTGCTTCCGGTTCTTGAAAGCCTTCCATAAAAACATCCAGCCAATCTGCCTGTTCCTGTTGACTTTGCACTCGAATGATATCCACTTCTTTTGGCAGGGTACTGGCGGGGAGATCGTCCAATCCACGTGACATGGTGGGCATCCCGTTGATGTGTATCCATGGTACATTTTTGGATCTCAGATAATCGCCCAACCCCGGTGTGCCGACGATTTCCCAATCCACCCAAAAAAAGGGTAAATCCTTGGACTGGAACATAGCTAGAAGCGGGTCTAGAACTTTGTCCAATTTCTGGTCTTGCGGTATGGCTGTATGAAGAACTCCATTGAAGCGGAACAGGCTTCGATGCCCCGTTGTGAACCAGGTGACCTGTTCATCTTCAACCCATTGACCACCCAATAAGCGAGTGATCCCTTGATAGTAAGCGAGGGCGTTTTCTTCCAACGCTTGGACGATTGTCATTCAATATCCTCTGCTATGCAATTCTCATTCTTCGCTTTTCTTCATTCATACTTGAATGTTCCTTCACAAGTGCAAAAATAGAAATCAACACTGCTGCAATCCCAAAACCTATTTCAGCATTGACACTGGGTTGTAACGCAAGATAAATACTGGATGACACCCCGATAACGGCAAGAATGGAATAAATCCAGTTGTTTGCGCGTGCCTGGTCAATCATCTCAGTTGGAAAAGCCATCCAGCCGTGGCTTTTCGAAAAAACCAGTTGGTTGAAAAGGTGGGTAAGAATCACCCCGGTCATCGCTGCATACCAAATCGCAGGATTCGTTATGCTAAGCGCGGCTATTGACATTAATAGACCTTGAAAGAAAATCGAAATCGAGGTGGAGATTGATATGGGCCATTTTAGTACAAGGCTGCCCCAGGCAGTTTGTACCCAGGAATTTATGATCACCAAACATGTTGCCAGGAAATAGAGAGCTAAATACCTCTCGCCCAGTTTAAATGCAAGCAACAGGGTATCCAGTTTGGTCAGCAATGCAGCCACTGCTATACCTCCCAACACGGACCACCATGTGACCTGCGCTTCGCGCTGGAAGAAAACATCCTCCACTCCCCGCGTAGCCCACAACTTTTCCGAACGGTTTTCATTTCCAGGAGATATGATCCTCCTCTGTGTCCTTGTCTTCTTCCGTATATTCGATTTCAGTCGAGAAGGATTGCTCATCTCTTCTTCTCCTTGCCAGCCAGTATCCTGGATCCAGTTACCTCAGGGGCTGGCAACAGACAGCCCCCGCAACCCAATTCAGCCTTTCATGCCTTGCGGAAAATAAATAACAGGATGGTGAAAATCGTGTTGATGATCAGCGGAGGTCCTGCCTGGGCAAAGGTCAGCATGCCCGATATCAGTTGAAAGCCGAAGACTACAACGTGGCCGGTGGTGAGTACCAGGATGACACGCGCCAGTTTGCTGGCTCCGTCTCCGCCGCGGGCAGCCAGGAAAGCCACATACGCGAAAGTAAGCGACAGTTGACCGTAGAGCATGTTCAAGGCGGTGTCAGGCAGGCTGGTGGACAGCACTTTTTCAGCGACACTGGGTAGGAACAGGAAGAGAACGCCGAAGACGGTAAGGTAAAAGGCGATCACATACAGGGTGATTTGAAGTTTCTTGCTCATTCGATTCTCCTTTGGCTTGGTTTGAAATGAGAACAATTACAGCATATGCTTATCCTTACGGTCACTCTCCTTTCTCCTCCACGGGTGGAATGTGTTCTACTGAAAATCCACGTCGAATAAACTACCACCGCCAAAAGCGGTGGTAGTTTACTGATCAGGGAAACATCCTCAGAGTATATTTTCTTTTCCTCAAAATATTAACATGGTATCCCGATCAGAAATTTTCCGATTCACCCATTAGGTGAAATCATGAGCCTGATGAGAAATCCAAAAACGCATCACAATAGTGGGTAAGTAGCGGTTTTGGCTTGAAATTGATTATTATTTGCCCAATTTTTTTTACACCGAAAGTGGGATTCTTTTAAAAAAGTCTACATTTGACTGATCCGGCGACGCAGAATCCGGGTAATATTAATTCTCTTCTTCTAGTTGGATCAGGAATTACAAATCTAGAATAGATTATTTTGACCTGACTTTCAAGAATGAAGAAAGAATGATTTATATATAACTCTCTATTCTGGAAAAAGAAGTAATTGTTTCTAATCTTGGAGTGGGTAAATAATTTTAAAAAGTGTTATCCAACAATTTTCATCCCCTAAAAACAAATCCAACCCATCCTGAGGGTTTGCCAGCTTATTCAAACAGTGGTTGAATTATCTCCTTATTTTTTGCTGTGTTCACAAGCGCTCAAATCCCATCACCGTGCGTATTAAAATCCAGTGGTTCCAAAATTTCACTTTAGACCGACCCCCTGTCTTTTGCCACTTTTGCTGCCTCGCGTCGATTGCGTACGTGCAATTTCGCCAGAATGTTGCGGATATGCGTCTTTACCGTGTTCAGGCTGATGGTCAATGCCTCCGCGATCTCCTTGTCACTTTCACCCCGGGACGCATGCAATAGCACCTCCTGTTCACGCTCGGTCAATCTGTTTTCATCATCCTGCTCAGGTGATCCGCCTTTGCTCAAACGGCGGAATTCGGAAAGCATTCTCCCGGCCATTGCTGAAGATAGTGCCGCTTCGCCGTGCAACGCGCCGCGCAACATTTCCAACAACTCCTGTGAGCGAATATCTTTAAGCAGGTAACCTTGTGCGCCGTTCTTGAGCGCTTGAAAAAGTTTTTCGTCATCATCGCGAACGGTCAGCATGACGATGATGGTCTCCGGCAAAACCTGTTTGATCCGGTGTGTGGCTTCCAGCCCGTCCATGCCAGGCATTTGCACATCCATCAAGATCAGGTCGGGTTTAAGTTCCTGGGCTTTAACAAAGGCTTCCAGCCCGTCATTGGCTTCGCCGACCATTTCCAGATCGGTTTGGGCGTTGATGATCCCAGCCAGCCCCTCGCGGAACAAGGCGTGATCGTCTGCCAGTAAAATGCGGTAACGGCTCATTGGTTTCCTTCGGTCTTTGGCCACGACAATGTGACCAGCGTCCCAATACTTTCTTTGGATTCTATTGTAACCCGTCCACCGATCTGATCGCCCCGCGCTTGCATGATCTGCAACCCAAAGTGTCCGCTCGGCTTGGGTTGGGATTGATCGAATCCTTTTCCGTCATCTTCTATTATTAATAAATACAGACCATTATCTTCCCCTAGTCGTACGCGTATTTGTTTTGCCTGAGCATGATGGGCAATATTATTCAGAGCCTCACGCGTGATATTGAATACATGCTCCGCCACCTGAGACGAACATTCAGGCGTTGCTACAATGTCCAACTCCCATGACGCTTTCAAGTTATGCTCTGTTGCAAATTCGTCAAGCATATCATGCAAACGGGTGCATATATCCTTTGTCGATGGTGATACATCCATCAGGCTGTAGAGAGCGCTGCGCACTTCATTCGTTGCTTTACCGATCGTCTCACGTGTCTTCTGTAAACGTTCGAGCGCGGCACCTTCCTGTCCATCTGAAAGCAAATTCACCACCTGGTCGGTCATAAGGCCGAGATAACTGAGCGTTTGTCCCAAGCCATCATGCATCTCCACTGCCACGCGACGGCGCTCATCAAGGGTGGCCATTTTTTCTGCTTGTGCGAAAAGGCGGGCATTCTCCATCGCAATGGCTGCAACGTTAGCCAGCTTGGTCAGTATATCTGCCGACTCGGCGGAAAAACTATTCTGTGCACTACTTCCAACACACAATGCTCCGATGACGCGTTCTCCAATACGCAGCGGTGCAGCCAGATGGCTGGTGCGATATTCCTCGGATAACATGCGGCAACCGCCCTGGCATGAACCTATCCCACAGATCATTGCCTGTTCGTTACCCAGAACGGTATCTGTAAATTCTTCATCAGCACGCATGGTGTTCCCGACAACTGCATTCTGCGGACCGCTGGATGCCTGTAATTTCATCCAATGTTGGTTCTCATCCACCAGGCAAATTGAAGCTACATCTCCGCCTATCAACGAGCGCGCTTTTTCTGTGACTGAATTCAACACTTGTTGAATGTCAAGCCGCGAAGAGATCTCCCGGCTGACCTCATTAAAAGTCTCTAACTCACGTGTGCGCATTAAGACACGTTCCTCCAGGCTTACGTTAACCGCCAGCAATTCCTGGTACGACGAACGCAGCCGCACACGCATAGACTCAAACGCTTGCGACAATATGCGCATCTCCTTCGGACCCTGGACCTCGATCGGCGTTTCGAGATCGTTTTCTCCCAAGCTGTTCGCTGCACGCTCCAACTCTCCCAAGGGTCTTAGCAATGACTGACGTGTGACGAACGCTCCCACGCTGAGAAAGATCAAAGCACCGACTAAAAAACCGATCTGCAAGGAGCGCAGATGTTTGATCTTCGTGGTGGAGCTTGCCTCGAACATTCGCACTGCTTCATCGGCTTGTTCCGCTAGCGTGGAAGATTTTTGTTCGATGGTATGGAGGGTAATCGAAAAAGATGGGTCGTTGCGGGGGGTTTGTTGTAAATTGTCGAGCAAGGTACGGAAATCTCTCCAAGTGTTATATAATTCATTTAATGAAGAACGAATCTCAAGGTTGTTTGTTCGTGGAAGCGTGACGGTTGTATCAGCGAAATAAGGAGCTGTCCCACCATCCATCAAAGCGTGCAATGTTTGCTCAAAAACCTGCTCTGTATTCTGCAATGCTGTGTTGATGGTCTCTTCCCCAGCGCCAGCTTTAATTGCCAAACGCGCCATCTGCTGGGTCAACATACGTTGACGGCCAGCTAGATTGATGACCAGTGCATCCTGTTTTTGAGTATCACTTCCCGATACCATCGCGCCAACAGATACCAGCATGAGTAAGGCAAATGCTGCAAAGAGGATGGTTAATCTTCCTTGAAGACTATTCAAAATCATTACTTCCTTTGATAACGCAATTATACAGCTATGTTGCGTAGTGGAAGGTCACAGGGTCGGTTTATTTATTGATAACCAGGCGCACCGTGCAAAAATCCGACGAAGACCAGCTCCTCAATAGCGCGGATCGCATGTTGTTCACCAGCATCAAATACAAGCAGTGTATTTGGTCCACAGGTATGCTCAACGCCATCGCCACCGGCAAAAATACCTTTTCCTCTTAATACCACCATAAAAAATGGCGAACTGGGTGCATTGTGTTCACGAATCGATTGTTCGGGCTTTAGAGTGAAAAGGATCGCACGCCCCTGCTTGTCAACGTGAAGAGGTTCAGCATGGGGGTCATTAATTCCGAATTTCAGGTTCTCCATCAAGTTGGTAAATTTCATTGTAAATCTCCATTCAATACGGATATTATCATCAGAAATAACGGCTGTTTCTGATTGGTTATTAGGTCTCTTGCCTCCTCAGAGTTTTTTCGAGTTCGTATGCGAAACCGGCAAAGTTTCAATCAAGCTCACGGCGCGTTCAAAAAAAAGATAATCCCAAGCCCATTTGATTAATACAAGCAGGCGATTACGAAAGCTGATCAGGCCGTAAAGGTGAATGCTCAACCATAGAATCCAGGCTGGAAAGCCAGTGAATGCGTGTCTCCACACATGGGCAATGGCAGCATTTCGGCCGATGGTTACCATCGTACCCCGGTTTCGGTAGTGGAAGGGAACTGGTGTTTTATCGTTTGCCTGGAGAATAATGTTTTTGGCGGCTGTTTGTCCTTGTTGCGTAGCGACCGGGGCGAGCATTGGGAGTGAGTGTCCACCTTCCTCCAGGTAAGCCAGGTCACCGATCACGTAAACCTCGGGGTGCTCTTGGGTCTGAAGCGTCGGGAGAACCTTCACTTGTCCATTCCGTAAAATTGGAAGTTCTGCATTGAAAGTCTCACCGCGCACTCCTGAAGTCCAAACCACGGTTTCGAGTGGAATTGTTGTCTCATCCTTAAGCCGTACATGATCTGCTGTGATTTCACTCACCGTTGCCTTCAAGCGTACCTCTACCCCCATTTCAGTCAGCCGTTTTGCAGCATAGGTTCCCAATTTTTCCGGGAATGAGGCCAGCAGTCGGTCTTTTGCCTCCAGCAGGAGAATATGGATCTCCCGGGGTTCGAGAGCCTGATAGTTTTTCGCCATTGGACCACGTATCAGTTCAGCAAGTGCGCCAGCGAATTCCACCCCGGTTGGCCCGCCGCCAACAATGGCAAAAGTCAACATTTGTTGCCGCCTCTCAGAGTCAGGTTCGCACATTGCACGTTCAAATCGGAACAGGATATGGTTACGCAGAGCGATTGCTTGCTCGAGGGTCTTCAGTTGGAAGGAATACTGGGCTGCTCCAGTTACCCCAAAGAAATGTGTTGTGCTGCCGATGGCCAGGATCAGATAATCGTAGGGGAAAACGTGATCTGCAGTTCGGACTTGTTTGGCAGCAAGGTCTACCTTTGTAACTTCATTCATGAGAAAGCGAATATTTTGCTGCCCACGCAGAATGCTCCGCACGGGATAAACAATATCATCCGCTTCAAGTTCTCCTGCTGCAACTTGGTAGAGCAACGGAAAGAAAGTATGATAATTGTTGCGGTCCAGAACCAGCACGTCGGTTTGCGATTGTGATAAGTTTCGGGCAGCCCATAACCCTGCAAACCCGGCTCCGATGATGACCACGCGAGGGTGTTTGGGAATTGTCATTGCTTTCCTTCCAATGAAATGAGTGTTTCAACGTCCATATTGACCAGAATTTCTGCTTCAATTTTGTAAAGAGAAGGCTTGATTTGAAATCAAGCCTTCTCTGCGTCTCAAGCTTGTGCAGCCTGTTTGGCGTTATGTGCTGCAGCTTCCATTGCTTCGAACATCTCCTGTGCAGATTCGGGCGAGAGACTTTTGTCAAGGATTGGGAGGTAGACTTCTTCTTCCTTGGCAAAGTGGACTTTAACCAGCCCGTACACGCCGTACAAGACACGTTGCAGAGGTTTGGAGTACGTGGTTGTCAACGACTCGTCTGCAAGTCCTTTCCGCAAGGTTGCCAGTTCTTCAATGTAGAGACCGACTTCCACGTGGTCACGACTCATTGTTTTGGTAGCATCAGGGCTGCCAAGTACTTTTTGTATGACCGGATAGAGCGCTGCCTCTTCTGCCTCGGCATGCGGTTTTAGATGGTTTGCCAGGAAGTCGTAAACTTCCTCCACGTCGCTGCGAATATCAGCAATCGGTGCTTCTCCAATCAATTCAGCGACCTGGCGGATGCGGTCTACATTTGGAAACAATTCCTTGTGTTCTTCTCTTAAGGGTTGGGTCAGGGTGTTCATGTTTTTATCTCCTTTATTAGTTTGAACTTTATACCACCAGTGTACCCTTCCCCAATCAATACTTACATGATTCAAATCAATTAACTGTACCCCAATTCCAGTTCTTCCAGGCGGGGTATATCCAGGATGGTCACCCATTTGCGTCCAGATTTGACCACCCCTGCCTCTCCAAAACGACTCATGATACGACTGACGGTTTCCGTGGTTGCGCCTGTCATTGCTGCCAAATCTTGACGCGAAAACGGTAACTGGATCAATACACCTTGTTCGCGTGTTTCGCCCAGTTTATTCGCTAAGCGTAATAATGCGGATGCGATACGTTGTTCAACCGTGTAAGCGCTCAACTGTTTGACGATCTCCTGCGATTCCGCCAACCGTTGGCTGACAGCTTCAAGTACTTTGCGTGTTACATCGGGATAATCTGTAAGGATGGTTTCAAAATCTGTGGACGAAATTTGCAGGATGCAGCAATCGGTCTGCGCAATAGCAGTTTCTGAATGGGTGCGACCGCCGAAAATCGAAAGGGTGCCAAAGTAATCACCGCCAAGCAAAATATCCAGCAATACTTCACGCCCCGAGATAGGATTGCGCACTAATTTCACTTTTCCCATTGCCACGAGATAAAGGTGTTCTGCTTCGTCCCCTTCAAAATAGATCCGCTCATTGGCAGATACATCGCGGTCTTGGAACAAGGTATTGATTTTGGATATCGCCTCTCGGGGTAGATGTTTGAAGAATGGTAAACGGCTGATAATCTTCAAGCGATACTCCAGCGAGCAGACTGCGGGATCCATCCAATCAAGACGCACAGGTGATTTTGGACGAGTCATTTTAACTACTTTCCTCGAATTTCAAAATCCCTAGAAAATTCTTTAATGCGAACATGTTCATTATTAGTAGAGATTATACATCACTTGATTTTAGTAAATTATGCAACCCGCGGTAGAATAAACGCATGAAATCAATTTCCAATCGCTTTCCAATTCCTTTTCTTATCCTTTCCATCCTCGCATTACTTGCCGCATTATGGGCCGGCCTTTTGCGGCTTGGCTGGCAATTGCCCGTATTGACTCCCTCACTCGTGATGTTGCATGGTCCTTTAATGATCTCAGGATTTTTAGGAACTCTGATCCCACTCGAACGCGCTGTGGCTTTAAAGAAAAAATGGATGTACCTTTCACCGCTTTTTGCGGGACTTGGCTGGTTGGTCACTTTTTTGATTCGGACTTCACCACTGGGACCTCTTCTGCTTACCCTCGCCAGCCTCGGTGGTGTCGCCATTCTGATCGAGATGACGCGCCGCGAGTTTGCATTACACACCGTCACCATGTTGATTGGGATGTTTGCCTGGTTCGCAGGCAACTTGCTGTGGCTTTTGGGTTGGCAAATCTTTCAGGTGGTATTTTTCTGGCAAGCGTTTCTGATTCTAACCATCGCCGGCGAAAGGCTGGAACTCAGCCGCGTTTTGCGTCCATCGAGAAGAAGTAATATTTATTTTGGAAGCATTGTTTCTATTTTTCTCGCGGGCATGTTCGCTTCCTTATTCAATCCACAACTCGGCGTGCGTTTGAACGGTGCGGCTTTGCTTTTTCTGGCACTTTGGTCTGTGCGGAACGATCTCGCATGGCGAAACCTTAAACACAAACTTCCACTGACGCGCTATATCGCCTGGTGTCTAGCACTTGGTCTATCGTGGCTTGGCGTTGGGGGAGTATTAAACCTTATTTTTGGCGCACAAGTTGCAGGTCTGAGATATGATGCAGCCTTGCATGTCGTCTTCATTGGTTTTGTCATTTCGATGATCTTTGGTCACGCACCGATCATTTTTCCCTCGATTCTTGGGATGCCGATTAATTTCCAGCCTACATTTTATATTCATCTGATTTTGTTGCATTTATCGCTTGTTTTGCGCGTGATCGCTGATTATGCCAACTGGTACACTGTACGCATGTGGGGTGGATTATTGAACGAAGTTGCGATTCTGCTGTTTATCGTCATGACATTTTTATCCATGCGGAAAAGTCTTTCAGGAAAGTAACCATGCCATTGCTTACCCGAACATTTATCAAAACAGCGCTTTTATATCTTGCCTTTGCGCTCTTACTTGGCATCTTACTGACGCTGCGAGTGTCGAACGGTTTCTTACCCGTTTACATTCACTTGCTTGTATTTGGGTGGCTGACACAATTGATCTTCGGTGTGGTTTATTGGATGTTCCCTAAATATTCAACTGAGAAGCCACATGGACACGAATCCCTGGGCTGGAGTACATATGCCTTGTTGAACATTGGCTTAATCCTGCGTGCTATCGCCGAGCCGCTTCAAGCGTTAAAGGCAAGTAGCCTGTTCGGCACAATACTGGTCCTTTCAGCAATTTTACAATGGCTTTCGGGAGTTGCCTTTATCCTGAATTCTTGGCCGCGGGTAAAGGAAAAATAAATGCCGCGCTTGAGTGTTTGGTTTGTGCGTTATTCATTTATCCATCTATTCTTGGGATTCACTCTCGGTGGACTCATTTTGGCGAACAAAGGATTCCCCTTTGCACCGTGGGTCTGGAATCTGTTACCCGCGCATATGGATTTCCTGCTTCTCGGCTGGTTAGTGCAACTGGCGATGGGCGTCGCTTTTTGGATCCTGCCGCGCTTCAGATCAGGCCTGCCTCGTGGAAATGTAAATATTGCATGGGGTGTATTGTTGTTCTTAAATATAGGGGTTTTGATGGTTGCAATTCAACCTTTTACCAGCATGGGTTTGCTTGCTTTGACAGGTCGTATTTTGGAAACTTCCAGTGTTTTGCTTTTTGTTATAGTGATATGGCAAAGAGTCAAACCGATTGGTACATAGTCAGTAATTAGATGATATTATCTGTTTCAATTTGAGGATGAGATGCTTATTCGGGTTTCTTCCACATACCTTTCCAAATATTCATCAGGGCTGAGTGGCTTACTGATATCCAGAAAAGTCGGCGATAGGGTTCATCTCCGCTAAACATTCCCCATAAAATACGAGTAAGTGCCTGCGATTGGAAAGGCCGGTTAATTTCGGATGCGACCGCCTTTACCCAAGCTTCGAACAATAGTGGGACGTGGCGGGTGACTTTCCAGAGAAAGAATAATAGCCGACCGTAGAAATTATCCACAGCAATTTCTCGACAAACCGGTGCGTAACCTCGGGCAAAATCCTGTCGCGAGACACCATACTTGATGGCAGTTTGTGCAGCAGCGCGAGCCGTGATAAAGGCCATACCCATTCCATTTTTATAGAGACGCGTGACAGCCGCATCGCCCACAGCAACCATACGATCCGCGTAGTATCCTCCAGCCGCTGTCACAGCCACGCGTGGTGCGCACCCGCAGAGCTTGTGAAGACCTTGCGGGAATAAAGAGGAAATATCATTTCCTTGCAGAAAATCGTTGATCGCGTCAGGTTGTAAATGACGGCCGAGCAGGGAAATATTGGCATAACGCCCCTTGGGAATCAGTGCGCCAAAGATCAAACCTGGCGGGTTATCAAAATAAACATGTACGCTGTGATCCTGAAAATCCTGCGGGGTCATGATCTCGTCCTGCGCCATGATCTCGGTTTTTGGCGGACGATAGCCCCAGGCTGGAACCAATGGCGGTTGACTGTTGACTCCTGTCGCAAGAATTACCAGATCCGCTTCGATGGTTTCCTGTCCTATAACGATCACTGGACGGGGACCAGGCTTAATGGAGCGAACTTTCACACGCTGAACGATCGCGCCGCATTCCTTGGCCTGGTTCAAGAGCCAGCCATCAAATGTCTTTGGCAAAGGCAGGGTGCCTAACCGGGGGCCGCCCCCCCGATAAACACTCATGATATGCCGACCAGAGTTTGGACGATGGATTGGCAACTCTGTCTTGCCCAGGTGAAGGATGTAAGAATCCAATTCCGCCTGGATAACCTCTTCCGGCAGATTCAGTCCAAGAGTCTGCAAATCCTGCTTTAGGACGGAGGAGACGATCCCGGCACACTTGTTACATCCGCCAGGACCTGGACGGGAGAAATCGCGCGGCTCAAGGATTTGTACTTCCAGCTTTATACCGGACTCCCTGGCAAATCGAATTATATGCAAGGCGGCAAAACTGCCTGCCGGGCCTCCGCCTACAATCACCACACGATTTCCATTGATCAACTGCATTATTGATGCTCCCTGCTCACGGTCCTGCGCCGGCTCGATAAAGATATCCGATCGAAAGGGATTCCGGAAATCCGTTCCACCCAATCAAAGGATCGGCATAAAATCTGGATGCAATAGTAAGAATCGCCGTTTCCATTTATTGCGTCGATATGTCTTAAATTTCAAAAACTCCTGATTTACTGAATAATACACCTCAACAGCCTAAAAGATTTGTGACTTATTCAAATGTGATATATTCCACTGCTTTCAAGTTGGCATAATCATTTCTTTGCATTGGTGCAAATTAAAGAGTAAACTAATTATATGAAAAATACGCCTATTACCACTGACATCTTGCTCAAACGTCTGCAATCTTTCTCATTCCTGAGTGGACTTGATCTTGAGATTTTGGGAGATCTGGTCAAGAGTGCAATGTGGAAAATTGTTAAGCCCGATGAGGTGGTATTTTGGGAAGGGGACACGGAAACCAATTTATATTACCTACAATATGGTTCTTTGAAGGTATTGAAGACTTCCCCCGATGGACGCGTACAGGTCTTGCGTTTCCTCGCTGCCGGTGAAATTTTTAATGAGATTGGTGTTTTTGCAAAGCGTGCAAACCCTGCCACTGCGATAGCCTTAGAAGAATCTGGAATTTGGTTGTTACCGCGCCAGACTTTAGAGGATGTATTATTGGCGCATCCGCGCATGGCATTGCAGATTTTGGAAAGCATGGCAGATCGCTTTACCAGCCTGGTGGCGTTGACAGCGGATCTATCATTACGAACGGTGGAGGCGCGCTTCGCAAAATTCTTGCTTGAGCAAGCTGAAGGGGATGTGATCGAACGCCGTCGCTGGACAAATCAAATAGAAATGGCATCGCATATCGGCACGGTACCAGATGTATTGCGCCGCATCATCCGCAAGTTGACGAAGGCTGGGTTGATCGAAATGGATAAGCAACAAATTCGTATTTTGGATCATGCGGGTTTGATGGATCGGGCAATGATTCAAGAAATTGAGGTTTAAGCTCCAAAACCCGATAAAAGTCGGGGTGGAAAGTGGGGAAAAGAGATAAAGTCAGGCATATTCAAAAAGGAGCTATTATGTCTGACACAACTTCTCAAATCTATTTCGCAAATACAAAAGGCAAGGCTGTTTTTGCTGCAGATGGACCCAAACCTCAATTCCTTATTGATACGCCGAACTTCAAAGCACTTGTTGTTGGATTGGAAGCGGGTGGACAAATTCCAGCGCATTCAGGTGAGGTGGCAATGTACCACTTCCTCGAGGGTGAGGGCTTGATGACCGTTGACGATGAAACTTTCATCATCAAACCAGGCGTCACCGTTATTGTACCCAGCGGTGCGAAGCGCGGTATGAATGCAAAAACGCGTGTCGTTTTTCTTGGCTCCAAAGGAGAAAAGTAAAATGCCTATTGCTTATCTTCTCACAACATTGGTTTTCACTTTCGTGGCTTTGCTTGCTTCGGCAGATGCTTCTTTGGTAAGCATAAATCTAATAAGTGCATTTCCCGCCTTACGTTGGGTGCGCGTGCATTTCATCACCATTGGGATCCTTTTGCAGGTCATCTTCGGACTACTGCCATGGTTGGTTGCCTCACTATCCAGGAAGCCACGCCCTGCCATGCGTTGGGATATCTGGCTGACACTCAACGCTGGTTTCTTGGCACTCGTGTCTGGCTTTTCAGGCATGAACCATCCGATGATCTTTGTTGGCGGCACACTCATTTTCATTGCTGCGACATTACTGCTCATTCAATTATGGAAAGTGAGCGACGGTGATGCACCTGCCAGTCTAAAGTTTTACATTACGGGCATTTTCTATTTATTAGTTGGCATTATTATCGGCACTGGTTTGTTTCTCAATTGGAGCGAAACGCTCCAAATAAAAGTGCCGTTAGAAGCGCACATCCACGCCAACTCGTGGGGCTTTATGTCGCTTGTCTTCGCAGGCTTACTCGTGGATTTTATACCGACGATCACAGGTCGTCCGCTTGGCGGAAAGAACGCAGTCACATATATTTACTGGGGGATGACGCTCGGCGCGTTTGGACTTGTGCTCGGACCATGGCTTGGCGGCAGTCTGCCTCCCACAGTTTCGGGTTTGGTCCTGCACATCGCCTCCATTGTGTGGTTGGTCGTGTTGATGATACGCGCCTTTAAACAAAGCGGACGCCTTAACAACCCTGGCGCATGGCATTTGGTATCATCCTACATGTGGATTTTAGCTCCTGTACTGATCTCACCTTTGATTTTGCTCAAGATTTTGGATGGCAAAGCAATTGAAGCCATTGCACCTCAAGCTTTGATCTATGGTTGGGTTCTGCAATTTGGTATTGCGCTCATCCCCTACATTGAGCGCAAATTCTTCCTTCAAGAAGAGAACCCGCAACTAGGTGGTTGTTGGGGTAGTCTCGCTGCAGCAACCATTGGGAGTATCTTTGTGTGGGTAAGCATCTTCATCGTCCCTGCGAGAGGTGTATTGTATGGTATTGGATTCGCTTTATACACAATCGCTCTCATTCATCCATTCAAAGAACTTGTCGGGATCACACGTGATGGATTACAAAAACACGGATTGGCTTAATCGGAGAACCTAAGATGAAAAAGAAAATTCTTGTACTACTTATTATTGCAGCATTAACTTTAGGTGCATGCAGTAATGTTGAAGAAACCACTTCACCCAACGTACTAGAACCTGTTCCTGCAGGGTTTGCTGGTAAGACCAACCCTCTAGGAACAGATGCAGCATCTGCAGGTGCAGAGGTATTCAAAAACAACTGTGAGGTGTGTCACGGTCCACAAGGACACGGAGATGGTCCTGCTGGCACATCGCTAGATCCTGCCCCAAAGAATTTGCCAGAGCTAAGTGCAATTGCTGCAGATGATTATCTGTTCTGGCGAATTTCCACTGGCAAGGTTGGTACCGCTATGGTCGCATGGGAAGGAGTTCTGAGTGATGAACAAATATGGCATGTTGTGTCATTTATTCGGACATTACGATAGAGAGCAGCCTTTCTGAAAATTTGGAATTCAAACATATCTTCGTAAATCTTTGAGATTTACAAAGATTCGAGACGGCTAGGGTTTTTACAAGTCTGTTGTATATATTTATTGAATAATAATGTGATGTCAAGAATTCCAACACATCGTTTTCCCTATTGACTCTAGAGGAACGATGCAACCAGAACGAAGTGTCACACCGTTCTGGTTCTTTACCCTACGCGTCTCTGCGAAATCCAAATACTGCCATCCTTTTCGGATCGTTTCCCCTTCCTTATTCCATGAAGGTTGGTTAGAAATGAGTTATAAACCAGTTCACCTAAAGCAAGATTGATCTCTCCCTGGATGGCTCTCTGGCAATTTAGATTATCACAAAAAACATATAGGTTTCCATAAGAGGCTTCATAGAGTTTCATCCATTTTTGTTTCCTTGATATTCGATCCTTATGGACATCTCGCTCAATTTCAATGAATATCAATTCTCCTGTTTTTGGGTCAGCAGCAATGATATCCGGGATATAAGTTTCGCCATTTGATAGTTGAATTTCTTGAGCCTTGCCTCGAATTAGATACCCTGCTTCCAACAAGATTTCCGCCGCTTGAATATTTAAAATGGTGTGCTCAGGGGAAGAATGGTGGTTGATCAAAATATCATATTCGTTACCTGCTGGTATTTTGCCTGATAATGATTGGTAAGCAATTCGCCCAACGGGTGTCAGGTGTAATACTACCGGTTGATTTCCGCCAGAACTCGAACCTTGATCATGTATTCCTTTTATGATTTCGATCAAAACCGGGAATGTATTATCATCAGGGGTTAATAGCCAGTTCAAGGCTTCGTCCAGATTTTTATTGGCTTCCGATAACGATAGACGCTTAGCCATCTCCTTAATAATCGAAGGGCGTAAAGCCAACCCTGTTTCACCCATCACAAGGATGGCAGTCGAGGTTTTTTCAAAGGCTTTCAAAGTTTTCCAACTTTTCATCCAATCCGGGACCGGATCAGGATTGTTTAGATCACTGACACCATTTATTTTTTGCACTTGTGTTTGATTGGTCGGATCATCCGCATTTTTCTGTACTTGTCGCAGTGCTGACAAATGGGATTCCAGGGCAGCATACTTAGCATGCAGTCTTTTGTTAGCCTCCTGGGATGATATCAATTCCTGTTCAAGGTCAGAATACTTTTTACCCAGATCTTTGAGATTCTGTTTTACTTCAATGTTTTCGTTTTGTATTTCCTTTATTGAATTATCCGGCTGCAAGGCCCTCAGGCGAATATAGATCAGGTATGCCAGATCCTCATCGCTGAATGACTTCAATGGACGCCCGCCTCTTTCACAGGCTTCACTGTAATCCTGGTCCATATTACGTAATAAGTCGACCAGATGTTTATGGGCGTTCTCCCATAATTTCTGGGCTTTTTCCTCCATTAATTGTTCGTGCTCCTGACTTTGCCGGATGATCTCTCTGCAGACCTGGGCAGACATCTTGCGCTGATATTCTGCTAAGGTGAATTCATCCATGGATTGCTTTCCAGGTCGGATTTCAATAGACGGGAATCTGCCAATTTCTGAATCGCTTGTTCCAGGTTGCTTTCTTCTGGAAGGCTGACCCAATGCAAAGCACTGCGGGCTGCCTCCAGGTAGCTCAGGCTCGTGGAAAGGATCTGATCCTGCAGCCCCATCCCTATGGGGGGTACCCTGGTACGATCCACTTTCTGCACCAACTCGAATGCATGTTGGAGAGTTTGTTGTGCAGCTCTGGATTGTGAAAACAGATCACCTTTTTGTTCGGTTGAGAGCACCAACGCAATCTCACCATCCAAAATTGACAAGTCAGATAACAAATTCTGGGCAGAGTGGCGGTAATCCTCCAATGCCTTTACCTCCGGCAGAAACAAGACTGGTTTTCCCTGTTCATCCAGAGGGGACACAAACATACCGATGATTGTAAAGAGAATGGTGAGTCCAAGAAGTATCCAACCGAATTTCCGCAATTTTTCTTCGGGGATGAGAATCTCGGACTCACCTGAATTATTCATCATCCAATTCAAACCCGCCTGCATCAATAATTTGAGTGGCTGCTTCCATATCAGAGTCGCTGGCACCATCACGCTTTCCGCGTTGTTTCAATTCTTCAAGAACTCGTTGGCCACGTTCATAATCGATATTGCGGATGAATTCGATATGTTCAGCTACCACTTCAAAAACAGGAGTGATCGAATTCGGTCGGTAACGCAATTGAATATGTCCTACCACCCCTATCCGGCTGCCTTTTTGAAGGTGAGCATACATTATTTCCGCATTTGTTCCATATACCAGGATTCGTAAACCCTTGACCGGTTTCGATTCTGAGTTGCCATCGATCATCAGATACATCCGCATAAAAGGAACGGGATCCCTATTTTGAGAACGCAAATAGTCAAAATAAATATCCCCGGTGATATCGCCAATTTGCCAGGTTTGATTGCCAATTGTCATGTTGTTTCTCCTTGATCAATGAATTGCAGTTTTGTACGGCCTCCATGACCATGAACAAATATCACATCTTCCAAAGACTGATAAAGACCCGTTGAAAATGGCTCTCGGAGCCAATTAATGACAACCTGCCCGCTTGTAAAAACAATCCCTTCTGCAACTATTCCGGATCCAGATACACCTGTAAGGTCTTCGTCTCGTACTAAAACAAATCGTATTAGTTTATTCTTCGTTGTAAGTTGCATTGTCATAGAATTGTTTTTTGTATCGATTCGCTTTTCCGATGTCGTTTTCGATCCCTTATTCTTGGTTTTCTTTTTAGCACAATGGAATTAGTCAGATCGACCAATAAGCCACTTTGATAGGTGAGTTGGCATCCGGATTTAATATGTTCAAAAATAATCCCATCCGGCCAGGTGGATTTTTCATCACGATTGATGTGAATGTCAAATATTCGAAATAGTCTCCCAAAGAACATACCCGGATCATGACCTTCCCGGGTTGGATCGACTACGACTTTCCATTCATATCCTCTAATTTCGCAGGAACTTATAGTTACTTGCGGAAACAAATAGTCAAAATCATTTTCGCTCATTTTCAATAGTCCTCCGAAACCTTAATAAATAAGCCGGTAAATAGGTGTGCAAATAGAACGGCAGAGATAAGTATTACCATTGCCTGCAAAAGCTGCAAAATGATTGTGGAACACCCACTAAGGGAAATCAAAAACTGCTTTTTTCCAAGATCATTCGAGAATTGGAGTGGCCGTTCTTCTAGCTAAAATGTGAATTCAGGCTATCTGAACTATTTATCTCCATTCACATTCTCCAAGAGTTTTTCTAAGAATATCATTCCAATGATTCGTTTACAATCTATCATTCTTAATAGGTTAATTAAGAAAAACCTATCACTATGGATAGGGTTCCCTGAATTAATCAGTTATTTACCACATGGTTTAGATGAATTAAGATAAAAACTCAATCCGCACAGCTCAAGTAATTCGTAGAAAACATGCGGATAATCAATGATTTTGGAATAAAGTTAGCTCCTCGGAAAAAACACCCCCTAAAAGGGAGCTGTAATCATGGATATAATATAGCTGAATTATTTGGTGTTGTGTTTTGAACTGTAAGTTATTTTCCCTCAGAAAAAATGTTGCGCTTGCTGCAAGTTTTGATATTTTGTTATAATAGTTTGGACAATGTTTTTTTATGAATAAGGAAAGGAGTTTAGAAATGAGCAAACTTCACTTCCGCCTTTTAGGTGTATGCGCCTTGTTTTTTAGCGGTTGTATAGGTAGCGTCGAAACAACCACGGCGACACTAATCCCCATTACACCCAGCATGACGCCTTCCCCTTCCCAAACCCTGACGCCTGCTCCGACAATTACGATTGCAACGGTGCTGCCAAATCCAACAGTTTCCAGTGATGTGACTCTGCCTGCACTTTTCTACATCCTGGATAACAAAGTATATGAACAGGTCAGTGACCCACCCGGAAATGAAATAGCGGACCTTACGGATGATGGACCCATTCTAGCTGCATTTCAAAGCGGAGAAGTCCTGCTTGTGATGCGTGAGCAAGGAATTCAGCGCATCAAGCTGAGTGACGGCACGACCGATATTATCTTCAGCTTCGATAAACCAGCCATGTATGGCGAGTTTGTCTACGCCAGAGATGGACAAAATATCTTCTTCACAACTGCCGTGGATGACCCGCAAGCAGAATTCGGCACAGCCAACAAGGTTGGATTCTATGATCTCAACCTAGATACGATTACTCCAGTAATAACAATTCCAGACAGGATAAGAATTTTAGGTCAGACAGAGGATAACCTTGGACTTTACTTGTTATTTTTCGGAATGGATACTGCTCTCGGGAGGATATTCCTGGTTGACATTCAAAAAGGCGAGATCGTTCAAGAGCTTGCATTTCAAGGAGAGTTGATTGCTTCCCTTGCCCCGGATGGAAATCATCTGGCTACCATGAACCCAAGTAATGATCCCGTGGAAAGCACTTTAGGCGTTTATGACTTAACTTCGTCGCCTGGAACACCTCCCCTAACTTACAAACTTCCGAAGGATCCAAGCTTTATCCCCGGTAACTTTTTATGGTCGCCAGACAGCCGGATCTTATATTTTAACCTTATGTCGGGTCATTTTTGGAACGCTCCTCCCACTGGGCCAAAGCCCTATGGGTTATGGCAGTTTGAACTAGAGTCTGGAAAGATGTCGCAACCATCCTATGGAACTGAGATCTCATTTAATCTGGAACGGATCAGCTCAGATGGCGAGTGGTTGCTGCTGCGAGGCAGAGATGGCATGATCTGGGTAAATGCATACACAGGTGCACAAAAGGCAATAGGGTTACCTGAAAACGCAATCCTGGTTGGCGGGCAATAAGAATTTGCTGCGGATGCAGGTTTGATTCTGCCTTGTCCCTTTCATGGCCGTGGAACTACCTTTCTTGTGGCGTGTCTTGCCGGCGCAGGCAGACGCCGGATGGTCAATTGATCTCCAGATACGCATTACCAGCGGACTTTGACCATCAGGAATATGAAATCGCAAAGGCTATCAGCGGTTGATAACTCGATGATGAAGTTGCAGAGCATGGTGAGTCCCTGACGATTCCTTCTGCATTTTTCCCAGGGAGATGACCATTGGATTAATGACAAATCTTCCGATATTGCTTTCTTCAAATAAGGTGATGACTATACGTTTAAGAGTCTAGAGGTACCACGTGTCCCGGTGTTGCCATTGATGGGAGCAAGATTCCTTAAGAGGTTTTATTGGGATTGTTGGCATATTTTAATAAATTTGTTAAACAAATAATTCTATTTCAAACGAAATCTGACGCTTTGATTCCTCCCCCCTAACCTTGTACATTTATTCAGTTATTATAATATTCGTTTAGCCTTCCTCAAGTGTTTCGTGTTGAAAAGGATCACAGACTTCCAGGAACCCCGCCATGGCCATCAACTGATCTCGGCTTTCAGCGTTAAATTTCTTCTTTAACATACTTATGTGCATATGGATTGTGGGTTTCGAAATACCCAATTTGAGTGCAATTTGTTGTGGAGTCAGCGAACTGGCCAGGTATTGCAAAACCACATATTGTCGTTTCGACAGCTGTGGAGCAATTGGTTTCTGCGTCAGAACATGATCAGTCAAGAGGATTAAACCCTTGATTTCGGTTGGTTTCGTTGATTCGGAGTAATCAGGCAATTCACCACCTTCACTGATGGTTTTCACAAATTCCTGTGCGTCAATCTTATTATTCTGGTAGATGACTTTTCCTTCGTCATTGTAGAGTACGATAAATGGCATTAAAAAAACCTCCCCTATGTGCTGGAACACGAAGTCGTGCAATAGATTAATAAACCCAAAAATAATTGGGTTACTATCTTGAAAGGAACAGAGATGTAAGAAATTTTAGGAGTGGATGTCATATTAATCAGGTATGCGCGAATGGTGCAACGAGATATTTTGATTTATAATACTAGAACACACGTTCTATTAAATTATAGGTTAGATTTGCCTATTATGCAAGTTAAGGATGGAGAAAACTATATATCAATACTGATAGGTTTTTCTGATTAAACATATCAGTATTGATATATTGAATTGAAGGCAACCAGATGGTATCCTACTCTTAACCAATCCGTATAAAGGAGTCCCCATGGGTGGTAAGCTTGGAAAACAAAAAATGAGTGTAAAACCTTCATTTCAGATTGAGAATATTCAAGATGATCTTCGTCGATTTTCAGGATTGATTAATCAACTGTCTGGAATTGATGATCATGGATTGGCTGCACTGAGACTCTCTGATCAACTGGAAGCCATACATATATGTATACACAGCTTTGAAACACGTTGTCAGGCAATAAACATCCATGCGATTGAAGAAGATTTCTTTGAAATTGAGAAAGATGTTTTATTTGATCCGGTCATTAAGGGGAATAGAGATTGGAAAACTATACAAAGAGAAGCCAGGCATGCCAATCAGCTGGCCAGACAATTAACTGGTACTCTCCGCAAAGTGCACACAACCTTGGATGAAAATCGCGACCTCCAACCATTTCCGAATGAACTCATACAGGTCAACCAGGCGGTTGAGAATACCATTAATGGGTTGGTTTCAGAATGGAACACAAACCTGGAATGAACTACGCTAATGGATCTGGATATTTATGGAATGTGAGCCTTTTATCGAATTTTGTTATTCATAGTTCCTGACGGTTTGTTATAGGGTATCTTCAACCAGAAACTGTATAACGGTTGGAAGCATTGGACAAAACCACGCTTGACATTAGAACTATTGTTCTATATAATAACATTGAAAAAACGGAGGTAATATCATGGAAGAACGTTTATTGAAACCCGCAGAAGTTGCAGAAATCCTGCAAGTTTCACGCGCTATAACATATTCCCTTTTGAAAAAGGGGGAAATACCCGCTGTGCGGATTGGAAGTCTGGTACGCGTCAGGCGCGTAGATCTGGAAAAGTACATCAATGACAAAGCACTCGAGAAGAATCAGGATAAGGCGGGATTTGAAAATTTAACTGTTTCAATCTTGGATCGCTGAATTTTTTCCTTGCACCACATACGAAGTACATTAAAATCGCCCAACATCTTGTATCCTTTCAGGTACAATTATCAGTATACAAGTCGCACCTTAACAGTTGAATAGCACAAGTTTCACATCTCGTTCCTCCAACTTAGGTCCCCGAAAATTCAGAAAGGAGGAATCAAGATGGCTAGAAGAAGAGGCAACAATGAAGGTTGCATTTATCAGCGAAAAGATGGCCGGTGGTGCGCCCAGATCAGCCTTAGTGGGAGACGCCTGACCAAATATGGCAAGTCCCAGAAAGAATGCCGCGAGTGGATCAAGCAGATGCTGTCCAAGATCGACGGTGGATTGACCTTTGATGGTACCCAGATCACTTTGGCACACTATACCGAACTCTGGCTCAGAGGTAAAGAACTTTCAACCAGATCCAATACCGTCAATAATTATCGCCGGTATTCGCAAATTTATATCCTGCCAGCACTAGGTAAGATGCGACTCCAGAACATACTGCCAGCCCATATCCGCCACCTTTATTTAAGGATGCGGGATGAAGGTAAGGGTGCACGCACCATTGAACTTGTTCATGTGACACTTCACTGCATTTTTGCCCAGGCTGTCAAGGAAGGCATTCTGGGGAGAAATCCCCTGGATGCAGTGGATCGCCCGAAAACCGAGACGGCCCAGTATCAAATCTTCACCGAAGAACAAGCTCGCGAGTTTATGATCACTTCCGAAGGATCAATTTATGAAACTCTGTTTTACCTGGCACTCACTACCGGGATGCGTAAAGGTGAACTTCTCGGCCTGATGTGGTCGGACATTGACTGGAACAAGAGCACCCTGTTGGTTCAACGTCAACTCTTGCAGGCAAGTTCGAGTAAGGCGATCCTGGTTCCCCCTAAAACCAAGTCTGGACACCGGGCAATAAAGTTGGGACCAGGTACGCTTTCGCAGTTGGCATCTCATCAAAAAAAGCAGGGGATACTAAAAGCCGCAGCCGGTGAGAAATGGAAAGAAAACGAATTGATCTTCACGTCCGGTATTGGCACGCCCCTAGGCCAGTCAAGAGTTTCCAAGGAACTCAATCGTCTCTTAGATAAGGCTGGCTTGCCGCATATCCGTTTCCACGATCTAAGGCACACCTCCTTATCCTTCCTGCTAGAAATGGGGATGCCAGTGAATACGGTCCAAATGCGGGCTGGTCACTCTAAGGCTAGCGTCACAACCGATATATATGGTCATGCGATGGTACGGTCTCAGGAAGAAGCATCACACCTGATCGAGGACCTGGTAACACCAATTCCGATAGATTTGCAGTAAAATTGCAGTACCCTTAAACTAAAAATGCCCTCTCGTAAAGCCAACCCCCAGATATGCTGGTTTGAATTCAATATCACCACCATATCTAGGGTATCAAAGTGAAACTGGAAGCTATGGAAAAATGATCGAATAACTCATAATCGTTTGATCGCTGGTTCGACTCCAGCCGGGCCCACTTTTTAAGTATATTACTTTGCGCAATAAATGTTTTTTCAAGAGATATTTATATTGCTGGGGTTAATCAAGTTTGGAGCAACTTATTGGTGAATTAAGGAGTTCCTCATGGATTATAGGAATATCGTACAGACTGTTTATAAAATTAGTGATTTTATTTCTTGGCAAAGGGGAGGCTCATTAGTACTGAGCCCAAGTTTCCAAAGAAGACCCGTATGGCCAAAACCAGCAAAATCATATTTAATCGACACGATTGTGCGTGGTTTTCCAATTCCTATTATCTTCGTTCGTGAAAAAACAGACCTTATTTCCATAGAACCGAAACGAGAAGTAGTAGATGGACAACAAAGATTAAGAACAATATTTTCTTTCATCGATCCATCATTACTTTCTGATTACGAATATTCACGTGATAATTTTCTGGTTTCAAAATCCCATAATAATGAAATATCTGGAATGAGTTTTCAGGAATTAGAAACAGAAATTCGCCAAAGAATTCTTAACTATCGATTTAGCGTTCATGTTCTTCCATCAGATACAGAAGATAGAGTTGTTCTTCAGATTTTTTCAAGAATGAATTCCACTGGCATTAAATTGAATAGACAAGAGCTCAGAAATGCGGAATACATTGGTATTTTTAAGCGTTTGGCATACAACTTAGCTTACGAACAATTAAACCGATGGCGAAATTGGGCAATACTTACGGAAAATGACATTGCTCGTATGATTGAGGTTGAATTAACAAGTGATTTATTACGTACAATGTTATATGGTTTAAGTAGCCATAGTCAACCTGCACTTGATAATTTATATAAAGATTTTGAAGATGATTTTCCTTTTGAACACGAAATATCTCGTAGATTTCAATTAGTGATGGAATCTATTGATGAAAAAATTGGTAATAAAATCCATGGCAGCCCATTTTCTAGTCCTGTCCTATTTCATACTTTATTTACTTTTTTCTATGATTTATTATATGGCTTAGGAAATCCCCTTGACAAAAGACTATCTCCAAAACCTATTTCTGGTCCTATATTAACAATGTTCCACAGTGCTTCTGATAGAATTGCAGCAGGAAATCTTCCCGAATCCCTTGTCAAAGTTTTACGTGGGGGTACTGGAAACCTTCAAAGTCGCAAAGAACGACTTACATTCCTTCAAGACTTGTATAAAAGTGCCAAGTTTTAGTTCTACATTATCTACAAAATTATTAACCAGATTTCGTTACTTAGATTCTACGAGAATAAAAGTTGAGACCCTCTTCAGTTCCGGTTTATTAAGTCAAAGAGATGCTGATCGTGTTTATGAAGGTTTATTCTTAAGTATAAATACTTCATTTGAACAATTTCTAGAAAATCTTTTTATTGGTTTACTCGTTAATGGAGTTGGACTCCAGACATCTCGAAGAGATATTATTCCAAGAATAACAGTCAATTCATATCGAATTGCGAGAGAAATTGTTTTTGGCCCCACTCATAAATACATCAATTGGATTCCATATGAAAATACGATAAATCTTGCTCAAGTTTATTTTCAAGGTGGACGACCTTTTTCTGATTTGAACGCATCTCAGATACAGACACTTAGAAAATGTCATATTATTCGAGACGCGATAGCGCACAAAAGCCGCCACAGCAATGAAAAGTTTAAAAATTCGATTATTGGTGGAGCTAACATCCCTATCAAAGAGAGGAATCCAACAGGATATTTAAGAGGTGTTTTTCGGACAAATCCGCCTCAATCCCGACATGAGAATTTTTCTTCCGAGTTAGCTTTTATTGTTAATATTTTAGCCAGATAATTCTTCTCCATATTTTGCATAATAATTATTTGAATATTCTCAATTAATTTATTCTTTCTCGATTTATCATTTTCATTTATATTTTCTTCAACTTTTCAAGTATCTTTTTTGTCATAATTTTAATTTCATCAATACCTTTTGTATTATTTAAATTTATGCTGATCCCGAGTAAAGCTATTTGTTCCTTTAAGTCATTATCTGAGAGATTCCCATAAACCCCATCCGCAATACTAATATTTGAATGCATAAGATTTTGACTTATTGCTATTAATGCAGGTAAATCTCACCCACTTTTTTCATCCCTTTCTTTTTATCCCTTTTCACCCCTTCATCATCAATCCCGCCGCCCGGCGGCAGATCTCGACCGCGCAGCTGGTGCCCCTATCCCGGGGGTAAACCTGGCTAAGCCACCGAACGGTATGGCTCGCCTGGAGCAGGTGGGCGGAGGTGGATCTTGACTGTGCAGGCTCGGATTTCCAGCGAAGCGAGTCGACGAGCGCCTTGCCTATGGCTTAAGCCACCAGATACGTGTGTCGGACGAATACTTCTTCTCCCCATCGAGAAGGATCATACCGCCAAAGGTGATGATGCGATTTTGGTAGGGGTCATAGACCGCCTTTCCATTGTAACCAGGATAGGGCATATCCTCCAACCGCATCCAGGTGAGCGTTCCCAAATCCATCTGCCAGACTTCCGCAATGGGGATGGAGACCTGGGTGTTTTGATCCCAGTTCGCTCCGCCCATCAGGTAGGCTTTCGTTCCAGCCTGTACCATCATGGAATAGGCTTGGACGAGCGGCCACTCTCCCACAAGTTCGATTTTCTCCCATTTATCCTTGAGCATGTCGTAGAAGTTGACGGTGCAGGCAGCGGGAGAGCATCGGTGCGGATCAATGAAATACGCCTTGTGGTCATGGATAGCCACGTGGGCATTGGGAGAGATTAAATCCGGGGGATCCTGCAACTGTTGCCAGGTGTTGCTGGGAAGATCGTAGAGCCACAGGTCCTCATACGAGCTTGTCTTATCCATGCCACCCTGGACGTACATTCTTTCATTCCAAACCCAGGCATTGTGATTGGAACGCGCCGAGGGCGGATCGTTATCCGGAATTGTCGGAGACCATTGACCCGCTTCAAAAGTGTACAGATCATTGAACCATGCCCCCTGGTTATCCGTTCCCCCAAATAGCAGCACTCTTCCGTCGGGCAGGGTTACCATGCTGTACCCTAGACGAGCGGAGGGGGAGTCGGGGGGGGTTATCGGCGACCAATCTGCCGGGCGAGGGCTGCGCACTGGCAGCGGCAGGATCGTCCACAGGGCAGCGACCCCCGTACCCGCCAGCCTGGCCAGGCTGGCGCGCCGCCCACCCGAGGGGGGAGTATAGGAGCTGGCCTCTGGCTTGATGATCCACGTATCACCCAACGCATTGCCATCCACATCCCGCCCGCCAAAGAGCAACACGCTCCCATCGGGCAGCATGGTCATGGCGTGATCGGTGCGTGGGCTGGGGTGATCAGCCGTCTCCATCACCGCCCAGCCTTCCGGGCGCGGCGTGGGGGTGGGCATGGGCGTTGCCGCCTGCGTGGCAGACGGACCGCACCCTGCGTTTACCAACAGCAACATGAACAGGATATAGATCGTTCTCTTGTCCATTGGGTCCTCCTTTAACTTACATTATCAAAGCCGCCGAACGGTTTGGCTTACCGGTTGCTGATTTGAACAAGATAAGACTGTGTAAAATCACTTTTACTGTCGGATGGCCTCCGATTATCGTGCTGAAGGTGGTCAGGTGCAGCCGTTGTTGGGTGGCTCTATGAACGCAAAACCCGCTTATTGAAAATAGACACCACTGCCAACATGAAATATTATTGCACAAAACCTGATCTCAGGCAATAACCAAAAAACATGACCTGGTTCCGACCATATCCCAACAATCCCGCCATCTCTCATTGCAGTTCACATGAAATGGAGCGCTTTATGGTTTGGAGAATTTCTCCTGGCTAACGGACTGGGTACTCAACGAAACCATACCCGGAGAATAGATACATAGCCAGATGCCAGATCTTCCATGTGCCTGGGCTGTGCCCTGTGTCTGCAGGAATCTCTTTATGGGAAAATTCAGATGTTATAAAGGGGATCAAAAAAGAGTCTGACGCAGAGTTCGCTTTGCACCATGTTACGATCAACCCAGGGCTTCGGCTGCACGCAAACCCATACGGACACCCAGCACCTGCCGGGGACAAATATGATCATGTCGGGCAGATGACAATTCCAAAAGATCATTGAGATCAAGCAGGATATTATCCTGCCGGCTACTCTGTGAAAATTAGAAGATTAAAAATAAACCAACGGTCAGGAATAAAATTCCAACTGTAACAGGATAATCCAGGGAACCCGTCCTTAATGGCATAGCCCGGCACTGATCCGGGCAGAATGCCCTACCCTCGGCAGCCAAAGCGATCTCCTCGGTGCGGCGCAAGGCGTTGGAGATGATCGTCAACAAAAGCAGGCGAATTCCACGCCAGCGTTGTCTCCGCAATCCACCTCGCATCCATAAGCTGTGCCAGGTGTTGAGCGCAGAAGTTTGTAAGGAAGGTAAAAGGTTGAGCGCCACACCCATCGAGAATCCCAAACCACTCAAACCAAAGCGTTCCAATAATCCAGCGATGGAGGCAATATCCACTGAACTGGTGAAACCGTCCACAGTTATCAGAACAACAACAATTCGCAACAGGATTTGCAGGCTGCTTGTTAACCCTTGTGAGGAATAAGGGATTCCCAATAAACTGTGATCCAAATCACCCAGAAAAAAGAGGGGCGGGATCGCCAGCAGGGCGATCATGACCAGCCAACGCAAGCGCATAATACGCCGGAATGAACGCGGGTATACCAGGGCAGCCGCCAGGAAACACAACCCTCCCGCCAGCAGCAATTTTTCGGGCGGTGCAAGCATCACCATACCCAGCGACCAGGCAAAGATGACCAGGTAGCTGATGGTTCCCAGCTTTCCTGGAACCCTCAACTTGGACCGCTCCAGGTGAATACTATTTTGTTCGATCATTGTACAATTTGCAGTTCAGCAGCGGTAGGTGCACAGGCTGTCAACAGCATAACAATGATCAGAGAGATCAGGATCTTTTTCATTATTAATTCTCCTTTTCTTCCAATGCAATTATAGATTTTGATTCCAGATCATCGGATCGGGACCTGCCCAGACGAGTCTGCAATTGATGTGCTACATTCCAACTCAACCAACCAGCAATACATCCAATAAACAGGTAGACACCCAGCAAGGAGAAAACGATCCAGATCGCAGCAGTCTCATTCAAACCAAGCAACCTGCTCCCGGTATCCAGCAGGTCCAACCAGACAACGAACAGGCTTCGTCCAAAGAGAAGTGGCCCGGTTACGAACGGCTGCGCCAGGGTCCAGGCCACTCCAAAGGCACCAGCCAGTAAAAACGAGAAAAGGCGGGATTTTCCGGACAGGGAAAGAACGATCTCGGCTACCAGAGCCTCGGTAAAGATCGCGACCATTGGACCCATGATGACTCCGCCCAGGCTGAACAGTTTCAGCAGCATGGCGATCACACCGATAAACAATGTGGATCCTTTTTTAGGTACAAACAATCGCCCGATCATGGCAATTGTCAGACCTATTGCCGAAAGCACGGCACCGCTGAAAGGCACGTTCAGCGACTTCAGCACCGATCCCAGACTGATCTCAGAAATGCCCCATAAGGTGCCAAACACTGCTATGGTTGCCAGTTCACGAGTTGATAGTTTCATAGATCACTCCTTCCTGTATATCTGTGATCGATCTTGATTTTGTATAAAGAGATTTTTCGAACTGACCCGTTCTCTGGATTCGGCCATTCTTCATCAGAAAAACACTGCGGGCATAACGATGGACCAGTTTGTAATCGTGCGAAATAAGCAGGATGGCAGTCCCCTGCTGATTGAGGTACGTCAGAAAATCCATCAGGCGCTCTAAATGTCCCCAGTCCTGCCCCAAGGTGGGTTCATCCAGGATCAAGAGACGGGGACGCAGTCCCAGGCAGGCAGCCAGGGTGGTGCGCTGCTGCTGCCCAACCGATAGCATCAGAAGTCGTCGTTCTTTTAAGTCCAGCAAGTCAGCTTCCTGTAAAATTTCATCGTGCTGTTGAGGGTCAAAGCGATCATAATTACTGGGACCAAAAGCCACTTCTTCATCCACCGAATCGGTAAACAATTGGTCGCTTGGATTCTGGAAGAGCATGGCTACGTCCAACCCGGGGCGCGGCTTGACACCATTCAGATAACGAACTCGCCCGGAAAACGGCTTCAACAACCCGGCAGCCACCTGTCCCAGCGTGGATTTTCCAGTGCCGTTATTACCTACCAGCGCAACAAAATCTCCTGGATAAAGCACCAGGTTAATGTCCTGAATCACTGTGTTACGGTTATACCCGGCAGAAACCATTTCAAGAGTCAGCAATGGTTGTTTTCCGTCAAAGGGTTGTTCATCCTCTTTGATCAGTGATTCCCAGGCTACCTGGGGTTCATTTGCCATCCGCCGCATACCAAACTTATCCTGCAAAGAAGGGTCGAAAAGGATTGAATTGGGTAAACCGTCCAGGATTATTTGACCTTTATCCATCAGGATAACCCTGCTTGCCAGGCGAGCCAGATCCGCCAGTCGATGTTCAAGGATCACGATCGTGACCCCGTGCTCTTTATTGAGCGTTTTCAGAGTATCTAAAACGCGCCGGGTACTGGGCACATCCAGGGAAGCCGTGGGTTCATCCAGTATCAAGATTTGTGGGTGCATTGCCAGCATGGAGGCGATCGCCACGCATTGTTTTTGTCCACCTGAAAGCTCGGAAGGTTTACGGTCACGCAGCGCTTCGAGTCCGGTTGCATTCAATGCCCAATCTGTGCGGTTCCTGACCTCGTTGTCATCCAAGCCAAGATTTCGAGGTCCAAAAGCGACCTCGTCTTCGACCCGCAGATGGAAAAGTTGGGAGGATGGGTTTTGGAGCACGATCCCGACCTTCTGTACGATCTCCAGTATTGTGTGGGTCTGAGTATTCAATCCGTCTATCTCAATCCGTCCTGTGACCCGGGCGGGAATGGAATTGGGGATCAGTCCGCTAAGTGCATATGCCAGCGAACTTTTTCCGCAGCCCGAAGGACCAGTGATCAAAACAAATTCACCTTGATCTATCTCCAGGTTGATATCCTGCAACACTTGGACAGCACTATAAGCCACGCTGAGCTTGCTGACTCGTATCATGCGTATATTGTCTCCAACATGAGCACCCTGGCATCCGACCAACGCTCCTGCGCCACCGGCAACAAGGTCGGGCGCACAACCACAAGCGCAGTGCGATAAGAGCCTTCATCCAGAAAATTCAATGCATACCGGTAACCCAGACCCTTTTCAAGTTCCAGTGGACCTATTTCATCAATAAGGATGATTTCTTCATCTTGGAGTCCCACAATGATCTCATTCCCCCAACTCAAAACACTTTCGTCCATTTGCCAACAACCGATGGTTTTTATACCATTGTCTCTGGAATAAATCCCAAGATGGCGTTTTTCCCCTGAAGTAACATTCATTAGATCAATGCCAATCTTCTTTCCGTCCTGGATAACTGCTGGGCAGATGAATCCGCCCAAAGTCATGCCCAATGCCCGGGCTTGAGCGACAATATTAGCGCACCAGGTCGTTTTTCCTGAACCACTTGGTCCACTGATCAGCCATAAGCCGGTTGAATTCTTGCTCAAAATAGCATTCGCCAGAAGATCTTCTGGCGAATTGGAGACGCGGTCAAACATAACGTAGTACTCCTTTCCAATTCCATCCCAGATGATCGGGATTTCGGGAGGCTGCCTGGTTTCCCTGGCAACCTTGATCCCCTCCTGTGAGAGGATTGTCCACCTGGCCGTGGCAAATCGCTTTAGGTCAGACAGATCGGAGGAATAGTATTTATATAAGCAGTCTGATCTTTTAAGATCGACTAGTTATTTCTTTCACACAAACTTATCATAATCCTTTCATTAACAAAATGCAACCCCCACAGGGAGTATCTAATACTCACCCTTCTGGGTGGTACCCGGGGACAAATTCATTTTTTAGGTCATCCCTGATCTTTGCTACCTCATCCAGCACATCCAGATCTGTCTTAAGCTCATCTGTCAAGGATGAGAGATATGCTTTTTAATTGCGGATCAATTTTCCTGCTTCGCACGCCATGCGCACCAGGCGCCCTGGTGCAAGGACAATGGTTGCCAGCAGGAAAACAATTATCAGTTCATTCATTCCAATTCCGAAAATACTATCCATTTCAATTCTTCCCTGCGACCCCATTAGCATCCACATCTGGTATCCTCCCACCGCTAACGGGTCCTTGTGGAGAAAAACAAGGTCACACGCCTTGCGCCTAAAAAAAAATCCTCTCTACCCCTTCATCATCAATCCCGCCGCCCGGCGACCGATCTCAACCGCGAAGTTGGTACCCCTATCCCAGGGGTAAACCTGGCTCATGCTGGCGAAGAACAACCCCGGCAGGGGAGTCTGGATGGCGGGGATGTTGGCAGAGTGGTTCACTAGTGGCACGGGCTGGGCATATCTCGTTGAGAACAACCAGGTCTTGTTGATCCAATCCAGCTGGAAATCCGGGTTGATGCGTTTCAGCCCGGGTAGAAATAGCTCGAGAAGTTCAGCCTGGCTGAGCTTGAAATTGGGGTGTTCAGGTTCGAGGTAATCACCCATGTAGAGGATGTGCTCCCCTCCGAAGTGTTCCGGGGAGATGTAATTGGTGTGTTCCACCAGAGCCAGGCAGGGGAAACCTTCGTTCTTGGGCAGGTTGAACCAGTAGTAACCCTGCCTGGAAAGCTGATGCTTGAGTGAAAAGACCATCACCAGGGCTGCCATGCTCTTGAGTTCCAGCAGATTTTTGAGGTAATTTTCGGGAAGTTCCGGAGCCAGTTTTGCCAGGCTGGAAGGCGAGGTGGTGACCAGGACACGCTCGAAGACCTGGCTGCCGGTTTCGGTTTCGATCAGCAACCCGCCGCCCTCGGTCTGGACCGTGATCTGCCGGATGCGGGAAGAAAAGCGGATGTCCACACCCATTTCTCGCAGTCTATTGGCGAACATATCGGCAAAATTCTGAAAGCCGCCTTCAAAGGTTCCCAGGCGCGTGGTGCGGGCTTTGATGCGCGCCCACATCCATGCCATGTTGACCAGACGGGAATAATTCTCCCCGAACTTGCCGATGACCAGCGGTTCCCACATCAGCCGGTAGACCTTCTCCCCCGCCCACTTGCGCATCCAGGCCTCCACGCTCACTTTTTCGAACTGCTGCCAGTTGTTGGTCAGGCGCAGGTACAAGCCAACCAACCCAAAGCGGATCTTGTTCAAGCCCCAGCCCAGTCCGGGGAACAGGATGGCTTTCAGGATCGAATCGAACGGGTACCATTTGCCTTTGTGGAGCATGACGGTGAAGGGGCGCGGGAAGAGCACCTTGTCGCTCCAACCGAGCTCTTCGATCAATCCGAGCATGTGCTTGTCCCCGGCGAACCAGTGGTGGTAGAACTTTTCCACAGACCAATCCCAACCCGGTTCCTTGAAACCGGCAGCCAGTCCTGCGGCGTGGTCTTCAGCCTCGAAGATGGTCACCTCGTGCCCGGCTTTGGCCAGGTCATAGGCGGCAGCCAAACCCCCGAAGCCTGCACCGATGATCGCTATTTTCATGCTTACTCCGTTCCAATTATTTCTTAGAGTCTTCTGATTACAAAAACCTTCACCACAAAGACACGAAGACACAAAGAAATGATTTAGTTCTAATATTTGACTTCATATCAATCTCCCGGCTGCATGGTACGTGATTGTGGTACTGTGGTCGGCCTTGAATGCTCATGACAGTTTGGTCTCAGAACGCAGGTTATCACTCCACTTGATGCCTTCCCTGGCCAGGTAAAAGGCTCCCAGCAGGGTGATTGGCAGCCACAGGGCAATGTGCAGCACCACCGCATAACCAAGTGCAACACCTTCGGGCACCTGGTAAGCCACCAAGACGGCTTTTGTGACAGCCTCCCAGGTGCCGACATAACCTGGTGCAGATGGGATGGTGGTAGCCAGGTTGGCGATCCCGTTCAGCAGCATCAAGGTGAAGAAGTTGACCTTGAAGGGGAAGGCATGCATCACGAACCAGTATTTGCCGGTTTCAAGCAGCCAGATGATGACCGATGTCAGGAAAACCATCAGGATATTGAAGGGCGACCGCAGCGAAGCCAACCCGCCCAGGAACTGGTGCAATATGCCGGATGTTTTCTCCCGCAGCCGGGCGGGCAGCAGGTGGTCGATGAACCAGGCTCCGATGAGCATGGTTAGCTTCGGGAACATGGCAGCCAGCAGGAAGAGCATCAAGGCTCCCATGAAGGCAGCCGTGCCCCATAAAGCCAGGGATTGGATATTGCCAACGAATCCTGATTCCGAACCGGCTAATTTTGCCAGCTCGGGCAGGTTGATGAAGACAAAAGCCAGCATGACTACCCCGTCGAAGATACGCTCGACGATGATGGTTGCCAGCGAAGCGGAGATGGATACACCTTCCTTGCGCTTGAGGATGATCGCTCTCAGCACTTCTCCAGCCCGGGCTGGGTAGATATTGTTGCCCATATAACCGATGATGGTGATGGGGAACATGATGCGGGTGGGGATCTTCTTGATGGGGTTGAGCAGGTAATGCCAGCGCCAAGCCCGGATCCAGACCCCGATAAAGTAAACCACGATGCCAGGGATCAACCACCAGTAATTTGCCTGTTGGATCGAAGACCAGAAATCCCCCCATTCCAATTTGCTGAATGCCCAATATAGGAAGAAAGCACTTATGAGCATACCCAGCCAGAACTGCCATTTTTTCATAGGAGTTGATTCTACCCGAAAAACCGGCACACTGGATAATAGACCGGCATAAGATGGCAAGAATGGAGAGGGTTGACTCAAGAGAGTATAATTTGGTTCATGAAAATAATAGAAAAAAACGACCTGTACGCAGCCCAGACCACACCCCATTGTTTTCTTGTGGATTTGGAAGGCATGGTGTGCCATAAGGGTGCCTGCGATGATGTCAGCTTCCGTCAACGCGCAGCCACACAGCAGGTTGTCACAAGCGAACTGGCAACCATTCTCAATGGACGTCAGCCACAGCCAGCCCAGATGTAGCCGTATGGATGCACCATCCTGCGCTAACTCCCTGATTCATGCTAAAATAACCAAATGGAATTTGAATCATCCAGGCTGGATCTCAACCAGAAAATTGTATTCCTGAAAAAAAGCCACCTGTTCCGGGGGCTGACATACGAGCAGTTGAAAAGTGTTGCTGAAGGATTGGAAGAATTACCCTACCCGGCAAACAAGGTGCTGATGAAACAGGGCACCCAGGGCGAGAATTTTTATATGATCCATTCCGGCAGCGTCAATATTTCCCGTCTCAATAAAGACAAACATGAAAACCTGGCGACACTGGTCGAGGGTGATTTTTTTGGTGAGGAAGTTATCTCAACCAAACGAATTCGCACAGCCAGCGCAAAAACACTTGAAGATTCAATTATCCTGGTTATACCTCGCCCATATCTGGAGGTATTGTTCACCCGGATCAGTTCTTTAAAACCTAATATTACTGCAGCAGTGGAGAGTCAACGGCTGATCCGATCTACAAAGTTCAATTGGGTCCAACCTGATGAAGTGATCTATTTCCTGGCACGCAAGCACCCCATTCTATTTATTAAAGCCCTGACAGGTCCGATCTTTCTGTTGTTGGTATCAAGTTTCCTCTTTTGGTTTTCCATTTCAACTGCTACTTTAATCACTCTTGTTCTGGCATGGGTTCTATTTCTACTGGATATTGCCTGGACGTTGTGGAATTGGATCAATTGGGGTAATGATTACTATATCGTAACCAATAAGCGTGTAATCTGGCTCGAAAAAGTGATCGGTCTATATGATAGTCGGCAGGAGGCACCATTAAATGCCATCATCTCGGTTGGTGTGGAAACTGACCAGATCGGGCGCATGTTGGATTATGGGGATGTGATCGTGCGGACTTTCGTGGGGAGATTACGCTTCCACCATGTTCTCCACCCAAACCAGGCTGCCTCGCTGGTGGAAGAGCAATGGATCCGTATGCGGGAGATCTCCATCAATGAAGATGCTGCCACCATGAAACAAGCCATCCGTGAGCGCCTGGGACTAAGCGAGCGGAAAACGGGTGAGCCTGCTGAAGCTGTCCCTGTGGTGCTTACAAAAAACAAGGTGGGTGTTCTAGCGTTGCTTTTTTCCGATATATTCAAGGTTCGCATAGAAGACAGTGGAACGATCACTTATCGCAAACACTGGTTTGTCCTGCTCAAGTCAACCATAAAGCCCGCAGGTTCACTCCTCCTGATCTTGTATCTGATCCTTAACCGGATGATTTTCCTGCTGGTTGATAAATCCTATCCATTGTCCGCTTCGGTTAGGGAACCATATTTTTTGATCCTGCTCCTGTTTCTTGTAGCTGTATCTTTGTGGTGGTTGTATAATTATTTGGACTGGCGAAATGATATTTACCAGGTCACACAGAATCAAATATTGGATATTGATAAAACTCCACTGGGCAGGGTTGAACACAAAGCAGCCCCCCTGGAGAATATTCTGTCCACAGAATATAAGCGCATTGGGCTTCTTGAAGTACTTTTGAATTTCGGCAATGTATATATAACAATAGGGGGGGCGCAACTTGTTTTTGAAGATGTGGCTGATCCCCCAACTGTTCAACAGGATATCGACCAGCGTCGTATTGCACTCATCGCCATTAAAAAGGAAGCAGAAAACCGTGCGGAGCGTGACCACCTGGCAGATTGGTTTGTGGCTTATCACGACAATGCTGAAGCTTTTCAAACAGAGGCAGGAATGGATGGATTCAACGATATTCCTGAAGAGAATGAATTTGATGTACATTAGCAAATAATTTTCAAGCGGGTTGTTGGTTGCCCGATCTTATTGGTAAGGTGATAAATAATGACCATTCGTGAAATTGTTACAGTTCCAAACCCGGTTTTGCGGCGTAAAGCCCATCCGGTGGAAAAATTTGATGATGAACTTCAGGTGTTGATCTCAGATATGATCGAGACCATGCGCGCAGCCCCCGGGGTGGGTCTGGCTGCTCCACAGGTCGGTATTTCTGAAAGGGTGATCGTGGTTGAATACACGACCGATGAGGAGGATGAGACCGCCCTCAAAAAACTTTTTGCCGTGGTCAACCCTGAGATAAAGGTTATCAGCGAAGAAACCGAGCTGGGAGTGGAAGGTTGCTTGTCTGTTCCAGGCTTGCTGGGTGAGGTCGAGCGACCTTTAAAGGTGACTATCAAGGGTTTGAACCGGCAAGGTCAACCTACCCGCATCAAAGCCCAGGGTTGGCTGGCGCGCATCTTCCTGCACGAGGTCGATCACCTGGAAGGTGTGGTCTTTACCGATCGGGCTGGCAGAATTTGGAAGCCTGAAGGTGAAGATTATGTTGACAATGTCTGATCTGTTGTGGGATGTTGATAATAATTTATCTTTTCTCCGAATCCGATTGATATGTACCTGACCCATCTATCACTGACCCACTTTCGAAATTTCTCCCGCCTGGATATCGACATACCCCGGCGGGCTGTTTTGCTGGTAGGCAGCAATGCCCAGGGAAAAACCAGCCTACTGGAAGCCATCTATTTTTTGGCGGCTTTTACTTCCTTCCAGACTCACGCCGACCGGCAGATGGTTAACTTCCTGGAGGCTCGTAAATCTGTGGCGGTGGCACGCCTGGTGGCGGAATATCGGCGCGGATCGACAACCCATAAGCTGGAGGCGCGGCTGATCCTCGAGCCGAGTGGGATCAACGGTCAACGCTTGCGTAAGGAAGTCCTTCTGGATGGACTGAAACGCCCATTGGCAGAGGTGATCGGTCATTTCAATGCGGTCGTATTTGTACCGCAGATGTCACTGATCATTGAGGGGGGACCTGACGAACGCCGCCGTTATCTGAACCTGGCACTGGCTCAATCCACCCCCAGTTATGCACGTGCATTGAGCGAGTATGCCCAGGCGATCAGTCAGCGCAATGCCCTGCTTAAGATGCTGAACGAGCGCAGCGCTGACCCGGAGCAATTGGTATACTGGGATGAAGTCATCACGCGTACTGGCGCATTTATCATGCTGGAACGCATCCAGGCTTTGCAGGATCTGGAACAGATGGCAGCTCGCATCCATCACCAGTTGACTCGCAGCCGTGAAGTATTACGTTTGAATTACCTGCCAGCCTACGAACCGCTGCCGCGCCCTGCCGGGCAGATCTCTCTGCCCATCAGCACACCCATGGACCGTACAAAGTTATCTCTGGATGAGATCCGGGAGGGTTTCGCAAAGCGATTGAAGCAGCTCAGAAATGAGGAAATAAGCCGCGGCGTGACTACCATCGGTCCACACCGCGATGAACTGCGCTTTCTTGCAAACAGCCTGGACCTCGGGGATTACGGTTCACGCGGCCAGATCCGCACGGCACTGCTGGCACTCAAGCTGGCTGAAGTGGAATGGATGCAGACCCGCACCGGGCAGTGGCCGGTCATTTTGCTGGATGAAGTTATGGCTGAACTGGATGTTCAACGCCGGGATGACCTGTTGCAGCACCTGGACGAAAGTGAGCAAATCCTGCTGACGACTACGGACCTTGCGCTGTTCAACCCGGATTATGTGGCACAGGCAACCCGCTGGGAAGTGTCGGCTGGGGAGATCAAAGCATTTATTGAACCGGAGGAATAAGCATGACTGTAAAGAATGTAGAAGATATAAAATCGGTTGAAGTATCAGCCGGAAAAAACACTAGCATCCAGGTGCTTATCTCAGCCCAGGAGGGTCCGCATTTTGCGATGCGGCGCTTTGTGATCCAACCGGGAGGCGGCATGCCGTTGCATACCAATACGCTGGAGCATGAGCAGTATGTGCTGGGTGGTGAAGCCCGAGTCCAGATCGGAGAAGAGCTGCATTTTGTGAAGCAGGGGGATGTGGTCTTTATACCGGAAGGGGTTCCCCATTCATATAGTAACAATGGAACGGAGAATTTCGAATTTCTGTGTATGATCCCCAATCAACCGGATGAGATCAAGGTTGTTGGGGAGGAGTGTTAGAGGCGAAAGTTTATTTATTAAGTGGGGTTTTAGAGGGAATGCCGGGTTTGCGGGGGTAGCCGGGTGGGGTGGATGCGACCTTATCGACCAGGACCAGGTACCGTTCTTCAACCACTCCTGGCAGGGTGACTGGCAGTAGTTGGCGGATATGACCCCCCATTAACTTTATAACCTTTTCAGCAGCATGAGCCTCAGCTGGTCCGCTTTCACCTTTTTGGGCAAGCATGGAGCCTCCCACCTGAACCAGGGGCAATAAATATTCTGCCAGGACGGGTAATTTGGCAACTGCGCGGGCTACAGCCCAATCATATTTTTCACGGTGGGCAGCCAATTGACCAACATCTTCGGCACGGATATGCAGCACTTCCACATCTGAAAGTGTCAGGGTCTCGACGACATGACGGCAGAAATTGGCTTTCTTGCCAACCGATTCAACCAGGGTTAGCTGTAAGCGTGGATAGAGGATCTTAAGCGGCAATCCTGGAAAACCGGCTCCGGTACCGATATCGATCAGGCGGGTTGGTGGGGTATTTTTCCATGCCAGAACACATGAGAAAGAATCAAGGAAATGCTTGGTGTGGATACCCGCTTCATCGCGTATGGCTGTCAGGTTGAATTTCCGGTTCCAATCGAGCAATTCGTGTGTGTAGATCTGCAGAGCGGCGATCTGTTTTTGGTTGAGGCGAATACCAAACAGGGTAAGGGCTTCTTGGGATAATTTTTCCATTGGCTTTATTATACAGGGTGTTGAGAAGGAGTGTATGCAGGAGCAGGCGCTAATTTACTTTTAATGGCAGAATTTCATCCGATGTGGGACACATGATGGCAGACATACATCTCTGCCCATACTTTCATCAATTTTAAAGAAATCAGGGACGGCTGGGACCGTCCCTGAGAGTTGGGTTGGGAAAAGAGTTATTACGATGGTCCTATTTTGCTGCCGGGGGGGTCTTCTTGCGGCGAATGCGGCGAATGATGGCTCGCAAGACCAGGAAGAGCAGGTAAATGGGCAGCAGGATGGTGATGAAAACAGGTAGAGCCAACAGGAAGAAGTTGATCATGAAATCTACGAATCCCTGCCAGAAGCGGATCAGGCTCTGGATGGCGTCGCGAGCGACACCCTGCGGTTTCCAGCCACCGATCTCGATAGGCTGGATTGTTTCTTCAGCGATCAGGGTGATACTGACAGCGGAGAGGGCGGAAGCCTGTTCGTAATATTGGATCTGACCTTTGATGACTTCGATCTGCTGATTGTAGGATTGGAGTTGTGAGAAGACGTTGAGAACATCCTCGGTCTTTTCTGCATTTTGCATGATCTTGTTCAGTTGAGCGACGGCTGCTTCCATGGAATGCAGTTGGGAGTTCAGGTCGATGTAATCCTGGGTGACATCCTGTCCGCTGCGGTTTTCATTGCGCACTTCAACTGTATCGGCTTTGATCTGATTCAAAGCGCTGTCCAATTTCTCTGCCGGGATGCGGATTGTGATACTGCCTTCGGGTACGGGTTCACCATTTGAGAGATAGCTTTGATAGATATTGGACGATACCACAAAACCGCCCAATTCTTTTGCCATGGCGCTGATGGCTGTCATTTTGATCTGCGGATCTGCCACAACGATTGTAAGGTCAGCGTTTTGAATGACCAGGCGATCCTGGAGCTGGGTGTTGCTGAATTCTGACTTGCCGGTATTTCCCGCCATATCTTCTGGAGCCAGGGCTTCCATGGCAGGCAATGGTGCCTCAACAACCCCTCCCGAGATGGGACCATCACCGTAGGAATTGTACTCGTCAGGTGAAGATGCCCTGGTTGCACAGGCAGATAATGTCAGGGCAGCAATCATAAGAATAAATAAGATACGTTTTTTCATTTGGTCTCCTCCTTGGAGAGATATCGGGTAAACTTAATTACAATGACGACCAGTTGTCGTGATTTGTTCCCGTATCCTGTTTAATTTTTCTACCAACCACCACCCAGTCGTTCGGCGTGGCGTGGTGGCAAACCGGCTTTGAGAATGCGATCCTGCACTTCCTTGAAATTGTAGCTGATGCGCATTGGCTGCCAGGTGTTCGCTTCGGGATCATAAAAGGCATAGGCTGCCCGGATGTCATGATCACGTGGCTGCCCGACTGATCCCGGGTTCAGAATAGAGCGATCTTTCAACGGATAAACCTCTCCAGCCTTGGGAACTTCAATGCAAACTTCTTCGTGGCTGGGATGATATTGAAAAATCGCCTGGAAATGTGAATGTCCAACAATGCACCAGGGTGTTTGGAAATGAGACAGGTTTTGTAAGGCGACCAGTGGACTCAGGACATATTCCCAGGTTGGATCTCGTGGGCTGCCATGTACCAGGGATACCTGACCGTGTACCTGTAATTCTAAAGGGAGTTCCTGCAAAAACAATTTACTTTCTTTTGTGAGCGTTTCTTTCTGCCAGCGAAGTGATCTGCGGGCATCACCATTAAAGGGTTCCGAACCTATCGCACCGATGGCAGCTTGATCATGATTACCCATCAGGCAAGTGAGATTGGGCAATTCGCGAATAATTGCAATGCATTCATTGGGATTGGGACCATAGCCAACAACATCACCCAAACACCAGGTTTCATCTACAACGCCGGCATCTGCCAGAACGGTTTCAAGGGCAGTTAAGTTGGCGTGAATATCAGAGATCACCAATACTCTTGTCAATTGTTCTCCAGCATTTTTGCAATACGATCGATAATGATCTCGGATACTTCAACTTTGCTCAGGAGTGGCAAAACTTCAGAGCTTCCATCCTTGTGCAGCAGGGTAACCCGGTTGGTGTCCACCCCGAATCCGGCATCAGATGCAGAGATGTCGTTGGCTGCTAGCAGATCCAAATTCTTTGTTCTTAATTTTTCAGCAGCGTTCTTCAAGAGTTCCCGACTTTCGGCAGCGAAACCTATGATCAGTTTTGGCTTGGTATGTTTGGAATCGGGTGCGCTGATGACTCCCAAAATATCTTGTGTAGCTTCCAGTTCGAGTAATGGAATCCCATCCCGTTTTTTTAATTTTTGAGGTGATGCCTGCCGGGGACGAAAATCAGCCACGGCAGCTGCCATGAGAAGGGCATGGCAGTTCTGCGAAGCAGACAAGACGGCTTCCAGCATCTCTTTGGCAGTATTAACCGGGATTAAGTCAGCTCCAATGGGAGGCACCAGCCCGATGGGGGTTGAGATCAAAGTGACCTGCGCCCCGGCATCCAATGCAGCCTGGGCGAGGGCATAACCCTGCTTGCCGGATGAACGATTGCTGATGTATCGTACCGGATCAATGGATTCCTGCGTGCCTCCAGCGGTAATAGTGATACGCTTGCCTGCCAGGCAGCCGGACTTACCGAGGATCAGACGGATGTGACCGAAAAGATCGGCGGGTTCGAGCATGCGACCTTTCCCGGAAAGCCCGGACGCCATGCGACCCTCATCCGGTCCGGCGAATAAAACGTTACGGGATGAAAGAATGTGGATATTTTCTTGGGTGGCAGGATGGGAATACATGCCCACATCCATAGCCGGGGCGATCAGAATTGGGCAGTTGGCTGCCAGGGCTGTGATTGTCAGAAGATTATCCGCCAGACCATGTGCCATTTTTGCCAGTGTGTTGGCGGTGCAGGGGGCTACCACAAAAAGGTCGGAAGTATGTCCCAGACCGACATGTAGGATATGAGCCTGACCACCCCAGAGATCAGCTTCGGTGTAGGCTTTCCTTCCGGTGACGGATTGAAAAGTGAGTGCTGTCACGAACTTCTCAGCCCCGAGTGTCAGGATAACGTCCACCAGTGCCCCCGCTTGCGTTAATTTGGAAGCCAGGTCGGCAGCTTTATAGGCGGCAATGGAGCCGCTGACACCTAAAAGTATGTGTTTATCTTTAAAGAGAGTGATCATTTTGTTGGTCGCTTTCGCTAGCAAATCCTTGACCAGGACGGTTTTGGATCTTGGATAGTCGATTTGCGCTGGTTTTTTGGGCTTAAGGTCATATCAATGTCCCATCGCCATCCAGTTCCGGCATCATTACATACTGGAACTGGATGAGACTAGGATTATATTCGAGCGCCTGGCGTTGACAATCATAGACATTTTCAGTGGTTGCATTCGTGAAATGGTATTTCTCCATAATTGAGTAAACTATTTTCAGGGAGATGGATTCGACCTCTGCTGCCATTATTCTTTCCATTAAATATTTTTCCTTTTCAAAGAGGAAACATGCCATAATTATACAATGGAAGCACAAGATTTTGGTGTATGGAGGTATTAACGCCCTTAAAGAAGTGGGTAATTTACAAAATAATTATTGCACCTGTTATTGGATGTAAAAAGGTTGGATTGCTTTACAAAAATATTTAATTTAACCCCCGACAGACGATTTTCAAGAGGCGCTCAATTTCATATGGAATTTTCTCATTTAGGCATGCGGCTGCAACGACGGGTATCCAGGCTTGGCGTTGGGATCTGTTCCCAAAATAAGGCTGTCACCTTCCTGAAGAATAGACTATGCGGGTGCCAATTTTCGCACCCGCACATCAACTTGAGTGTAAGTGCACTAATGATCAAGATCGGTATGACAAATAAGCCTATTAAAAAAGGTTAAGGGGTTAAATATAAAATTTAAGCGGATCGATCTCCTCGCGCAGAAGGCGCAGCTCTTCAGCACTGGGAGCCTCGATGGCATCCAAGCTGGCAGGTATGACCAGCTCGAAATTGGTGTTGGTGACGACATCTTCCTTGGTCACATCGGGGTAGAGGGCTTTAAGTCGCATTCGGCAGGAATCTGGGTCGAAATCCATGAGGGCCATTGTGGAAACCACAAATGCAGGACCGGTGTTGGGAGGTAAACCTGCAGCTTCCCGCGTTCCTGGGCCGGATAGGAATCCGGGTGTGGTCAGGAAATCCACTTTCTCGATGAAGCGGCGGGCATCGTGCTGCATGATGGCGATCGTCTTCCAGCAAAAGCTGCCGACATCGTTTCCACCACCGCTGCCGGGCAGACGCACTTTGGGGTGATCATGGTCGCCTATGGTCACGCTGTTGAGGTTGCCATAAGGATCGATCTGGGCGCCACCCAGGAAGCCATAATCTATGAAACCTCGTTGAGCGGTTTCCATGGTGTCGCATATACCCGCAGCCGAGATACCCTTATGGAAGGTACGGGCTTCACCGACAGCACGTGGTAGTTCTTCCAAAATAGCTCCCGTGCCACCGAACTCAAAAACTGGCACCAGATTGGGAGCGGTGGTCTTGACCGCCAACATGGCAGCCAGCATGGGGATGCCTGTACCGATGAAACAAGTGGTGCCATCTTCAAATAAGCGGGCTGCCACACAGATCATCAATTCGGTTTTTGTATAGCTTGTTGCGTTCATTATTCCCTCCTCTCACGGTTTTCAACGGATAGTTCCAGGCGTTCTGTTCCTATCATGTCGAGGTAAGCGGCATGGTCCTTGAGGTTATGGACATATTTATCCAGGTATTCTTTGGCACCTTCAGCTGTGGCGCTCATGTCAACCCATTCCTTGATCCCGGCTTCATCGCGCCCATACATATAAGCCATCTCGCCCGGGAAGGAGCCGAAGGGGGCATGCACCACGGCGTCCACCAGGAAATAAGGGATGACTGTGCGGTCAGGATATTTACGAATCTCTTCGGTGGGCACGATCTTTTCGGCGCTGATGATGAGACGTTTGCAGGCACGGGACATTTCGAGGGCAAATCCAGTGATACCCTCGATCTGGCAGTTTCCGTACATATCGGCACGCTGGACATGAATGATAGCCACGTCCAGGATGAGGGCAGGCAGCAAGGCTACCTTGATGCCAGTGAAAGGATCTTCAACCACTTTGGCAGCACTATACTTGAGCATATCTGTGCCCAGCATTGAGCGGGCTGGCAGGAAAGGCACACCCATCGCGGCAGCTTTCATGCGCCAGGTGATGGAAGCATTGGACCATTCCACGCAGGTCTCAACCTTTCCGGATTCAACTGCCCGCCTCAGGCTGGGTGGGATGCCATAGACCTCCAGGCCGATATAGGTGATATCCAGTTTCTTAATGAGACCGGCTGCCAACCAGAGGTCCAGTTCAAGCACACCCTGACCGCAAACACGCAGGTCCTTTTTGTTCTGACGGATGACTTCGCGAGCCAGGCTCATGGGAGCGCGCACAGTCCCATATAATTCTGTTCCAATATAACAACCATCATACACAAACTTGCTGACGGCTTCCTGTTCGCTCATGCGTTTGTCAACCAGCTTGCGGCTTTTCTGAGTGCGGTTCCACTCCCTGAACTCATCCATATCAAAGGGCTGGATCAGTTCACCGATACCCGATTCCAAGATTTGCATGTTTTCTCCTCTCGTATGTTTTCTCATTCACCTCTATAAATTTTAGACCCAAATGGTTAATTCAGGTTGTCAATCGAATAGAATACCGGTTGATTGCACGATCTGCAGATATGAAAAACTTAAAGAAAAATTTAAAGGTTGGATCCTGGCATTATCTGCCAAAGCGTAGGTTGGTTCCATCCTGCATCAGGAAGAGATCGGGAGTTTCATTCAAGCCAAGCATTATCACTTCGCTGGTTTTGCTGGGCAGGTGGAACAATCGGGCTACCAGGAAATTGACGTCCGGTGACCAGTCAGCTTCCAGAAATCCACCGGCGGGCAGGTGGAGAATATTGTTGCGAAGAACCTGCCATAGACCTGCTGCTTCGCTTGCCGGCTCCATTAAAGAGATATTAAATTGGTTGAAGTTGGTCAGATCCGGCGTACCCTGGAAGAAGAGTAGTCGCCCGTCTGTTGCCTGTTGTGGCCACCACACAAATGAGTCCGCGATCAGTGTTTGCTGGCTGGCATTGGGGTTGGAAGAAATGCTGAATAAACCGGGAGTAGATGACATCATGCCAGGTTCGGTGGCATTGGCGGTGAAATATGTCTGGCTGTCAATACTCCAGGCGCTTGAATCTGAATACTCAAACTCAGAAAGCAGGCTGCCGTCGGAAATTGAAATAATTCCATCACCCATCCATTCCCAAAAGCCAATTGTTACGGCTAATTTCGTCCCATCCGGGGACCAGGCTCTTGGAGAATAAATACGACGGTCGGTAGGATTCTGGATGTCATTGTTGGCAAGTACCAGCCTGTCCTCCCCATTAATGAGATTGTAAACCCGAATGCCTCCTAGACCATAAGCCAGGAAGGCTCCATCATCGGAAAATACAGGATGGGATGGGTTATTGTTTTCGTCTCCAGTTACCAATACCTTGCGGTTTGCATTGACTGGGTCAAGCAGAACCACTTGATAGTTGCTGATATAAGCAAGTCGGTTGTCGACCGCGTTGATCTCAAAGTTGGAGACTCCAGCAGATTCTTGGGTGAGTTGTGTGAGGGTGTATCCATCTGCATCCAAGCGCCAGATCTGTTGAGCGTTTTCCTCGCCTCGCAAGAAGAAGAGTGGTGCCGGAAGCATATTGACCTCTCCAGCCAGGACTTCAATTTTGACGGAAAGAGTTAATGGAATACCGTTGGAATCCGGAACAGGAATTCCGGATGCATCCAAGAGCTGCCAGTTGCTGTTATAAATTCCCGCTGCGGGCGGGGAAGTGAATTGGACTGAAATATCCACACTGGATCCGGGCTGGATGGCTCCTGGCATGTGTACGGAGACGGGTGCTGCCAAAAGATCTCCGCCTACAAACCGCAACCGGAAGGCGTTCGGAGTAAAGGTGCATTCGCCTGTGTTTTCCAGGCGCCAGACCTTTGTGAAACTGGTGGGTGAGGTGAAACGAGTTCCGGGCTGGATGGTAACATCCAGCGCAGAAGACGCCTGTGACTGACAGGTCGTTTGCCCCATGGCTGTTGAGAAAGGTCTCCAATCTGGAAAGCGGTCATTGGACTGGTTGTTGGTAAGACGCATTTCTGCGCTGCCATCGCTGTTGATGACATAGATCTCATAATTATTGCCAAAGTTGGTATCATTTCTGGTTGAAACAAAGGCAATTCGTGTGCCATCCGGTGACCAGGCAGCGTCAAACTCATCAGCTGGATCACTGGTCAATTGCATCAAACCGGTTCCATCCAGGTTCATAATGAACAAGTCCTGGTTCTCATTGGCATTTGCAGAAAAGACGATCCTTTGACCATCTGGAGACCAATTTGGGCTGCCTTCGTAATAATCATTGGAAGTTAACCGGGTTAACCCGCTCCCATCCAGGTTTACGAGATAAATATCCGAATTACCGTTATTATCCACATCCGCGCCAAACAGGATCTTTTGCCCATCAGGTGACCATTTGGGATCTCTAAACCAGGGAGAGATAGAGGGTATCTGGCTTACATTGGAAGAGTCCACTGTGTAGAGATTGAGATCCCAACCTGTAGATCCGGATGCCATGAATACCAACTGGTTCCCATCCGGGGACCAGTCCGGCGCATCACTGAATTCACTGAAAATGGTAGTGGGTTGTATCCCGCTTAGAACATTGCCAGAGGCTTGCAGGTCCATGATTGCGATCCCACCGATATCATTGATGCGCATGGAAAGACGTTTTCCATCGGGCGACCAGGCTGGATAACTGAATTCACCAAAACCGGAGGTAAGATCGGTCTGGTTGGACCCATCGGCATTCATGACCATCACCTTGGAATTATCCCCATCGAATGATCCATAAACTATTTCGCCATCTATAGCAGGTAGATCAAGGACGGGTTCAGGTGGCGCAGTCGGCTGTGGAATGTCAGTTACCATAGCATTGGTAGCTGTGGGAGTGCCCGGTGAAATCCCACAAGCAGCAAGAATTAAATTTAATGCCAGTAATAAAGAAATAATGCAAGTTTTCTTCATGTCAACCTCCAGTGAGTTACGAACCTTTTTGTTATAACCATTTAAGAATTCCAAAAGGAATATATGAATAATTTATTGCTCATTATTATATATCTTTGAGGAAAAAAACCCTGAATTTATTTTACCTTGTATACATATATTATGGTGAACTTTTATGCGAGCAATTCTGGATTTATATGATTGCAAGAGACTGCTCACGGAATTCGACCGGGTCAGAACTTTAAATCGAGAGATCGGTAGTCTGGTTCTTAATATTAAGATCACTCGAGCCAGTAACCACGAAGCTGACCATCTCTACTCGGGTCATCTTTCAGGTTCGATCCAGATGGTTTTTTAGATCAGATGAATTCCTTTGAGCTTAAGTTTCGGGTCAATGCGACCGTCCAGGCGGGCTTGTGCAGGATGGGTATGGAGAAAATGATCGTAGGCGCGTTTGAAAGCCGGGAGATAAGCTCTCAGGGAATGTTGGAACCCCACAACTTCATGTCACACTAGTTGGGCAACAATCCCATGTCATATGGGCTATGGCATGTTGTGCGCAGGCTGGATCTTAGCGGGTGAGGTTATCTCTGCAAAGGGAGATCCTGAACGGGTGCAGCTCTGCCATCATGATATTTTTTTGGATGGAAGGATCGTTCATCATAAAGGCATTTGCCGAGGATTCATCCTCGGCTTGAAATACAACCAGTCCAAAAGTTTCATCCAGGCAAGGACCTGCCAATAAGACCTGACCGGTTTGAAGGCTGGATTTTAAGTATTGGTAGTGTTCTTCCATGACTGTATTTTCTTCGTCTGTCGGAAACTGAAAGAATTCTTCACGCAATGGATGGATCAAGTAAATATAATTGGGCATGTTTACTCCGAGAAGGACCCTGACCAGGCTTCGAAACGACGCCCACCACGCTGATCATCCCTGAAAAAAGTTACATAAGATAGAACTTGATAGGAGATGAATTTTTGCTGCCTGGGTTTGTAAACTGCCAGATCGAAATAGGTATGCCAGGTGCCGGTGTTGAAGTAGATCTGGTTGGTGGGTCTTTTTTTAACGACCGGATAAGAATCCAATGGGACGATCTCATGGTGATGGGTATGTCCATAGATGATGAACTCGGCGGAGCGATCAAGGAAAGCTGCCTCTTTGAGGGCGTTATGGGCAAAAGTAATATTTCCAGCCATAAATTTCTCGCGTATCCAGAACACAATATCGTCGATGGTTTTAAAAGATGTTCGCTTGGTCAGCTGCAAGAGAAGTTGCATGGCATCCACGATATCGAATTTGAAGCGCTTATTTGAATCACGGACGATATCCAGGTCGAGGAATTCCGCCCCCAATTCATCCCAGATGTCTTTGATCTTCTTTTGCTCTTTTTGTGGGACCATGTTTTTTCGTAACTGACCACTGACCCAGAGAGGAGTCGCCAGGGTTGGTCGGACATTGAACAATTCATGCATACTTTCAACAAGTTCCGGCGAGAGAGTTTCACCCAGGCGGCGCTTCACTTCCACCGGAAATCGGTTGATCATTTCGATAGTTAGGGCGTCCCCCAGTGAGGAAGCATTGCGCCCCAGTTTGGTATCGAAATTTAAAGGATCGTACAGATCTCCATGTTGTGCATAGACTCGATAACGATCAAATAGGTTTTGAAGGGTTTCGGATTCATGGGCTTCATGCGGGAAAGGAGTCATCGGGTTGCAAAGTCCCAATGCTGTTACGATCTCTGCCCGGATGCTATCGAATTGCGGACCTGGGAGGTGATAATACCAATCATGGTTCCCAACCATGTAATGGATACGGACAGGCACAGGGACGCGCTCATGCGTATCGTGAGCCATGCCACCCTGCTTGTCAGCAGGCATGACCTGAATGACCTTTCCTTCTGAAAGGGATCGCAGTATTTTGATGGAGTCGGCATTATGCTGCAAAATAGTGGTCGTGATTTGTGAAATTTTGGCAGCAAAATCAGGCGAATGATTATTTGTCCAGGGACGTACATAATTCGGTTGATCCGGTGTTTCATCGAACCATTGTGTTGAATGAAGTGGGTCGAGGATGTCTCCCAATAGTAGGATGTCAATGCTTTCCAGAGGGTGATAGGTAAGATCGCTGCGCCATGATGCACTGGTGGCAAGTTCATTGATCCGGTTGGAAAAAAGTTTAAAAGCCCCGGGTGTGATCGGTTTCCCTGAAGTTCCATCCACCAGGTGCAGATCGCTGACAATAATTAGCAAGCCGACCCTCCGGGTAAGCGAATTTCCATCCATCAATTATAGCCCGAATTATGTCTCTCGCATGAGTTGTGCTAGAATCAAGGTGATGAAGGATATTCAGCCTCGAATTATTTTTATGGGTTCGCCGGATTTCGCTGTTCCAGCTTTGAAAATGCTGGCTGGAAAGTATCCGATAGTGGGAGTTGTCACCCAGCCCGACAGACCAGCTGGAAGAGGACGGATGTTATCAGCGCCTGCGGTTAAGGTGGCTGCGCTGGATTTGGGATTACCCATCCTTCAGACGGGGAAAATCAGTCACCCGGAGGTGTTTCAACACTTATCAAACTGGAATCCGGACGTGATCATCGTGGCAGCTTTTGGGCAGATCCTGCGCCAGGATGTACTGAGGCTGGCTCCATTTGGGTGTGTCAATATCCACGCATCCCTGTTACCACGCTGGCGCGGGGCTGCCCCCATCCAGGCTTGTATCCTGGCTGGGGACATACAAACAGGGGTCAGCATCATGAAGCTTGATGCAGGGGTGGATACTGGTCCCATCATCAGTCAGAGCAGCATCGCGATCGACCCGCAGGATACGGGGGGAATACTTCTCGAAAAGCTGGCAACTTTGGGTGGGGAACTGCTGGTGGACACCCTGCCGGGTTACCTGAATGGGAAAATCAGACCTCAACCACAGGATGCAGCTCATGCCAGTTACGCTCCCATGCTCAAGAAAGAAGATGGATTGCTGGATTTTTGCCAACCAGCTGAAATTCTTGCGAGAAGAATACGGGCATTTAACCCTTGGCCGGGAACTTATTTCTTAATGAAGGAACTGCCAATAAAAGTAAATGCTGCTCACAACCAGGCGGGAGGATCTCAACCTGGAAGACGCAGCATAATAGATGGAAAGCCAGCCATCTCCACAAGTGATGGAACCCTGGTACTGGATGAAGTGCAACCTTCAGGCCGGAGAAACATGCCCGGAAAGTCGTTCTTGCGTGGAGCCAGAAACTGGTTGGATTCCTGATAAAAAACCATGGAGGTCTGTATGCCAAAATACATCGGAGCCATAGACCAGGGCACAACCAGTACCCGTTTTATTATCTTTGACCATGATGGAAAGATCATAGCCTTTGACCAAAAGGAACACCAACAGATCTATCCAAAACCTGGCTGGGTGGAGCATGACCCCATTGAAATTTGGGAGAGAACCCGGGAAGTGATGAAGAGCGCTTTGAAAAAAAGCGGACTTCAACCCGGCGACCTGGCAGCCATCGGCATCACCAATCAACGGGAAACAACTGTGGTGTGGGAAAAAGCCAGTGGAAAGCCGATCCATAATGCCATCGTCTGGCAGGATACGCGTACTGATGAAATCTGTACCAACCTGGCAATAGAAGGAGGGCAGGATCGTTTTCGGTCACGAACTGGATTGCCACTGGCGACTTATTTTTCTGGACCAAAGGTAAAATGGTTGCTGGATAATGTGCCCGCCGCCCGCCGCAAGGCTGAGAATGGGGAACTTCTATTTGGGAACATTGACACCTGGCTCATCTGGAATCTGACAGGTGTACACATCACCGATGTTACCAATGCCTCCCGCACTATGCTGATGGATCTGAAAACACTGACCTGGGATGATGAGATCCTGAAATTACTGGATATACCTGCCAGTTTATTACCTGAGATCCGGTCTTCATCCGAAGTCTATGCAACTGCCCGGGGATTGTTTGAGGGTATCCCGGTATCAGGGGACCTGGGCGACCAACAGGCTGCCTTGTTCGGGCAGGTTTGTTTTAATCCGGGTGAAGCCAAAAATACCTATGGGACAGGTTGTTTCATGTTGCTGAATACCGGTCTTGAACCTGTGGCAAGCGCAAGCGGATTGCTGACCACCTTGGGTTACAAGATCGGGGATCAAGCGGCTGTTTATGCTTTGGAAGGTTCCGTTGCGATAACTGGCGCGCTGGTTCAATGGCTGCGGGATAATATGAAGATGATCGAGAGATCATCTGATATTGAAAGTCTGGCAAAGGGAGTGGAAGACAGTGGTGGTATTTATTTCGTCCCTGCCTTTTCAGGATTGTTTGCGCCTTATTGGCGCAGTGAAGCTCGTGGTGCAATTCTTGGATTAACAAGGTATATCAATCGCAACCACATTGCCCGGGCTGTGCTGGAAGCTACTGCTTACCAAACACGGGAGGTGCTGGATGCCATGAATAAAGATTCCGGTGTAAAGCTGACCCGCCTGAAGGTGGACGGCGGCATGGTCCATAACGAACTACTCATGCAGTTCCAGGCGGATATCCTGGATGTTCCGGTCATCCGCCCCAAAGTTGCAGAAACAACCGCGCTCGGTGCAGCATATGCAGCTGGATTGGCTGTAGGTTTCTGGCAGAATTTTGATGAAATGCGCCAGAATTGGGGTCTGGACAAACAATGGGTGCCGGATATGAAGCCGGAACGAAGGGAAAAACTTTATACGGGTTGGAAAAAAGCTGTCAGCCGTACATTTGATTGGGTTGAATAAGATTACATCGCGCGGTGATCCTTAAGAAAGCTGAAATGGAAATTTACCATTCAAATTGACTAAGATTGCATTATGTTCTCCGGCGAGTCATTTTATTCCCCCATTACTAAAAGAATGGGAAGTGATTCATCCTGCACGATGAACCTCAATAAAAAATGAATCCTAACGACATTAGAAAGCGCGCGAATCCTCTAAGATACGATATTAGTCAAAAAAATACAGGTTTAAATATTTTTGGTTTGGAAAAGAATAGTAAAAGTTAGAAATGCGTCCAGGATTGATTGTTATATTATCAAAAGGTATTTATATGAATAGAAATGAAAAACTCGCCTCTCTTGAAACACAGCCGCCAGATGTTCTGGTTGTCGGTGGTGGGATCAACGGTATTGGCACATTCCGTGATCTTGCGCTCAACGGAGTTAATGTGTTGCTGGTGGATAGGGCGGATTTTTGTTCCGGTGCCTCAGCAGCCTCCTCGCATATGGCGCATGGCGGTATTCGATACCTGGAAAATGGTGAATTCCAGCTGGTACGCGAGGCAGTACAGGAACGCAATCGCATGATTGAAAACGCCCCGCACATGGTACGCCCTTTGGCGACAGCCATCCCCATTTTTAAGGTTTTTTCCGGTTTATTGAACGCCCCGCTAAAATTTCTGGGTTGGCTGGAAAAACCTTCTGAGCGTGGTGCTCTGGTCATAAAAATAGGCTTGATCTTTTATGATGCATTCACGCGTTCCCAAAAGACAGTTCCACCCCATCGCTTTATCGGGAAGAAGAAGGCAATAGCTGAATTCCCCGGGTTAAATACCGATATCCGTTACGTGGCGACATATTATGACGGTTCGATTCTCTCACCTGAACGCTTTGCACTCGAATTGTTGCTGGAGGGTGAGGCCGAAGGTGAGCATGCATATGCGCTAAATTATGTCTCTTTGCAGGGTGTGAATGGGAAGATCGTAAAGTTGAAAGATGAAATAAATGGTGATGTTTATGAAGTATCACCTCGGCTCATTATCAATGCGACCGGTCCGTGGATCGATCTTGCCAACCAGCGCCTGGGACTCTCCACCAGATATATTGGTGGCACCAAAGGTTCGCACCTGGTGTTGGATCACCCCGAATTGCACCGGGTTATTGGAGACCATGAGATCTTTTTTGAAAATAATGATGGTCGTATCGTGCTGATCTTCCCCTTGCTGGATAAAGTTTTGATTGGCACTTCAGACCTGCCAATTGATGACCCGGACGAGGCGCGCTGTACCCAGGCTGAGATTGATTACTTCCTGGGGATGCTTGAGCGCGTGTTTCCGAATATCAAGGTGGATCCTTCCCAGATCATATTCCGCTTTTCAGGTGTCCGCCCCCTGGCTCAGACTCAGGTCAGGAATGCAGGTCAGATCACGCGTAACCACCATATCCAGGAGGATAAGCTTTCAGAGCTCCCGGTCTATTCCCTGGTGGGAGGCAAATGGACGAGCTACCGGGCTTTCTCAGAGCAGGTGACAGACAGAACCCTGGCTTTTCTGGGGTTATCCCGTAAAAAGGGAACTGCCAGCCTGCCGATCGGTGGAGGACGCGATTATCCACGCAGCAAGAGAGAGATCCAAAAATGGCTGGATGATTTTGAAAAAACAACTGGGTTCAAGCGCAAGCAGGTGGAGGTTTTATTCAGACGTTATGGCACACATGCCAGACAGGTGGCAGCCTTTATGAAAATGGAGAAGGATGCTCCCATTGTTGCCTGGCCAACTTTCTCCCACCGGGAGATCCTGCACATGGTACAAAATGAGAAGATCCTGCACCTGGATGACCTGCTGCTACGCCGTACCCTGTTGGCTTTCCTGGGTGAATTAAGCCTGCCATTGATCGAAGAGTTGGCCGACTCTGTAGGTGCCGGGCTGAATTGGAATACAGGTCAGAAAAATGCAGAGGTCAAACGAGCGTTAGCAATTCTGAAGGATTCACATGGAGTGGAATTTGAGCATAAGGGATCTTGATTATTAAAGCTTCGTGTGTTAGGTCAAGAAAGATCGCAAATCCTGGCTGATCCAGAGAATTGGGAGGAAAGCTCCATTATTCTCATCCAATAAAATTGTTATTGGATGAGATCGATCCGATCCACCAGCTTGCCTGTCACAAATGCCATTACTGCCTCAGCAATATTGGTGATATATAGTCAGCAATCTGGTTTAGTTTTGTTGACCGTGGTAAGGATTTCGAATAAACCCTGGCAACCAATCTGTACATAGATTCTGGTACAATAACCGTCTTATGAAAGCCAATAAACCTGTTTATGCGATCACTTTTTTGCGTCACGGCGAGTCGGTTGGAAATGCAGATGGTTATTTCCAGGGTCAGTCTGATTTTCCTCTGAATGAGATCGGTCTTTCCCAGTCGCAGGCTTTGGCTGAACGTTGGGTGGATGAGAGAGTTAAATTTGACCTGATTCTGGCAAGCCCGTTATCGCGGGCGCGACAGACAGCCGAGATCGTGGCATCTGCAGTAAAAGCTCCCATAGAATTTGATCCATTATGGATGGAAAGAGATAATGGCAGCCTGGCTGGATTGAAGTTTGATGAAGGCCGGAAAAAGTACCCTCAACCAGATTTTTCGAATATATACCAGCCTTTCGCTGGAACTGGTGAGGGAGATTGGGAATTGTACCTGCGGGCTGGGCAGGCGCTGCATAATTTACTCAGCCGACAACCGGGTCAATACCTGGTGGTTTCACATGGCGGGTTGCTTAACCAGGTCATGTACAGCATTATGGGGATCACGCCCCAGGCGAATTATTCAGGAACACGTTTTCGTTTTGAAAATACAGGTTTTGCAGTATTTATTTATTATCCGAATGAGCACCGTTGGCAGGTTGATACCATTAACGATCATTCCCACTGGAAAACCGGCAGAAAATTTAATTAGTTACACTGTTTCAGGTGTATTTGTTTTACTCAATTAAACCTGTCAGTGTCCCTTGTAAGCTGATATTTTCTGACAACTCTTTATTGGAGGCAGATTAATTGGAAAAAATCTCCGTTCTAACTTTTGGCGCAGGAGCTATCGGTACCTATGTGGGAGGGTCACTGGCGCTATCCGGGCATACAGTTGTTTTTATTGAGCAACCTCCAGTCGTGGAAGAACTTCAGAAGCGAGGCTTGAGCCTGGAATTAAGCCTGGATAAGCGCCGGAATACTCATCAACCTTTCAACCTGCCACCATCCAGGTTCAAGATCGTTTCAAACCTGGATGAAGCCCTGCAGAAAGGACCATTCGATGCTGCAATTTTTGCTTTGAAGTCATTTGATACTGTATCTGCTTTGGAAACCATGAAACCTTATGTTTCGCAGATGCCACCGGTTCTTTGCCTGCAAAACGGTGTGGAAAATGAAATTAGATTAGCGGAGGTTCTGGGAGCTGAAAAAGTAATGACTGGAACCCTCACCTCCTCGATAGGCAAACTTTCAGCGGGAAATATCATCCTGGAACGGTTGCGCGGAATTGGTATTGCGATCGGAGCTGACCCTGTTTTGAATAAGCTGGCTGAACGCCTTGTATCAGCCATGAATGAGTCCTATTTAAACTCAGGATTGTTCAGAAACGCAGCTGATATGAAATGGTCCAAGTTGTTGACCAACCTGTTGGGAGCAGCCTCGTCTGCTATTCTGGATATGACTCCTGCTGAAATTTTCAGGCACCCGGGTTTGTACGCGATGGAGATGGGAATGTTCCGTGAAACATTGAGAGTGATGTCAATCCAGGGCATCCATCCTGTGGATCTTCCCAAGGTTCCAGTGCGTCTGCTCGTTCGGGCGACCAGAATTCTGCCAGATTCTGTGATCCGACCAATTTTGGTCAAAATGGTTGGTGGTGGTCGCGGTGCGAAAATGCCATCCTTCCATATTGACCTTCATTCTGGGCGAAAGAAAACTGAAGTGGATTACCTGAATGGTGCCGTTGTTCGTGCCGGAGAGAGAACGGGTATTCCAACCCCGATCAACAGGTTATTAAATGATACGCTGCTGGATCTGGTGCATGGCAGACAGTCTATCAGCAATTATTCTAAGCAACCGGAGAAGTTACTGGCATTGATATGAAAACGAAAATCGAAATTATTGAACCGAGATCGCTGGTTGAAGTTCACCTCCCGGACGGACAGGTATTGTCGGGTCCACGCGGTAGTACCGTCGGCGAATTCTTACTGATGGTGAAAAATAAACTACCAGCTCCGGCTGTAGGTGCCATTACGAATGGTGAGTTGCGTGAGTTGAACTATCCGGTCGTGATTGAATCAAAATTATCAGCTGTGACAATGGCGGATGCGGATGGGGCACGTATATATCGTCGTTCGCTCACCTTTCTGCTGGAAGTGGCTTTCTCAGCACTTTTTCCAGAAGGGTGGTTGCTGATCGATCATTCAGTTGCGTCAGGTGGGTATTACTGCCATGTCAAAGGGCGACCACCTCTTGACCAGAAGGAAATGGATGCGCTGGAAGAGAAAATGCACCGATTGGTCAAGGATGATCTGCCTTTTGAACGATTGGAGTATCCACTTGAGGAGGCGGTTGCACACTTTAAAAAACATAACTACCCGGATAAAGTGCGATTGTTGGCACACCGCCATAAAGATTATGTAACACTTTATAAACTGGTTGGTCACCTGGATTATCATCACGGATATATGGTACCAAGCACTGGATACTTGGAATGGTTTGAATTATTAAAAGCCAATGGTGGCTTTACCCTGCGTTTCCCGCAACGAAGTAATCCAACCAGTTTACTTCCAATGCCTGAGTATCCCAAATTGCTGTCCACCTTTCGTCAGTATAGTGAGTGGCTTGAACGTCTGGGGATAGACAATGTTGGTGCCCTCAACGATGCCATCTGTACCGGGCGCACACGGGAAGTGATCCTGGTGTCTGAAGCGCTGCATGAGCAAAACATTGCCTCCATTGCCAGGCAGATCACAAACTTATCAGGTCAGATCCGATTGATCCTGATATCGGGACCATCTTCATCCGGAAAAACCACTTTTGCACGGCGCCTGATGGTACAACTTCTGGCGCTGGGAAAATCCCCATATACATTGGAATTGGATAATTACTTCGTTGACCGGGATAAAAGCCCAAGAGATGAAAAAGGACTAAGCGATTTTGAAGCCCTCGAAACATTAGATCTGGATCAATTGGCTGAACATTTAAAGTTGCTTGTGGCCGGAAGAGAAGTCCAGCTCCCACGCTTCAATTTTAGAGAAGGACTTCAGGAACTGGGGGATGTGGTTCAACTTCGCAAAGACCAGATCATCATCCTGGAAGGAATACACGGGTTGAACCCGCGTCTTATTCCAGCATCACTTGCACAACAGGCTTATCGCGTTTATGTTTCCTGCCTTACCCAGATCAACCTGGACAGACACAACCGGGTTTCCACCACGGATACTCGCCTGGTACGAAGGATCGTGCGGGATGCCAATCAGCGCGGTTATTCAGCAGCTCAAACCATTCAGCGTTGGGAATCCGTTGGACGAGGGGAAGGGCGCAATATTTTCCCTTACCAGGAAAATGCGGATGTGATGTTCAATTCAGCTCTGGTTTACGAATTATCTGCAATGGTGCGCCTGGCTGAGCCTTTGCTGCGCCAGGTTCCCTTTGGAAAGCAAGAATATATTGAGGCCAAGCGGCTGTTGGCTTTTCTGGAATGGTTCGAACCCATTGATACTGACCTGATACCCGATAATTCAATAATTCGTGAGTTTATTGGCGGTTCCATTCTCAAAGACTTTAAGATCTGGAAAGCGTGAATTGAATAATATTGAAATAATCTTAATTGCCTTGAGCATGGCAATGGATGCTTTTGCTGTGTGCCTGGGCATAGGAGCTACCCGGCAAGCAGAAGGACCTCGGGCAACTTTTCGATTGTCTTTTCACTTTGGTCTTTTTCAATTTCTATTGCCGATTGTTGGTTGGGTTGCCGGTTTGACAGTTGTCCGTTATATAGAACCTTATGATCATTGGGTCGCTTTTCTTCTTCTGGCTTTTGTAGGTGGCAGGATGATCTATTCCAGTTTCAATGGCAAGGAAGAGGCAGGAAAGAATGATCCTTCGCGAGGCTGGAACATGGTGCTGATCTCAGTGGCAGTCAGCATTGATGCACTTGCCGTTGGTCTAAGCTTGGCAGTTGTGAATTTGGATATCTGGTATCCTGCCGTTGTGATCGGTGTGGTGACAGGTCTGATGTCCCTGCTGGGGCTACACCTGGGCAACAGACTGGGCAGGGTTTTTGGAAAAAGGATGGAGATGATTGGGGGTGTTTTGCTGATCTTGATAGGTATGCGCATAGTAATAACGCATATCTTGGGTTTTTAGACACACGGTTTAATTCAGTTTACCTCGTTGCATCTCTCGACATGGAATGGGTAATATTTCTGTCATTGGGTTGGAATATTGAAATTTTTCCCCCTATTCTCCATATTTGAAAAAATCAGGAACAAAAAATCTTCCACCTCCATAAATTAGGGAAGCAGGAAGATTTTTTGGTTTTAATCATCAATGGAGGTTAGCTGGCTATTTCCTCTCCCATAATTTCATCGAAATCTTCTGCGTCAACATTACCGTAGAACAGATCCCTGAGAATATTCAACCCAACAGATACGCCGCGCAAAACCAGGAAATACACAACCCCTGTGAAGGCGTCCATGAAGATCTGGGAAACAAAGCCGAGCTTCATCGCAAAGGTTATCGTCGGTTCCAGAAGGCTGGCCCAATTGTTGGTGATGGAAAAATAGCCGTTGGAAATGGTCGTAAGGAGCGATACGACCAGGACGACCCAGGCAATGATATTGGTCCACATTGCAATGCGGGTAACTGCAGCGGGGTTATGGAAAAGCAGGATTTCTTCTTCTTTGTTTGACATTATTTCTCCTTTTAAAAAATATTATAAAACTCAATTAAGATGATGAAATTTAATAGTTAGATTATATGTCATATTTCTGTTTCTGGGCGATGGAATTAGACAACTATTATGAAATCTCCATATTTTGATTACGCAACCATCCATAGGATGGCAAATCCCAGCAGCGCACCTGTCAGGGCACAACCAAGGTTGACGAGATCATTGTTCAACCACTCAAATCCACGCAGCAGGGTGGTAGCTGTATTGCAGGTATGGATAGGGTGACGCTCAGTCTCCTTCTTACAAGTTGGGCAGGTGTAAATTGCCTGGACCGTGGCTCCCAGGTAGGAATCGAACAAGGCACCCAGGAAGCCTGCCAGAGTGGTGAGGCTGAAGATCACCAGATAGCCCTGCACAGGTCTGACGATCTGTGCGCAGGCTGCCACAAGTCCGGCACCAGCCAGGGATGCCAGGTTGCCGCCCAGTGAGATGCCACCGGAGGTGCCTTTCTCAACAGGCTGACCGGTGGTGATCAAGCGCGGCAGTTTGGGATCGAGAACTCCCAATTCGGTAGCCCAGGTATCTGCATTGACGGCTGCCAGCGAAGCTGAGAAAGCCAGCCAGGGCCAAAGAGCTGATGGTATGAAGAAATGCAAGCCTGCAAACAGGGCAGCAATACCTCCGTTTGCCAGCACCTGACCGGCATCACGTTGACTGCCTTTTTCATATTTTTCGTTCAATTTGGATTTGCGGTTTGAAAACAGGCGGGAGAGCAGGCTGGATGAAACGAAGAAGATCAGCAAAAGGACTGCCCATTGCCATCCACCCAATCCAAAAATGATCGTACCGATCAGGGTGGCTGTCATTGCTCCGCTGCGGGTGAGGCTATGGGCTCGGTATGCGGCGAATGCTATCGCGATCGCTAGGAGGAAACCATAAAATAATTGTGCCATTTGATCTAACCTGGAAAGAATTATTCCTGAATATTGGGTCACTTTGGTGATGGATGGCTTGCCAGACTTTTATTGTTCATTCCAACATACGTTGTGTTTCTGAGTGCTAACCTAGATGATTATGGTAGATTTCTCACTTGCCTGCGGTTGGAAAAGCAGGCAAGGAATCTTGCCATGCATACCAATTTAAACAGGTGTGGAGATGATGAACAGGACAGCCAGTAGGAAAAGCAGTCCTGATAAAGAACTGAAACTCCAGGTAAGATATGCCAAAATGCGCTGAGTTGGGCGTCGAAAATAACGTAAACCCGCCAACCAGGAAATGAAGTAGAACAGGATACTGATGATCGGTAACAGGAAAAGTTGCACTGCGGGGACAACATTCCTGGGTACACCAGTGGTCAGGAAACCCATTGGAATGAATTCCAGGTCCGGTGCAAGCAGGCTGACCCAAACCAGGAGCCCGATGTTAAGGAACAAACCGGTCAGCCACGTGAATCTTGCCAGGCGGCTTTGCCAGGCTTGTCCGACTACAAATGATGGGTAGAATGATTGGGGTGGGACCGCTGTCAGGCTGCCCATCTCCACGATCCGTTGAAAATTCTGTGTGAAGGTGACCGGATCATCGGGTGAAATGGCGAATACTTTGCTGGCGGTGGCGATCAGCAATAATTTGGCAGAATTATCTGCCAGGAATTCGACTTTGCCAAGGTCCGGATGATGCCGGGTTCCCAATATTGCGCCTGGCATGGAAAAGAGAGGTAACCGCAGTGGGGTGGTAAGGTCGAAGGCGGAGCGCACCCAATCCACATCCGAAACTGGGATCTGTTCAAGACGCAGACCCCAACGGATGGTGATTGTCTCCCTGTCGAGAAGGTAATCACCACGGTTGAGCGCATAAACCCGGTATGCCAGGAATGGAAGCGGGAAGAAAGTTAACAGACATGCCAGACCCCACAGGATCAACCCGGATCCACTTTTATATTTGGTGGCTTGCCAGATGCAGACGGAAAATATGGTCACGAGCAAGAACATCAAGAGGATGTGCCTTGAGTAGCCACGCTGCCGGAGGGGGGGATAACTGATCGGTTGCAAAGTATTATAGGGAGTTGTGAATGGTACGGCAGACTGTATCGACCTGGGCTTCACTCATCACGCCTGAGAAAGGCAGTGCCAGGCTGCGGTTACCAAGGTCTTCAGTGACGGGAAAATCACCCGGTAAAAAGCCAAAGCGTTCACGCATATAGGGCTGCAGATGGATGGGAGCGAAATAAGGACGAGCCGGAATTCCCTGGAGGCTGATCTTTTTTGCGATCAAGTCACGATCAATGCCGGGAGCAAAGCGAATGACGTACACAAACCACGACATGCGGGTTGTGTATGGTTCCAGGACTTGAGTTTCAATGCCCGGGATCTCAACCAGGCGCTCGGTATACCAGGCAGCCACCTGGTTACGTTTGGAGGTCAGCTCATCCAGGCGGGATAGTTGCACTGCACCCAGGGCGGCGGACATCTCATCCAGGCGGTAATTGTAGCCCAGGTGGGTGTGCTGCAGCCAGGTATCGCCAACAGCGCGCCCCTGGTTGCGCAGGGAGCGCATGAATTCTGCGGCAGTGCTGTCATTAGTGATAATGACCCCGCCCTCACCAGTGGTGATTTGTTTATTGGGGTAAAAGGCAAATACGCCGAAATCGCCGATGGTTCCAGCCGGGCGGCTCTTATATCCAGATCCGAGGGCTTCACATGAGTCTTCAATGACCGGGAGTTGATACTGATGGGCAACTCTTACGATTGGGTCGAGATCAGCGGGTTGCCCGAAGACATCTACAGGTAGGATGGCTTTGAGCGACCGGCCAGGCTCAGCTCCGCGGCGTGGCAGCCACTGATGGGCTTTTTTACTCCCGGCCATAAGATCATGAGCAGCAGCATCGACCAAATTTGTGTCAATATTCCCTGTCCGAGGGTCTACATCCACAAATATCGGGACTGCATTTTCAAAAAGGAGGACATTACTGGAGGCCACAAAGGAAAATGGAGTGGTGATGACGTAATCACCAGCACCAATTCCGGCAGCTCGCACACACAGGTGCAATCCTGCTGTACCAGAGTTTACTGCGATGGCATGCTGACTGCCTGTCAGCTGGCAAATGGCTTCTTCAAACTTATCTATCCTGGGACCCATGCTCAGATTGGGGGTGTTGAGGACGTCCATAACTGCCTGACGCTCGGCTGGACCCAGGTCCGGGGAAGACATGGGAATGGGAAGGTTGACTTGATCCATAGACTCTTTTTTTAACAATGGGATAGGGTATTAGCTGGTTTTGTTAGTGGAAGGTGGCTCGGAGGCGATGCTGGTATCCAGGCCGAGATCAAGTTGCTCCTCCATTCGGATCTGGCCGCGCAGAAATGCTCCTTCTTCGGTGGCAAAGGAGATGGTGATTACATTGCCCCAGATTCGACCGGTCGAGCGGATCTCGACTTTTTGGGCGGTGATATTACCGCGCACAGAGCCGGCTACGATCACGGTCGCGGCATGCAAGTCCGGGCAGGTAATGCGTCCGGTCTCACCAACCATAAGCATACCGTTAAGATTGATCTGACCTTCGTAGGAGCCTTCAATGCGTACACCACCCGACCCGGTGAGACTGCCTTGCCAGATGATGCCTGCCCCCAGCACGGAGGTGACACGTTCGACTGCCTGAACGGTGGATGTTGAGGTTGGGGATGTGTTTCGTTTGAACATGGGTTTATTTTATCATCTTATGGATAGGGGCAGGAAGGGATAAATAAGAAAGCCCGCGCTTGATTAGACAAAACAAAAGGACACGAGCCTATCGTGTCCTTTGAATATCTGATAATAGATTTAGGAATTAAGCCTTCTGCTCGGATTCGGTCACACCCATGATGTTGTAGCCCGAATCGACATAAAAGACTTCACCAGTGGTGTGGGCAGCCATGTCCGAGCAAAGAAAGACGGCGGCATTGCCGACATCTTCGGGAGTGACATTCTCGCGCAGGGGTGACATTTCTGCAAATGAGCGCAGCATATCCTTGAATCCGCTCACGCCTGCAGCAGCCAGGGTCCGGATCGGTCCAGCCGAGATGGCGTTGACACGTACGCCTTGTGGTCCCAGGTCATAAGCCAGGTAACGGGTTGAGGCTTCCAGGGCGGCCTTGGCAACACCCATCACGTTGTAGTGCGGGGCGACTTTAACGGATCCATGGTAGGTCATACAAACCATTGAACCACCTTTGGGCATGTGAGGCTGAAAAGCACGAGCCAGGGCTACAAAGGAATAAGCGCTGATGTCAAGAGCCAGGTGGAAACCGGCACGGCTGGTGTTGTAGAAGGGACCGGTCAGTTCGTCCCGATTGGCGAAAGCGATGGAATGGACCAGGATGTCGATCTGGCCGAATTCCTTGACAGCTTTTTCTGCCACAGCTTGAATGGCGTCATCATTGGCGACGTCACATTCTTCCACAAAGGTGGCTCCAATTGAATCTGCTAGCGGTCGGACACGACGTTCGAGGGCTTCCCCGGCATAGCTGAAGCCGATGCGGGCACCCTGGCTGTGCATGGCCTGGGCGATTCCCCAGGCGATGGAGCGGTCGTTGGCAAGACCGAAGATCAGTGCGTTCTTTCCTTCCAATAAACCCATGTTTACCTCCAGACTAAACAATAAGATTGAACGCGTTGAAAAAAGATTTGCAACGGTTCACAATAAAGATGATAAAAGAATAATATTTTGATCCTGCTGTCTATGTGTTGATTATTTTTTACAGAATCGATTTTTTTATGGTGCATTTACCAGGAAACGCCAGGGTTTGGATCTCCAAGGCTCAGGTACAGTATATAACCCCACACGAGGTCGAATGGTCACGTTTTTGTCAGAAATAGGTTTTCCCAGTTCGATCCACAAGTTATCGGATGTGCTGCAAAGATCGCTATTGTTGGCTTCTTTTCGGATGCCAAGTGCCTGAGTCAATTTGGCCGGACCATCTGTGGTAAGACCCTGACGGTTTCTGGAGATAACCTGCAGACCTTCCAGTGGTTTGATGGAGCGCAGCAGAACCGCAGCAGGAAAGCCCTCGGCTTCAGTGACGGCATTCAGCATCCAGTGCATACCATAAGTGAAATAGACATATGCGTGCCCGGCTGGACCGTACATGGTCGCTGTGCGTTCAGTGCGACCAGCTTTGGCGTGGCAGCCCTGGTCATTTTCACCGATGTAGGCTTCTGTTTCGGTGATGATTCCTGCCAGGCGGACACCATCCAGTATGCGCACCAAGTGCATCCCAAGCAATTCACGGGCAACACACAGGGTGGGGCGGTTGTAGAATTCTTGGGGTAGGATGGAAGAAGGCATTTAAGGGCGTAGTCAAGAATGGAAGAAAGTGAACAAACTCATCAACAATTAAGAAGTTGAATTGTAAAAATAAGCTGGTAGGGGCAAGTAATTAGGATACTTTCAGGCGTGGGTCGCGTATTAGAGTCAGGCGCAAACCTTTTTCGAGTGAAATGGAAGCTTTGTAGTTCAATTTTTGGGAAGCCAGCGTCAGGTCAGCGCACATGCGCGAGACTCCCCCAGCGATCTTCTGGTTATAGACAATATTGGTTTTGCTCTCTGATGTGCTTAAGATCTGGTTGATCAGGCTGCGCACACTGGTTTCAATACCGCTCCCGACATTGATGACCAGACCATTAATGTTCGGGGCGGTGGAGGCCGCAACCATTGCTGAGATTACATCGTCGACGTAAACATAATCACGGGTTTGCTGTCCATCGCTATGCACAACCAAAGTACCGCCTCGCAAAGCCTGGCGTAAGGCATGTGAAACGATGGGAGGATGTGAAGCAGGAATGTGTTGTCCTGGTCCGTAAGCGTTGAAAATGCGCAGGCTGGTGGTTTCGATTCCCCATAAATCGCCGATGGTGCGAATGTAATACTCGGCTGCCAGTTTTGAAACTGCATAGGGGGAGTGCGGCGCGGGGCGCATATCCTCGGTCAGGGGTTGAATGGGCTGGTCGCCATAGATCGCACCGGAAGAAGCCAGGATGACACGATGCACACCCACATCACGCATGGCTTCCATAAGGCTCACAGTTCCACCAACGTTGGCAGCATTGTATTCGCGGGGATAAAGGATGGATTCCTGGACGGAAACACGCGCTGCCAGGTGGTAAACGCAATCCACTTCCTGCAATAAAGTCCACAGTTTGGGGCGGTCGTTTACATCGCCGCGTGTAAAGTGAACATCCGGAGAAAGTGCCTGTGGGTCGCCTGTGGAGAGATCGTCCAGTCCGCGTACCTGGTGACCTTCGCGGGCCAACTGGTTAGCCAAGGCTGAACCGAGGAATCCGGCTGCACCGGTGATGAGGTAATTCATAGTGTGCGCATTATAGTATCTTTTTTATAAATCGGGGGGCAGGAAGGATGCATTATGATCAAGATTGCGTGATTGCTTCAGGTATATACCTGGTTGTGCATAGTGATCAATTTAGATGGGATGTATTTGTTAGACACAAAGAAAAACACCGGAGACTGCTTCTATGTCGGAAAAAATTTACCCATTGACTAATAATTGGCTTAAAGGTGAGTGGATTGGAATTCCCGGATGTCAGGTGAATTTAGATGGCAACATTTTTTATGGTCGCTGCCTTCCCAGATCTCCTGTGGAAATATGATCCTATTGGTGCCCGGAATGCGTTCCATCTCCATGCCAGTGTTCAGATCAATTCCGACCTGTTGGTATGCCTTGTAAACAAGCTGACTGCAATAAAAGGCATCTTCTCTTTCGGAATTGAGAAAGTTCAGGTTATAGGGTTTTCCTATCTGTGCCAGGCAGTAATCAGCCAGGCGAGTGCGCATAAGGAATTCTTCGTCTTCGGATAATTGCAACCCTTCCAAGGGACTTACCACGCCATAGAATGTATCCAAAAGCAAGCCGCGTCGGCGGGACATGCGCTCGGTCTCCCATACGTTATCGAGTATCTCGAAGGTTATCACTCCCAGCGCTCCTGCTTCCGTGCACCTTCCTTCCGGGCCAAGATAAATGGCGATATGGTCGACATCTCCTGGAACAAGGCGTCCAACCAGACGCCAGAACTCACCTGGTAAAATGTCGGGTTTCCCGTTCATGGTGCAGATGATGTCACCGGTTTGGACGGACAGACCGTCGATGCAATAAGTATGGATCATTGGTTTTACCCGATTTAAGTATACGGGAAAAATTTATTTTTGGTGCAAGAGATTAAATAATCGGGAGTGCAAGTCTCTGGATGGAAGAACATCCTTCCATCGCACATCGTCCCTGCAAGGGAATGGCAAGACAAATTATTTTTCAACACTCTCATGTGTGGAATTAAAATTCTGTAAAAAAAAACAGAAATGATCATGCCTAGGACAGATCCTGTTGGATGTTACAAACAACAAGTTCGCAGGTTATTTTTTTTGTTTCTCCAGCTCCTTCAGGGCGAAATCATAACCGCGCTGCAAGGCAGTGCGGTTTTGGGGAAGTAGCTTTTTGTGTCGCTCGGGTAGGTGAGCACTCAGGGCGGTTTCGATATCCTTGATGCTCAACTCGGTCAGGCGCGTGAGCAATGCGCCCAGCATGACCATATTGAGTAAGCGGCGATTACCGATCTCTTCAGCCATCTCGTTGCCAGGCAGGAATATCGTTGTAATATCTTTTCGTGAAGCACCACGGTCTACCATCGATTGATTGACGATCAATACCCCCCCGGGCTGAACGAGTTTTTCGTATTTATCAAATGAAGGAAGATTGAGGGCAATGATGGCCGGTGGATTCTTGACGAGGGGGGAGCCAATCTCATCGTCTGAGATCACAACTGTACAGTTAGCGGTACCACCGCGCATTTCCGGTCCGTAGGATGGAATCCAGGTGACCTCTTTGCCGGTGTCCATGGCTGCATAGGCCATGACCTGACCGGCAAACAGAACGCCTTGTCCACCAAAACCAGCTATCAGGATCTCTTTTTGCATGGGTTCTCCAGTGAGAATCTTAATCAATTTCCACTTGTTGATTTAGAGTTTGACTGCAGCCAGGTGTTCGGAGACCTTATAATCACCAATCGGATAGGCTGGGATCATGTGGTCTTCCAACCAGGTCAGGGCTTCAATAGGTGTAATACCCCAGTTGGTGGGGCAGGTGGAAAGCAGTTCGACCATGGAAAACCCCAAACTGCGAATTTGAGTCTCGAATGCTGTGCGAATTGCTTTCTTTGCCATACGAATATTCTTGGGGTCATGCAAACTGCGGCGTACGATGTAACCAGCTCCATCCATATTGGCAAGGATCTCGGACATGCGAATGGGGTAACCGGCGACTTCCACATCGCGACCATTCGGTGAGGATGTCGTTTTCTGACCGGGCAAGGTGGTAGGAGCCATCTGTCCACCAGTCATCCCGTAAATGGCGTTATTTATGAAAACCACGGTGATATTTTCTCCGCGTGCTGCTGCATGCATGATCTCAGCCATTCCGATGGAGGCCAGGTCACCATCTCCCTGGTAAGTGAAAACTACCCGGTCAGGCAAAACACGTTTGATACCGGTTGCCATGGCAGGAGCGCGTCCATGGGCAGCTTCAACAAAATCGCAATTGAAATAGTTATAAGCAAAAACCGAACAACCCACCGGGGCAACCCCAATGGTGTGATCTCGGATGTTCATTTCATCCAATACTTCAGCAATCAGACGGTGGGCTATCCCGTGTGTACAACCGGGGCAATAGTGGTTGTGCACGGGTGTCAGGCTTTCAGGTCGGGTATAGACCATGTTTTCAGGGGTTGCCAGGTTTGTCATAATCACCTTTCGCTTTGGGCTGTGAAGCGTGCCAACCATGCATCACGTGGGTGCAGGTCGGTATTCAATTTGGTGGTAGCCATTCGCTGGATCTCGGATAGGACTTCATCGGGGAAGGGCACAATACCTCCCAGGCGTGCATAAAATTCCACCGGGATGCGTCCACGCACAGCCAGGCGGATGTCTTCCAGCATCTGTCCGGTATTCATTTCAACCACCAGGAAAGCGCTGGCTTTATCAGCCAGTTCATCGATCATGGCATATGGGAATGGGTTTAGACTTATAGGTCGGAATAGACCAACCTTGATGCCTTGCGCGCGCGCCGCTCTCACAGCAGAAAGAGCCACACGCCCGGAAGTGCCAAACCCGATGACCACGAACTCGGCATCATCCAGATAATATTCCTTAAAACGCACCTCGTTGGCTTGAACTTTTTGCCAGGTTCTCATCAAGCGCAAATTGGTTTCCTCTTCCAATGGCGGGTTGATATAGATCGAAGAAAGGATCCGACGCTCCCTTCCAATGGCACCGTTGGTAGCCCAATCCCAATCCTTGCGGATCACCGGGCGCATTTCGGGAAGTTCAGCTGGTTCCATCATCTGCCCGATGGAGCCATCGGTTAAGATCATGGTTATCATGCGATATTTTTCAGCCAGATCGAAAGCCAGTACCATCAGGTCAATTGACTCCTGAACAGTGGAAGGCGCTAATACGATCAAGTTGTAATCACCATGACCGCCACCATGAACTGCCTGGTTGTAGTCAGCCTGGGACGGAGCAATATTCCCCAATCCCGGACCACCACGCATTACATTGACCAGAACTGCAGGGACTTCGGTGCCAGAAATGTAGGAAATGCCTTCCATCATTAATGAGACTCCTGGGCTGGAGGATGAACTCATAACGCGTGTCCCGGTGCACGCAGCTCCATAGACCATGTTGATGGCTGCCAATTCACTTTCAGCCTGAACGAATGTGCGACCCAATTCCGGCAGACGGGCAGAGAGGTGCTCGAGTACTTCAGTTTGAGGGGTAATCGGATAACCAAAATAAGCTTCCAGGCCAACCCGGATAGCAGCTTCAGCCATGGCAACATTGCCTTTAAGCAATTCGCGTGCCATACTATGCACCTCCTGTTTTGATCACAGGTTTCTTGGTGACCTCACGGTATACAGTGATGGCAGCATCCGGGCAAACAAGAGCACAAATTGCGCAACCTGTGCAGCCATCTTTATAAAGTTGAGCGGGATGAAAACCTTTGGGAGTGAGTCGATCCATATCCACATGTAAGACTTCCTGGGGACAGGCGTTTATACACAGTTCACACCCTTTGCAGTAGATATCACTGACTTCAATCCATCCTCTTGCAGGCATGAATTTTGGCTCCTTATGAGAGATGTTGGATAATTTGGGGTGAAAATATCCACCCGGTTTGATTAAACCTTTGTCTTATCCGGGAGAGTAGTGTCATGCGTCATTATACCCTAATACGATTATCCTCTTAATTTACATAAAAAAAATGGAAAAATTTATAATTATTCCAGTTATATATTCAATGGTGGTTTAAGGATCATGAAACACTGCGAATAGATTACTGATGCTTGACGGGTCCGGAGCAGTTTGCATACTTGTGTGGTCCCTATTTTGTTCAGAAGACCTGCCTGCTCGACCAAGGATACATTTCTCAGCCAATATTACAGCTAGCCAAAAACATGATTTAACACTATTCAGAATTTGACCCTGATCATTCCATAGATGCTGTAAAAAAAGCCATCAGCCGTGACGGGCAGGTTAGGTTGATTTGATTGATGATATTTTGGTATTACGACTCTCTTTGCCAGCTCAAATTGGGATAAATATTCCAGTACGCTGCGCCATCTGGGGTTGGAGAAAAAAAGATCAGCCCATAAATTTAGTTGTGGGCTGATCCTGTGGCAGCTGGAGGCTCTCTCTACGAGAGAGCAGGTCTATGCTTTCAACCTGCCAGCAAGGCCTGGAAGCGTTCATCGGAACGAATATTATCAAAATCTGGGTCACGGTTAACCCAATCCGGGGTGGTTTGTTCTTGTTTCAGAGCAATTTTCAGCAATTCGATCGCTTTTTCAACGTTTCCGCAGATGGCTTCAAAGCAAGCCTGGTTATATTCTTTTTCATCTTGCATGGTTCGCTTGGCGATAGCCATGTGGAAATTATAATCTTCGATATATCCAAGTTTATTGTAATATCCTGCCAGGGTGGCGTGTGCCAGGTTGTACTCTGGATTGATCTGAATCACTTTCTTAAAGGTCTCAACAGCATCTTCAAAACGGTTTAGAGCGGCGTACACCAACCCCAAATGATAATGGAAGACTTCCTGGCTTGGGTCGAGATCGACTGCTTTTTCAAGCGAAGCTGCAGCTTCGTCATATCGCCCGGCAGAACGTTGCAAATTCCCCAGGGTGTGCCAGGCACGTGCATTTTTTGGATTGATCCCGGTCACTGTTTGGTAGGTGAGAATATCCCGCTCGAGCTTGCCTGCTGATTTCTGTGGTTTGGAAGGTACCCGTGCGATCGCAGGAACGGGTAAATATTCCTGAGTTTGATCATCTTCAGAGATCACCTCTTGTGCTTCTTCAATATCTGGAGCAGGTTCTGCGACGACAAATTCCATAGGTTCGCGCAGCATGGTTTTCACCATTGTTGGCCGGGTTTCTGATGAGAGAGCAGGTAAAGGTGAGAAGGATCCGTTTCCACCAGAAGAATACCCACTGCCTGTTTCGGAGGAAACAAGTTCGACCGCATGCTGATAGATCATTAAAGCAGGATCAAGGCTTTCCGTTGTTGTGGATTCGGTCACTTTCTGGAAGGATGAAAGCGCTTCGTCCAGATGCCACATGTTGCGGTAGCTGGATGTGGAGTTATTAGAGATTCCTGCGTTGATTATTTCACTCCCATCTGAGAGATAAGCTGGTGCAGGCATGTCTACCTGCTTGCGGCGAATTGGAGTGGGTTCGACTTTTCGTTTGGCAGGTTCGCCAATCGGATACTTTTCTCGAGTTTTCTGTCCTGGAACGAATATTTCTCCAACCTGGGCAAATCGATCGCCTCTAACGGCCTTGAGATCAGGTTCAATTTCCATCAACTCACCCAACGGACCGGGTTGGTTGTCATAAATTAGAGTTGTTTCACCTGCTTTTTTGACAGCAATTTTTAATTCTTCGATATCCTTTCTGCCAGTTTCCTTTACTTCATCTGTGGAAGGTTGAAGTTTTAGTCTTCTTTCCTTGATGGATTCTACCAGGTCAAACTTGAAAGCAAAATCATCAGGCGCAAGATCGACAGCCTTTTGGAAAGCATCTGTGGCAGACTCATAATCACTCAAGCGACGGTAAGCATTTCCCAGCATATTCCAAGCAGAAGCTTTGTCCAGGCTGGCAGTCAGCAGGTTGATGGCTGTTTTGATATGACCGAGATCATTATGGATACGGATGAGGTCCTGTTTTGCGTTAATGTTTTTGGGATCCAGTTCGATCGCCTTACGGTGGGCTTGAATGGCATTAATATAATCATTCATTTTTCGGTAGGCATTCCCCAACCGGTTCCATACCACTGCTTTTTCCTGCTTGGTTTTGAGCAGCTTGATACATTTTTTATAGAGTGGTACAGCATCTGCATATTTACCATTTTTAACAGCGATCAAGGCTAGATTTCCGAAAGGCCATCCAAAATCAGCATCCAGCTTGATGGCTTTGTTGTATGCATGGCTGGCGTTGTTGAAAGCGCCAGTATTCATAAGAACATTTCCGCGTTCGTTCCAGAGGCGTGCTGTCCCCATATTCTGACTTTGAGTAAGTGGTCCCATCTGAGAGTATTCGTAATCAAAGGATGAGCTTGTTTCTAATTCTGTGGTCGCGTCAGCGAGGAACCTTTGCAAAGCTGTGGTTTCCATTGTTGTTCTGGATCTTATATCATCGTCTTCTGATTTGCTCTGCAAATTTAAGGAGTTATGGATTTCCATTAACTCATTTTTGATCTGCTCATTCTCGGGATCAAGCTCCAGGGCGATCTTTTTGGCTGTGATCGCATTTTGAATATCATTCTTCTGTTGGTAGATATTTCCTAATCTGCTCCAGGTGATGGCTTTTTCGCAATTGCTCTTAAAAAGTTTGATGCTCTTATGATACAACTGGATGGCTTCCGTGTATTTGCCTTTGCATACATAGGTTTGTGCCAGATTGAAATAGGACCATCCATTGCCATGCTCCAATTCAATGGATTTTTGGAAGGCGCAGACTGCTTCGTCATAGGCACCTTTATTCAAATAGATCTTACCCTGTTCATGCCAAACGATTGCATTGGCAGGATCTATTTCGAAGGCTTTTTGGAATGCATAGGCTGCTTCGTCCAACCGGTCAAGTTTTTCAAAGATGCTTCCTAGGCTGATCCAGGGTAATGCCAACTGATGATCGAGATCAATGGCTTTTTGATACGCTGAAATGGCTGCATTGATCTGATCCTGGCTGGCGAAAATATTACCAATTCCGTTCCATGGTTGAGCGAAATTGGGTGCCAACTGGATAGCCTGTTGGTAATTGGTCATGGCATCATTGGTACGTCCTTGTTTCAGATATACATTTCCCAACCCATTCAAACATAATGGATCACTTGGGCTGCATTGCATGGCAGTTTGGAAAGCATCGAGAGCTTCATCACAACGATCCAATTCGTTAAATAGGTATCCCAGGTTATTCCATGGGAATATTTGATCCGGAGCCAGGCTGCCGGCATGCTTTAGCGTTTCTATAGCCTCACTTACCTGGCCTGTGTTGGCTTGAATGAGTGCAAGGGAGTTGAAACAAAAGGCTTCGAACCATTTGTTTTCAGTTTTTGCAGCCAGCTGCAATGCCGTTTGAGAGAGCCCAATGGCTTTCTTAACATCTCCTTTACGCCAATGCAAAACTCCCAACGAAATTAGCAGATCAGCTCGTACCGATGTGGATTCGTTGATCTCAGGGAGTTCTGCTAATAACGAATCCCGTAACGCAATCCTGTTATCCAGGTCATCGACTCTGTCGGAATTTACCCCGATACCTTGCCAGATGGATCCCAAAGTGCGCAAGGGTGAGGTCTTGGGGTCCAGTTGTTCCAGAAATTCGACAACACGATGGCGGTAACCCCAGAATTCCGGGGCATAACGTGCCAGGTCATTGGCCTCCTCCACAGTCAAACAAAATACAACCCGAACTTTGCGGTTAATAAAATAATCACGCCCGATGTTTAGTGTTCGGTAAGCCTTGGCATTTTCTTGACCACCTCCCAGCTTAAAACCCTCAACAAATATGACTTTTTTATCGAGATGAGGCAGGTTGGTCAGATACGCTGGGATGTCTGAATTTTCATCCTCTTCAATCTTGAAGGAATGAACATCCTGACCCACATCCAATAAGCGATTTTTGAGAACCGCTTCAACTTCATTGTGGATATGTTCAGAATTAAAGATCGCCAGCAGGATGGATGGCCGTTTCCAACGAATTGCCAGTTCAAGTTCTCGGAACAGGATATCAATCCGGTCATCAAAGGCTTCGGTATTGTTGGTTTGGATTGGAATTTGAGTTGTTGTCATAATTATTTATCCAATTTCGTGCTGAATATGGCAGCTTCAGTCAGTCAATAAATTTCTTAGAACAGGATGGACATCACACCAGTTTTCACCGTCTCGATATTCCAACAGTGCCAGGAGTTGGAGCAATGGAGTGAGACGGTTGTTGTATTCAAGCCGGTTATCGATCTGAACTTTTTTAAGAATTACAATATCTTCCTTTTCAAGGATACGACGGTATTCATTGCGTATCTCGGTGGCTGCAAATTCGACATCATCAATTTCCACTCTGGCAGTCTTTCTCCTGCGTGCCTGACCAAGAGCCGTTCGCATGATGCGAGCCATTTCCCGAAAAACGCCGCCGCTGTAAGTGATGGCTTGCTGGAGAGCATCGGGATCGATCAATTGAATATCCATCCTCTGTTTTACAAAATCCTCCAAGATTTCATATCCTTGGGTAACCTTTTCAGTTGGTTTGAGACGAGGGTGAAGATTGATATTTGGAAGAAAAACAGCCTGATCTCTGATGGAATCGAAATCTTTGCTATAAAAGAGAGCACTTGAAACCGTATAGACAATAGCGCAATTGGGCTGCATCATGATCTCGCGGCGGTCATGGAAAATGGCACGGGCTTTTTCAAGCTCGGGTTTATCCAGGTCGTCGATCAGGATCAGGGGAATGCGTTTTTCTTTACTGTAAATTGCAGTGGCAATGTTGTTAATGACCGAGATAAGACCCGTGATGTCCCTTTCAAATACCTGCCGGATCTCGGAGCGTGTTTTGGGCTCCATTTTCATTTTTAATCCAGCGTTGACGAAGAATGCTTCCATACCGGCACCCAGTTCATACTGAACCGGTAATCCGCGGATGGTTTTTACCTCTTCTTCCACTTTTCCGCGCCAGGTATTCAATTCTTTAAGAAGTTGCTCGGGCAGCTTGCCGCCATTCTTGCGATAATCACGAAACATCCGGCCGCCAATGGACAGCAGGATATCGCGAAAATCCAGATCAATAATATCTGCTTCCTCGCGGATGCTAAAATTTATTGGCCAGAATTTTTCCAGGATCTTCGTGTTGCTCATCAAGTGCAATAATTCGGTGGATTTTCCGCATCCTCGGTGTCCTGAAAAGAAGAACTTTGGAGGACGATAAAAGGGTGCCAGCAAAGCATCCTCCAACTCGGCAATTGGGTTGCCTGGACGATTGATATAAAATGGGTTGGTTTCCCCGTTTTTACCGGGTTTGAGGGGTAGATCGAGCTCAAAATTCAACCAGGCTCGGTCAAAGTCCTTAGCCATGATGTATTCAAAATCAATCATTCGTTACCTCTTGTTTGCCCAGTTCTATCTGCATGTCGTTTTCGTACATGCTTACTGCATTACGAGATTCAGAGTTGAATAACGATCGGGATCAGCCTCGGAATCTGTCAACTTGGTTTCCTGTTCAGACCATGCTTCAGAAGACCAGATTTCGAAGAAGTCACCCATACCTACCAGGACGGTCGGGGATTGTAAATTGGCTATTTGACAGAGTTTCTCAGGGATGATCATTTGACCTGCATTGTCCAAGGAAATACTATTTGCATTTCCCAACAACATGCGCATCAGCATGCGTGCAGCTGGGTCAGTAAGATTCATGGACATGATCTTGGATGTTAATCTTTGAAAGGCTTGGTTGGTCAACACCATCAGATTACGATCAAAACCCCGGGTGATCATTGCCCCCTGCTCAAGCAGATCGCTAAAATCCGGAGGGGGAGTAAGTTGATTATCAGTGGTGAGAGAAGAGCTGTATTGACCTGAAAACATTCTGTCTTTCCTTTTTCGTTTTCCAGTGAAAAGCCTTAAATATATCCATCGAATTGCAGGTGGAACCTGAATTTAGTATATCGCCTGTGTCAGCGGGGTGAAATGCAAGAAATATGTCTTTAAATAGTTGACGTGCTATAAAAATTGACCAGTTTTCCAATAATTAGTGGTCAAGAATGACCAGATGGAAACTTGGGTATGCGACAAGAAAAATGGATATCAGTTCCCCTAAAAATAACTGAGAAACAAAAACAGCCTCGTGGTAAATGAGGCTGTCTACTTGAAAAATATTCTCTTGGAGATTGGTTTTTAATACCTATTCTGGGTTTTTATCCAGTTCAGATATTCCTTCACGCAAGGCATACAGGGCAGCTTTGGTGCGGTTTTCGACATGGATCTTGGTTAGGATACTGCTAACATACTTGGCAACAGTGCGTTCCTGTATGAAGAGTTCATTTGCGATCGCCTGGTTGCTGTAACCGCGAGCGATTAGACGCAGGGTATCCAACTCGCGCGAGGTGAGGGCGTCCTGTGGTAGTGAAGCTTCTTCGGGATTATTGAATTCCTGGATGACTTTCAAAGCGATGGAAGGTGCCAAAGATGCCTGCCCTTTGGCGACATCCCGAATCGATTGCACTAAATTGTCCCTTTTAAAATCTTTGAGCAGGTAGCCCAATGCGCCGGCTTTTATAGCTGGAAAGACCAGTTCGTCATCTGCAAATGCGGTCACTACCAGGATATTGGGTTTTGGAACGATTTCCAAAAGTTGAGGAATGGTTTTCAGCCCCCCCTGTCGGGGCATAGCCAAGTCTAAGAGGATTACGTCGGGTTTAAGTTCCTTCGCCTTCTCCACGGCTTGGATGCCATCTTCCCCCTGACCAACAACTTCTATTTCAGGGTAGAAGGAAAGAATTGCCACCAGTCCTTCTCTTATAACGGTCTGGTCATCCACAATAAGTACTCGAATTTTATCCATTCTTTTTACCGTCCTTTCTCAATGACAAGACAATTTTAGTCCCGTTTCCGGGTTGTGAGTGCATTTTTAAGGTTGCCCCAATTTTCTCGGAACGCTCGTGCATACTGCGCAACCCAATGCCTCCCTGTTTGAAATTATCAGTGTCAAAACCAAGACCATCATCTTCGATCTCGAGGATGATATGATTTTTGGTTTGTTTCAAGTTGATCTCCACTGATTTTGCATGGGCATGTCGGAGTGTGTTATTGAGGGCTTCCTGGGCAATAAAGAAAAATTCCACTTGTTGATCGTATGTCAGGTATATATTATCATCTGATTGGATCCTGCGGACCATATCTGCCCGGCCTTCAACAGCATCCAGGCGCTGGCTAAGGGCTGCGATCAAACCATCCTTCTTCAAGGTGGAAGGACTTAATTCAAACAAGAACAAGCGCATTTCTTTAAGCGCCTGTCGGGCATGTTCTCCAATTGGAACCAGGACCTTTGTGGACATTTCAGTTGAGCCCATCTCCAACCCGGCCTGGGCTGCCTCTGTGAGAGCCAGAAGTCCATAAAGTCTTTGAGTAACCGAATCGTGTAGATCGCGAACAAGCCGAGCCCGTTCTGCCAGGCTGATGGCTAGCTGACGTTGGCTGTCATTGAAAACGAAGTTGGAGATCTCCTCTGCTGCAAAATTGAAGCGAATTCTATCTTCTTGTGTAAAGGTATCCCCGGATCTTCGTACGATGCAAACAATTCCAAGCAATTGATCGTTGGAGCGCAAAGGTGCCACCATTAGTGTGCCAGGACCAAATTCCTTTAATTCAGCTGGAACAAGAGGGTCAGTCTTCAATTCCCTGGATACGAATATCTGCCGTCTGACCAACACTTCATTAAATAGACTGCCAACCATTTCAGAATTTACTGTCAACTTGGAAAGGTTTTTTGCAATTTGTCCGGATAATCCCACCTGGTTTTTCAGGGATAACTTTAACGGTTCTCCATTCTGTTGATCTTCATCCAATAAGAAGATGCTTATGCTCTGGGATTGGAATACTGGAATGATCTGATACATTGCCTCTGATAAGAATGATTGCAAATTTGAGGCAGCGCTGGCTGCACTGGCCAGACCACGCAATAGCAGGAACATCTCCTCTCGGGCTTGTCTGCGGGAATCGTCCGCCATTTTTTGTTCAGTTGTGTCCCTCCAGAAGATAACATGCCCGATCAGTCGTTTATTGGTGTTGGTAAGAGGCTGAACACGCAAATTGAAATAATGCCGAAAACCTTTCATTTCAAGGCTGTAATTGGTGTCCAATACAACCGTGTCATTGTTGAGCTGGGTGATCACGTTAGGCCATTCTGCAAGTACATCGTTGGCAAATAGACCAAATATTTCTTCTCTTGATTTATTGATCAACTCTTCAGCAACAGGATTCAGATCGATGACATTCTTATTTTCATCCAAAACCATCCAACCATCCTGCAGGAGTTCAAAGACTGAATCTCTTGATTGGATCGAATAATCCAGCAGATGATTTCGAACCAGGCCGATCGCCAGCATGATCCCCGGAACGAGAAAAACAGCGGGGGAGAGATCTGCACCCGGGATAATGGCAGAACTTGCCAGTGTGGCGACATATAAAACAAGTGGGGAGACCATGCCGAGAAAAAGTAGACCAGTTAATTTGCGATTTGTATGGGAAGGACGCAAATATGTTTGCCCGATGATCAAAATTGTTGCTAAAAGCAAACTGTAATTGTAAACGGTTGTTATCCAATACCATGGTCCTATCTGAATAGAAGTACCAAAAAATGGATCGGTCGTCCGGGTGTAGAAAAAACCATGCTTCTGATTGGTGATAAAAATCAGGAGTGTGAGAATGGGTTCGATCAGGAATAAACTGAAAGTACGTTTATTAAGCCAGTTATCAGTATTTGAGTATCGTAGAGAGAAAATAAAAAGGGAAAGACGGGTAATAATTGCTGCGAGATAGGTTAAGGCAAGCCAAAAGATCATTCTGGTTTGAGCGATCTCGGGGAAACTATAATAAAGGATGGACCAGATCGACAATCCAACTGCAAAAAAGATCAGGCTTGTGGCGATCCGGGATCCTGATTTTAAAATGGATCTCCAAGCAATGATCGCGGATACCATCAGTAAAATTAATAAAAGAATTCCTTGGAAAAAATTCATTTATCCTCTGTCACTCAATCATTCCAAAGAACCAACTCTTCAATTGGTTACCACCAAATCCTGAAAATGGGTATCGGAATACAAACCCTTAAAATTTGGGTTGGTGCGAATTGAATCCGGGTTTATTAGGTTTTTTTCAAGGGCGATTTTAAGAAACCGGAGGGCTGCTGTGTTGTTTCCACAAAGTGCTTCGAATTCAGCACGTATGATCGCGGGCTGGTTTTCAAGCAGAGGTTGAGCCAGATTGAATTGTTTTTTGGCAGCCTCATATTTTTCCGTCTGCCGATAGCAGGCAACCAATCCGGCAAAAGGTAGGACATATTCGGGTTTGAGTTTTATGGCTTTGTTGTAGGATGCGATGGCGTCTTTAAAACGGTTCATTTCCCGGTAGATATTTCCAAGATCGTTCAGCAAGGCGGCATTTTCTGGAACCAGTCGGATGGCTTTTTTATAAGCGCGAATGGCTAGATCAGGTTGACCGGAATCAAGATGGGTATGGGCAAGGTTGATCCATGGCTTCGAGTTCTGAGGTTCAAAGCGGGTTGCCTGCTTGAAAGCATGCAAAGCCTCAGATCTATTCCCATTCTCACGGTAATAGTTTCCAAGATTATTCCAGGCGTTGGCATATTTTGGAGCCAGTTTGATGGATTTCTTAAAAGCGTGCAGGGCATCCACCTGGCGACCTTGCTCATAGAATACCCGTGCCAGGTTGTTCCAGGCAAAAGGATTGCGGGGATCCAACTCGATGACCTGTTGATAGGCAGCTAGGGCTTTATCCAGCATGGTTTGGTCATGGTAAAGCATACCCAATGCAACTTTGAATTTTGCGTGGATGGCGACCGCTTGTGGATGGGAAGCCAAAGACAGGCCTTTTTCCAGGTAGGTAGTGGCTACGCCGTATTCCTGCAGACACCAGTATAAAAAAGCCAGTGCATACATCAATTCTGTGCGTGTGTATAGGGAGGAGTCGTTGTCGGGTAAGTCAGCCAGAATGGATTCCCTCAGGGCGATCTTGGCTTTAAGATCGTACGGGGTTTCATGAACCTGCCAATCCCGCCAGGAAAGCTCATCCCGCTGGGAAGAAGCTGGTGTTGATAAGGTATCGGGAAATTCCACCACCCGATGTCGGAATGCCCAAAAATCAGGCGCATGGTGAGGTAGATCACTGGCTTCTTTCTGATTTAGCCAAATGACCAGGCGGATTTTTTCATCCACAAATAATTCTCTGCGGATATTTAATGCTTGATAGGCATTGGATCTACTCCGTCCACCCCCCCACCTTAAACCGGAGATAAAAAAGATTACTTTCTCGTGCTGATCAAATTGAGACAAGAACCAGGCCAGGTCAAAATTTTCCTTATCAACTTTGATGTGGGTGACTTTTTGCCCGAGCCATTCAATGTGTGTCTCCAGCGTCTCCTGGGCTTGATTGTTGATCACTTCGGAAGCATATACAGCCAGCAGGATCGAGGGACGATCCCATTTGATGGCGAGATCGATCTCTTCGACGAGGGTGTTTATCAGGTCTTCGAAAGATTCGGAAGATCTATCGGGGGGCTGGCCTGAGAAAGATGGATTTTTCATCAGTTTTGATTATACAACAAGTAAAGTCTAAAAATTGTTTGCAGATCCACCTTGAGAAGTTGGCAAGATTAAATTAATGGCGCTACACAGCTGGTGGTAGAATCTAATTTACTGTTTAATCTTTTATCCAAACAAAAGAATAATTGATTTACTTTGGACGTCAGTTACCAAATCTATATCAAATTTATTAGCAAAAACTGGAGGAGATCATGCCTGAAGTCTATATCATGGACGCCATTCGCACTCCCATAGGAGCACTGGGTGGAGAACTTTCCTCAGTGCGCGCTGATGACTTGGCTGCAATGGTGATCAAGGCGATTTTAGATCGTAATAAATTTGATCCCAGCCTGGTGGAAGAGGTTTTTTTTGGGTGTGCCAACCAGGCCGGTGAAGACAACCGCAATGTTGCCCGCATGGCATCACTACTGGCAGGGCTGCCGGTCGAAGTGACGGGAGTTACCATTAACCGCCTGTGTGCTTCCGGATTGAATGCAGTCAATCAAGCCGCGCGCGCCATTAGATCTGGCGAAGGTGATGTTTATATCGCGGGGGGTGTCGAAAATATGTCCCGGGCTCCCTACTCAATTCCTAAAGCCGAGAAAGGTTTTCCATGGGGAAATTTAACCATGTGGGACACCAGTTTGGGATGGCGGTACCCCAATCCCTTAATGGAAAAAATATACGGTATCGATGCGATGGGTGAAACAGCAGAAAATATTGCTGCAATGAAACCTGAAATAACGCGTGAAATGCAGGATGCTTTTTCTGTGCGCTCGCACCTCAATGCTATTGCCGCCATTGATAGTGGTAAATTTGCGCAGGAGATTCTACCTGTGCAAATTCCACAGCGCAAGGGGGATGCACTCGTGGTGGATACAGATGAACGCCCACGTCGTGACACCAATATGGCAGCTTTGTCGAAATTACGCCCTGCTTTTCGAAAGGAAGGTGGCAGCGTTACTGCTGGGAATTCTTCAGGGCTGAATGATGGTGCAGCGGCTTTATTGATGATGAGCTCTGAAAAAGCCAAAGATCTGGGTCTTAAACCGATGGCTCGCTGGGTGGCATCTGCGGCAGGAGGAGTTCCGCCGCGTATTATGGGCTTGGGACCAGTGCCGGCGACCACCAAAGCTCTCAAACGAGCTGGTTTACAGATCTCTGATATTGGTCTGATCGAACTTAATGAAGCATTTGCAGTGCAATCCCTGGCGGTAATACAGGAGTTGGGAATTGACCCGGAGATCGTCAATGTGAACGGGGGTGCCATTGCACTTGGACATCCGTTGGGTTGTTCCGGCGCTCGCATTCTAACCACCCTGTTACATGAAATGAAGCGCCGGGCAAAGGATCGGAAACAACCGTTTTATGGCTTGGCTACTCTGTGTGTGGGTGTCGGTCAAGGCGAATCGACGATTGTTGAGTGGATCGGGTAATTTCTAATTAAGAACTTGTTCCCAATTTCTGGGAACATCCATGGATCAAATTTCGTCAAATACATGGATGTGTGCTTTATAGATCGGATATGGTTTTTCCGGTTCATTCGGGCATAACCATAGCAATCTTGGTTTTCGGACAAATCTCTGATTTTGGAAGAATATGCGGATCAATTCTGTAACTATAAAAATTCTATCAGGAGTGATGCTGATAATATTGGCAGGTCTTGCTTGCTCCATTTCCGGGATTCCGAGACCTGTTCCTTTCGAACCAACCCCTGTAATAGAATCACCCACTAACATACCTTTGGCATCCCCTACCCCGGATCCAGTTTTACCTGTACCTCTGCCAAATCTTATGGTCATTAGCAATCCTTCCCTGGTGAAGATCACAATGTTTGATAAAATTAATGGCTGGGGTGTCACAGAGACCAGCCTGGTGCGCACCCTGGATGGCGGGTTGACCTGGTATGACATAACCCCGCCTGGTGGTGGCAGATTGGGGTACTCTGCTAGTATATTTTTCCTGGACCCAAACACGGGTTGGGTGGTGATAAGTGGACCGGATCATTTGAACGGAACGCTTGCAATTACCAAAGACGGTGGTTTAAATTGGTCTTCGGTAGCTGTTCCATTTGATGTTGGTCAGATCGATTTTATCGACGAAACGACCGGCTTCATTCTGGTTTGGCGCGGAGTGGCTGCTGGATCTTCGGCTGTTGATGTGTATTCCAGCACAGATGGAGGGGTCTCTTGGGTCCCGGTTTACATCATGCAGCCGGGAGAAGGTGACTCTGTCAATACCCTGCCATTCAGCGGACAAAAAAGTGGCTTTTCCTTTTTAGACAGCTTGCACGGTTGGGTGGGAGGTAATATTCCAATAGACGGGAATGTTTATTTCTATGCCAGCTCGGATGGTGGTCATAGCTGGGGTAAGCAGCATATTAGTCTGCCAGATGGGTATGAAACTGCCATGACAGAGGTGGGAATTGCTCAATTCTTTTCTAGTTTGGATGGATTGCTACCGGTTCGCCTGATGACGGATAATTCAGGCTATGTCTTTTATAATACCCGCGACAGTGGAAAAACCTGGTCTCCGACCACTCCGCTGATAAGTGCTGGACAATATTCGCTAGCCTCCTATAATGACATTTTCGTTTGGGATGGGGGAGCTAGTATTTATATATCGCATGATAGCGGATTGACATGGAACCCGCTTGAAACCAATGTAAATGTTACAGAAATATTAATGGAAATAGAATTCGTTGATGGTGAGGCAGGCTGGATGTTGACAGGTGATGCTGCCAATCACCATTCTCTATATAAAACCACGGATGGTGGCGCGACATGGATTGTTTTGATCCCATAATCAATAAGGATAAAAGGTGATTATGAAAACCAATCGATATTTACAAATGTCTTTATTGCTGGTGGTAATTTTGGCGGCTTGCAGCTTGCCTTCGAGCCAACCGGGTAATGTACAGGTTACACCAAGTTTAATCCCGGTTACACCTACAACAGTACCCTTAACATTGGAGATGGTCAAGAATACGGAATACCAGGCTCAGAATGGAACGACCCTGGTAAACCTGTTGGATGGAAAGTATGAAGCGGGCTCTGGAGTAGATTACCTGTCGGTCAGCATGTTGGATCAAGCTGCCTTTGGAGATCTGAATTCGGACGGGACCCCGGATGCAGCCATCATACTGGCTGAAAATTACGGAGGCAGTGGTCAATTTATGTATTTAGTCCCGGTTTTCAATAGTGGGGGTTTTCCTTCGCCTTCCAGTGGGTATTTTCTGGGAGATCGTGTAACAGTTAATTCAATTGGGATAGCAAATAGCCGCATAACCCTGGATATGTTGGTACATTCCCCTAACGATGCCTTATGCTGTCCCAGTCAAGCCATGACCCAATCCTTTAAATTTTATTGGGGACCTGGCTTAATTCAAGTGCATAGCACCAGCGGAACGCCTGCCGGTGGATTGCGCGAGATAGTTATTGATTCACCCGTCAATAGCAGCGAAGTTTCCAATCAAATCCAGATAACAGGCAGTGTGAGCATATCTCCTTTTGAAAACACTTTGTTGGTACGTATAATGGATGCCAATAACAGCCCTTTTTACCAGGGTCCAATACAGGTGGACACCCCGGATATGGGTGCACCGGGGACATTTGATGTCCTGGTGGATTTGTCCAGCTTTCCGGCTGATCCGGGAATGATACGGATCGAGATCATGGATCTCAGCATGGCAGATGGCTCAATCCTTGCAATGGATTCGGTGGATGTGAAATTAAAGTAATTTGCACAACAATTATTAAATAAGAAGAGGCCACCCTTTCTCTTATTGGATGGCCTCTTTTCATCTGAAGAAAATTTATGAGGAGGTTAAACTGCAAGCGAGTCCATTTTCCGGATGACCATGACAACTTTTCCCTGGATAATGAGGTCGGCTGAACTATCCACGTAAATAGGCTGCATGGTAGGGTTGGCAGGCTGCAGGCGAATTCGTTCTGCTTCCTTAAAATAATATTTGAGGGTGGTTTCATCCTTGTCTTTTAACCAGACTGCCACCATTTCACCATTTTGAGCTGTTTGAGCTTTCTTCATGATAACAATGTCGCCATCATTAACCATGGCATCGATCATCGAAACACCTTCAACTTCAAGAGCAAAAAGCTCACTGGTCTTTTCTTTGGCAGATAACAGACTGCGTGCGATCTGAATATTGCTCTCTGCATCAAAGTAGTTGAAATCGGATGCAGCTATGGGAATAGGTTCACCCGCGATAATACGTCCCATGATGGGTATGTTCAATAATTCGTTGATGCTGCTTGTGATGTTCTGTGCAACTTGAGAGATTCGCTCGCCGGTTTTTCTGGCTGGTGAATTAAGTCGGACACCACGCGAGACATTATGATCCCTCTCGATTAAATTCAATTCTTCCAGCTGCTTAAGATAGTAAGTAACCACGGATGTGGAAGATATTCCGGTTGCTTCTCCGATCTCGCGAATGGAGGGGGGGTATCCGTTGTTCTCCTGGCGGCGGGACAAATAATCCAATATTTTTTGGTGTCGTTCGTTTTTTACTTTACGCGGTCGAACCATATCTACCTTCCTTTCCTGCTATTCGCTCATATGTGCTAATAATAACACGAACATACGTTCTGTGTCAAGCGCGGTTTAATGACTGCTTAACTGATCTGGGCATCCTGACTCCAGACATAAACTCAATTCTATAACGATCTTTCAATATATCTAAAACCAATCCCCGAAATAGTAAACATAAATAGAAACCAGTTGGTGTCGAAGGGTGATTGTAAACCCTCCGGATTCTTAATGAAATACTATCAATAATCAAGAAAATTGAAATCATCCTTGTAAATATTAATAATTAACTTGACTAATTAATAAATTTGGTTATAATAGTTATAGAAACGAATATGTTTCCTTTGAGAATTCAGATATCTTCCCCGCTGGTCTGTATATATTTTCCCTAAACCAGCAATTAACAGGTAGCCCTTAAAACCTGTGTCCATTTAGAAAGAGGTGAGTTCATGAAGAATTCCTTGAGTGCCTGCCCGGTGTGTGATTCAGATTTGGTCGTTTCCCGTTTATACTGTCCAGCTTGTGACACAACCATAGAAGGGCGGTTCACGAATGGGGCTTTTCCGGGATTGACAGGCGAGCAATTGGATTTTGTGGAAACTTTTGTACGCTGTGAGGGCAAGATCACCCGCATGGAGGATGAACTCAGCCTCTCCTACCCTACCATTCGCAATCGATTGCATGAGGTCATCCGAGCTATGGGATATGAACCCGGCAAGGATGAGGAGATAACTGAGATCACGGGTAAAAAGCGGTTAAAGATCCTGGAAGAATTGGATGAAGGCATCATTACTGCGGATGTGGCGCGTCGCTTGTTGCAGGGAGAGGAGTAAAGCATGGAACAAAAAACTTTGCAGGCTGATAACAATTCTCAAATCCTGGTGAATTCTGTAGCCGGCGATCTGCGTGTGGCTGGATGGGAACGCGCAGAGATCATGGCTAAGACGAATGGAGATAAACTGAACGTAAACGCGGACGGCTCGAATTTTTCCATCACTTGTGATGATGATTTGATCCTTTACATACCACGCCAGGCGAATCTGATTGTTGAAAATCTGTCCGGGGATGCCAGTTTACAGGCTTTGAAAGGACAAATCAAACTTGGAACATTGAGCGGGGATCTCTCTTTGAACGATGTAGAAAATGCCGATCTGGAATCTTCATCTGGAGATGTTACCTTACGGAATATTGGCAGCATTACTTTGGATCAAGTAAATGGTGATCTGAACTTGCACAAATGTCGCGGGGATTGTTCGGCTGTTACCATTAATGGAGACGCTTCCTTGCGGGATGTTGAAGGAAATATCAACCTGGAGAAAGTGAATGGTGACCTCTACCTGCGGAATGTACGCGGTTCTGTTTTTGCAGAAGTAAGCGCAGATGCAGCTTTGAACCTGAAACCATTGGCAGAGGTGGAGTATCACGTTAATGCCAACGGGGACCTTCTTTTACACCTGCCGGAGGATGCCAACGCAGAGCTGCACCTGGCTGCAATGGATTGGGAATCCTTAAGTGTGGATTTCCCTGGTGTAACTTTGGATGAAGAAAGCCCAACTCAAAAGATCATGTTGGGTGATGCTTCTGCCAGGATTTATCTGACAGCAGGTGGGGATTTGATGGTGACGAGCAAGTCTGAAAGATGGAATTCGACCGCAGATTTTGGAGTGGGTATGTCAGATGATTTTGGGATACCCCCCATTCCCCCCATCCCTCCCATTCCACCTTTCCTACATGATCTGACAGGTTTGAATGACCGCATTAATATAAAAGTTCAAAGAGCACTTGAAAAAGCCCAACTAAGAACCGATGGCTTGTCCCGCCGGGCTGAAGAAAGGGTGGAAGCTGCCATGCGCCGGGCGGAAGCAAAAGGACGTGCTGCTGAAGTACGCGCCAGGCGTGGGCATGACAGGCATATATCCGGGCGTATCAATGTTGGCGGTACTGAAATATTCAATTTTTCTTCTGGCAAGAAACCAGTTGAATCTGTCAGTGATGAAGAACGCCTGACGATCCTAAGAATGCTGCAGGAAAAGAAGATCAGTGCTGCTGATGCAGAGAAGTTATTGTCTGCTCTTGAAGGGCAAGGAGAATAATATGACTGCATCAGAACGATCCCAAATTCTTAAGATGATCGAAGAAGGCAAGATCACCCCTGAAGAAGGTTTGCGGCTGATGCAGGTCCTGGATAGTGACCCGCAGGATGAAAGCACAGAAGAAATTTATAGCTCTAAAATTGATGCCTCTTCCCCGTCTATTGAGGAGCGACCTTTTTCTGAACCGGACCCAGGGATCAGTAAAACAGTGGAGAAAGCTCGCCGATTGTGGATGATTCCATTTTGGATCGGAGTGATCATCACCACTTTTGGCACTTGGGTCATGTACAAGAATATTCATCCCACGGATATCACTGCCTGGTTCTACTGCTTGGGCATGCCAATTGTTTTACTGGGAGTTATAGTCATCACCTTGGGCTGGAGTTCAAAAAATGCACGCTGGTTATTTGTTTCAGTTAAACAAAAACCCGGGGATTTTCCAAAACGGATTCTGATCGGATTCCCCCTGCCTCTGACTCTGACCTCCTGGTTCTTGCGTAATTTTGGCCATAAGATCCAGGGTCTTGGCAAAGTTCCTGTAGATCAGATTTTTAAAGCCATCCAGCATTCCAATGACCCCCTGGTTGTGAAGGTGGATGAAGGCGACGATGGCGAACAGGTGTTGGTGTATATTGGTTGATCTGAAAACAACATCATGATGAAATATGTGCAAGAAAAAGTGATTTCTTTTAGTAAGGAGGCTTGTTATGGCAAACACTGAAGAACGGATGAAAATCTTGAAGATGATCGACGAAGGCAAGTTGAGCGCAGAAGAGGGAGCCAAATTGCTGTCCGCATTAAGCGCGAGCCAGAAAACATCTTCAGGAGGCAGCCTGGCAGCAGGCGGGGCACGCTGGTTGCGTGTGCGTGTCACCGACACAACCTCCGGACGGTCTAAAGCAACAGTCCAAATACCGATCAGCCTGATCGATGCAGGTATGAAGATCGGTGCGCATTTTGCTCCTGAAGTTGCTGGAGTGGATATGACTGAGGTAATGGACGCTCTTCGGAATGGCATGACAGGCAAGATCATTGATGTCATGGATGATGAAGACGGCGAACATGTCGAGATATTTGTTGAATAAGAACAAGAACCTGCATTAATTCAAGGAGTTTTCATGTCAATCGAAACCAGAGAATTTACTTTTAATGTGTCCTCACCAGCACAACTAAAACTTAACAATATCAGTGGTTCGGTGGTTATTGAACCAGGTGAAGAGAGGTTCATTCATGTGCTGGCGATCAAGCATCCCGGACGCGGAAATACTGACAGCACCAGGATCGAGTGTTTGCAGGCTGAAGATGGGTCAGTGTCTATTTCCACCAAATTTTCTGATCCGGGTTGGACCTGGTTATTTGGAACTCAGGTATGTGATGTCGATTATGTGGTTAAAGCACCAGGAAAATGTTCCCTTAATATTAATGGAGTTAGCAATTCGCTGAAGGTTTCCGGTTTTGAAGGCGATTTTGTTTTAAAGACAGTCAGTGGTGATATGACTTTGCATGGTTTGAATGGATCTTTGAAAATTGATTCAGTCAGCGGCGATGTTACCGGGGAAATTCTCTCCGGCTCCAGCCAGGTTAAAACTGTATCTGGAGAAATCAACCTTCGGGATTCCAGCATAATTATTGCTGACGTTAAGACGGTCAGTGGAGATGTCAGTCTGCAAACTGGTCTTTCTGATGAAGGACCCTATAAATTCCACACAGTATCAGGAGATATTCACCTTGTTGTGCCATCCACATCCATTTGTAATGTTGAAATGCATAGTGTCAGTGGCGATTTTTCCACCAATCTCCCTGTAAGCCAGTTATCGCACAAACATGGAAATCATTATGCACGAGTGGGGGCAGGTGGTGTACAGGTCTCGCTGAACAGTGTATCCGGAGACCTGATCCTGGAAAGTGATGGCGAAATAATTCAGGCTCCTGCTAAAAATTCACTTGATATTCTATCCAAAATAGAGACCGGTGAATTATCAGTTGAAGAAGCCCTGGTGCAATTAAACGGGTAACCCTTTTATGAACACACCAGATCCTACAATTAAACGCCGGCCAACGGGGATGGCCGGTTTTGTGATCGTCTGGTTGGGACAGATCATCTCTGTTCTGGCTTCATCCATGACCGGTTTTGGGATGACTCTATGGATGTACAAGCAGACCGGTAGCGCAACAGCCATGGCAGGTATGCAGGTGGCTTTCATTACACCATTTCTTTTGCTTTCACCGATCGCAGGGGTCATGGTGGACCGCTACAACCGAAAATTGATGATGATGATCAGTGATCTGATGGCTGTGCTTTCCACAGTGGGCATCTTCGCCCTGTATGTTTCAGGTCACTTGGAATTTTGGCACCTGTACATTGCCGCTGCAGTCAACGGATTGGGGAATACTTTTCAGTGGCCAGCTTACTCAGCAGCTATCAGTACCATGATTCCGAAGGAACAGTACGGACGAGCCAACGGGTTGATGTCCCTTCTGGAAGCCGGACCAGGCGTTTTGGCTCCCTTGCTGGCCGGGATCATCCTGGCGCTTCCCATCACCAGACCCTTTGATAGTTTTGCATTGATCATGTTGATTGATTTGATCACATTTTTCATTGCTATCGGTGCATTGCTGTTTGTTTACATCCCCCAACCTGAGAAGACCGTGGAAGGACAGCAGGAGTCAGGCTCCATCTGGCGCGAATCTGCTTATGGCTTTAAGTATATTTTCAAACGACCCAGCTTGCTTGGGTTGCAATTGATATTTTTTGCAGGGAATTTATTCTCAGGGATGGGATTTACATTACTGGCACCCATGCTTTTGGCGCGCACTTCCCAAAACAGTCTGATCTTTGGATCTGTTCAAACTGCCGGAGCGATCGGAGCTGTGATAGGGGGCATTATCATGTCCGCCTGGGGTGGTTTTAAACGAAAGGTACATGGTGTTCTAATAGGTTGGGGACTGTCTGGTTTCTTCTTTGCCATGCTGGGGTTTGGGCAGGGGTTATCGGTCTGGATCCCTTTCATTGTCTTGATGATGTTGGTTAATCCTTTGATAAACACTTCAAATCAGTCCATCTGGCAGGCAAAAGTAGCACCGGATCTGCAGGGTCGGGTTTTCTCTGCCAGACGTTTGATCGCCTGGTTCACAAATCCGATCGCACCGCTGATCGCAGGAGTGCTTGCGGACTATGTAATGGAGCCAGCCATGCTGGTTAATACTGGAATGTCCCGTCTTTTAGGAGGCTGGTTTGGGACAGGTCCGGGTGCCGGGATGGGTGTATTGCTTTTCATATCCGGGATGCTGGCTGCAATGGTAGGATTATCCGGTTATTTCTTTAAACCAGTGCGCGATGCTGAAACGATTCTCCCGGACCATGACCAGCTTGCCAGGGTTGAGGCTACTTAGTAGAAACCTAACTCATAGCCCGTGTACCTTGAGCCAAATAATTAATAATAATAGCGACACCAATTTTGAGTGTCGCTATTAGATTTGATATTTACAAGAAGCTTATTTCTTGATGATCTGCTCCTTCAAAACTCTACCCAGGCGGGAGATGCCTTCCTGGATGATCTCAGGTTTGGAGAAAGAGAAATTAATGCGCATGGTATTGTGACCGCCACCATTGCCATGGAAAGCAAATCCAGGCACAAAAGCTACCTTGCGTTCTATGGCAACTTTGAGTACCTCAGCCGCGTCCATATCAGGTGGAAGAATGCCCCATAGGAACATCCCGCCTTCGGGATGGGTCCAGCTCACTTCAGACGGGAAAAATTCTGACATCGTTTCAAGCATGATATCCCTGCGTTCCTTGTAGGTTCTGCGGATGACCTTTACATGCTGATCAATAAAGCCATCCTTGCCGATCTCATGCGCCACTACCTGATTAAAGGTGGCAGTATGCAGGTCTGCCGCTTGCTTGGCCATGACCAGCTTGCGGATCACTTCCTGGGGCGCGATCACCCAACCCAGTCGCAGACCGGGTGCCAACAGCTTTGAAAAAGTACTCATGTAGATGACATTGCCGCTGTAGGTGTCGCCATTTCTATGGTGGAAGTCACTATCCAGGGCGATGATCGGGCGAATATGATCACCTTCATAGCGTAGCTGACCATAAGGATCATCTTCAACGATGGGTACACCATAGCGGTCTGCCAATTCGATCAGTTTATGACGTCTTTCCAGGCTGAGAGTGGATCCAGTCGGGTTTTGAAAATTGGGGAGCACATAGATGAACTTGACTCCGGCGCGCAGGGCTTTTTCCAATTCATCTGTCAGCATGCCGTGTTCGTCCATAGGTACGGTGACATATTCTGCGCCGTAGGCATTCCAGGCTTGAAGCGCACCCAGATAGGTGGGGGATTCGACCAGGATGCGATCTCCACGATTGATGAACAGCCTCCCAAGCAAATCCAAAGCCTGTTGTGAACCGGAGGTGATCAGGATGTTATCCGAACATATTTCAATGGCATAGCGGGCTGTATTGTGGGCGATCATCTCGCGTAGAGGTGGATGACCTTCGGTGGTGCTGTATTGCAAAGCCTCTGCACCCTGGTCTTGCAGAACTGCATTGCAGGCTCGTTGGAACTCCTTGACTGGAAAAACGTCCGGTGCAGGTAATCCTCCCGCAAAAGAGATGATATCGGGTTGTTGTGTAAATTTCAGCAGTTCACGAATAACGGAACTTCCCATGCGTTTGGTTCTAAAGGCATAGCGATCTTCCCAGGGTGTCTGCATTCTTTCTCCTACGTGATAATTTTCTGATTGCAACTGCAACCAGTTGAGTGGGACTAAAAAGGCCTGGCAGGTGTGATTCACCTGACAGGCCTGGGCTGACTGTTTTATGGTAAGAGCAAGGCTATTAAGACCAAGTAGATCTGGAAAAATAACATAGCTACACAATATTACCGTTATTTTGATTTTCCCGCAATGTTTTAAACCTTACAAACTGAAATAATTTGGAAGAATAGTACCGGTTCTTCAAAATCAAGCGCCTCAGTCCTTTGGAGATTGGATAACTGCTTGGGTAGGAGAAAGTCTGTTCCATACAAAAATCGCTTTCCCGGCGACAGGCAACCTCAAGATAATCCTATTCATATTACAAACAACACTTTGACAAGAATTCAAGTCTGGTAAAATTAGCAGGTTGTTTGTTTTCTAAATCTTACGGGGCAACCAGCCTCATGGTTTAAATAAAAGGAGAGTTACGCATGCTAAATGAGATCGAGAAACAGATCGAACGCATTAAAGCCAAAGGTGCTACCTACGTGGATTCGCGCTGGTATCCTTTTGAGGATGCCAATTTCTTGATGATGTTGAACGGTAACCTGAAAACGACCGCCATGTCTGGTGAAAGTGGGATAGGCATCCGCGTGCTGTACAAGGGTGCCTGGGGTTTTTCTGCTTCATCCGATGTCAGCTCCCTGGCTGCTTTGTATGACAAGGCATTTGACAATGCGCGCATCGCAGCCGAACGAGTCACCTTTCCAATTCGTCTGGCAGAGAAGGACAGCATCCAGGCTAAATTTGAAAGCCCTTGCGAGATCAATCCCTTCGAGGTACCGCTGGCTGAAAAAGTGGCTTTCCTTAAAGAGATGGATGAGAAACTGAACCAGCCAGGCGTTTTTCAGCGCTTCAGCACCCTGGCTTTTGTGCGCAAGCAGATCGTTTTTGTGGATT
>CAYJKQ010000005.1:209284-213639 GCA_964370815.1 uncultured Anaerolineaceae bacterium | reverse complement strand
GCCTCGCCCTTGGTGCGGATCATGGCTGCACCTTCGCCAATGCGGCGCAGGGCTTCACCCAGGTTGCGGCAGCCACACACGAACGGCACTTTGAAATCATGCTTGTAAATATGAAAAGCCTCATCAGCCGGGGTGAGAACTTCGGATTCGTCGATGTAATCCACACCCAAAGATTCGAGGATCTGTGCTTCCACAAAATGACCGATGCGGCACTTGGCCATGACCGGGATGCTGACCGTTTCCATGATCTTGTTGATCAGATCGGGGTCCGACATGCGCGCCACGCCACCCTCAACACGTATGTCAGCTGGTACACGCTCGAGCGCCATGACAGCGCAGGCACCGGCATCTTCAGCGATCCTGGCATGCTCGGGGGTGACCACATCCATGATCACGCCGCCTTTCAGCATCTGTGCCAGCCCTTTTTTAACTGCAAATGAACCTGTTAGTTGTTCCATATCACTATCTCCTGAGAAATTAAACGTTCAGTTTGATTCTACCACGCTGATGTTGGGATTGCATAAGAAATCATGATCCAGAGGGAGGTGTGAGGAGATATTGTGCGCAATTCAAATAATTGCGCACAATAAGAAGTGCGCTATCAATATATTTTTAAGGGTATCTTTCATCGACCCTAATTGTTTTCTGATCATTGGAAACTCATCATTATAAGGATGCCTTGATGAATCAAGAACTTACCCAGCGTCGATTCGATTGTAAATTTCATTGGCCTGTTCGAGCGGAAATCCGCTCAATGTCAAGCCCTTTAGAATATGTTCCTTTTTTCGAAAAGCGGTGGCAGGATGATCGGCTACACCCATACGGACCAACTCCTCACTCATCCAGGCTATGTTTGTAACTGCCATTCTTCTTCCAAACAGCTCATTGATCTGATACATATGGTAGATCTCTGAACTCATCCGCAACCAGATTAACAAACGTTGATCAGCGAGATGATCCATCTTTGCTGCTATCAGGTTGGATGTTCTTGTAAACGAAGGGATCATAATCTTAAACACTTCAAATGCTGCATCCATAAAATTACTACAGGTAACCCGGAGATCATGTCCTCCCCGCTCACAATAAAATAAATTGTAATGAAAAGGTGTGACTTCAACCAAGTACCAATCTTCGACATAAGCATCAAAACTGGGCCAATTAGTAATTCCAAATGGCAATTTTTGGACCAGGGATCGAATTGCTATTTCAAATTCACCCGAAGCATGGATCGAGACATATTCCATCAATTCTGACAATTGGATCGTTGAAGTCACCCTTTCGGTTGGGATGGGAACAATACCCAGTAGTTTATTCTCATAATTTTCCATATTGTTTATCAAGAGTGCCCAAATTGTGGATTCAATGCATAAGATCCGGTTTCAGAGAACTTGAAAATATTTCATTTCAGTGCAAGGAGTGAGCTTCATCTTCAGTGTCAATGTTCAGACAAGAAGCTCTCAATATCCCTTATAAAAGACAAGGTTCCCTGTTCTATCCGGTCTGTCATTGCGTCCAGATCGCTGAAATCAGGATCGACAACCAGGACATGCTCAATTATTGAATCCATTCCTTGCGTGGATGGAACAAGATGGTATTTATTCCAATCACTTTCCTGGAACAATAGCCAGTATTTTTGTTGAACCTGTTTGTTCACACCAGCCAGCCAGACTTCAAATTTAAAGGTTTCATGAAGAAAAACGATGGCAATTTTTAATTTCAGGTTTTTGAGTGATCCCGGGATGAACGAAAAATAGGTCATATCCATATAGCCATAATAAATACTGCCGGATACGTAATGATCTGGATATTTGTTTTGTAAATACGTTTTTAACCCCATCATGTATTCCATCAGGCCTTTATAGGCTACCTGGATGGCACCCTTCTCAAGTTGTTGTCTATATTCTGTCATATCTTCGTGAAATGATCCCATGTCCGATCCTTTCATTATCCTCATGCCAGTTTTTCGAAGTGCTGTCCAATCATTATTCTAAGCCTATCCCTGCACCCATGCTTGTACGCGCTGTTCGAGCACATCCAGCGGCACAGCTCCCGCCAGCAGGATGACATCATGGAACTCACGCACATCAAAGCGCTCACCCAATTGGCTTTCGGCAGAGGCACGCAGCTGGCGGATCTTGAGCTCACCGATCTTGTACGCCAGAGCCTGACCGGGCCAGGCGATGTAGCGGTCAACCTCGTTAATAATGTTCAACTCGGTGGAGGAGGTATTCTCGAGCATGAAGTCAATCGCCTGCTGGCGGCTCCAACCCAGGGCATGCATACCGGTATCCACCACCAGGCGGCAGGCGCGCCACATCTCGTAGCTCAGGCGACCAAAATCACTGGCGGGATCCTGATAAAAACCCATCTCCAGGCCGAGACGCTCGGAATAGAGCGCCCAGCCCTCCACAAAGGAGGTGAATCCGCTGAAGCGGCGGAAGTTGGGCAGGTCGGTCAGCTCCTGCTGCAAGGCGATCTGCAGATGGTGACCGGGCACAGCTTCATGCAGTGAGAGAGCTTCGATCTCGTAAAAAGGACGGCTTTTGAGGTCATACACATTGACATAATAATAGCCGGCACGCGTGCCATCCCCGGCACCCGGCATGTAATAAGCCGTGGTATTGCCCGGAGCGCTGAAATCGGGAATGGTGCGGATGCCATATGACAGGCGCGGCAGGGTCTTGAACAGGCGCGGCAGTTCTCCGTCAATGCGTTTCAGCACCAGGGCGGTTTCTTTGAGAAGTTCCTGCGGGGTGCTGGCATAAAAGCGCGGTTCAGTGCGCAGCCAGGCAATGTATTCCTTGAGATGCCCTTTGAAACCACTCTTCTGCATGACAGACTGCATCTCAGAGCGGATGCAGTTCACTTCGCTTAGACCAGTGGCATGCACTTCGTCCGCACTCAGATCCAGGCTGGTGAAATAACGGATGCGGCTTTGATAGAACTCCGCACCGCGCGGCAGTTCACTGGCTGCAATACCGGGACGGGCTGCCGGGTGGTATTCAGCCTGCACAAATTTCAGCAGCAGGCGGTAGGCAGGAATGACGGAGGTGCGGATGGTTTCCAGCGCCATGCGGGTCAGGCGTGCCCGATCTGCTTCAGCAAATCCTGCCGGGAGGTTAATAAAAGGCAAAAAGAAGGCGCTTTCAGCCGGGTCATCGACAATATGGGTTTCAATACCGGCTTCGATCCCTACCAGTGTGACCTGTGGAGGCAGGTAACCAGTGCTGATCCCCAATCGCATCAATTCGATATTTTCGGCAAGGTAGGATGGCACAGCCCGCAGACGGCTGAGATAGTTTTCGTAGTCGCGTAGAGTTTCCAGCGACATATAGGTGGGCAGATCGGGCAGGTACATGTGGAAACCGGCTGTGCGCGAGATGGGTATGCGGTAATTGAGATGATCGAGCTCCTCGATCTCCATATCCAGCAGCCGGGCGAAAATATCAAAGTTCAGTTGTTCAGTTTCCGATAACCCCGAACGTGGTATGGCATCCTGGCGCCGGCGGAATGCCTGCAACTGACCTTTCCAACCTGCAAAACTGGCATCACTGGCGGAAGGCAGGCGGTCATCATAGCGGTTATCACCACACATGCTGGCAAAGAGCGGGTCGTGCTGCATCCAGGCTTGCCAGTGATGCTCGAAAAGCAGGGTCAATTCGGAAGAAGGAGTGGTCATGGATGTGCCTCCATTTTGGATATCGAAAAAGTTGAATTGCGAGCGATCGGCAGAAAACCGGGACAATGGTGGAATGTAAGGAAACCTTCAAATTATGGCGAAAAGAACCTTTATGCAGCCTGCCAGTGCTGCGCAAAGCGCAGGATGCGGCTGCGGATGTAATAGACCTGCGGGTCTGCCACCTTCCGGCGAGCGGAGATCAGATGCATGGCTTCTTCCGGGTCGAAACCGCGGGCGATCAACACGGCAGCACCCATGGCGACACCGCGATGCCGCCCGCCTGCACAATGTGTGAAGACTTTTTGACCAGCCTGGATGGTTTCAAGAGCAAGTTGGGCACCACGTTTGAGTGTGGATACCGGGATGGGGAAAAGCGGCCAATCGATGGTGGGCAGCCATAGTAATTTGATCGGTGAGGGATGCGGATCCGGGAACGGACGCCTTTCGATGCGCATATTGATGATCAGACCCACTCCCATCTTACGCAGCAGTTCATAATCCTCTATGGCTGGCGTGGTGCCGACCAATAACTCTTCGGTGATCTCTGAATAATCCACAACAATTCCTCAATGGCAATAACTACCATCCACTATTAACGTCCCGAAGGTTCATACAAATAACCTGCTAAAAACTTTACACCCAACCTTCGGGACGTTTTACGATCTTCCTTATGGTG
>CAYJKQ010000005.1:0-209184 GCA_964370815.1 uncultured Anaerolineaceae bacterium | reverse complement strand
CAACCTGCCAGTATTATTACCAGAAGGATAAAGGTCAATGTTTTTTGCATGGGGTCAAGTATAGTCTCAAAATATGATTTTTTAGTGAAAAGAATATCTTTTTATTTTTAATTTGGAAAATTATGTTAGCTGTGAAAATGTCCCGAAGGATTGGTTTCCGGAGATGAATTTCAGGATGAACCTTCGGGATGATATTAAGAGAAATATTAAATTATTATCTTGTAAATATTACCAGACATCACCACCAGACGAAAATAACAGGATGCGGAAGTTAGACCGCATCCTGTTCAATAATAGTTATTATTCTCTATAACCGACTGCATATCCTCCTATCAGCAAATAACGGACATCATGTTTCTTGAGTAATTTCAAAAACTCTTTGAAGTCTTGTGGTAATCGGATCGTAGCCATAGACGATTTGCCGCATAGTCTCTACGGCATCCAATCTTTCATAAGGTGTTTTGGAAAGCCAGTAAACCTTTTCGTCCTCGTCGTTTTTCTCCAGGGAAGAAACCGAAAAGGCGGTTTTATCGAGCTTTGGGAGTAAGTTATTAACTGCCACATCGACAAGTATAGCATGAACTTACCCAGGACTAAGGATCTTATCCACCTTTCAGGTTATATAAAAACCGTCCCGAAGGTTATAGTTCAGAAGAAACGACTCATAAGAACCAACCTTCGGGACGATATGAAAGGACCGAGCAATCGATGTGATTGTTTTAGCTCGCTGACGGAGTGAAGTAGACGTCGGTGGGTTTAAGCTTGCTGTTGCGCAGGAAGTGCGGGCGGACATTCATGCCGATCCAGTCCAGGCTGGCAGCCTGCGGGTCCAACCCCAACAGGCGGGTTAGAAGCAGGGTATTTACTCCCTCGATCTCAACCTGAGCCAGGATAAAGGGGGTCTCGGGCAGGAATTCCTCCGAGCCAAAATGGCAGACGGTGAAGGCGTGTACTTTGGCGGGGCGGTCGGTGATATCGATCCAGTTGGTCTCTTCGCCCGAGTACATATCATGGCCGCGAGGGCTGGCATAGGTGTAACCTGAACCTGCATCCTGGCTAGCAAGCAGTTTCCTGTTGGCCAGGCCGGCAAACCAGGGACTATCCTGCCCGTAGGAGTGCAGGTAGGTGATCTGATAAGGCTGTTCGATCTGGATGGGAGCCATCTTCTTGAGAAATGCCAGCGATTCTTCATCGGTATTGACAGGGAAAGGCACGCCATGAACTATGTAACCACCCAGGGATTCTTCGCGTCGTTCTGGTAATTTCGCCATGTTAATTCTCCTGACCTTCACGTTCCAAAATGGAAACTGAAACATAAGTTCCTGTGCCAGCATGCGAGTGAATGGCACCGCGTTTTGCATTCCTGACCTGCAGGGTATCATCCCCAAAATGCTTTTTGATGCTGTTCTGAAGCTGCCAGGTGGCAAAGACAGCCTGCATCAGACCAGTGGCACCCACCGGGTGTCCGCAGGCGATCAGCCCGCCGGAGGGGTTAACGGGTATGCTCGGCTTATGCTTAAGATCCAGACCGTAGTCTATGCCCGGCATAAAGGCTTTGCCGGATTCTGCGAAATCTCCGCCTTCCCCATAGCGGCACAGACCCAGGTCTTCATAGGTCTGGATCTCGCTGGAGGTATAGGCATCATGCAGCTCGACGAAATCGAGTTCTTTCAACGGGTCATGAATGCCGGTATGCTTGTAAGCCATGTTGCCGGCTGTGCGCCCGGCCCGGAAGGAGTGCACACCGGGGTAACGGGTACCATGATCCCAAAGTTTTTTGTAATAAGCACGTGTATCCTGTGAATTCTTCTCGACCTCAGTGGCATAATTTTCCACGAAGTCGTCATAAGCCACATGCGGGCGGTCGGACATACGCATGGCATCCGTACCACGCCCGATGCCGGTCACTTTGACCAACGGGCGGGGAATGATGGCGCCGCTGGCTTCCAGTTTGCGCAAACCTTCTTCCGAAACCAGGATGCTGGCAGCCGCGCCGTCCGACATGACGCAGATATCCAGGCGGGTGAGAGGCCAGGCTACCATCGGAGCATTGCGCACGTCCTGGATGGTGTAGCGGTTGCGCTTCTGGGCATAGGGATTGTGATAGGCGTTCAGGTGGTTCTTAACACTGACATGCGCCAATTGCTCAACCGTGGTGCCAAATTCCTTCATGTGGCGGGTGACCATCATGGCATAATAACCGGAGTAAAAGCCTCCCACCGGGTAATCCACCGAAACATCCGAAGCCAGGGCAATAAATTCATTGCCTTTCCAGGTCTCGACATGGCTCATGGTTTCAAAACCGTAAGCCACGCAAATATCCATGTGTCCGCTGGCTACCGATTTCCAGGCCTCCTGGAAGCATATGCCCCCTGTAGCACCGCCACCTTCAACACGATGACCGGGTTTGGGGCACAAGCCAAGATAATCCTGCGCCATAATCCCGGCCATCAATTGTCGGCTGAAGTGGTCGGAAAAATAGGATGCCACCGAACCGTCAACCAGTTTGGTAAATGTGGGAAAATCCAATCCAATGTCCTGGATGGCATAGTCGTATGCCTCTTTGACAATGGCCTGGAAAGTCTTGTCGGGACGGGCTTTGGCAAACTTGGAAACACCTCCCGATATGGCAAAGACAGGTCTCATCTATTCTTTCTCCTTTGGAAGATTTAGGGTGAATGGTTTGTATCGTCTCAAGGAAGCCGGGTATGGGAACTTCACCTACGTCCCGACTTGATGGTCGATGGTACACTATTGTTGATCGATACAGTATTTTACTTGAAAAATTCAAAAGTGCCTAATGAGGAGAAAATTTTAGTTCTAAAGCGGGGCATAATAATCCTACCAAAGATATTTATCGGAGTATGCGCATCTCGACCGGCAATTCGACCAGGCAGGTCTCATCCGCAGTCAGACAGGTACGCATTCATTCATGTCAATAATGCTGCAAGTGGATGACGAATCCTACCATAATCGGGGACTGATGCCGTGGATGATGAACGCCGGGGATTTGCTTACCATAAACCCCGCTTTACAATTCTTGTAAATATAATTCTTGTCATGGGTTGTGAAAATCAGTATAATTTCATAAATTCCTCAAAGCATCAGCTGAATATCTGAAGGGAATTTAATATTGACGTGGAATCGGATTTTTCAATAACCAATTTTGACAAGGAGCTTCTCATTGAACCCCAACCGAATCGGAAAGCAATTAATCAATCTCGTCATTACAGGTTTCCTGATAACTTCTGCTTGTAGTCTTTTTCAAACAATCGGAGACAATGGAACTGCGGAAGCAGGCAAGATCCTCCAAACACAAACCATCAGTCTGGGCGGTGCGGGGGGATCTTTCCAAGTTGGCGACCTGGAAATCGGCATCGGAACCAGCAACATTCAAAACCAGGTTGAGGTGACCTTGACAGAAATCGAAATCCCGTCGGGGTCCGGTGTGGAGAGCCAATCAAGTTTGTTCGGGGTCGAGGGCATCCCATTGGGCTTCAACGGCAACCTGCAAGCCAGAATCACACTTCCAGAAAAGCTCCTAAAGGGATTGAACCTCAGCGACCCCGGCGCTGCCGAAAAGTTATCGTTCTATTTTGGCACCTACGGTTACGCGCCATCCGCAGGAGGCTTCTCCTTTGGCATGTTCCCGGTGGACGCACATGTGGATCTCGCGGCGGGAGTGGCGGATCTGCAAGTGCAGGTGTCCGAAAGTTTCAGCATGGCTGTCTCCAAACTTGCTGCCCCTGCACAGATCGATCTTGGTCAATTTTCAGCACAGTTGCTCACTGAACACAACTTCTACTTCCTTATCCGGAACGACGGTGGTCGGCAAATTGCTACATCTGAACATTTCAAAGTGTATTACCCTACATCCATTTCATCGACTATGATCAGCCCCCTGATCGACGATCTCGAACTTGCCCGCGCCGACATAAAGGCTTTGGGCTTCCCGTGGCGTTCTGAAGAGGATAATCTAAAATTCCCGGTCTACATTGAAGACTGCGATGCCCTCGAATACATCTACTGGGGAGCGGCTACTTCGGAATGCTACGGGAGATTTGATTACAGCACCATCTACGGCTTTCACATGATCCTCCATCCACGCACCCTCAACAGCGATCTACAGACATTGAAAGCCACGGTAGGTCACGAACTGATGCATTATGCCCAGACCATCACCCATTTGAATGACCTGGGCTACACACTCTCGAGCATGGCACGTACTGACGGTGTTTATGCCTGGACGATGCTGGATGAAGCCACGGCTATATGGTATGAAAAACGCATCACAGGTGACCCGAACTGGCTGCCTGATGTTGCCGTCCTGGAAGCTGAGTTCTATCGCAAACCCTGGTACTTCGAGACCGATAAAATAGAAACTCAAAGCGCCGGTTACGGAGCCAGCTGGTTCGTACGCTACCTGGCGGATACCATCGGCGAGGGCTTCATCTTACAAGCATATCTAGGTACAGGTGCAAGCAGCGGTAAGGATGCCCTTGCAGCCAGCATATTTACATCGGCTGGTACGACCCCGCAGACCCAGTTCACCAAATTCCTGCCAGCCTATTTCCTTGATCCCGCTGGGATTGCCCAGGGTTTGCCAACAACAACAGAATTCAAAGGAATTTATCTCCAAAATCTCTTTCTCGAAGCGACCGGTGACCAGTTGGATTTCAAAGAGACAATGATCTCGCAGAATGGCAGGAGCGGTGTCGTTCTTTCCGCGATGCCCGGGAAAATCCTTGAGTCCGGTGAGATCGATCAGCCTGCAGTTGCCTCGATCAGTACAAGCTTACCAGGCAGTATGACGGCTTATTTCTTTCGCATGACTTTGCCAGAGCAAATATCCCCCTGGCAGGAGAAGGCGTTGATCAGTGTCGAAGTCTATTCTGATGCTGGGAGCGGTGCAATGGTCTATGGTGTCCCGGCCGGGTTGTTGTCTGCTGCCACCCCACTGGCAGGACCGGACAACTACCTTTCCAGTGAGGGATCGAATTTCAACTTATTCATCCCTGCCAGTGAAGGCTTCAGTGAACTGGCATTCATCCTCTTTAACAACACCCCTCCAAGCGATGCAACCTCCAGTCAAGTCAATGTGACCATATCGTATGGACCCGCACGGGCAATGACACTTTATGGAAGTGTTACCAAAGACAGCCCTCGCTATCCAGAAAATATATGCGAGCTTCCCTCTGGTTGTTACCCCTACACCAACCCGCCCGCCTGCGTCGAGACAGGTGGTGGTGGCGGCGGAGGTGGTGGAGAAGGAGGAGGGCAACCCTGGAATCCGGTTCCCTGTCCAAGTATGCCTGATTGGTGTTACTGGTGCTCGGAATATAATCACGCGTCCAATTTAGTCACTTACGGATATTACGGCAACTGGGATTACGTTGAGATCTACCTTGACGAAAAGGGCAATGTATCCGACATCCAGTTCCTGGCACATGGCGACGAACTTGTCTCCGGTCCTGATATTCGCATGACCGGAGGAACCTCCTTCGAAGCCACATGGGTTTTCATTGATAACCTCAGCAAAAAACCATACACCACCTGGAAAATGTGGGGTCAAGCCTCGCCATCCGGCGGGTCAGGAAACTGGCAGGTTTCATACGAAATTCCTGGTGTGATCTGGACCGGCTCCTGGACAGCTACACCAAGATAGCCCCGCTTATTACCTTGAGTGCGGGAGATCTCCCGCACTCAGGGATATAGGTGTTTTCTCGTAATCTGTGATTTACCCCTATGCAATATACACAGGGTGTGAATTGTGTGTATTGTCTTGATCAAATTTTCTACACAAAAAACAGGATCCCAGATCTCCCAAGTCTGTATCACTTGATCAGGCACAGATTCCTGGTCTATCAAAGCGGGGCATAATATTCCTGCCAGAGCCGCAGGTAAGCATCCTCTTCCTCAAGCCAGCGCGCGTCGCTCCAACCCAACTCAGGCTGGACAATGGCACGCACCCGCTTTAGCTGCCCCACTCCCCCACCGGGCAGTTGCAAACCCAGGCGCACCCTCCGCAGCAGCAGGTCATCCAGGTGGGAAACGCCCTCTGTGCGGGCTGCCCAGCGCAGTTCCGCCCACAGAGGCAGGGACTCAGCAATGGGATCCATTTCAGCGGGTTGAGCGGCAGAAACCAGGTCACAGGCGGCACACCCATAACGCCCCAAAAGTCGCAGGCGCATTTCAACCGGAAGGTCACACAGGCTGTTCTCATCCGGCAGCGGGTCAAACACGCGTTCATTGCGATCCATTTTGATCTTTTCCGGCAGCAGCGGACTGACCGCTTTAAGCGCTTTTTGTGCCATAAGGCGGAAAGTGGTCAGTTTTCCTCCACTGACGGTCAGGAGACCATTTTCCATCCACAGCACGAATTCACGCGATTCTTTGGAAGGGTTGGCTTTGCCCGTATCCACAACGGCGCGCACCCCGGCCAGGGTGGACTGGACATCGGTCTGCTTCAATTCCAAGGCCGGGAAAGCATATTGAACAGCATACATCAGGTATTCGGTTTCAACCTGGCTGATGGAGAGATCGGTGGTGGGGCTGGCATGGTGATCCATATCGGTGGTTCCGATCAGGGTGAGACCCTCCCACGGGAAGATGAAAACCGGGCGTCCATCCTGCGGGTGCCAGAAAGTGACCGCGCGGGTCAATGGCAGTTTCTTCCAGGGCATGAACAGGTGACTGCCGCGCAAGATGCGCAAACGCTGATCGCCCCCGTTGTGATGACGCAGTTCATCCGCCCAGGCACCGCTGGCATTGATGACAACCCTGCCACGCACTTCCATTGTCCGCCCGCCTGCGCCTGGCGCCAGGTCGGTAATACTGACCCCGCATACCTTTTGTGCGGAGTTCGTTAAGAATCCCTCCACGCGGGTATAGTTCAGGGATTTTCCCCCGTCATCAACCGCTTCCTGGAGCACACGCAGGACCAGGCGGGCATCATCCGTCTGGGCATCAAAATATCGAAAGCCGGAGACAAGCTGAGGCGCACTCAATTGCGGACATAGGATACGCATTCCGTCGGCAGAATAGAAAGCATGATTCCATTTAAGTGCCAGCAGATCATAAACCGAAAGACCGAGCCCAAATGCCCAGGTCGGGACACGGTCCCCCGGGAAATTCGCCATCAGGAATGGCAGGGGCGTGACAAGACCGCGTCCCTCCTTGAGAAGATGCTCGCGCTCATGCACCGATTCGGAGGTCAGTTTAAGCTGGGCGTTTTTCAGGTAACGCAATCCACCGTGCACAAGTTTGGAGGAGCGGCTGGAGGTGCCCGAAGCAAAATCGTGGGCTTCGAACAGGATGCAGCGCAGACCCAAACGGGCAGATTCGCGCAGGATGCCCGCACCGGTGATGCCTCCTCCGATCACGATCAGATCCCATTCACCAATGCCTAACTCTGCCCAAAGCGGATCACGCCAGCCGGTTGCCCACATTTATCCACCACTCATGACTGCTGGCTGGTAACCCTTTTCTGCCAATGCCACCTGCAGGGAGGCAAGAACTTCCTCGTGACCTGGGATGTGACCCGAGCAGACCAGTTTTTCGTTGATGACCAGGCTGGGAAGGACCAGGTTGTGTGTATATTTTGCGATTTGAGAACTATCTCTGATCATAAGTACCTTGAAATCAACTTCAGGAAATTGGGGGGACAGGTGGTTTATGACCTGTTGAACAACACGCCAGACCGAGTAACAAACTGGATTTCGGTAACAAAGGATTTTTATTTCCAAAGTATCTGTATTGTTCATACGGATATCTTCCATTTATTTTGATCTTACAGGTGGCAGGCTGGAAAGCTGCCCTGCTTTCTTGTATGATCCAATCACACCCCCACACCCCACTTTTTTGAGATGTAACATATCTACTCCTCCAGCAACAGTTTTCCGGGGTTAAGCAGTCCTTGTGGATCGAGCAGGTCGCTGAGGGCTTTCAACGCTTGCATGCCAACTACACCTTTTTCTGATCCCAGGTATCCAGCATGGTCCTGACCGACGCCATGCTGGTGCGTGATGGTACCCTGGCGCTGGACAATGATCTGACTGGCTGCAGATTTCAAGACCTGCCAACGGCGCAAGGTCTCATGCGGGTCTTTCGCCCGACGATACAAGTAGGTTACATACAGGCTGGCGCCATCCGGGTAAACATGCGAGAGGTGCGCAAAAGCCAGAACTCTTTCACCGCTCTTTGCCAGGCCGTCCTTTAAACCAGCCAGAACCTCCCGGGCACAATGCGGGATACCAGACCAAGGCATGGCGGTCTCCAATGTGTCGAGCGCATAACCCTGCTCCCAGAGCGTATTGCGCAGGTATGGGGACAGAAAGCGGGATTTACGCCACATCCTGCCAATGATCGTGCCGGTTGGTAAACCGCCGTGGGCGCGGATGATGCAGCTGGCTTGCCTGTATGCATAACGTGTCAGGCTGCAACTGCCTGTCAGCCCAAAAATGAGCAGGCAGCGCTGGTCGTCATACTTGATCCAGTCCAGGGCACGTCCTGCCCACAACACCAGGTCTTCCTTGCCGGAGAGAGCCAGGGTCGTGGCGGTCTCAAGCGTATTGCTGAGACGCAGCATAGAGACCGGTACACCTGCCTGGGCTATTTCGCGCACTGCTTCCGAGCCAGTCTCCCAGTCATGGAAAAAGGCGGCATGAAAGCTCTCTGTTTCCGGCATACGCTGGATGCGAACCGTAGCCCGGGTCAGAATACCAAATCGACCTTCCGAACCGAGAAAAAATTGTTTGAGGTCTGGACCGGCAGCTGAAGCCGGGTGAACCGGCATTTCCAGTTCCCCCAGGAAGGATTGCACATGTCCACCTGCAAACAATTGCTCTATGCGTCCGTAATGGTAAGACTGCTGACCGCTGGAGCGGGTGGCGATCCAGCCGCCCAGGGTGGAAAATTCGAAGGATTGCGGAAAGTGTCCGAGTGTAAAGCCTCTGTCCTGTAAATGTTTTTCGATCTCTGGACCGGAAATGCCGGCTTCGAAAGTTGCCAGTTGACTGGTTTCATCCAGATCGACCAGATGGTTCATTCTTGAGAGATCAACCGTCAGGATGGGGGCTTCACCAGGCAGGGGATTGATATGACCCACGACACTGGTGCCACCGCCATAAGGGATCAGGGTGGTTCCGGTCTGCCGGGCATACTCCAGGAGGGTCTTCAAAGCGGATGCATCCGGCGGAAAGGCAACACCATCCGGAAAATGCTGGATGCGACCGGAGCGCAGTGCGATCCAATCCGGCAGGGACTGGCCGCAGGCATGCAACAAGCGATCCATAGGAAGGTTGGAGATCTGGGCATGCCCAGCTAGACGGGTTTGGGGAACGTAGGAAAGAGTCTCTACCAGGCTGGCATCTTCAAGCGATAGACCAGCCCCGATCTGTTTTTCAAGGTATTCTTTGGCGGACTGGGGCAGAGCATAACAGGTACTTTCTTCACCCCAACCATTCCAGCGGCGCATATTTCATCCTTGAGATATAAAACACACAAGTTACTACTCAGACCCTAAAGGTTTACCCGGAAAACAATGTGATCGACAGCATGGATTTCAAGCTAAGCATTCTAATTCTTCTGCCAGAGAAACCTTTAGGGTCTTGGCCTGAACAATAACAAAAATGATATGAAATGTAACTCCATTATAGCGGTTATTAAACAAACAGTTTTGCGTGGTAATTCACTATCATTGTAATCAATTTCACACCTTAATAATAGAGGACAGATGTCCTTCTATATTATGCCAGGTAACACAATCTGCCAGGCAAGTTTACCGCTATAATAATAAAAGATTTCTTCCACTAAATTAGCGAGAAGGCACTGGAAAAGATCAAGATCAGATCCAATCCCAAGGAGTTTTCATGAAGCGATTATTATCCGGTAACGAAGCCATAGCCTATGGAGCCTGGGAGGCAGGCGTGACGGTGGCTTCCGCCTATCCGGGTACTCCCAGCACGGAGATCCTGGAGCACCTGGCGCGCTTTCCCGGGGTGTATGCCGAATGGGCACCCAACGAAAAAGTTGCCCTGGATGTCGCCATCGGGGCGGCTTATGCCGGACGGCGCGCCCTGGCTGCCATGAAGCATGTCGGTGTCAACGTGGCGGCTGACGCCCTGTTCTACGCCACCATGACAGGCGCAGAAGCCGGGCTGGTGATCGTCTCAGCGGACGACCCGGCCATGCACTCCTCCCAGAACGAGCAGGATAACCGGCAGTTTGCACGCTTCGCCCGCCTGCCCTGCCTGGAGCCAGCTGACAGCCAGGAAGCCAAAGACCTGACCCTGGCGGCTTTTGACCTGAGCGAACAATTCGATACGCCGGTCATGCTGCGGGTAACCACGCGCATCTGCCACACCAGCACGCTGACCGAAGTGGGCACACGCCGTGAGCAGGCCATCCGGCTCGATAAATATCCCCGCAACCACCAGAAATACGTGATGGTCCCCTCCAATGCACGCAAGCGTCACCCGGTCATTGAACAAAGAATCCTGGATTTGGCACAATTCAGCGAGAGCTTCACCCCCAACCGGATGGAGATGCGTTCCACTACGCTGGGTATCATCACCGCAGGCGTGGCATACCAGTATGCCCGCGAAGTCTTCCCGAAAGCCAGCATCCTTAAGCTGGGCATGGTCTACCCGCTGCCGGTCCGTTTGATACGTGAATTTGCCAGCCGAGTGGAACGGTTGATCGTGCTCGAAGAGTTGGATCCCTTCATTGAAGAACAGATACGCCTGATGGGTGTGCAACTCTACAGCCCTGCGGATGCCGGTGACTATACACCCCATACCAAACTCATCTTTCCCATCACCGGTGAACTTGACCCCGGCGTGGTACGGCAGGCAGCCATCCAGGCTGGTTTGATCGAAGCGCCAATCCCGTCCAGGTCACAGGGACGCATCGACCTTGGGATGACGCTGCCCGGTCGCCCACCTGTATTGTGCGCAGGCTGCCCGCACCGTAGCACACTGTATGTCTTGCATAAATTGGGGCTGCCAGTCAATGGTGATATTGGCTGCTATACATTGGGGGTGACCCCGCCCTTGAATGCCATTGATACTTGCGGCTGCATGGGAGCCAGCATCGGGGTGGCACATGGTGCTGCGGTGGCAGGTGACAGCGAGCGGCACTTCGCGGTGCTGGGGGATTCAACCTTCTTCCACACCGGCATGCCAGCCCTGCTGAACGTGGCTTACAACCGCAGCAATGTCATTACCATCATCATGGATAACCGCATCACCGGCATGACCGGACACCAGGAGAACCCCGGCACGGGGTTGACCCTGCAGCAGAAAGAAACCGTGATCATCGAATTTGAGCCGCTGGTGCGCGCCCTTGGGATCGAGCGCGTGTTGACCCTGGACGCTCTGGATATTGAGACCATCGAAAAAACGCTCAAGGATTGGGTCAAGCTCGACGGACCAGGCGTATTGATCACCAGGCACGCCTGTGCCCTGCTGCCCGGGGAACGCCGGGGTTGGAGCACATTAAAGGTTAATGAGGATTTGTGCAATGGCTGCACGGTCTGTTTTAGGATCGGCTGCCCGGCTATCTTGAAATCAGAAAAGATGGACGCCAAATACAACCGTCCGCTGGCACTGATCGATCCGACCATGTGCACCGGCTGCGAGATCTGTGCCCGGGTTTGCCCGCGCGACGCCATTCCCACCCGTGAACAAATGCGAACCCTGGAGGTTTAGATGAGCACGCAAAAAAAGAACTTTATGCTGGTGGGCGTTGGCGGGCAGGGTACCCTTCTTGCCAGTGACATCCTGGCAGACCTGGGTGTGCGCCTGGGGTTCGACTCCAAGAAAGCCGAGATCCACGGCATGGCTCAGCGCGGCGGCAGCGTAACCTCTTTCGTGCGCTGGGACAAGCAGGTTTTCTCCCCCATCATCGCCAAAGGCGAGGTGGATATTTTGGTGGCATTTGAAAAACTGGAAGCCGTGCGTTTTTTGGATCATTTGAAACCCGGTGGCATCCTCCTGATCAACTCGCAGGTCATCGAACCGATCACGGTCAAGGCTGGCGATTCCAAGTATCCCCCGGCAGCCGATATGCAGGCTGCCTTTGAGAAAGCCGCCAGCCGGGTTTGCTGGGTGGATGGATTGCAGCTGGCTGAGCAAGCCGGTAACTCCAAAACAGCCAACGTAGCCATCCTGGGCGCCTTAAGTGCATTGTTGGACACCCCGCCTGAGACCTGGCTGGAGGCAGTCCAGGCACATGTACCTCCCAAGGCGGTGCAGGTCAACCGTACAGCTTTCATGTTGGGGCGGGAACAGCTGCTGGTTGAAGCGTAAATAAAAAGAGGCACAGCGTCGCTGTGCCTCTACAAAGAATTGTGCTAACATCTAATAAAATCGTCAAATTTAGAGGCGCGATCCACTGGCATTGTTGTTAACCTGTTTTTTCGATATTCGGTCTCTAACTGTACCCAGAACTCTTCCATTATCTTGAAAACCCAATAGGTGGCAAAGAATTCATCATCAGAGATTCCAAGAGTCCACCAGGATCTCTACCTAACCAGTGGGCCGGTGACTTTTCTTCTTATATTGGCTTCCAGGAAAGTGTTGATAATCATTGTATCAAAGTGTTTACCAGCCTGATCGTGGAGATATTTATTAGCTTCCAATTCAGACCAGGCTTTACGATATGGGCGATCAGAAGTGAGTGCATCCCATACATGCACCACAGAAAAGAGGCGGGCAGCCATGGGAATTTTATCGCCTTTCAACCCGTGAGGATATCCACTTCCATCCCATTTTTCATGATGATAATAGGGAATGTCAATAGCTGCATGCAGGAAAACAATAGGGATAAGAAGGTCATAGGCATATTGCGGACTCTTTCTTACGATCGCCCTTTCTTCATTGCTTAGAGGTCCTTCTTTTTTTAATATAGATTCAGGGATACCCATTTTGCCAATATCGTGCAAGAGAGCTCCCTGGCGGATATGCGTTTGTGTATGGAGGTCTAAACCCATTTCTCTGGCCAGATTTACAGCAACTTCTGTAACCTGGTGGGTATGACCGAGGGGCTCACCTTCACGCAGATCGAGGGCACGCGAAAAGGCTTCGACAGTGGCATCAAAACCCAGGGTGAGCTCAACGATGGAAGGATCCTTAGTTTGGATTGGGAACGAACTGTTTTCATTAGACATGAGATATCTCCTTCAGAAAGACATTGACCACCTGCGGGTCAAAATGCTTTCCGGTTTGTTCGCGAATGTGTTTAAGAGCATTCTCTTTTGTCCAGGCTTTGCGGTAGGGTCGGTCAGAGATGAGCGCATCCCAGACATCCACAACAGCAAAAATGCGTGCCGCCAATGGGATCTGCTCGCCTTTTATACCACGCGGGTAACCCGTTCCATCCCATTTTTCGTGATGACAATACGGAATGTCGAGGGATGCTTTCAAATATTGAATAGGTGAAAGCATCTCAAACGCCAAGGTTGGATGCTTCTTCATCACTACCCATTCCTCTTCCGTCAGAGGTCCTGGTTTGAGCAGGATGCCATCCGGAACTCCCAGCTTGCCGATATCGTGCAGCAGTGCACCCCAACGGATCTGCTTTAAATTTTCATTGGATAAATTAAAGGAATGTGCCAATTTGACTGTCGTTTCTGTCACCCTTTTGGAGTGCCCCTCGGTCTCATTATCGCGCAGGTCGAGGGCATGCGACCAGCCTTCGATGGTGGCGTCATAAGCCAGACCCAGTTCGATATTGGAGCGTTGCAGTCCATAAAACAATTGGTCAGTATCTATGGCGAGTGCGGTTTGCCCTGCCAGGGTATTGAGAAAGTCGAACCATTCTTCATCAGGATCGAGAGGTGACCGGTTGTAAATTTCCAGCACACCGTTGGCTTTACCTTTCACGATCAACGGCATGGCAATGTAAACACAGAATTGTTCTGCTTCCATCAATTCTGATTGGGCAAAAGAAGCTCCACTGGCAGTCACATTCTGAATATAGATCATGCGGCGCTCACGTAAAGACAAGCCTGCCTGTCCTTCATCCAGGCGCTGGCCCATGTGTTCGATAGCTTGCGAACGAAAGCCGCGTCCACCTTTATATTCCAATCTTTGCTGGCTGGAATTTACCACCAAAACAGCGACGGCATCCACACCCAATTGCTCAAGGACATACTTAAGGATCACCTCCAGGCTAAGACGAATATCGAAAGAGGCAGCAATGGTGGTGTCGATCTCTCGCAAGGAGGTGATGCGCTGCAAACGTAGACTGGCCTGCTCAATCACCAACATGCGGCGGATGGCTGATGCAGCCTGGTCTCCAATGCTACGAGCCAGTTGAATTTTTTCAGGTGTGAAAGGAGCGCGCTCGTTCCCCCGCGATTCACCCAGGACCAGCAAACCCAGAACCGTGTTTTCGACCTGCAAGGAACTACCGACCCGTAAAGGCACCAGGCAGGTCGATTGAACAATGTCCAGTCGGAGAAAGGTGCGTTCGCTGCTACTGATCCTGGCATTTTCGGCGTGGAGGATGACCGGCTCATTCTTTTCCAGAACACCCATAACATATGGTAATGAGGCAATCGGTTGTGGGTTGACATCCAATTCGCCATGCTCCAGGTCCCGAACAGGATAAATTCCTCGCATCACCAGTTTATCGTTTTCCAGCAATGCAATGCTGGCAAAGGTGGTTTGGAGACTCTCTGCCGCATGGTGATTCACGAGGTTGATGACATGCTCGAGATCATCGGCATCCGCAAGGATACGTGAAAGCGTGTAAAGCACCGAGAGCTCCTCATTGCGATTTTTGATCTCTTCTTCCGCCTGCTTGCGCTCGGTGAGGTCTATTACCAGACCCAATACCACAGCTTGATCATTGATTATTTCCGGGTGAGTACTTATAGCAACAATTACTTTTTTTCCGTCTTTTCGGCGTATTTCAAATTCATCAGGACCTGTGTCCTGCCCCAATGAATTTTTAGTTATTAGCATTACTGCTTTAGGGATTTGTATTAAAGATAAGAGATTCAACTTTAGAAAATTCTTTCCAATTAATTCATTTTTAGCGTAACCCAACAACTTTTCAGCTGCAATATTTCCGTCGAGGAAATTTCCCTTAAGGTCACATAAATAATATGCATACGGTGCAGATTCAAATAATACCTTAAACCTTTCTTCTGACCTCTTTTGATTATCTTCCGCTTGCTTGCGCTCGGTGATATCGCGGACCACGCTCACCCAGCCAGTGAGCTTGCCTTGTTCGTTTTCAAGGGGAACCACGCTATTCTCAGTTGGGAACACCGTACCATCTTTGCGTTTCATCCAAAAATCCGGCATGAACAGGAAACCTTTCTCTTTCACGGCGGTGTTAAGATGATCACTGAACTTCTCCAAGGATGTCTGGTCGACGTGCAGGAACATCGTCGTCTGGCTCAGCATCTCCTGGCGGCTATAACCAAAGATGGTTGAGGCGGCCGGGTTGCAGTCCGTTATCTCCAATGTATCCGCGTCAATGATAAACAAAGCGTCCAGCAGGCTGGAAAAAGTCTTTTCCAGCAATTTCTGCGACTCCTGCAGTTCCTCCTGCACATGCTTGCGTTGGGTGATGTCGCGTACAATACCCTGCAATCTACCGTCAGGCAAGTGTTTTGCGCTGATCTCGACCGACACGAGCGTGCCGTCCTTGCGGATCAATTCACGCTCATTGAGCAGCGTTTTACCCTGCCTAAGCTCATTGGTGTAAAACTGATTGTCCGGTGAAATCTTCGTTATGTCACGAATCGTTTTTTGAAGAATCTCTGCATGGGAATAGCCCAATAATTGGCAGCCTGCCGAATTAACTTCGATAAAGCGATCTTCATTATCCGAGATAAATATTCCATCCGAGGCCTGCTCGATGAGGGTGCGGTATCGTTCTTCGCTCTCCCGCGTCGCATCCTCCGAGCCTTTGCGTTCAGTGACGACCGCGCCCATAAGTAAACCAACCATACAAATGACGATCATCAGCAGTTCAAGTTCCGCCAGCCGTGCCACGTCGAACCCAAATAACCATGTGGATAACACCACTCCGAAATTCAAAGCCAAAATTGCCACAGTTAATTTCTTGAAGCCGCGATTCAAAGCGATCCAGATAAGCGGCAAAGCTAAAAGGAAAAAGGGACGAAACTCGTCCAGAACGCGAGTACCAAAGACCCAATAGAGTATCAACACCAGGCTGGCAGCTTGTCCAATGAAAGTGAGAGCTGAACCTGGGAATGAAAAGGGTTTGGGCACACTGACGGATTGCCCATCTACAAACCGTTTCAACCACGGCATGACATACACAAGCAGGAAGGGTGTGACTGTCAGCACGCCGACCGCTTCACCGATCCACCAGTGGAAAATTCCACGCAGAACTTCGCTGCGCGGCATAGCGCTGTCGAGGGTGGAACTCGAAACTGTCAGGATAGCCAGAAAAGCTGAAACAAGCACAGCCGTACCTACCAGCCAGGCTACATCCCGCAATTTCCGCAGCTGACAATCCAGATGAATGCGATGGCGCAGGAACCATGCGGTGGCTGCATAGATCAATGAAACAACGAAAGACCACAAGAGGAGCAAAAGGGGGGGGTGAGGCAATCGATAGATGAATACGCTGCTCAAGAATAAGGCGATCGTCACGGCGGGTGTGAATCTCACGCCGAAGACCAAAAGCAGGGCGTAGGTCAGCCCGGCAGGTGGATACCATGTGACAATCCCTGGCAATCCTTCAAATTGTTTTGTTAACAGGTCGAGAAGAATGAATGGAATGAGATATTCAAGGGCAATCAGAATGGAACGCATCACCTGATGTTGATTTTGCTTCATTACAGAAGGACCTGTCTGATCAGTAGATTCCATTTTTATGGTCCAACCCTATCACTAATGTTCTGCTTTTTTTGTTTCATCCTGTTGCTCGAATACGCGAAGATATCTCGACACTTAATCCTATGACAAATACTCCCCGTCAGCATCCATCGGTTGGGGAGTTTTAACCTCCGCCACATGGGGGAGATGTCCAAAGGACAGTGGGGGCTCAGTGCAGGATGGGATTGCGCAGTGCCAGGGTGAGACAGCTTCGGGCGAAAGGGTGATGCGCCCGGCATGGGCAGCCTAGATCAACAAAAGGCTTCAGAAGTACCTCGTTCGGGTACCTTCTGAAGCCTGGTTTAGGCTAACATCTTTTTTCTTGCAAACAAACCACTGCTCATTGAGATCGTTGGTGTGATCTCTCTGCCACAGTTCTATGATCTATTTCTAATTATGGTTGAAAAGGTGGGGGATCCTGTACCTGAACTTGAACTGCTGATCCCTGGGCGTTGTCGCCACGAACCATTCCTCCACCGGCAAAGACAGGTGTGGTCACACTAAGCAGGGTCAGGACAAGGATTGCAATGATCATCAAACGATTAATTTTATTTTTCATCAAATTACCTCCTTCGAACCATAAGTGTACTGAATATTTTAATAAACTCTTTCCATATTTATTAAGACAGAAAAATCAGTAAATAGATATGGGGAAATCTGCAATTTGCTTGTTGGTACGGATGGGAAAGAATGACGAAATTGAGGGCTGGATCGTTGGGGATGAGATCACGATTACCTGGTTGTATGGTTTGTTACACCACGAATGGCTGGAAGGGTCAAACTGAACCATACGTGAATAACCAAAAGGATACAAACATAAAACATCCCGAAAGCTTGTCCAAGATCACAATGGACTTTCGGGATGTTTTCGTTATTTTCTATCAGGCTCAGCAATAACCAGGTTTTCCAGTCATTTTAGCTCCGCAAAGATGCTGTCCAACTGTTCATCCGGCACATCGAAGACAGTGTTGTGCGGTGGGACTGGTTCACGGGTCATCCATGCTGGCAGGCGGTCATCTTTGACTGTAAAGCCAGCCCGGCGGTTGAACTCAAGCTCAAGGCGGGTGGTCTCTTTACCCAGTTCCTGCAGGATATTATCAGGCAGGTCCTCCCAGCCATAACAGGCTGCCAGCAGTCGCTTGACGACACCATCCGGTGTGGCAGCATAGCCAAAACCAGCCATGATACAAGCTCCCAGCGTGTCATAACCTGCCATATTGTATTGGGCTGCACGTGATACTTCCACCTGACCCTGCGGGTCGAGTTGATCGATCCTGGCACGAATGGTCAGACCGCAGGTGTGGTCGGCACCTTGTGGTGTGGTAGCATAGGTCACACCCGTACCCTTGATGGCACGCGGCTCATAAGCGCTGATGGCCTGGCGCTTGACGACCGGGACACGTTCGATATTGTATTTTTCGCCTGTTGCAGCAGCTCCATCCCCCAGCACGCGTCCAACCTCCGTTCCCATGCGGATCTCTCCAAGTAACGCTAAGGCAGCAGCCCCATCGCCGAACTCCATCAAACCAGCTTCAGCAGCCACCCCCAGAGCAGCTCCGACTTCGATGGAATCCAAACCCAGGTCGTTGACCTCCCAGTTCAGGCGTCCGATGCAATCCAGGGATGAAATGCCCAGGTTGGAACCCATCAGACCAATCGTCTCATATTCGAGCGCGGAGACGATGACCTTGCCATCTTCATCGCCAAAGATATTCGAACACTTGATGATGCAGCCCGCCATGCAGGCATGCGATGTGTCGGAGGGTTTGCCGCGCTCCAGCATGAAATCCCTCAGGGTTTCACCACTGATATCATCCACATTTTCAAATTGACCCTGCGAAAAATTGCGGGTGGGTAATGCTCCGAAACTGTCACTCATATGTGACATGGCAGCTGTGCCGTAATCACGATAGGTCGCTGATTGCGGATGGTCTCTGACGGCAACGGTGTAATCATTCCGGGCTGCTTTAAACGCTTGCGGATCCTGGATGGGTGGTTTTTGCCCACCGCTATGATCAAAAACGATGGCTTTCAAACCCTTTGAACCCATCAAGGCTCCCAGTCCACCTCGGGCAGCTATACGAGAGGGAACTAGGTCCTTGTCGATGTTCTGAATGCCAGCAGACAGCATTTGCATCTCACCGCCGGGTCCGATCAGGGCAATGGCAACCTTATCACCATATTTTTCAAGCAGTTTGGGGACAGTCGCGTAAACACCCAGACCAACCAGATCATCCGCTTTGTCCCATCTGGCTCCACCCAATGACAGGTGCAGCACCCAATATCCTTCTGTTTGTGGCTGGTCTTCCAGGATCAGGGCTTTCATACCCATGAGTGCCATATGCAGCCCGGTGCGCCCACCAGCATTGGCTTCTTTTATACCACCCGTCAGAGGAGATTTGCCACCTATCGAGATGCGGTCTGTGGATGAGAGCATATGCCCCACCAGCAAACCCGGGGCAAAGATCAGTTTATTTGCGGGACCAAGAGGTTGACAGGTGGCATCCACTTCATCGACCAGGATGCGCGCCAGCAAGCCACGCCCTCCAAGGCGAATCCAGGTTTGCGGAACCGGCTCCAGGATCAAAGTTTGGGTGCGAACGTTAACACGCCAGATATTACTATTTTGCGCAACCATAATTAATCCTTAATAATTTAATCCAATAGAACTAAATAAAAGAGCAGCCAAGGACGAAGCGTGCCTGGCTAAATTTATCCACCGATGCCTTTTAAGAGCGCACCAACAACGTAAGCCACACCCGCTGCCAGGCTGCCAACAATCAGCATTTCCAAGCCGCTGCGGATCGGGTTAAGTTTGGTCACTGTCACTTTTGCGGCACCCAGCCCGAAGAGAGCCAGGGCTGACATGATGAGTGAGGCAGGAAAGGTGCTCGCTTGAGGAATCGAAACCAACAAACCAAGTAGATATACAAGTAATGGTACTGAACCCGCCACAATGAAGGCTCCAAAGGTCACAAGCCCATTAACCAGGGGGTTGGATTCATCCTTCAACATACCGAGTTCATCCAGCATCATGGCATTCACCCAGCGGGTTGGTTCCCTGCTCTGGATCTCAACCAGCTGCCGGGCATCTTCTTCACTATAGCTGCGGCTGCGATACACATCCATTAATTCCATGCGCTCGCCATCCGGAAAATGTTCCACCTCCCAGGCTTCGCGCTCCCATTCTTTGCGATAGTATTCCTGCTCGCTTTTTAATGAAACATAGGCACCGGTTGCCATCGAAAAACCATCCGCCAGCAGGTTGGCCAACCCGAGGATGAGAATGATGGAGGTGCCAAGTTGCGCACCTGCCACGCCGGTGACCACGGCGAAAGTGGTAATGATCCCATCCAACCCGCCATAGACCATCTCGCCAAGATATTGACTGCCTGCCATGCCATGTTTCTCTTCCGCCTGGGATATGGCTATATGGGTATGTGCGTGCGCCGACGCCTGTTTGTCGCCTTTTAAAAAGGCTTTGCGAGCCTCTTCCAGTCGCTTGGACGGACCTGCCATTGGTTGTTCTCCAGTTTAATTTATGATCCGGGAAGGTTTATTTTCAAAATTCATGCACCTGTAAATACTGCGAACACACTGCTGATAGCCCAATTATAGGATAACAACCGATTGATTACAAGCTTATCGGTGGTTTTTCACGCCTGAGCCTTCCCACAGGCGGAAGGGATCATTGCACAACCCTGCGAGTAGATCGCAAAAATGAGGAGATGTCGCTTCCATTTTACAAGGGAATGTAGTTGATAAACCAAACTTTCAGGTGCTAAAAACCGTAAACAATTACAATATTGGATGGCAGATTGTATAATAATAGGAACAAAGTCATTCAGATGTGATCATCCATGGCTTGTACACCTGCCTGTAAATATCCCTCTAAAAAGTCCATTAATGGGATCTTCATCTATTAGAATATTGGGACTGTAATAGTACCTGCTGCTCCGACCCGACCTTCACTGAGTGTTGGTTTATGGGTTCGGAATAATTCTAACGAGGTTCATTATGCCATTTTCAGCCAGAAGCAACCACCTTAAGCCCGAAGGTGCCTACCAGGTGTTGGTAAAAGCCAATCAAATGGAAGCCGCCGGGCGGGAGATCATCCACTTTGAGATCGGACAACCCGATCTTGATACTTTCTCCAATATCAGCCGGGCGGGTATTCGAGCCATCACCGAAGGCCGCACCCATTACACATCCCCGGCAGGGATGCCCTCCTTACGCGAGGTGATCGCCAAAGACTGTGGAGACCGGCGTGGCATCCACATTGAACCCGAAGAAGTGGTGGTAGGTCCAGGCGCCAAACCAGCCTTATTCTTCCCGACCCTGGCACTGGTCGAAGCGGGGGATGAAGTCATCTACCCCGACCCCGGATTTCCCACCTACGAGGCAATGATCCGGCTGGCAGGCGGCAATCCTGTGGCTGTACCCCTCCTGGAGGAGAATAATTTTTCATTCGATCTGGAGGTGTTCGACCACCTGGTGAATGCACGTACCAAATTGATCATCCTCAATTCTCCCGGCAATCCCACTGGCGGGGTCATGCCAATGGAAGACCTGGAGCATATTGCTGAAAAAGCTCAACGGTACAATTGCTGGGTGATGTCGGATGAGATCTATTCGCGGGTTGCCTACGACGGACTGAAAGTGCCTTCCATTGCATCCATCCCCGGTATGCAGCCCCGCACGGTCATCGTGGATGGTTTTTCCAAGACCTATGCCATGACCGGTTGGCGGCTGGGTTTCGGCGTCATGCCACCCGAGCTGGCGGATCGGGTCAGCCTGCTGTTGACACATTCTATCGGCTCCACAGCAGAGTTCACACAGTTTGCAGGTATGGAAGCCATCCTGGGACCACAGCAACAGGTGGAAGAGGTGGTAGCTGAATATCAACACCGCAGAGATGTGATCGTGCCCTTGTTAAATGCTCTGCCCGGGTTCAACTGTGAGACACCGCAAGGTGCCTTTTATGCCTTTCCCAACATCAAAGCCACGGGTATGACATCCCATTCGCTGGCGAACTTGATCCTGGAAAAAGCAGGCGTGGCATTGTTGCCCGGATCCGCCTTTGGAGCAAACGGAGAAGGATACCTTCGACTTTCTTATGCCACCTCAAGTGATATAATCAAGAAAGGTTTGGAAAGAATTCAAACTGCTTTAAATTATTTAGGAGATATGCAATGATCGGTGGTCTTGGTACCCCTGAACTTATTATCATCGGTTTGGTTATTGTTCTTCTTTTCGGAGTTGGACGAATCGGCAAGATAGCTGGTGAGCTGGGTGGCGGAATACGCGCCTTTAAAGATGGTTTAAAAGGCGATGATGAGAAATCCAAAGAAGAAGATAGTACTCCAAAAGAGTAGAATCCTGTCTGGTTCTTCAGGTTGACATTCGTATTATTAAACCGGCAGAAAATTTCCGGATAAAAAGCAATAGATCAACCTGACTGAACCAGGAAATCGTAAGTTTTGACAATTGCACATATCCTAAAGCCCCCGTCCGGGGGCTTTTTAAGTGACCGACCGTGGATTCCGTGAGGCAACCCCGCAGGGTGCGAACTGCGAACCAATTGATTAAAGGAGATTGAATTAAATGTTATACTTATGGTGGAAAACAATAAGGGTATAATTTTGCGTTGACTAACTGAGTAAATTACTCCCGAAGAGAAATAACAATGCCATTTTCAAACATCAAACGCTTTTTAATCGGCGAACCATTTCCTACCAGCATGGAGCTTCACGAGCGCCTGGATAAAGTGCGCGCCCTGGCAGTTTTTGCATCTGACCCGATCAGCAGCAATGCGTATGCCACCGAAGCCATCATGAGCGTGCTGATCGTCCTGGGAAGCCAATCATTGGCTTTAACCCTGCCAGTGGGATTGGGTGTAGCCGGGTTGATCTTACTGGTGATCTCCAGTTATATTCAGACCATCCTGCACTACCCGGATGGCGGCGGCGCATACACGGTTGCCAAAGATAACCTGGGTCAATTTCCATCCCTGCTGGCTGCAGCCGCCTTGCTGACTGATTACATTCTGACTGTGGCAGTTTCAGTCTCTGCCGGGGTACGTGCTGTCACTTCCGCATTCCCGGAAACATTTGCCTATCGCATCGAGATGGCTATTCTGGCTATCATCATCATAACCTGGATGAATTTGCGCGGGGTTCGTGAAAGTGGCACAGTTTTCGCCATCCCGACCTATGCCTTTGTGGCTGGCGTACTAACAACCATCCTGATCGGATTTGTAAGACAAGCACAGATCTTTGGTGCCAGTCCGTTGCCGATGTTGGAAATTCCTGTTCCCGCTATTTCCGCACCAGAAGGTTTTGCTTACTTATGGCTGCTGTTAAGAGCCTTCTCAGGTGGTTGCACAGCTTTGACAGGGATCGAAGCCATCAGCAACGGCGTGCAGGCTTTTAGACCACCCGAGGCAAAAAATGCGGTCATCACAATGGTGGTAATGGGCACGATGGCCATGTCGTTGTTTGTGGGCATTACCGTACTAGCCACACACATGCACCTGGTGCCTGAAGAAGCTGAAAGCATCCTCTCACAAATGACACGCGCAATCACTGGCAAAAATTTTATTTATTACTGGGTACAATTATTCACAGCAGCCATCCTGTTCCTGGCTGCCAATACTGCCTACCAGGATTTCCCGCGTCTGAGTTCATTTCTTTCAAATGACCGCTTTATGCCGGGGTGGATGCAAAACCGTGGTGATCGCCTGGTATTCAGTTCGGGGATCGCAGTTCTGGCGTTCATTGCAATACTCATCGTTTTACTTTTCCAGGCCAATGAGATCGCCATGCTGCCCCTATATGCCCTGGGTGTCATGCTCAGCTTCAGCATCTCGCAGACCGGCATGTTTCGTCTGATGGGTAGAATTGCGCATTTAAAGCCCGGGGAATCTATTGTCACCAAAGTAACCCGCATCCATTATGAAAAAGGTGTACGCTGGAAACAAGCCTTAAATGCTGTTGGAGCAATGGTCACCTTTCTGGTCTTCATCATTCTGATGAGCACCAAGTTCATGGAAGGCGCCTGGATCGTGATAGTGATCATCCCCATCCTGGTAGTCATGTTCTATTCCATTCATCACCATTATGAGCTCGTTTCTTCTGCTCTCAGCACCAATGATCTGCAACCCGATTCACTTGCCGAAGTTGCCAATGTTGTGATCATCCCCATTGGAGATGTCCATCGAGGGACATTGCGCGCATTGATGTACGCAAGGCGTTTTTCAAAGGATGCGCGCGCCATTTGCGTAACAACCTCCCCGGAGATGAAGGAACGCTTGTTGAGACGTTGGAAACGTTTTTCGAAGTTGACCCGCCGGATAAAACTGATAACGATAGAATACGATTATCGCGATGTGATAACACCAATTGTTAATTACATTGAGAAGGTCAATAATGATGAGTTTCCAGATCAGATCACAACGGTCGTTATTCCAACTTTCATTCCCACGAATAGAGTTGCGCGGCTGTTGCACAACCAGACTGCCGCACAACTTCGCTGGGCGTTGAGCGGATATAAGGACATTGTTCTGATCGAGGTGCCAATACACATAGACTCGAAAGTATGATCATGACCACAAAGAAAATGGAATTGGCATTTTAGAAACATAATTGACAATGTGAATATTTGTTTCGGTATTGAGTTTGCAGAAGGCAGTCTCAGCCTGAGGGGCTGGTCTTTCCTGCTCTATTTCGTTTCCGACCTGCTCAATAATTGAGCCAGTGGACCACGCACTGCATTGTCCACCAGAGCCGGAACTTCATCTTCCACTTCCAACACAGTGATCCAGAGTGGCAGCACGATCTCACCGTAACGGATGAAACCAAAGAAGCTGCAATTCGATGGCAATTGCAGTTGGATGATCTGTTTTCCAATGGCCGGCGAACCCGGCTCTATTTTTTTTCTTCTACCAGCGAATTATTGCCAAGCGTCAGATCCAGAAGGGTCATCCTGTCTCCCAGGGATATTTCCTCTAGGTATAAACGTGACAACCACACCCATATCGGGGGGGAAACAACCAGGCGTCCTTGAAATTGTTGATCCGTGCAATGATGCCTTAAACTTTAAACTGCAAGTGAGTCACTTACACATCGAAAACGCACCCACCTTTGTTAATTGTACAAGAAAATTTACATTGAAACCGAGCCCACCTCCTAAACTTCTTTCTCTTGCATGCGCTGGTGGAAGCGGAAAGACTCACTGGGCTTCTCCACTCCCTCATGTTACTTGTTGAGCTCAAGTCTCGACAACCATCCTGTAGCTGAAGATATTAGCAGAAACTCTGGCTCTGGCGTAACCGGTGCAACGTTGCACAATATCAAGAGGCGTATCCATTCCTGGATGTGAAGAAAATCACATTAAAATAGTGTATAATGAATTAGTACGAATAATGTATATTTGTACTATAATATTGTTATAGATACAAGATAAGAGGCACATGCCCAGACATCATCAAGGTAAGAACAGCCCGCACATCATGCACCGTTCCCTTCATTGGCAGAATAGCCTGAAGGCAATGATGGAATCGGAAGATGGAAAGCAAACAGCCCAAAGTATTGATGTCGGAGGCCGGCTGCGTGAATTACGCACAAGTCAAGGATTATCGATCCGCTTCTTGGCTGAACTGTCCGGCTTGAATTTCAATACCCTCAGCCTGATTGAAAATGGCAAGACTTCTCCGAGTGTTGGAACCCTGCAACATCTTGCGCAAGCCCTGCGCGTACCCATAACCGCTTTCTTCGAAACTTCAATCTCTCCGAAAGATGTAGAGTTTCAAAAATCAGGACAGCGCAGGCGGGTCACATTCGCCCTTGGATTACTGGAAGATCTGGGAGCTGGGCTGACCTTAGGTGAGGGATTACCCCTCCTGCTCACGTTGGAACCGGGGGCAGACAGCGGCTTTGATCCTATTGTCCATACCGGTCAGGAGTTTGTCTTCTGTCTGGAAGGGCATCTCACTTATACGGTTGCGGGAGAGGAGTATAACCTTGCCCCGGGCGATAGTTTGATTTTCCACGCTCATCTTTCCCATCGTTGGGAAAACCGAGGGGATACCAACTCACGCTCCATCCTGATCCTCTGCCCTGCTGATGAGAACGACCGGTCCGCAGAACAGCATTTCAAGACCGAACAGGTCGAAGGGTGATGCAGGATGCTCCAATATCTGACCATCCTGGAAAGGCGAGTGGGAGCAGCAATGAAATGCACGTACTGTCATGGTGGAAATCCGGAAGTCCTGGTAGAAGAAGCCCATCAGGGAATGGTTCTTTACCCGACTCGCAATGATGCTGCTGCATGTCAGCAATGTCATCCAGATGATTACAAATCCCGGGCGGAACGGTTTTCTGAGATCGCTGGAGTAAGTCAAATTCACTCTGTATCATCGACTCCAATTTATTCGCTGCCAGTAAATGTTGATGCATCACCTTTTGCCCCCGGGATCCAGGGATGGGTGCTGGAACTCTGGCACTTGACCGGGTTTTTTGTCTTTTCACTTGCAATAATTGTACTCATAATTCTTGCTTATCGTTGATGGAAAGCGGATTGCCTAGCTGGTGGAGACAAATCATAAAGAGAACACAAGTAAATTATTTCCATTACCTTTGTTGCAATGATCTCTGTTCGCAACCGAGAGTCGACACCTTCACCCACGAGGTAAAAGTACAATGGTTGAGTGAACCGAAAATATTCGCCGGAGGCGAAAAGAGATTGAGGCACTTGAGTTGGTATATGAAGATATCCAGTCAAGATTTATTAATCAATCAGAATTATTACCTACTTGAAAGGAGGTGAATAGCATGCCATTTAGAGACGGAACAGGACCCTCAAGTCAAGGTTCCCGAACAGGACGCGGTTTAGGTAACTGTGTTGGACAAGACGGCGTTGGTCGTTCTGGCGGTCGTGGACTTGGACGCAGAGGAGGCGGCCGTGGCTTGGGGCGCGGATTAGGAGTTGCCCCGGTGGAGGACGGCTCCTGGGTGGAGAACCAGATCCAGGCGTTGAAATCTGCCCTTCAAAGCATTTCAGATCGTTTGGATGCAATGAAGAAAGAGTAATTCGTTCTCGAAAGGGCGATCCTCATGCTCATGGGTGGTTTATCAGGGAAAAAAATCCTGAACATTCCAGAGCAAGACGGGTCGCCCCAGCGACATCAAAATCATAAATAATCTTGACTCAGTTAGTGAAAAAAAGGAAATTCTATGAAATTAGCAATCTCGATCTCTGGCAAAACACTGGATTCCCCCTTTGACGCCCGTTTTGGGCGCGCCTCTGCCTTTTGCGTTGTGGATACTGAATCCGGTGAATGGCAGGCTTTTGACAATCCGGCAATATCCGCTTCAGGCGGCGCAGGTGTACAGGCTGCCCAGTTCGTTGCCAGCCAGGGAACCCAGGCAGTGGTCAGCGGAGCATTTGGCCCTAATGCCTATGACACGCTGGCAGCAGCCGACATAGAAATGTATATTGCCCCTGGAGACCAGGCTCAAAGCGCTACTGAAATCCTGGATTTATTTAAAGCAGGAAAATTAACCAAAGTAGAAGCTGCTACGCACAAAGGGCATCACGGAGAAAATCGTTAATGAGGATCGTGGTCGCCAGCGGCAAAGGCGGTACAGGTAAAACCACCGTTGCCACCAGCCTGGCCTTGGTTGCATCCGAACAGGAATCGATCCGTTTAATGGACTGCGACGTGGAAGCACCCAACGCCAGACTTTTCCTGAATCCATTGTTTGATTCTCATAAAGATGTTGGCATCCTGATCCCGCAATTAGACGAGACCCTTTGCAACTTCTGTGGAAAATGTGCGGATGTTTGCCAGTTTCATGCTATTGCGGTCATTGGCAAAAAAATCCTGGTCTTTCCGGAATTATGCCATGGCTGTGGAAGTTGTATGTTGGTCTGTCCACAGCACGCCATCAGTGAGAGTCTTAACGTGTTAGGCGTACTGGAAAGCGGGCAGGCGGTGCATGGCATTGAATTTGCCCAGGGAAAGATGAAAATTGGTGAACCGATGGCGGTGCCGATCATCCGAGAGCTCAAGAAGTGGGCACCTGTGGTCCTGCCAACCATCGAAATCAGGGATGCTCCCCCCGGAGCATCCTGTCCGGTGGTTGAAACCATACGTGGCGCAGATTACGCCTTGCTGGTTACTGAACCAACACCTTTTGGCTTGCATGATCTGAAACAGGTATTGGCGATCACCCGCGAGCTTGACATTCCAGCAGGTGTTGTAATCAACCGTGATGGCATTGGAAACAACGCTGTTGAGATGTATTGCTCTGAAAACAACGTGCCGATCTTAATGCGCATTCCAATGGAAAGACGCATCGCCGAGGCCATCGCCAGCGGAAAGCTTCTTGTCGAAGCCTCTCCTGAATATCGCTCAGGATTCCAGAACTTACTTGAAACCATTGCAGACAAAGTGAAATTATGAAGCAACTCGTAATTCTCAGTGGTAAAGGCGGAACCGGTAAAACCATTATTACAGCAGCCTTTGCACAGCTTGCCTCCCAAAATGGTTATGCCAACCAGGTCATCCTGGCAGACGCGGATGTCGACGCTGCCAATCTGGAACTTGTGCTCCAACCCCAACTTTTGGAGGAGCAGGATTTCAAAGGTGGGCATTTAACAGTCATCCATCAGGAAACTTGTTCTTCATGTGGAGATTGTCAGACTATTTGCCGTTTTGATGCCATTAATTACATAAACAATCTATACATGGTTGATCCCATCGCCTGTGATGGATGTGCAGCCTGTGTCTACCAGTGTCTTACAGGAAGCATAACCATGCACGAGCAGGTAGTTGGCAAGTTCTACGTGTCCGAAAGCCGCTATGGACCGCTCTATCATGCCCATCTGTATCCCGGACAGGATAATTCAGGGAAATTAGTCACACTGGTTAAGCAACGAGCGCGTTTACAAGCCCTGGATGAGAATCGCCAACTGGTGCTTGTGGACGGACCACCCGGCATAGGTTGTCCGGTCATTTCAACCATATCAGGCGCAGATCTGGCGCTGATCGTTGCCGAACCAACGGTGGCTGGTGTGCAGGATATGCGCCGCGTGCTGCAAACTGTACAGCATTTCGGTGTGCGGGCCATGGTGTGCATCAATAAAGCAGATATATATCCAGCAGGAGCTGACGAGATCGAGTCCTATTGTCTTGAGAGCGGAATCGAAATCGTCGGTCGAATCCCGTTTGATTTAACAGTTGCCAGTGCCATGGTAGCAGGTGAAGCAGTGACTGCCTTCCAACCGAAAGCCCCTTCCAGCGTTGCCATCGCTGCTGTGTGGGTGAAAGTCATCCAATCCCTGATGGAGGCGAAGGCATGAATGAAAAATCGTTGGAGGATGTTATTTTGGAACGTCTGAAAACAGTAATGGACCCTGAAACCAATACCGATGTGATCCGGATGCGTCTGGTGGAAAACTTATGGACGGACGCACTCGGCAAAGTGCGATACACCTTTCGTCCATCGTCATTTGTATGCCCTATTGCTGTTTCACTCATAATGAATATTAAGAAAGCTGTGGCGGAAGTACCCGGCGTAAAATCACAAGAAATCGCTGTAGAAGGCTATCTTCTCGCAGCGGACCTTGAAAAACTTATCAATCAGGAGATGTAATATGAAAATTGCTGTAACTGCAGAAAATAACAATGGTCTTGAGAGTATCGTAGCCCAGCACTTTGGGCATGCCCCCTTCTTCATTATGGTGGACGTTGAAAATGGTGAGGTGACATGCACAAAGGGTGTTGCCAACCCATACATAAACGGTCACGCACCCGGAGAGGTACCCACCTTTATTAAGGAGCAGAACGCGAATGTAATGTTGAGTGGCGGAATGGGCGGACGAGCAATCCAGTTCTTCGAAGATGCAGGCATCAAGGCTGCCACCGGTGCCAATGGCACGGTACGTCAATCCTTGGATAATTACTTCGGTGGCAAGTTGACTGAGGCAGCTCCCTGTGATGAGAGCGTAGAGCACAGACACGGGTAAGAAGGGACTTCCTGTTAATTCATGCTAACCTTCTCCAAGAATTTCTGTTGAATGTTAGCGTGGATAGCAGGTTTTATTGTAAGAAAGAAAATGCACCTTGATAGTATGTATTGCACGATCGAAAGATGGCTGAATAACAATAAGAAGCGAACTCGCCTACGTGGAAAATCAGGTATGAGTAGAAAATTAGATCTTAGAAGCTGATCGAAAAGACTGGAAGAGAATGAAATAATTGTAAAACTCGTAACTATCTGAGTTAAGAACAAACTAAAGGAGAACCTATGGCAGAGACAGCTGGATGTGCACGTGTAACGGGAGCAATGACGGGCGAAGAACCTGGATCATCAACCAATCTTAAATCTCCAGAATCACCCGAACGAAAGGAGTTAATCATGACCGCTCGAGTTGGACAGAAAGCCCCTGATTTTACTGCCCCATCTTATTACAAGGGTGGTTTCACTCCGATCAAGCTCACAGATTTTGCCGGAAAGTGGATCTTATTATGCTTCTATCCCGGTGATTTCACTTTTGTTTGAGCAACAGAAGTGTCGGCGGTCGCCGACAAGTATTCTGTCTTACAAGATTTGGGTGTTGAGGTCATATCGGTCAGCGTGGACAGCCATTTCGTGCATAAAATGTGGAATGATTATGAACTAACCAAGATGGTGGAAGGTGGTGTGCCCTTCCACATGGCTTCTGACCAGGCGGGGAATGTAGGACGAGCCTATGGTGTTTGGGATGAAGTCCAGGGAATCGAGCTACGCGGGCGTTTTATCATCGACCCTGATGGTGTGATACAGGCTATGGAAGTATTAACACCACCGGTTGGCAGGCGTTTTGCAGAATCAGTCAGACAGATCCAGGCCTTTCAGCTCGTGCGTGCATCGGGAGGTAAAGAAGCCACTCCCGCCGGATGGGAACCCGGTAAACCCACCCTCAAACCTAGCTCCGACCTGGTTGGCAAGGTTTGGGAAATATGGAAACCGGATATGGAATAAGGATTAGTGAAGATGAAAAATCAAATATCTCGCAATCGTAATGGACAAAACTTGGGAAGGCGCGGTCTGGGTACAGGCCAAGGAAAAGGTACCGGTGGAGGCGCAGGTCAGGGAAAGGGTGGTGGTAACAAATCGGGTTCTGGCCCGACTGGAAATTGTGTCTGTCCGAAATGCGGCAAGAAAATCCCGCATGTGACTGGTCAGCGCTGCATGGACCAGACCTGCCCAGATTGCGGTACAAAAATGATACGTGGCTAAAGTTGAGAATTCCAAGTTGATACGAATAAACTCTTTTCAGACCATTTGAATAAAGGCGAAGATTTAGGATGAGGGACTCTCTGAATCAACTTGGAATTTGATCTGTAATTCTTGGAAGTATTGATCTTCTCAGGCAACCTGGAAGCTACTGCCTGAAATTTATAAAAATTATATCTCAACACATTAGTGTAAAGTTTTTTATGTTAAGTAAATTTTCAGGATGAATAACTATGAGTGATATAACGAAAATTGGCATCATTATATGTGATCGTTACCGGACTTGTGCGGGGGGAAAATGTTTACGAGCGATGCGAAACAAGGAAGGTGCGTTTAGCAGGTACGCTGACGTGGAAATTGAACTGGCTGGTTATACCACCTGCGATGGTTGCCCAGGAGGCAATGTCGAATATACCGGTGAAGAAATGGTTAAGAATGGTGCACAGGTGATCCACCTTGCGACCGGACTTCTTGTTGGCTATCCACCCTGCCCTTACATAGGAATATTCAAAGCTTATTTGGAAAAACACTATGGTGTGGAGGTTGTTTTAGGTACACACCCTATCCCCCAGAAGTATTTCCACATGCACTCGCAACTTGGAACCTGGGAAAATCCAGGATGGCAAGGTATGCTTGCACAAATAATGACCGATGCTGACACACGTGTATCCTATAATTAGGTATTTATGAAATACGTTTTCGGCCCTGTTCCTTCCCGCCGTCTCGGGAAATCGCTCGGCATCGACCCCATCCCACTTAAAACCTGCAACTGGAACTGTATCTACTGCCAGTTGGGGCGCACGGCTCCTCTCACCCTCGAGCGCGGCCAATACATCCCACGCCACGAGCTCCTGGCGGAGGTGAAGAAGGAGCTGGTTTCCCAGGACCCTGGCAATGTCGACTGGATCACTTTCGTCGGCTCTGGCGAACCAACCCTGAACAGCGACCTGGGATGGATGATCCGGCAGGTGAAAGCGATCACAGACATCCCGGTGGCGGTCATCACCAACGGGTCGCTGCTTTACCTGCCTGAAGTGCGCGAGGATCTGTTCGCAGCTGATGCTGTCCTGCCCACCCTGGATGCCGGGAACACCTGGCTGTACCGAAAGATCAACCGCGCCGCACCGCGTTTCACCTTTGACAATCTGGTCGAAGGGTTGTGCCTCTTCCAACAGGAATATTCCGGAAAATTATGGATCGAAGTAATGTTGATCCAGGGTATGAATGATACGCCGGAAATCCTTCAGGAACTGGCGCTGGTTCTGAATACGATCGATCCGGACCAAGTCCAGATCACCCTGCCGACGCGCCCGCCAGCTGAAGTCTGGGTGCGACCTTCGGATGCAGCCGGATTGCAACGCGCCGAGAAGATCCTGGGAAAAGTTGCCCCGGTAGTATTCCAGGAGATAACAGAGGTGCATCTGGCAGGCATGGGAAACCTTGAGGAAACTTTGTTGAGTGTTGTCACCCGGCATCCCATGCGGGAAGACGAATTGATGGTATTGCTCAACCGGTGGTCGGCTGAGGAATTACAGACCGCACTTGCAGAACTGGATAAGGCACATAAAATCCAGACTGTGGAACGGGGTGGTCATATCTTCTGGACCGCAGCCGATGCTCATTATCCCTATTCGAGTAATTCTTAGGAGCTGGCATGAACTTGATGGATCATCGACCACCAATTCTCCACCAGTCAGTCTGTTTTTCGAACCAGAAAGGATGCTAAAATCATGGAATTCGTTCTGCACACCATTGGCATCATCCACTCGCCCTGCGCGGAACTACCCGAGCTACCCATCCAGCCGCCTGTGAACGAGTCGGCTGGTGAGGTGGAAGTGTTTCCCGATTTCGTGGAGGGGCTGCTGGACATCGAGCCTTACGATCCTGAATTCAATGTATTCGCAGATGTGAGAACCGGTTGGTATGCACAACGGAGTAAAAATTGACAAGTCAAATATGGACTGGGATTCTTGCACATGGTGCCTTGGTCTCTTTGATCGCATCCATCTTGTTGATGCTCGGGTTGAAGATCAACGCACGCGCCTTCCTCCAGGACTACCCGCATGCGATCCAGGAAAAGGTGCCTCCGAAAACTATCTCTGAAAAACGCCTCAGCTTTCTCTTTGGCATTCCCTTCATGTTGGTGCTTATCCTTGGACCTTTACTTTCGACATTCATGCTAAAAAGCCAGAGTGGAGTTCCATTTCTGGGGCTATGGCTGAATGCCAGCGGAATCTTTGTTTTTTTTAACATGGTGGATTGGTTGATCCTGGACTGGTTGATCTTCTGTACGATCACCCCCAGGTTCGTTGTCATCCCGGGTAGTGAGGGCATGGCAGAATACAAGGATTACTGGTTCCATCTCCGTGGTTTCATGCTTGGTATCTCCCTGTCCTGCCTGGGAGGGTTGATCATCGCCGGAGTGATATTCCTAATATGAAAAAAAATATCTATAACAGACTTATCAACCAATTATTTGCAGGGTGTTTACTGATTCTCTCATTTTTCGTGCCTTCACAAACCCTTGCTGTACAAGAATCTCAACCAGGAGAGGTCGTTAATGCTGTCCTGTTCTATTCCCCCGCTTGTGATCACTGTCATTACGTGATAACGGAGACTTTACCACCTCTTTTAAGACAGTATGGGGAACAACTGCAGATCCTCGCAGTGGATACCAACCAGGAGGCCGGGTATTTGCTCTTTGTGGCAGCACTGCAGAAATTCAACATTGAGAGTGGCGGGGTGCCTTTCCTGGTGATCGGCAACCAATTCCTGGTGGGAAGCGTAGACATCCCTGAACAATTCCCGGGGTTGGTGGCTGCCTATCTGGCCCAGGGTGGCATCGATTGGCCGGAGATTCCAGGGCTTGGTGAGTACATTACCAGCATGCAAAGCACCCAGATGGCACAACAGGTCAACACCTCAGAGCCACCCACTGCCATGACAGCAACGACAACTCCCTACATACAGGTAGAGACAGGTAAGGATGAGTTTAGCATTAAGGACCGTCTGGCGCGTGATCCACTGGGGAACGGGCTGGCTATTGTTGTCCTGGTTGGAATGATCACCGCATTGATCGGGGGTGGTTTGCACTTCGTTCGTACACCCGGCCAGATGATGACGGGTGGCACCCGGTGGATCTTCCCTGCCTTATGCCTGGTAGGCTTTGGTGTAGCCGCCTATCTGGCTTATGTGGAGACATCACAGGTGGAGGTCATCTGTGGACCGGTGGGCGACTGCAATACGGTTCAGCAGAGCCAATATGCGCGCCTGTTTGGATTCCTGCCCATCGGTGTAATGGGGGTGGCTGGTTACATCTTGATTCTGGCTGGCTGGGGGATCATGTGTTTTTCAAAGAATGCGCTGTCCAATTATGCTGCCCTGGCAGTATTAGGAATGACCATTTTCTCCACATTCTTTTCGGTTTATCTGACATTCCTGGAACCATTCATCCTAGGCGCCACCTGCGCCTGGTGCCTGAGTTCTGCGATAATTATGACTGTGCTGATGCTGCTCTCGATCTCACCCGGAAAACTTGCAGCAAAAAAACTAAAGGGAAGGAACCACAGATCCCGGGTAGTTTATAGAAGAAAAGGAAGATACCATGGTTGACATCAATAAAATCGAGACATTCCTGCGCGCAGCGGAAACATTGAACTTCTCTGAAACAGCCAAGCAACTCCATGTGAGCCAACCGACAGTGAGCCATCACATCAAGACACTCGAGCAAGAGATGGGCACCGTATTATTCACGCGCAGCAACACCGGCCTGCACTTTACCGAAGCTGGTCGGCTGCTCCTGCCATTGGCGCGCCGCCTGCTGCATGACACCAACAATATGCAAGCCATGATGGCTTCGATCCAGGAAGATGTCGTCGGCGAACTACGCATCACCTGCAGCACCACAGCTGGCAAATATGTCCTGCCACAGATGGCCGCCCGTTTTTGTCAATACTTTCCGGGTGTCAAGATCCGCATCCTGGCTTGCACACCCGAAGATGTTACACTTAACCTGTTGGAAGGAGAAGCTCAAATTGGAGTTCTCAGCCGGGAGATCCTGGCTGCAGGATTGGAATCGCAGGAATTCTTCCGCGATACGATTACCCTGATAATCCCTGCCAGTCACCGCTGGGCTTTACGTAAAATAATCGAACCCAGCGAACTGTTAGAAGAGCCGCTCATCATGCGAGAGGAGACTTCAGGGACGCGGCGGGTCTTGTTATCTGAATTGGCGAAACACGATATCGGATTGGATGACCTGAATATTTTCATGGAACTGGGCAATGCCGAAGCCATCGTACGAACCGTGGCGGCTGGATATGGAATAGCCTTCGTATCCAACCTGGCCAGCGCCTGCCCGCTGGAACGCGGCAATATTGTGGATCTCCAGGTGGATGGACTTAACTTAAAACGTACGATTTACATGGCTCGCAAAGCCGAAAGTAGTCCACAACGGCCGCGGGATGCATTCTGGAGTTTCATCCACGCTCCTGAAAACACGGACTTGATCCGCTTGCCAGAATAATAAAGATTAAAACAACCTGCCCCCGTTGGATTTCAGCGGGGGCAGGTTGTTTAAGCAATTCCTGGTGTGGTGGCTAGAAGACGTAAGTCTGCGTTGCCCCATCGACATCCATCAGATATGGCGGGGCTTTCTTGATCTTGATGCGAGGATCGCGCAGGTCCTCAGGTTTGATATCCTTATTCTCCAGTGCCAGTTCGCAGAACACAATTTCACCACCCAGGTCAAGGATGTCGTTAAAGAGTTTGATCGGGTTGGGCAATCCCTTGGGGGTGCCGAGTTTCTCCAACTCGCCTTTGACCATCCACCTGGCTCCTGCCGGGCAGATGAAGATATGCACTTCATAGTCCAGCGAAAGGCCAGATGTGGAGAAGATCAATGTTGGCATGATGCTTGCGGGGGTGTCGCCGTTGCAGACGACCGCCATTTTTTGAGCCATTTTGTTTCTCCTTTAATATAGGTGAACAATAATTATTTTGCGTTCGGAAGACGGATAAAGATCAGCCACGCCATCAACCAGGCACCGAGCACAATCGAGATGGCACCAACCAGGGAGCCAATGCCCAATTGCGGAAGACCGCTCAAGATGTGGGTCACGTTACAACCAGCGGAGGTTACGGCACCAAAACCCATCAATAAACCACCCACGAAGGTCTGTCCCATCATGGTCCAGCCGGGGAAGCGAATTTTGAACTCACCGGCAATCAAAGAGGCAATTAACGCACCTAACACAATACCGATGACCAACCAGGCGTCCCAGCCCATCTTGGTTTCAGGAACCGACATCCCAAGTTTGACAATGGTCAACCAGCCGGATGTGATGGCCAAAGGATAGCTGCGACCCGCCAGTGTGGACGAGTAGAAAGCCAGCACGTTGATCAGACCGATCACGATACCGGTCACCAGCCAGCCCCACCCCTTTTTAAAGATGCGATTGACGATGGTGTCACTGCTTTTCGGTTCATCTTCCTTGTTTTTGCGGGCAATCAAAAACCAGATGACTACTGCGATTACGGCGATGCTCAACGCAACCACTGGATAGGAAATACTAAATATGTTCGCCAGGGTTGGGTTTGCTTCGCCAACCATGATCTTCGTGCTGGTTTGGAGATAATCTTTGATCGGTTTCAGGAAACTCATGGCTGTCAACGTCGCGCCTGCAGACAGGCCGATCAACGCAGACAGTGCGCCGACCATCCCCTCGCCGACGCGGTAGGTAATACCACTGGCACAACCACCTGCCAGCACCATGCCAATACCGAAGATGAAACCGCCAACCAAATTCGCACCCCAAAAGAACGGTGTCGGACTGATCTTGACCAAACCGCCCATCACCAGGAAGGCGAAACCGAACATGCACACCAGTATTGCCGCACCCACCGACTTCAACAGGGTGTTGTCCTTGAGCAGAATGGTGTCACGGATGGCAGAGTTCATGCAGAAGCGCCCGCGTTGCAGGGCAAACCCGAACAGAATTCCGACGAATAAACCATATGATACAGCTGTCATTTCTTTCTCCTTGTATGATTATTTGATTATTTCAGACCATGCGCTTCGATCAACATGCGATGGTTGGGGCCGTCCAGCTTTTCCACGCTGATCAATTTGTGACCTTGCTTCTTGAGATTGCGCGGGATGCGTTCCACGGAGAGTGGGTAATCCAACAGGACTTCCAGGACTTCGCCTTTTTGCATTTTCTTGAGGGTGGTCATGGTATCCATATCAGGATAAGGACAGATCTTGCCGCACACGTTCAGGGTTTTGGTTGGGGGGGACATGCGTTTCTTCTCCTTTTTAATAACTGAATGATAGTTTGGCGCCTTCACATTCGAACATGAAAGAGGATGCCATCATCACTTCCACGCCCTCGCGAAGGTCTTCTTTTTTGATATCGAGAATGGGTAATCCCAATTCACACAGGATGAAGCGCCCATCCAGAACAAGGATCGAGTCGTACAGGTGGATCGGGTCGGGCTGTCCTTTGAGGTTCTGAAATTTCTCCAGTTCACCCTTGACCAGAATTTTTGCCGCGCCAGGTTGAATGAACATCAGCACCTGCTCACCACTGCTTGCAATTGCCGCACCCATCACGAGCGCTGCCATCACGCTGGTGGCATCATCATGGTTCATGGTAACCACCATCTTGCCGATTTCTTCGTCTGTCATTGTTCCTCCTATTAAAGGATCCTTGGTTTCGTGGCAGCGAATTAAGTTGTTTCTTATTCAAAAATCTCAAGGCGCTACCACAGGTTTGGGACTTACAAATTTCTTAATCCGCCGCGGCGGGAGCGCCTTGAGCGGCTGTGCTTTGTTGTGCAGCCTTCTCTTTAATTGCCTGGAAATAAACCGCCAGTGGACGATAGTACAGGTGCGCCCATTTGCCGAATGGCACTTCCAGGATCAGCATCGGGGCAGTGAATGCCAGGTGAACCACATAGGTGTAATAAGTTGCAAGTGGCATGTCCCAATAGCGGAAGGCGTGTTGCAGAATACCCGTCAGTGTGACCACCAAAAGCAGGATGGGGAAGATCCAGTCACTGGGGTGGGAGAAGCGGTGCATTTCCACTTCCTTTTTGAGGCGTCCCCACAGCGCCCATCCCACACCCAACAGCAGTACGATGGTCGCGTAATATCCAAGCCAGCGTTGGGGATGCCAAAGCGGATAGATGTTGTCCGTCTGGAACCAGGACAGGAAGAAGATGATCAGCACCAACATCAAGCCATAACCGCTGACCAATAGCAAGTGGATTGTCCGCCCGGTGCGTTTGGCGTTGCGGGTCTTTTCGTCTTTCTCGTCTTCAGCACAGGTTGCCCAGCGTTTCTGGGTCAGGGCGTGCAGGACTACTTGCCAGGCTTCGGTGATATACAACTTAAATGGAATCTTCTGCCCAGCGCGGCTCATGGTCAACCAATACATGCGAAGTACATTGGTGGTGATGAAGAAGACCAGCGCACCCGCCATGATCCAATCAGCCATGTGGACGATGTGGAGAGGGGCAAAGGTGTTCAATTCCACGCGGTCGGTTACCAGCGGTCCGTGGAACATGGCAATGATCCAGACCACAAGCAAGCCTACCAGTACGATTGAGCCGAGTTCCCATGCCAGTGATGTGTAAAATTTGCGCGCCAGTCCTGTCCAATCATATTGACCCGTCAACCAGCGACGGGCAGACATCATCGTTTCACCAGGTTCAGCGCCTTTCGGGCAAGTGGCGGAGCAGTCACCACAGTAGTAGCACAGCCAGGGATCGAGTTGTGACTTCATGTGCTCCCTGTCCCCTATCTGGGCACGGCGGATGACATTCCGTGGAAAGTTGTATTCGTCGCTCGCCAACGGACAGATGGCGGTGCAGTTGCCACAGTTAAAGCACTTCTCGATACCCACCGCACCATATTCTCTGAGTTCATGCAGTAAGGTCGGATCAACGCGGTTCATGCTTTATTCTCCTCTGCTTTTTGGTAGAGCGGATAATCGCCACACATACCTTTTTCAACAATCAGACCATATTTTTTAAAGGATGCCATATACCACAGCACTTCATTGGCAGGCATACCAATTTCCAGCGCCACATCCGGAACAGTTTTGGGATTATCCAGTAGGAATTTGCAAATCTCCTGTTGGATCTGTTTCTGCTGGCGCAGTAATGCCTGTGTTCTTTCCACCGTTGAAGTATGTTGTTGACGTAAATTCTTAAGCATTTCACCACGTGAAAGTGTCTTTGGGTCATTTGTCATGATACTGCCTCCATCGGATCTACGATGTTCATTCCAATAGCATCCACCATGGCTTCGTATTGCGAAAGTGTCCATCCTTGAACATCAATGGCACGATTTGGACATACCGCAACGCATGCACCGCATCCTACACAGTTGGCAGGTGTGACCTCGGCGCGCTTAACCTCTTTGCCATTGTCGGTAAGTGTTTTCAAAGCAATTGCGCCTTCATAGAGACAGGCTTCCACGCACGCGCCCGTACCATTGCATTTCTCGGTATTCACTGCCGCAACGAAGGGCGGCAATTCCACTCTTCCGCGCCCCAGCAGGGTCATGACTTTCGCCGCTGCTGCCGAAGCTGCCGACAGGCTTTCCTGGATGTTCATCGGGCCTTGCGCCGTGCCAGCCAAAATCACGCCGTTGACCGCCGTCTCAACAGGCCGCAATTTGGGATGCGCTTCGAGCAGGAAACGGTCATGACCGCGTGATATCTTGAGCATTTTCACAAGGTCGTCAATCTGACACGGTTTCATGCCAACTGCCAGCACCACCAAATCCACAGGGATTTCGATATCTTCATTGTAGGTCAACGTATCTTTGACCTGAATTAACACAGGATGCGCCTCGCCTTTCGGCGCTGCAGTCACCTGTGGGCATTCGTCGCCGTGATAACGCACGAAGCGCACGCCGCCCTCCAATGCAGCATGATAATATTCCTCATGACCGCGTCCGTAGGTGCGGATGTCCTGATACAGGTCATAAATGTTCAGAGCGGGGAACCTCTGGCGCAATTCATTGGTCATGTGCAGGCTGGCTGTGCAACAAACGCGCGAGCAATAATTATTCACCTGCCCGTCTGCTTGCGGCTCGTGGACGCCATCGATCTCACGACTGCCCACGCAATGGATCAGCGCAACATCCTGTACGGGATGACCATTCCAATTCAGCGCTTCCCCTTTTTCCAGCAACGCCATGTGACGGATCAACTGAGGTAGCGTGACCACTTCCTTCAACTCGCCGTAGCCATATTCGCCCTGACGCGGCTCATAAGGATCAAAGCCCGTCGCGACAACAATCGCTCCAACACTGATCTCAATGACCTGCAAGGCATCTTTCAGGACCTCGGGTTGACCACCGTTCAAGGAGATCGGTTCGCCGTTATACTTTCCCCAGTCCACCGCCGCTGATGGTGGGTAGCAACCCTCGTATGCGCGGTAGATGACCTTGCGATTGGTCAGACCATAGTTATATTCGTCCGGTACTTCCTGCTTGCAAGCGGACATCAACACTTCGACATTTTCATCCGTGACGCCACGCGAGTGTTGCAGCACCCGCACGCCATAATTGCCGACATAACCCGTCACACCCACCATCTCGGCCTGGGTATAAATCTTGATATTGGGGTGCGCCACAACTTGTTCGATCAATCCGGGCAACAGATCACTCACCTTCTCATCCGTTGCAAAGACAGTCTCCAATTGCGCCATGCGCCCACCCAGGAAGGGGGATTTTTCGACCAGCACCACGCGCAGACCCTGACGGGCAATGTCGAGTGCGGCACGCAGTCCTGCCACTCCACCACCAATTACCAGGGCTTGCTTCTCCGCATCCAAGCGAATCGATTCGAGCGGCTGGAGCAGGCGCGCCTTGGCAAGTCCAGATGCCATCAAACTGACAGCTTTGCGTGTTGCGCCATCACAATCATTCCCATGTACCCATGAATCCTGTTCGCGCAGACCAACATGATGATATAGATATGGATTCAAACCTGCACGCATGACTGCATTCCGAAAAGTTTGTTCGTGGAGCGAGGGAGCACATGCACCGATCACCACGCGGTTGATACCCAACTCTTTGATGTCCTGTTCGATTTGGGATTGTCCCGCGTCGGAGCAGAGCGACATGTTGGTACGAGAGACAATCACGTCGGTTTGCTTTTCCATTACTTTGGCGACATGGTCGCATTGGACAGTGTGGTTGATGTTCCCACCGCAATAGCAGGTGTAGACACCAATCTTGATTTTCTCAGTCATAGACCACCTCGCGTTGTCCGACTCCGATACCCGTTTTGCTGCGAATGTAAGCGGAGGCTTCGGAAGCCGCCGCGCCAGCTGTGATGATGCTGTCCACGATATCCATAGGTCCGCCCGCTGTACCTGTGACGAAAACGCCAGGCTGCGTGGTCGAGCAAGGGGACGCATTCAAGGCTGGGAGCGAGATAAAACCGTCTGAAGATGGGAGCAGACCCATAATAGAACTGGGTGAAGCCGAAGCAGTGGGTATCATCCCCAGTGAGAGAATCACCAAGTCGTGAGTCCGCTCAATGATGCGACCCTCCTCCGTCAATTCCACCTTGACGATGGGGTTGTGCTTTTCATCCTCTCTAATGGAGGCAACTTTACCGCGAATGAATTCCACGCCCATCGCTTTGGCATTTTGGTAGAATTGTTCGTAGCCTTTGCCGAAGGTGCGTATGTCCATATAGTAGATGGTGATTTCTACGAGAGGCAGGGCGCCGCTGATGAGCATGGCTTGTTTGATGGCATACATACAACAGACGCGTGAGCAATATTCAATTCCCTGCGTTTTGTCGCGGGAGCCCGCGCATTGGACATAAGCGATGGTGGTCGGTTCCATACCATCGCCAGGGCGCAGGACTCTGCCATAGGGGCCAGTCGGCGCAAGGAAGCGTTCCATCATCAGCGGGTCAATCACGTTGGCGAGTTCACCGCCGCCGTATTCCTTCTTTGCACCAAGTTGGGTTAACTCAAAACCCGTCGCAAGAATAATGGAAGTGGCTTCGATGGAAAAGGTCTGCGGTTGTTGGGTAAAGTCCACGGCTTCAACAGGACAAATTTTTTCGCACTTGCCACACAGCAGGCAGTTGTCAATATCGAGAACAGCCTTTTGTGGTACAGCCGTGGAGAAAGGCACGCGGATGGCGCGGTAAGCGCCGAGGCCGCGGTCAAATGTACTGGGCACGGTGATGGGGCATTCGTATTCGCACTGGCGACAGCCAGTGCATTTGTTCACGTCCACGTAGCGAGGCTTTTGCACAACTGCGATACCGAATCCCGATCCACTCTCCTGGATGGATTGCACTTCGCAATAGGTGAAGAGCTGAATGTTGGGATGATGCGCCACCGCCGACATCTTTGGAGTGGTAATGCAGGAACAGCAATCCAGGGTGGGGAAGACCTTGCTGAGGGTGATCATCTTGCCACCAATGCTGGCTTCACTTTCCACGAGGGCTACCTGGAAATCCTGGTCACCAAGATCGAGTGCGGTCTGCATGCCAGCTATCCCGCCACCGATGACGAGCGCGTCCACTTGGATATTGTTCATACCTGCGCTCCTTGCGCGGCTGCGGCGCTCGAGATGAGTTCGTGTTGAACGAAGCCAATGCCTTTGAGTAATTCGTTCATCTGATTGACTTCCTTTAGGAAGGGTTTAACGCAAACGGTGCAGATGGCAGCCAGGCGCAGGCGGCGTATGTCAATGCCGCGCGCCTTCATTAGTCCGTAGGCGTTGTTGATCAGTTTGGAGGTGCCTTCCGCTTCGACCTTGTACGGGCTATCGGTACCGCTGTACATGATGATGATGCCATCAATGCCGTGCTCGAAGGCGCGCACAAAAAACTCTGGCGGGAACATAACCGGGCACATGACAGGCAGGATGTAGGTATTGGCGGGGTAATCCATGTGCGATTGCCCCGTCGAGTCCGCGCCTGCGTATCCACCCGCCAGGGTTGCCAGGATCAGAATTTTCGGTTGTTGAGGGTTTATAGTTTCTGCCATGATTGAATCCAATCTAATGATTCTTCCTTTTTGGCTGGAAAATATTTAACATAAAGAACACAAAGTATACAAAGGGTGGAAAGTGCATTGATAGCCTGGTTTTTCCTTTGTGGCTTTCTAGCCCTTTGTTTTAAATACTGAAGAGTCGTTACTATTTTGCGCGGCGGATAAAGAGCCGTTCGTAGCCTTCTCCTGACAACATGCCCAAGAATTCATGGCCGACTTTTTCGCACCAGCGCGGCATGTCATTTTTAGTATTGGCGTCGCCCGACCAGATCTCGAGCACTTCGCCAACCTTGACGGTGGCGATGCCTTTTTTAGCCTCCAGTAAAGGTCCGGGGCAGGACATGGCGCGCGCATCCACAACTTTTGCGGCTGTTACGGTAGTAAGGTCAGTAGTCATATGAATTTCTCCTTGTTTGGTTCAAATAATTTAGATTTTTCAATCAAGCCTGTCTGGTGCCTGTAACAAGGCCGGACAATGCTTGAGATACACTTGGTCAGCAATCTGGTAGTAGATCGTTTGTCCATCCCGGCGGGTAGTGACAATGCCGGATTTCTTGAGCATGTTTAAGTGCTGTGATACGTTTTGAAGGGAACTACCCACTCGAGCTGCGATCGCATGCACAGACATTTCCTCTTTTGCCAGGATCCAAAGGATAAGCAAACGGCGAGGGTTACCAAACATCCGGCAGATGGCAGCCTGTTCATCAGCGAGTTCCAGCATGGCATTATTCATGGTGGTTTCATAAATCCAAGGTTCCAGAATCGGCTTAATTAAGGACAAGCTTTAGTATAGGCATCCCCACTCTAAGACGTAAGTGAATTTAATCACAATTCGTTATATATTGTTGAATAGTGGGGTATAGGAAATCTTGATAGCCGATGTGATCCAACAGAAAAGGAGCCGTCCCTTTTCACTTTTGGGACAGCTCCTTTTCCGCTTGGCGCTACGTGTTAAGAATTATCTCTCAGTCAATATATGTCACAGATGGATATTCCACAAAATGCCGCTTGATAGGCTCAAAGGTCGCGCCGGGCGTCTGCAGGATCAGGATAAATTCGGCAGGGGTTTCAAACGGGTTGCGCCACCGGTGTGGCAGGCTGGCTTCAAAAAGCAGGAAATCTCCTTCCACGATCAGGTAAACTGTCCCGTCAATCAGGTATTCCATTTCCCCTTTCAGACAGTAGACAACCTCGTGCCCGCCATGAATGACTTGCCGTTTCCCACTGCTGGTATGGGGCGCCAACCGTATAAAAAAGGGTTCCATTTCTTGTGCGCGAATGCGGCTGCCCGTGCTTTCAATGCATACCCCCTGGCTGTCTACAGTTGCGCGCTGGCTGGCCTTGACATGCAAAATGCTTTGCTCTGATTCATCCTCAAAGAAATAACTCACGCGCACATGTAAAGCCGTTGCCAGGTTTTGCAAGGTTGCAACGCTGGGCGAAATCCCACTGCGTTCGATCAAACTGACCGAGTTGGTGGAGATTTTCGCCAGTTGCGCCAGCGCACGCTGGGACAGACTGCGTTCAGTCCGCAAGGTGCGGAGTCGTTCTCCAACGGATATCTTTTCTTTCATGCTCCACCTTCGATAGGATCAGTGAGGATCATCATTTCAGACAATCATACCAAAACAGGTAAAAATACACAATAAATTGGGATGCTTTCCACAAGATCCTTTGAGATGTCCAACGAATTGCAATACTCATCACAATTCCATTCAAAAATTACTTAAATAACACAATAAATAGTATTAATATTACATATTTATAGGCATTACACCTAATATAATTGGTGTATAATATTGCCGCTTGTCAGATTCGAGCTTGAATTATGAAATTCGTATCTACTCAGCCGTAGAGTAGTTACTCTTCAACTATTTGTCACCCTGAATGAAATGAAGGGTCTCCTCTCCTGAAGGTGGAGATTCTTCACTTCGTTCAGAATGACAGGCTGAGCAGTTACTGAAATACGTTCAATTATTTATTTGACCAATTTCTTTTTTTTTTCAGGAGGTTTGCGTATGCAACATAAAGGCATTCCACTCACAATGATCCTATTTGGAGTGCTGCTGGTCATAATGACCAGCATCTGGCTGGTGTCTGCACAACCGGCCAGTGCCCAGTGTGGTTCGCAGGCATCCTCCTGCAAGAACTGCCACGAAGTGCAGGGTCAGATGCCCGTCAATGCAGATGGGACAGGCTGGCATCAATCGCATGCTTTCGGTGATTTCTGCTACATCTGCCACGCAGGGAACCAGCAAGCGATCGAGAAGGATGCTGCGCATGAAGGGATGGTGACCCCTCTATCTGATTTGAAGGCAGCCTGCCAACAGTGCCACGTCGCGGATTTGGATGCACGTGCCAAGGTCTACGCGGATATTCTCGGCGTGGAGATCGGTTCGGTATCAGCCACGCCTACCGCAGCATCCGATGATGCCGCGGAGCCTGTCAGTCCGGTTTCAGCTCCCATTGTCACCTCGAATCAGTGCAACGAGATCGTCGTGGATGATCCGAACGCGGTTAATTATGTCCAGAATTATGATGAGATCGTGCTGGGTAAAAAACCCATCAATTGGGGCAACATGATTTTAATTGGCATGATCGGTGGGATGGTGCTGGGTGGCGGCGGGTTCGTCGCCACACGCGAGAAATTCATCAAAGTAAAGTTTGGCGATACGCGCAAGGTGGAAGCGGAATATCCCGCCGATGTGGTGGAGATGCTGCCGAAGATCGCAGGTCTCAAACCAGGCACGCGCAAGTCGTTGACGAATTTGTTGGATCACAAAAAGGTGGATAAGGTTATCGATCTGATGGACGAAGTTTTCAAAAAGGATGAGGAGTAGGCTATGAAATTTCTTTTGAATTACATCCGCAAGGAAACCTGGTCGCCCTATGTGGCGGGTATTCTGCTCGGACTGGTGGGTATTCTGGCGGTGTGGGCAAGCGACAGCCTGCTGGGTGCTTCCGGTGCGTTCGAAAATATCGCGGGCATGATCGGCAAGGCGGTTGCGCCTGCAGTTTTTGATACCATGTACTTCAACTTCATCATGCCACCCGGCATTACCTATGGAGTGATCCTGCTGGTCGGTATGTTCTTCGGTGGGATGATCGGCGCAGCGACCAGTGGTACGCTCAAATGGGGCAAGAAGGACGCGGCAAATTCGGACGCGCAGTGGAAGCGTATCTTTGGCACCCAGGTTTGGAAGCGTTGGGTGCTGGTTTTCTTCGGCGCTATCGTTCTGGAATACGCGGCAGGAATTGCAGGTGGCTGTACCAGCGGTCTCGCCATCTCAGGTGGTATGCTTCTGGCTCCTGCGGCATTCTTGTTCATTATGGGTATGTTCGCTTCGGGCATACTGACAGCGTTGGTAATCTATCGGAAAAACTATTAGGACAAAAAAGAGGCAACCATGACAAATATTCTTGCCCTTGTCTTCGGTGTATTCTTCGGATTTTCGCTGAACAAGGCTGGCTTGACCAAATACAACAAGATCGTAAATGTCTTTCGTTTCACGGACCTTGCGGTGCTGAAATTCATGATGACCGCACTGGTGGTCGCCATGATCGGACTGTATGCCCTGCGTGGACTTGGGTTGCTCACTTTCCCAAATATCCCCGCAACGTATATCGTTGGTAACCTCGCTGGCGGGTTGTTATTTGGCGTGGGTATGGCGCTCACAGGATTCTGACCAGGCACTTGCGCCGCCGGTGGCGGCGAAGGTAAGCTGGATTACATTATTCCCGGATTGCTTGGTTTTCTGACAGGCGCATTTATTTACGGTCTGACCTATCAACACGTATTTCCGCAGATCTCCGCGATCGCCAATTATGGCAATGCCATCATCCCTGACCTTTGGAATGTCAGTCCCTTCCTGTTCATCCTCATGTTCGCCCTGATGTCGCTTCTGCTGTTCTACTTGATCGACCGCGTGGGTTGGCAGAGGAAAGACAGCAATCAGTAATCAGTGTTAAGTTATCTGTGAGAAAGAACTTCTCGCCGGTAACTGGCAACTGAACACTGGAGTTATCTATGACAGAAACGATCTCAAGAAGAGATTTTCTAAAATTAGGAGCGGCGACGGCTGGTGCGCTGGTTGTCGGTGCAATGCTCCCGCCGAAGGTGGCGCAGGCAGCACGTGACGCGGGTCACCTCAACGCAGAGGGAGATGGCTATATTCCCAGCATGTGCGAGATGTGCGTCTGGCGCTGTGGATTGATCGCCAAAGTCGTGAAGGGACGTGTCGTCAAGTTGGATGGCAACCCGGAACATCCACATTCCAAAGGCAAACTCTGCCCGCGCGGTCAATCTGGGCTAATGAATACCTATGACCCGGACCGGGTGCTGACTCCGCTGATCCGGATTGGTAAACGCGGTGAGGGCTTATTCCGCAAAGCCTCCTGGGATGAAGCTCTTGACCTGGTGGCTGGAAAAATGCAGGCGATCAAAGATCAATATGGTCCCGAGGCGATGGTTTTTTCATCCACTCACAACCTGAGCCAACCGCTATTTGAGAATTTACTATACGCATTTGGTTCACCCAACTATGGAACCCAACGCAGCCTGTGCTTCAATGCCATGATCACAGCCTTTTTGTTGACTTATGGCATTGAAGAACCCTCCCGCAATTATGACAATGTTGAATATATTTTGATGGTTGGTCGCAATCTGATGGAAGCCATCTCGACTTCGGAAACAGCTGAATTGTCACACGCCATCGACCGCGGTGCCAAACTGGTTTACCTAGATCCGCGTTATACCAAAACCGCTGCCAAAGCAACAGAATGGATCCCCATCCGTCCAGGTACCGATTCTGCCTTCCTTCTGGCAATGATCAATGTAATTACCGCCAATGAGCTGGCAGATTGTGAATTTGTTAGAAAATATGTGGTGGGTTGTGATGACATCCAAGAAGAAATGAGCAGGTACACCCCTGCCTGGGCTGAGCAGATCACGGGTGTACCAGCCGTCACCATTGAACGTATTGCCCGGGAATATGCAGCTGCAAATAACAATGCCCTTGCACATCCTGGCTGGCGTACCTCCAATTTCATTAATTCGTTCCAGACGGAACGAGCGATTGCAACATTAAACGCCTTGAGCGGAAACGTTCTCACGCCTGGAGGATGTCTATCAGCAGAGGCCGCGGCAGAAGGAGCTGGCCTGGGTGTACTGTCCCAACCACCTTATCCGCGTCTGTCTGCCCTTCGTTTGGATGGCACACCCTGGAAATATCCGCTGGTGCCGCTTAAATTAGGAGTTTTCCAGGAATTACGCGATGCCATTGTTTCCGGAGAACCTTACCAGGCGCATGGCTGGTTCATCTCCAGGCAGAACCCTATCCAATCTCTTCCAGACCGCGCCAAAACCCTGGAAGCCTTCACCAAGATGGACTTTATCGTCACGGTTGATATCATCATGAATGACACCGCCTGGTACTCGGATGTTGTCCTACCCGAAGCCTCTTACCTGGAACGCCACGACCCGCTGTTACCGGTCGGAGATAAAGCTTTCATTCGTCAACCGGTCATTGAACCGCAAGGTGAGGCTAAATCAGCCTTATGGATCTACAAGCAATTAGGTGAGCGCCTTGGGCTTGGCGATTACTTCCAATATAAAGATGAGGAAGATTATATTCGCCAGCAACTGGTACCATTGGGAGTCAGTTTAGAGGAAGTAAAGGTTAAGGGCTATTCTGACATGCCTGAGGAAGATGAAAAGAAAGAGATCTCTTTCAATACTGCGTCAGGAAAGATCGAGGTGTATTCAGAAACATTGAAGAATGCCGGTTTCTCGCCATGGCCTACCTGGGAGGAACCACCCGTACCTGGTGAGGATGAATTCTATTTGTTGACCGGGAAAGTAGCCCAACATACCCAGTTTGGAACTCAGAACAACCAGCTTCTGCATAAATATTCAAATGAGCCCAGGTTATGGATGAACCCCAAAGCTGCTGCAAATCAAGGATTTGTAGATGGAGACTGGGTGGAAATTAATAGCAAAGTTGGTCATGCTCATATTATTTTGCTGGTTACCGAAGCCATTCGTCCGGATTGTGTCTACTTGACACCCGGCTATGGCCATCTTTCCAAGGGGTTGACGACAGCTTTCGGCGTGGGTGCTAGCGACTCTGCTCTTCACGAGACTTTCACCGACCCCATCAGTGGCGGGCAAGCACTGACTCAGACTTTTGTAACGGTAAGAAAGGCTTAGAGGTGCAGTCATGTCTGAGATAAAACAACACGCATACCTGTTTGACGCCACCCGTTGTATTGACTGTCGAGCTTGCATGGTGGCTTGCAGCGTTGAGAACAATATCCCCATGGATAAGACCCGTATCTGGGTGGCAGGAATTGGTGTAAAAGGAGAATTCCCAAATCTGGATAGTGCTTCCATGGTCTACCATTGCATGCACTGCAAAGATCCAGATTGCCTGTCGGCTTGTCCCGTGGGTGCGTATACCAAGGCGGAGGATGGTCCCGTTATCTACAACCCTGACGTGTGCATCGGTTGCCGCTATTGCATGAACGCTTGTCCGTTTGGTGTGCCGCACTTTGATTATGATAAGGGTATCATTGAGGGAGCGTTCATCGACAAATGCACCTTCTGCCCCCAGCGCATCTACAACGAACAAGAACCCGCCTGCGTACAGACCTGCCCCACCGACGCACTCGAATACGGCTACCGCAATGAACTACTCAAAAAAGCCCATGAGCGTATTGCCGCGCATCCCGACCGCTACATTGACCATGTTTATGGCGAACGCGAGAATGGTGGTACATCCTACCTGATCCTCTCGCATGTCCCGTTCAGCGAGTTGGGATTGCCGGATGTTGGTCTTAAGCCAATCAAGGAAGTTAGTGAAGCTGCCATCGGTTTGACGCTTCCTGTTGGTCTTGGCTGGGGCGTTGTATTGACGGGGATAACCGCCGGAGTACATCTTTACAAGCAAAATAAAGTGAAACAAGCCACAGAAGAAGATAAAGAGGCAGGGAAACAATGAGCATAAAAATCACCATCCAACCGCGCTTGCAACTTAAATTCAAACCCCTGGTATGGATCTTATTATCCCTTACAGTTATTGCATTCGTGATTGCGATGATACGGTTCATTTATGGAATCGGGGCAATCAGTAATTTAAGCAATGCTTATCCATGGGGATTCTGGGTTAGTTTCGACCTTTTTACGGGTATAGCCATCAGTAGTGGAGCATTCATCCTTGCATCCATCGTGTATATCTTTGATTTGGAAGAGTTCAGACCGCTGCTTAGACCAACCTTATTAACAGGATTGCTTGGTTACATCATGGAAGTCATTGCCCTGCTGGTCGACTTGGGCCACCCCGAACGCATCTGGCACTATTTCATTTATCAGAACTACAATTCTTTCCTGTTTGTTGTTGGTATTTACGTGATTATTTACTCTACCGTGATGATGGTTGAATTTGCGCCTGTCGTCTTCGAGCGCTTGAACTGGCAAAAACCTGCAAATCTTATCAAGCGGTTTATGAAACCCATTGTGATCCTTGGAGCCGTCATCTCAGTGTTGCATCAGAGTTCGCTGGGGGCGTTATTACTCATCCAACCATCCAAATTACATCCGTTATGGTGGACACCTTTTCTGCCGGTCCTGTTTTTTACCTCTGTCCTGGCAATCGGCATTGCAATGATAATCTTTGAGTCAACGCTCAGTTCCCGTTATTTCAAGCTGGGATTGGAGACACATCTTCTTGAAAAACTGGCGCGTGCAATTCCATACATCCTGGGGCTCTACCTGGTTATTAAGTTCGGCCAACTTACAATCGAAGGTGACCTGCGATATCTTTTTTCCAGCGGTTTTATGAGCTTCCTTTTCTGGATTGAGATTTTTATCAGTGGAGTTATCCCATTGACCCTGTTCTCAATTAATCGGATCCGCCAGAGCAGTAATGGTATTTTGGTCTCTGCCATCATCCTGTTGGTCGGCATGATCCTGAACCGCTTCAACGTCAGTTGGCTAGCGGTCAAGCATCCCGATCCAATCACCTACCTACCAACCTTCATGAGCAATGTCAACTACTTCCCGACCCTGCCCGAAGTTGCCCTTTCGATTGGAATTTTCTCGGCCGGCATTCTCGCCTTTGGGTTGATCGCCAAGTACTTCCCAGTTTTTGAAGCGGAACACCCTGCAGATGAGACTCACCAATCGGTGCACAGATTTCAAAAGGCCCCGACTATTGCAGACGATTGACGTCCGCCTCTTTCTGGATCTCAAGCCTGCCTCCGTTTCGACGAGTATTTGTCCGCTTCTGACAACCGTCACGCTGATCCGAATGGGAGGGTTGGTGCATGAATGCGGGTAGAAAAGCCCGCATGTCCACACCCAAGACGCACCGCCAATTCACCAATCTACCAATTACCCCTTACCCACATGCGCCCGTCCTTCTTTCACCACCTGCACCCTCCCACCATCCCGGCAGCTCAAGCGCGCTGGCGATACACACTGGGCGCGGGCGGGACAGCCATCTTCCTCATGCTCATTCTCGGGGTGACGGGTATCCTGGAGATGTTCTACTACGTCCCAAATCCAGAAGAAGCCGCTCTCTCGGTACAGACCATCACCTATCACGTTCCTTTCGGCGGATTTGTGCGCAACCTGCATTATTGGGCCGCGCAACTCCTGTTGGTCTTTATTGTCATCCATTTTCTGCGTGTGATCTTTACCGCCGCATACAGTCACCCGCGCCGATTCAACTATTTGCTCGGGTTGGGACTGTTCGTGCTTGCCCTCCTGCTCGATTTCACCGGTTATATCCTGCGCTGGGACCAGGGAATTTGCTATCCGCTGGTCACAGGCACAAACCTGATCAAGACCATTCCCTTAATTGGGGACTTTCTGCATCGCATCGCGGTCGGCGGTGAAGAAGCCTGCAAGACCGCCCTGCTCCGCTTCTACACCTGGCACATCTTCGCCTTGTCCCTCCCGATCGTGATTCTCGGCATCTGGCACGCTTTTCGAGTCCGCCGCGACGGAGGAATTGCCGTCCCGCCGCCGTCTCTGCGATCTGATTCAACCCGTCTGAATCGCAACGAACTCGTCCGCCGCGAAGTGCTGGCCATGTTTATCATCGGCATCCTGCTGATCCTGCTCTCCAGTTTTGTCCCTGCACCGATTGCTGCTGCCATGATCGGCAAACCATCTCCCACTGCTGAAACCCGCGCCCCGTGGTTTTTCATGTGGGTACAACAAATGCTTAATTGGGGTGACCCGTTCATTTTCGGCGTGCTCATCCCCTTATCTATTTTAACCTTCCTAGCCCTCATTCCCTACATTTTCCCCAAACCTGCTGACAGCGACATCGGTCATTGGTTTCCAAAATCCAATCGTTTGGTACAGATTGTGATTGTATTTATTGGAGTTTTCATTTTTATCCTTACCATCTTTGCGATGGTTTAAATATTTAACGGAACTGAACCATGCGCCGCTTACTACCTATTGCTTCTTTCCTCTTTCTGCTCACTCTTCTCACGGTCTGGTGGTGGAATACCCGCCAGCCCAAGCCCGTGGAGTTAATTCCAACGTTAACCGGACAAGTTGAATACTGTCTTACCTGCCATATGGATGTACCTGAAATCAGCACTTCGCATCCCGTTAATACGTTTGGATGTAACGTATGCCACGGTGGGGAACGCCTTGCCCTCGATGCAGACCTGGCGCACAGCTCCATGCGAGGCGGGAAGAACCCGTCTGACCTGTCAGTGGTGGAAGAGTCGTGTGGCGGGAGCAACTGTCACTCAGGCAGCGAAGCAGAACAGCGCAACCATATCCAGCGTGTGACGACCAGCATCCAAACCACCTACGCTGGAGCGATCGCCAATATCCGCTTCATGTTCGGCGCGCAAACCGATCTGACTCCCCGTTTCGGGATCAACGCCGTGATTGATGATCAAACCGAGACAGGGATTACTGCACTCCTGGCGTTTAACCCACTCAGTGATCTCAACCCGACCATTCAAAAATTTGGTGAGAACTGCCTCACCTGCCACATTAACGCCACTCCGCGCGATGGAGAAACGTATCACCGCCTCACCGGTTGTGCAGCGTGTCACAGCCCCCTCTCCAATTCTCCCCCTCTTTTCGGAGAAATTGAAGGAAACCAGAGCATGGTACACACCCTGACCATCGACATTCCTTATACCCAATGCAACACCTGTCACAACCACGGTAACTACGATCTGCGCACAATGACGTTCACCGAAAGGACAGACCATCCTACCATGCGCATTGACGATTACTACCAGCCCATCGGTGAGTTCAGCAAATGCGAGTACACTCTCGACTGCATTGATTGCCACACATATGAAGAGGCAATGGGTGACGGCGACATTCACGCCAACAAAAAAGATATGGAATATGTGCAATGTAAAACCTGTCACGGCACATTGACCGAACTGCCTCTGACAAAAACCATCACGGACCCGAATGACATCGCCTTCAGGCTTGCCTTTCTCAATCCAGTGATCGAATTAAAACTTGGTGATACCATCCTCGTCACAGAAAAAGGCGAACCGCTCTGGAACATCCGTGTCTTGCCCAATGGCACGTATGAAATGTTCGGTAAAGCCACCAGTCAATATTTCACCTTCCGCCCTGTGCTGGGCACCGCTTGCGAACAAAACCCCGAAGAGCAAGAGTCCCAATACTGCCACGAATGCCACGCTGTGGAACATTAACCATGACCAACATCTCCCGCCACGATTTTCTCAAATTTGCCCGCACTGTATTTCTCTACCTGAGTGGAGCGCTTGCTTTCGGTGGTCTTTTCCGTTTTTTGGATTATGAACCCAACCCCACGCCTAAAACGGAATTTGACCTGGGACCTGTCTCGAACTACCCGCTCGACTCACGCACGGTTCTCTACGACCCACCTGCTGTGTTGCTCCACACCGAAAGCGGATTCTCTGCCCTGAGTCTGATCTGTACCCACCTGGGTTGCACCCTCGAGCCGACAGCGGACGGGTTTGCCTGCCCCTGTCACGGTTCCCTCTTCGCTCCAGACGGGAAGGTTGTGCACGGTCCTGCAACGAAGGGATTGTCTATCCTGCGTGTCGAGCAAAACGAGCAGAACCATGTCATTTTGTACAAAACGAATTGAGACGAATTATGTATCAGGAATTCATTGTCAATAAATTACGAGCCCAGTTGTGCCAAGTGTTGGGAAATACCATTCGCCTGAGGATTTTCCATGAATGAAGGATGGTCCTAAGTGCATCAACGAGGTGTTGGCAGCCCAGAAAACCGGCTCTCAACCAAACCTCTCGCGCCACCTGTCAGTTTTGCGCTCTGTGAGAGTGCTATCCACTCATCAGCAGGGAATGGAAAACATCTACGAGATCGCCAATCCGAAGATTGTTGGCAATTGCGAGTTGATGCGCACCATCCTGGCAGATGGTGAGTCGTATCAAATGGAATTATTGCATCTCATTCAAGATCGACCAGAAGAGTGAACATGTCAGAAGAAAAAACATTTAATAAGTGCAAACCAGAGACACGCAGCCCTTTCTCTCTGGCAAGAGAAAAAGTAGCAGTTCAGGACTCTTGCTGCGGAGCGGAAGTCCTGATTGGCACCCGCCTGCGGTTCATCAGGAAAGAACAGGGATTGAGCATTCGGGCTCTAGCCACCAAATGCGGGATCAGTGTGAATACGCTCAGCCTGATCGAGAACAACCGAACCTCTCCCAACGTGCACACACTCCACATACTTGCAGGTGGGCTGGGAGTCCCGCTTGTGACCTTTTTTGAGGATGAAAAGTTTGAGGACGGGCTGGTTCACCAACGGGAAGGACAGCGTCCACTCATCCGGTTCACGAACGGGTCGCTGGAAAAACTTGGAGAGGGTTTGCCCCCCCTGGGAGCGGAGCCAATCCTGGTTACGCTGGACAAGGATCATAAAAATGTCAGGGAGATCAGCCATGCCGGGCGTGAGTTTATTTACTGCCTGGAAGGGAGAGTGACCTGCACCATTGCCGGTCAGGCATATGTGCTTTCATCGGGCGACAGCCTGCTGTTTGATGCCAAAGCGCCACATCGGTGGGCAAATTCACGCCCTGCGCCATCCAAACTGCTGGTGTTGTTTTGCCCAATGGAAGCGCATGACCAACCTGCCGAGCGTCATCTTAACTATTAGGTTTATGGATATAACGAGAATACCATGCATACAAAATCAGTTCGCCTGGTCGGATCGGGAATTGCAACTCTCATGTGAATCACCAGCATGGCAGAGGTTTGTCCCAACCGTTATCGTGGTGATTGGCTTCTGGCTTGTCCTTGTGACATGCGCCAACCGGATGTAAAATAAAAACACAATAAACTAATCTGTGCTCCGATCCTGTCTGCCTAAAGGTTTTGCTAATGTCAACCAGGCCGGTCATCCCAAATGATGACCCCGTTGGTGGTGGAAACACCCCGCCCCCCGTCTTTCCTTGCTTACCCATCTCCTTTCAGAAGAGGCCGGGGTGAGGGATGCCCTTGGAAAGGAGAGCAGGCTTCGAACCTTCTGCGAGGCTGTCTCCTTTCCATTCAGAGACAGCCTTTTGCTTTTCTTATGGATGTAAAATGACCGCAAATAAACTCTTCGACCGGCTCCTGCTTGACCTGCCCGATGGAAAATTGCTCACCGTGAAAGTTGGCCTTTACTGGACTGCCGTGGTTGTTGAAGTGGAAGGTGAGTCTCGTTGCGGATTGGCTGCCACAGTCGGTGATGAGTCACACCACTATACCACCGAGCCATCTATTTCCCGCGCCGGCTCCCTGACCGACCTCCCCGCCCGCGAACTGGGGAACTTCGTGCATTCCTCCAGCCTGCCTGAGGTCTCGATCGGTCTGGCAACCGTTAATGCCCTTCTGCCGCGCCTGCCGCATCTGTGGGTGGATTTGCACTCCAAAGAAGTCCTTGCCCGCCTTGGCGCAGGAAAAACCGTAGTGATGGTGGGGCATTTCCCCTACGTTCCAGAACTGCGTGCGCGCGTGGGCAGGCTCCTCGTGCTGGAACAAAATCCGCAGGAAGGCGACCTGCCTGCCAGCGCCGCACCTGAAATCATCCCCCAGGCTGATGTATTGGCAATTACCGCCATGACATTGCTCAACCACACCTTTGAAGACCTGATCGCCCTGCGCCAGCCTGGAACGCCTACGCTGATCGTTGGTCCCACCACACCACTATCCCTTGTTCTGTTCGAACTCGGCGCGACCGTCCTCTCTGGCGCAGTGGTGGAACAACCCGAAGCGGTCTTGCGCGGACTGTCCCAGGGTGCAAACTTTCATCAGTTACGGCAGATGGGCGTTCGCCTGGTCTCGATGACCTTGGGCAACTTCTCCATCTGATAATACCCATTTTTCAAAAAAGAACATCTTGAAATTCCTCTTCGTGTTGAAAGGGATGCTCAAACTTGGTGGGAGCGTCTCCGCCATGGAGATTAATCGTGACATGGTCAGCCTGGTGGTCCACGCAGGAGGCTGGCAGAGCCGCATGGGTGAGGACAAGGTGCTCATAACCTTCCCGGATAGTCCGTTGATGCAACAGTTGGTCGAGTGGCTCGCACCCATCCAATAAATTTTTCTCTTTCTGCCAATTAACCAACCCCGTTCTGTCACTTGTTTTTCAACATTCTCCATGATTAACTCGACTTATCTGACATAAAATGCTAAAATTTTTTACTGATACTGTGTATCATTTATTGAGACATTTCAAAATCGTTGTTACCCCGGGATTTTCATGGAAAATCAAACTTACAAAATTCCCTACAGTAGATCCTCATTGGAATTCAAACTGCCTGCATCCATGCAAGCAACAGTGATCATTTCCAATCCAGAAAAACCATTAAATGATTTTCAGAGTGCCATTAAACAAGCATTGGACCATCCCATCGGGACGCCTCCACTGCGGGAAATTGCCAAACCGGGCAAGCGCGCCTGCATCGTCTTTACCGATATCACACGAGCCAGTCCCGACCATCAACTTGTGCCTGCCTTGTTGGTCGAATTGGAGCAAGCTGGTGTGCGAGATGAGGATATTACGCTCTTGTGCGGTATTGGTTTGCATAGACCTTCCACGCTGGAAGAAAAAGCCATAAAACTGGGAGCAGATATTGTTTCCCGTTACCGGGTTATTGATAATGAACCCCAAAACCCGGCTTCCCTGGTGGATTTAGGTCATACGAAGGGAGGTGTACCGGTCTTGCTGCATCAAAGTGTGGTTGAAGCAGATGTGTTGATCTCAACGGGTATCGTAGAACCACACCAGTATGCTGGATATTCCGGTGGATGCAAAACGGTTGCAATTGGTGCAGCCGGGGAAGCACTGATAGCACATACCCACAGCCCGGCTTTTGTGGACCATCCAAACACGCGCCTGGGTCAAATTGAAGGCAACCCATTCCACCAGGCTGTGACCGAAGCTGCGCAGCGAGCCGGGTTGCGGTTTATTCTGAACGTTGTTTTGGATGATCATAAGAATGTATTGCGGGTTACTGCAGGTAATCCGGATATGGCTTTCCAGGATCTTGTCACCTACGCAAAGTGTGTCTATGAAGTCCCCATTTACAAGCAATATGATATCGCCATTGGTGGTGTTGGTTTTCCAAAGGATGCAAATTTATACCAGGCCAGTCGTGCTCCATCCTACCTGTTCTTTGCGCCTACTCCGGTTGTAAAATCTGGAGGGTTCTTCATTATCCCTGCACGCTGTGAAGAAGGCGCAGGGTCGGGAGTTGGAGAACAACGCTTTCTGGCTGCCATGCGAGATGCTCCGAATATCCAATCTATTTTGGAAGATGCCCGAAAGAATGGGTATCCACCTGGTCAGCAAAGAGCATTTGTCCTGGCAAAAGTGCTTGAAGATTCAAATGTGATCATCGTGGGAAGCGAATATCCGGATCTGGTGGCAGATTGCAAGATGCTCCCAGCCGCGACGATGGAAGAAGCCTTGGAATTAGCCAGTGCCAAACTTGGACCAAATTGTGATGTTTTGATCGTACCCCATGCCATGCTTACCCTACCCGTGATCCAGAAGAAACTTCAGCCCTAAAAACCGCAACGACTGAAAGCACTACAAGGAGTTGATCCCGGAATTTTATACGGGTTCAAACGATCCTATTGAATTCTCCACAACTGATGTGGATCTTTCACCTGGTTGCCTTCCGAAATGAAATAATACCTGGAACCAGCCGGTGAACCAAAGCACCCAGCGAAAGAAAATCCAGGGGACCACTTGGGAAAATATTGAGCTGTATTTCATCAGATGCTGCTTGATGAACCTATTCCTTGATCCACTCCGTATGAAAGACACCTTCCCGATCCAGCCTGCGATAGGTGTGTGCGCCAAAATAATCACGCTGAGCTTGAGTCAGGTTCGCTGGAAGACGTTCACTTCGATACGCATCAAAATAGGCTAATGCTGAGCTGAAAGCCAGGACAGGAATACCATTCCCGGCAGCCAGGGAGACCACCTTGCGCAGGGAAACCTGCCGGGAGTTCATCAATTTGGAAAATTCAGGGTCCATCATCAAATTTGCCAGGGCGGGGTCACGTCCATACGCCTGGCGGATATCATCCAGGAATGCAGCCCGGATGATGCAACCTCCACGCCAGATTCGGGCAATATCAGCGTAATTCAGGTGATAGTCATATTCCAGATCCGCCTGGTGCATCAGTCCGAATCCTTGTGCATAGGTACAGATCAAGGCTGCAAATAAGGCTTCTTTAACCCATTTAATGACTTTTTCCGGATCCGTGTCGAAGTGTGGTACAGGTCCAGTCAAAACCTTTGAAGCAGCAACTCGCTCTTCCTTGTAAGCAGAAAGGATGCGGCTTTCCACAGCTGCGTTGATGGTCGGGGTTGGGACACCCAGATCTAGCGCATTCTGGGATATCCACTTGCCGGTACCTTTTTGCTGGGCTTCATCCAGGATCAAATCGAGGATGGCTGTCCCGGTTTCAGGATCAGATCTTGTGAAAATATCAGCGGTGATCTCGATCAGGTAGGATTTTAATTCAGCGTTGTTCCAATCCTTAAAAATTTCATGAAGCCTGCCATTATTCAAGCCAAGGCCGCGATGCAGGATATCATAAGCTTCTGCAATTAGCTGCATGTCCCCATATTCAATCCCGTTATGAACCATCTTGACAAAGTGACCGGCACCGCGCGGCCCCATATAGGCTACACAGGGTTCCCCGTCCACCTTGGCACTGATCGCCTCGAAGATCGGTCTTACCAACTCCCAGGCTTCGGGTTGACCTCCTGGCATAATGGAAGGTCCCCACAAGGCACCTTGTTCTCCACCACTGACACCTGTGCCAATGAAAATGATCCCTTTGCTTTCGAGCTCCTTGGAGCGGCGTTCGGTATCCAGGAAGAAGCTGTTGCCACCATCGATCAGAAGATCTCCGGGATCAAGGATATCGATCAGGCTGGTGATAACTTCATCCACCGGCTTGCCGGCTGGAACCATCATCATGATGCGACGGGGACATTCCAAAACAGCCAGGAATTCGTCCAGGGATGCACAGGCAACCAGGTTCTTCCCGGGATGATCCGCGACAAACGATCGGACCTTGGCAGGATCCAGACCAAAGCCTGCCACCTGATATCCATTGCGCTCCAAGTTAAGAGCCAACATGCGACCCATAACCCCCAGACCTATCATTCCAAAATTTGCTTTTTCCATAAGGCATCTTCCTTTTTTTCTAATCAACTCAATTCTTGATGCGGACAAGATCTCACCAGCTTGTGAGACGAAGAGGTTGCTTTCAACCACCCGGTTCTTCCGGTTGGATGGATCCATGCTGGCAGGATTCAGATTGCCAGGATCAAGTCTGGTGGAATCATCTTTTGAGATCTTACTGGCTAGTATAACCCGTACATCCGGTTTTTCGATGCCATTTTCCATAACACCGGATCCACGATAAGCCAATCTACACTAAACAGCCTTCCGCCTGTCAAAATTTTCTTCCCACACCCTCTTGACATTTTACAGTATAGATGTATAATACACTCTGACTGTATAATATATAAACTGGAGGCGAAAAACCATGACAGAAGAATACACCCTGGAAGACCTGGAAAAAATAAGCGGGATGTCGATACGGACACTCAGATTCTACATCCAGGAAGGGTTGCTGCCCGGTCCCGACACACGCGGAAAATTCGCGCGGTACTCGCAGACTCATCTCGATACCATCCGTTTTATCCACCGCCTGAAAGAGGTGCATATGCCCCTCCAGAAGATCCGTCACCTGCTCGAAACGATGAGCAGCGAGGATATCGAACGGATCATCCAATCCCAGTCAGAGCAGAATTTGACTTTTTCGAGCCCACAGCTATTCAACAAGGAGGAAGACAGGGAGGAAAACAGCGAGAAACCAGAAAGATCCAGCGCCCTGGATTACATACGCAGCCTGGAGAACCTGCAGGATGATCGGAAGGTCAATGATAGCAACAACCGTTATATGCCTGCTCCTGTACCCTCCCTGGTCCCTGCCCCGCTCAATGAAGTTTATTTGAGCCGGTCTTTGAAAAACGGTGAAACCTGGCAGCGATTCAAGCTAATCGAAGGAGTGGAACTGCAAGTCCGGAAGCCTATGAGCAGGGAAAAAGAGAAGGTAGTGGAAGAACTGATCGAGATTACCCGTCAATTGTTCAGAAAAACCAATAATAAGGGAGAGAAATAAAATGAGTACAAGAAAGAAAGTAAATCCGTTTGGTGTGAAGGTGCTGGTAGACAAACCGGTCATCTCGATCGGCAATAGCTGCACACGCATCATCGAGATCGTCATCACCCCGCCCTCTATCGAGAAGAAAAAAGAGCACTCACCGCTCAACCTGAGCCTGGTGCTGGACCGCAGCGGCTCGATGCAGGGGGAAAAACTGCATTTCGTCAAACAGGCTGCCGCGCATGTGCTCGACCTGCTCGGTCCACAAGATCGGGCTTCGGTCACCATTTATGATGACCAGATCGAAACCATCTTCCAGTCTGGGAACATGAACGAGGACAATAAGCTGACCGCCCGACAGGCTCTATCCAGGGTTAGTTCGGGCAGCAGCACCAACCTGGCTGGTGGCTGGTTGCGCGGCTGCGAACAGGCTGCGGAAGGTGACAATGGTCATATGCTCAATCGCACCTTGCTGCTGACAGATGGACTGGCTAATGTAGGGGAACGGAACCCGGTTAATCTCGGAAGACATGCGCGCGAGCTCTTCCTGCGCGGGGTGTCCACCTCCTGCTTCGGGGTCGGTCACGGCTACGATGAGCACCTGCTGGAGATGATGGCCAACAACGGGGGTGGCAATTTCCACTTTCTGGAGACCATGAACGCCATCCCGCTGGTCTTCGAACGTGAGTTCGAAGAACTGACTCACACCTCCCTGCGGGATACGGTCATCATCATTAAGCTGCACGAGCACATCCATGCCGAAGTCTCGGCCGGATACCAGGTTGACCGCAACCACGATGAGTTGAAGATCCAGTTGGGTAACCTGTATGCCGGGAAACCAAAGTCGATCTATGTTCAACTCAATTTTAAGAAAGGAATGGAAGCCAACAAGATCAGGATCCCGGTCACCATCCAGGGCAGGGATGAGGCGGATGCCTCCCTGACCGCAGAAAGCGAACTGGAAGTCAACCCTGTACCGGCAAGTGAAGAAAAGACCACCCGGGAAAACAAGCCATTGATGGAACGCTTTGCAACCGTGGATATGGCAGACAAAGCCAATGAAGCCCTCAAACTGGAAAGAGCGGGAGACCGGGCGGGTGCCCACCGCATCATGCAGGACAGCATGACGACCCATTCCCCCAACATGCCATCTCCTTTGCGGGAAAAATACATTCACCTTTCCACAGAAATGTTGACCGGTATGGATGAAGGCACCCGCAAGCGGCGCCACTTCCAGGAGTACCAGAGCAAGCGCGGCCGCGAGGAACGGATGGATTACACTCTGCGCCTTGTCAATGGTCACCCGGTCTTCCTCCTGGATGGGCAGGAGACCCTGCTGGACAGCGGCTCGCCGTTCAGCCTTGGAAATAAGACCGACCTGTATTTCATGAACACAGTACACCCACTCAACCAGGAATTCAGGGGGGTTGACCTGGAGACCATCGGACGCCTGGTGGGGACCCGTCTGGACCTGATGGTGGGGGCAGATATCCTGCTCAAGTACCGGGTGCTGCTGGATCTGCCCAACGGGTTGATCCAGTTCTGCCAGCCGGATGGGCCGGGACCTGGTACCCGGGTCCCGCTGCGAATGATGGCGGGAGTACCGATCCTGACCTGTGTGGTGAATGGAAAAGAGATCCAGGTTGCCTTTGATACCAGCTCAAAACTAGCCTACATCAACCGGAAAATGACAGAGGGTCTGGCTTCTGTCGGCCTCGAAAAGGACTTTTATCCCGGTCTGGGGAAATTTGAAACCAAAGTATATGAGGTGCCATTCGAGATCGGTGGAATGAAGTTGAGCCTGCGCTGCGGAGTTTTGCCCGCCAGGCTGGAAGCCGCACTGGGATTGACAGGGGCAAAAGGCATCCTGGGGGTGGAGTTTCTGCAAAAATTCGAGATCTGGTTGAACCTGCTGGAAGGGGAAATGTTCATACGCCAGTCAGCCTGACCAAAACCGGATCGGGAGAGGGGAACCCTGGCAGCCTGCAAGGGGATATAAGAGGGGAGAAACAGGCTGACAGTGTACAAGAATAGTAACCTATTCTGGTAACCTCTTTTAAACGCCATTCATCCATGTTGCTTCACCGGAACACCCTGCTGGTGTGTCTACGCTTCCTGAATGTATCCTGTCTTACAACACATGAAATGGATCATAAATTTAATGGTATTGCTGTCTATTTATTTCTGGGGAAGTTCAATCAGCCAAGATCAAAAAAAAGATATAGATCTTTGATCTTGGCTGATAATTGTTCTTCCACTTAAAGATGTGGAGATAAAAAGGAAGAAGAGGCTGAACTTAACCTTTAATGTCTTTTACAAAACCGTAGGTGAAAGCCAGGGTCATAAGCAATAATAAGGGAGTAAGTATAGCCATAACAAAGCTCGGGCTAAAAAATAGCAACTGCGAGCCGGTCGAGATAAATGCCAGTGCGATGCCACCCAGACCGATCAAAACCCCGCCGATCCCAACCCACCAGAAGCCTTTTGGAGATTTTTTCGCCAGGAATGGACCCAGGAAAATAACCAGCCCAGCCACACCGTGGAAAAGCGGGACGGAGATCTTCTTGATGAGATCCATCTCCAGGAAGGCTGAAATTGCAATTGCCAGGAAACCAACCAGTACAAACCACTTGAAAGCTTTTTTATATTGCGGGAAATACTCTTCAATGATCCCAATGGAGATTCCCAGAGGGATGAGTGAGGCGACTGTCAGCACATAGGGTGAAGCCAGGATTCCCAATCCCAGGAAGATAAGCAACAAGCCGGAAACCAGCAGGACGAGAAAACCCATCGCATAATACAGGTCATAAAGTCTCTTTTCCTTGCTCCAACGAGTGTAAAAACGCCAAAGCAAGTAGACAGCGATCAGACCGGTTAAAAGAAGAAAGAGGTTATCCAGTGAAAAAAGATTCATATGATCTCTCCTTGTCTAATATGCCTATTATGGTTGATATTTCTAAGTTTAATAAATTATTACATATTAATTTGCGATTTTCAAGTGAGTTACAACACACTTTTAAGAAATATGTTTGGTCAGAGTCACCCACTTGCACATGCAGAGCCCAGATATACTGGATTGCATCCATTAAGATAATGTGTGCGAAGGATCCGTTCCACCATAACCCTCATTCAAAATAGAAACCTATCACAAAGCAAAGGGTCATCAAAAACAACAAACCGGGAAGCACTGTCAGGATAAATCTTTGCGACAGAACAGGTTTGCCGGATTTGAGGAAAGCAAGCAGCAAGCCGCCTACACCAATTAACGCTCCGCCGATACCAACAAATGCAAACCCGGGATCAGCCTTGCCCGAGAATGCAAAAATGATCGGCAGCAGGAAGATGGTCATGCCAGCCACGCCGTGTATCAGCGCCAAAACAATCGCAGGCAGCTTACCCGGTATGGAGAAAGAGCGGGTTACGATAATTGCCACTAGCCCAATCAAAGATAAGACAAGGTAAAACTCTTTAAAGGAGGGTAGATATTCCCAGACGAGACCTGTGGCAAGGCTGAGGGGGATGAGCGTAGAAATGATAACCACCGCTGGTGCTTCCAATACATCAAAACCAAGGATGATGAGCAATAATCCTGCAACGAGGAGAACGCCAAAGGATATGGTATAGGCAACCACGGGCAGACTTAATGAGCCGTCAATTCCAAAAGCAATTTGATATGCCGCCAACAAACCGGTAACCAGCAGGAGAATTCTATCCAGGACAGACATTTTCATAGCAAGGTTACCATACAAAAGATCTACACCATCATCAGTATCATTGAGCTCAACATGTACAACGAAGCATATTTGAACAATCCGAAGTTGGTGCGTTCAGTCGGTTTGAACACACTCATAACAGCCAGGCTCAGCAACCCTACAGAAAGAACAATCAGTACCCGGAGATAGCCTATCGTCATCCCTATACCATAGGACGCGAACCCCATCGCCAGTGATGCAAGCACACTTGAGACAGCGATGGTAATTCTTGTCATATGGAATCCATAGGTAGATGGGAAGGTGGGAATGCCAGCGGCTTTGTAATCGTTAGAATATTTCATGCTGAAAGTCAATATATGGGTGGGAATCCAGAACAGGATACCCAGCGAAAGGGTGATACCGATCCAGTCGAAACCGCCATAACCCAACACCCGACCTGCCAGGATAGGCATTCCTCCGGAGATCCCTCCCCAGATGATGCCCCATGCTGTCCGGCGCTTTAACCATATGCTATAGACCACAACATCAAAAAAAATACCAGCAAAGATGATCAGTCCATAAAGAGCGTCCATGGCAACCGCAAGTCCTACACCTAAAAGTGACAGGAGCAAACCCAGTCGAAGCCCTGCGTTGGGAGTGATCTGACCACTGGCAAGCGGTCTTTTCTTTGTGCGTTGCATCCTGGCATCAATATCGCGGTCCCACCACATATTCAAAATTGTGCTCCCACTGATCGACAGGAACAAGCTGATACCTAATCCAACCATCGTTCCCAAGTTAAAAACAGGACAACGAGCACTCATATAACCTGCCAAGCCAGTGGAAAGCAGTAAACCAGTTTGCAGGCTTTTGATCAATGACCAGTAAGGACGAAGTTTGGTTAACATGTTTTTTATGGAAGTCCTTTTTTATTAAATGGATAGAGGCAGGGATTTACACAGGGCCTGCCTCCATCCGAATTCATTTATTTTACGCACCTAAAGCCAACGCCAGGGCTGAAATAAGTTGGGGTGGCATTGTTGGTTACCCAAACCCGCAGATCCATGTCGTAGGTGTCTTTAGATCCACCGCGCATGAAGCGGAGGTGCATGCCTTCATATACGTCTCCTGTCCACTGCCAGACGTTGCCAGCCATGTCATACAAACCATAAGGCGAGGCTGAATCGATCGTCTGGTAATCTCCATATTTTTCCCCATTATAAAAGCCTACGGGAGTCGTGCGCGAGCCAAAACTGCTCATATCTTCATACGGATCTCTGCTGGCATAAAAGTTGGCATTTTCGCGCAAGGTATCATCACCCCACGGGAGCGGACGCGCATCGGTACCGCGGGCAGCCTTCTCCCATTCGATCTCGGTTGGGAGACGGTATCCATAGAAGTCGCAATAACCCCAGGCACCAAACCAGGTAACCATTGTCATCGGGTGATTTTCATAACCGGATTGAGCAGTAAATGTTTTCCCATCATACTTGATGCGCTGGGATGGGTCATTCAATGGGATGAATAGCCAGTCACCTGCATCAATTCTTATTTCATGCTTGACTTCGTGGAACTTGTCACCCGGATAAAAACCTACTACTTGATCTCCTTCGACTTTGACATAACCCGCATTCAGTGCTTCGTTCAGGAAAGCAGCATATAGTGCGGTGGTTACATCTGTGACCATGATCTCGTATGCGTCTGTTTTTTGGACTTTTTCATGCTGTCCATAGAAGAATTCACCTGCCGGGATCTGAACCCAGTAGTCGGGGTCCACACCCGTTTCGAAATCGGGCATGGGTGCATTCAGATCCACCGAAGCACAGGAAACGAGCATTACAGACAATAGAACGAAGGAAAGTATCCTGCGCTTCATGAGTTTACCTCCTGAGACAATTCCTGGTTCACTTCCTCAGTCCAATGCCCATTGTTCTTGAATAAGTCGCTCAATCGCCAGACCATCACTACCGCGAGGAGAACCAGCAACAAGCCAAGCCCGATATCAATACCATACATGAGGTAGTTAACCAATGGCTGTTGGACTGCTTCCGTAATAAAGAGCCGTTTCATCTCGAATATGGTGACGGAAGCCAGGGCGAGATCGGAAAAGAATATGATAAGCCAGCCATATATCTGACGAACTTTTCCTTTGAGTCCGATCATGTCTCCAAAGTACATCAAGATTATGGTAGCTATGATGGCTGATAATGCGTGCCAGTGACCTGTCAGCTCGATGCGTTCTTCGCGTGCAGGCCAGACACGGAAGATCTCATCCAGGCGGATGGCCATGAAGATGCCAATGCCGCTGGTGGTGAAATTCATGAATAGCATTTGCCAGGTGGGACCAAACTTTAGCGGGTCGCGTACCAGGGCACTGAGTTTCTGCCCTAAGGTGGGTTTCTGCAGATGAGCCGTCCCATCCCGAATGAGTTTTCCCCAACTCCAAATGAGCAAAAATAAGGCTGCCAGCATGGAAGGTGTTGCCCCGACATAGATGATCATATGGGCGATGGGTTCGAGAGGAGTGGCAACACCCCATACACCCAGGTTGAGCACAATGGTTCCAAGGATCATCAGAGGCATGGCAATTTTATGAAAAATACCCTTGAAGTTCAGCCAGCGCCCGATGATAAGCGTGAGCATAATAGCGATAAGTGCCAGCATGATGTGCAAGTGACCAATAATTGAGTATTGCATGGTTGTCTTTTCTGGCAGCCGGATGACGTTTTCCGCCAGGAAGACTTCAAATCCATTACCGAAAAAAGAGCCTGGCACGGCACCAAAGAAAGCGGAAATGACTGTGGTGACTGCAGTGGCGAAGAATGCCATCCGTTCCACGCTGAAACCTTTTTTGGTATGTGCATAATCTTTATCAGTAATGATATGTTCCTTGTTCCACGGCCAGAGCGCCACACACATCAGCACCCCTGCGAAAAAGATCAGCGCCAGACCTGTTATGTAAAGCCCATGTAGTGCCCAGTTATGACCAAAGTAGGCAAAGCCCATGCCAAATATCATGGCAAACATGTAGCCGACTGTAACAAGCACCCGGATGGACAGCTTGAAAAACTCTTTCATCTTAAGCAGACTGGTGACCATGTAGGTTTCAATGGCAACGATTGCCATCGCAACGGAGTGATATAAAATGATCATCCTTCCTTCGCGCTCAGCCTGGACGATGTCCATATTAAATAGTTTGATGACCACTTCACGTACACCCATCTCAGCCATTGGACCCGATAGCATACCCCACACAGCGGTCAAAAGAGCAATCATGGCGATCGCCACAAGGATCAGCCCTTTGGTGGAATTGAATAAGTAGTTGAAACGATTTTTTATCTTCATCAAAGTATTAACTCCTGATAAGTGATTTCATCCCAGCATGTTAAAAATATCACAAATCACGTATATTGTATTTGATAAAAATCAATTATTAGATCGGATCTTTCTGTACATCAAGCATTTTTCGTGTGGATGGGGACAGAAGGTAGATGAGAAGCCCGGTGCTCATCAAGGGTGCGACCAGAAACATGGAGAAACGTCCTTGAACGATCACATCCGTAAGACCGACAGGGAAACCTCCGAACATAGACATTGCTGAAGCAAAGACTCCGACGGGCAATGCCCAAGATTTCCCTTTGACCAGGGCAAATATGAAGACCGCCCACACGATAGCGCCCCACCAGTTGACCATCTGAGACATGCCATACATCGAACTGATAAAACCTTTGGCTTCCGTTTGGTAGCGGGAGATCGCTCCTACCCCATCAATAAAGGTCAGCACATAAGCCAGACCGCTGATAAAAGCCAGGGTGATGATCTTCTTGTTTATACCACCAATGAATAACATTCCAAACCACAAAACCAAAGCGATCAAGAAGACCCAGATGGTCGGAGCCGGTAATCCAATGGAGGAAGGGGGAATCATTGGGAAGAAACCTGCCAGGAGTTGGACCGTGGCAGCCACCATACCCCATACCCAAGCCCAGCTTGATCTGTTTCGGAAGCCATACAGCACCATCACCCATAAGGCGCCAGCAGCAACACCCAACCAGCTTAATAGTGCAAAGACGATCTGGACCGTAATGGCTTCATCCGGTCTGGCTCCATTCAGCTTGCCATCAATATTTACTTGATAGATACTTGCCAACAAGAATAAAACCAACAACCCGGTCAGAATACCGATCACTGCAAGGACAGATCCTAATTTATTATTCCCTTTCATAATATGCCTCTTTATCATTAAGTGATTAATATTTGCTTGAAAAATTTATCGGATTTTATTTGCAAGAAATCCAATTATCACTCAAAAAAACGGGCAACAAAACCTCAAGGATGGGTTGTGTTGCCCGTTGATCTTATGAAACCATACCGACCTTTTTTTGATCTGTTAATAATTTTTGCGTGGAAGGCAACAATAGGACGATCAATAATATTGTACTTAAAATTGGCGCAGGAAGGAACAACGAAAAGCGTTGAACTTCAGCAACATTATGGATACCCATCGGGTAACCGCCTATCATAGACATAACGGCAGCAAAAATACCCACTGGGATCGCCCATGATTTCAATTTGAGCGCACCAAAAATAAAGATCGCCCAGGCTGCAGCACCCCACCAGTTGACCTGTTGCGAAATGACATACATACCATTCCAAAAGGTATTTGGGTTCTGGACGAATGTTTCTGCTGACTGGAATGTTGTTTGGAATTTAGATATTGGTGCCACACCATCAATGAAGGTAAGTACATAAGCCAGCCCTGCAACGAAAGTCAGCGCAATGATCTTCTTCTCAACCCCACCGATGAAAAGCATTCCAAACCACATAATGGCTGCCAGCAAAAATACCCAAAGGGTGGGAACAGGCAAATGACTGTCTGCAGCCGGGATCATCGGGAAAAATCCTGCCAGCAGGAGAATTGTTGCAGCTACCGCACCCCAGAACCATGCCCAGTCTTTTTTCTTCAGGAAACCCCACAATACAGAGACGGATAAGGCGCCAGCTGCAGTTCCCAGCCAGCCAAGAATGGCGTAGACGAATCGAACGGTATTGCTTTCTTCCCACTGCCCGGCATTGAAATGGGTGTGGATGACCGTATTGTAAGTGTCAGCCAGGAAATACAGGCACAATAATCCTGCCAGAATTCCAAGAAAAGATAAAAATATTCCGATCTTGTGATTTCCTTTCATTTTTGTTCTCCTTGTTTTTTATCATTTGCTTGCTGCACGAACAGCAAGATCAATATGATCATCCAAACAACCAGACGAACTGTCATGGCTTTGATGCTATCGGCAGCAACCACTGCGCGGTAAGCTGTCTGTAATACGACCATCACAATGGCGTTCAGGCTGAAGGTAGCAATGGCTGCTGGTAGTGCCAGTCGGGTATTTTTCCAGATAACGACAGCTGTAAATAAGACTGAAGCAATACCAATCACAAAGTTATAAATTGGGAGCCAATCAATAACATAATAGTCAGGGAGAATACCTAAGATGACTTGTCCGCCGGCAAAAATCGCCATCGCACCAATCACAAATGCCAGAATGGCTGCAATCCTGTTCAGGATGGATCTCTTTTTCATAGTCTTTAATCCTTTTGTTCCATGACAACATGCGTGGTTTTGGCTGCACGCGGCGCTTTGATGTTCAACAGGCGCAAGCGTGTATCACCACTATTGACCAAACGGTGTGGTGTTTCCGGGGGTATTTCAACCAACATATCAGCGGATAGATCAATTGTCTCAGATCCTGCCTCCAAAACTCCTTTCCCTTCCAACACATAAAGGTAAACATTTGTATAAGCGACTTGCTTCTTCTGTTCCTGTCCTGGTTCGAGAACCAGGTGCTCGAATTGCGCCTGCTCACTGACGTGCAATGGACGCACACTGATAAAATGCGGGTTAGGGATCTCTTCTACATTAAATACTTTGGCGGTTTTCATTAATTTTTACAGTTGTCTCCTTTTGAATTTGTGCTTGTTTCTTCTTTCGGATCCCTTTAGAGATATAAGGGAGCAAATACAAATAAGAACCCGTGATTGCCATGAATAGCATCAAGATCGAAGGAACCTTATCTAATTTTTCCCAGGCAGCGATGACTTCCTGGCTTCCAACCAGCTTGATCACCACTGCGATCGGGATCAAAAGTGCAGTGGGTATTGCGATCCAGCGGTGGATCTGTCGAAACCATTTGTTAAGTACTTTATTCATAATCAATATTTTCCTTATCACTTTCAAGATTGAGATTGATAGATCTTCCGGGACTAGGTGCTCCCGGAGCTTCAATTCGATTAACCACACCCCGTACGCCTTGTACATCTCTGGCAAGATTGGCTGCTGCTGTGCGTATCTCGATCGAAGAGACAACACCCGCAAGGTGTGCGATGCCATTAACAACACCGACGCGCAGGTTTATATCTGCAATCCGCTCATCTGATGCTAATTGTTTAAGTATCTCGGATCGTATTAATATGTCTGGGGGCTTTTGCAGTTTGTGTATCAAGGTGCCTCATAAAATTCAACTTGCACCTATTGTACAAACTGCTCTAGATCTTGTATACGACATTAGTCGTGTTATATTTCACAAATTTCCACGACGAGCTAATTCTTTTGGATCCAACAAGATAATTTGGTGCCTCTTTACTTCGAGAAGTCCGTCAGCCTCCAAAGTTTTAAAAGCACGGCTGAGAACATCCCGCACGGTACCCAGGCGGATTGCCATCTCATCGAAAGTCGTCCAGTTGCGCCGCGGTACAACCAACTGACCGTCACAGGTTTCCGCATGCTGCAGCAGGGTGTTGACCAGGCGGGATTCAACATTTCGCAAGGAAAGATCTTCGACCAGCCCGATATAGTGCAGCACACGATCACTCAACCGCCGAATAATAGCCATCGCCAGCACAATATCCTGTTCCACCAATGCCCTAAATTCGCTGGCAGGGATGACCCACAAATCCACTTCTTCAAGTGCCACTACTGTGCCCGGATATTCCTTTTCGGCAAATATGGCAATATCACCGAATATCTCCCCCGAGCTAAAAAACATCATTGCCTGTTCACGCCCATCGCGTGAAATACGTGTGGCTTTTACCCAGCCTTGCTCCAATAAATAAACTTTTTCGGCTGGTTCGCCTTCAATGTATATCACCTGACCTGCGTCAAAATGACGCGGGAGAGCTACTTTTGCGATTCGCTCCAGTGTTTCACGCGGCAAATTTTCAAATTGGTGAATTTTTTTAAATAAAGCTTCAAGCCTGGAATGTTGCATGGGATTCAAGTATAAACCAATGCTAATGAAAGCTGCGTCTTATCAAAGATTTACTTATTTTACACAAAATTCCGACAGGATCATAGTACATGCAATGTTAATGCATCATCGTGTGAACAAGTTTCCAAGCACTCCAAACAACGGATGCACTCAGCATCAGTAAGGTGATCGGGGACATCCTTGATACTCATTGAGCATTCAACATCACAACGCCTGCAGTGGTTGCAGGAATTAAAATCTGCATGCAAACGGATCGGGGAAATTTTATTGAAGATAGCCAATGCTGTACCGAGAGGGCAAAGATATTTGCACCAAATTCGCTCCACCAGCAAAGAAGTGATTATAAAAATTAACAGAACGCTCCATAGTAAAGCGCTGGTCAGTCTGAAACTGAAGATGGCACGAACCGGACAGAAGTGGTACAAGGGAGGGTAAACCGCAAATGCGCTGGCGATGATTATAAGCGCCAGAATGAAGTATTTGACATAACGCAGCGGGCGGTCAACCGTTTCCGGTAATCGCAACGGCAAGAGGAATTTGCCTGGTTTGCCTCTAACGTGACTTTTTTCGCCCGCCAGCCACCGCCCCAACTTTGCCAACCATTCCTGCACTGCGCCCAATGGGCACATCCAACCACAGAAGGCACGCCCGGCTACCAACGATACAGCCAGCGTACCGCCGAGGATGGAAAAATTGAGCAGGTTGGTGCTTAACAATGTTTGGCGTGTGGTGACATATTTCCACATGGTTTCAATAGCACCAAATGGACAAAAAGCATCAAACGAACCACCGCTGCCTGCTTCACCAGGTAACAAATGACGGATGCCTATTAAGAAAGTGCCGATCACGGCAAACATCAGCATCCCATTGCGAATTTTCATCAAACTGGAAATATTTTTAGCAGTCATGTGATCGGGAACTCCCAGAAGAGGGCATTTTGAACCATTACTGGTGGCAACTGCCCACGCCCGCTCCGATCTGTTGAGCCATGTTGCGGGCGAAATCCAAAAGCAAATGCAATGAGCATGCCGATCACAAATGCTGAAATAATGACAACAGGATATTTGTAAGGGTCAATTTTCATAGTTTTTAATAACCAGATGAGCTTGGCGTAATCGATAAAAAATACGCCATGCTCAGGAATTGAATGCACCCGGTATTATTCTTCTTCGATCTCTTCCACAATCAAATGCTTTTTGAAGAAAGGCACAATTGTGAAGAACAACACTCCAAACCCCAGTAATGTGCCATAAAGATAATCCAATGTTTTTGTGCGGAAGAACTGGGTTGGTATATCGATCATCAGGATGGCGATCGTTCCAATAATGGCCAGCCACCAACCCTTGCGTTTCCCAATCGAAAGTAAAGGAATTGAGAGGAAAAGCAGGATCACAGCCACCCAGTTCACTTCTCCCACCCAATTGAACAACCACCAGGTAAAATCCGGATAGAAAGGATAACCCGGGCGGGTGGCCATGGTGCGTTGTGCACCGATCCCGATCGTAAAGGCGTGGGTGGATAACATGCCAATGAAGGTAAGCGCTGCAAAACGGGTCCATTTTTGAATTGTTTCAGCTTTGCGCAGAAAAATGAAACTAAAATAACCTATCAAACCGATCACTGAGATAAGCATCGGTAACGGGAATCCATCCACCCAACTTATGTATGGCAGGAACATGAACATACCACCTATGGCAGGCAATGCAAATAATGACATGGCGATCTGGTAAGTCCACTCTTCACCTTTTCTGATCTCCTGGGAGATGACGATCAGTGCTGCGCCAGCCACAAAAATGAATGCCCGCCAGACAGGATAGAAGAGATCAAAAAGCGGTAGCCCACTGGAAAAGGTTGGGTTTCCAGCTTTGACATGTTCATCCAAACCATGCAGGACTCTCTCGAGGGAGGTCTGAACCAGGAAAGGAATTATGGTTACCATCAATAAACCTAGAATAATGGCAATGATGGACATGATCGTGCGGTTCTTTTGAGAAGTTTCTTTCATTAATGCCTCCATTATAAGTTTATATGTGTAGAATATCACAATTTTATTGTTGATGCGTTGCTTTAACGCAAATCTTTCCTTTTATTTTGAATTACTGATTCGTTTCTTCTCTGTCACTCCACTGTTATAAGGCAGATACATTTAGTATCCGCCTTATAACAATCTGGAGTCCCCTAACCTGTATACATCAGCTTGATGAATGCTTCAAAATCGTTTTGATACAGATACTCACGGGATATCTATTCATAAATTTTCACAGAGAAAAAGCCATCCATATCTGCATTATCCAATACAAATATGGCTCGATCATTCCAGTATTTGATATAGTCTGCAGCTTCTTCAGCAGTAGCTTCACCTGCAGCCATTTTCTTTCCCATGGATATACGCCCTGGAGTGGGAAGAGGGGTGATGATCACCAGGTTGAATTTGATGCCTACTTTTTTACCAGTATCCAGGCGGGTGAAAATCCACTCGCGCATTGGGGGAAGCTGGTTGGTTGGTTCCAGGGAATAAACCATTTTGTTTTGACGGATAAAGACATCGTTCGCCTTTCCAAACTCTGCACCGATGAACCCTGTATGTGGAGACGCACCGGTAACAAAGGTGATGACGTCACCAAAGACACCAACAAACCATTCATCCTCAGCACCCGGGGCTTCCACTGCAATTTGACCACGCACCGGGATCTCCTCGTTGGGATATAGCACTTCAAGGGCTTTGCGGGCAATTGTCCAGGCGCCTGTTACCGCTCCGCAAGAATGACCGGCTAATTTAACCGCCTCATCGTAATAGTAGGGAATGGCATCTTGTGATTGACCAAAAATCTGAAAGTATGGATCGATCATCATAATTGGTGGAACTTCAGCTATATAAGCCTGATCCCAGGCAAATTCATCTGCCGGCACTGACTCCAAACCAGATACGATCGAGGGCGGGGTTTGTTCCAATCCTTCTTCGTAAACAGTGACAGTGAAAAAGCCATCCATAGCTTCATTTTCCAAAACAAAAATGGCTCTATCATTCCAGTATTTCACATAGTCTGCGGCTTCTTCAGGAGTTGCTTCACCCAAAGCCATCTTCTTGCCCATCGCCTGTCGCTCTTCGGTTGCGAGCGGGGTAATAATGGAAAGATTGAAGACAACACCAACTTTTCTGCCGGTGTCAAGTCGTGTGAACACCCACTCCATTTTTGGAGGTAAGGTTCCAGTGGGTTCTTCCGGGTACACCATTTTATTTTGGCGCACAAATAGGTCATTGGTTTCTCCAAACTCAGAACCAATGAAACCAGTTTTGGGAGCTGCACCTGTGACAAAAGTGATGATCTCACCAAACACACCAACAAACCACTCATCCTCTGCACCAGGGGCTTCGACAGTGATCTGGCCTCGTACAGGGATCTCCCCGTTTGGATAAAGCTCCTCGAGAGCCTTGCGGGTGATCGTCCATGCGCCTGTTGTCGCACCACATGAGTGCCCTGCCAATTTAACTGCATCTTCATAATAATAGGGAACGGCTACCTGTGACTGCCCAAAAATCTTGAAATACGGGTCGATCATCATGATAGGTGGTACTTCTGATATATACTCCTGCTCCCAGATACTTGCTTCGACAGGTTCGTCGGTAACTTCGGGAGGCAGGGTTACAACTTCTGTTGGAGGGGCTGCCTCCGATGGAAGTGTTGCTTGCGTTTCGTCTGGAGGAGTTGTCGGCTCAGCAGTGGCTACTGGGGCACACGCCGAAAGGACAAAGGCAGCGATCAGCAAGATGGCAAAAACTGGATACGATTTCTTCATTTCTTCTCTCCTTATATTGAATTAACGCCTGCCACCAGAAAATTATCAGGCGGCATTCGCAATTTAAACCTATGTGTGCACTTTATCACAAGTACTTTTTCAATAACTTGCGTTAACGCAAGAAAAAGTAATATTCACAGTAATACAAATCCGGTGATAAATATCAAACCAGGAAGTGCATATCAGAAATGCGGGGGATAAATTTTAAGAAACAATGGATTTTATATCTGAGTAGACCACGAACGATCCATTAATTTTAGAAACAGGAATTTTATAATTACAACCCCGATCAAAGTCATTTGCCTGAAATATATTCTAAAATTGATCAATCTCTTGATATGTTCATACCCAGGAATGGAGAACAAAAAAATTGCGTAATAAGATTATAGACTTTTTTATGAAATTGATATGTCAATCCAGTGTCTAATGATCTTCTGATCAATTGATCGGTTTTCAGAGCAGTATGATGGCAAGAAGCCGTTGTCAGGTCCATTTTAAAATAAAATAATTCCTGGCGAAGGTGCATAAAGAAAGATTGGCTATTTCATTAAGATCTTATGGACGTTATTTCAGGATTTACTGGCGATGCTCTCTAATTTCGACCTATCCATTATTGAAAATTCCGTTCGAGTGATCTCTATTGCCCCGTTATTTGAGAATTGTTGGAGAAGCCTGCAAACCATTTCGCTGGTTGTCCCTGTTCGAGCGGCAATGTCAACAAGAGTTATATTTCTTGGAAGATTTTTCTGAGTTACAGGGTATTGATCAAGGAGGAATTGTGCCACTCTGCCACCAACAGTTTGAAAGGCGAGTCCATCGACCATGGAACTGACGCGCATCATGTATTCAACCATTTTGCGCGAGATTTCCCATGCCAGCTTGCTATTCTCTAAAATGATGGGTTGCAGGATTTCTTTTGACCATAAAAATATTTCGCTTGGCTGATCAGCTTGCAAAATGACAGGCATGCGAGCGTTTTCGTGAAAAAATGCAGGACCCCAAAACATATCGTCCTTAGCAAAAACACTGACCAGCAGGGTCCGACCCTCCAGGGATATTTTTGTTGCTTCCACACTCCCTTCCAGGACGATGAAAAAAAAAGGCCAAATATCTTCCAAGTGGGTAATGTATGCATCTTTATTAAAATGTTTTTCAACTCCGGAATCAGCAAGGAATTTTATTGTAGACTTGTCCAAGGATGAAAAAACTGGATGAAAGGACAATCGTTTGATTATAGGGGTCATGGAAAACTCCACTTACACTAGGAACTTCTCCAATGCTTCATGATCTTGTATGGTTATACTGGCGCGGTCGATACTAAGCAAGCCATCCGCCTGAAATTGATACATGATCCGACAAATGACTTCAGGTGAAGTAGCGATCATGGCTGCCATATCTCCAAGAGATAGATCGCGTTGGACAGTTGGATTATCAGCTTTGATGAATATTTCCAGAATCAATTTTGCCAAACGGTTGGCAACCGGATTGAAAGCCAAATTGTATATATTTTCGCGTCGCCTGCGGATTATTTTAGTTTGCCGGCAAATTAATGCACGCGCAGCTGCTTTATTGCCAAGGATCAACTCCATTACAGGAGCTCCAATCCACCAGAAGATCGTGGAAGATTTTATTGCTTCCAGGGTTGAAGGCATTGGTTCATCATCCAGAAGTGTATGACTCCAAAATTCATCTCCTGCTTCCCAATTGGAAACAAAATACTCCTTCCCTTCCGGGTTATTAATAATTGAACGGAGCGCACCACTTGCTATATAGGTCACAAAACGGCGTTTTTCCCCCTGGCGACAAAGAACATCTCCCTTATTTAGCGATTTGCGCATGGCTAACTTTGCCAACTCAAGGCGCTCTTCATCTGACAAGAATCTAAATACCTCAGATTGGCTTAAACGTTCGATCAGGCGTGTAATAGAATAATCCATAACTACAAATAAACGAATTTCTTAACTTTTGTCAAGGAAAAATAAAATTATTACTGTAAATTAATAGTGAATATATTCACGAAATCAATTCATATCATACTTCAAGGAGAAAAACATGTTACTTCAAACGCCTCGAAACATCCGTATCACAGTCGTTGCATTATTATTGGTGGCTGCCATCCTGATGATCGTTTTGGTACCATTTATCGGATTTGATATGGTCAATCCGATCGTTACCGCGCAACAGGAACGCATCGTTAAATTCACGGCTGAGAACAACCCACAGGCTCCACTGCTGACTTTAACTGTCTGGTTGGTAAGCTTCTTTTATCCATTCTGGAGTACTCTATCTGTAGTCGCAGGGTTGGTCTTACTGGTAATTGCATTGCCACTATTTCGTGGAGAAAGATGGACGCGTGGTCTTGCCCTGCTTTGTCTGGCCGTTCCAGCCATCGGTGGCGCTTATATGCTCGTGCCATGGTTGAACTTTGTTGGCAGCGTTCAAGGCGGATTTCCACCTGCCATTACGATCATGATGATCGGTTTGATTCCATATTTTACCATTCTTCTGGCTGATAAAGTGGACAGGACTCAAAAGATAGTTGATTTTCTTGTTTTCCTAATGTTGGGAGTGACCGCGGCAGAGAATTTTGCCAATGGACACGCTGCCTACCGCATATTATTCGGACACCCCGGCCGTCCATTGTTTGCTGAGGGAATTGCCATTACCTACTTCGGTTGGCTGGCTTTATGGGTTGGCATGGGATTGTGCATTGCAGCGATTTACTTGCTGGGAGAGAAGAAAATCTCAGGCTGGTATGCAGGTCTGATCGGCGGTCTGGTGACTGTGGTGTCCAGCGGAGCTACTCACTATGTCCGCCACACTACCAATGACTACCTTCTTGGCGCCCTGATGGGCTTAAGCATTATCGTAATGCTTCTAATTCCCCTGTTCAAAAAACGTCTGTTGAAAGAATACATAAGCTAAACCTCTTTCTTTCCTAGAGGAGACTGTCTTTATGGATCAGTCTCCTCTTTTTCTCTCCACCAGGTTGTGTGGCAGACTTATCCCACATCATCAAGACCAACTCCGGCTAGAACAACCTGATAGTGGGAGCTGGTAATTCGATTTCTGCAAGCTAAGCATCGTAAAAACAAGTTAGACACCATTCGATGACAGGTGTCTATCCATCTTGCCACTCGGTGTTTTTTTATATCTTGCCTAAAGATTGCTGTATAAAAAAGAGCCTTCTTTCAAAGAGGCTCTTTTTATACCCATATGTGGGGGTTATCGGGGGTCATACCCCCATATGTAGGTGACCGACCGCGGGCTCGAACCGCGAACCAATTGATTAAGAGTTGGCTCAAATGTTCTATAAACAGTATATATGGTGGTAGCCTGTCTAAATTGTTCTGCATATGGGGGTAAATATGTATCATTTATCTATGTTTTCTACACCTTCTTTTCCAGTTGCTGTAGGGTTGCTGTAGAAAACTATGAAATTTCGTGTAAAACTATTTTACAGAATCAAATGGTACATAAAGTTGCAATAAAATTCAAGTAGAAAGGAGAAAATATCATGGAGGGTTTATGTTTTGTTGGCGTTTTTCTGCTGATCATTATTGTATGGATTTATGATGAGTTCTCAAAACAATCTAAGGGGAGAGATAATTCATACCGGAACTCTTCATCAGCAAATAAGCCTGTGATCTCTAAGCGAGGCGAATGTCGGTACTGTGGAGCAGAAGTCATAGTTGATGAGATTCCGGATTTTCTTTCCAGAGATGCATATGAGGATTTTGGGATTTGTGAAGTCTGTCAAATGGAAATCTTTATGGAGAATGGTGGACATTTCTAATGGTGGAAACATCCATAAAAAACGAATGATCCAGGGAGATGCAACTTCTGTTGAAGCATGATTGTAGATCATTAATATTGTGTTTGAGATTTATTTCAGTGAAGCCTCACCATCTCCCAACCCCCTTGGCGTTGAATAATAAATTTGTCGCTTTTTCGCAGATCATCCAATGATACTGTAAACCGGAATGGGAATAATTCCGGCAGGTTGAGAAGATCAGAATATGGCATTTCATTAGCCGGATGGGAAAATAAGGCACACGCCAATAACCAGGTTTGCACTTCTTTATGTTCAATTGTAATAGGCGGTAGGGAAAGCCTATTTTCGTTTTTGTTTTGTTGGATCAAGATATTCCAATCTACCAATGATGCCATTAATCGTTCTGATGATCGGTTGAGATCACCAAAATGACCCATCTCACCCGCCAGTCGTTCTTTGACCATCTTGCGGGTAAAAATTTCCCGCACCCGGGTGATTTGGCCTATGATGGCTGTACAATTACGAAAGAAAGGGTAGTACACCAGGATCAATCCGTAATGTAACCATATGCGATCAGGTTCTGAGACCTCTGGTAATAAATCTAAAGCTGTTTTATAAAGTGAAGGGGAAATATCAACGCTCTTGAGCCAGATATTAACTAATCCATCTATTGTTTTTCGACGCGCTTCAATTCCCTTCATATCTTCAAGAAGGACTTTTTCCAAATCCTGTCGAAGGCTTGCAAGATCATCTGATTGGGACCGCAAGTTAGCAGCTGTGTTCAGCCATTTCAAAGTGAGTGTGCGATTAAATCCGATACCTTTATCCATTAGTTATCTCTATGAATGGAACAATTACTTCATCTATGGATATTCCACCATGTGTGATCATGGGTTGATTTTTTATGGCAAAAGCCCAACGTTGATCTGGGAGTATAGCATATAGATCATCTGGTAACAGTCCATCGTTTTCCCACAGCAGACTGGTATTATAGGTAGCAAGGGTTTGAAGAGCGATATTTCGGTCTGAATAGATTCGTGCTCGACGGCCACGTGTTTGTGCCAGGATGCCTTCATTGGGTTGTCCGATACCGGTTGCTTCCGTATGTCCATGATCACTGGTGATAAAAACAACAAATCCTTGCCCAAGTAACTGAGAAATGGTTGATTCCAAATGCTGAGGTAATTTTTTATTATCCAGCCAGACTTTAATGGATCCAACCAGGTCTGTATTCCCCAACACATTGCCATGCACAATTTCATCAACTGTGCGTTCAACCAGGCAAAGAAAACTCAAGCGAGGATCGGTAAGCTCAACCGTAGTTGGATCTCGACGAAAATCCACGGACACATAAGCACAAGATTCGGGTGGTATTCCATTCCGGGTCCAAAAGGAAACCCATTGGCGGGCTTCATTACTATTGGTTTGTATAGTAGCTGCAAAATCTGCAGGACGCAACCCACTGATCAACGCCTGCCTGGAGATAGAAGTGATGGTTGGAATTTGAGCCAGGAGGAGTTTTTCGTCTATATGCCAATCGGGTTGGCTAACCTGCCAGGCATTTCGAATCAGCAGCCAATCCATCAAAGCAAGACCATCCAGAACAATCAAGGCAATTTTCTTCAGTCCAAGCTCACGACGATAATTTAGGTAGTGAGGTACATGATGAACATGATGGGGGACGGGGAGACGCTGGGATCCTAATGAAGTATACCGTTCTTGAAGCCATGATGTAAATGCTCTATCAAGGTAGGCCTGTAGTTTTAGAAAAGTAGGAGTAGAAGCGGAATCGGGATCAATTGAATCGGCTCGCAGCAAATTGAGTTCAGCCCATAAGAGGGCGATTGGTTGCCAATCCTCCCATCGTTCGGACTTTATCAAACCTTCCAGACAGTCGAATAATTCAGTAGATAATTCAGCCATACGTAAAGGATGACGATCAGCCTTGGAAACCAACAAGGCGGGTCTTGCCCAGGTAGGAGCCGATGAAAGGTTTCCAACTTCCAGGGGAGCCAGACTCCCAGTTCTTACCAAGCGTGGCAATGTATCCTGCAAGGCTGTATCTTTATCAAAAGAAAGCAACCTGGGGGTTCTCCGTTTTGTCAAAAAATAACTGGTTCCCCCCCAATCACCTACTGTCTTATTGACATATTGCATCCATTGTTTTTGTATGAAATCGTTGAAAGCAGCTTTGTCCGTGAGCAAATCATTAAGAGGCCATTCAGTGTAAACAGGCAATTGACACAAATGAGCTAGCAGGATGGCGAGTAAAACGGTGGGGAGAGGTGCCAATCCGTTGTGAAACTCATCCAGCCAACCAATAAAAGAACTGGGACGTGCAAGATCTTCCAATGGTAGTTTAAAGACTTGCCGAAGGACAAATTCAGCGCTAAGCTGTTGCCCAAACCGAGTCGCAGGTTGAGGACAATCCATTAATCGGGCACGCTGATAAGGTGACAAGTTTTGAATAATTGGATAAGCCAGGTTGGGAAAGTAATCATGAAGGGAGAGTTGAAGATGATACGCGGTTTCCCACAGGTCGTAAGGAAGCGCTTCCAATGACAGAGAGGTGATGACGATCACAGGCTTTTCAACCTGCCAGGGTTTCAGGCTATCAATACGACTGCGCAAAAGAATCGGGTCGCTCTCTGTAAGAAGGGTAAAGCCTCGCTTGTTCAATTCCGACAGCAGAGATTCGTCAGCCAATAACTGATCCGGATCGCTGACTATCGTAACAGGATGGGTATTAGGAGGAAAAAGTGATGATACTTTTTGGAACATCCTTACTTACTCACAACTACATCCAATTCGTTTGCAAGTCTTTCTCGGATTAATTTTTCACGTTGTTCTAGAAACGAAGGGAAATCCTCAAATTTAAGAGGTACATTAGGTATAAAGTGCAGGTTTTTGTATTGACTGAGTTGGTCTTCTGTTTTACATGCATTATTCAGCCAAGTTTCGAAATCCTGATCAGATTTGGAAATGTTGATCGGCCCTTGCAGAAGCTGTAAGTTGGAAAGGTCATTATAGTGGTTTAACCAAAGATGCCAATCCTCTTGTGGATTATGGCTTTTCATTTCTTTTACATTGAACTTGGATTTTGGAAATATATGATCTATGTGAAATTGTTGATCATACTTCAACCATGGGTACAAGAAAGTGAGAATACTAAATGTGTAGGGTTTGTCATAACCATAATCTAACAAACCTTCAAATTCATCGATCTCAAATTTCATGGATTTTGTTGTTCCCTTGAGTTCATCTAGAATGCCTTCAAAGGGAAAAGAGGCGTTATTCTCGAGAAGAACTTTTCTAATTGGTCGTAGAACGCTGTCGGGTTGCCCACCGAACGATCTTTTCAACAAGGCAATTTGTAACCATTTTTTCAAAACTTCGCGATCTTGCACATACTTTGGCGAAGTAATGAAATTTGATGGCGAGTCTTTCTTATGGATATAGTAGGCTAGGGGAATGATCGCATAAGCAGATACGAGTGTTTGCCAACTATAACCCCAGCTGGAGATTAGTTTCACCGTCTCCATTAATGAATTAGAAATAGATTCCCAATTATTTTCAATTTTCACCATGTTTTCTTTTGTAAAGTTGGAAACACGAAATTCAATGGCTGTTATGTCGCTTAAAACAAGACATGCTTTCAATACAAAATCTTTAGTTAATTGGAATTTTTCTCCAACATCATTTAAGTTTTCAACCAATTCATAGATTGCTTTGCGAGCGTCAATTTTCTTCCAGGCAGCAGTCGCAATTGATAGAAGCATATCAGAGTAACTTAGAATTGTTCCACCAGAATTAACCCGGATAAATATGTTCAATACTTTATCAAGATCTTGACTCTCCTCTTGAAAATAATTTATTAATGGTTTTTCTTTCGAGATACGAAATAATTCCATGAGAGCATTGGATGGAAAGGTACGTTTATCAGCAGTTAGCCCCTGCTCGATGCAATAAAACATGGTTTCCTGCAGGTCTTTAAATTTTAGAATATCGCTGACAAGATACCAATATTTCTTATCATCTTTCTTTTTGGCGTCTTTCTCTTGCAGCATTTTAAAATCAAATGCATTGCCATTATCTTCAGGAGGATTTAACAAATTGAGGTACAACTTTCTTTGCGGAAAGGCTTTATCATTATTCCATCGGTAATATGGCATTTTGCTTGCATACCAACCTTTAAGGCCAATATTCAATGCTGTCATTCGTTGTTGCCCATCCAGAATGGCTGTTATGCTATTGCTACCGATCAGTTCAATTGGTTCGTTATGACGAATATCCCTCTCGTGAAAACGATCCATGAATCTGTAAAACTGGAAATCCTTGAGGTGGTCTGGTTCCACTTTCCAAAACAAAAATGAGCCAATGGGATAACCACGCATAAGGGAGTCAAATAACTTCTCAATTTGCTCACCATCCCAAACAAATTCACGTTGAATGGCAGGAAGAACATATCTGTTTTCTTGAATACCTTGAATTATTTTTTCTATGGTTATTGGTGTTTCAAATCCCATAATGATCTCCTATTTACCAATCTGTTGGTTTGCTAAATATACCGTGTTTATCTTTCATTGTTGTAGGAAACTGGCTGGCTTTCAGCACACCTTCCCGGATGGGCTTAACAAGCGTTGCGACTCGTTTAAGTTCCAAGCTAGGTCTACCTTTCAAAGGATCAACAAAGGGATTAAGAACTATTACTACCTTCTTAAGATCTTTAATAAGGATGTTTATTGCCTCTACCAAATCTGAATCATTGCTGATTACAATCGCTGCTTTATATACGCCTTGGTAGGCGTCATTCAACATATGAACAGCCAGGTTTACATCTGAACCTTTTTCTTCTGTCTTGATCACTTGTACATATCGTTGTTGACCAGGAGCACAATTGGCCAAGGGCATCGTAACTTCATGTGTTAAAAAATGCCCCCGTATAATTTCAAGATTCGGAATTGTTCTTAAAGCCCTAAAGTAGATTTGTTGGCGTAGTGGTTGATCTGGATCTTGGGGGTGTGATTTTACTTTCGCTGTAAAATATTTAATTTTAAGTACTTGATTCTTTGGGAGGAGTAATTGGACCATCTTTGAGATGTCCAACCATTTATAGGAAGTCCCTTTTATCGCCCCATAATACAAGTTGAAGCCATCCACGTAAACGACCGATGGAATTTGGGTCATCATTGAACCATCCATATTAAATAAGCAGAGGCGGCTTTTCGCCGCCTCGCACCCTGAACCCGAAGGAGCAGGGGGGATGTAGTTATTTTATAGCATGAATCAGCAGAAATGTCAAATGCATGACGACTTTGTTTCACAATAATCTCCCGAACTAGTTTATATACTTTTCTTCTTTATGCAATTTCTTATTAATTCTTAGTATTAATGACCGCATTTTTATCAATAATAGTTAATCCGGAAAAATCAATGATGTGTCCAATTATTGTTCCAAATACTTTCACTAAGCCACCATGATTCTCAAGGTTTCCACCTACTGTTCCATGAACATAAACAGTTGCATCATCTTCTGCGATCAGGTTTTTTCCGCAAACTCCTTGCAAGTATAAGGTTATTCCTGGATGCACGGTTATTGTCCCAGTTACTATTCCGTGAAATTCGAGATCGTATTCAAGGTTAAGGTTTCCTTCAATTTTTCTGTTTTCGCTTCTCATTGTAACTCCTCGATTATTTTCAGGTGGAAACTATCATACTAAATCAATTAATTCGGATCTTTATGAAACAAATATTCAGGTAAACAATCCGCGATATTTAAGAACGGTAGTTTAATGGAGTTACTCAAGGTAATCAGTAAACTCAGTGATGATCGTTTAGGATTTTGCTAAAAAAAGAAATCAGGCTATTCACCTATAATGGCAGATATTTACTTGATAAAAAATAATAATGAATGGAAGTCTTCTAGATTTTTCCTGTTCCACTACACATCGGGCATTGCATTCCTTGAGGTCCAGCTACTGCTTTATGAACACCAACTGAGAATTCTTTCATAGCCTTTTCAAGTTGAGGAGTTGCTCTAACAACTAAGACAACAACTTTTTCCTCGATGGGTTTTCCAGCTTTGGTAAGGTTATAAACTTTGATATACTCTTTTTCTTTTGAAGCAATAAATGCATCAGCTAATAAACTAGCTTCCTTATCCATGGTTCATTCTCCTTTAACTTATGGGGTTCAGTTTACCTTTTTCAGAGAACTCGGTTTTCAAGAGTTCATAAAGTCTAATAGCAGAAGGAGAAGCATAAAGCATTTGCCTTCCATCTTTTGAAATATTGTTAGGAGGATTTTTACAATCCATTATGTTATCGTACATCTCAATATAGAGATGGCTATACATTCGCCTGATTATGTTTTCTTCGATCAGTTGACCTTCCCAAGAAATGGCAATCAGTTCTAGAATATTTACAGCTTTAATTACATCCACCCAAACGGGTTTTTGTGGATCAATTTCACTTAGTCCTTGGAGATGTGTCCACAAAGGTAGCAGGAATTGACGTTTTTCAAGGAGCATTTGTTTCTTTTGTAATTTAACAGTTTGGTAAATTGCTATTGCTGCTATCAAAGCACTTAATGAAGTTGCGAAAGCTTCAACAATTATCCATGTTTCCATAAATCCTCTTACAATTCCTATTTCATTCTCAAGGTGGCATTGTCGTAATACATCAGCAAGTCCGGATCTTCACGTAATACGATTTCAGGCAAGCGCTCAGCAACTTTTATTATCGTTTCATAGTCACTCTTTTTCCAGCAATCTCCAAAACCTGCACGCACCGCTTCGGTGCGGAATTGGCGCAAGCGACCAGTATCTTTAACATAGTCTTTAAATTCTTTTAGCAACGATCGCTGGCGAATTTTATCCAGGTCGGTTGCTTTGTTGTGGTCAGGCACATACCACCTGCCCTCTTCATCCTGCAGGAAGTTCTGTTCCAAGATTTCGATCAACTCCAATGGCGTTTCATGCTTAACCCGATGCATGTTCTGGTTGAATGGATTGGTCAGGTCACCGCGGGTTCGAGGCTCACCACCAAGAGCGGGGTCTAGCTGCTGACGCAGCCAAGCAATAGTGGTCTTCTCGTCATTGACAAACAGAGGCAGTTGGGTTGGTGTGCCTGATGCAAGGATGGTACGGTCATACTCAGCCACCTGGTCGGGCAGGAAGTACATACCATCCCTGAGGATGAAGTGCTGATCCAGCCCAGCGTAGAATTCAGGCGAGGAGATCGGAACCATCACCCCACGCTGAACGTGGAAAGCCACCATGCGGTCAAAGAGTAGGTATGGTTGTCTCTCAGTGTTCACAAAAGCATTACCGTTAGATTGATTGACCACCGGAAGTTTACCCAAATGGTAACGAACAAACTCCCAGACCCCGTCATTAGTACCGGATATTAAACGGAATTTTTCTTCCAGATTACCGTTGGGTTTATAAGCTGAGATGATCAGATCCTGTTTGACTGCTGAAGATGAAATTACTTGTTTGAAGGAAAGACTTTGTTTATCTAAAACACGTACATCAGCAATCACAAACCCAGCATGTTGCAAAGCTTCCTGAATAGCGTTCCAAACGGAATTTTGTGAGTTATGGAATTCAATGGTCATCCAACGCCCTGCTTTCAGTACACGATAAAACTCATCAAAACATTTTTGCATCAAACCCTGATATTCTACCAATCTCTTTTGTTGTTCTTTGTTAATGATGGCTTCGGTTATATTATTCGTAATAACTTTTAGCCATGACTCCCATATAAAACTTAATTCAGAATAATTTAGATTTCCTCCAAATGGAGGATCTACAAATATATAATCTAATAAGTTAGACTGCTGAACAATTAACCTTGTGGAAGATTGTATAGAACCTACATAATTTCCATAATTACAATCAATAAAAGCTTTCTTCATTCGCTCAAGCTTATTTCTATATGCTGTAAAAACATTAGCTTCTGAAATTTGGGAAGATACGTATAAAGTCCCACTAAGTGGATTATAAGGGAAAGAAACATCTGGTCTGTAACGGTTTAACTTAGAAATATTTATCAATTGGCTATTAAACCAGAGTAAATGTACATGCGTTCGTAATTTGGAATAAATTGCAGCTAAAATATATAAATTTCTGTGGGTATAAAAATGATGCACATGTGTTAATCCATGACTAATTTTAGGTTGTTGAGTATTGAAACCGAAAGGTAATTCATTAATCGGGAATGTATAATGGGCCTCACTTTCCTCAATCTTTTGAATAAGTTTTAAATCGTGGTAATCTGGTCGCTTTTCAAACTTCTTCTTACCGACATTGTAATTGATCAGAACTGGCGTTTGCTTGGCCTGGCGTATAGTCTGTTTCAAATTACTGTCAAAACGGGTTTCCATGACACGTTCTACCTTCAACTCACCACTCTCTTTTTTCGGGCTTTTTGCCAATAATGCTGCGCAACCCGGACAGTTCCAAGCCTTGAATATTAAGTTTATATTTTTGTCCACTGCCACTTCCCAAAAGAGCATCTCACGTCCACAAGCAGGGCACATATATACATCCGACCAGACTGTGTAATTGATCCTTCCCTTTGTTTTGCCATCAGTGTGGATTGTTTCGTACATCCAACCGCATTCCTGTTCAACTTCGCGCAAAATGTGCCGGGCTTCAAGCTCAAAGATAGCTGCATCTACCGGGGTGTTGTAGTTATAAGAAACAAAAGTAGCAGCAGGTGAAAGGTCATTCAATACCGCCTTGCGCACTCCCAGCCGCGAGATGGCTTTGCTCCCTTCCCAAACGATTCCGTCAACATCCACGCGGTAACCCAATTCCTCCACAGCTTTCTTGTCACCGCACAGCTGGGCAGCCACGCCGGTCATACCCGTTCCACAAAAACCATCAAAGACGATGTCGCCTGGGTCGGTGTAATGCAAAATGTAGCGCATGATGGCTTTATGAGGCACCTTTGTATGGTAAGAATGAGCATTGTAGATGGGATGGTTTTTCCCCTCTGATACATCTGCGGCAAAAGGTTCGCGTTGGTAGCCTTCTTCCTTCAAACCAAGTTCCTGTCGCAGTTCTTCACGTTCCTGCTGCCATTCAGCGATGATCTCTGGTAAGAAGGGGTTTGGGCAAGCAGTGTAATAAGGTGGGTCTGAAAGTGCCAGGATATCCTCGTCTGTGCCAATAGGGAAGCCTTCGATCTGGCGGGAATCCGGGTCTTTAAGAAATTCAGCCAACCGCTGGCGGTAACTTTCTTTTTTAGCCTGTTCTTCGGCTGAAATTCCTGTCTCTTCTTCCCGGATCAGGTTGTCCTGTTCGTAGTTGTCTGTCATAATGTCTCCCGTTAATTACCGATCCAAGGTCAGTCGGGTTGTGTTTGCATCGTGTCCATGCATCTGTTTGTTCACAAATTCTGAGAAACGGCGTTGGAGCTCATCCGTTGTGGTTGGCAAACCACCTGTCTTGAGTGCTTCCAAGAGAGCATCCACAGGTAAGGTGATGGCCTGAATACCACGCAGAGCCTGATTGGCTGACTGAACAAATCCCTTGGGAATGACCGTTTCCTGATCGTCCTGGGATAGAAAAACCTCCACTGGTTTGCGCTCATTAGCGGTCATCGCCTCAAGGCTGGACCTGGCTGCCTGACTGGAGAGAGCATCCCTCAGAGCCTGGCGCCAACGGGTCAATAGATTATCCAAAGTTGTATCCAGCCGTTCAATCACTTGACTGGCTTGTTGAATATCTGCGCTATTAGCCGGGCGGAAACCACACCGGCAAGTAGGTGATTCATTTAAGATGCCTTCGTGGAAATCCCGACAGGTTTTTAATCCGGATATGGTCTGTCCCCAGGCGTTCAAATCAGCAGCACCTGAAACACTTAATAGATCCATTCTGCCCAAGTCTTTGAGAGCAATCAACCTGGCATCTGCATACAAACGCGTTCGGCGTTCATCTCCTTGTAAATCCAGCACCCGACGGTTGTGATGGTCGGAATAGGCATGGATGTAGGCTTGTTTAAGCGTTTCCAGTTCACGGCGTAATTCATTGGCTGTGCGAGAATTTTCACCACGCCCAAAGCGGCGGACTTCATCCAAAATTTCCGAGCGTTTGGTTTCTGCATTTTGAACCCACTCTTCATCCCGCTGGAAGTTTGCCATGGCTTCAGCCAGGTAAGAAGCCAAAGGCTGCAGCTGGCTCACCAGTTCCAGCAATTGATTGGATTTTTCAACCCGCTGATGATCTGTCAATGCATTCTGGATCTCGGTGGGAGTCAAGCGAAGATTGCGTAATTTACCCACAGTGTTGATCTTGGCCAACTCTTCCAGGAATTGTTTGTAGCCACGCAGTCCGGGCGATAGATCGTTGATAGAGAGCAAGACATCTGGCTGATCACTGGCAACCACGGTCCCACCTTCGACCACCATGGTGTATCGGTCGGTAAACACAGGCTGGTTCCATAACAATAAGCCACTCTGCAGGCGGTTCTGCAATTTAACCAGGTTATCCAGTTCTGCGCTGACACGTGGTTGTAAATGTGTGCGTAAGGCTTCTTCGCGAGTATTCGGGTCCCGGATCAGACCGGGTTGAAGTCCCAATCCTTCGAAAACCATTACCCACAGATTCACCGGCAGATCCCTTGGTCGTTTGAAAAAGCGGAAGTTGGTCAGATCACTCATGGAGCGGGTTGCTGCCCGATCAATGGAAGCTGCGTCCATCTCTTCACGGGCATCCACATTGAAAACAATATCCCCGTTATAGATCAGGGCTAATAACACAACTGCAACCCATTCCGGTTCCAAATGAAAGAAAATATCCTTTTCAATGGGAACCAATCCGCTGGCGATTGTCTCAATAACCTCACCACGATTAACCACCTGGTTTTCTGCCTTGGCTTTTAAGATTTCCAGGTATTTGTTGGCATAGCGGGAGGCATATGGGCGAATCTCGCCTTGTGCATCTAAAAGCTCCAACCCTTCAAGAATACCCAACCCTAGATTGGTACGGCCACGCCCCGCCAGGATACGGACAGCATCCATGGCACTGTTCTCACGAGCTTTATCGCTTACAGGCTGACTTAACCTACTGAATGTCGGGTATTCAGGATAACGCTCGCTGAAATCCGGGCTTAATAGGTGGGCAGATATGGCGCGTAATAGATCTTCAATATTTTGACTGGCAGTACTGCGCATATCGGTCATAATTTTACCGATAGGTTCTGTCACACCCTGGTAGGTCACACGTAAGTGTTTATTCAAGTGTTCGTTTAACCAGCGGTTCAAAACACGGAGTGATTCAGTCGCCTTATCAGCATATTCCTGACGGTGTTCAGTGGCTTCATTAGCCATGGCACGCGCCCCTGCGTACAAGCGGACTTTATGTTCAAAATCATCATCCAGACCGGTCAGATCAAAAATGACTTCATCGGCATGTTTTTCGTCATTATATTTTCGATGATTAAATGGCGGGACCATATAGACATAAAAATCACGAGGTGGCTGGGCAGTTGTACGTTCATCCGGTGCACCAAAGAATAGATAACCAGGCCGCGTAACTTTATGATCCACCCAAGGGAGTTCATAAAACCAGATCGGATAGTTACTGACATAGGTTGTATCGCTTAAATTCATGGTCTGTCTCAAAGCATCGTAGAAATAACGATTCAGATCATCCTCAGACATGAACTCGCCACGTTCGTTGATCTTGGCGTCGAAGTCCACCACTTTTTTGAGATCAATATAATACTGTCCATTCTCCTCTCCATAGGAAAGGAATTGTCCCTGGACGGTCTTCATGATCTCCCGCAGGGCGACCTGGACCTGGTCTAGCAGGAAATCAGAAGTGTTTTCTGGTGTTTTGGCATACAGGCACAACCCATCCCGCAATTCTTCTGCAGTAACCCCCAGGCGGGTATGAATATCGGTGGTTGTCAAGCGTTGGACACTGAGGGCGAGGATGATGCGGGTTGCCATGGGTAACAGGTTCGGGCGGGTATAGGCATTCTTTATGCGCCCTTCCAGAACTTTGCTTTTCTCTACAACCTGAGCCACATCCTCCTGACTGCGCAGACTTGGGTTTTCAGTGATCCTTTGCCAATAATCGTCATACGAGATCAAGCCCGGTTGGTCAGTCGGTACATCCTTGTCTAGCAAGCCACGCATGGCCTGGCTGAAGGTTTTGAGCACCTCACGCTTTTCAGCAATATACACTCTCTCAAAAGTCTCTATATAAGTAGGATGGATGGGGAATAATTCGACAAATTTATCCAATCGTTCAGCCATTTGCTTGTAGAGTGGTGCAAAAGATCTCAAGTGTTTTGTGATCTGAGCACGCTGCTCATCGGTTTTGTTCAATAACCGGTGGGATACCACAAATTCAATATCTTCACGGGCAATGCGTACTTGCTCGAAGCGATCACGGACCCGGCGTAATTGTTCGGCAACAAAGGCGAAACGCGGGTTGTCAAACAATGTCTCCTGCAGTCCACCCAAGAAACGGAATGGAGTTTGCGCTGCAACTTCACCCAACTCACGCAAGAAACCCAGATCCAGGATCAGTGCTTGTTGGGTACGTGTTCGCAAATAATCCAACAATTCATCCACTACCAGTAATATGCCATGGTCTGGATATTTTTCCTGGAATTTGGCTACCGCGGCAATAATGGCGTTTTTATTATTCGCAATTCTATCTGCAGCAGGAAATTCAAATGGAGTCCCCCATTTTTTCAAGGCATCTTCCAACTCGCTGATTAATATATCCCGAAGGCTGGTTTCAACAGCGCCGATTTCCACTCGAAGCACTTTAAATTTTCCAGTGATGGCTTTGGCACTTTTTTTCACATCCGGGTGCTTAATTCCTTTGATTGATTCCGGGTATTCAGCAATAGCTGATATAACCGACATTAAATGGGATTTACCCGTGCCGTAATTTCCCACTACCAAAATGCCCTTATTGTCGTGAGGTGATTGGAATTGAAGTTGGGGAAAAACCAGGTTTGTCAGCTGATCAGCCATGCGATCAGAGATCACATAGGTCTCAACCAGGTGTTGGGCGTCTTCTGGTTTGTCTGCGTCTCGCAGTTGAATGATGGTTTCAATGGCTTCAAATTGAAAAAGGTCACGATAACGCATGGTAACTCCTATAGGGTCAAAATCTTGGCTTCTGGATTTCGCCAGGTACGATAATGCTGGTGCTCCGGCACAGCATAGGAAAGCACATTTTCATTATTAAATGTTCCAGGCCAGAACACTATCATGCGAGATAATCTGCTGGCTCGTTGGAATAAGATCAGTGGATCAAGTTTGAACCTTGGTTCAAAGAGCAAGTCAATGTCGGATATTAGGATTGGACTGGAATTGAAAACCCCAAGCTGGTCCATTAGCCAGGTTTGTATGGCTGTTGTTCCAATAACTTGTCCAGAAACCATGTCCCTGCTCAGATCTTTACCAATAGATATTATAGGCCAATTAAATCTGGTCAGTAGGCTTTTCTTTTCTTCCTCCAAGGTATGAATGACTGGGTTAACAATCAAAACCAGGGGTTCGTAATTGTTCTGGAAAAAATCAGTGTTGATTTCAGGCATCGTATCTCATTGAGAAAGTAATTGCTTCAAATCTTTACCTCGAGGAAAATTTGAAGCCGTTCGAAGTCCAGGATAATTGTAAGCGTGATAATGAATTATTTTTGGTGAAGGCCATGGTTCAAGTGCTTTACGATAAGTATTCGAAAGAAGGTCATGGAGGACTGCTGTACTTGCTGCAAGATAATATTCTTCAATGATATCCCGCAATCCATGTTTTTTCCAAAATGTAGAAACTCGCATGCCCACAGGAAGCATATCGGTCATGGCAAGATCATAATTCCGAATTGTATCGTTGGCGTCCAACAAACCATATAAAGCAGACAGAATGATAACTCGACCTCCGAATTGTTTATACAGGTTACGAACATTCCCGCCCTGGTAGATCACGCCATTGTATCTTAGATAAGCGGGAAGGTATGCAATATTTTCTTCTTCTTGAAAACCCAAATCTGGTCCTGGTTGTAGTTTTAATTGTTTCCCCAAATTTAGCCGGGCTTCCATCAAATGGTTAATAGTCGTTGTATCTAATATGTCTGCAAGCACAGATGTCTGATATTTCCGATCACCACCTACCACTTTTCGTTTACAACAAGGAATGAGAATAATATCCATTGCGTAATCTGATTACTTGATTTGTTTCATACAGACTGTATTTACAGGACAGGATAAGCAATTTGGGTTATTGGGACGACAATAATATCGTCCAATCCACCATAAAGCACCATCCAAGGCTCCCGGCCATTCTGGATTCATTTGTCGCGCTGCTTCCATGGCAGCGTTTTCCTCTTCTTTATTACTCATACCGAGACGGTATAGTACCCGTTTTGTATGTACATCAGCTTTAATATCCATTCGAGGGCGATCCAGGTCATTAAATCTGATTGGGAAGGCTTGTTCTATTAGTAAGACAGCTAAATTGGCAATTCCAGAGCCAACACCATGGATGCTTAAAAAAGTTCGTTTCACTTCAGCAGCACGTTTGCCTGTCCAAATTCGACTTGCATCACCACCATATTCCTCAACAACAATGCGGGTCAAATCTCGTACTGTTTTTGGGGCATCATTTACATATCTCGGCCTGCGTGGCAATCGGACAAATAGTTTTGCTAATTCTTCAAGGGACATTTTATTAATAAGGAAAGGATCAAGATGACCAAGATCTTGTTTTATGTCGTATGGAATGGTCCAGATAACATCTGCTTTGGTGCCCCGATCCAGGCAGGTAGCAAGCGAAAACGCATAGGGATCATTGGCAACTATCTCTGCAGCTTCTGGAACCATAACTGGAAACAGTTCCTCTGCCTCGATTGTTTTTGACAGAGCAAGCAACGCTTGTGTAACAGCTTGCATACGGTAGAAGAGGTTATCTTGAGAATTACTCATGCGTTTTTATTTCTCCCTTTAGTAAATCTAAAACTGAGACAAAATAATAATTCTATCTATACTGTACCCTATATTTTTCATCTCGAGAAGATAATTAACCCATTATGCTCTCAATCAATACTTTTAGCCTTTTGTGTTTCGGTATTTATTATTGTACCAATCTATAAGGTAATGATATTCTTCAGGGATTTCGTTAAGTTCTGGGTGAATTCTTCCAGTTTTATCCTTTCCGTCATGTAAGGAGTCAGTATCTTTATAAAGTCTAAAGTCTCCATACTCAGATGGTGATACTCCGTCTTCCGTTCGGAATAAGTAGCGATTTCGGCTACCACCACGAGCAGGGTTGGTTTTATCAGCCTGACGATTTTCCCAACTCACAAGATGCTTATTCAGCATAATGGGAGTAATGCTTGTAGCGAAAGTCCGGCTCACACCTTGTTCAATCGCTCTTTGAGAGACTAGTTTCTTTGATGCAATTTCAGGATAAATTAATTTTGCTGCTGCAATCCAAATCATATCCATCTTAATCATAATATTCACCTCTCCTTAATTAATTTGAAGGTTTATGGGTATATGTTTTTTTGATTATAGCATTGGGTTTAATATATGAGACATTTAATGTCCACCTTTGCCAGTAATAGCAGCTCTAAAAAGAAGTAAAATAGTCCATGTGGAGGAATATGGGGGTATATGACAATTGAATAGCCTATTTGGACTACCCTGCCAGGTATTATCCTGGTCACCACCCAGTTGGCAACCATATACGATACAATTGATTACATAGCGTTCATCCGGAGGGTAAAAACGACAAGCTGGGCAACCTCTGTTCAGATCGCATTTAAACAAAATGGCAAGATCATCAAGATCATCCAAATTAGCAATTCTCATACCGAGGAATAATTGGATGTCTTACTTGCTATAGCCAGCGAGAAGTTAGTAGAGAACCACCAAGTATTAATTCCAGAAGCATACCTGTCTCTGCAGGTGGGTATCAAGTTGTCCTTTTCCGACTTGTATTGGAATATTCTGTGAGAAAAAAACCACAAGGTGGGACTTTCCAGGTTGAATGACAAGGAGTTTGAAGCTTTATGCATTGCAACGAAGTTCTTGAGCATAAAAGCCAAGAGCAAACATTTAGATCAGAAACTAAATGATAAAGCAAAGACTCTCACCGGTATCAAAGGCTATGTCGCCAATCTGGATATCCCAGACGAAGATGTAATTACCTACTATCACAGACTATTCGTTGTGGAAGCCACTTTTCGAATGCTAATATCCAATTTGAAGGTCAGACCCATCCTTCATCGCAAGCGGGATGCGATTAAGGAACACCTCACGATTGTGTTTGCAGTTTTAGCAATCAGTAGAATTATTGAATACCAATCCGGGATCACCATAAAGCAATTCGTGAAAGTGCTCCGCCCGATCAGATCTGGTATTGTGACCATAATTGGCAAAGAGTTTTTGGCTGAACCAGAGATCCATGATACTGTAAAATCGGTGCTCAATAGTCTGGATTTGGGACACTAGGATGATAAACCCAGGTATTATTAGCACCAAATCGACTCTCAAAAGGGCAAATTAGTATGTCATTCATAATTACTTGATCTTTATTAATAATTTATTGGATTGCTTCACGAACTTTCCACCGACAAATTCCAATAATCATTTTCGCCAGAATATAATTCAGGATAAATTAACTCTTCCAAGTTAATGTTTAGGCTCAATAAAATAATTCGAGCTGTTTTCATTACCCCGAGAGTTTTAAATCACAGATAGCGTTTTTGTCCAAACGCTTCATCCAGCTTGATTACTTAACGAATAATCAGTTTATAACAAGCTCATCCATGATGGCTTCGATAGCCTGTGCAGGTTCTCTTCTTACCCAGTCAAGCATCAGGAATACGGCGGGTGGCTTCAGGGCTTTAAACCTGGAGATCGAATTAGGTGTGTATCCTGAAAACTCAGGTGCTTCCGGAAATTCGCCTGTTTCTTGCCAGTAATCAAATGCAGTTTGAATATCTCCATCCATTTTAAACATTTTTTCCACGACATCGGAGACCTGGGCAGGTACATATCCCCAGTCCTCCAATAAGAATGTTGTGATCTGTTCTTTTGTCATTTTCATATCACACCTGCTTTCTGATTCAGGAAATCTTTGGCGGCACCTTCCCCAGCGTTTCTTGCATCATCTTCAATCGGTTGATTCCGATAGGCTTCAAAATCATCTTCAGGTTTTTTGTAATTTTTAAAATTTTCTTCCCAGCTTTTGATTGTTTCTTTTGAGATATTATCCGGACGTTGATCGGGATTTTCTATAAGATAATGCTGATATTGATGTCGGGTTTCGTGAGCGACCGTGTTTATTAGATCGGATAATTGGGAATATGAATCATCGCCATTAATATTTGTGCTATCAATAACCATTTTATTCTTTATCCAAAGAAATTCAAACGGGCTGAAATATCCCCCCCAATCCTTTTGTTCGCCATCAATTATAGGGTCTTTTAAATCCACAACTTTAAATTCAACCGGATCCATCCCCAATTTTTTACACAAGTCCTTATAATAGTTTTCCAACCACGCTACTCGTTCATCGAAAGTCATCTTGGGCCAATTTTCACCGATGTCCTTTGAGGATTCTACAGGCATAAATTCGGAAGCAACTTTAAATTCTTCCTTATCTGCTTTTTCAAACACACTGGCAGCTGTATCCAATTCATCACTGAATTTAAGTAACAATGTGTGCATATTTGACAAAGAATCACGTTTGGAGTTGTAGCGGTTGCGTAATGCATTAGAACGGAAACCAGAAAAACGATTAGTATCCAGGGATTTCAGGTCCCTGTCCACAGCCTGAAGGGCTGCATGGATTTTTCCGGCATGATCCCTGATCTTTTCAGCTGCAATCCGCAACTCGACCGGGTGAACAAGTATGTCATTTGCCATAACTCACCTCCTTTATTAATGATAAAGCTGCTGATCTCAAGAAGTATTATTGATCTTGGCTTTGATCAATTTCAGCAATACTGATCTGGACCACACTTTGTCCGGAATTGACCTGTACCCCATTTTCCAATAATTCGCTGTTTGAAACACTGGCACCGTTCCCAAAGACATTGCAGATCCCAGCCTGACCAGGTTCCAGTTGGGCTGGTAATGATAGAATATGCATTGAAGTTGGAACAACGGAAGGGATATCACCGTTCCAGGCAATGATTGAATGATCAAAAATCGTATGGAAAAACTGATCACCAGCAGAATAACCAGCACGATCAACCCACACACACCACCCACAACAACCAGCGGGAGAAGCTTTTTTTGTTGCAGTATTCCACCCGAATTGATGATCGAGTGAGGTCTATCTTCTGTTTGAAGTCGCTGGATGGTGACAACGGAAACATTTTCATCCACTCGCCGGCCTTCCGCCCGGCTAATAATCTTGGTGGCAGCTTTGTTGGGCAAGTGTTCACTAAGGAGGGCTTCGATGATCTCCTCATCCGAGGCGTAGCGCTTCTGGCTCAGGTCACACTTCACCAAGCCATCCGTACATAACAACAAGCTATCGCCAGGTTGAATGGGTAACCCTTTAAGCCCCAGGTTGAAAGACTTGCGTTCATCCCGGAGGTCCTCGAGATAAAAACTCTGGTCAACGTCCACATTTTCGTATTTCCCGATTGAATTCACCACCAGGTGGGCTTCATCACAATCGGGGTCGCCACCATAAAGATTATAGAAAGTGTGATCCCGGGTCAGTTGCACCATCTTACCGGTGGCTGAGATCCAATAAGCCCGGTTGTTACCCACATTTCCGACATATAACCTGTCCTCGAAAATGACTGCCAGCAGCAGAGAGGTGGTGCCATCTCGATCGAGATCCTGATTCATTTTATACACCCGTTTATTGGCAGACAGGATGGCGGATTCGATCAGTTCCGCTATGTAAGTACCTTGACTGGAGCTGAGTTCGTCCAGGACAGATACGATGGCCAATTCAGTTGTGCTTGAATCATAATCCTGGCAGCCAGACCCATCAGCTACCACAGCCACCAGTAAGGAAGGCGCAGACTCCCGGTTGACCAACCCGGAAAAGATGCGATCCTCAAGTAAGGACCTGGCTCCTGCCAGGCTTTTTTCACCGAGGGCATATCTTCCTTCCAACAGGTTCAGTTTTTCAAATGCCATATTCTCCCATTTAATTAAAATGAAAGATCAACAATCTCAATAACTCGCCGCCTCAAGGCGCAGGTGTGAAGGTGATTTCACTCAGGCAAAGGTTGCAGCGCTGGTTCCAAGCTTGTATATCAATATCAACTAAAGTCATTAGCTTCTGTTCGGCAAATGAATTTTGACTGATCTGGTATGTCAGGACATACCAAACTTCTATGATCTTTGTTTCAACACCTGCTCTGAATGAACATATGCCTGTAACACATAAAACCCGGATCGTGTCCTCACTTCGTTCCACGATAACACGGCTGCCTGTTTCTACAGGACCTTTGTAATCAGTTTTAACAAAAACCAAGATTCGATCCAGATCACCAAATTTAACTGCGCTTTCGTAATTGTCAGTGCCAGGTTGAATGTAGATTGTTCCTCTAATCAAATCAGTAACAAGTTTTTCACCATAATTGAGAATGGCTGAGGTATTCTCAAAAAGGATCAGGATGCTTTCTCGGCTAATGGTTTGACCGGTATTGGGATCAGAGATATTGGATTCGTCGATCCCGATCTGGACTACACTATCACCACTTTCCACCACTTGTCCATTTTCAAGAGTAGCTCCAGCTTTGATCGAAGCTGTCTGCCCACTTGATATTCTGACTAGGGCTTCACCGGGAACCAGGGTAGAGGTGGCAGTAGGCATTGGTATAGCTGTATTAATAATAACAATCGGCTCTTTGGTTGCGATCTGATTTCCTTTGTTTCTGACATCATTCAGCCAAACCCCCAGGATACCGATCAACATTAATAATCCGATCATGGAAACCCCCAGGATAATACGCCGTTGCCTGCCTGCCTTTTTGACCCGATTCACTTCGGCCTTCCTTTTCGCGATCAGATCAGGCGGTAAAACCTGGATGGTGACAGCAGAAACATTATCATCGACATGGCGTTGCTCAGCCTGGTTGACCATGCGCGCTGCAGCCGCATTGGCCAGATATTCTTTTTTGATTGAGGCGATAATCTCCATGTCTGTTACAAATCGCTTGCCAGCCAGGTTATCTTTGATCAGGCCATCCGAACAAAGCACCAGGCTGTCACCATTCTGGATCGGCAGACCTACCAGGCCTAATTTATAAGCTTTTCCCACATCATTGCCACCTTCCGGGTAAAACCCCAGGTCCACCTCCACGCTATCTTTTTTACCTATGGCGTTGACCACCACGTTGGCATTTTCGGCATTTGCATCACCGCCGAAGATATTTAAGAAATTGTGGTCACGGGTCAATTGCACAAGTTGCCCGGAGGCCGAGATCCAGTATGCCCGGCTATCGCCAACATTGCCAACAAAAACCCTGTCTTCAAAAACAACTGCAACCACCAGGGTGGTCCAGCCGTCAAGGCTATATTTCTGGTTATCTAAATAAACAGCCAAATGAGCGGATTCGATAGCTCTCTCGATGAGATCCGATATATTATTGCCCTGGCTGGTGGATAGACTTTCACGCACGGTCTGGATGGCTAGCTCAGCGCCGCGAGCACCATTGTCAGCGCTACCGACCCCATCCGCCACTACACCTACGATCAGAGCAGGGTGTCCGTCGCGCAGGATCTGCCCCACAAAAGTGCGGTCCTCCCACTTGCGTCCACCTCCTACCAGGCTCATTTCACCAAGGACATATTTTTCGTTGATCAGTTTGATGTTTTCTGCCATGTTTTCACTTTCCTTAGACGAAGAATGTTCTTACTGGCCCAAGCCAGCCTAAAAATAACAGACTTTCTTCACCAAAAGATGGAGAGGGAGTGACTGTATGAAGTTTGGAATCACTACTACTGGCGTATTTCGTCGTGCCAGCATAATCAGCGGTAATATTTCCGGTTACTGCAAGGGAGCCTGTGCATGTGCCACTACCACTGCTTAATGTGATCGTGGTGCAACCAGTGACCCCGCCTATCGTTACTTCACCATTCGGGGTGCCATTGCTGCTTGCAACAGTCACATTAATGGTTATCGTCTCACCGGGGTTGGATGGATCCGGGTCATGTGAAGTGATGGTGGTGGTGGTGTTGACCTTGGCTACCGTATGTAGTTCTGAATCACTACTACTGGCGTATTTCGTCGTGCCAGCATAATCAGCGGTAATGTTTCCGGTTACTGCAAGGGATCCTCCACAAGAGCCACTACCACTGCTTAATGTGATCTTGTTGCAACCAGTGACCCCGCCTATCGTGACTTCACCATTCGGGGTGCCATTGCTGCTTGCGACGGTCACATTAATGGTGATTGCCTCACCAGGGTAGGACGGATTCGGATTATGTGAAGTGATGCTGGTGGTGGTTGCGAACTTGGCTACCGTATGAAGTTTGGAATCACTACTACTGGCGTATTTCGTCGTGCCAGCATAATCAGCGGTAATATTTCCGGTTACTGCAAGGGAGCCTGTGCATGTGCCACTACCACTGCTTAATGTGATCGTGGTGCAACCAGTGACCCCGCCTATCGTTACTTCACCATTCGGGGTGCCATTGCTGCTTGCAACAGTCACATTAATGGTTATCGTCTCACCGGGGTTGGATGGATCCGGGTCATGTGAAGTGATGGTGGTGGTGGTGTTGACCTTGGCTACCGTATGTAGTTCTGAATCACTACTACTGGCGTATTTCGTCGTGCCAGCATAATCAGCGGTAATGTTTCCGGTTACTGCAAGGGATCCTCCACAAGAGCCACTACCACTGCTTAATGTGATCTTGTTGCAACCAGTGACCCCGCCTATCGTGACTTCACCATTCGGGGTGCCATTGCTGCTTGCGACGGTCACATTAATGGTGATTGCCTCACCAGGGTAGGACGGATTCGGATTATGTGAAGTGATGCTGGTGGTGGTTGCGAACTTGGCTACAATTTGGGTAATGTTTGGAGACGAACTTGTGGCAAAGTTATTGTTTCCGGTATAGGAGGCTGACAGGTTTGAAGACCCTGCTGAAGTGAAGTTGGCGGTGCAGCTGGCGGTGCCGCTTGCATTGAGCGTGATATTTCCACAACCGGGTGCCCCACTGATGCTGACCGTACCAGCAGGTGTACCGGCTCCACTTGTGACACTGACACTGACAGTCACATCCTGACCTGGATAGGAGGGATTCGGACTGCTGGCAATGGTTGTCGTTGTGGATGCTTTGGCGACCACATGGCTGGTGCTACCCGCACTACCTGTATAGTTGGAGTCCCCATTATAAGAGGCACCCAGGCTCTTGCTGCCAGCCGAACTGAAGGTCACTGTGCAGTTGCCAGAGCCATTGGTCAGATTGATGGAGGTACAACTCTCGCCCCCGCTAATGCTGACCGAACCTTCTGGCTTGATGGCAGTGCTGCCAGTAACGGTCACCTTGATGGTCACCTGTTTGGGGTAGGTGGAAGCCACGGGGTCTGTTGAAATAGTCGTGGTAGTGGTGCCCTTGTTGACATTATGCCCGGTGGATGTTGAATTGGGGTTGAAATTGATATCTCCGCCATAGCTGGCTGTCAGGGTCTTTGAACCGGCTGTGGAAAAGGTAACATTGCAGGAGCCTGTACCTCCAGAAAGCGTGATGGGGCAGGGGGTATCCGCTCCAGTAATGCTGACCGAACCAGTAGGTGTGCCACCTTTGCTAGTGACGCTGACGCTGACTGCAACTGTGCCTCCCAGGGCAGATGGGGACGGATTGTGAGCCGTGATACTCACACTGGTATCCGCCTTATTGACGGTATGCCCATTCGAGGTCGAGCCGGAACTGAAGTTGGTATCCCCTGCATAATTGGCAGTGATGGTCTTCGAGCCAGCGGAAGAGAAGATCAGCGTGCAGCTGCCTTTGGAGACATAACCGGGAAATCCGCCCTGATTCAAGCTGATTTTACAACCCGCGGTGCTTTCACCAGTGATGGAGACGCTGCCACTCGGAGCCGGTTTGCCGCCGGAGTTTTTACTGACCTCCACACTGACTTTGACTGATTCTCCAACTGTGGATGGATCAGGTTCATCGGATTTTATGATGATCTTAGGTTGTGCAGAACCAGGTGTATAAGATCCTTTACCCGTATTGTTCAGGTAGTTACTATCCCCACTGTAGCTGGCGTTCACGCTGTAGGACTTCTTGGTTTCGAACACCACCGGACAACTGCCGCGGCCTGCACTCGAAGCAGACAGGTTGAACTCGCAGTCTTCATCAGGGCCACTGATGCTGACCTTGCCGGTTGGGGCAGGTCCCTGAAAGGCGCTGGTCACACTTACGCTCACGATGACTTTGTCTCCCGGTTGGGCTAAATCAGGGGTGAAACTGACAATTTCGACTGTGACGGGTGACTTGTCAACGGTAACACTGGATGTGTTAAAGCTGGTCCTAAAATTTGTATCCCCCCTGTAAGTGGCTGTGAGAGTCTTGGTGCCGGGTGAGTTGAACTGCACTTCGCAACTGCCCTGTGGATCTCCGTTGGCAACTTTTGGTAGGTTGATGATGCAATCCTTGTCTGACCCGGTAATGGCTACTTCTCCGGAAGGCGCTTCACCTTTACCAGTGACCACAATAGTCACTTTGATTGCCTCACCGACCACCGGGCCTCTCGGTACGACAGAAAGAATACTGGTTGTGGAATCCTGGATGCCGGCAGGTGTTGGGCTGGCTGCCAGGTTTTGGGCAGAACGGGTTGGGGTTGGGGTTGGGGAGGGTACCGTATCCCCCAGGCAGTACTGACAGCTAACGTTCCAGTTCCATTCCTCCTCGTAACTCATTTCTTCAAGTTCGCCAAATGTGCCTGTACCGGTATCAAATATAAGCGTATTATGGACCGGTATCTTTTTCACCTCCAGGCCAAAGGTCAACCTGCAGTTGCCATCAAAGCAAAAGATGCGGATCTCATTCCCAAAAATAGCCACGATCATTTTGCTGCCACTCACCGAGGCTTTGATATCAGGGAAGCTGGAAAATTGAACTTCACCCCCAGCAGATGTACCAGGTTGAATGTAGATAGTGCCTCTTATTAGTATTGGCGCGAGTTTGGGCTGAAAGATGATCTGTGCTTCACTGTTCTCGAACAGGTACAGTTCACTTCCACCTCCTGCTTCACCAATACCGATTTGCACCAGACTGCTGCCCGTTACTACGGTTGTATCACTTGAGATGGATTCACCTATGGTGACATTGGCGCCTTCACCAATTACATTCCTGATCTGCGCTTGGCCTATTCGGATCGTAGGCGTGGGACCCAGGTTTTCAATAGCCTGGTCAGAGTTCTGGGTAATCACTACAGCAGGACTGTCTAATTTATTCTGATTCGCTAATCTTCCCCTTGACAAAGCGATCCCCAGGAAACCGACCAGGACCAATAATCCGAGCACACCAACCCCAATGAAAGCACGCCGAAAGACCATGGTTTTCCTGGTTCGATCGGTGCTCTTATTCATACTCACTATGATTTCCGGGTCCATATATTGGATCGTGACTGCCGAGACGTTGTCATCCACACGCCTGCCCTCTGCCCGGCTGACCATCTTGGTGGCAGCCTTATTGGACAAAAACTCCATACGGACTGCTTCGATGATCTCCTCATCCGAAGTAAAACGGTTCCCATTTGTGTCTTTTCGGATCAATCCATCGGTGCAAAGAACCAGGCTATCGCCTTTCTGCATGGGCAGACCGACCAGACCCAACTTGTAAGCCTCTTCCACATCATCACTTTGCTCTGGATAAAAACCAAGATCAACTTCGACATTGGGTTTTTTACCTACTGCATTGACAACCAGACCCGCTTCTTCACTTTCCGGGTCACCTCCATAAATGTTATAAAAGGTGTGATCTCGTGTTAATTGAACCATCTGACCGGATGCTGAGACCCAATAAGCCCGGCTGTTACCGACATTACCAACAAACAATCTGTCTTTGAATATGACCCCCACAGTTAGGGTTGTCCAACCATTGCGGTCATTGGTTTCATTATCCTCAAAAACACGCTGGTTGGCAGATTCAATGGCATACTCGATGATTTGGGAGATATCTGATCCCCGGCTGTTGCTAAGATTATCCAATACAGTACCAACGGCCAGCTCAGCAATGTGCAAGTTGTTGTCAGCGTTGCCACCGCCATCTGCCACAACTCCCACAACCAATGAGGCATCATCGCCCCGAGTGATCTGACCGGAATAAGTGCATTCTCCGAGTTTTGCGCCTCCTCCGAGCAGGCTTTTTTCTCCAGCGGCATATTTTCCATCGATCAGAACCAATTTATCAGCCATATCACATCTCCCAATTCTGTCTTCCTGACAGAGAACTTATTGCACAATGATACGTGGTGGCAGGAATTGCCCTTCCAATGCAGCTATTACCAAATCCACAGTAGGTCGATTTTCCGGTCGGCGACTAAGCATATATTTAATAAATGAACCCAATTGGATATGAGATTTATATGAACCCAGACTTACATCAATTATGCCCGTAGTTATTGTTTCGCGGATTCGGTCACGGTTACCTTTAAACAACCGGTTACCTGTAATAATTTCAAATAAGATGATCCCCAGACTCCAAATGTCTGAAGGTTTAAGATCGATCAATTCATCATCTTCAATGATCGAACCTATCAGGATCTCCGGAGCAGCATATTCAGTTGTATAGCATTTCTTCATCAGTGAATAATCACCAAATCCGTTCGTAGATAAAGCAAAGTCTATTAGCACTGGCTGAGGGATCTCATTAACAGAAATGGGTTCACGAAAAACAATATTTTCAGGCTTTAGATCACGATGAGCATACCCTTTTTGATGCATGAACGAGATGGCGGTTAATATTTGATAGAAGAGTTCCAGTTTCCATTCGATGGGATATCTTTCAATCCTCTTAAGACATTCCGCCAAGGATTGACCACGCAGATATTCCATGACCATATACCAGGGCTGCTGTTTAAGCTCCACGGCTCTGAGAACGTAGTTTTCAGAATCTCCCCTTGGAATCGGGAAAAGACGCAAGATACCGGTATGGCGCCAATCCCATTTGCACAGCAACTCCGCTTCACGTTGTAAAAAAACATCCTCGGCAGTTGGCCGATTTAAGTCGGTACGCGCAATTTTTATGGCAACCTTTAGCCTGGGATTATCGACCACGCTGGCTAGGAAGATGGAACCCATCCCCCCTTGATCAGATATAGGCTTTTCAATTTGATAACGTCCGAGTTGTGTTCCTGCTGGCAGCATTTATTAACCTTCCCTTTGGTTGGTTTTTCGGAATCCAGAATTAATAGACCGATTTATTTGATTGAAGATCGAATTAAATAAATTTATCATCATCCCGACTATATGCTCATTTACGGTATTTTGCAAACGGATCATCGCCCTTTTCTTGTGACCCTTGGATAATTTTTTGTTTTTCTTCCTTGTCCAGGACGATCTTCTTTAATCCGGATGGAACTTTATCATCATCCAACTCAGTAATCCTGGATGAGGATTTAGAGCGGGATTTCTCCATAGCGATTTCATCACCACTAAAGGTGAATTCAACTGGTTGCTGGGCTAGATATCCCATCCGAACGGTCTGACCACTGCTCAAAGGATAGGGTTCATTGAAGGGAATGGGTTGATTATCCACGAAGGTTTCACTACCACTTGTGGATAAAGCAATAATTCTCCACGCCCCTCCTACACGTTCAATCTTGCAATGCAAGCCACTGACAGAAGAATTCGCATCAACTGTGTAGAAGGATAGATCAGATCTTTGTGGATCCCGTCCAAGTTTTACCGACTCGGTATAGATCTTAAGATCCTGATTGATCATGCTAGCCGGACCATCGATCACTTTGATCTGGCCAAAAACAGTACCTTTCTTGGCGCTTCCACCTACAATTGTTTGTCGGATCTGCCCGGCGACTTTGGCCACACTTTGGCCTATACCACTTGCCAGGCGGCTTACCTGGCGCCACATAATGATGATTACCAGGAGCAGAACACCTACGATCCCATACAACACATAAAGCTGCCAGGGTGGCGGACCAGCAGCGATGATCTCAAAAATTACTGAAACGCTGACAGGTTGGCTGGTACTCTTTAACCCAAATTCGTCTGTCACTTCAACAGTCAGAGTCAGAGGGACCTCTACGTTTTTCTCCGCGAATTGAAGCGCATCCCAGTTAAAATTCAGGGGGATGCCCGTAGAAGGGTCGATCTTCATATCTGTAACCACACCCGTTGGCGAACTGACGATCAGGTTAGCAGAATTAATTTTTCTAACTAGGTCATCCGGAAACGTAACTGTAAATTCAACATCGGTCATCTGGGTGGTCTCTTCCTCTGTTCGCTTAATAACCGCCCCACCTTCCGGATGTTTGATGATTACAACTGGAGGATCAAGCTTGATACTATAAGTAACAGATTCCGTTGTGATGTCCTGGTTTTGATAGTTGATCTTTACCGTGTGTTCTCCATTATCGCCATTATTGCTACGATAGTTTGCTGTATAAAGCAAACGATTTGTGTCCAATCCTAATTTCCCTGGTGAAGATTTTGCAATATCAGCTGTGATCGTTTCAACATATGTTCCATAAGTATCACGTGTGAGAGTTTCAAAAAATGGTTGTCTAACAAAAGGGTTTTGGATCGCTGCGGGATAATTGTATGCAATCACCTTCGTGTGACTATTTTTGGCTTCCTCCACAAAATTAGCTGCAATAGAACCAGCAGAAAGCGTATCACTTCCAGCAAGAATAATCAAAAAGGTGGAGCGATTACATCCAATTTTCTGGCTTTTAATTTCGGTTAAAGCCTGGGTCAGCGCATTATTGATCGTGGATGGTTTTCCAACACGGGAGGGTATTGTCTGGATCATTTTTTCAAATTCAGTAACCGAACTGGATGTTTTAAGGAGATCTCTAGATGAATTATTCTCGTCCGTCAGGATTGTGACCTGATCCAAACCATCCTTCAACAATGAGGAGAAAGCCTCCATGGTTTGTTTTACCAGAGTCAAATCTGTACGGTTACTCACATCGATCACAAAATACAAATTCAATCCTGCGGCATCGGGTGAGGCTGTGATATTTGTGCTGGAAATAGGTGTTTTATTGTTTTCAACCACCTGGATATCGGTTTTGGATAATCCCGGCACTATTGAATAAGTACTATCCACTACACGAAAACTCACCAACATTTCTGGAAATTTCGATATATCCGGTGAGGAAGTAATGCAAATGGTTTCAGGCACACCAGCATCTTTTACGGGAGCCGGCCAGGATTTGGCAGCCACACTCATCCCGACAGGATTGGATAAGAACAATAAAGCAACTATAAGAATGCTAAACACTAACCGGGTAGATCGTGATCGGATTTGGTACATAAATTATCCTCCAAAAACAAAATGATGTATTAACAATAACTTATTCAACAACAGTTGGTTGGCGTTCAATAGAAAACTGTTTTTACCCATGAACATTTTGGTTTCAGGTTATTAGCACAATCAATCCGGCAATAAACGTACAAATAGCCGGACTTCAGGATTATTTGGGTCAGCGCCAAAATTTAGAACATAATCATCTTTTAGTTCAACGTCCTCTCCCTGTTCCAGGCGATTACCGTTAACAAACACAGAAGAACGTGCTTCTTTGTGAAGATAAATTTTCCAGATACCATCATCTTCGTGAAGAAATGCTTGTTGTCGTGAGATCTTGACCGGGTTTCGCAATTTAGGTGTCAGATCCACATCTGGCATAATATTTTCCAACTCATCCATTCTTCCGATCAATGCTTCCTGTTTTCGAATAACCCAACCATCTTCCGGAGATTGATTAGGCAAGAAGAGAGCCAATTTCACTCGTGCCGAAAACGATTTGACAAGAATCAAATAAAAACCGTTTTCTAATTTTTGATCCTGCAATGTGATCTGAGGCGCCTTGACGCGAATATCCAGAGTTGCCAGGTCAAGGTCAGGATTGGTGATTTTTAAACTAACTCCTTTTGCTTTAATTTCAGGATCTGAAACCTGTAATCCGAGATCCTTTAATTTAATATTTGGATTGGTAATTTGCAATTCGAGATCTTGAAGAGTTAATTCCTGGGCAGCCAGTTGATTACTTATATCATCCAAGGCGATCTCGGGATTTGTCAATTGACGTGCAAGGAGAATTTTGAATTCATTAACATCTTTTTGATTTCCATCACTCTTCAATTGTTGAAGGATTTCAGGTTGTTTTAACACTTCAGGCAAAATTGTTTCGAATCGTGTACCAGGATTTGCTCCAAAGATTATAAAATTGTCATCAATCAATTGGACAGAGAATTCTATGGATTTCATATCTTCTTCCCTTTTCCTTTAGATTTTTGTTCTTTCTGCTGGCGAATATACATTTCGACTGCTTTGTCCATGTCCATCATTGAGTCGGATTTGGATGAACGCCGTGTTGATGCTGCTGAAGGTTGAAGTGAAGGTTCACTTTCCTCTTGCACTTGTGTAACCTGTTCATCAGTTGCCGGTCGGAGCCACACTGCACGCGGATGGTCTTTCCATTTTTCGTACATAAGGTCATATGCTTTCTGGTCTGGATAAGCGAATTGCACCAAACGGATCTGAGATCTGGCAATGGTATACCCCCGGCCTTCCTTCAATTCTTCCTTACTCATGGCTGAAGTTGGCCTTCCACCTAGTGCTTCGAGTGTGTCCACATCGTGGAGAGAAATGCCTGAACGCACAAGCTTGATCGCACGGATCAGATAGTCTGAACCACTACCAAGAAAATTTGAAATAGCAGAAACGACAAAATGAAACCCGAGCTCTGAATCCTGTCTGATATGACGACCTAATGTCATCAATATGCTTTCGTTAAGAGCCCATGCATCCGAAGTCAAATCGTAATCATCAATGATGAATACAATGTCGGGGAAAGGTAATGTTCCACTTACTCCAAAGACGTCATCACTATTTTTATTTTCTTCGACCCATTGACGCCTATGAGCCAATTCCGCTTGAAAATTGGCAATATTCTTAGCAAATCCGGTTTCTTCTGTTACCCAATCAATAACATGAGGTAATCGGGTTAACGGACTTAAACTTCTCCGAGTACCATCCACCAGAATGATCCACATATCTGAAGGGGAGTATCGATTGGCAAGTTCCAAAACAGCTGTATGTAAAACTCCCGTTCGACCAGATTGGGTGGGTCCCCCAACCAAAAAATGTGGTCCATCAATATCCCAATGCAACCAGGAAGTAGATAAGGAATCCCCATCCAAACCGAGGATCGTTTTCATTATTCTTTCGGAACCGGATCCTTTTATTGAAGCATCTTCCATTAGATCTGATAGATATACCCGGGATGGTAAAATATTGACCTCTTGCGGGTATGGTTTTCCTTGCCAGGCTTGATTCATTTTTTCAGTTACCTCTTCCCATTTTTTGGCATCAGGTGGATAAGCCAGTTGGCATAACAGAGGAGGTGTATCAGCCTTAAAACAACGTCCTGGTGGCAAAACATCAAAATCCAGAAACTCAGGTCGGCCAACCAGTTGCATATACTCCATATGATCCGTTAAATTTAATGCCAGGCGTTGAATGATCAAATTTGCTATTTCATAAGGGACATCATTTCCCTGAAGAGCTGTGATGACCAAATGAAATCCGTAAGTGCGTCCGGTCTGGATCAATTTTTTAATATCATCCAGCTCATCCAATAAATTTGGATTTCGCAATTCACCAAAATTTTCAATTAATAGTAATAAGAACGGGAGGCGATCACTTTCATTTGGAACAACCTTATTATAATGATATAGATCCTGTGCACGAACTTCACCAAATTTTTGTTTGCGATATTCAATTTGGGATTGCATCAATCGGATTAGACGATGGAATCTTTCGACTTCGGTTCCTTGAATAACTGCGCCAACATGAGGAATTTTTTCCAAATATTCCAGCTCCCTTCCGGCAAAACTTAATACATAAATATTTGCCTGAGCCGGAGTGTAACGTAGAGCAATGGTACAAATGATGGTTTCCATGAATTTTGTTTTTCCAGATTTTGGTCCACCAACAACCATTAAATGTCCACCATACTCAAGAAAATTGATCCAAAGTGGTGGTTGTGAGCGCGAGGAAAGGTCATCGATAATACCAACAGGCACTTTGAAACCATCATTTACCGAATAAGTTATCCAATCTGATCGATCCTCTCTCCATGCTAATTTTTCTTCATCCATAATAAAGGTTTCTTTTAAACTTTCATCATCTTGATCTATAGAATTTTCGTCATTAGTGTCATTTATAGTCAATGGAGGTAAAACATGGATCATTCTTGGGAGAGGGGGTAAAAGAATAGGGTCTAATTTCTTGTAGTGATTTGTATCACATTCTATTTCGTAAGTGGCTGTGATCAGATTCACAAGATCGCGTGCAATGGTATGTTTATTCTTTTCCTCAGATTGAGCTGGTTTAAACAACAACCTGCGTTGTTCAAAATCTACTCGATACAGCAAGTCTTCTTTGCCATCCAATACTTCAGAACTTTGATCATATTCCACGTTTACCCGTGCAGTTTGGAACTGGTGAGGTGTACCTCCATCACCCACCTGAAAATAAGCCCGACCTGGCAAGTCATGAGGTAAATAGGCAGCATCCGGGCGTCGAAGCATATCGCGACTATCATCAACGGTCTGCACTCGCAAGCTTATGCGAAAATTCAGGTTTGCCCGCATCTGATCATTGATCACTCCGGCCGGCCTTTGGGTGGAGAGGATCAGGTGAACTCCCAGGGATCGTCCAATTTGACCGATACTGATGATCTCATTAATAAAACCAGGCATTTGTTCTGTTAATTGGGCAAATTCATCTACAATAATAAAGAGGTGGGGTAGTGGTTCCCAATCTGGGGCAAGAAATCCATCACGGTTAAGTTTGGTATGATATTTATTTATACTTTCGATCTCACCTTTTTGTTCTTTTAAAAATTGCTGCCTTCGGACTAACTCCGCCTTGATGGCTTCAAGGGCACGCGAAGCAGAGGCTTTATCCAGGTTGGAAACCATGCCAACGACATGAGGTAAATCCTTAAAAATCCCAAAAGTGCTTTCACCCTTGAAATCCACCAACAGGAAGCTAACGAAATATGGATGATGCTCAAGGGCAAGAGAGCATACCAGAGTTTGCAGTAATTCGCTCTTTCCAGATCCGGTCGTTCCTGCGATGATGCCATGAGGCCCATGGCGATTTTCAGCCAGATCGATCAATTGAGGCGTGCTAAATGTTTCCCCTCCCACCGGGACTTCAAATGGAAGTAAACCATTATTCCTGGGAATTTTTTTCCAGCGCTGTGAGATACCCAGAGCATCGATCCGATTTTCTTGATACACCTGCAGCAGGTTTACATTTGTTGGAATTCTGCTGTTTTGACCCAGGGTTCGAACCATTAAAGGAATGACCTTATGAACTAGATTATCCATCTGGACCTGGCTTACCTTATCTTGAAGTCCATCCAGCTTAATGCCATCCGGGCCGACTTTGGCAAATTGGAAATGGAAATCACTGGCTACTTCAATAATGGATTGACAATCACTGGGAACTTCCTCAAGTGTATTGCATAAGAGGATCGAGATCGTATTAAAATCTGTACCCTGGCGCATCAGGGAAGAAAAGGTTGGTTCATCACGCACACCGGTCTCGTTATCAAACAGAACAAAGATGGTGGGACCTCCGACTGTAGTGGTTGTTTTGCTGTCCTCTTCCGGTTTACGCCGATCTAAAATTTTTGATATGGCAGTGATCATCTCACGGTTGCTTTCTTTTCCAAAGGATAAAAAAGTTGGTTGACCGCCGACCTGATTCTCACTGGTATGTGGCAGCCAGCGCAGCCACCGCCAAATTCGATAAAAAAGTTCTGAAGAGAATAAAAAGATGCGAACATCTTCCGGTGAATTCAGAACAGCTACTTGGGCTAGAATAGCCCGCAATAGCGGTAAAGTATGGTTCCTGCGACCCACAAAAGCAAGTGAGCCAATATTCTTTAAATTGATCGAAACCGGTGCATTTGGTATGGACCTGTATTCACTATAAATTCCAAAGGCACGTCTGATCTCGGTGCTATCGGCATCGGGGTCAGGCGCTTTTACTTTGACCAGGGAAGGAACATCCCCTAAACCCAGGCGATAAACTAGAAAATCAGGGTCTTCTGGACGACGTTCCCAGATGGTGATCTCCCAATTGCGAACCCTTTGAAGTAGATCCCGGGTTGAGGGAAAACGCCTCACCAGGAGATCCAGCTGCAAATTACGGCCAGCTACAAGCCTGGCTTCTTTTTTATCCAATAAGCGGTGGTAATCGCGCAGTTGTTTGATCCAGCGTTGTTTTTGATCATATTTTTGCTCACCATAGATCACAAAAGAGGTTATAAAAGTAAAAACCCCCATCGCAACCATCGGTAAAGCATACAACCAGCCGGATATACCGCCGGCAGAACTGCCTGCAAACATGACAGAATAAAATAGACCCATCACCATGAAACTGACCATAGGCAGGATCATTTGCAGGAGGTTTTGATTTTTATCATCCTGTTTGGAGGGAGGAGCCGGTATATCGATTTCCGCCGGTTCAAAAACATCCTGGATGCGTGGCGGCCTGTTGAAAGGGTTGGAGCGGATTTTATCTGTCATGGATTATCCCAAAATTGGTAAAAAAGCAATGCTTCATTTCTAAACTTGTAAAAACCATAAGATGTTTCATGTTAAATGTTGTTATAAATTTGATAATTCCTTTGTTAATGTTCTTATAATTATCGAAAACCTCATATGATTTCGATATCTTTGCTTCTTTTGCACAAAGATACTCTGCAAAAAAGAAATATTAGAAAACTGCTGATTCAAAAACATAATTCTGAAGTTAAAATCAATGATGAAATCCTAAAAAGATATCAGAATCGTTTATTGCAAATTAGGTAAGCTAAATCTTCCCGTTATTATTTTTCAAGAACCCTTGAATTCCCAATCTGTATTTCCATTAATAATTTTTTCAGGATCAATATGTATTTTCTGTCCTTTATCGTCTAATTTCCAAATTTCTAAATGAAGATGTGGACCTGTTGATTTTCCAGTGCTCCCCATATTGCCAATAAAAGTGTTGCCAATTAATTCTCCTTCAATTAATTTTGGAGGATCTGACAAATGAGCATATAAGGAGAATACCTTCGTACCATCTTGAAGAGTATGTTCAATAATCACATAATTTCCATAACCTTTTGGATCCCAACCAATTTTTTTAATAATTCCTGGTCCAATAGGAAATACCGGATTATTTCCATTTTTATCCAAATCTGTTGGTTTAATATCTAATCCATTGTGGGTTTTTCCAGCATATTTGCCTGCATCAGGTCCATATTTACCATATTTGGCAGTCACATAATATTTTTCAAAAGGAGATTTAGGTTGAAAAACACCGGGATCGATTGTAGGATTAACTGGCAAGGAAACATGAATAGGATTGCTATCGGATTTGTCATATTTCTCAAAAATGATAGCTGCTTTGACCAGGTCATCAGCAAATCGTTGGATAACCTGCGGTGAATTAAATAATTTGTCACTCAAACTTTGATAACGGGACCGGAACAGCGTCGCTCTGATGCCTTCAAATTTCACAGGTTCAAGACTTCTAATGATCTGATCCACAGCTTTCAGTGCAGTCAGGATCTTCACTGCGCTCGAGCGGAGTTCACTGGCAGTTGTTTTCAAGTTCTTCGGTCTCACGAGAATATCAGTCATGCTTTCTTCTCCTCTTTACTCGATCTCACCCTGCCAGAGAATGTTTATGCCCCGACAGCCTTGGTCTTCTTATCATGCTAGATTTCCAAATTTATCTTAATATTCCAAGCAATAACATTATGGAAAATTGAACAAAATAAACCACCTGGAGGTTTTCTTAAGCGCAGAAATCTCCAAGTTCTTTAGGATCAGATAAATCGTTGTTAAATAGGAGAACAGAGCCGGTTGGGAAGAGGTTCAACCGGCATCTGATCTGATCTTTCTCCAGCCTTAAAATTATGAATTATCAGCTCTTTCGAGTTTTGCTGCTGCAGTCCGTGTCTCGGTTGCAAATGTCATAACAAGATCATCCCATTGTTCCATATCCTTCAGCGCATTGTAGAACAATTTAAAGAATTTTGCAGCTGTTACACCGATAAATGATGGTTTTAGGCTATCGACCACGGATTTGATCTTTTCCACTTCTTTTTTAACGATGGAGGCCTGACGCTCCATTTCACTGGCCTTATTTCTTAACTCTGCGGGAGTTAATCGGATGGTATATGTGCTCATTATAATTCTCCTAAACTTCCTGATTTATCAGCGCTTTCAAAACGACCTGCGGCAACATCCAATTCATTCCCAAATTTATCAATAAAGGGTTTAAAATTGAACAATTTATCCCGTGTCCGGTTGTACCGGCTCATTAAATTGGCGGCACGAACACCTTCAAACCGGGAGGGTCCGAGTGCCTTCATGATCGATTCAACTTGCTGAACCGCATTTAGAATGGTCTTTGCACTTTGACGCATCTGGTTGGCTCGATCACGCATTTCTGGGGGTCTTACTAAAATATCGGTCATATCTGTCTCCTTTACTAAATTGGTTATGGGTGGTAATAAATCCTGATTGCAGGATCCTGATCATTAAAGAATACTTGTACGCCTACCGGTTTTTTATTATCCGGGACTGTAAAAACCAACCAAACAGTGGTTGATTTATCAATTGAAATAAATTCAGGGGCGGGTTGCTGTGGCAGTTTGAGAGCGGCATCATAAGCGGCTGTACTTTCAGAACCATTGCTTCTATCTTTCAACAACAATTCCACTCTTGCGTGCGGGGCTTCTTGACATTCCGTTTGTTTGCAAATAAATGTAAAACGCACAGCAACAAAATGTCCACCTAGTGCGGGTGTGGCCGGGGGAGGAGTTTCAAAGGAGGATTGATCGCGGATAACAAGTTGTGTGGTAGGGTCTTCAATGGTCACGATCCTTAGCGTTCCGGCCGGGTATTCGGCTAGTACCAGCTGGTTTAGCGCCTCTGCAGTTTGGGTTGCCTGAATTGAAATTGTTGTTTGTATATTCTTATTTCGAAAAATAAAGCTGATGATCAGAACAAACACCAGGAGAACAACTAACATGACTGCGCCATAAATCCAATTTTTATAAGATCTCACTTTTTCAAGACGGGTTTCCCAAGTAGGTTGTTTCCAGAATTGATAATCTGGAGGCTCTTTTAGATCCTGTTCTGTTTTTCTCTCACGTAGCAGAATTTCCTTCGCCAGCGTGGAATAGACCGGAAAACCTTTTGCTTCGATTTCTCTAAGAAGGGGGAGTCGCTCGTCATCAGTTAGAGCAGACTGGGCACGCAACCAAAGAACATCTCCATTCGAAGGCTGATGGTTCAGGTGTCTTTGGACAGCATCACGATCGCCCTCCAACATAGATTTATTAGCTTTTTGTAGTAATTCGTTCATTTGTTAAAAACCATTTTTTAGTTTTTTACCCACTATATCAATTGATTACGAACCCTTTTGATACCAGTATATATAAATTTATTATTATGTCAATAACCAATCTGGAGAACCAATCTGGAGAGTGTTGAAATCAATATATTAAGTATACAGTAAATAGATTATTTCAAATGTACTTGAATGGAAATTTCCCATGCGGGTGTTGCATGGCCTAATATCAGGTAGTCAGATCCTGGGGGACATGCATAAGGGGTGTCCTACAATTGAATAGCTGGTTCAGGATTGCCCTGTAGGGATACCCACCCAAAATCATCCTGACCGCACCCATGCACTACCGTAGAAGTATAGAACTCCTTGTTCTCTGTTGCATAGTGGAAATATTTTTTTGAAAAAATCAATGCGTGAGTGTCGTGGATAATACCCACGTATACATTCGCACACCGATTCCAGGGTGAGTTTCCACTGGAAACCGCTTGAAAAAAATGGTAAATATGTCCAAAACCGTCCAAATGGGTGGCCTTTTCCCTGATTTTCCTTCAGAACGGGTGACGACTAATAGTAGAGGGTTGAGGGGGTTGAAAATGATCGTAGGGGTTTATAGAATAACCATTTGAGATGCATGAAAAGGCTCCAACCATGGTCTTGTTTCCTGTGAGGACTCTGTCCGCTTCTTTTGGGATCTGTATGATCTGATGATTTATAGAATGTGGAGCAAGCATACAGCACTCCCATTTTCTATCCCTGTTTATTCCATTCTACTCACTAATACTTCATTATGTTATAGCATTTAAGAAGTTATGGGAGCCAATACACTGGTCTTAACATTGTTGTACCACTTTCCTCTGGTGGCATATAAAAAAGTGGCCTCACGGTTCTTGTTCTCTGGTTGATAATATTTTTTTTGACTTTCCCTGAATTGCTATCGCAATTTGAAAGAATTATCCACTCCTCGTCAGGGGATTTCAATAAGGAATCTGGCGGGGATAAACTACAATTATATCTTTCATCTCCGTAGAAAGTTTTTTCCTCAAAGGTCTTAATATTCATCATAATCATATATAGATACCTATTATCGGAGGACCTTTTTAACTCTATTTGAGGAGATGCAAATAGAATTAAATCAGTTGAAAGCCATATTGCGTCAATAAATATCCCATATTTAATTTGCAAAGAGTTTGACTTACCATCAAAGGCAGAGATTATTTTATTATTTATAGAGTCAAATGGACTTTGATTGTTATTATTATATGTTAGTGACAATAGAATATCTTCTTCTGGATTCCAATCTCGACATTCATCGCCAACTCTAGTAATATTCTCGCCTAGAATTGTGCTATAAAAACAACCTTCATCCGACCAAATTGAAATGTAATCACCACTTGGGGAAAGTGAAATCTCATCTCTCATATTTAGATGTATTTCAGTCCAAACTTCCTCTTGTCCACTATCATCTAGGTATGTTTTGAAATAATACCCATCACAATTTATAGACCCGCACTTGTAGGTTCCCCAATATACACTTTCTTCATCAAAGGATGTGAATAATAAATTTCGTCCATAAGTGATTTGAGAAAATGGTTTTTCTAATTTCCGAACTTGAGACCCATCTTGGTCTGTAATATAAATTGACTTTTCTGGTGCCCATCCCCCCGGCTGTTCAGACGCTAAAAAGATTATCTTTCCATTAGATAACCATATTACATTTTTTCCACCTCCATAAGAAGAATTTGAGAGATATAAATTTGGAGTTGAATCAATGACAATTCTATCAGTTCCATCAGGATTCATTATTACTATTGTGTCATTATCATCTACCAACATCCTTTTCTTGTCAGGAGATATGCCAATTATATGAAACCAATCATAATCAAATTTGGTCAGATTTGTTCCATCAAAATTAGTAGTAAATGCTTCCAATTTATCGTTTGACAAATATATTTTTCCTCCACCCGCAAATGGTGTTGGTTCAGGAGTGGGGGTACTTGTAGAAGTCGGTGTAGGTGTGGTTGTTGATGTTTGTGTTGCCGTTGGCGTTTTAGTCCATGAAGCTGCAGTTCCAGTAAATGCAATTGCAGTTTGAGTTGAAATATCTACAGCAGAAGGTCCACAACTCGTTAGTATTAAGCAAACCATAAATATAACTGAAATTATCTTTCTCATTTTCCCTAAACAAAATCAAGATAGTTATCACCGTAATTCTTTGATGTGTTGAATTACTGAAATTATTCTAGCACATTGGTGGAATCAGAACAATAGAGTTCGATTGGCTTCGATAAAAACCCAAAATTCTCTACAGGGCGGTCGCGAACTTATATTAGGGGGTAGAGGGGGTCAAAAATGAACGTGGGGGCTTATACAATTTTATAGCCGATCTGCATTGCTCTGTCAGGGTATCCCCTGATCACCAACCAGATGGCAACCGTGACTCACACATTGAAACAGCGAAGTGTAGAACTGTAGAAGTGTAGATGTGTAGATGACCCGGTATCTAATCAACCCACTTAACCAGGTGGGATTTTTTGTTTTAAGGAGGTTCCAATGAACGAAGTACCCATCAAGACCGCTTGTCCTGCCTGTGCTGGTCGTGGCTTTGCACCCACAGGCGAGAGCTTCAAGCTGTGTGGACGCACCCATCAGCGGGTCGGTCCCTGCCAGGCATGTGATGGTAAAGGCACGCAACTCACCTGGCTTGACCTTGGCGAGTTTGTGCGCCTGCTGTATGAAACTGCTGACAAACTTGAACAGGTTTGATCATCATCCACCTTCAATCAAGGGCTGGTTTCTCCTAACGAGAGATCGGCCCTTTTTTGATTCTTATCAAAGGAGAAAGAAAATGGTTACTGATACTAACCCAAAACCCGATGTTCTTTTCACCGAGTCACCTGCTTCCTGGAATACCAGATACATCACACCCGAAGGTTATACCTGCCAGATCACGCTACGAGGCGAGAATGGCAAAGATCTGCTTGAGAAAGCTGGCATTGCATTGACATATCTGATGGAGCATAACTACTTGCCTGACTCTGGTTTTCGCAAGAATGGGAATGGCAACGGTGGCAACAATGGCAACGGTAATGGTGATGGCAAGATTTGTCCTGTTCATGGCGTTGAGATGAAGCGCAGAGAGAAAGATGGCAGTGTTTTCTTCTCGCATAAAACCGATAACGGTTGGTGTTTTGGCAAGCAGCGCAATAACGGAGGCAGCCATGAGTGATTGGTCTGCTAATTTCGACTATTCCCCTTGTTTACATCGGCATGTTGTCATCGAGAGAACTGGTGGTGTGCATCTAGTTGCTGGTGAAGTCTCAGATGATATCCAGGATCGCTTGTTATGCCTTGTCTGTCAGGAGTACCTGGATGAGGAAGAAGTTCTGACCGCCTGGCATGGGGAGGCACACTTTATTCAAATTCCAAAGATGGAGGAAAGCTATGGCGACGACTGATCCTCCAAATTCCGAAACTCAACTACCCCTCATCGACCTGGCAGGGGGAGTTTCTGTTTCTACTGACAAGCTACGCCATCACAAGGTAGAGAAAACACTCATAAAACTTCGACAGCTACATGACGAACTTAATTCGCAGCTTTATGCCAATCCCACTCAAAGACCGATCATCAACTCTCCATCCGATGCAGCAGATCTATTCAAACCATTCCTCGGCGCATTGGATCATGAGGAGATGTGGATCGCATGTCTGGACACTCGCAACAGAGTCAAGTGTTTGGTCAGTTTATACAAGGGAACAGTGAATTGTTCGCAAGTAAGGGCGGCAGAGGTGTTTCGACAAGCAGTGATCGAGAACGCACCTTCTATCCTAATCTGTCACAATCACCCAAGCATGGATGTTTCCCCAAGTCCAGATGATGTGTCTATCACCCGAATCATAGTTCAAGCAGGGAAACTATTGGAGATAGATGTTCTTGATCACATAGTTATTTCCAATAGTGGCTTTGCATCCATGAAGGAAAGAGGACTGGGTTTTGTGTAAATCTTATTCAAATTCCTAACAGGAATCCCCTATCATCAATAAATTTGGAGGATAAATGAATTCAATAAATATATCAACAAGATCAATCCAGGCAAAGGTTGTCGGGGTCAGTTTTGAAGGACGGCAAACCGTTGTTGCTCAATTACGGGAAGGTGAAAAGGTACTGCTTGTTCGTGACCCTCACAACCCATACGACCGCAATGCTGTCAAAGTCGTCCTGCAGAATGGGCAGCAGTTTGGTTTCTTAGATCGGTACCTGGCAGCCACAATATCACCTCAATTGGACCATTATGGCAGCCCTGTGACTGCTATCGTGTCCGAACTCATGGGAGGTTTTTACCCAGGATCAAATCTAGGAGTTCTGGTCCAATTTGAATTACCCGAATAGACTGCAACATTTCAATTTCATTCAGGGCTGTCTCCTAATAAGAGGCAGCCCATTTTTATTTATAAAGGAGAAATATCATGACCCCAAATGCAGAAAGAGCAATGCAAGAAGTACTTGAGAAATTCAAATCAGGCGATCTCTCTGAACTGTTCAAAATCGCCGCCTTCGAGATACCCAACTCCTGGCCTTCTGCGAAGTGGACCATGGGTAATAAGATGCTCGCCTATGCCCAAGCACGAACTTTGAATATCCGTGGCTTTCAGGCTTGGAAGGAAGTCAAACGCCAGGTCAAAAAGGGTGAACACAGTATTTATATTTGTGCACCACGCATGGTCAAGAAAGAAGAAAAGGGAGTAGAAAAGGCTCATTTAATTGGCTTCTTACCCGTTGCTGTATTCCCCTTTGAAACTACAGAGGGAGAACCATTGAAAGAAGATCTGACTCCTCGGCAGTTGCCACCTTTGTTCGAGGTTGCTTCCCGCTTGGGTGTAACCGTGAATTTCCAGCCAGTGGCACCGGATAGGTTTGGCGACTGTGGGCATGGAAAGATAAATCTTGGTACAGACGATCCAAGGGTTTTCTGGCATGAACTGGCTCATGCTGCACACCAGGCCACAGATCCTGAATATAAAGACCGATCAACCCAATATAAAGAGGTTGTTGCAGATTTTGCCGCTTGTGTCATTGCCAACCTTTACGGGTTCGATTATTCGGGTACGACATGGCAATATTTGAACATGTTCAGTAGCGACCCACTCAAAGTCATTATGAAAGCTGGTCACATTATTGACCAGGTATTGAACTTAATCCTTACTGATGAGGTCAAACAATGAACGATAAACTGGTCGTGAAATGCCCTGAACACATGCAGGATGTCCGCAACTTCGCAGACCAGATCAACCAGCGTGAACAATTCGAGAGATGTCTGAATAGGTTAACCATCTGCCTGCCTGATCTCTGGACTGTGGAACTGTACATAGATTTTGCCCCATTTTCCTTTACATGGTCAGAATTTAGCCCAACCCACCAACGAGGTCTATCTGGTGGGCTGATTTACCATAGAAAACTTGATCACGGGGGTGATGGAGGTGCTCCCAGCTTTTCGGTGAACCTCATTCCTTCAAGCGGATGGCAAATTCATACTTGATCTTTTATGTGGCGTTCCGGCCCGCCTTATTGACCGGAAGGAGAAATATCCATGTTACCCGAAATCACCTCCAACGATCGTTTTGAAACCTGGTTGAATGAACTTGATGAAATATGTTTCGATGAGCTCTGTACGAGTTACCGTGCAAGTTCAGTACTGTCCCACTCAAGTCTATTATTAAAGCCAACCAACACATCGTAATTGTACTGAATCTGGTCTTTGCTCAAGAGCAGATAACCAAATGACTGCAAAATAGGTTGGGGATGGCTATTTTGGTGAGGAAACGAAATCAATCAAGTGGAACGAATAAGCAGGAAAGAGACGGCTTTCGAGTTAGCGGTGGTTGTAGCAGTAGAGAAATAAAAGTAGAGCACAAATACGATCGAGATGATGTAGATCATATTTTTATTTTGTCGATGGTCTTGAAATACCGATCTATATCTGCTTTTCGCATTTTATCGGGAACTGGCATGCCAGGATATTTCCTGGCATCTTCCTTGATCCAGTTCGCTACGGTTTGATGATCGACGCGGAGTCGAAGTCCGATCCGCCGTGAGCTTATGCCATATAAATAAAGGTGAATGGCTTCCCGACGTACCCTGGCACTGTATCCATGTGCTTTTTTGTTGGGTGTATAGCTGTGTTGGCATTGAAAACAGCGGTATCGTTGACTGCCAGAGGCAGTTTTGCCGTTCTTGGATTGTTTGAGTGAGTCGTGACATTTAGGGCATTCCATAACCCTATTATACACACATTTATCGCCATTTACTCCGATATTTTCCGCTGGAAATAGATGAGAGCCGGGAAAGTGGTATTGGTACTTTTTTATAGCCTGACTATGAGAGGCATAGAGGAAGTGATTGATGTTCTCCTAGCTATTGATGAAGGTTCTAACCAATTAGCAGACCATTTGTTGGCCAGTTTTGCATTATTATTGATACAATATTGAAGAGTTCTGTAATCCTACACAGATAATTTTGAGAAGAATATGGACAAAAAATCTAATTCAGGGTTGATAGACATCCATAAAGAAATCGTGATTGCTAAATTCCGCTTGGATATTGATAAATTTTCACTAGAGAGTAGTTTCCGAACATCGGCAGCATTTTGGATGTGGGAAGGCTTAAGTATGCAGGGATCGGTTACAGAAGATCCCAATAAACTGAATCGTTTACTCTTGTATCAGATTCCAGGTAAATCAGAAGATGATCTGTTTTACAATAATGGAATACCTCATATTTTGGGATATGTGGATTTTTCATATGTATATAAGCGGAAACCAAAACCACTTGACTTGCGATTGGTGTGCACATGGCAAGGTGTCGCAAGTTTTTGGGAACATTATGTAACACATCTGCGAGATAAGTATTCAGTTTTAGACGATCCAAATGATGTCGATTACTTAAAATCAAAACTTCCCAAGAATCAAACCCGATTAGGAAAGTGGAGATTTATTGCTTATAAACTTGATCCTTCGGATTTTCCAGGTGGGTTAAAACATATGGGTTCATTTATAATAAAAAATTATCCAAGTTATCCATATTCTAGAGAAGTTTTATCTCTTATTTATCGTGCTAAAGCTGCAAATCTTATCGAACCACCAAAAAAGGAAAATTCCGATGTAACATCGACATAATCTAGACATTCTCGACATAACTTCGACAATTCTACAATGAATTATTTATTAATATCTGTATACTCATGGCATACAGATTTTTTATTCTATATAGAGTCGGTTCTCTAAAGGAGTAGCTATGGATACCACATTTCTCACAGGCACAGATATTTCAAGGATACTAAAGATCAGTAAGGCACTTGCTTATAGGCTCATTTCAAATGGTGAGATAGTTTCTGTAAGGTTCGGTAGAACAGTAAGAGTGTCATCTTTGGAATTGGATAATTTTATTCAAAAAAATATGTCAAATGCTGATAACAATAATAAATATTTTGATCACTTGGATAGAACCTAAGATGAAATTTCTCGGATGGAAAATCGGATGGAATTTTATTTTCAAATTTGGAAAAGTACGAAAACATAATTCTGACAAGTTCTTAAAAGCCGAACTTGCTGGTGAGACAGCAAGTTCGGGTCACCGAATTGCAAGTCACCCTCAAACAGGAGAATCGCAATGTTAAATAAGTATACACCTTCTCTCGATAATAATTCAAGTTTCAATTCCTTCGAATTACCAGAAAATTGCCACCCCGATGCAGGTATAGGCAAAGACGCTTGTCCATGGCTTGATAAATATATTCAGTTCAGTCGTATATGGAGTCCAAGAGCATATGAACTTTATCATTTGGCTTGTGGCCTCTGGATTCTTTCCACAATAGCGGCCAGACGTGTGACAACGCCGTTAGGTAAAAACCGTTCCACGAATTTGACAATCCTCCTCGTAGGACGAACAGGAATGTGGACAAAGTCAACTACTGCACAGATCGCCAAAGAACTCCTTGGGAAATGTGGACTGGGCTTTTTGCTTCTTCCAAAATGTACCCCGGAAAAGATGATCAATTTGATGTCCTTGAAGTTACCTGATAAATATGGTGAATTTTCCATCGCAAAGAAGGATGATTTCAAACAGAAGGTTGCATTTATCGGCCAACGTGGTTGGTATTTCGATGAAGCAGGCATGTTATTCAATGCCATGCGACGAAGCGAAAGCCCAATGGCTGCTTTCCATAGTATATTCAGAATTTTGGACGATAATGAAAGTTTATTCGATAGCGGTACCGTTGGTCGTGGTCTTGATATAGTCCAATATCCGTATCTCGCATTTCTAGGCTGTACTACTCCTTCTGACTTAAAGAATATTGCATCTCCTGGTTCTCCCTATTGGGGTGATGGTTTTTTTGCACGTTATCTTTTTGCTGCACCTCCTGAAGTCGATCCTCCTACTGGCAGATTCCCAAAGGGCGAAAGACAAATTCCTGATTCACTAATCATCCCACTAAAGGAATGGCATAAAAGGTTGGGAACACCTAAGGTCGAGATTGAACAAGATGATCCCAAAATAAAACTTACGCAAGAAGTTTTGATCCTTAATGAAGAAGTGTTTGAGGGCTATTATGAATATTTAGATGGTCTTACCGAAATCATCAAGAGCAATAATCTGTATGATCTTGATGGTAACTATGTCCGGTTTCCGGAATTTGCGTTACGTATTTCCATGTTGTTTGCGAGCTTGGGTAATAGTAATACCATCACTCGCTCTCATTGGGCAAAAGCAGTTGAGATCACGGAAGAATTTCGTAAGAGCCTGCATTATCTCTATGAGCAACTTGGCAAGCATAAACAACAGGATCAGAAAACCAGCTCGAAGGAGAAAGTCATTAACACACTTAAAAAGAAAGGGCCATTGCCGGTTCGTGAAATTTCACAACAGACTCATTTGTACGTTAATGATATCCAAAGCAATCTCGATATTTTGATAAACGAGGGTGTTGTCGAAAAAATCCCTGAAGGAAAGACATTTCTGTATCATATCAAACAGTAAGTTCAAAATTGTGTAGACGTGAAATGTATGAAGAAGGCTCTACGCATCTACGCTTCTACAGTTCTACACTTCTACACATATATTTCAAAAAGGAGAATAGTATGGCTAGAAAACGAGGTCAAAACGAAGGCAGTATTTATCAACGCAAGGATGGATTATGGACTGTTTCAGTTTCCATCCAAAGCAAGCGCATCAGCAAGTATTTCAAAACCCAGGCTGAATGTCGGGAATGGCTTAAGAAAACGCTGAATCAGGTTCAGAATGGCTTGACATTGGAAGGAGCTAAAACAACTCTGGAAGAGTTTTTGAATCAATGGTTAATATCATACAGATCGTCGGTCCACCCTAATACAATAGTGCAGTATGAGGGGATCATTCGTTTGCATCTGATTCCAGTCTTAGGACGGATAAAACTCAAGGATCTTCGTACCGATCAGATACAGGCACTAATCAATGCTGAAACTAAGAAAGGGACAAGTCCACGGATGGTTCGTTACATCCATAGTGTTTTACGTCGTGCACTAAATATTGCTATAAGGTGGGGTATGATCGGGCGAAATCCCGCACCTGGCGTAACTCTCCCGAAATTGAAGCGCAAGGAAATGAACACGCTGAATGATTCCCAGGTGAGGGTATTCCTGTCTGCTGCCAAAGATCTGAGGTATGAAGCCCTATTTTGGATGGCAGTTTCCACCGGTCTACGTGAGGGAGAACTATTTGGTTTGAGATGGTCTGATCTGGATTGGGAGAAGAAGCATCTCAGGGTTCAGCGCCAGTTGCAATGGATCCAGGGAAAAGGTATGGTGTTCACCGAACCAAAGACCGCATCTGGAAAGCGGATGATCGTGCTCAGTACAGGAATGATTGCCAAGTTGCGGGAACATCTCAACTACCAACAAATGGAACGTGTATCGGCTGGGAATAGATGGCAAGAGAATGATCTGCTATTTCCATCCACGCTCGGCACGCCCATGGATCCAAGCAATATGTACAAAGATTTCAAGGATACCCTGAGGAAAGCTGGGTTACCTGATATTCGTTTCCACGACCTTAGACATACGGCAGCAACCTTGATGTTGCAGCAAGGAACTCATCCAAAGATTGTACAGGAACGCCTGGGGCACTCCGATATCAGTCTGACTTTGAATACTTATTCTCACGTACTCCCATCAATGCAGGAAGAAGCTGCTGAAAAGATGGATGAGATTCTGGTTCCTATCGAAGTGAGTGAAGTCTTGAATAAGATCAAGGAACCATCATCGTCTTACTCTGTAACCATTCAGCCCCAATGATCCTGGTTTGGAAATAATTGGGTTGCTGTAAGGTTGCTGTAGTAAAAAAGAGACTCCGTTTCAGGAGTCATTTTATTCCCATATGTGGGGGGTTATAGGGGAAAAACCCCCATATATAGTGACCGACCGCGGGCTCGAACCGCGAACCAATTGATTAAGAGTTGGCTCAAATGTTCTATAAACAGTATATATGGTGGTCACCTGTCTACATTGTTCTACATATGGGGGTTAATCCGTCTATATTTTCAATGTTATCTACACTTCCTATTCTGTTAACTGTCAATTAACTGTCAATCACGTTTTCCATTTTGGTCCTGTAGCACTTTTGGCTTAGGATGGAGCCTCATATCTGAATTGATATGAAATCTTGTTGTGTATATTTTTAACTCATTCAATAAAGGAGAAAATATCATGGAGGGTTTGTGTTTTGTTGGCGTTTTTCTGCTAATCATTTTTGTATGGATTTATGATGAGTTCTCAAAGCAAGCTAAGGGGAGAGATAATTCATACCGGAACTCATCATCAGCAAATAAGCCTTTGACCTCTAAGCGAGGCGAATGTCGGTACTGTGGAGCAGAAGTCATCGTAGATGAGATTCCAGATTCTCTTTCCAGAGATGCATATGAGGATTTTGGGATTTGTGAAGTCTGTCAAATGGAAATCTTTATGCAGAATGGTGGACATTTCTAATGGGGGAATCATCCATAATAAAATATGGTCCAGATAGAAGCAACTATTGTTGAAGCAAGGATAGTAGATCAGTCGAAGGATGCTAAATGAAAATGGATGATCGGGAGTTTATTATCCTAGAATAAAAGTAAGATATCACTATGGCCGGGGCTATACCAAAGGGAGATATTGCCCTGTTCGTCACTGCTGTTGGATGGAGGTGATTGCCTCTGCCATCAATAGACGAAAATAATAGGGTTATTGTCTTTAGAGGAAATTGGTTATATACTGCACTTATATATCATGCGAAATTGCATATAATGTAAATATTCTTTTTGATTCATGAGTCTCCTGTAAAAAAGTTAGTTCGGAATTTTCAAGAGTGAATATGGGAGAAATATATCAAAATAGAATCGAATAACTGCAATTTGCTCTCGAAAACAATGGAAAGACCATCAAAGTGGGAAAGAATTGTTTGTATTTTTTGAAAATTGAGTTACTGTAGTGGAATCAATCATGGTTAGGTGCATTAGCTGACAAGTGTAAGGGCAAATTCATGGAGAGAGAAATAAATCAGATACAGATTCTTGAAGCCCTTGAGACCGCTGCACTTCCTGAGCTCTCGAAGGTACTTCAACCTCTGCTTGATTCAACGGCATGGATCCTCAATCACTCACCTTGGGTTGTAGAAATTTCCAAGAATAGAATACAAACAGTTTCTATGCTCGTTCAGCATATGCTTCTCAAACGCGCACTTACTTCATTGCGTGCGACGTCATTGCTCCTTGTTCGAGGGTACACTTCCGAAGCAGCAGCGATAGCCAGCTCACTTTTCGAGACACGCTTGTACTCGAATTACATTCTTGACGATGATTCACTTGCAGAGCGCTTTACCAAACACTCAAACTCTCAAGAATTCGTATGGCGACCCAATCAGATGATTCGTGCTGAAGCTGAACAGAATCTCCGGCGAGCAAACAAGCAAGGAAATTCTTCTGTCCTCAAAAAGGAAATTGATCTGATAGGAGCATCCTATCTCTTTCTGTGCAGCCTAAAACACGGAAACCCAATTCCTTTGCGCCATGTTGTGGGAGGGCGTGATGATATCGTTGGACCTGCATTTACCGATGGTGGCTTTCCTTTAATGGCTTTACCTGATACGCGTCCTGAAGACATTATTGTGAAAGCTGTAATATTAACAGCAGCCAACAATTCTGCATTTTATACAATGCGTAACGCTGGCCTCACGGCGAATGATGAATCCGATAAGGCTGACAAGTGGTTTAAGGAGCTCTTGAAAAGATGGTCCCAGTCTTCAAAAGAGCACAAAGATGCTTTGGATCGTCTTGGGTATATGCCATTTCCAACTATACCCAAATAAAGCGGCGCTTAACATCGGCTCCAAGCGGATAGAGTCTCTGCCACTTTCGTATTAGTGCGTTTTGCTAGATTTTGCGAGATAATGCAAAAGGATTCCGATAACGCTAATGCAGACAATTGGACAAACATGATGAATAATTACGCTCTATACTATCCGACGATTGAGTTTACCAATTATGAATGGCTGTGGAGTGCATCCCTATTATGGGATCGGCTCTATCGCATTGTGCCTAGGGGATATCAACCAAATGACCCTTCCAATGTCCTAGCCCTCATGGAGTCAGGCGAGATTGGTCTGCCTATTCACCCCGACAATTATACCTCTTTGATAGCCGAAGAGTTTATGAACAGGTTGGATTCTTGTGAATGGGATGCGGCGGCTTTGGATCTAGTAATGACTGATGATTACCGCCGATTGCATATGGACAAAGTTGACGTAGTTCTCAGAAATATGATCATCGCTCAAGGAGCGGGTACAGCTCATGGCGATTGGTTGTATGTTCCAAAGGATTTTACCGCACACTACATGACCTATCTCGCTAATGTTGTTGCCGAACGAAACCATCTCCAGATGTTGTCTGATAGTGTACCCGCTTGGACAGGCGCGACTTATTTCAAATACAGCGGAGCAGTCGAGGGCTTTCCTCGTGAGGAGTTCTCGCAGCAGCTAGTAACTTTGGTTGTACGCGAATTCCTTCCAGAAGACATCCTTTCTATAAAGCCAAAAGACATCCTTGCTTTCCGCGAGAACCACCGTGAAGAACGACAACGACTTCTGATCGCAATGCAGACCTGGGCAAAAAAGCTTTCTGAGTGCGATGATGACCGAGTTGTACGAGATTTGATTCAAGATATGAATAAGGAAATTGATGTTTCATTAAAAGATTTCAGAGACAGTTTATCAGCGCTCAGTATCGCAGGATTGACGGGGCTCAAAAGCCTTACTTTTCCAGTGGCGACAAAAGTAGCCACTTTGATCGGTGGGAAGGATCTGGATACCACAACACTTCTAGTTATTACAGGCGCCGGAGTAGCATTAGGTCTTGTTTCGGGACTTAGCGACTGGAGTCAGAAGAGGAAGAGACTTACAAAGTCGTGCGACTATTCTTACTTGATGCATATGCAGAAAAGATGGAAAGGCATTGCAAGGTACGACAATGACTACAACTACTACCTTTGTCGTGAAATGGAAGAGTTCATAAACGATTAGGAATGTTTAATATCGTTCCTAGTGGACAGTGGCTTGGCTACTCGTGACGCTACATTTGAGCCAATTTTGGTGCGGTAGTGATTTTATGCTTCTTCTTGGCAATTTCCTTCCACAAGGCGTCAGGTTGAGAATGACAACCGAGGGCTAAGTTAGTTCACTTTAATATGTCGCCAAGACACACGTAACGTTTAATTTGTATAATAGGGAGCTAAATAATGAGCAAATATGATCCACTTCGTGACATGCTTTTAAAGATTCCACCAAATGTCTCAGAGAAAACGTTAACATTTAGTGAAATCGAACGCATTTTAGGTTTTAGGCTACCTAGGAGTGCCTATGACCATCGCCCCTGGTGGGCAAACCCTTCATCAGCCAATGATCACCCATATGCTCAATCCTGGTTATCAGCGGGTTGGAAAGTAGATATTGTTAACCAGAGTTTGCAATGGGTTCGTTTTCAAAGAGTGCATGGATTAAATAAATTTTATATGCCTTCAATTAAGATTCCAGTTGAACCATCCTCGCAAATCGCTGGACCTTCTTGTAAAATAGTGATTCAATGCGCCGGCAGTAAATATGTGAACGCAGGCAGGCTCACAACCATTTCTGGAGAAGAAGTTCATTTTGTAGCGCATCCTGAAAGATACACTCAACAAGATAAATGTTATAAACCTGATGATATTAGGGAGGGGACAAGTTCCACTTGGAGAGAATATCTCGAATTATATAATCACAAAGGCTCGAATCCCGATCAACTTTACAAAGCTGGAGATTTGTATAAAGCACCTATATATAGAGCTTTAATGAGAAAATTCGGTGCTAATAATGTTTTTATTCTTTCTGCAGGTTGGGGTTTAATTCGATCAGATTATCTATTACCCTATTACGATATTACTTTTTCTAATCAAGGCGAACCTTATAGCAAACGAGGTTCGAGAGACAGATTTGATGATTTCAACCAATTATACGATGTTGATATTCGACCGAATGAATCTATATATTTTTTCGGGGGGCTATCTTACTTAGCTCTTTATTTTAAATTAACACGAAATTTCGCTGCCAGAAAAGTCATCTACCATGCACACAAGGGCGAAACTTATAATAAAGCTGCAACTCAAGTTCGTGATTATGTGTTTATCCCAAGCCCATATCCAGGTTCCCAAAATTGGCATTATAAATGTGCTGAGGGTTTCATTAATGGCGAGGTCCAAAAATAATCCACAAAACAGATAAAGTAAACAAAAAAAAACACGGGTAGAATTTATCAGAAACTCCATCTACTAATTAATCTTCAGCCAATTCTTAGCTTTCCCTTTGATACCAATAACATTCCTCTTAATGGGATTTATATCCTTTTCGAGGTCGGGGAAATTGGTACAGAACGACTCGGATCATGTGCGTTGGTACTCATACTGGAGTTGATCAATTGCAATCACGAATAAAGCAACATTTTATCCTGGAGAATAAAGATCGAAGTATTTTACGCAAGAATATTGGTAGGGCAATCCTAAACCGTAATGATGATCCTTTTCTTAGACTATGGAATCTTGATTTAACTTCTGACGAAACCCAGCAGAAGTATGAGAATGTCGTCGATGTTTCAAAACAGAATCAGTTGGAGCAGTAGAATACTCAATACATCCAAGATAATTTCCATTTCTCCATTCTCTAGGTAGAAGAAAAGAGAAGCGTTTTGATTGGGATTTAATGATCATTGACGAGGGTTAATATGTTTAGTTTGTCAGCCATCAAATAGTTGGTTGGGAAAATATTCGCTAAAAGAGAGAAATTAGCAAATCGGGCATTGGATTGCTGGAATCCATGGAGGGATCATAATAGAGAATTCCTTTCCCATCCAAAAATCATTGTACTTTTTACTAATAAAAACTTCTTTTTCAGCTATAATAAAAAAGAGATATTTCTCACATTAAGATTGTTATTTCCTTTTAATAAACAACTGGGAATAACGAGAATTTGTGTAACTGGTCAATATTACAAGAATATATCCCCAGCCGTATTAAATTTCCCTTTGACAAGAAAGGATAAATAATAAACTCAGGGGAAATACAAATTGACACATATTCTACGATTGGATTTTACTAATAAACAGCTGAAATTATTCGAAATAGAAAATCTATCCATATAGGAGTAATCGGATGTCGCTATCCGTAAAACCATCTACAATTCAGTCTGTTGCTTGGGATACTGGATTGTTAGCAGTTAAAGAAAGTATAGAGTTCACTGATTTTGAAATATTTCGTTTACATTTACTTCAGAATATGAGACAAAATTCAGATATGGTCAGAAAGCGATATACAAATTTGATTTTGCTTCGGTTGTTCCCTGAAAGAAGCCTTAAAGGAATAAATTCAAGGGTTTGGTATTCTTATCAAGATGAAAATATTCTTGAAGACCTTGCTCGAATGACAACCCTTGAAGCAGAGCCGGTTATAGCAAAATTTGTTCTAGAGCAATTAAGTGCTCTCCAACCGGGATCGATCATTGAAAATTCAATTATTCAAGACTTTATTAGTTCAGAGTATGGTTCTTTTAAAAACGATTCCTATCGCCGTCTAAAATCAGCTTTAGTTCATATGAATTTTATTACTTCTTCAATTAATGGAGTCACTATCCAGCCAATTCCATTGCCTGACAATGCATTTCTGATTGCCATGCATGAGAAATTAGCATTTACTCCAGGTATCATCCGAATATCCGACATTTTCGAAGCAAAATTTTGGAAGCTACTTGGCATACGGGATATATCAACAATCCGAATGATATTAAATGATGCTTATTCAAAAGGAATTATTGCCAAGTATGCTGTTATTGATCAACTTGAACAAATCACAACGAAGTACTCATACGAAGAATATTTATCAAAGACGATCCGATTATGAAACAAAAAGAATTTCTGGATCTAATCATTAGATTTGCTGATCACTCAATACCTGCGTTAACAAATCGCCATATATATCTTTGGATTGGCGAAATGAATGATCTAATTTCACAATGTCCAAAGGGATTCTTTAAGATACTCGATTTACATAGCTTATGCTTGGAATTGGAAAAAGTTCCCTATGGTGATGAGGCTGCAAGACGTGAGTTATCGAACATAATTGAAAATTGGATAACTAATCAGTTTCTCCCAAGCCGAAAACAGCGAGGATTATTGATAAATGGCCTAGATTTACTCTATCGCTATCGAATTCCGATGAGTCTATTTACCCGGCTTGCTACTGAAAGTTGCATGATCGTCTTATCTATCTCAGCAATGGATGTTAGTTTTAATCCATCCAAACCTTTACCAGAATATATCAAACTCTCACCATCGGATATATTAAGGTATTTGACAACAGAAATCCCTGATGAGTCTATAGTGAAAGAAGAGTGAATTATGCCCAGATTACCGCTGAATGATTTAATCGTTCATAAAAATAAACCTTTATTGACGTTGGAATTAAGTAATGCGGCTTTGGAAAAACCAGAAGAGACTGTAGAGACATATATTTTTACAGAAACTATTCTTCACCATTTTACAGAAGTTCTTGAATCCGTAGTACTCGGACAAGGTCAAGGTTTTTGGGTAGAAGCTGAATATGGATCTGGTAAAACACATTTCCTGGCAACCTTGACCGCTCTATTGAGTGATTTTTCAGATTCGCTTTGGGTTAAAGTTGATGATCCTACAGTTCGCCAATATCAATCGAGGCTAAAAGATCATCGTTTGTTTCCAGTGATACTTTCACTACGGGGGGAGGCTAGTAATGAAGCAATTAATTCCAGAAGCCTAATGGATGTATTACTTGAAAAAGGATTTCGTTTGGCTCTTAAGCGAGCTAATTTAGAAGGGGATGTTCGGCTCACCGCAGCCCAAGAGTTGATTGACTGGTACGAAAACCAATCTCTTACCGATAAAAATGCGATAGATGCATATATTCTGAAAAATTCAGGATCAAGTATCACTGATTTATTAATGAACGACGATTATGAAATAATTGCTGATCAATTGAACTCTTTTCTGGCAGAAAAAAGAGTTCGAGCAGTGGTAACCAGAAGCGTGAAAGATAGATTAGCCGCTATTTACCAACAGATCACAGATCAAGGCTATAAGGGGTTATTAATCATCATTGACGAGTACGAAGGTTGGGCAAATATCCATTCCAATAACCTGGAAGCACGTGCAAAAGATGAGGATTTGTTGGAGACTCTCGGATATCTCCTTTATAAAGAACACGGGTTAGCAGTCCATACAATTGTTGCATCTCAAAGTGCTCGTCCAGCAAAACTACACGGTGGCCAAGAGGGGGATCGATTCATCAATTTGCCATTGCTTGCTTCTCAAGATGAACGCGATTACGATATTATTGCCTCTCGCCGCGTACGAGGTCTTAATCCAGAACGATTTCCAGAAGTTACAGATTACTACCGATTCTATCAACAAACCTTTGAATTTGCTCGTCAATTAACCGAGGATGAATTTAAAGAAACGTATCCATTCCAGCCAAGGTGTTTCGAAATCGTCAGGCGAATCACATCTCGTGACTTACCTGGCCCTAGGTCTGGAATACTTATATTGTACGAAGTACTTCAAAATCAGGAATTATTGGCTAGGGACACACTTATTCGAGCTAGTGATTTGATTCTCAGTCAGCACCTACTCAAAGATTGTCTGAATAAACCTGTTTATAAATCTCATTTTACAGCATATAACAATGCCATGCAGGCTCTTCCAAATTTGGACATAGACGATGACCTCGATCTGGCTAAAAGTATTTTGACGACCCTTTTTTTATGGTATGAAGCCAATTTCGACAGACCTCATAAACCACTTTCCATTAAAGATTTAACTGAAGCTACTTTACTGGTTGATAATGTATTAAAAGCTGAAGACAATGTGCTGCTTGTACTGAACGATCTCAACGCATTACCGCAAATCCACCTGGAAGGAGAAAACGCTAGTTTTATTCCTTCCGAAGATACAGTTTTACCTACCAATATTTTCAGAGAGTATGTGCGTAAAATTAAGCAAGGAGATCGCTACCCTATAATAACTACATGGAACGAAAGCCTTTTATGGAAAACGATGTTCACGAACACAAAACCGGGTATGTTTGCAGATCTGGAACCTGATCGCTCGGTAAATCGATCTTTTGAGGTTCACAATTTGCAATACTCAGGCGAAATCATCCTAGCAACTCGATGGCAAGCTGATTGGTGTATGCCGTTAGTAATCGATGACCAGCACTTCCGTATAGTGATAATGGTTGCAGATGTTGCTCAGCGTGTAAAACCGGAAGAATTGCAAGACTCCCGGATTGCAGTGATTTACCCAGCAGTCTTGAGTGAAGAAGCGATTCTTGGAGCGACAGAATATCTTGCCTGGTGTCGCATGAATGATGACTATAAGAACCGCAATGGCAAGGAATCTGAGACTATCCAGGGTTGGTTAGCGACCCAAAAAGCAATATATATAAATAATCTTTTACAAACACAACTTGGCCTTTATCGTAACGGGGAAGTTTCTACACGCGACAATCTGGGCATTTCTACAAGAGAAATTTTTGGTAGAGTTGGTTTTGAAGGTCAGATAAATCTTCTAACGGAAAAGATTCTATCGGCTTGTTACAAACAACCACTTTTTGATTGGAACCTACTACGGAGCACGTTAACATCTACAGAGGCAGGAAAGTTATTTGAAGGATATTTTAGTAAATCCCCGGGACCATCGCAGGTGACGGCTACGAAAAACTATGGGGTTGGTTTAGGTCTTTCAACTTCCGATCAACCAGCTCATTTTGCTCCTCAACAAAGTGCGCTTGCGCTCGAAAAGATTAGCGATCTTCTTTCCGCTGAAAAGGGAAATGAACTCAAAGTCTACAAAATCTATGAAGTTTTATCTCGCCCTCCATATGGGTTACCCTATATTGTTATTCAATTATATTTGTTAGCATTTTTGCGCCGTGGCAATCCACGTATTGATATAAGCCTAAAGATCAACCATAAAATTCGGATGCGGGATAACCGGCCTTTAGTCCAAAAACGCATCAACGCTGCTATGATAACAGAACTCCAATGGAAACCAGACCTTTATCCTTCATTGGACGCATTAATACTTGCCGTTGGCCCACATTGGAATGATGTATTGGATTATGGTCGCTTGATTGTAGATGACCTACGCGCAACGGTTAATCAAACCGAGATAGAAGCAGAAAGCAACCGATTTTTGGAAAGGTTGGAACACGTTGAAAAAGAACTTACACAATATCAACGCGATTTACAAGTCTTGCAAAGAACACTTGGGAAAGAACTTGAACAGGCAGATCAAAAGATTCTTGGAGATTTGAAAATTTTGTTTGAAGAAAGTGCTAGTTATGAAGCCTTTTACGAAAAAGGACAGGAATTGTTCCAATCCCCTGATTCATTCAAAGCTGCAATGCAATCTTACGGACGACTCAAAACATTATCTGGTTTCGTTGCACAAATTGGTGAATGCCACCGCTATCTACAGCAAGTCAGTTTGAGAGATAGTGATCGTGAGTTGAAAGCTCAACGAATGACTCTCCAGATGCAAATCGATCTAGCAAGTCTGGCAGCTCAACCTCATCTATGGAGTAGCATTTGGGCAACATTCGAAGATTTCAAGAAACGCTATCATAATGAATATCAAAAATTTCACCGTGATACAAATGCATCCGTCATCAAAATTCAGAAGAACCTGGCAGATGTTCCTGTTCAATTGCATGCTTTGGCTTTATTAAATGGAGTTGCTGAATTAGGTCCTGCTACCGGCAAGAATTTAGAAACTCGATATGCTGAGATACTTCAAGGGCTTGAATCTTGTTCAATAACTAATTATTTAGAAGTAAATGTGGAAACCACACCTGTTTGTGCCTATTGCAAAAGAGAAATAACTTGTACAGCACCAGAGCAAGCCATGGAGGAATTCAAATCCGATTTGAATCAGGCCTTACTTGATCAGCAACGCCGCCTTGCCAGTGAGACGATCCGCAGAGTACTAGAGCGTGGAAAAGGTGATACGTTGGGCCAGTTTTTACAGGTGATCCATGCTGCAAATTTGACATCTCTGGTTAGTGTTCTGGACGAGAAAATTATAGACATGATTCGCAAGTTGTTACTTCAGGAACAAATCGTTACAGTGGAAAGCGGGGCGGTCAATTCACTCTTAGAAAGATATAGTTCTTTGGAAGAAAATGATATTCCTGAAGTAGTGGATGAGTTTCGAAAATTGCTACAAAAAGCGTTTAAAGAAGCACAAAAATCCCATCCTGGTAAAAAAAATATAAGAATAAACTTGAAGTGATGGATTAGTTATGAATTTTCAAAACTCAAAAATGGATCTGTCTGAATTTATTAAACGATTTGCGAAACCGTATGATCCAGCGACTGACGATTACCGCCGCCCGCCTTTTGCAACACCAGTAAAGGCAGGTAAGGCAACAGCCATATACAACGCCCATTCTTACCATACCAAAGTACCGCCACAAGGTATTGAACCGTATATCACTCACTACACAAACCCTGGGGACATAGTTTTAGATCCTTTCTGTGGGTCTGGTATGACAGGGGTAGCTGCTTTGATGTTAGGGCGTCGAGCAATTCTTAATGACCTTTCTCCTGCGGCTGTTCACATCGCCTATAATTATTGCACACCAATAGATCTAATTTCATTGAAACATGAGTATGAACGGATTCAAGTTGCGGTAAAGGATGAGTTTGATTGGTTATACAATACAACATGTGATCGATGCAAAGGTCCTGCAATAATTCACCTATTGATTTGGAGTGATGTTTTAGAGTGCAATCGCTGCTCTGCAGAACTAATTATGTGGGATTTAGCAGTGGATCACGAATTAGGCAAAGTTAAAGATGCATTTTCTTGCCCAGAATGTGGCAAGGAACAAGCCAAATTAGGGTTACGCTGGCTCCGATCTGAGCCAGTTCTCACCCAGTTCGAATGTCCATATTGTCATCCAAATCGTTCAGAACATAAAACTACAGAAGAAGAAAAAGCACATATCACCCAAATAGAAAACACAAAAATTTCTTATTGGTACCCAACTAACCCTTTTGATGAATCATGGGAAATGTGGCGCGGTGTGCATCGAGATCATGGAATTGATAGCGTTGATAAGTTTTTTACTCGAAGAAATCTTTGGGCTTTAGCAAGAGTATGGGACGAGATAGATAAGTCACAAAACCCCAATACACTATCGAAGCTGCGGTTCGCCTTTACCGGTGTTTCTACTCGCCTCGTGTCAAAATTGACTGGTTATCAATTTGGGAAGCGAGGTAATGTTCCTGTAGCTGGTACGCTATATATAGGTTCATTTGTGGTTGAGAGGAATGTTTGGGGCGCTTTCTCCGATCGTGTAAAAAAATTGATGAAGAATGCTAATAATTTTCCAAAAGGGGAAATTTTTACACACATCGGAACAGCAAGTAGTATGAAAGGAATTCCAGATCAAACAATAGATTACATCTTTTGTGATCCTCCTTTTGGATCAAATATTTTCTACGCTGATTGTAACTTTATTTGGGAGTCATGGTTAGAAAATCTTACTGATCAAACTTATGAGGCAGTTGTACATATAAAACACAAAAACAAGAACGTTTTGGCTGACTATTCTCACCTAATGACTGATTCTTTCCATGAAATGTATCGAACTCTCAAGCCAGAGAGATGGGCATCAGTCGTATTTCATAATTCGGATGACCGAATTTGGCAAACTATCCTAGATGCGGTAGAAACAGCAGGTTTTGAGTTGGCTGAGATAAATAGTTTTGATAAGGAGCAACTTTCTTTTAAAGGTATTCGCGGTGCAAAGGGTTTAGAAAAAGTCACTAATAAAGATATAGTTCTAAACTTGCGCAAACCAGGACCTAACATAACCAAGCAAAAAAACGGAACGACTACTGTTCGCAATGGAGAGGCTGAAGCTCGAATTGCCCAACAAATTGCAGATTTTTTAGCCTCCGATCCATCTCCTGACAAGCGCACACTACAGCATTTCTGGAATGTCGTCCTTTATGACATGTTGACGGATGGTTTTGTAGATGTTTCGATGGAAAAAGTGGGAGCAATCCTGCCACATTACTTTAAACAGATCGATGGGCGCTGGTATTTACGAGGCGAAGCTGTCTCTGGTGGTAATGTTTTTGACTTAAATAGTGATACAGGAGCAATCGCTTGGATGAATGCTGTGCTTTCAGCCAATCCTCAGACGGTTGGCGATCTGATTCCTACTTGGCAAGCTGCGACTGCAACGCTACAGGGGGGGGATGTTGAGACAGGACGGTTAGAGCGTTTACTGGAGCAAAATTTCTGGCTGGATAAACGAACCAATCGCTGGAGACTACCTACAACTAATGAGCGAGAACAAATGAGCGCTGCCCAAGATATATCATCTCAAGCTCACTTAAGAGTAATTCGCCGATTTTTAGAAAGCGAAGGTGATCATAAACCAAATATGCGGGAGTTGGCTGCTTGGATACAATTTACCTACAATCGTAACGCTTACTCAGAAACGGTGGCTCTTTATGACCATTTTGATGAGAGTCAATTGGAACCGGAATATGCTTTATCCATTCGGAAGATGGTACAAGTGAGCCGGATGAAGGTTGGATCTATTCACAAATAAAAAATCAAAGGATATATATGTTTGGTCCGTATAGTGATTATTTAATTCCTCTTCTAAAAGTATTGGATAATTTCCCTAATAAAATGGGGAGAGGAGAAGCGATTCTTGCAAAATTTGAAGAACAGTATCACCAAGAGATTCCTGAAGATGCATACCGGTTAGAAGCGAAATCCGGCAAGATGTATTGGGTTCGATGTGTATATAACATTCAAGGAAAGGCTCGAGAAAATGGTTTGATCGAGAACCCTAAACGAGGATTATGGCAACTTACCGAAAATGGTCACCAATGGTTAAAGGAACATCCAAATTCTACTCATTTCACAGGCAAGGGTATCCATAAAAGTGCAATAAAAAGTGTCGCATCGTCTCGTTTGATGAAAGTAAAATCATCTCCATTTGATACTAAAATAGATACCGATAATCATAATAGAATCATAATCTTAGATCGAGAAATTGAGAATATTAGGAAGTACTTAAACGGGAAATTAGCCAGCTCGCCAAGTGCAGAGAAGTTATGCGATTGGATATATTTTTGTTATACCTTTGTAATGTATTCCGAAGGAAGAGATATTTTTGCCACAATTGATTCGAATGATGTCCACCTTTGGTATTATGAGCGTACAAAGAAATTGGCAAGGATGTGTGAAATCAGATCATAAAAAATCAGAATCTAATTACCCCAAAAAAGGAGTCATCTCGTCGCTTGTATTAATAGATTTTTAAATTAATTAAATATATACGTTTTTAGAAAGAGTTACTATTTCCAAAGGAGAACTATGTTAGAAGTTTATGGCGACTTTCAGGTTCCATTAATGAGGGTTTTGGATAGTTTACCCAACCGAACTGGTAAAACAAAAGATGTAGTGCGATTATTTGGAATAACCTACAAAGATCAAATTTCTCAACATCAATACACAAGAAATGATAGTGGACACCCTAGATGGGAGTGGAATGTTCAATGGAGTCGCATGGATCTTAAAAAATCCGGTTTTATGGATGCGCCACGAACTGGCATCTGGCGATTGACCGAAGTGGGTCATAAATGGTTGTTGGAACATCCTGATGCTATCCACCTTAATATCAAAAGACAAAGATCAGGAAAAAAGGACCGGGTAAGTTCGCTTTTTCTGCCAACTAATAATGAAATTATTGAACAAAAAACAAAATATTCAAATAAGGTTGATTTATCGCAAATCTATAGTAAGGTAAATGAGGAAATTGAAAGTATCCATGCCTATATTCAGGGCCTAAGTTCAATGAAACTTGGCAATGAAAAAATCTGCGATTGGATCAATTTCTGTTATACATTAGGGTTATATATTGAAGGGAAGGAACTTTTTTCTCTATTAGATAACTCAGAGGTAAATGGGTGGTATTACGATCGTACAAAGAAGATCGCTAAAGCATGTGACCAAAAAATCCGGTTGTTACAAGGATAAGAAAATGCCATCTTTTCTGGATTCTGCTTATATATTACTAAAAGAAACAGACCACCCGATGTCTCAGCAAGAATTGACAGACCATGCCTTGTCTCGTGGTTTGCTGATTACTCAAGGAGCAACCCCTGAACAAACCATGGGAGCTTTGATCTATATGGATATAAAGAAAAAAGGATTATCTTCCCGGTTTATAAAAATTGGTCCAAATCTGTTCGCATTAAATAAGAACCAAACATTCCTTCCAGTACCTACTTTAAAAATCGCGCCTATTAAACCAATCACGAATAGAAGGAATGAAAAAGTTTATAAATCTGGAATAACTCATGAGTTACTTGATCAAGAAATTAATTCTATCCACGTTTTTCTTGGGGGTAAAACTGAACAACTACCAACAAGTGAGAAAATCTGCGATTGGGTGAACCTATGCTATTTGATAGGATTAAATAGCGAAGGAGTCGAATTGTTTAATTATGTTGATTCATCTGAAGTAAATGAATGGTATTACGAACGTACAAAAAAAATGGCGAGGTTATGTAATTTTCACAAGGATCACCAATGATGACCGGAAATTGGAATGCCTGATTTAATCCTTTATTCGGATTATTCACGACAAGATGTGCATGATATCTTTTCTCCGGATACCCGTTTTACTCAAAGTAGCGGGACTTGGGGATTGCAAGGAATAGTCGAAATTCCTAATAAACCAGGCGATTTTGTCTTCTTTGTTACATTTGGACAGCATCAAGGAGACCATACATTTGACGAATGGATAACAGAAGACGGAGTAATATCTTGGCAGTCTCAACCTAGCCAATCTATCGAGAATCGCAAGATACAACAGTTTATTAACCACGATGAAGAGAAGAATTCAATTCATCTTTTCCTACGCACACAAAAAACTTCGACCTACACTTATTTTGGAAAACTTAAATACATTAACCATGATCCAATACGCGAGAAGCCTGTTTACTTGTTTTGGCAACTTCTCGAATGGCCTATACCCATAGAAGTATTAGGAAGGATTGATATTCAACTTAAACCGTCTATATATTACAGTCAAGCAATAAAGATAGGTAATGAGTTAGGTAATGGGAATAACAGCTTTGTTTGGAAAGAGAAAACATGGCAGATAGATCATGGTGAATTGATTTCCAAGATCAGAGATTGGATCGTTAGAGGCTTACCAGAAGAAGCCATTCGATATAGGGATTGGTACATTGAAGTTGATGGGAAATGGATCTCCCCAAAATGGATATTCCATTTAATTACAGATGCTAATTATGATGAATTCGATGCTCCTCAAGCCAGATTAAAGTTATCCGAACTAGGATTTATAGCTATTCAAATAAATCAACCAAAAGGAATCTCGCGAAATATGGAGGGATTTATGAGTAAAAATCCATTTCGTCTAAAGCCTAATGAAAGAGATGAATCATTCCAAAAAATTAAGGAATTTATATCTGAGGAAAATCCGGTTTTTTTTCATCAAGCAATTTTTCGTTTCCCTAATCATGAAAACTGGTTTGAGGTTCATTTTTCAAACCTAATTGGTTTTTATACTCTTCGGTTGGCGAGGCAATTCGATGAGTTCGCTTATTATTTTTCTGCAGGCTCTGAAAAAGTGGATATGATTATCCAACGCATTTCTCCTCACCAACTTGAGTTGGCTGAAAGGTTCGGATTTCCATTGATGATTGATCAACAATATACAAAAATTTGGGGACGGTTGGGTGTAGAAATACCAATTATAGAAATTCCACGGATTCGTTTTTCTCACAATTTAGGAGTCCGCGGTTTTGGGCAATTGCAAAATTGGGTGGATCATACTGGTATTGATCAAAATCAATTTTGGGAGAAGCATGATGAAAATATTCGTGAAGCACTTTATGCGTTATTATTATCCGATCTAATCCAAGCTACACATGATATCCTTGGTAGCTTTTTTCAAAATGATAGAAAAACCAAGAAAAATTCATCTAACATCTCGATGCAACCCCAACTTCAATTTCTCAATGAGAAAATTCTTGCTATTCACCATGTTCTTGATGGTTCAACAGCAATACCATCTGACGAAGTGATCTGCGATTGGGTACATTTTTGTTATGAATTTGGACTTTTCCAAGAAGGACAGAAGTTGTTTTCGTATATAACTATTGATCAAGTCAACTCCTGGTATTATGAACGAACAAAGAGAATTGCCCGTTTATGTTCCATGAGAACTGTTACGAAGGATTAGGATGGCTCCAACAAACCTTAACGAATATCTGGTCGAAAGACTAAATATACTTCCAATGGCTGCGCGCTTGGTATTAGTTTTAGACCCTGGTGGGAAATTAAATTTATCCGATGAGGACATCAGCAGTCAGATAACTTCATTAGCCCAATTCTGGAAAGTGTTGCGTTATGATGGAAACGATCTTGCATTTCGTCGGCAATTTGATTCTTCCGTTGCCACATTAGTTTGGGTGACAGGCAGTAAATTAAAGAATTCCCCAATCCAAATCAATTTGAATAGCATAGTTGACATCGCCAGAAGAGCAGATGAGACACTAGATTTTAGCCTTTTGGGTTGCTTAAAAACTTTACTGCCGAACGAATCCTGGCCTGCAGGTCCGGTAGCAGCATTTCAAAATGAAATTGGAGCTCACTTAGGTTTTTTTCTCCAAGCCTATAAAAACCTAAAACCTCATCTCGATCCAGGAGCAGCCTTAAGCTTATATTCAATCCAAGCACTCATATTGGCATGTATTCAACCCACTATTCAACCCCATGAATTTCTATTCAAAGTCGATTCGCCAGTTGCGTTGCTCAAGAAATATATTGCGATGGCTTGGACACATGAATGGAATGAAGTAGACTTTCATATCTTACAAGATCAAGCACGTGAAGCAAGCTCCTTATCTTTGGAAGGCTTAGCATCTTGGTTTGATGTTGATATTCATGGCCTAGCACAGTTGATCTATTTCTATCGTATCCTAAGCTCGGCAAGGATTCCAAACACAATTAACCAAATTCGTGGATTAGGTCTGTTGAATTTTGATCCTGAATCTTTGGAAGCAGGTTTGGGACAAGTGATGATCTTGTGGGAAAAAGATACATCTTGGCGAATCCGGCTCATACAAAACGCGGAATCCGATCTTGAAATAGAAACCATCCAAAGAGCAAGTGGTTTATTGAGTTCAAGTTCTTCTGAATTAGCGAAAAACCTTGCAAGCGCAGAATCACCGGCAATGACTTATGCATTATCTGAGCAATTGATTGTAAATGGCGTAAAAGAAGGAAAGATCATAGATCTTTTGGAAACCTGGTCAAAAAATCGGCCTGCGTTATTGGATCAAGTTGGCGATAATCCAAGTGGCTATGCTTTGCCTTTAAAAGCGTTAGGATCCATCTTGGATGAGGCTGCATATATTCAGAACCGTACTACCCAAGAGATTGTCTCGGCTCCAACTTTGGACAAACTGATGGATTGGTATGTAAAAGGTCGTTATTATGATCTTGAATATGCATATGCTAGAGCATTAATGTCCTTAGCAGTAATAAAAGAAGATAACCTTCGTGATCATATTCAAACGATCCTTGATAAGTTGCGAAAACAATTGCGAAATTATTTGGATAAAGCTGATCATATTTTGGCAAAGCAAATTCAAGAAAATTGGTATGCTTATAGCACCTCTCCAGAATTATCTCCTAATATTCTGAAGGATTTTGTTGAAAGAGCGAGATATACACCTACAGATGCTGCGTGCTTATGGGTCATTATTTTTGATGGAATGCGTTTTGACACCTGGGAATCTGTAGTAAAGCCTTGTTTGCAAAAGGTATTTGAGATAAAGAAAGAGAAGACTTATTTGAGTCCGTTACCATCTTGGACGAGTATCGCCCGGACATCAATCACTGCTGGTAGGACACCGGATTTATGGAAAGGTTACCGAGACAGCTTTACTTATAACCAAGCTCTGTTGGCTGGCAAGTTTTTCCACCTTCCAGAAAATCAATATATGCAAAAATTACAGTTCTATAGTGGAATGGAGAGTGATAGAACAATAAGTAAGATAGATCGGAACCGGCGTTATCTCTATAATATTCTAATATTTAATATTAGCGATGATGACCTACACAAACAACGTGGTCATATAGGCACTTTGAATGAAAACATAAAATCAGCTATGGATCAAATATTACTTTTTTTGGATGGGTTGATAAAAAAAGATGATACAGTAATCGTTACTTCAGACCATGGATTTATGGAACTTGACCCTGGAGATGCTATAGTTGTTAAGGACAATAATAAGTGGCAAAGGTATATGGAAGGTGGTGAACACCCAGTTCACTTTCGATTCATTAGGTCCGAAAATCCTTTAGAAAACATCGAGAGTGAAGATGTAATGGAGTTTGAGTGGAAAATTCCGAATGGTAAATTCGCTGTTGCGATCGGAAAGCATTGGTTCCAAAGAGATGGATCAAGAAACTCTGTTAGATTTGATCATGGAGGTCTCTCTTTTGCAGAGATGGTTGTACCAGGTGTTCTTATGCAACCAATTCGAGAGAAGAAAATAGATCTAAACTTTGAAGGATTGCCGGGAGATATATCAGTTAATGAAGGACAATCGATTATCCTAATTGTCACCATCGCAAATCGCGGAAATCAAATGGGAGCATTTAATTTATTGTATTCGCTAAACACAGATGGATCACCGCGAATTATTAGCGATCAGATATCTCCAAATGGAAAATATGAAGCTGAAATAACACTAATTCCCGTTAGTTTTGGTGATGGCAAGAAAACTGATAAGCTTACACTGATGTTAAATTATAAAACGATCACAGATCAAATCCAAACACGTCGTCAAGATATTCCAGTTCAAATAATTGAACGGAAAGATGTGGTCAAGATCAGCCTTGGTGGTTTGGACGATTTGGATTTATGAGAGTAAGGAGAATACCACGTGAGTGATTCCAAAATACCTGTTCGGATATTACAACTCTCCCCTTTGGATGAGAAAGCTATCGAACTTATAGGAGATCGAGTAGTTCTAAAACCTTTAACACGCTGGAATGAAGCATATAAAGAATTCCCACGCTACGTGATGGAATATTTATGTGCAAAGTATGTAGACCCCATCAACCCTATTCCTGGACAGCAAAAAATCGACCAGCTTTTAAAAGAGCATTATGTCGAAAGTGACGCAAAAGAGTTAATCAAAAGCCGGATTAAGGAACGAAAAGAATATATTCTTCTTGGCTCCTTACAAGTTCGCTTAGATACTAGCAAGGACCATTATTGGGCGGAAGTTCCAGCACTAGGCGACAACTTTGTGCGAATTTCAGAAAAGTTGCTGCAAGATTACGCGGAAATATTGTTAACAGGTGGTGCCTGGGGTACTATGACCATTGAGTACGATGCTCGTTATGAAATTAAAGGGAGGATTTATCCATTCTTAATTCGAGAATTCAAACCTTTTCAAATCACACGCTTAGATTTGGATGATTTCATTGCAAAACGCAACTTATTCACCAAAGATGAATGGATTGACTTGCTCATCCAGAGCATTGGCTTCAATCCTTCACGGTTTAGTTTGCGCGAGAAAATGCTCATGCTCTTGCGCCTTGTACCCTTTGTTGAAGCAAACACGAACTTGATTGAACTTGGTCCACGCGAAACTGGAAAGACTTACACCTACCGCAACACCAGTAGCAAAGCCTTCGTAATCAGCGGAGGGAAAGCTACTCCCGCAACACTTTTCTACAATATTGCATCCAAAAAAATTGGGATATTGGGATTTCGAGATGTTGTCTTTTTTGATGAAATTGCTTCAACAAGTTTTACCGATCCTGATGCAACAATAAGTGTTATGAAAGATTATATGCAAACTGGTCGATTTAGCCGTGGTCCATTAGAATTTTCTGCCCAAGCGAGTATTGTATTGGGAGGCAATATCGATACCAATATTGCAAAACGTTCACCATCAGAGCGCTACCGGCATTTATTCGAAGTATTGCCAGTTGAGATGCAAGATACTGCGTTTTTAGATCGTATTCATTGCTTTCTTCCAGGTTGGGAATTACCAAAAATCAAACCCGAAAATTATGCTGATGGATATGGATTTATCACGGATTATATGGCTGAAATTTTTTCGAGACTTCGCCGCCGAAATTATCAAACCCATGTAAATGCTTTTATTGATTTCGGGGGAATTACTGGACGAAATCAAGATGCAATCCGTAAAATTGGAGCTGGTCTACTTAAACTGATTTACCCTAACCGGACACCAGAAGATTTGCAAATAGAAGAACTAAAAACCTGCCTTGATTTAGCAGTCGAATCCCGAGAGCTGGTTTTGCATCAGCTATCGGTTATGGCACCATCGGAATTTACAAATGCTAAGTTGGAGTATGGTTATAAATAAAGATAATTGATTAACTATCTCAAGTCTGTGAGATACAAACGTCCGAGTGATCAATATTAATATAAATCAGAAACGAGTGCGTGACGCAGGCAGATAATACACTTTGATAGCCCCCAAAAATGACGTTTTATTCGATGAAATGTTCGATTTGTTCGGTTTTCTCTGTTTGTACAAAGGGGTAATTTATCGGGGTGGAAAGAGTCAAAAGTGAACCATAGGAGGCATCATTTGAGGAATCTGTTTCCAGGGGACTAGAGCGAGTTTCCCCCTAGCCTTTGAGAGTCCTGTCCGCTTCTTGTGAACATGAAAATAATCAATCTCGACAGTAAGGGCTTTTGTAAATCTTCTGAATGATTTTTTTACATCAACCTTTTCTCTATGAGAGTGTTCTTTCTTTAATTGTTCTTCTTTAGCTTGGTGTAACCACTTTCCCCTCTTGCCAAACAGTCAAAATTCTCGTATGCTAGTATCAAATTAAGGAAGGGTTTCTATGACTCCTGGAGCTAATGGAGGACATTACGTGGGAGATAGATATAGGATTGGATGCGAAGAGACTGATTTCTTTTGGTGGTTTTTGAAAAAAGTTGAAATAAATTGTGAAGTGGAACAAACAAGGGTATGAGCACACACAATATACTTACCGCTGATGAACAATATTTAAAACAGCTTGACTGTAAAACCTCGGTTGAGTTATTTCAAAATTTGTTATGGGCAGAAGCTCATAAAATGGGAATTCCAATTAGTAAAGTAACCATATCAATGCGTATCAATGTTCCTGATGGAGGGGTAGATGCAGAGATTAATGCAGACGATATTGCACTTCCATTATGTGGTTTAATAGAAAAAGGGAAGAATATATATCAAATAAAAGCTGGGGATTCCTTTAAGCCACAAAATAAATCTATTATTAAAAAAGAATTATTTGGTAAAAAAAATCCTTCTTTTGACACTCTTCCTTCAGAAGTCAGATCGTGCTTGGAGAAAAAAGGAAGATATGTGGTTGTATGTTTTGGTATAGACCTTACCCCTGTCGAAAGAAAAAAAGCGAAAAAAAACTTATTAGAGTACTTGAGAATTTGTGGTTTTAATTCACCAAACGTTGATGTTTGGAGTGTTAATAATATAAAAGCCTTTTTAGAACAATACCCAGCCCTTTCACTTCAAACCAATAAGTTTTACAATGAGCCATTTTTGACACAAAACGAATGGGAAAAAAAAGGTGATATGTTAGTGCCTTTCATCGCGGGGAGAGAGCAAGATGAAATGTTAGATGGTATTCGAAACCAGCTTCGTAGAAATGATTCGCCATCCCAATTGAGAATACTTGGTGAAGCAGGCTTGGGGAAAACTCGTCTTGCTCTAGAAGTGACTAGTATAGATGATTTACGACCGCTAGTAGTTTACGTTCTGGCTAGTGACTTTGACCAAAGCCCTGTAATGACTGAATTGATACGAAACGGTGACTTGAATGCGATTATCATTGTTGACGAATGCGATTCTGACCAACGCGCAAGGTTTTGGAATAATCTTAAGTCATATTATCCAAGAATTAAACTTGTCTCGATTAATAACGAGTCAGATACTGTAACCAATGACACAATGATTTATGAATTATCAGCCTTAGACGATGAACAAGTTAGTAAAATAATTCAAGGTTATGGTATCAGCAAATTTGAAGCAGATCGATGGGTTATAGAGTGCGGAGGTTCACCTAGAGTGGCACATGTCGTTGGGGAAAATTTAAGATCTAATCCAGAAGATATTTTGAAACAACCGTCAAATATTAATATTTGGGATCGATATATCACTGGAAAGTATAAATATGATAGCGAAAACGCTCGTCAACGAAGGACTGTTCTCCAGCATATTGCTCTATTTAAACGCTTTGGATATGAGAGTCCAGTAAAGGATGAAGCTTTATTGGTTCATAAATTGATCCAAGAAGCCGATCCCCTAATTACATTGGCGCGTTTCCGTGAAATTATTGAGGAAATAAAAAAGCAACATATTCTTCAAGGGAAAAGTACTCTTTATATAACTCCAAAGCTACTTCATATAAAGTTGTGGCTCGATTGGTGGGATTTGCACGGAGATGATTTTGATGTTAATCGAATCACAGAATTTCCAACAAGGCTAATTGAATGGTTTTTTGAAATGTTCGAATATGCAGTGGGCTCGCCTTCTGCTTCACAAAAGGCAAAGGAATTGTTGGATGAGAAGGGTATATTCGATGAGAACCGTGGTGAGGTCTTGAAAGGAGGAATTGGCGCTCGTTTTTTTTTCCACCTTACCCTCGCTGAACCAATCTCTGCGCTAAAATGCCTTCAGCGTACTGTTGGTACATGGTCAAAAGAAGAATTGTTATGTTTGTCTCAAACCAGATTGTTTATAATAAGTTCGCTAGAACATATAGCCATATGGAAGGATCTTTTTCAAGGTGCTGCAAGGCTTCTATTATTATTGGGAGAAGCAGAAAATCAAACCTACTCGAATAATGCTAGCGGCGTTTTCGCTAAATTATTCCAGCTTAGTGAACATAAAGTATTATCTAAATCTGAAGCTACTCCACGTCAGCGTGTTGTAATATTACAAGAAGCACTATATTCTAAATCCCCAGAAGCAAGAAGGTTGGGACTTGAAGCATGCAAAAAAGCCTTGTCTTGGGAAATCGGTGGTATTGTCAGGAATGACCATAGAGTTGTAGGGAAACAACCAGACCTATGGCACCCAAAAACCTATGGGGATCTATTTGAGGCTTATCGCGAGATTTGGAAATTACTCTTAATTCGTTATGATTCTCTAGATGGGGAAGAACGAAAAATTGCATATAAAAATATTCTTGAAAGTGCAAGTAATTTGGGAGAAATTCATTTGTTAAATGAAATGATATTAGATGATCTAGAAGTTATTTCAGAAAAATATTTATCGGAAGTTGAAAAAGAATTACTAATCGCTATGGTTCTCAATTTCATTCACTATCATAAGAGAGAGATTCCTTCTGAAGTTAAGGATCGGTGGGATAAACTTCAAAAAAAACTGACTGGGGGCAATTATCATGAACTGTTAGTTCGGCATATTGCTATGAATTTAATTATTGATAGATTCGACGAATCTAATGGAATTATAGATAAAATTGAAAATAAAATTAAAGAATTGGCAAATTACGGAATAAATCATTATTTGGAATTAAAAAAAGAACTTCAATGGTTAATGATTAATGATTTTAATGGAGGAAGAGGATTTGCAGCAGAATTAGGAAAAATAGATAACGAGCAATTATTAATTAGAGATATTATCCGGATTGCTAAAGAGCAAAAAGATAAGAAAACCCCCTCAATTTTTCTTGGAAGCTATTTACAAACTCTTTTTGCTCGAGATAATAATGAGTGGATGAAATTAGTACAAACATTTGCTGACGATGATGACCTTGTTTATGTTGTGCCAATGGTCATTTGGTATACACATGAGCTTACAGACGATTTAGCTGGCTTGCTTATTAATTTGGCAAAGGCAGGAAAGATAGGTCTAGTTGAATTTAGACTTTTTGAATATGTAGATTTTTTTAAAGCTGTCTCGCAGAGTATCATTGAGGAATGGTTTGATCTTTTACTTTCGCAAAATGACGTGGTTCTTACTCTTATTGCTTTGTCTACTCATCATTATCTTTATATATACAAAAAACAAAGCAAGATAATACCCGAAGAATTAACACTTCGGCTATTGACAAATCCGTCGTTTTTTACTCCTTCAAATAAGATCTCATACGATCAAATGGGTGAATACAATTGGGCAGGAGTAGCAGGCAGTTTTATTGAACAATTCCCTGATCATTCTTTGGAAATTAGCAAGGTTGTATTAGAGCACATTGCAGATGAAAATACATTTTTTGGTCGAAATTTCTCAGAGATCATAAATATCGTTGGAAAAGTAGCACTCTTATTTCCAGAGCAGGTATGGAAGCAAATTGCAAGGTATCTAGACCCGCCTTACAATAATAGATCATTTGCCATAACGAGTTGGTTACATGGAAGATCTGAAATTTTAGGGAATGAAAGTATGACGGGTCATTTAGACCTTTTTCCTCCAAACGCTATTTGGGATTGGGTGAATGGAGAAGTTGAGCAAAGAGCTTGGTTCTTAGCAACATTTGTTCCCAAGGCTTTACATCATGAAGAAAATAAAATCTGTTGGGCACGTGAACTACTCGTTTTGTATGGAAATTTTGAAAGCGTAAAAAATAACTTACATGCAAACTTAAGTAGTGGAAGTTGGTCTGGATCAGCCAGCTTATATTTTACGCAAAGGCAGAAAGATGCAATTGATTTTAGAAATGAAGAGACCGATCCACAAGTTATTACATGGCTTGATGAATATATTTGCAGTCTTAAAAATGATATTCTACGAGAACGAATAAGGGAAGAACGCGACGAGTAATAGTGAATACAACCTACCTAATTATGCATGATATGCCTGGGGTTTTTCTCCATTTTCGAGTATTATTTTTGAATTTCTTTAGTTCCTGGAAATAGTTACTCTTGCTAATCTGTAAAACGGTATAAAGTTTTTGTAGGGATTCGCCAGGAGAAATATTTATAGAGGATTTACCGATGAAATCAATACGTTATAAACTTTGGTCACACAATACTCTGAACAAGCAAACTCGGAATTTCGTCAGTCAGATACGAAAAAGTGAGGCTAAATATATTTAATCCTATCGCACCTTTGTAAGAGAAATAGCCGAAATCTCTTATCACAACCCCGAATTGAATTTACTATTTCGAGGTCAGAAAGAAGATTACCGAGACAACGAATCAAAAACTTCTATTTATCCTTCATTTTTTTTTGAGATGATCATAGCAACAAATACAAACAAACGGCAGAAAAATTAAATGTGTTTCGAAATAAATACCTAGGTCTTGCAGAAAAGTACATCCTTGAAGAATTTAAAGAACAAAGCTACGAAGGTCACGAAAAGTTATTGAAATTTCCTGAGATAAGATGGGCAATTATTCAGCATTATGAAATATGCGAAACCCCTCTTGTTGATCTTACTAGTTCTCTCCGAGTAGCTTGTTCGTTTGCATTAAATAAATCTCAAGAAGGGGGTTATGTATTTGTATTGGGTTTTCCAGCAATTAACGGTAGTATTCCATATTCTGTTGAAGAAGAATTGCTTATTGTTAGGTTATCTAGTATTTGCCCCACCGACGCTCAAAGACCTTATTATCAAGAAGGCTATCTTGTCGGTACTTTTCCAACACAAATCCAAGTTCTGGATGGTAAAAAATCAAATTTTGATGTTGCAAGAAGATTAATTGCGAAGTACAAAATACCCAACGAAGGTTTTGGGGATAAGGATTTTTCTAATATTCCTCATGGAGCTTTATTCCCGTCAAACGACAAATTAGAATTAATTTGCTATGACATAAAAAACAAAGTATATGGTATTGATTAGCAAAATTGGATTCGAAATTTTCTTGCTATACTAAGTCCAATCCTGTTCACCAATGCCATACATAGCTGTAACATATACTTTTGGGTATCTCCTTAGAAATCAACAACTTAGTACTATCTCCTTTATATGTTTTTCAGTATCAGGATGTTAAACCAAGAGAAAAGTTGGAGTCTAGGAAGGAATAGTTCCATTCAATAGAAAGTCAGCTAATCAAAGTGCGTGAGGTAAGCAGATAATACCCCCTATACGGCCATTGCCCAAAAACGGAAAAAGTGGTCACAATGGTCGGAAAGTGTGATCGTTTTTGTTCATTAATGGAATGGTCAGGAAGATTGATTAGGAGCGAATAAAGTTATTGCTTCCCTGTGAGGATCCTGCCCGTTTCTCTTAGTCTTTTGGTCTTGCACTCATCGCCATAACATTGTAACTCGATGGGAGTGTGGTCAACCTATTGGAATGATCCAATTTGTTAAATTGTATTCCAGTCATACCTTCCCACTTTTGGATATCAATAACCATACGATGAAGAACATCACCAATATCAACAGTCTTGAAAACTAGCAGCCATTGAGAATTATCAATGGGTAATACAATTTCAGGAAAGACCGAAAAAAGTATCTTACTTGCTCCAACTAGTCCATAAGATGATTTCCCCATAGTGAAAGGTAATAGTTTTTTTGTGATTCGCCAGATTTTTGCAATCAACTCTTCTCGCTCTCGGTTGTCTAGCTCCAAAATATACCTATCCCTGAGCAAACCGCTATTGAGTATTGATTTGTTTATTATTATCAAGTCATCTCCAACCGCTTTCCAACAGCAATATAATGTTTCATTATTTTCCCCATGGAAAGGTCCGGCTCTGGTCATTCCAAAATTTGCTAATATGCGCGATGCACATTTAATAAATACTTTACCGTCTTGATCTAAAACCTTAGAGTTATTGATTATTTCATTTACCGCATTATTATAGCTATCCCCAAACTCAATAATTCTTTTGCTAATATCATCAGGACTAATCGCACAACCATTTGCATCCAATAATATTTCGCTATGTCTCATTTATGTCCTCCTTGAGGAAATGTCCGCTTTTTTGAGGATCAGGATACCTAGCTTAATTGAAAATGCCGCAGAATCCCCAGTGTCCAGTGCACGCTTTGTTAGGTGGCGTTTCTTTCTTCAATTTCCTTTTGAATTTTCAAGAATTCTTCACCGATTTCGGATTGAAATACTAATAGAATCTTGCTTAATACAAGATTGTCAATAGTTGGCTTCGTGGTAATTAGCATGATAGTAATGAAACCCATTGAAATAGCAGTTCCTTGAGCAGGGTCTGTGAAGCCTATATTACTTGGCCCAGCCAAAAGCAAATTTTTAGTTTCTGGCAAAAGACCTAATTTAAACATCAAACCTTTTAGGTTGGCGTGAACATTATGACTGGCTAGTTTGTAATATGGGCGATAATAATCTAAGCCTGAATTTTCTTCAATATCGCTAAAATTCGGTTTCTCTTTATTTAGAACCGATGATGCCCATCCGTAATCATTTTTATAAGAGTTTCCGAAGCGAGAAATTAATTGTTCATACACTGACTTTATTGAGTCATATTCTTCTTGGGGAATTGGAGTATCTCCTAGAGCTTCATGATATTTTTGATGTAGGTTTGCAGCCTTGAAAGATTCGATGTTGTCGTGAAGTAAGTACCTTTCTGCAATTTCATTTCCATGTTTTAGGATGAACGCACCTACTACGGCTAGTTCATGAAGTGACCGCCATCTTGCATGGGCTCCATCGGCAAAGCCACTCTTAAGTAACACCAATATTTCAGACGAAATTTGACACCCTCTAGCGTGTAATCTGGTTAAAACCTCAAGCACATAATTTTCTCGTTCTGTTTCATCTTGGCGAAATTCAGCGTTGAATTCTTCGCCAGCTTCATATGCAAGCACTAAATAGGCTTCAAACAAATCAAAGGGTTTCTTCCAATCGCTCTGAAGCCTTTGTTCAAAACTCTTCATATATTTTCTGTGGGCTTTCAGCATAGAAGGCATATCTTTCTTTAGCCCAGAATGAATAGTTGCCTTCATTTCTTCAATTATTGCGGGAACTGACTCTTCTATTTTTGCAACAAATTCTTGATAAAGTTCGTCGAGTTCTCTTTCTCCACCAAAATCTATTTCGTATTTTTCACCATCGGAAACCCCCAGCAGTCTATTTTGCTCTTCGTCTAAAGCAAAGTCAAAAATAATTAAATCACCGTTAATCTCTTGTAGTTTTTTCTCCAGTTTATCAATTTGTTTGTCAGTAAGAACAATGCTTTTCTTTTCCAGTTGTTTTTTTATGAGTTTAGCTCCAACGACTGGAAAACTAAAGGAATCTTCCAATGTTCTCTCAAAAATCTTTTGAAGTGTATCCATTAACTTCCTTTATTTTGCAAGAAGCCATCTGAATATTAATTAAACGGACTCTTGATACGCTGATTATTTGCCATATAAAAACCCAATACAAGGTGGATATGCTGGGTATTTGCATAGTAATTAATTGCAGTTATTCATCTCCGTTTGGATGAAGACTATGCTTTCAACCAATAACCCTGATCCTTTTTAATAACAATACAGGAATTATCCCTCTTTAGCAAGCGATTTCTTTATTTCATTCAAAGGTATAGATTGGACCTGCTGATTTCCAACAGGCAGGATCGGATCCTCAAACCAAGGTTGGATAACTGGAAGGGGCCAGAGTCTGTATAAGTCCATTCCAGGACAGGCCAGAGCCACGGTAAAGACTGGCTGGAGCCTGGTATCCAGGAAGTCTATCTCACAGCCTGCTATGAGCTCCACTGAAGTAGCTCCTGGTAAGATCCGCTCCACTCTGCTGGCAAGGACCAGAGTGATCACGAGAGTTATCAGGAAGGAGAACCAAAAGAACTTTGATCTCCAGAAAGTTATCTTTATAAGATCCTTTTTTACCTAACGGACTGTCTCAGGAATAATGCTAGAAAATGGCGGCGAATCCCACTTGTCGGCTGCACGCTTTGTTAGGCGGGTTTTTGTAGAGACGACAATGCGTCCAGCAAAACAAAGGCTTTGAGTGAATGAACGGGCTTGTCATAATTTGTTGCAATCCCATGTAAAACAGTATGCCGAGTAGTTTTGCGACTGTTTGACGATTTTTTGAACTCGACTTCAAAATCAGTGAATGTGAAAGTGTTTGTCTGAAGTTGATAAAGCAAAGTATTTGCGATTGCCCATGACGACAAAGGATACTCGTCTAAGTCTCCTATTACGGCATTATAAACCTTTTCGATTTTTCCCAGTTTTGCTGTCAGATTATTTACTTTTACATATTCGTTCAGGATACCTTCAATTTGAGGTAATAAGGCTGGGACAGATAATGTGTAATTTCCATTACAATGCGCTTCTAACGCCGCTTTGAATATGTGCATACGTGAGGAAAAAAGATGATTGGTTTCCCATGTTACAACGGTGTTTCTTAACTTTTCAAAGTTGTTCTTGTGATAGTAGCCTAAAACGACTTGACTTACGTAGCGTGTTTTATTTTTTTGATGAAGAAGTACAACTTTTTCTTTGAGTTTACGATTCATCGAAGGTGCAATAGTCCAGCCAGCAGACTTAAATGCTTCGGTAGAATCCTTGTGATATTCAAGTAACTTAGCGAGTTCATCAAAGATGCCTAGTGAACTCAGATTGAATGCAGATAGATTCATCGCTGCAAAATCGGCTGCAATACGCTTTCCAACCAGAGACAAACTCTCTGTCATGGATGTTATTTGTTGGGAATAACCATTACTCCACACAGCAAGCGATTTTACATTTTCAAAAATGCTGGATGATATTTCAATTGCCTTAAGCCATTCAGTCGAATTTATCTGCAAAGAAGAATAAATTTCAGGAAGTTGGATAGAGAAATTGAAACGATTTACTGTGGAGATGTAATCACTAAGTTGTTTGCCAACCGAAGCAAGCATAGCACTTTGACGGTTAATAATATCGCCTACCGCCGTATATTGCGCCATGCTTTTCTCTAAATCTTTGAGGAACTTTTGATTATTCATTCTTGTTTTTGCGGTTATGACTTACGCGCCTAACTATTAATTATACGGACTTTTGATACACAGTAATTTTGCTGTAGATCAAACTAAAATAAGGTGGATATGCTGCAATTTTGCAGTATTACTTGATACAGCGTGTGTTGAGGAATTATCTATCTTCTGTTGTATAAATAAGGTTTCCAACCAATCAACCTGATCCTTGATAATAAGAATACAGGCATTAGACCTTTTTTGCAAGCGATTTTCTGGATTGCTTTCATAATCAATTTATCAATCATAAATGCAAAGAGAATCCAAATATTCTCTGCGAGTGTGACAAGCCCTAATATTGGGGAGTCAGATCCCGGGGGAGATGCAGGGGGGTGTCTAATAATTGAATAGCTGGTTCAGGCATGCCCTGTAGAAGTAGCCCCCCTTGTAGAATCCTGACCGCACCATTGTAATATACCGTAGAAGTGTAGATGTGTAGAGCACATCTGTTAATTGCGCTGGGATGGGTTTGGACAATGCTTGGGAAAAGGAAAACTCGAAGGTAGGAAATGCCAGGAAATGGCGACGAAACCCACACGTCTACCCCACTCCTTGGTCTATTGTCTGTGGGACTAACTTAACATCTGGTACAAAGAACACGGGCAGGTCAGTAAACCACAAGCCTGCCCGTGCAGATAACAATCAAAACATGTTTGAGATAACAATAAAGATGACTATTTTTGGGGAGGATATTTGACGGAATATTTGCAAAATTTATATGGATAATTGCAACCGTGGTCGTCGACCGATCGAAATGAGTGTGTTGTTTTTATCCAAAGATGTCAGGAATGAATCCTAAGCGGACAAATTAATCAATTTCCGATAAGCTGGATACTGATGTAAATATCTCAACTGTTACTGGTGTACCTTGAATAGTAACAGAGACTTCAAGATGTTGAAAAAACGGGAAGAGCTCAAGATACAAACCCTGCGGCAAAGACGCTTGCATAACTTGCATGTCCATGTGAGTGTATAATTTCAATTAACAATACGAAAAGTGTCTTATAGCAAACAGACCCTTTTGTCCCATTTCCTTTGACGACATACAACTACGGCATATTTAATTTTACATATAGTAGGGATTTGACTTATGAATTATCAAACTTATATAATTTCGGTTTTTCTAACCATTCTGACAGATACAATTTTGGGGGCGATAAAGAAATCTCCACCATATCTAATTGCACCATATATCCGCCTTTGGAAAGAAACTGTCTATTTACATTCATTGTTACATGATGTTCGTTTTAAACAATGGAATGGAGAAAATAAAGAATATATTCCTCTTGAAGCTATTGAAGAAATAGGAACAAAGCAGAAAAATATTCGATCCATTTTAGATATATTATTAGACAATATTCAAATGGGAAAACCTACCGTTTTATTGGGATCACCGGGGTCGGGAAAATCTACAACTTTACAAGTTCTCACATATTATCTTGGAAAGGTTGCCTATCGCAGCATTTGTTTCTTCTGGTTTTTGATCATACTGGTGGCAACTTCATTACTTTTTCTTTCTCCGATATTATGTTTGAGTTGGCTTATTTCCTTCATTCTTTGGGAATTTATTCGGCATCATTATCTTGTGCCAGTATTTATTGAACCTTGTTCTGATTATGGTGGTGGAATCGTAACGAAAATGCGAGAAGACATATTGACAAGCAATTTCAATGCAAAACCCCTTTTTGGTTCTAATATTAAAATCCTCTGGTTAATAGATGGTGTTAATGAAACACCATCAAATCTGTATGCAACATTCGTAGAAGGATGGCGAGCGAATATTAAAAAGGATAATACCATCCGGGTTATTTTTTCAAGCAGGCAAGATGAAAGCCCTGCTAAGAGACTCGAAATAAAAAATATTATTACTATCGCAGCTTTAGATAATAAAAGAGTGAAAGAATTTATAAAAGTTTTAAATATCTCAAAAAAACTTTCTGTAATAAAACTAGATGAGAAAATAATGAAAATCTTTAGTTTATTGTTGGAAGAGGAAATGTTAGATGATGACGGGATTGGGCGAAATCCTTATTGGTTGAAAATGATTATTGAAAGTGATTATTTTAGAAATAATCGAGGTATGGTTTTTCTTGCGTTCGCAAAGAAATTGATTCTTAGGGAAATAGAAGAGCGACCAGATGAACGAAAAAGGAAACCTGAATGGAAAACTGTTCCCGTTGATATTGAAATGGAAGCGCTTGCAGAAATAGCTCTTGTAATGCAAAAAGAAAGTCAATTAGGATTTACAGGGAGTAATGCAAGAAAAATGGCTCACTCAGCAATTTTGGAGATTATTGAACTCACTTCTTATACAGTCGATGATATTTTATGGGAGGCTAATTCAGCAACTTTACTGAATATCAAGGCAAAAGAGAGGATTTTGTTTTCACATCAACTACTACAAGAGTGTTTTGCTGCGTATTCACTACGTTCTCAAAACAAATGGAATGTTATTAAAGAGATAGATAATATTTCAAAATGGAGAGGTATATTAATCACTGCTGGAAAACTAATCGAAGTAGATAGTACGGATATATTCAACGATTTTTTAAAAATAATCTTAGGGGAATCTCCTGACTTAAATCGAATCCTAATTGCTATCAACATTCTCTTAGAGGTAGATGATAAATTAAATTGTAAGTTGGATTTGGTTGAAGAAATATTTGATACATGGTTATTCAAATTAATTGATGCAGGACAAATTAAAGAATTAATTCAATGTATTAAACAAGAAGAATTATTAGGTGATTTACAGGTAGCAGATTTTATGGTTTCGAGACTTGTTGAAAATTTAGATTTTCCTGAACGTAGTGAAAATATTTCAAATGTACTAGTTTCCATTGATGAGATAGGTGAAAACGGACTTATAGCCGCCTTGATAAAGCCTTCTGTGGTCAATAAAGAGAAATTGGTGAAAATCGCATATAAATTTGGCGAATCTATTTTTATTCCCTTGCAAAGAGATTATGTTTTTCTTAAAAGCGATGTTCGTCATGAAATTATCGGGGTTCTTGGAAGGATTCAATCTCGTTTGGCATTAGAATTTCTTGTTAGAGCTTGCGAGGGTTCTGATGAACAGAATTTGTTATTAGCTGCGTTTATGATCCTAAACATTCACGCCACCATATCTAATTTTGATATATTTATATATGGACTTGAGAATAATCATCCTTTTGTTCGATGGGTATCATGCTATGCGCTTGGTATAATTCGAAGAAAAGAAGCGATACCTTACTTAGAAAATCTCTGTGAAAAAGAAAATGATTTTTTTTTATTTCAAGATTCTTCAGTTGATATTAAATTTCCAATAACTAATTATAGTCTAATAAGTAAAGGTACTTTGAAATACCCAGGAGGGTTTAGCGCAAACGTCAATTTTGGAGCTATGGAAGCACTTCAAATGATCTCTACTTCCAAACCTGAGAATATAGATAATGAGAGTGAATTTTATTGTTTACAACTTAGAGTAATTGGATCCAAAGAGGCTATAATAAGAAAATTTCTTATTATAGAATATACAAAAGGGCTTGAAATGGAATTCTTTTTGGGAATTCTATAAAATAATCGCTATGTAATTATCAAAAAACCGTCCAATCAAGTCTTATATGTAGTGTGTCAGTGCCTGTGAGACAAAAGAGGGGCAAAAGCTAAGAGACATATTCCAAGATAAAGGCAGCAAACGAGGAGTGCGTGAGAACAGAAGAACGATACCCCGTAAACACTTTTTTCCCCTATCTAAGGTGCAGGAATGTGCTCAATGAGTAGATCAGGCTCATTTTCTCTCTATGAATATCTGCACAGAATCATGGGCAGAATCATGGGCAGATAATTAATTTACTCTGTGAGATTGCAAATTCTCCAAGTTGCAAAAAGTACTTTATTAATTAGTTAATGATCACAAATGAGAGATGAGATTGTAGATCATAAGGTCATCAAGTCTCCCCTACCTGTGAGAATCCTGTCCGCTTCTTGTGGGATCTGGATGATCTGATTTATTTAGTTTCAGGTCGCACTTCTCCCGGGCACGTTTCGGTGGGTGGCGGTTTTCAGTGATATTGAAACATTAGAGAATTGTCTTCTTTGAAAGTGAAATTCTACTAAATAATATTTAGAAAAATCAGTAAGATTGCCCTTTTGTGTTTGTGCATCTAGTCTAATGCATACCCTATAACGACCCTCGAACATAAGCGATGTTTCCGACATACCATCAATGAATGAAAATCGAAAATCAGGACTGTGATGGTGAGATTCTGCGAATCTCAATATGGCAAATCCTCCATTCGAACTTATCCTGTCAATTTTTCCATTGGGTATCGAATAACCTTCGTCCCAATCAAATAGCCTAGTGTCAACTGGGGGAATGTCGGATACCCAATCATTTTTACTTTCACGCCCGATATACTCAAACGATATAAACCTCAACGTGCAATTTCTCATGCTTACATTGCTATTATTTGTAACCTGTAAACCAATTCTGAATGTGTCGTTATCTGTTGGAGCCACTCCCATTTGTCCCAAATCATGTCGAGACCAGGGGTATTTGTAATGAGAAATATCTATATCCTTACCTTCTTCTATTTTCATTTCCAACAAAATCAATATGCCTCTATTAAAAAATTGGCCGAAACTATCATGCTCCTCTTGTTCAATATACTCAAAGTTGATTGTCACTCTTTTCTCAACAAAATCAGTATTGCCAATTGTTCCTTTAACTACTAAATCTAACATGTAAATTCCTGCATTTTTCCAATTCGTATCAGGATTTTCATGAAACAAGAAATAAAAACCATAAGCATTGGTTCGTCTAACAATAAGATTGACTGTTCCGTCAAGGCCTGCAGGAATTTCCTTTGTTCCATTTTGTGAGCCGCCTGACCAAGAGAAAATATTTGCATACTGAGAAATCTCTCTCTTTATGTTTTTGTTGTTATTATTGAATACCCCACGAATTTCTACCCAACAGAAAATCGCATCTGTTTCATTGTTTGTGATACTGATAATGATGTAAGAATTGCCATCAAGGGTTTTTTCCTGTGGGGTAATTGTTAGATTAACTTCCTTTGAAATATTTTCAATTCGTTGGGATGGGATTGTATTAATGTTTATCGTGTGTGCTGTTAAGCCACCGTGCTGATTTTTTGATTGAACACCAATATTTTGTTCATCATTATCGTTTGATTTAATTTTCTCTCGGCTCTTTTTCACAGCTTTCAGTATCGCTATTGATCCGAACAGCAAAAAGAAAATTAGACTAACTGCAAATTGTACATCTGGTTTGATAACACCAAAGGCTTTTAACTGAGAAACAATCTTATAGGCAGTGGATAATGCGCCTCCAAAGGCTAATACAACTACCCACCAATCTTTTATTGCCTGCCAGATTATTTTCATATTAACATTTTACTTTATGTTTTGTTGTTTTTTGCCTGAGGTAGCTTTATCTTGAAATAAGTATACCAAAATAGCCTTCATTGGCACAATATAAGTATCATCCACACCTAAAATCTCAAAATTCCCCTGCGTGTTTTGAGATGCCTAATATTAATGAGTCAGATCCCTGATGAGATGCACGGGGGTATACAACAATAGAATAGCTGGCTCAGGTTTCCCTGTAGGGGTATCCCCCTGCAGAATCCTGACTGCGATCATGTGCCGTCGTAGATGCGTAAATATGTAGACCAAAAGTAGTGGGTGTGAATCGAGCAGAATTATCACCTCGGATACATTCTTTCTGGTCAATTTCAATATTATCTAGATTGTTTTAATACAACATTTTTAGCTAAATTGGATTAAAATTATGAATATGAACCAATGCGGAATTTATGTAATTCGTTGTGGGCCAACTGGTAGCAGGTATGTGGGGGCATCTGTAAATATTGTCAAACGGATCCGAGAACATTTCTACAGACTTGAAAAAGGTGTTCACCGAAATCATGGCTTGCAATCTGCTTATAAAAAATATGGCAAAGATAGTTTTAGCAGCGAAGTTGTGCTTTATTGCGATCCTACCACTTTAGAACTGTATGGAAAACAGATAGTTGAAAAGCTTCAGCCAGAATTTAATATTGTTAATACTGAACATACCAAGAGGGGATTCCATCGAAACTTTAGAAAACTTCTGAAGAAAGATGATGAACTGGCTAAAGAAATTGAATTGTTAGAAAAAATGCTAAAAAGGACGCATAGATAACATAAAAAACACTTTTTTTATTGCGTGTGTTCGTTGGATAATACCTACGTATACATTCAAAGACCGAATTTACTCGTATTTCCACCGGAATCGCCTAAAAATGTGTCCAATATTTTTTGAGACGTTTTTTTTGTGATACAATCTTTTCATGGCTAGATCTCGTGAAAAAAGTCTTGCACGCAACAAAAGATATTATGACTCTCACAAAGAGCAAGCTCATCAATATTACTTAGCTAATCGTCAAAGGATTAAAGCGTACTACGAAGAAAATAAACCACCTCCTATTCATCCAGGGTGGAGACAAGAATATGATCTAAAAACTCGTCATGGAATGACTGTCGAGGATTACAATCTTCTTATTGAAAAGCAAGAAGGGAAATGTGCAATATGCCATACCCTTCCTGATAAAAAACGATTGGTAGTGAATCGTTTTTATGATACAGGAAAAGGTAGAGCGTTGCTTTGTTTCCGCTGTAATAAAGTCCTTGCGCTTATTCAAGATAATCCCGAAATAGCTCAAAATATTACTGAGTTTTTAGGCTCTCATAACTCTATGACGCCTTAGTTTTTTCTCGAAAATCTAATCCTTTACTTTCCAACTTGTCATGCCAGCTTAATAGGTAAATTTATCCTTTGCGAAAATTCTGATGGATGAAACCACATATTGGTAAACCATGGTCACGGTATTGTCCCGGGATTTTTTGTGAGGGAAAATATCCATATTTTCCTGCAGGAGTGCCGAGCTCTATTAGGGGGGCTTAGTGGGGATCGAAAGTGAACAGCGGGGCTTATCCAACCGATATCCAACCGAATAGCCGGTCTGCTATGCTCTGACAGGGTATTCCCCTAGTCATCATCCAGATGGCAACCATGCCTTTTACGCCAAGAGTAGAACTGTAGAAGTGTAGAAGTGTAGACGCATGGTCCCAAATCAACCCACCAAACAAGGTGGGATTTTTTGTTTTAAGGAGGTTCCAATGAACGAAGTACCAATCAAGACCGCTTGTCCTGCCTGTGCTGGTCGTGGCTTTGCACCCACAGGCGAAACGTTCAAGCTGTGTGGGCGCATCCATCAAAGGGTCGGTCCCTGCAAGGCATGTGAGGGCAAAGGCACCCAACTCACCTGGCTTGACCTTGGCGAGTTTGTGCGCCTGTTGTATGAAACTGCTGACAAACTTGAACAAGTTTGATCATCATCCAACTTCAATAAAGGGCTGGTTTCTCCTAACGAGAGACCGGCCCTTTTTTGATTCTTATCATAAGGAGAAAGAAAATGGTTATTGATACTAACCCAAAACCCTATGTACTTTTCACTGAAGCACCAGCAAGCTGGAATACGAAGTACATCACACCCGAAGGCTATACCTGCCAGATCACTTTACGAGGCGAGACTGGCAAAGATCTACTCGAGAAAGCTGGAGTTGCCCTGACTTACCTGATTGACCACAACTACCTGCCCGATCCTGGCTATCGCAAGGTTGGTAATGGCAACGTAGACAACACTGGCAACGGTGAAAGCAAGATTTGTCCCATCCATGGCGTTGAAATGAAACGCAGAGAGAAGGATGGATCAGTTTTCTATAGTCATAAAACGATTAATGACTCATGGTGCTATGGCAAGTTGCGTAAGAATGGGGGCAGCCATGAATAACGGATGGACCAGTGATTGGTATTCTGATGATCGCTACTCAAGTGGCGATCGAGGCTACACACATTGCATGCACAGGCATGTGGTTGTTGAGACAAATGGCGGAATGCAATTTATTCAGGGTGAAGTTTCAGACAATATCCGGGATCAATTACGCTGCCTGGATTGTTTGGATATCTTGGATGAGCAGGAGGTTCTTTGTGCCTGGCATGGAGAAGCTCATTTCATAGATGTTCACGAACAGGAGGATTCCTATGGCGACGACTAATCCTCCCAATACTGATATTCAACTCCCCCTCATCGATTTGGCAGGGGGAGTTTCTGTTTCTGCAGACAGGTTGCGCCACCATAAGGTCGAGAAGACTCTTGCAAAGTTACGCCAGATCCATGATGAACTCAATTTGCACCTCTATGCCCATCCTACCCAACGACCAACCATCAACAGTCCTGCTGATGCAGCCGACATTTTTCGACCGTTCATCGGCACATTGGACCATGAGGAAATGTGGATCGCATGCCTTGATACTCGAAACAGAGTCAAATGCCTGGTTGCTCTCTATAAAGGATCTGTCAACTGCTCTCAGGTCAGAGTTGCTGAGGTCTTTCGGCAGGCGATCATAGAAAATGCTCCTTCAATTGTCATCGCTCATAACCACCCAAGTATGGATGTGACGCCAAGTCCGGATGATGTGTCGATCACACGCATCATTGTACAGGCCGGGAAGCTGCTTGAAATAGACGTTCTGGATCATATTCTCGTATCTAGCAGCGGTTATACGTCCTTGAAGGAAAAAAGCTTGGGGTTTTCATAAACCTATCCAGTTTCCAACTTGGAAAAGTGTTCAGTTTTATAGGAGGAAAACATGTACATAAACAATAATTTAACTCAGTCGATCCAAACACGTGTCGTCGGTGTGACTTATGAAAATCGCCAGACAGTGGTAGCCCGACTTGAGGTAGGTGAGGAAGTTTATCTGGTACGGGAACCAAGTAATGCCTTTGACTCCAATGCGATCAAGGTCATCAGGCAGAATGGGATGCAAGTTGGTTATCTAAGCCGGGAACTGGCAACCACGTTGGCAACCAGGTTGGATCTCTACGATCATCCAATAACGGCCTTTGTCACAACCCTTACAGGTGGTTATTTCGTAGGTTCGAGCTTAGGAGTCATGATCCGGTTCGAATTACTTGAATAACCATCGTCTATTTTTTCTATCCATAGGGCTGGCTCTTCATCGGAGTTAGCCCTTTTTCTATTCATTTTTAAGGAGAAAATTATGCTAACTGAAAATGCCCAGCAAGTCGTCAAACAACTTTTGGATCGTTTCCAAAGTGGTGACATTGCCCCACTGATCCAGATCGCAACACTGAAACTTACATCCGAAACCAGCATACCCGCCTCTCGTTGGTCAATCTGTAATCAGCTATTGGCTTACATTCAGACTGGAGAAGTAGATTGCCGTGGCTTTCGTCAATGGGAGCAAGTGAACCGTCATGTAACCCGAGGCTCATGTGCTGCATACATCCTGGCACCTATCAAGATCACTGAAAAGGAGAACGGAATCGAGAAGATCAAACTTGTCGGTTTCAAATCAGTTCCAGTATTTCCAGCCGGAATGACCACAGGTGAACCCATCCCTGAACCCGTCAGTCTTGCTCCTGCTACCCTGCCGCCTCTTTACGAGGTCGCCCAGGCATGGGGTATCCAGATCGACTATATCCCTTTTAGAGGAAGTGCTTATGGGTCATTCCAGGATCTAACAAAAACAATTCGACTTGCCTCGCATGAGCAGAAAGTTTTTTTCCATGAACTCGCTCATGCTGCACATTCCCAACTAGAAACCCTCAGAGGAGGTCAGGATCCACGCCAGGAAACCATCGCTGAATTTACAGCTTGCGTTCTCATGCAGGTCTATGGGCTGCGAGATAGTACTGGTTACACCTGGGAATATCTCAAATCCTATAACCCTGAGAACCCCATCAAGGCAATTATGGGTGCGCTTGACATGGTAGACAAGGTATTGAACAAGATTCTTGAAACTGCCAACCAATTTCAACCTGCTTAGAGAAAGGAGAATGGAATGAATGAAAAATTGATCGTAACTTGCCATCAACACTTGCAGGATGTCCGCAACTTCGCAGACCAGATCAACCAGCTTGAACAATTCGAGAGATGTCTGAATAGGTTAACCATCTGTCTGCCTGATCTCTGGACCGTGGAACTGTACATTGATTTTGCCCCATATTCCTTTTTATGGTCAGAGTTTAGCCCAACCCACCAGCGTGGACTTTCAGGAGGATTGATCTACCATGGAAAACATGATCGTGGTGGTGATGGAGGTGCTCCCAGCTTTTCCGTGAACTTCACTCCTTCATATGGATGGCAAATCCATACTTGATCTTTTATGTGCGTGCTGGCCCGCCTTATAGACCAGTGAAAGGATAAACTTATGTTACACCTAATAAATAACCACCATGTATTCAGTATTCGCTTCTCAACTAAGAAATCTATCTATGCCTTCCTGATCTTCAAACAGTATCACCGCATCTGGTTTCCATGGCCTTTTACCAGGGATGTTTGGTTTCCTCATTTCAATATGTTCAAATCTCGTAATTTGGAAGGAGGCTGCAGAGATAATTTTCTCTTGTAACGAGAATCTATAACAAGTATCAACGCTATACATATGTATATTTGTTGCCACTGGCAACTTTTAGTATGTGGGTAGATTTGCCACTGGCAACCTTTAGTATTGGGTAGAGTTTCCGACGGAAACATTGAAAGATCGCTGGTAGTTTCCACTGGAAACTGTGAGGCATGTTTATGATGTATTTGTTTTCCAGTATTATATTTGAGGTGGGAATGTGGGATTCGTGCCTGTAAACAGCCTGACAGTGTGCGGCTGTGAGGATATGATTGAGATTCTCCTGGCTATTTCCGTACCAATCTTTAACTTGCCTATTTCCAAATGCAGTTAATTTTCTGTAGGAAAAGAAACGACAAAATCAACATTCCCCTCTGAAGGCAAACCATATCAATCTTTCTATAAGAATTAGCCCATGAGTTCCCTTCCTTAGGAATGTTTGCCCTATTATTATTAATTTTTATGCTAATATGGATTTATTTAAATTATAAAGGAAATTACCATGGATAATCATGAAAAAATTGTTCAAAAGGTTATGCTAGGCATAATGGAGAAAGTCATATCTCCCCATATAGGTGTTATTTATGTTCATCATGAATTTGAAAAATTTCTTCCCAACGAAGAACAACGTTGGAAATTGCATATCGTCATTGACGATAAAACAACCATTAGCGAGATGCGAAAAGCTTGGATTGATATTTTAATGGCTCGAGACAATTTGATGGAATACCAAGGTCAAGAACCAAATTTATTTTCTACCATGATTTTCAAATTTATTGACGATTACAAATTTACAGGCATTAAAGATAGCTATTTTTCAAAGATAATGAATTTTCTTAGTTTGGTTTATTTAATAAGGGAAATAAAAGAGGAGGCTAGTGTCAAAAATGAAATAACGATGAATGGATATTTTTATTCTCTCCTCAGAACCTTTCAAATTAAGAAACCAAATGTTCAAATATGGAAAGATAATGGGAGAAATAAATTATTGAAAAATCAATTACCTTGGGATTTGACTCATGGTCCTATTACTGTACGTCGTGTAATTGATACCTTGATATCCTTTAAAGAACAGCAAGAAAATCAAATTTTTATTTTTCCCCCAGTGCAAGAGTATGATCGGTTTTCATTAATTCATGCTGAAGTTATTAATCTTCATTATTGGGAAGATGCTGAGGATCTTCTTATGAAGAATAAACCCAAGCAGTATAATAATTTCAAATTGGAAATAAATAGTTTTTATAATGATATTCTTTTTGAATGCAAAAGATATGTTGAGGATAAATTTGGGATTATATCGGATCCCGATGGAAATGCAATCTTCCCATCCAGATAAATGAAATGTTTTCTGCTTATGAACCAATTTCTTTCACGATTGATATAAAATGTGATTCTTTAGGCTTAAATATTCACTAGTATTTCATTTCCATATAGTCTATCATCCGCCTTGGTATCCAAACAAGGCGGTTTCTTCTATTAAAAGGAGTGAAATATGACAGAAATACTTTTCAAGGGAACAGAGGTTGCAGAACGATTAAATATAAGCCGAGCCTTGGCTTATCGGTTGATCGCAAATGGTGATATCAAATCAATCCGATTTGGCCGCACAGTTCGGGTTCGGCCTGATGACCTAGAAGCTTTTCTATCTAATCACCAAGTTGGTGATTATCCTGGCAATGGTACAAATCCTGGTAATTCAAATGGATAGATGGCTAAAAACAAACCTCGCTGTTTACCCAGCGAGGCCTAAACAATGATTTGCAAAACCTATTGAAGAGAAAGGAATCACAAATGTCTAACAGTAATTATAAACTAAATATAAATAAAATCCCAGTTGTTCCTCCTGCTGAATTAATGAAGAGTGCTCAATTGTCTCCATATTTGGGGATGGATGCTTGCCTCTGGTTGGATCAGTTTGTTGAATTTATTCGGACTTGGAGTCCTCGATCCTATGAGGGTTACTATGAAGCAATTGGATTGTGGTTACTATCAACAATAGCAGCCAGAAGAGTTGCAATTGCCTTTGGGAAAACTAGGTTCACAAACCTTTATATCCTTCTTGTAGGCAGAACTACTCTTTATGCAAAGTCCACTGCAGTTTCGATTGGTAAGGAATTACTCTTAAGAATCGGCTTGGATTTTTTGCTTTTACCTGATGAAAGTACACCTCAGGCAATGATCAAGGAGATGACTGCAAAGCTACCTGAAGATTATGAGAAATTCTCCATAGATCAAAAGGAGCGTATAAAACGTTCACTTGCATTTTCTGGTCAGCGTGGATGGTTCTGCGATGAATTTGGTGGAAATTTACAAGCAATGATGCGCAAGGATGGACCATATGCGGACTTACGGAGTATGTTACGTAAATTTGATGATAACGAACCATATTATGAAAAAGCTACGATAAATAGAGGAAAGGAAAGAATAGATCGTCCTTACCTCGCTCTTATCGGGTCTCTTACAATCGCTGATCTGGCACCTTTTGCATACAAAGGATCCCCTCTTTGGAGAGATGGATTTTTTGCTCGAATGGGGTTGGTTGTTCCACCGGATGGTTTGATTAAAGAAGGCGAGTTTCCAGAAGGCATAAGAAATTTTCCAGATGATCTGATGAAACCTCTTGTAAATTGGAATATACGATTGGGTATCCCTGAAATAGAGATTATAGCTGGAGTACCTGTAGATAGTTCATCCCATCCTTGCACTTTGTTAGAACTCTCAGCAGAAGTCCGTCGAGCATATTACGCTTATGACAAGTCTCTCAGGGAAATGTTACTCAATCTGAATACGAATGATTTGGATGGTAACTATGGGAGATTTCCAGAAAAAGCGTTACGGATAGCTGGTCTTTTTACAAGCCTTAGTAATAACCCTGTTATCGAATTGAACCATTGGGCCAAAGCCCAGCAAATTGTCGAGCGATGGCGAAGAAATCTGCATGAACTTTTCAACCAAGTTAACGAAGAAAGCAAAATAAAGCCAAAACTTACCAATTTGGAAAAGGTAAAGAGAGCCATTATTGAAAAAGAAGCACCTACCAGAAGAGAGATCCGTTTATATACAGGGCTAACTTATGATCAATTTGATCAAGTGCTTAGCCAGCTTGAACAAGAGAAAAAAATAATTGCTCAAAAAGTAGGAAAAACTGTTCGTTATCGGCGAACCAGTCAGGTCAATAATTCCGAAGAAGAGCAAAGCGAAGAAGAACCGTAGAATAGGTGGCCTTATCTACAGTTCTACAGTTCTACACTTCTACACTTCTACACTAATTCATCAGTTCAACTTCCTGACCTTTCCGTCAGGATTTCAAAAGGAGAATAGTATGACAAAGAGAAGGATAAATAATGAAGGCAGTATATATAAAAGAAAAGATGGTCGCTGGGTTGCACAAGTCAATATCCAGGGAAAATACCACTCCAAGTATTTCAAGCTGCAGTCGCAAGCAAGAGAATGGTTGCAGACCACCAAGACCCAGATCCAGACAGGATTGACCCTTGCAGGTGCACAAACCAGCTTGCAGGATTTCTTGAACCAGTGGTTGATCTCATACAGATCATCTGTCCATCCGAACACAATCGTACAGTATGAAGGGATCATCCGTATCCACATCATTCCAGTTCTTGGTCATATAAAGCTGAAAGACTTGCGTACAGACCAGATACAAGCCCTTATCAATGCCGAAACTGAAAGAGGAACCAGCCCGCGAATGGTTCGATACATTCACAGTGTATTTAGAAGGGCATTGAACATTGCCTTGAAATGGGGCATGATCATAAGAAATCCAGCTCCATCGGTCACCCTTCCTAAACTGAAACGTAAAGAAATGAAAACACTGACTGATTCCCAGGTGAGGGTTTTCCTGTCGGCTGCCAAAAGTTCACGGTATGAAGCTCTATTCTGGATGGCAGTTTCCACTGGATTACGTGAAGGAGAACTATTCGGTCTTAGGTGGTCTGACCTGGATTGGGAGAAAAAGCATCTCCAAGTTCAACGCCAGTTGCAACGCATTAAAGGGGAAGGCATGGTCTTCACTGAACCAAAGACAGCATCTGGAAAGCGCATGATCGTACTCAGTACTGCTACGATTGCAAAATTGCGGGAACAATACGATCATCTTCAGCAGGAAAGGATTATTGCTGGAAATAAGTGGCAGGAGAATGATTTGATGTTTCCATCTACATTAGGTACGCCCATGGACCCCAGCAACATGTACAAGGACTTCAAGGGTACGCTGAAAATAGCTAATCTTCCGGATATTCGCTTCCATGATCTGCGCCACACCGCCGCAACCCTCATGCTTCAACAGGGAACTCATCCAAAGATCGTGCAGGAACGCTTGGGACACTCAGATATAAGTTTGACACTGAACACTTACAGCCATGTATTGCCGTCGATGCAAGCAGAGGCTGCTGAGAAAATGGATGAGATCCTAGTACCAATAGAAGTGAGTCATGAGATCAAAAAGGTTAAGGAATACAAACCAATTTATTTTGTATCGGTTCGTTCTTGATAAATAATTATTCAATTAAAGGAGAATAAAATGGACACAAAAGAAAAAGTTAGAGAGAATAAAGCAAGAAGGCAAGCCTGGAGACAAGGTCTAATCATTAGAAAATCTAGATCTAGGACTTGGAATTGTGATGATCTTGGCGGTTATATGATTATTAATGCATATGGGAATTACATTGAAGCTGGTGTGAGATTTGACCTATCATTGGTAGAAGTTGAGGAGTATTTGAAAGAAGACTAAATTTAGGTACCTATTAGTAATTTTATTCATACCCAAATTTAACCAATCTATTTCCCAATTAACTGTCAATTAACTGTCAAAACAAAGAGACTCCCCTAAAGGAGTCTTTTTTATACCCATATGTGGGGGTTACCTTAGGATTACCCCCCATATTTAGGTGACCGACCGCGGGCTCGAACCGCGAACCAATTGATTAAGAGTCAATTGCTCTACCATTGAGCTAGTCGGCCTTGCGCGCAGTATTATACCCCAAAGGGGGGGAGTGTCAATAAGTCGCGCTAAAAGCCAGGTATGAGTCAATTTACCACACTATTTTATGCAATCTGAATAGTTCCAGGGAGTGAGTATATCCGACGAAATAATCAGCCAGACGGGGTTGCCTCAATAGAGACCGAAGTCAAGAATAATAAAGGATATTAAATCAATATTGAAAGGAGCTTATCGAATTGAGCTTATCCCAACGGTGGGTGGCAATGATCTGACGCACGGTACCAGTCAGTCCTCGTACAACAAGACTGTCCGTGCGGGCACTCTTCCGCAAATATTTAACACTTTCCAGCAATTCACCATCAGTAATGCCCGTCGCGGCAAAAAAAACATCCTCAGATGAAACCAGGTCTTGCATGGTTAAGACCTTTTCGAAATCATAGCCCATCTGCTGACCACGCTTTAACTCATCTTCATTGCGGGCATACAATTTTCCCATGATCTCACCACCCATGGCTCTAAGTGCACAGGCTGCCAGCACACCCTCCGGAGTACCCCCGATTCCTAAAAGAACATCTATCCCAGCATCCGGCCAAGCTGTCATCAACGCACCAGCCACATCTCCATCAGGGATCTGGCGGATTCGCGCACCACAACGGCGGACTTCAGCAATGAGTTCAATATGGCGGGGGCGGTCAAGTATGACAACGGTCAGATCTTCCACAGATTTACCTGAAGCGTGTGCAATGGCCTTTAAATTATCATCCACCGGGGCATCAATGTCAATTTTTCCACGGGCATCCGGACCCACAGCAATTTTATTCATATATACAAAGGGTCCCGGGTCAAACATGGTGCCCCGTGGAGCAAGGGCTACTGTTGAGATCGAATTTAAATTTCCAAAAGCCAGCGGACGAGTGCCATCAATTGGATCCACCGCTATATCCATTTCCGGCCCAAAACCGGTGCCAACCCGCTCTCCGTTGAAAAGCATGGGGGCATTGTCTTTCTCACCTTCACCAATGACAACTATGGCGTTCATTTGGATAGTATTGAGGACCATGCGCATGGCGCTTACAGCAGCCGCGTCGGCTGCTTCTTTATCTCCGCGCCCCATAAATCGCCCAGAAGCTAAGGCGGCTGCTTCGGTAACACGAACCAATTCAAGAGCCAGGTTGCGAGTAGGCTCCATTTCCATGTTGTACCTCCTGGTAATATTATTTATTTCCATTTTAAAAGATATTGGTTTTAGGATTTGAAATCGAGTTCATCTCAAAAAAAGATCCTATCCCATTTTTGAAAAATCTCAGGTATCGACTAGATAAACACCCAGCTGATCAAAAAATATCCCAAAGCAGCAGCCCACAACCAGGAATCTATCCGGTCCAGAAATCCGCCATGACCCGGAATGATGCTACTTGAATCTTTCACACCCGCCTGACGTTTCAACATACTTTCTCCCAAGTCTCCCAGAGTGGTTAATACGGACATGACCAGACCCAATAAACCACCCTGCCACCATGTCACCTCGAGACCAGCCAAATTATGAAAAAGGACAGCAAGTCCAGCCGTTGACAAAGTACCCAATATAACGCCAGCCAAGTAGCCTTCCCAAGATTTTTTTGGGCTAAGGCGCGGACTGAGCTTGTGCCGCCCAAAGCGGGAACCGATGAAAAAAGCAGCCGAATCAGCAATCCAAACCGAACCGAGAGTCAACAACAGCCACCATAAGCCTCCTGCCAGGGAGCGTACGTCCAGAAGATAAGCACCCACCCAACCCAGATAAACAAAGCCACAAACTGTGAGAGCAAAATCAGACGCAGCCTTATCCTGACCACGTTCATATGCGACCAGGTGAACTGTCATGGCCAGCAAAACCAATAAGGTCAGCAAGGCGCTGGAGAATTCAGGCAGGTAGTTACGGAAAGCCAATATTAAGAATACACCGCTTACAGTAACTGTCATGGATGGTGCGAATTTTGCGACCTGGAAGATCTTGACATATTCCCAAGAAGCCATAACTAAAAAAAAGCCTATCACCAAGAAATAATAAATGCCCCCCAATACGATGGCTGGAATACCAATGGCAGCCATGACAATCGAAGCGATTACTCTTTTTTTTAACAATGATACTTCTTCCTAGGGGTTTTGACTTAGACTTCCAAAGCGTCGATCTCGTTGAGAAAAAGCATCCAGCGCCTGGCGATAATTTTCCTTATCAAAATCCGGCCAAAGAGTGGGTGTTACATACCATTCCGAATACGCTGATTGCCAGATCAAAAAATTTGAGACACGCAACTCGCCAGAAGTGCGAATGATCAGGTCTGGATCGGGAGTTCCGTTTGTAAACAAATATTTATCAACAAGGGCGATATTCACATCTTCCGGTTTTATGCCTGTCTGGATCATTTTTTGGATGGCACACACTATTTCATCCCGCCCTCCATAATTGAAGGCAACATTAAGGATCAGTCTGTCGTTATCTTTCGTCATCTCTATGGCTTTGAGAACCTTTTTCTGCAATTTTAACCCAAGACGTTCCAGATGACCAATGTGGCGCAATTGAACCCCCTCCTGGTTTAATTCTTTCAATTCTTTGTCAATCACATCTTCGAGAATAAGCATCAGACCTCTAACTTCATCCTTAGGTCGCCCCCAATTCTCCGTGGAAAAAGCATAAATGGTGAGATATTTAATGCCAAACTCAACGCTGGCAGTAATGATCCGGCGCAAGTTCTCTGTGCCTGCTCTGTGCCCCGCCAGTCGAGGTAACCCGCGAGATTGTGCCCAACGTCCATTACCATCCATGATAATCGCAACGTGGTTTGGGATTTTTGTCCCGGAATTGGTATTGTTATCAATCATAGGATGCCTAGACTTCCATGATCTCCTGTTCCTTTGTCAGACCGATTTTACGAATGGTTTCAATATACCGGTCAGTAATCTTTTGAAGCTCTTCTTCGCCACGCTCCAGATCATCTTGCGAGATCATCTTTTCTTTCTCGAACTCACGTATGTCGGAAAGGTGATCGCGGCGAATATTTCTAACAGCGATACGTGCTTCTTCCAAACGACTATTAACCAGTTTGACAAGGTCACGACGCCGATCCTCAGTTAGTGGAGGCAAATTCAGACGAATAGATTTTCCATCATTACCGGGGGTTAAGCCCAGGTCTGATGATAGGATGGCTTTTTCAATTATCCTGACGGTGGTAGGGTCAAATGGACGAATGAGCAGACAACGGGGTTCTGGAACGCTGATAGACGCCAATTGCATTAAGGGAGTTGGCGCTCCAAAATAATCCACGGGCAAGCGTTCGACCAAGGATGGATTTGCCCGGCCTGTACGAATTCCGGATAAATCTTCTTCCAGACTCACAATTGCTGTTTGCATACGGACATCTGATCCTTTAAGGATGTCTTTTATCATTGTGACCTCCTGGCTGGTATGACCTTCCAATAATTTTCTTAAGGATACACCAAAACATCAAAAAATGCTACCTGACCCACAAGGTGGTACTTATACCCTGTAGATCATCATTCTGTCATTCAATGAAATTTCCATTAGCCAAGTTCTTAAAATTAAACAGCACAAAATGTGGTACAACCACATTAATTTCTTCAGGCATTATGATTTGGCATATCTCTCAAACAACATCAGAAAACTATCAGAAGCTTTCAACCTGGAATTGATTTGATGGAAATCACCCAGTTACCAGAGTACCCACCTTTTCTCCATTCAAAGCACTTTCCAGTGCGTTCGGATCCCACAGATTTAATACCAGGATGGGTAGATTATTTTCCATACAAAGGGTGACTGCGGTTGTATCCATTACAGCTAATCGGCGATTTACAACATCAATATAGGTCAGCTGGTCAAATTTTGTGGCACTCGGGTTGTGATCCGGGTCGGAATCATAAACACCATCCACTTTGGTAGCCTTGATAAGTACATCCGCACCTATCTCCATTGCTCGTAAAGCTGCCGCAGTATCCGTTGAAAAATAGGGATTCCCGGTACCTGCGCTTAAGATAACTACACGCCCCTTTTCCAGATGGCGGATCGCCCGCCTGCGGATATAAGGTTCGGCAACCGAGCGCATCTCCACTGCTGATTGAACACGTGTCATCACTCCCTGCCTCTCAAGAGCATCCATCAAAGCCAGGGCATTCATGACAGTGCCCAGCATACCCATGTAATCTGCTGTTGCGCGGTCCATGCCACGCTCCAAGCCTTGTTTACCCCGCCAAAGATTGCCAGCTCCGATCACAATTGCAATTTCCACTCCCATTCCGTGCACAATTTGAATTCGACGGGCAATCCACTCAGCTTGCAAAGGATCTATCCCACGCCCATTTTCTCCCGATAAAGATTCGCCACTGAGTTTGAGTAATATGCGTTTGTATTTTAAGGTTTTCATTCCACCTCCATGATTGATAAGAAAAAGACCAACCTTGTGGTTGGTCTTAATTTTCTATTCGTCTTTGCGCTCACCTAACTCCCAGCGTTGAAATCGCCGAATTACGATGTTCTCACCGAGGCTGCCGACGTTTTGATGCAGCAATTTTTCAATGGTCAGGCTTTCATCACGAATGTATGATTGTCTCAATAGGCAAACCTCATCTTTGAATTTTTCCAGACGACCTGCAGATATTTTTTCAAGCATTTTTTCCGGTTTGCCTTCTTCCCGGGCACGAGCGCTGGCTATTTCCATCTCGTGCTCGAGGACACCTGCAGGGATCTCCGTCTCAGAGATATATTTCGGAGCAGATGCTGCAATTTGAAGAGCTATTTCGTGGGCAAATTGTCTGAATCCTTCCGATCGTCCGACAAAATCGGTCTCACAGTTGACTTCAACCATCACACCCACACGACCATTCCCGTGTGAATACAGCTCGACAACACCCTGGGATGCATCTCTATCAGCTCTCTTGGCTGCTGTAGCCATGCCTTTCTCGCGCAGATAGTCAACAGCTTTCTGGTAATCACCACTTGCTTCTGTTAATGCTTTGCGGCAATCCAGTATTCCGGCACCTGTGGCGTTACGTAATTCTTTGATCATTTCAGTGGTTATTTCCATTCCTATACCTCAACTCTATTTCAATGTCAATGCATCCGTTTCACCATCCCGAGATGCAAATAACATTCCTTATTCGACTGATGGCTCTTCTTCAACGGAGCTGGCTGTAGAATCTTCTTCAGCATCATTGGATGCTACTTCTTCAGTTACTGAAGTTAATGCAACATCAGTATCATCGGGTGTTACTTCATCAGCTTCAACGGATGCTTCTTCAATAACATCAATAGGTGTTACATCTTCAGCAACAACCTCATCGGTTTTCATTTCATCTTCCACAACATCCTTTGTTGCCAATTTTGCCAGAGTCGCTTCCCCTAGTAAAGCATCATCACTCAACTCCTCGTCCATGTCCATGATGTGGGCAACCTTCTTTTCAGATGTAGACAGATTGGCATCACTCTGGGCATCGCGTTCATCCTGGTCATCTTTGCGCATGGCAACACCTTCCAGGACGGCATCAGCCATTTTTCCTACCAACAGCTTAATGGCACGAATGGCATCATCGTTGGAAGGGATTACATAATCAACTGAAGTTGGATCACAGTTCGTATCCACCAGGGCTACGATGGGGATATTCAACAGGTTGGCTTCGTGAACCGCAGCCACCTCACGGCTGACATCTACAATATAGATCAGGTCTGGTGGGCGCTTCATATTCCGTACACCAGATAATCTTAGTTGTAAACGATCAATATTGCGTTGGATCAACAGACCTTCTTTTTTGGTCAATTGGTTTACTTCGCCGCTGGAGATCAATTTTTCCAGACGTTCCATCTCCATGATGCGTTGGTGCATTGTGCTCCAGTTTGTTAACAAACCACCCAGCCAGCGTTCGGTAACATAGGGCATCTCACAACGTATAGCTTCATCACGAATGGTTTCTTGAGCCTGGCGTTTTGTGCCAACAAACAAAATCACGCCACCTTCAGCAACCTTGTTGCGGATGACGTTATAGGCATTGTTGAGTGACTTAACTGTCTGTTGGAGGTCAATAATGTGGATACCGTTACGTTCGGTGAAGATATACGGCTTCATACGGGGATCCCACTTGTTGGTTCGGTGACCGAAATGAACACCGCTTTCAAGCAGGGCTTTCATGGATACAACTGCCATTGGAATTACTCCTTTGCGTTTACCCTCCGTCTCCTTCATCCTGGCCGGGGCTGCGTTCATTTCGATCCGCAGCACGCTCCGGCAAGTCCAAAGACGTGTGGATTTGGGACATATATTGCCTGCCCCGGGCAAGATGTGCTCCACTCAAGAAGGAATTATCCATCGTTTGCAGAGCGGTAGACAGTATACCACAATTTGGAGAGTCTCCTTGGTAAAAAGCTTATTTAGCCATAACAACAAAATTACTTTTTTCGCACAAACCCCTTTTCCATGATATACTTCTTCTGTCTTATAATCAGATTTGCATTTACTACCTGCCGTCATCTTTATAACGATAGATGACGGTTTTTTAGTCTAAGCGAATTTGCACTAGAAAAGTTGAGGATTATCTTGGAAGTAAAATTGTACGTTGGGAATATGACCTACGAAACAAACAGCGAACAGCTAACAACAATGTTCGCCGAGGCTGGTACAGTTGTCGCAGTGGATGTGATCAAGGACCGTGACACTGGAACATCAAAGGGTTTCGCATTCATTACGATGGCAAGCCAGGCTGATGCAGCCAAGGCAATTGCAATGTTCGACGGAAAAGAAGTTGGTGGTCGCCCGTTGAAAGTTAACACGGCGAAAGCACGTGAAGAACGGCCAGGTGGCGGCGGTGGACGATCTTTTAATCGATCGAATGACCGAAACCGCAGTGGCGGTGGTGGCAAGAACAGCCGTTATTAATCTTTAATTGAATTCAGAACCTCGCCAACAGTGCGGGGTTCTTACTATTTAACTGGTATCCCTTATTTCAATCTTCCCTGTCAATTTTACGGCACTTCAAAGAATAAGTATAAGACCCGCATCAATAAAGGTTCCATGATCCAGATAACTTTCATTAATAGGAAGCAAAGAGGTCAAAACCAGACGCTGTAATTAAGGAAAATAACCATGTCTTTGGCTTTAGGAAAACAAAAGTCCACAATATTATATTCACTTGCCCGTCTGGTCTTAAGATTGTCAGGCTGGCACACTCACGTTATCCCCCCACATACTTCCCGGTATGTTTTAATCGGAGCACCGCATACCTCCAATTGGGATTTTATACTTGTTCTTGCATTAATGATAGTGGAACGTTTACCTATACGGATCATGGGCAAGGATTCGCTCTTTCGTGGACCAATGGGGGTTTTCATGCGTGCAATAAATGCCATCCCTGTCAACCGGCGTGAGAGAACCAGTCTTGTAGATCAAATTGTTGCAAAATTCGATGAACACACGGATCTGATCATCGGAATTTCACCCGAAGGCACGCGTAGTAAAACACCCCGTTGGCGAACCGGGTTTTATTATATTGCCCTTAAAGCCAAGGTACCCATTGTAATGGCTTATATGGATTATAGTAATAAAGTTGTAGGTCTTGGTCCAAGTATAAAACCAACAGGTGATATTCAAGCTGATTTTGCAAAAATTAGAGACTTCTACTCTGGAATAGTCGGGAAGTTTCCACACAAGCAAGGAAAGATCGAATTTTCCGAGCATTAGAATTTTTTCACAAGCTATTCCTGCATCGTCACAATCCATTTTAATTTAATAAGCTGACAACCTGTTTAAAGGGTTACCAGCTTATTAATCTTTTTGGGTTATAAAGCTGCAGCTTTCTTAAGCGCTGCAGCTTTATCTGTGCGTTCCCACGCGAATTCAATATCATCCCGCCCAAAATGACCATAGGCGGCTGTTTTCTGGTAGATGGGTTTGCGCAGGTCAAGATCACGGATGATAGCTCCGGGACGCAGGTCAAAATGTTTTGTGACCAGATCCGAAATTTTTTCATCAGGGATCTTACCAGTTCCAAATGTCTCTACATTTATTGATAATGGATGTGCCACACCTATGGCGTAGGCAACCTGGATCTCACAGCGGTCAGCCAGACCGGCAGCCACAATATTCTTGGCTGCCCAGCGAGCTGCATAGGCTGCAGAACGATCCACCTTCGTGGGGTCTTTGCCCGAGAAAGCGCCACCACCGTGTCTTCCCATACCTCCGTAAGTATCGACAATGATCTTGCGCCCCGTCACTCCGGCATCCCCCATTGGACCACCTATTACAAAGCGCCCGGTCGGGTTGACATAGATCTTAAGCTTGTCATCCAGTAATTCGGCTGGTAGAACTGGCATGATAATGTGCTTGATGATGGCGGCGCGGATTTCTTCCTGGGTAACTTCAGGTGCGTGTTGGGTACTGACCAAAACAGTATCGATACGTTTGGGTTTTCCAAAGGCATATTCCACGGTAACCTGGCTTTTACCATCCGGACGCAACCATTCCAGCGTGCCTTCTTTACGAACTTCGCTTAAACGTCGTGTAAGTTTGTGGGCCAGGTATATGGGCATAGGCATCAGAGTGGGCGTTTCGTTACAGGCATAACCGAACATCATGCCCTGGTCCCCAGCCCCAATCAAATCGATCTCAGCTTCTTCGCCCTCTTTGGCTTCCAAAGATCTGCTAACACCCAAATCTATGTCCGGGCTCTGGCTGGCGATGGCGGACATAACACCACATGTGCTGCCATCGAAGCCTTTTTTGGCGCGGTCGTAACCAATATCAGTAACAACCTTGCGAACCAGTTCGTCAAAATTGACAAAGGCTTTGGTTGTGATCTCACCCAGCAGAATGACAATGCCAGTCTTGGTAGCAGTTTCACAGGCTACGCGTGAATATGGGTCCTGCTCAAGACATGCGTCCAAGACAGCGTCGCTGATCTGATCGCACATTTTGTCAGGGTGACCTTCAGTTACTGATTCGGATGTGAACAGTAATTTGGGAGAGGTCATAAAAGTAGAGCTCATAAATTAAACCTCCAAAAAAAAAAAGAATTGCCCCTCCGGAGTTCGAGAAAGGGCAATTGCACTTGGATGCTCGGCTGCCCTCCCATCTACCAGAATTTGAGTAACCCGTTAAGATTACTGCTACTGCCGGAATTGGCACCTTCCGTACGACTGGCATTCGACCAATCCTACATAGGTTGCCGAGGCTTCACAGGGCCGGTCCCTCCGCCTCTCTGGATAAGAGTTGCCGTTTGGGGCTATTAAGTTGTAAGCGGATAATACCACAGGAAAAAAACAGAGTCAATAAACAAAATTGGATATAACTTGACTTGATTATTTTGCAAGTTAATATTTTGCAGCTTGCAGGTTGCGCGTCTCCGCTAAAAGTTTTTCAAGCGGTTGCAATTCCGTCATAGGCACACACAGATTCTTGTAGTATGTACGTGAATATTGGAATGTTTTTTGACCTGCTGGCAGGATGAATGATCTTCGACGGAATTCATCCAGGCTCAACCAGCCAGTCAGCCAGATCTCTGATCCATTAACCATCACATTACGCCATTCTGCAGGTTGGATGATGTGCACTTGTGAGCGCTGTGGAAATCTCGGACTATGAAGTCCGAGGCGAGTTTTGGGATGATCCAGAATATGGATATAAGCCAGGCTGTAGAATTCATCGGTCACATTCGTAGGTATACCAGGTTGCAATTGTATTTGTGTTCGATTGAACCTTCTGGCTGCGTTCAGGCCACCCAGCTCAATTGTTATGGGTTGGTTCGCTTCGCTTTTAAGAGTTATTGGATTCAATGAGACCCATGATTCCGGTTGTGCCCAACTTTTGGGAAGCACTACCAGATAAAAACAGGGGTTTTCAGTCGCTTGATCTTTGTGGTGGTGTGCTTGTGATTTGGTTGCCATATTTATTAGAAAAGCAAATAGATGAATATCCCGATTGACTTGTCCTGCGCGTACGATCTGATCGAGGGGAGTGAGGGCAAAAGCTTGCAGCAATACAGCAGGATCCTGTTGCACGGCTCGAACCTGGGCGCTGTTGCTTATCAGGTAATTGTTCAGATGCAGTCGGTGACCACCCAGGGATATGGCATGCTGATACGAGTCCGAAAAAGGGTCCAATTTAAGGGTTTGAATTGGGACCAGGCGCTCTGCCAGAAGTCGTCTCAAAGCCAGTTCCACTACCACATGACCAATCTTTCGTCGCAGGTGGTTATAAGGGTTATCTCCCAGATTCCAGCTTGAGAATGCCAGCCACTGACAGGTAGACAGAATACCTGCTTTGGTCAGGTCTGGTGTGCAATCCAGGCGTAGGAGATCTTTTTTTGTAAGCATGGTTAATCGCCACCCGATCAGGTGAAATACAAGCATGCAAAAATATTGTAAATCAAGTCACAGCCAAGAAGGACAAGGGTATAAATGGATTGCAAGAGTGCCTTTTAGGATAAGGAAATTAAAAATAGAAATTTGCCATCCTTGTTTTCTAGTCAGCTCTTTGCTCACCCGGAATCTTACGAGTGAAAGAGAGGCTACCTCGCAGGAATTTTTCTCTTACAGGTCTTTCTGTCGGTTCGGTGTATTTGTATATTTAATATGAAGGGGGCATCATCGCCATATGCTCTCATAGGCGTTTTCACCACTCAAGGGTTTTCCGTCTGAGAAACGCTGCAGATCGAAGGCGGATATATCAACTGTATTACTTTGTCCATCGAGAATCAACTCAGACAGGCAAGAGCCAACTGCTGGAGCAATTTTGAAACCTGTTCCACTAAAACCACAGGCAAGGTAAAAATTATCCGGACCAGCCTGGCATATAATGGCACGCTGGTCCGGGGTGATGCCATCATATCCTCCGGAAGCCGAATGTAATGAACCACGCTCCATTTCTGGAATACGTTGACAGATGCGCCCGGAAGCCCGTTCTACAAAACCAGGTTTGGCATGGTCGGTATCACCATCGGGTGATTCGCCGATTTGATTTTCATCCTCCAATCCGACCAACGTTAACCAACCTGTTTCTGGACGAAAATACATGGAGTTAATGAAATCGATCACAGTGGGATGAGAAAGTCCCAGATCATGAGGACGGCGGATGAACATGGTGTCATGTCTCCATGTCGACACAGGCAAATCCAACCCAACCATATTTCCAAGCGAAGCCGCCCAGGCACCGGCAGCGTTAACCACTACCCCCCCCGAAATCAAACCCTGACTGGTTTCCACACTGGTAACTTTACCACCCGCGGTGTTGATTCCAGTCACCTGACAATCCTGCAATATTCGTGCCCCGTTTTTGCGGGCGACATCCATGAAGGCTGCTGTCGTGCCACTAGGATCAGCATAACCCGATTCGGGTTCATACGCGGCAACTCCAAAATCATCAGTTACAAAAGAAGGTGCCAGGCGTTTTACATCGTCCGCGTCAATGATGAATGACGGGATGCCGATGCGCTGGTGCATGGCTACATTGCCGCGTAACTGCTTTTCATATTCTGCCTCTATCAATTGAAGGAATCCTGTGCGTGTAAAGCCACATTCTCCACCCACCATCTCATTCCAGTTGCGGAAATATTGAAAGGAAGCCCAGGCCAGGCGGGATTCCGGTTCCAGGTCATAGTGCATGCGGACCAACCCGCTGGAACGGCCTGTTGCGCCAGACGCCAGAAAACGGCGCTCCAATACAATAGCTTTCACCCCGCGTTTACTCAAATGAAATGCCAGGCTGGCTCCATGAATACCACCACCGATGATAATGACATCATATGATTCTGCCATCAGATCGCTCCTCTGATATCTTCAATATTTTGGCTTGGCAAGATTCTCTACCATTATATGTCAGCCTTCCTGGTTTGTGTAATATTATTGAAATATTCATTACTAATCAGCCCCTAAAGGATTACCCGGAAAAACAAAGTGATCGACAACATGATTATCAGGTTAAGCGTTCAAATTCATCTGCCAGAGAAACCTTTAGGGTCTGAGCCTGAGCAGTTACAATAATTCTACGAGTCGGATTTTATTTAGAAACATATTGGGGGAAAAAAGGACAGTGATCTGACATAATACCTGTCAAATCACTGTTTATACCAAATCAACAGTTTTAGTCCCAGGTGACTTTATAAGGGGATACTTTGCCCATACAATTGCTGACGGATATTTACAACCTGGCGGCGTAAACGATCATCGCGCTCAAGCAGATCTGTGATCTTCTCGCAAGCATACATTACTGTTGTGTGATCACGCCCGCCCATTGCCTGCCCTATTTGAGGTAGGGACACATTGGTTTCCCGCAAAAGATACATGGCGATCTGGCGAGGCAGTGAAACCTGGCGGGAGCGATCAGAACTGATCAGTCGTTCAATGCTCAAATTGAATGTCCGGGCAACAATATCCAATACTTTTTCAGGTTTTAATTCGCCAGGATGCGGCAGAAGGTCCACCAGAGCCACATCCACCATCTGAAGGGTCATCGGCATCCCACACAGGTCCGAGAAGGCTAAAATGCGGTTCAGTGCACCTTCCAGTTCACGGATATTTGACTGAACCCGGTGGGCTATCATTTCCAGGATCTCTGCTGGTACAATCCGCCCGGCTCGCTCGGCTTTATGGCGCAATATTGCCTGGCGAGTTTCCAGGTCAGGTAATTGGATATCAGCAGTCAGACCCCATTCAAAGCGGGATCGCAGTCGATCTTCCAGCGTCACTAGTGATTTTGGCGGCCGGTCGGACGAAATAATGATCTGCTTGTTGAGGCCATGCAGGGTATTGAAGGTATGAAAGAATTCTTCCTGCGTGGATTCTTTTCCCGCAATGAATTGTATATCATCGATCAAAAGGACATCTGTTGAGCGATATTTTTCCCGAAAAGCCTGGGTAGTATGTGAGCGTATGGCATTGATCATGTCATTGGTAAATTCTTCTGAAGATACATATAGCACAAACAAGCCATCTTTTTCACAGGCATTCCCAATTGCATGCAGAAGATGAGTTTTTCCCAAACCCACACCACCATATAAGAACAGCGGGTTGTATGACGAAGACGGATTTTCAGCTACCGCCTGGGCGGCTGCAACCGCCAGGCGGTTATTGGCTCCAATTATAAAATTATCAAAAGTATAGCGTGGGTTTAGCAAGACACAATGAGAGCTTTCAACAGGTGATTCATTATATTCATCAGAATCTTTGGAAACTGGATCATCTTCCAATACTGGAAGATGATCCCGATCGCTTGATACCACAAATTGGATATCAATATCTCGATTCATAATACCCATTAAAAGACGGGTTGCTGTACTCGACAAGCGGCTTTCCAACCAATCTCGCGCATAAGCATTGCGGACACCGATCGTGAAAGTTTTATCATTATATGAAACGATCCTCGTGTCTCGTACCCAGGTGTCGAAGGAAGCTTTTGGCATCTCCATCTGAAGCTGTCCCAAAGCTGATTGCCATGCCTGTTGTCCGTCCATGCTTTCTCCAGTAGAATAAAAATATTTTAAGGAATAGGGAAGCAAGCCCATCACTCATGCAATGAGATGAAACACTTCTGATCGATTGTTTATATTTTCCAACTTCTAATGAAGCTTGTTCCCGCTACTTCAAACGTACTCGTTCATTCTAGCAGATAGCGGTCAAATAATCCACACTTTTAACCTACGCAACCTTAAAAATATTAGAGTTTTTAAGGTTGACCTAACCTTAAAAAATGAACATTCGTTCCAATATGAAGAATTGGTTATTCAAACATTTGTTCTCCACCAAATAAAACGATTCAGCTACCGGTGCATCCAGATATAGGGTATGCACAAAGCTACTTGTTGATGTACTAATATTTAATCAACACATGTTAAAAAATCCTATTGGGAACTTATACTCTTTATCAGGTACGTGAAACCTTAAAAACAGGGATTCGACCTCATAACCTAATCCAACCCTGAGATACGTTGACTTGAGTGGCGCGGCACCCAGGCTAAAATGGTAGTGCCCTCCCCTTTTACCGAGCTGACGTCCAAGCCCCCATCCACGTTTTGAACACGTGTCAGCATGTTTGCCAGGCCATGTCCCACACTTTTTTTAATTATTCCATCATCAAATCCAGCACCATCGTCATGGATTTCAAGAAGAACCCGGTCAGGTGTGGACCAAAGTTCTATGCTGGCTTTAATGGCATTAGCGTGTTTGGCTACATTTGCCAGCGATTCCTGGCAGATCAGAAAAAGAGTCATAGCATGCGTTTGGGGTAAGTCAATCAAAAGATCGCTTTTCGGTTTCGTAAATGAGATCTCGGTTTTTACATTATCACGGAATTCATCAACCAATCTTTGCATACCATCCAGCAGGGAGGCACCACGCAACTGTCTTGGTTTCAGATCAAGGATATATGTGCGGAGATCACGAATTGTGGCATTCAAATTCTCGATCGACTTCGTAACATCGGTATCCGCTTGCTTAAGATCTTCATGCATCAAGTGGCGAATGTTTTCCAATGCCAGGCCGACACCATAGATGGATTGGATAATACCGTCGTGCAAGTCCATACCGATCCGTTCACGTTCTTCGAGGATCGCCAGGCGCCGGGCGTTGGAGTGCAGGCGGGCATTTTCAATGGCAGTCCCTGCCCAGGTTCCGATCGACATCATCAATTGAACATCATGCTCGCCAAATGCAGTTTGACTGAGAGATGCGATACTTAACACACCCACCAACTCTACCGGGGAAGACAATGGAATGCACACCATTTGTTTAAAGCCGATATTAACAACTGCACTGCGCAGAAAACGTTCATCCTGTCCCAATTCGCTGGTAATGATCGGCTGCATGCTCTTGGCAACCATCCCGACAACTCCCTCCCCTAATTTAAAACGGTTGCGCGTCCAAAAAGCTTCTGCAGCCTGACCCCGGTGTAGAACAAGGCGTAAGATCTGGCTTTCCTTATCAAATAAAAATATTTCACCAGCTTCAACCTTAAAGTGCGCCATTAATTGGGCGAGGGTTTTATTCAACAACTCATCCAGATCCAGTGATGAAGTCAGTGAAGCGCCTATATGGTTTAGTAGAGCCAGATCCTCATTACGCCTGGTAAGCGCTTTCTCGTTTGATACCAGGTCTTCATAAATACTGGCGTTATGGATGGCAGCTGCAGCTGATGCGGATAACATTTTTATAATCAGTTCATCATCTGCACTGAATTCAGGTGCATCAATTTTGTCAGTTAAATATATCTGACCTAGCTGCAAATTCCCCTGCATGATAGGAACTCCTAAAAAGGAGTGCATATCTGGATGACCCTGCGGGAACCCAACGCTGCGTTTATCTTTTTTTAGGTCAGCCAGCCTGATGGGCATTCCACTCTTCATTAATGCCCCGATCAAACCTGATCCACGCGGAGAGTGAGGAATACGCTTTGCCTCTTCCGGGGTGATGCCAACAGTTATGAATTGCTTCAGTTTTCCTTCTTCATTCATAACCCCCAGAGCAGCATATCGCGCTCCAACTTGTTTTCGGGCGACCTCGGCAATTCGTTCCAGGAGGCTTTCCAACGATACATCTTTAACCAATTCAAGACTGGCTTCATATAATGCAACCATCCTGTCCTGCAATTGCTCACGTGTTAAAAGCATTTGTGTACCTCATCCATGTGAATTTTACCCTTAATGTCCAAAATAGCCAAGTTTGACAGTCTCTTGCAGGGGATGGTGCTGGATCAACTATGTATTGACAATCGATATATCATCGCATGCTATACAGGGAGACCCAACGACACAAGTAAAAGATCCAAGCAAGTATCTACCCCTGACTGAAGCCACCAGTTACGTACTTCCAGTCATGGGTGAAACACTTTACGGTTACGCTGTCATGCAAGAAACAGACCCGTTAAGCGAGGGTATGGTCAGAGTTGGACCAGGCATGCTCTATGGGGCGTTTACGAATTTATGAACTTGATAGGTTTTGCCAGACAGATCAATTAGAATAGATATATGAAGACTTCACGCATCCCCGGGTTTTATACTCAAACCATTGCACAACGTCTGGAGAGCCTGGCACAAGCAGGTGGATTTAGCCAGGATGAACTTGCATTTTTTCAAGAGCAGGCAGGATTTTCCGTGGAACAAGCAGATCACATGATCGAGAATGCCATCGGTATTTTTTCTCTGCCACTGGGATTGGGTCTAAACTTCATTATTAACGGTCGCGAAGTAGTCGTGCCGATGGCAATTGAAGAACCATCTGTTGTGGCAGGGGCATCTTTCATGGCAAAACTGGCACGTAGCACGGGGGGCTTTTTTGCCAGCACCACTCCTCCGGAAATGATCGGACAGATGCAATTGCTGGATGTTCGAAACCTCGCCGCGAGTCGTGCTATCCTGTTGGAACATAAAGACGAGTTACTCCAGGAAGCCAATCTGATCGACCCTGTTTTGATCAACATGGGGGGAGGCGCGCGTGACCTGGAGATACGCAGCATAGAAAACTCACCCATCGGCCCATTCCTGGTCATCCACCTGATCTATGATGTGCGCGATGCGATGGGTGCCAATGCCGTCAATACCGCTTGCGAAAAACTGGCTCCCCGCATTGAAGCGTTGACCGGAGGCAGGGTCCATCTGCGCATTCTTTCCAACCTGGCGGATCGAAGACTGGCACGCGCCAGTTGTGTCATCCCGGTGAAAGAATTGGCTTTTGACACATACAGCGGGGAACAGGTGCGGGATGGCATTTTTGAAGCCTGGGCATTTGCCGCAGCAGACCCATACCGGGCTGCTACGCACAACAAGGGCATCATGAATGGCGTCGATGCTGTCGTGATCGCCACTGGCAATGATTGGCGCGCCATTGAAGCCGGGGCACATGCCTATGCTGCCCGCTCTGGACAATATACATCGCTCTCCACCTGGGAAAAAGATGGTGATGGTAACCTGACCGGCTCGCTGGAGATGCCTATGGCAGTGGGCATTGTAGGGGGAGCCACCAGGGTACATCCTGTCGCCAGGGCTGCATTGAAGCTGATGCATGTCACCAGCGCGGCTCAATTGGCTGAGATCATTGTATCCGTCGGGTTGGCACAGAACCTGGCAGCCCTGCGAACCCTGGCTACCGAAGGCATCCAACGCGGCCACATGACCTTGCACGCCCGACAGGTGGCGATTGCAGCCGGCGCCAGTGGAAAATTAGTTGATAAAATCTCTGCCCAGCTTGTGGCTGAAAAATCAATACGCATTGACCGGGCTGAAGAAATTTTAAAAGGACTGTTATCCCACCATGACTGAACAACATTCACATACCCTGCTCAAACCCCAAAAACCGGTCGGCTTTGTAGGTTACGGGGCCTATGTTCCCCGTTACCGTTTACCTGCCAAAGAGGTAGCCCGCATCTGGACCGGAGGCGTAGGCGGTGTGCCCATCAAAGAAAAAGCGGTGGCAGGATTGGATGAAGATGTGGTCACCATGTCGATCGAGGCTGCCCGCAACGCGATGGCGCGTGCCCAGGTGGACCCAACCGAAATCCGGGCGGTTTGGGTCGGCTCCGAGTCACACCCCTATGCTGTAAAACCCACCTCCACCATTGTGGCTGAAACCATTGGTGCAGTTCCCAACACTCAGGCAGCCGACTGGGAATTTGCCTGCAAAGCCGGCACTGAAGCTGTGGTGGCTGCAATGGGTCTGGTGGGTTCAAAAATGGCTCATTATGCGATGGCCATTGGGATGGATATAGCCCAGGGTAAACCCGGCGATGCACTGGAATACACCGCCGGCGCAGGCGGGGCAGCCTACTTGTTGGGTCCGGCAGACGAATCCCTGGCGATCATTCAGTCGTCTTATTCTTATGTCACCGATACGCCCGATTTTTGGCGACGCGAAAACCAGAGATACCCGGAACATGGGCAACGTTTCACCGGAGAACCGGCTTACTTTAAACATATCAATGCAGCTGCCCGGGCTATGATGGAAGCCAACGGAACCGCTCCGGCAGACTATCGATGGGCAGTGTTCCACCAGCCCAACACCAAGTTCCCACAACGCGTGGCTGCCATGCTGGGTTTCAGCAAAGAACAGATCGAGCCCGGATTACTGGTGCCAGTCATCGGCAATACCTATGCCGGGTCTGCCATGATCGGGTTAAGCGCGATTTTGGATATCGCCGAGCCGGGTGACCGCATCCTGATGGTTTCCTTCGGTTCGGGAGCAGGGTCAGATGCGTTTGACCTGCTTGTGACAGACAAGCTGCCCGAACGCCGGATGCGGGCTCCATTGACACAAGATTACATCCGCCGGCGCACTGAAATAGACTATGCCACCTATGTGCGCATACGCGGCAAACTTGCCATGCGATAATCATAACCATTCAGCAATTTGGGGAACAGGAAGCACATCTCCCATCCCTTTTTCATAGATTTCAAGTTTTTCATCGAGAGGCTATATGAGTGAGATCGTTATTGCTGGCATCGGTCAGACCAGCGTAGGGGAACATTGGGAACTATCCCTGCGTGAATTGGCTCATCATGCCATCCAGGCTGCCCTGCAGGATGCAGGTGGATTACAACCCCAAGCCCTGTACGTGGGAAATATGCTGGCACCCAGCCTGTCCCGCCAGACTCACCTGGGGGCTTTGCTGGCTGATTTTTCAGGACTTAACGGGATCGAAGCTGCCTCGCTGGAGACCAGTGGAGCCTCGGGTGGGTCTGCTTTGCGCCAGGGATACCTGGCAATTGCCAGTGGATTTGTGCAAACAGCCCTGGTGGTAGGCGTTGAAAAATTCACCGATTCGATCGGGGCTGAAACCGAATCTGCCTTGGCGACTTCCACAGACAGCGATTTTGAAGCTGTGCATGGCTTGACCCCTACCGCACAGGCTGCACTCTTAACGCGCAGGTATATGTATGAATATGAAGTGCCTTCAGATGGCTTTGCCGGATTTGCCCTGAGCGCACATGCCCACGCAGTCGGCAATCCCAACGCCATGTTCCAGAAAGCCATCAAACTGGAGACTTATCAGAAAGCGGAAATGGTCAGCGAGCCGCTCAACATGTTCGATATCGCTCCTATGGCAGATGGAGCTGCAGCCATCCTGCTGACCCGCCGCGAACTGCTGCCGCCCAATTTTCCTCATGCGCTCATCCGCATTGCCGGATCAGCCAGCGCAACTGACACCCTGGCAGTCCATGACCGCCAGGATGCACTCCAGTTCCAGGCTGCTGTGCTGGCTTCATCCAAAGCCCTGTTCCAGGCCGGGATCAAGGCTCATGAACTCAGCCTGTTCGAATATTTTGACGCCTTTTCCATCTTTGCTGCCCTAAGCCTGGAAACCATTGGCCTGGCAGAGCGCGGCCAGGGCTGGAAAATAGCCCGTGATGGTTTCCCGTTAGCCTGTGCAACCCTGGGTGGTTTGAAAGGGCGCGGTCATCCGGGCGGGGCAACAGGCGTTTACCAGGCGGTTGAAGCTGCCCTGCAACTGCGCGGCACTGCTGGAGCCAACCAGGTCCAGGAAGCGCGCTACGCCCTCATTCAATGCCTGGGGGGACCAGCCTCCACGGCAGTCAGCCATGTGTTGGAAAGAATGGACTAACCCTTAGACCTTGATAAATATTCAGGGAGCGGGTTGTTTTGGCTGGATTCGTGCACCAAAACACCCCCCTTCGACCTTTTTATGGGTCAATTATTGAAACCTGATAGTTCCTGAGAGTCATGCAGGCTTAAAGTAAGCATGAACTTACTTCAAGGAGCACAAAACTATATGGAAATACCTCGTCACTGGCGCTTGAAACAACAACGCTACGGTTTGGTCGGAGAGATCTGCCCTCACTGCGAAGCCAAGATCTTCCCACCACGCGATGTCTGCCCGACCTGCGGCGGCGAAGCCAAGACAGCTTTTGCCTTCAGCGGGCGCGGTGAAGTTTATTCGCACACTACCATTTACCAGGCTCCCAGCGGGTATGATGAGAGCACCCCTTATACCGTGGCACTTGTCAAACTGAGCGAAGGTCCGATGGTCACCGCCCAATTGACCGACCTGGGTGAGCAGCCGGTTGAGATCGGCATGCCGGTCGAGATGGTCACCCGCCGCCTGCGCTCGGATGGCGATGAGCGCGGTGTGCTGCTATATGGTTATAAGTTTAGACCGATGTTGAAGTAAGACATCAGAAATACACACTAATTTTTTCACTTATTAATTCGCAACCCTGAAGCGAAATGCTCAGGGTTGCGTTTATTTAAATCCATCGAATCTAAAGGAGATATCAAAATGGAAAAGCAAGTTTACAGCGACCAGGAACTGAGATTTACAGCCATGTTGTATGCCACCCGGAAAGAGGTGGTTGAGCACCTTCAAATTCATGGCAAACTACCTGAACATTTTCCACCGGCGGGGCTGCCTACAGCAGCCAGGGTGATTGAAAGAACAAGAGGTAGGGATCCTATTCTCAACGATGTTGAACAACTTATCTATGAAGCCATCCTGAGGGAAAAAAGGCTGCCAGGTGGTGGTGTTGTGCTGGTTCCTGGTGCAGCACCGATCTATTCACTGGATCAGAACCAGCAGATCGAATAGAAAAAAATATGCTTGAAGTACTCTCTAGAAATGGAGACACTTTTTGATTCTATGGCATAATTGCTGTGTATCAAGAGTCAGTATAATTAATAGTTTGGCACTTCATTTAAAACAGGATAACGGGTTCGGGCGATAGGTATATATGACAGGCAGAATAAAATTAGGTGAAGGCGCATTAATAGGGAATGCGGGTGAATACTTTGTTATTGCTGAATTGCTCAAACGCGGTGTGATTGCTGCGTTAGCACCTCGTAATGCTCCTGCATTTGATATATTGGCAGCTAACAAAGAAAAGAATATTAGAATTCGTGTGAAAACAAAAACGGAAGAATATGATGTTTGGCAGTGGAGTGTCAAAAAAAATGGAAGCATCTTTCTATATTTACAGACAGAGGATGATTTTTCGGTATTGGTAAATCTCACAAATGAAACACGAAATATGGAGTATTTCATCCTACCCACCTCTTTATTGAATAACTGGCTTGTTGCAGATTTTGAGAAGTGGCTTTCTACTCCTGGAAAGAATGGACGACCACATGCGAATACCAATCCAAAACGAAATTTGGAGTTTACGGGGTCAGTAAACAAATTGGAGCCTTACCGAAATAATTGGGGTATATTGTGGGATCAACAATAATGGAAAAACGAATTAATGGACAATACGGTGACTATGCAAACCAGCAAGCGCCTAATACCATTTGCACTGGACGCTGGTGATTCTGCGGCGTTTTCGAGCATTTTCTTGGCTTCAAGTTTTTCCTGCTCCCACATGTGCCTGTGGCACAGTGCAGGCAAGCAGAATCCACGCCCGCCCCAGCGCCAGTAACGCAATCCGTTGGGCGGAAACCCGAAAAGAAGCAAGAAAGGAGTATAGACATGCCAGAGTTCGGATCGTCCTTTTCAGGGTTGGCAAACGACAGGAAGCTCACGAAGGAGGAGCTCGTCAGAGCAATTCGTTTCATGGTAGCCGCAGAATACGAAGCGATTCAGTTGTATATGCAGCTTGCCGAGTCAACCGACAACAGGCTCGCCTTGGATGTGCTCAAGGACATAGCGGATGAGGAACGTGTCCATGCTGGCGAGTTTCTGAGATTGCTCCGCGAGCTTGCTCCCGATGAAGAAAAGTTCTATGCCGAGGGAGCGGAAGAAGTAGAAGAAGAAATCGAAAAAATGAGGTAAAGGATCCCCTGAAAAAACCGCCTAACAATGGCTTCCACCCGACCGCGCTTAAAGCGCAACGGCTTCCCCACGCGCTTTGGGGGTGGTCTCATAGCGCAGGCGGTGTCCCGCACCGCTCGGCGGGTTAAGCCGGTCGTTATGCGCTTCTAATTTCACCCCCACAGTACTACAAAACTAAGGTTACCAAAGCCAATGAACGCGAACGAATTGCTCTCCATACTTAAGTCGCAAGAGGTGGCGCTGCATCAGCCTGAACTAAGACGCGACATCAATTTCATCTCTAGGCTATTGCATGATGATTTCATGGAATTTGGCCGGTCTGGATCAACTTATTCCAAGTCGGAAATTGTTAGCCTACTAACTGATGAAAACCCTGATGAGCCCGTTCAAGAATGGTCTCAGGATTATCATTTGCACATGCATGACGTCAGCACTGCATTGCTCTTGTATAAATCGGCCCATGTCGCCGAAAATAACGAACTTACTCGTCACACACTGAGAAGCTCTCTGTGGAAACTTACGTCCAATGGTTGGCAGATGCTTTTCCATCAAGGTACATCTACGGCACCTTTTGATGCATCTACATTCAATGAGTCCCTCAATGTGCCGCGCGCCTAACCTTTCAGTCAACCCACCCGCCAACAGGTAACGCAAACCGTTGGGCCGCAACGTGAATCACTTAGAAATTCAAATTTCGTCAGGTATATAGAAAATCGAAGGGTAATTAAGATCGATTATGCAAAACGGTAAATACGAACCCATAGCAAAATACCTCGCTCCCGAATGGTTTACCGAGCGGGTACATATCAAAGACTGTAGAATTCAAGATGTTTCGCTCCTTACTGAGATATTCACCTCATGTAATTACGTTGAGCAATGGGATCCTACATTTTCTATCGTTGATGAGAATGAAATCAAACTGTTAGTAGAAAAAAGCTTATCTGAAACGGATGAAAATAAAGGCTTTCGTCTCCAGTGCTTGGAAGTCAAGGATAGCAGAAAGATTATTGGTTATTTTCATTTACAGCATTACTCCCCTCGCCTTCCTCAACCAGCCACAGCTTTTATCTCGATGTTTGTGATACACCCGGAATTTCAAGGAAAACGTTTTGCTCAAGAAATAGTGGAAGGGTTAGCTAAGCAATTAGCAGATTGCGGTTACATCGCGATATGGCTAGCTGTTTATCTAAAGAATTGGGTAGCCATCCGCTTCTGGATACAGCAGGGTTTCAATAAGATTATTGAATATGATGGAGCAAATCAATTTTCCGAGGCAGCACAAGCATCTCTGACACTCGAAAAGCGGCTTAGCTAAGACAAGCAAGCGAAATAAATTTGGTTATGCAATTCAAAAGCCGCCCAATAAAGCGTACCGGTTAGATCTCCCGGTACCTTACACTGGACGCTGGGGATTCTGCCACCATTTTCAAGCATTTTTCCCTGGCCTAGACCACCACGGCAGGCTGGCTTCGAGTTTTTTCTACTCTCGAACAGAATCCACGCCTTCCCCAGCGCCAGTAACGCAAAACGTTAGATCAACACTAATACCTCCCCGTGCGGACTGAGTATGATGTATGGGTAAAAGTTTCGATTACGAGCATAGGCGGCAGGATGTCCTGTTTTTGTGATTTTTTCCCATAAAACTGATTGCTCGATCAGGCTAGAATAAAAAGCGTCGGAGACCAGCCTCCGCCGCTTTTTATTTGTCTACTTCACCAACCGCTCATCGGGCGGGCAGACTTCCTGCGCCGCGGCGATCCTCACCGGGGCAGACGCGGCTTGCGGATACCATCGCTTCTGGAACCAAAACGCCACGTTCACCAGACCTATCATGACAGGCACTTCCACCAGCGGACCGATCACTGCCGCGAATGCCGCTCCGCTGCTGATGCCAAAGACCGCCACTGCCACTGCAATTGCCAGCTCGAAGTTATTGCTGGCGGCAGTGAAGGAGAGCGTGGTTGTCTTGGAATAATCCGCACCGAGGCGGTGTCCCATCCAGAACGAGATCAGGAACATCACAACAAAATAGATCAATAACGGAATGGCAATGCGCACAACATCCAGCGGGATCTGTACGATCAGGTTACCTTTGAGAGAGAACATGACCACAATTGTGAACAGCAAAGCAATCAGCGTGAGCGAGCTGAGGCGCGGCACGAATTTCTTGTAATACCACTCCTTGCCTTTGGCACGTACCAAGATCAATCGGGTGAAAAAGCCCGCCAGGAACGGATTGCCCAGGTAGATGAAAACACTCTCGGCAATTTGACCAATCGTGATGTTCACAACTACGCCTTCCAGTCCAAACCAGGTCGGCAGGATCGTCAGGAAGATGTAGGCATATACGCTATAGAACAGCACTTGAAAAATGCTGTTGAACGCCACCAGCCCTGCAGCATATTCCGTATCACCATGCGCCAGTTCATTCCATACGATCACCATCGCGATACAGCGCGCCAGCCCGATCATGATCAGACCCGCAATGTATTCGGGGTAGCCACGCAGAAAAATGATCGCCAGCACGAACATCAGTATGGGACCAATGATCCAGTTCTGGATCAGCGAGAGAGACAAAACCTTCTTGTTGCGAAAGACATCTCCCAACTCCTCGTACTTCACCTTGGTGAAAGGTGGGTACATCATCAGGATCAAGCCAATCGCAATTGGGATGTTGGTCGTCCCCACCGAGACCACCGCATTGAATCGCTCGACTCCTGCAGGAAACAGGAAACCGATCAAGACCCCTATTGCCATCGCCAGAAAAATCCACAGAGTCAGGTAGCGGTCGAGAAAGGACAGTTGTTTGCTCAGGCTTTTCGCCGGCGCTTTGGCTACAGCAACTTCAGACATGAAAACCTCCAGATCCTATGATTATCCAACATGCATCAGCAGTTGGGGAATTTCACACTCGATGTCATCACGCACTTTACGAAAATCATCCATATTATCGGTCAGCGCTGGATCTGGAAAACTGTGATGGGTGCGCTTCCCCTTCCCCAGCCAGACGGGGCATTCCTCCGCTGCAGAATCGCAGACGGTGACAACGACATCGAAGTCCATCTTCCGAAACTCGTCCACCTGCTTCGAGCGACCCTCGTGCTGGATCCCGATTTCTGAAAGCGCCGCCAACGCCTTGGGGTGGATGTAACCCGCGGGCTTCGTCCCCGCGCTGACCGCCTGCCATTCATCCCCCAATAGCGCGTTGACAATCGCCTCCGCCATCTGGGAGCGGCAGGAATTTCCCGTGCATAAAAATAAGACTTTTCGCTTCATAGGTTTATCCTCGCATTCAGTACATCATCACGCTCACACCAATCAGGTATATCAAGCTCCAATTAGGTCGAACGTGTCTGGGATTTTTTTATCAATTTGCCCGCCCTGCAACAACGACAGAATGATAAAGACTCCACCATACGCGGCATACACTCGCCAAGGTTGAAGGATGCTGGCTGAAGCGTCGGAATAATGCCATATAATACCAACACAATTCCGCCAATCAGCCCGAACCTGATACTATCTTCTTGACAAAGACCTTCAGCATGAACTGGCGGATTTCCTCTTCATCATCCCTCCACCAGGGAATTGGTCAGGAACGTGGTGATCTCCGCCAGGGAGGGGATGCGCCCGAAGGACACCAGCTTCTCGTTGATCACCAGCCCGGGCGTGGACATGATGTTGTAGGTCATGATGTCATTGTAGTTCGTCACCTTGTTGACCTCAGCCTCGATCCCCAGCCCTTCCACCGCCTGGCGGGTAAGCGCTTCCAGTCTCTTGCAGTTGGGGCAGCCGGAACCAAGAATTTTGATGGTAAGCATGTTTTTATTCTCCTTTTTTGGGATTGGTTTGATATCAAACAGAGGATGCGGTTTTCGTGGCAGCCGCATTTTGTTGATTGCAGCGATTGACCAGCCACATCACGCCAGCCAACGCCGCCAGGAAACCTGCCAGGTATAATGCCACCAGCCCGATGGATGTGCCGTCCACCCAGGTGCCGTAGATCAACCCGGCCAGCGTGCTGAACAGCGCCACCCAGGCGACGTACGTCCAGGATTTGAGCTTGCCGATGATGGTGGAGACGATCAGGATACTCTGCAGGCTGAGCTCGGGGTCCGAGATCAGGTAAGCCAGTAGCGGACCGCGGTGCATGCCCAGGCTGAGGAACATCTGGGCTATCGGAACCTCGACCAGCGTCGGGAAGTACATGAAGACGCCGAAGACCACACCAACCAGGTTCCCCAAAACAGTATTCTCCCCGGCGACAAACTGGATCCACTCCGGCTTGATCAGGACACGGATCACGCCCACAACGAAGACACCCACCACCAGCAGGGGGAAGATCTGCTTGACGAAGCGCCAGGATTCCCACAGGAAATCACGGGTCTCATCGCGGCTCAAGCCTTTGACAAGCAACCAGCCCAGGGCGATCACAGCGAGCAGCACGCCGAAGAACTTGCCTGTCAGCGCCAGCGTCAGGACACCAGCCTGCGGCGCGAACCCAAGGGCAGCCACCAACAGGGTCAATCCTACCAGTCCGGTCGAGATCCAGGTCCAGGCATTGAACCTCTCGTGGATCTTTTCGATGCCTCTCCATGAGGTCAGCCCGATCAGCGCCAGCATCCCTATCAGGATCGTCCCCTGGGCAGTGACCCCCTCTTCGCCCCGCGCCGGATCAAAGGGGACCAGTTTATATAGCCACTGCTGGAAGGTATCCATGCCGTTCACCGGCAGGTTCACCTGGGCATAGGTGCGGGTCAGGAAATTAAATTGGAAGGTGCCCGCCACCAGCAGGAAGACCAGCGCCAGCAGGAAGACCACTGCCACCCGGCGCATGGCTGCCTGGCCGGCAAACATTGCGTCGGTGGCGGCATCGTGCTCGGCATCTGCCTTGCGGAAGATGAGCGCCATGATCATGCCGATGCTAATGCCGAAAGCCAACGAAAGGATCAGCCGGGCGATCGCCAGGTCCATGCCGATCACGGCGCCGGTATAGACCAGCGCCAGGATGTTGATCGCAGGCGCCACGAACAGGAAGGTGATCGCCGGACCCAGCCCCGCACCTTTCTTGTAGATGCCCGCGAAGAGCGGGATGACCGTGCAGGAGCAGACCGCCAGCAGGAAGCCTGCTGCCGCGGAAGCCGGGTAGGAGATCCACTTGGGCGTGTTGCGTCCCAGGAAGCGGGTGACCGTCTCCTTGGGGATCAGGGCGGTCATCGCACCGGCAATATAGAAGGCCGGCAGCAGGCAGAGCAGGACATGGGCGGCGAGATAAGCTGCCAGGTTGCCCAGTCCGCCGTAGACTAGTTTCGATATGAATTCCAGAACTTCCATGGTTTCTCCGTTATCATTGCCACCTCTTCACCGCTCTAGGGCTTTGAAGGATGGCATGAATTTCCTGACCCACCTTCCATTTAGGAGGCGTTAGGAATGGAACAAGCGGGGCAGCAGCACATGGCTTGATCCGTACTCATCTCTGTTGTCAGATCGGACGGGTCCAGCCCTGCCAGTTTTCCTGCCAACCTTATGACAGCGATGATCTCAGGATTTTCCAGCCGGTAGAAAATATACTTGCCGTCCCTGCGTGGGATCAACAGCCCTGCCTCACGCAACGCCATCAGTTGTTGGGAGATATACGCCTGACGGTAGCCGAGGAATGCCTCCAGGTGGCAGACACAGGCTTCGCCAAGCCCGATCGCCAGCAGGATGCGGAGGCATGGCTCGGGGCTGATGGCTTGCAGTAGGACGCTGACTTTGTTTAGCTGGGTGGACGGATTCTCTTTTACCATATTCGTACCTCTGAATGTGTTGTATTATACTTACATATTCGTTATTAGGAATATGATATTTGTCACCAGATCAGAGTGTCGTATATTTCAGGTATTTCGGGGGATTTCCGTGGAGGGAGGACCGCGATGATTTTTCTGGTGGCAGCAGGAATAATTACCATTATGCCCTGATACCGGGCGTATTGATTGGAGCATAGGAACGATATGTTCCTGTACCCCATTTCTGCCGGGTGGCGTTTGTTGTGAAACAGGATATAACGCCTGTACCAGTGGATATAGGTTTTCTCGGTTCTGTAGGAGTAATGCTTTAGACGAATAGCATTGCGATGCTGGTAAAAATTTTTTAGGATTTGGAGGAGCTTACCCGGTCTTGGGTATATGGTTCCGAAAAGTATTGATATATAATTTAATTTAGATTGGGCTATGGCTTGATGCTTTGAATAATCAGATATTAATTCAATACAAACAAGTTTCGATAAGGTGTTTATTTTGCAAAAATGAAACGTCCTATCAGTCCGTATAATTAATAGTTAAGCTGCATTTGCTAATAAACCAAAATGGTCTTTAGGACAAAAGTATCTTGTCCGCTTTTTGCTCCAAGAAAGGAGACATATATGAAACTCCGGCATCTATTTACGATCAACATTGTCTTTGCTGCCTTATTTGGTATATCTTGTTCCATCTTTGCTGGTTGGGTGATTCAAATGTATGGTCTTGTACCTGATGATGGAAACATTTGGGCTACCCGTTTGGTCGGCGGATCAATCCTCGGTTTTATGACTCTGATGTGGTTCGGTCGAAAGTCCCCCTCGGTGGATGCTCGTAGAGCTATTGCCTTAGCCTTGCTTATTCAGGACACCGTCGGATTTGTTGCATCCATGGAAATTCAATTGAGCGGGAGTGTGAATATCATAGGTTGGACCAGTCCTATATTGTACGGGTTTCTTGCACTTGGATATGCTTATTTCCTTTACATAAGACCTGGCAGCAGCTAACTGAAGCGACCGGTTATCACCCAGATACTTGATGGTCGAGTGGTCACATGAAGGAAGCCCTGCCCAATACCGTACACAGCGGACATGCAGGGGTGTTGCCCCACTTTGTTATACCTCTGGTTTGATCGCCTCGATCGTCGCGGAAACAACATAATCTTCAACCTTGCTATCCGGTGCCCAATTTCTGATAAATTCCTTGCTTTCGTCTTTCGGATTTATTTTTATGGCTTCAAATCCTGCTTCTTTAAGCATGGTCTCGATCTCTGTAATTAATGATGCCCCTGATATACAACCGGTCAACAATGCCATATTATTTTTTAGATGTTCCGGTAACTCAGTGCTGGCAACGACATCTGAAATAGCCAGACGACCCCCAGGTTTCAAGACCCTGTATGATTCCTGGAAAACCCTGGATTTTTCAGGCGAAAGATTGATAACGCAATTGGAAATAATGACATCGACTATGCCGTCGGCTACAGGCAGGTTTTCAATCTCGCCAAGACGAAACTCCACATTTTTATAGCCGGCCTTTTCGGCATTCGCCCTTGCCTTGCTCACCATCTCCGGCGTCATATCAACGCCTATTACTGTTCCGGATGTGCCCACTTCATCAACGGCAAGAAAACAATCAAAGCCTCCTCCGCTGCCCAGATCCAGGACTGTCTCACCGGCTTTCAATGAAGCAATAGCCTTGGGATTGCCACAACCCAGACCCATATTTGCGCCCGCCGGCACTTGATCTACATCAAATCTTGAATAGCCAAGCTCCATTGAGACAGCTTTGGCATCGACGCTAGGTCCTTCGCAGCATGAAGTTGCTGAGCATCCACAACCAGAATTTCCGATTTCCGCCACTTTGCCATACTGTTCGCGTACTGCCTTGCGTATGTTGTCATTTAATACTTGAGTCATGTTAATTCCTTTGTTGTTAGAATTTAAAAAGAGTATCTACACCTTTATAGACGGAGAAGGATGGAAATGGACGCAAAAAAGAACTAACAATATTTGCAATCCTGTTTCTTTTTCTCATACGATACAATTTGATTATCCTTATTGATCTCAAATTGGCAGCAGTCGTGCAACATGACTTTTAATAATACCCTACCCCTTTGCACCCGTGATTTTGCGCCAGACAATGAAATGCCCTCATGTTCAGCAACTTCTTTTTGTGTTTTGTTTTCCATTTCCGATAGTTGGATGGCGTTACGGTATTTGTCAGGCAATTCATTGATCATTGGCGCCAAACACGAGGCCAGTTCTTTCCTGATGATATCCTCTTCTTCAGGTTGAGGTTGCTCTATCCATTCGGGAAGGTCCTCTGATATTCGCCTGGAACGGTAGTAGTCAGTTATTACGTTTCGTGTTATCTGATATAGCCAACTTTCAATTTTCGCACCGTCTTTTAGGGAACCGATATGGCTGTGAATTTTCATAAAGACATCTTGAAAAAGATCATCTACCGCATCTTCAGCAACCTTGCTTCTTATGAAAACTGCCAATTTCTTGTGGTATTCATGCCATATTTTTTCGGTTTCTTTCACGATAGATCCTTTGAGTACACATTCCGGAGAAATCGTCCACCGATTCCGGTTAATGATGACCGGTGAGGGGGGGAGAAAGACTGGTTTTGTTATTATAAACTACTGGCTGAATTGAGGTCAGGCGAACCCGTCATACCATACCAGAAGATCCTTGCATGACAGAACTGTATTCATATAACGAATATCATTCTCTATAACGGGTTTTCTGGCTTCCCACCCTCCCCTCTCCATTATCCTGCTGATCGCATGCGGGAAAGTCCCGCGGAGTGATCGCGGGACCTACGCAAACCGTTAGATCGACACTTTCACATCCCTGCTCGAAGAAATTCGTATGGATGGGTCTGCACAGAACTCCCTGATGGTTTCATTCCATCAGATCAGCCACCCAGGCCAAATCAAGTTCCTCCAGTTTGGAGCGGGTCGGAACACCTGTCCTGACATCCCAGCCACAGAACTCGAAATAGTGATCCAACGCAGACTCGACCTCCGTGCGATCAAGCTTCCAGCCATCGCTTGCGCCACCCTTGAGCGGTTTGAATAATTTCTCCGGCAGAATATCATGCTTACGGTCCAAACCTTCGCGGGCGTTGAAAGCCCTCATCATATTGAGGCGCCGCTCACCCACTTTCTGCAGTTCTTTGAAACTGACATCCTGCCAGCCAGTTACCACACGCACCAGCTCAACCATGTCATCCGGTCCATACAATTGCCAGGAAGGACCATAGACGAACTGGCAAAGATCCAGGCTATCCATGGCACTGTACATATATTGTGTAACTGCCGCAAACCGGATCTTTTCTTTATCCAGAGATTGAGGCTTTTGAGCTTCGGTAAAACCCAACACCGCCAGGCGCCCGGCATAATTATCGAAACCGTTTTCGATAGCCGGGTCGTGTTCATGCGCTTCGTGATCTGCACCATACGGATTGGTTGCATAGATGACAGCCAAAGAGCGTTTGACCTGCGGCATGTGGGCAGGAGCCTCCTGTCCTTTGAACGTGATCAGGTATGCTTCCGTGCCGCGCCCGATCTTCCTGGCTGCGCGCTCGGAGCCTTCCGCCAAAAGATCTCCAAACCCTTCACGGGTGGCGATTTTCTCCACCAGTTTCACCATGGATTCAGCATTACCCCACGAAAGATCAAGCCCATCTGTATCGTCCAGGGTCAGCTTGCCTTCATTAAAAGCCTCAAATGCCCATGATATCGTGGCACCGCAGGAGATGGTGTCCATGCCATATTTATTGCATAATTCATTTGCCTTGCAAATTGCAGCCAGGTCATCAATGGCACAGTAGTTACCAAACGTGGATGTGGTCTCATATTCCGGTCCGCCATAGATCGGATCAACCTTGTATTTTCCATCGGTGATCTCAACCACACGTTTACAGCGCACGGTACAGGCATAACAGCTGTCACGTCCTATTCGATCCTGCTTACCCTCAGCGGCACCTCTCAGAACCGTATCATACATAGTGGTGCCATCAATGGCTTCCCAATTATCAAACACCCCGCTGTTGTAATTATAGGTGGGCAGAGTACCGATCGTCTGGTTTGCCCCGGTTGTTTCTGCGGTACCATACTTCGCCAAACCCGAGACACCAGAGTCATCAAGATTATCCGCACCCCACCTGGCTAGTTTTTTAAGTCCCTCCTTGTCAGCAATACTTGGGCGGTTCTTCCCGCGCACTGCAACTGCCTTGAGATTCTTGGAGCCCATCACTGCGCCCATGCCTGTGCGGCCATTTGCGCGGTTGGACATGCTCATAATGCTGGAAAAGCGGACACCTTTTTCTCCAGCAGGTCCGATCTGCAGGACTTCGATCTTTTTATCCCCTAATTCTTCCTTGATGGATGACTCGACTTCACCCGTGACCTTCCCCCAAAGATGGGCTGCATCCCGCAGCTCGTAATTTCCCTCGTTGATCCAAAGGTAGACCGGTTTTTGAGATCTGCCCTTGATGACAATGGCATCAAAACCGGCAAACTTAAGTTCGGCAGGAAAAAAGCCCCCGCCTTGCGAGTCGCCGATCGCACCGGTCAGAGGAGATTTGGCAGCAGCAGTCATGCGGCTTTGACCTGAGATGGCTGATCCAGTCACCACGCTGAGCGCCAACACCAGCACATTATCCGGCGCGAGAGGTTCCACACCAGCAGGCATCTCTTTGAGAAGATAGTGCATTGCCAGAGCGCTACCACCCATATATTTTCTATAAAAGGCTTCCTCCGGTTGTTCAACACTCAAATTACCACTGGTGAGGTCTACGTGCAGGATCTTCCCGTTATAACCGTGTGCCATTTCTCTCTCCTTTGGGGTCATCGAAGTAGTGCAATTATTCATCCGCCGCTGATGGATGAAAACAATTTTACATTATCACCGTTCTTCAACCGGCGGGATGAGTCCATTTCCTGCTCATTGTTTACACTGATCACAACTTTTTGAGTGATACCAAGTTCGTCCAGCAAGTCCTGCAAACTAGCTTCATCCTTCAAATGCAGCACAGCCCGTCCCTTGGATGCGGGGGGTAGTTTTTCTCGCAGGATCGAATAAAGCTGAATATGTATTTCCAATTTCACCTGATATTTTTCTTTTATTGTGATTGTTGAAAAAGGTATCCAAATTCTAATTCAAATTTATGGTATTGGCGAGCATTCGAATTACTTCATGAGAGTGCTGAATCCTTGACACACTTCCAGAATTAATGATAAACTTTCCCGGTAAGAAAAATCCATAAAGGAGGTAGATCCATGGCAAAACTTAATACTCAAATCAATTTCATTCCTGCCCGCATTTTTGCTGCAAGTGGAATGATTCTACCTACTTGGAGTGCGCCTGTTCCTTTTTGACAGTCGATCGTGTCAGTCATAAACCACGGTGCACACCAGCACCGTGGTTTTTTTTATTCACCCGCCTCCCGATCTCTTGATCCGCCTCGCATACGTGTGGATGGATCGGCAGAAGGAAAAAAATATGGCGATCATTGCAAAACCTTCAACTTATTATGACTTCCGTAAAACCCTGACCAGGAAAAAACTTCTTGGTCTGTGGCGCATGATGAGCGGTTTCCGCCTGGCGTATACGACAGCCAATATTGCTCTGGCTGTGTCTGCCCTGGCGAAAGCCCTGACCTACATGCTGCTGCGCAGTTTTGCAGACATGGTGGTAGGCAGCCGTGTGCCATTTGCCGGAACGTTTTCCGAAACCCTGGTGATGATCGCCCTCGGATTCATCGGCCTGTCAATTATTGAAGGCGGTTTTTCCTATGTTTCAGGCCGGCTGGCATCCTTCTCGGCTGAGGGGATCACACGGCGCCTGCGCAACTTCCTGTTTGACCACATCCAGCGCCTGAGTTTTGCCTATCACAGCAAAACCCCCACCGGTGACCTGATCGAGCGCGTCACCTCCGATGTGGACTCGGTTCGAAATTTTTTCAACGAACAAGCCATTGGCGTAGGTCGCATCATTCTGATGTTCATCATCAACTTCACCGCCATCTGGTTGATCTCCTGGAAGCTGGCGCTGGCCTCAAGTGCGGTCATACCGGTCATACTGGTCGTCTCGGTCTGGTTCTTCAAAAAAGTAACCGTCAAATATGAAGCTTACCAGGAACAGGAAGCCAAATTATCCACCACCTTGCAGGAGAACCTGACTGGTGTGCGCGTGGTCAAAGCCTTTGCCCGCCAGGGTTACGAGATGGACAAGTTCGAAAAGGACAATTGGGAGAAGTTCCTGCGCGGTAAGAAACTCCTGCGCATGCATTCGCTCTTCTGGCCTCTGTCCGACATCCTGTGCGGCTTGCAGATGCTGGCTGGTTTCATCCTGGCAGGCATCATGGCCATAAATGGTGAGATCACGATCGGCACTTACCCGGCTTACGTTGGGCTGGTAGTCTGGTTGATCTGGCCCATGCGCAACCTGGGTCGCATTATCGTAAATACCTCGACCGGGCTTGTTTCCTACGAGCGCCTGATGGAGATCGTCAAGCAGGAGAGGGAATCTCTTACAGAGGGATCTGTTGAACCAAATGTTGTTGTAAAAGGCCAGATATCTTTCGAAGATGTTTCCTTTCAATATGAAGACAGCCATACGGATGTCATCAAGAACATCACCTTCCAGGTCCAACCCGGGCAGGTTGTGGCACTGCTGGGTTCAACCGGATCGGGCAAGACGACCCTGGTGAACCTTTTGCCACGCTTTTACGAATATAGCGAGGGTCGCATCCTCCTGGATGGCAAGCCGCTCACTGAGTACACCCGCCAGTATCTGCGCAGCCTGATCGGCATCGTTGAGCAGGAACCTTTCCTGTTCAGCCGCTCGATCCGTGAGAATATCACCTACGGGGTTGGCAGGCTGGTACCGGATGAAGAAGTGGAGCAAGCCTCCCGGGCTGCCGCCATACACGACGTCATCCTGGCTTTCCCGGAAGGGTATAAGACCCTGGTCGGTGAAAAGGGTGTCACCCTCTCCGGCGGGCAAAAACAACGCGTGGCCATCGCCCGCACCCTGCTCAAAGATCCGCGCATCCTGATCCTGGATGACTCAACCTCTTCTGTGGACATGGAGACTGAGACCGAGATCCGCACAGCCCTGAGCGGATTGATGAAAGACCGCACCACATTCATCATCGCCCACCGCATCCAATCGGTGATGGAAGCTGACCTGATCCTGGTCATGGACAAAGGTGAAGTGATCCAGATGGGTCGCCACACAGACCTGGTTTCCCGGGAAGGGATGTACCGCCAGATCTACGACATCCAGACCAGAATAGATGAAGAATTGGAAGAAGAGATCGAATCAATGACCTAGTACCCCTTTTATGCATGGCTCGCTCCACCTGAACCAGGCGACTGCGATCCCATGCAGACACAAGGCACGGAGAAAAATATTATGCCGGATGATCAGATAGAACTCGAAGAAGAAGAATTTACAAGCCAAATTACTGCACCCACATTCAAACGTATTGTGGAACTGCTCAAACCGCATAAACGCTGGTTGATGGGTTTCCTTTTTGCAGCCGCGGGTACTGCCGGTCTGGATGCCTTGTTCACTTACATCAACCGCTCCATGATCGACCAGGGCATCGCCAACCATAGCATCCCCACCTTGTTGAAGTACGCCAGTTATTATGGTGGTCTCCAGTTGGTGCAGGGAGCCCTGGTATTCAGTCTGATCTACCTGGCCGGGATCCTTGGAGAACGCATCCAGTACGATCTGCGCAAGGCTGTCTTTAACCATTTGCAGGACCTGTCTCTCTCCTATTACAGCCAGAACGCTGTTGGCCGCCTGATGGCGCGCGTCACCTCGGATACGGGACGTGTTTCCAACCTGATGACCTGGGGCTTGCTGGACGTGACCTGGGCAATCGTCAGCGTGATCTTCTCGGTGCTCTTCATGTTCCTGATCAACTGGAAGCTGGCATTGATCGTTTTCACCATTATCCCGATCATGGTCATCATTGCTGTCAACTTCCGTAAAAAGATCCTGGTGGAGTTTCGCAATTCGCGCCGCGCCAATTCGAAGATCACCGGAGAATATAACCAGAACATCCAGGGCATGCGCGTGGTCAAAGCGCTCGGCAGGGAAGATGAAAACCTGAAAGAATTCTCGGTGCTATCCGACAATATGTACAAAGCCACCTACCGTGCTGCCTGGTTGTCGGCGCTCTTCCTGCCAACCGTGCAGATCATATCCGCCTTCGCACTGGGTGCCATCGTCTGGTACGGCGGGTTGCAGAGCCAGATCCAGGGTTTCTCGGTTGGTAACATTCACGCCTTCGTATCCTACCTGACCTTCATGATCTGGCCTGTGCAGGACCTGGCACGCGTCTATGCCGAGATGCAGCAATCGATCGCATCCGCAGAACGCATCTTCAACCTGATCGATACCACTCCGGAGATCCAGGACCGCCTGGATGCCATCCCGGCTGAAACGATCCTGGGTGAGATCGAGTTCGATCATGTCGATTTCTATTATGAAGACCGCAAGCCTGTGCTGACAGATTTTTCGCTCAAAGTCAAGCCGGGTGAGATGATCGCACTGGTCGGTGCGACCGGCGGCGGGAAGACGACCATCGTCAATCTTTTATGTCGATTCTACGAACCCAAGCAAGGTATCATCCGCATCAATGGCAGGGACTACACGGATTACACCCTGCAATCCATCCACAGCCGGGTGGGGATCGTCCTGCAAACTCCGCATCTTTTCTCCGGAACGATCCTCGAAAATATACGCTATGGGCGGCTGGGTGCCAGCGACGAAGAAGTGCAGGAAGCAGCCAGGGTTGCCGGCGCTCACGATTTCATTACGACCTTCGAAAAAAGTTACCAACAGGAAGTCGGTGAGGGTGGCAACTTGCTTTCGGTCGGTCAGAAGCAGCTCATCAGCCTGGCGCGTGCCGTGTTGGCGAAACCCGAGATCTTCATCATGGACGAGGCCACCTCGAGCGTGGACACGCTTACCGAAGCACTCATCCAGAGAGGCATGGAAGCCCTGATGCAGGGACGCACCTCGTTCATAATAGCCCACCGCCTGAGCACCATCCGCCGCGCTGACCGCATCGTGGTCATTCAGGAGGGTCGCATCGCCGAGATCGGCACGCATGCTGAACTGCTCAAGCTGCGCGGTCATTATTACCACCTGTATACCCGGCAGTTCAAGCATGAGAAAGAACAGGTTTACAGCGGTGGGTTGGCGGGAGTTGAGCCTGTGACCGTCTAGAATTCACCAGGAGGCTTGTTGGTCAATAACAATTCAGGCGATCGCACTTAAAACCTGGCTTGTCCCAGGCTCTGACCACCAGCCTGGAACAACCTCAAAAAATATAAAGCGCTTTCCACTGGAGGAAAGCGCTTATTTATATGATCCATCAAACCAATTTACCTACTCAAACCCCAGGAACCCCTAGCAAAACCTGTCATGCTGAGGAGCGAAGCGACGAAGCATCTCCCCATTGCTCAAATAATGAGATCCTCACCTGCACTCCCTGGCACCGCCCGCCAGGGCAGGTGTGCATGCAGGTGCAAGTGTCGCTTCGCTCACACCGTCCCCCCTTTCCCCTGCGGGT
>CAYJKQ010000004.1:208675-240596 GCA_964370815.1 uncultured Anaerolineaceae bacterium | reverse complement strand
TTTCGATCCATTTTCGTGATGTAAGGCTGCCAGTTTCTTCATCTGAAGTGAATAACGCGGTTATTGGGACTGAAGATAATAGATTATTATCCAATAATGCACGCAAAACAGTTAAACAAATAACTGCTCCCGCTTTCATATCCGAAACACCTGGTCCGAGGATCTTCCCATCTTTTTCATGAAATGGCATATGTGCTAATGTTCCTATTGGGAAGACAGTATCCATATGACACAAAAGCAGGAAACCTCTATCATCGATGTCCTTTTTCGTGGAAGGAATTGGGTCGAATCTGGCGATGACGTGGTCACCTGTAGATTTATTTTGAATAATTTGTATTTTTCCTCCCATTGAATTTGCTTCTTCCATTATGATTTTTCCAACATCGTCCACCGCGGATTTTACTTGGGAAGGTGATTCTGTTTCTACCAACCGCTTTAATAAGGCTATCATTGAAGGCAGATATTTATCATAATTATTCATTCAGGAATCCTTAGAAGAAAGAAAAAACGAGGCAAATCAGACCAACGATCAAACAATACAGTGCAAATACATTTAAAGTTTTTTTGCCTAAATACCCCATGAACCAACGCACAGTAAACCAGCCTACAACAGTAGCTGCCATAACCCCGACAATTAAGGCTGGCAAATATAGAGAAAAACCAGGATTTTGAAAAAGCTTGCTGGATTCATACGCACCAGCAGCCACCATTACAGGTACAGACATCAAGAAGGCAAATCTTGCGGCTGAAGGTCGATCAAGATTTCTGAGTAAACCAGCGCTGATGGTGGTTCCGCTCCGGGATGCACCAGGAAAAACAGCAATAACTTGCATCAAACCAATAAAAAATCCATCTTTCCAGTTGATCGATTCCAATTTTCGGGATTGTTTCCCTAAATATTCACCCAAGACCATTATGAATGCAGCAGTTAGAAGTCTAATGGAAGCTTCAAGAAACTGGTTTTCAAAGAGCTTTTCGAGATTACCACTAAAAATTATTCCAGCGATCAACGCTGGTAGGGTTGCGAAAATAATATACCAACCCATGCGGGCATCAAAAGGGAGTGTCTGAAATTGCTTTAATCCTTTTAAATTGGATAAAACAGCCAGTGTGATCTTCCAAAGCTCAGAACTAAAAAAAATTATCAGGGAAAAGATCGTACCCAGTTGAATAATCACAAGAAAAGAGAATACTGCATCATTTGCGGGGATACCAAGTAGTTTTTGACCGATCAATAAATGAGCGGTTGAGGATACGGGCAGGAACTCGGTTAATCCCTGAATTATCCCTAAAATCAATGCCTGGACTAAATTCATTTATTAATTCTCCAAATTATTTTATGGATTTGCTTTATTGGCGTTTTCTTTCCACCTATCCAATAACATAGGAATATTTTCTTCGAAAATTCCACCAATAATCATTTCTCTTATTTCTTCTACCAGATGAACAAGTGTATGTAAATTATGGATTGAGAGTAGGGTTGATGCCAACATTTCATTCGCAACCACAAGATGTCGAATATAAGCGCGCGTAAAGGTCTGACACGTGTAACAAAGACAGTTGTCATCTATAGGGTTGGGATCTGATGCAAATGATGCATTCATCATGTTCATTCGTCCCTGTTTGGAAAAAGCAGAATGATGACGTGCGAGCCTTGTTGGAAGTACACAATCAAAAATATCAACTCCTCGAGCGATCCCATTGATGAGATCCTCTGGTGTACCTACACCCATCAGATAACGTGGTTTGTTCACAGGTAAATGTGATTTGATGGTATCCAATACATTGTACATTTCCTGTTTGGTTTCGCCAACAGAAAGACCACCGATGGCAATTCCTGGAAAGGGAAGAGACGAGAAAAAATCTGCAGATTCAACTCGAAGTTTAAGATCAACGCCTCCCTGAAGGATCCCAAATAAGGCTTGATCTTGCCGGGAATGGGCAACTAAACATCGTTCAGCCCAGGCGTGGGTTCGTTGCATAGCTGTACGAATGTAGACGGGATCATTCGGGTCGGCACATTCGTCGAAGGCCATAATGATATCAGCTCCAAGATTCTCCTGGATCTGAATGGATTTTTCAGGTGTGAATCTATGCGTGGATCCATCAATGTGGCTCTTAAAAGTAACTCCTCCGGAATCGATTTTTCGGGTATTGGCAAGGGAAAAAACCTGATACCCGCCAGAATCTGTTAAGATCGGATGTGGCCAATGCATGAATTCATGTAATCCACCAAGCTTTGCGATTAGTTCGTCACCCGGGCGCAGGTAAAGATGATATGTATTGGAGAGAATTAAGGTGGAGCCAAGTTCCTTTAACTGTGCTGGCGTCACAGTTTTAACTGTTGCCTGGGTACCGACAGGGGCAAAGACAGGTGTTAATAAAAGACCGTGTGGAGTGTGAAATTCTCCTGCCCGGGAGGATCCATTTATTGCTTTGATATCGAATTCGAACATGATACCATTATAGTCTTAGAAAATGGGTCCTTACAGTCAAAATTATTTTCTCTTTCTGCGATTGATGGAAAAACAGTGTTACCTTGCTATGTCTTTCATCAGCGACTATACTTTAGCTTATAAAATCTTCAGGGAGAGAAAAAACATTGACCATGGATCATTCGAAACGGTGGCAGATAGAACCCCGCATTACTCCTGAGGCTGAAGAAGCACTCAAGGCATTTCCCCCAATTATCAGGCAATTATTATTTAACAGAGGATATGCATCCGATGAAGCTGCCCGAAAATTTCTCAAAGCTTCTGTTGCATTTGATACTTCACCCTGGCAGTTGCATGGTATGGAGAAAGTGATAGACCGTTTGGAAAATGCAATCCTCAATCAGGAACCTATTGTAATCTACGGCGATTATGATGTTGATGGAGTTACAGCAACAGTATTGTTGGTGCAATTACTCAAATCCATCGGAGCTATTGTTCATGAATATATTCCCAATCGTTTTGATGAGGGTTATGGTCTAAATATTGAGGCATTAGATGCCATTAAAGCTGAAGGCGTCAAAATTGTGGTAACTGTCGATTGTGGTATTCGTTCGCTGGATGAAATTGAATACGGGAACAACCTGGAGCTTGATTTGATCGTTTCGGACCACCATCATCCTGGCGAGGAATTACCTCGGGCTTATGCAATTATTAATCCTAAACAATCAGGTGATCTCTATCCAGATAAAGATCTTGCTGGAGTGGGAGTAGCTTTCAAAATTGCAGAGGCATTGATGGACCGTATGCCTGACAATGGGTTTAATAAGGATGATCTGCTTGATCTGGTCGCTTTAGGTACGGTCGCAGACCTGGCACCTCTTGTTGGAGAAAATCGCAGTCTGGTGAGGCGGGGACTTAATCAGTTAAGGCAGACCAAAAGACAAGGTATTTTTTCACTTGCGGCTGTTGCAGGTTTGGACCTACGAAATTTAAATGCAGGTAATATCGGTTTTGGACTTGGACCGCGTTTGAATGCCGCCGGTAGGCTGGAATCAGCCTTGGCAGCATATAATCTACTGAGTACAACAGATGTCTTTGAAGCTGGTCAATTGGCGCAAAAACTTGAAATTCAAAATAATGATAGACAACAAGTAACCAGGACAATGCAGGCACAAGCCGAGAAATTGGTACTTGATGATAATCCGGATGCGTTCTTACTATTTGCAGTTGACCCGGATTTTAATCCCGGTGTGGTTGGATTGGCTGCTTCCCGACTTTCGGAAATATTCTATCGGCCTGTTATCGTGGCGAGTAAAGGCGAAGAAACAACCAGAGGATCTTGCCGGAGTATCCCGGAGTTTCATATAACGGAAGCATTGGAAAAATGTGCAGACTTATTAATCAGGTATGGGGGACATGCCGCAGCAGCCGGGTTTACTGTAGAAAATTCCAAACTTCTTGAACTCAAACAGAGACTTACTTCTTATGCCGAACTGAAGCTGATTGGAATGGAATTGTCTCCATCATTGTCAGCAGATGGTAGAGTTTCCCTTTCTGAATTAGATATCAAATTATTGGAACAATTAGCCTGGTTTGAACCAACCGGTTATGGAAACCCGGAACCTGTATTTGTCAGTGAAGGATTACGTGTTTCCAGCTCACGGGCAGTCGGAAGGGATGGAAAACACCTCAAGCTAAGTGTGACAGATGGATACTCACACTTTGATGCAATCGCTTTTCAATTGGGAAAGCTTCAACCTTCATTGCCTGAATTTGTAGATTTGTTATTTACTTTTGAATTAAATGATTTCAATGGGCGAAAAAACTTACAACTAAAAGTACGTGATATAAGACCATCTGAAAGATCATAATAGAATTTTGAACACCTGGTCACATTCAACTTAGTGACTGGAGGATAAAATTCTTATTCTGAATTTAATTTAAATCTAAATTGCAATGAAACCTTGTGAGAGTTTTAATTTTCAATTCTCATACAGAATCATGTTGGTTTAATGATTATCCAGCTGAGTATTTCTTTGCATCCTTAATAATAACAATTAGGGTTAATTCTTTAAGAATACCAACTTTCGAAAATTTGAGATATTCCAAAATCATGAACGGAAAAAATTTATTATTTTTTCTTAGTCTCAAAGAATTATTTGCTATCGGTTTCAATTATCTTGGATAGTTGTTATCCCAGTGAGAATGCAATTTCGTTTTTTAAAAAAAAATACTAATTCGTATAATTAATTGGATATAAATCAATTCGAATAAATTCCGAAATGATTACGCTCGTCATAAATGATGACCATCATCGACAACCACAATTTGATCAGGAATCCCCGTATCAATCGACCTTTTTGCATTATTTATGGGATCACCTTTGATACAAACTGGAATTATCCCCTCAAGTTTCTATCATAAAGGCTTTCATCAATAAGAGTTCAAGATTTAATAATTAAGGTTTATTAATCAATGCTTATTTAATTCGGATTAAAGTAAATTTTGACGGCAGCATGCTATAATTAAAGACATGAGACTCCCTGGAGGAGGGCAATATGTCCATACCGATTACCGACAATCAATCACCTTCGAATAATATGCCTTTTCTTCCGCCACCCATCAATAAATTGGAAGATACAGGACTTTCTGCCCTCTGGTTGCAGGATCTTGCCTTGAAAATAATGTATTTCCAAGGGTATATGACTGGATTAAAAGTTGCCGAGGAATTGGCGCTTCCTTTATCCGGGGTGGTTGATCAGATCCTTGAAGCGTTGAAGCGTGAGAAATTGATAGAAGTAAAGCCATCCCAAATGGGACAGGGAGATGGATCATATCAATACGCAATAACAAGCGCAGGAATGATCCGGGCTCGAGAAGCTCTGGATCGCAGCCAATATGCTGGCGCTGCACCTGTGCCTGTCGAAACCTATAACGAATCAATTCTCCAGCAAAGTCGTGAGCGCATCATGGTTACTTCACGGACAATGAGGCAACTTTTATCACATTTAATACTATCAGAAGCCACTTTTCAAAGCTTGGGTCCTGCATTAAACTCGGGAACCTCGATCTTTCTTTATGGACCTCCTGGAAATGGGAAAACAAGTATTGCCAGGGCATTTGGGAATATGGTATTAAGCCAAACCATGTATGTCCCTTATGCATTGTACCTGGATGGTCAGGTTGTAAAATTATTTGATTCAGTTAACCACCAACGTGCACCAGAAGATGAGCCAGGTTCGAATGAGACAGGATCTCCGCGGGTCAGTGTTCGGCGGGATCCTCGTTGGATCAAGATCAGAAGACCATTTGTTGTAGTGGGAGGCGAATTGACGCTCGAAGGCTTGGATCTGGTCTTTGATGACACCAATAAATATTATGAAGCTCCATTTCAAGTTAAAGCGAACGGAGGGATACTTTTAATTGATGATTTTGGTCGTCAGCAGGTTCGACCTCGCGATCTCCTTAATCGTTGGATCGTTCCACTGGAAAATCGGGTGGATTTCTTAACCTTGCATACAGGAAGAAAAGTGGAAATTCCATTCGATGTTTTAGTAGTATTCTCAACAAACCTGCCACCTCGCGATCTGGTGGATGAAGCATTCTTAAGGCGGCTACGTCACAAAATTGAAATAGGAGACCCGTCGTTTGAAGAATATCGTGAAATATTTCAAAGGGTTGCACAACAGAAAGGGATAACCTATGATGATCAGGGTTTAGCCTATTTAATACAGGAATGGTATATTAAACGGAATCGAAAACTGAGGGCATCTCATCCAAGAGATTTGTGTGATCAGATATTGGATATTGCTCATTACATGTCAACCGAACCAGTTATGAATAAGGAATTAATTGACAGGGCTGCTCAATCATATTTTGTGGAGTTTTAAATGCTAAATGGTTGGCCAAAACCTCTCATCATCGGACATAGAGGCGCATCTGCGCAAGCACCGGAAAATACGCTGGCTGCATTCGAATTGGCAATTAACCATCAAGCAGATGCCATAGAGTTTGACGTAAAGCTTAGTTCGGATAATCAAGTTGTGGTTATTCATGATTCAACCGTAGATCGAACCACTAACGGGACCGGAAAAGTATCGAATATCCCCTTGAGTGCATTACAAGAATTAGATGCCGGGTTAAAATTCTCAAAGAAATTTGTAGGTGAAAAAATCCCTTCACTGATTGATGTCTTTGAACTTTTTGGCAAACGAATTCTGATGAATGTTGAATTAACGAACTATTCAACACCATTTGATGGATTAGTAAAAGAAGTTGTTAAACTTGTGAAATTCTTCAAATTAGAAGAGCATATAATTTTTTCCTCATTCTTGGCGAAAAATCTCAATATTTCACAGAGGCTACTTCCTGAAGTGCCGTGTGGATTGCTGGCGTTTCCAGGGTGGATGGGTTATTTTCATCGGAAATATGGTTGGAAAAGAAAATATCAAGCGTTACACCCTTACTTTACAGAAGTTGACGAGGGTCTTGTCTCTGATCTTCACGCAGCAGGAAAACGAATACATGTATGGACGGTAAACGGTGAAGAAAACATGAACCATATGCTTAATTTGAAAGTAGATGGTATTTTTACAGATGACCCGGGTATGCTCCGCCGAATTATTGGACAACACAGATGATCCCAATTGAATGGGTATACAAGGCTGCGGAACGAATCAAAGACCAGACAATCCGGACTCCAGTCACATATGACGATGAATTAAATATCTTTTTAAAGTGGGAAAATAAACAGATTACCGGATCTTTTAAAGTTCGTGGGGCTCTCAACAAAGTATTAAGTCTTGAAACCTGGGAACAAAAGCAGGGGTTGGTGACCGCTTCAGCAGGAAATCATGGGCAGGGAGTTGCGTTCAGTGGAAGAATTGTCGGCGCACCGATTCTGGTATTCGCTTCAGATCAAGCTGTTCCAACCAAGGTTGATGCAATGCGTAAACTGGGGGCAGAGGTTCGCACTGTAAAGGGGGGCTATGGTCTCGTAGAGCAGGCAGCTTTAGATTACGCCAGCAAAAATAATGCAACTTATATCTCTCCATATAACGATGGGCAGATCATAGCTGGTCAGGGAACGATAGGATTGGAACTAATTCAGGAAATAGCTGATGAACAGGAATATACATGGATAACACCCGTCGGTGGAGGAGGGTTAATTTCCGGTATTGGAGCAGTTATTCGGCATTTCAATAAGCATCATCGTTTAATTGGGGTCCAACCCGAGGCTTCTGCTTTTACCTACTCGCTTTATCACAAAGGTAAGCAATCCAACGTGTCGGATCTGCCAACCTTGGCAGATGGGCTCTCCGGTCCGATGCAATCTGGATCGATAACCCTCCCTATGATAAAAAACTTGGTGGACGACATCATCACAGTTACTGAATTAGAAATTGCCCAAGGGATTGCTTATGCCTGGCATAAATACCACGAGATTATCGAAGGATCATCTGCTACCGCTTTGGCAGCTTTGTTAACAGGTAAGATCAAATCATCTGCGATTGTAATAATCTCTGGTGGAAATATTCAACCTGAATTGCATGCGCAAATATGTCAAAAATATGAAGAAATAATATGAGCTCAAAACGAATCCTGACCTTCTTAATTCTTGTTAATATTCTAATATCATTTTTTCCCCCAATATTAAATGGTTTTGCGTCGAATGATAATCAGGCGGAATTACCTGCAATGCGAGCACAACTTCTTCTGGATAAAATGACTCCCGAGGAGAAGGTGGGTCAATTATTTTTGGTGCAATTCAATGGATCTTCAGTGGATGGAACAACTCAAATATTTGATCTAATCGTTAATTACAATGTTGGAGGAGTGGTTCTACAAAATGCAAACGATAACTTTACAGCTGCACCTGATACGATTGCAAATACTCATAATTTAATATCAGATCTACAGACCTTGGAGTGGCAAAAATCTCAGGGGAATATTATTGATCTCACTACCAATTCAAGGACGGAAGGAAATTATGTTCCTTTATTTGTTGGGATATCTCAAGAAGGGGATGGATATCCCTATGACCAAATATTAAATGGTCTGACGCCTCTACCAGATTTATTGGCAATAGGTGCAACCTGGCAACCAGATCTATCCAGGCAGGTTGGTGAAGTTGCAGGGCAAGAGCTTTCACAAATTGGTTTTAATCTATTCCTTGGACCTTCCCTGGACGTACTAGTTACATCTGGAACAGCTGGGGGAGGTGGGTTGGGCGCCAGATCTTTTGGTGGAGACCCTTATTGGGTTGCAAAGATGGGGCAGGAGTATATCTCCGGGATGCATGATGGAAGCAATGGGCGTCTGGCAATAATTGCCAAACACTTTCCCGGAAGAGGAAGTACTGATAGATCTTCGAATGAAGAAGTTCCCACAGTTCGTAAATCATTAGAGCAATTAAAACAAATAGAGTTGGCACCTTTTTTTGAAGTAACTGAAGATAACCCTGGTACGAGCAACACAACAGATGGTTTATTGGTATCACATATCAGGTATCAGGGTTTCCAGGGAAATATTAGAACAACGACCCGACCAGTTAGCTTTGATCCTCAAGCGCTTTCTCAAATACTTGCACTTACTCCTTTTGCTTCATGGCATGAAAATGGAGGATTGATTGTGAGTGACGACCTGGGAAGTGAGGCTGTTCGGCGATTTTATGATCCTGCCAACCAATCGTTTTCTGCACGTATTGTGGCACGTGATGCTTTATTGGCTGGAAATGACTTGTTATTTGTAGGGAACATTGTTTCCAGTGATGCTATCGATAATTACGAATCAATTGTGCAATCACTTGAATTCTTTACGCAAAAATACAACGAAGACGCTGCCTTTGCACAACGTGTGGATGAATCGGTGAAGCGAATCCTGACAATGAAATTTCGGATTTATGATGATTTTACTTTTAGCAAAGTTCTTCCCTTATTTGACTCAAGCAATATTGGTATCTCACAAGCTGTAACTTTTGAGGTAGCACGTCAATCAGCCACGTTGATCAGCCCGGATGCTATTGAATTGGATTCTCTTGTTCCCTCACCACCTGGTGTAAATGACCGGATTTTGTTTCTGACAGATACACGTCTTGAAAGCCAATGTAAATTATGTCCTGAGAATCTTGCGTTTAGTAAAGAATCCTTGCCTGACGCTATTTATCGCCTATATGGTCCACAAGCAGGTGGTTTGGTTAAACGAAGTTCATTATTACCTTACTCGTTCGACGACCTGAAATTAATATTACAGGGCGGAGAAGGTAACCCAGTCTTGGAATTAGAATTAAATATTGCAGACTGGGTGATTATTAGTTTGTTGGATTCGGCACCAGATCAATCATTGTTGGACACCTTGCGAAGGTTCTTTTCTGAGAGACAGGATTTATTGCGAAATAAAAAGGTTATCTTGTTTGCATTTAATGCCCCCTATTTCTTGGATGCGACAGATATTTCTAAATTAACAGCCTATTATGGTTTGTACAGTAAATCATTGCCTTTTGTCGAAGTTGCTGCACGCTTGTTATTTCAGGAACTGAATCCTGTAGGGTCATTACCAGTATCCGTTTCTGGTATTGGGTATGATCTTCTGTCTGCAACAGCACCGAACCCCGACCAAATTATTGACCTATCTTTGGATTTGCCTATTGATCCAGAATTTACACCAGAAGCAACATCTGAAGCTACTGCAACGCCATTATTTAAAGTTGGAGATACAATTCCTATTAGAACGGGTATCATACTTGATCACAATAATCGACAGGTACCTGATGGTACTGGTGTTCGCTTTACGTTAACTTCAAACCTTGAAGGAAAAATCTTGCAAATTGTGGATACTGTCACTGTCCAAGGAGTTGCGAGGACTGTATTCAGTATAAATCAACCAGGGTTAGTGGAAATTCGAGCAATCGTTGAACCCTCAGTTCCATCAGTGGTTATGCAGCTGGATATTAGCTCAGATGGAATTAGTGTGACTGTAGTACCTCCGACACAAGCTTCTCAAGAAGCAACTAGTATCGTTGTTCAGACTCCTACTCCACAACCTGAAACGCTTACTTCAATTGAATCCGGGTATCCGGGGCTTGCAGGTTGGTTCATAATGGTTATAGTAATAAGTGGGATGAGTTGGTTGGCGTTCTCTCTCGGAGGACGATATTATTCAATTCGTTGGGGTACTCGGTGGGTATTATGTATCTTGTTAAGCGGTTTGGGAGCATATAATTATTTGGTGCTTGGAATCCCCGCTGGACGAATCTGGATTCAATCATCCGGTCTTATTGCAATCGTAGAATTAGTATTTTTAATGGCAGGACTGGGTTGGTTGTGCGGATTTATTTGGACATTGTGGTCAATGAAGCAAAGTGGCGATCAAGCTGACAAGGAATAAGACCCCGGAGATCCATGCCAGGGAGTTATCCGGTTTTCTGGACAATATTTTTTGGATTGACTCACGTGGTTTTTTAGTTTGACTTTGTGTTCTTACAGGAATATCACGGCCATTAAACAGAGTCACTTTCAAATCTTCAATTGAAGCTGGGCGTTCATCGGGATGTAATGCCATTGCCCACAGGACTGATCTTTCAGTTTTCGCACTGATATCTGAGTTGATCTTTCTAGGGTGAATTAGACTGTCAGGATTAAGAAATTGTTGGCGGGCTTCAGCAGGAGGTTTGTTGGTAAGCAGATGATAGAGGGTTGCTCCAAATGAATATATATCACTGCGAACGTCGGTATGTCTCCCATCGTCACCATATTGTTCAAGGGGGGTATATAAAGCAGTTCCGCGACCTTGAATTATGGTTACGGTCAGTTCATCTGGAGCCAGTATTTTAACCAGGCCGAAATCCACCAATTTTAATACTCCATCAGGTGTAATTTTCAAATTACTTGGTTTGATATCTCTGTGGATGAGTGGAGGTTCTTGTTTGTGTAGATAGATCAGTGCTTCCATCAATTGATTAGCCCAATCTAATACTTCATTTTCTGGAAGAAATGAGTTTTGTTGATGAGATTCCTGTAGAATTGTGCGTAAATCTTTTCCTGGAATGAAATCCATTACAAGATAATCTCTCTGGTTAATTGAAAAGAAGTCAGATACTTTTGGCAAATTTGGATGATCCAGACGCGCCAAAACTGTGGCTTCACGTAAGAATTGATCACGAGCCTCATTCAGAAGGTTTATGGGAGTATTGCGATCATATTCAACTTCCTTAAGCGCACATTGACGTCCTTCCAGACGCTGATCATCAGCCAGATAAATATTTCCCATACCTCCCTGGCCGATTCGCTCTCGGATTCTGTATCGATTTCGCAGTACCTCTGCTTCTTTAAGCCCGAGAGGCATATCTGCTCCAATCCTTTGAGTAAATAGTATTTGAGATGCACATATCACAAAAAGCTCATTGTTCGGCGTGGGCTAATTTTAACCCGAGCTTGTTTTGCGCAAAATTTCATTCTCTATAACATTATAAACGTCTTTATTTATTTTTGACTATGAAAATAATTATTACCGGGTTACAAAATTGTTGACTGCGCCAGTATTACCCCGGGTTACTCCATTAGTAAAAAAATATGCATGAAAATTAATATTTGCTTGAAAAAGGACTTGACAAATTACTCCAGTTTTTATATTCTCTATTTGTCATCTTAATTATCAGTAAGTTGGCATGTGGAGGTCAATAATATTTTTATACCAATCAATTTGTTAATTCATTGAGAAAATTACCTTTATCCTTGCCTGTGCCTGACAAATGATGGTATTATTTAATAAGGAGAATAAATGGAACCTTCCCAGGAATATCCGATCTTGGTTGCAAAAAAAGGTCCATTAGATGGACAACGCTGGTCTTTATCGAACTCCATTGTGATAGGTCGTGATGCAAATTGCGATATTGTCATAGACGACCGGCAGGTTTCACGTTTCCATGTTCGCTTCACGCCATCTTATGAAGGAATCATGTTGGAAGATCTAGGGAGTAAAAATGGCACACACTGTAACGGAAATCTTATGATTAATCCGATCATGTTGCAAGATGGGGATAATATTCAAGTGTCATTAATTCAACAATTTGTTTTCTTTACATCCGACGCAACCATTCCACTAACTGGGGATCTGGAACAGGCACTAAGCTTGAGACTTGATGTTCGCTCAAGGCGCGTTTGGGTATTGAACCAACAGGTTAAACCTTCACTTTCAGCATTGCAATTCCATTTGTTGCAAATCTTGTATGAGCGCACGGGACAGGTAATTAGTCGGCAGGAATTGGTATCGTGGGCTTGGGGGGAGGAACAATCTGCAGGAGTGTCCGACCAGGCTCTGGATGCTTTAATTCGGCGTTTGCGAGACAGATTGGCCGAAATAGATCCTGAACATACCTATATTGCTACTGTAAGAGGGCACGGGTTAAGATTGGATAACCCAAATATTTTCAGATAAACAAAATAAATTCAAAAATCATGAACAAAAAGAGGAGTGCGGATAACGATAACAATCTTTCCACTTTTTATTTCAAAGAAACCAAAAATTAATTGAGGTTTTTCAACATTGAATATTTTAAGACAGCGCGATAGATTTTTTGAAGGCGATCCAGGACACTGGTATCTTGAATATTATCAGATCCATCAGGATTGGTTTCTGATTGAGCAATAACGCCGCTTATGAATTGGGAAAACTCCTGGGTGATCTCGGAATCATGTTCCGCCAATAGTTTATCTAAAGTTTTATCATCTGGTGCTTCGATTAATGTCTGTAGAAGGCCATATTCTGGAGGAGGGGAACTAAATTGTTGAAGTATTCCAATAATTTGGTTTAATTTTTCACCTAGTGCCAGATCTTTGTTTTCTTTAGCCTTTTTCATAGTTTCATTTAGAATTAATATAAATGTATCATTTATTTCAGGTAAATGTTCCGTGATGGATTCCTGTAAATTATCTGCGGATAATAAGATTCCAAGAAGCTCAACAGCTTTCTTTTGCTGATCTTCCAATCTCTGGTCTATTTCCCTTGTTATATCCAGCAATTTACTTCGGAACGTTTCAAGGTTTTGTTTCTCTTGCAGGTCTCCTTTATCGATTCGTTCAGCTATTAATTGAAAGAATTGATAATCCATACCCTGGCGAGTATATGAAACCAAGGCTTCAAGGCGGGTGTTATTGGGAGCTTCCAGAAGAATCTCAACTAATTTTTCCCGGGTTAATTTATTTCCAACAGCCTTCAAAGTATTAACCGCTTCCTGAATTTCGGTAGCTTGAGATTTCAATTCTTTTCCATATTCAGTCTCGTTCAATAATAATTGCTGAATCAAACCCATTTGTTTGGTTATTTCTTCCTGTCCGCTTGCCAGAGCTGATTCCATCAGGCGCGAAAATAATGCAAAAAATTCTTCATCCACCAAAGTTGCTTCCTGTTTGAGGATAGATTTTCTGACATCATCACTGGGAGTTGACAGTAGTTTTTCAATAAGGTTAGCTTTCCCTTGTTGTGCTTTGATCATCTCTGGTGTGATTCCATCTGCACCAAGAATGCGTTCAACCAAACTTTGATATGTCAGGAAACTTTGAGGACGAAACAAATAGGCTTTTCGTTTCTCGGGAGAAAGCTTATTGACTGCCTGGTTAATTAGTGGACCGATGAGTTTTTCCTGTTCATTTAGTGGCATACTCAACTCGGGCGGAAAGAAAGATAATAAAAGTTCTTTGTTATTGTCATGATAAACAATAGGTGTTGAAAGACCACCGGAATATCCACATGCCGGGCAATTAATGTAATTGGATACTCCACCAAGCAGGCGTTGTTTTGCTGCAGGGTCGGAAGATACATCGAAAAGCTGTTCCACTTGAACCATGATAGGCTGTTGACAGCGGGGACATTTAATCTGATTTTTTGGCATAAATTATCTCATTTCTCAAAAATTATTCTATTAACCTGAAAGTGAGTCAATTATATTGGCTTTGAGTTAGTTATCACGTTCCTTCATCTCATAATAAAGATCCATATTGATTCAAAACTATTATTTCACTTTGAATACGGAGATTTCTAAATCCAATTATTTTATGAAGAAATAGAATCTCAAATCTACCGAGGTAAGGAAAAACAAATGCGCGCACCAGAATCGGGTTTGGGATCAATCCATATCCTTCCTCCATGTGCTTCAATAATTGCTCTTGCCAGGTATAAACCCAAACCTGCACCTTTTGTTATATTTACAGCTTTCGGTGCGCGGTAGAATTTTTCAAAGATATGAGGAATATCTTCAGGTGCAATCCCAGACCCTTCATCGGATATACAGATTATCACTCTTTCAGGATCTACCTGTCCTTGGATTCGAATCTCACCCGAAGGTGCATATTTTATCGAATTGGAAATCAGGTTTGAAATAACCTGTTGGATGCGCCCCTCATCAGCCAGGATGATTGGAAAATTCGAGGGAAAATCAGTGATTATCTGATGGTTATCTGATTGTGTCAGGAAGCGTTCTGCCAGGCGTTGGCAAAGCAAAGGGAGTGAGATATCTGATAGATTGGGTTTGAGCCCACCAGCTTGTAGCCTGGATGCATCCAGCAAATCCTCGATCATTGTTGTTAAGCGATCAGCCTCTTCCTCAATAACTTTTAGGCTATCACGAACAACTGCCCGATCCCAAGTGGCATCTTCCCGGCGCAAGGTACTGACATATCCTTTGATCAAAGCTACTGGTGTTTTGAGCTCATGGCTGATGATGGAAACGAATGTATTTTTGATCTCTTCAGCATTCCGAAACTTGGTAATATCCCGAACTGTAACAATAATATTACGTAAGGCACCTTCCTGTGTTAATAGAGGTGCATAAGTGATGCCAACTGGAATTGGAGGAGGTTCCGGTCGCTGCAAATCACCTTCCACATATAAGTATGCATTAGGGGTAAGTGGCCATCCACCATTTTCAGCTTGTTCGAGTGTTGGATAATCCGGTTGCTTCATCCAACGGATGACTTCAGTATGTAATCTTCCCTGGATTTCAACGCGCGGCATTCCATACATTCGCTCAAACGCAGCATTACACCTTTCAATTACGCGTGATGATGTTAAGATCAGAATCCCATCTGCAGCTGAATCCAATAAGGCATCCAAGCGATGTTTCTCGTAATTAACTTGAGTGTATAACTGGGCGTTGAATATTGCAATTGCTGCCTGATCTGCGAAACTTTGGAGGAGAAGCTTGTCATTTGTAGAAAAAACATCCGGGTAACTTCGAAAAATGAAAGTTACTCCGATAACCTGATCATGAGCAATTAATGGTAAACCAACTCCGTTGAGTAACCCCATACTGGCTGTGTATGCCAAATCCTTTAACATCCGGTTGAGTTCAGTAACATTTAAATCAGCAACTTTTTCTTCTGCCAGTAGAGGTTCAAGGTAACTTAAAAAAGCTGGTGGAATCCCTTGGGCACCTGCAACGCGCCAAACTCCGGATTCTTTAAAAGCGATTATCCCAGCTTGCCCGGCAAGCATTTCAATAGATATCCTGAGAATGCGTGCTAATAACTTATCCAAGTTTAGTTCCTTGGTAATAGCACGTGCTATTTCAAGAAGATAATCTCGCTGGCGGATACGAAAATCTGGGAGCATATTGATCTAATTTTATCACTTGCGTAGGTTATCGAAATATAAATTTTGTTAGAAGGGTATAAACAAAATTCTGACAGAAAACATTGAGGATGATAAATAGGAACCTTTCACATTTATCATCCTCTTAGATTTTTTTTGCACTTCGATGTGCAGGTTGTGAAGCAATTTTTATGCAGTTTCTTTCTCTGCAAGTGTGATAGCTTCTTCCAGGATTAGCAGCCCCTCGTCAATTTCACCCTTGCTTATACTCAAAGGTGGGGAAATTCGTATAACACTTTTTCCACATCCGAGTGTTAATAGTCCTCTTTCAAAAGCAAGGTCAACGATCCTGTCGCGAAGTTCTTCAGCAGGATATTTACTTTTGCGATCAGTAACAAATTCGATACCGATCATCAGACCAATACCTCTGACTTCACCGATGGATCGATGGCGAGTCATGATCTCTGATAGGGCATCCAAGGTGTATTGACCAACTTCTGCGGCATTTTGCATGAATTCATATTCTATCAATTTTATAGTAGCCAGTGCAGCAGAACATGCAATCGGATTTCCACCGTAAGTATTGCCGTGTGCACCTTTTGGCCAGGTGACGACAGATTTTCGAGCGATCATCGCCCCCAATGGGATGCCAGATGCGATCCCTTTAGCTGTTGTAATGATATCGGGTTCTATGTCGAAATTTTCTATAGCCCACCATTTTCCAGTTCGACCCATACCAGATTGGACTTCATCCGCGATGAGAAGTATTCCATGTTTATCGCAAAGTTTTCGCAAGGCGGGGAAAAAACTAACAGGTGGGATAATGTAACCGCCTTCTCCTTGAATTGGTTCAATTAGAATTCCAGCAACTTCATCAGCGGGGAGAATATGAGCAAAGATCTGTTCTTCAATATATCGGACAACCGCTTGTCCAGCATCTTCACCCTGCCGGCATTCGAGTACTGGACGATATGGGTCGGGAAAAGGAGCGTGGACGACTCCGTTCATAAGTGGGTAGAAACCCCGGTGATAATGAGGTTTACTTGCTGTAAATGTGACAGCTCCCATGGTTCTACCATGAAATGCGCCTATAAATCCAATAAAATTAGGTCTACCGGTATGGAAACGGGCAAGCTTGATAGCTGCTTCAACGGCTTCGGTGCCTGAGTTGGTCATGAATGAGATTGCAGCTTCTTTAAAAGGTGCAATCTCATCCAATTTTTCTCCAAGTTCCACCCAGGACTGGTGGTAAAAATCAGATGAGATGTGAATGAATTTATCTGCTTGTTCTTGAATTGCTTTTACGACTTTGGGGTGGCTATGACCAGTAGATGCGACTGCAATCCCGGCTGCAAAATCCAGGAAACGATTTCCGTCCACATCCCATACTTCGGTGCCTCTCCCGTGGTCCATTACAAAAGGGTATCCACGAGGATAAGAATTGGAAATAACGGATGAATCGCGTTTTATTAATGCTCTGGACTTTGGTCCGGGTAGTTTCATTGGTTCCATGAATATCTCCTTGTAAAAATAAATTTTTATTTATGAAATTCAAAATATTTGTCGTGCAACCACTAGCGCTCCGACCAGACCGGCTTCATCACCCAGTTTGGCAGGAACTATTTCTAAATTCTGCAGGTATATAGGATCCATGATATCGGATCTAATTTTTTTCATGATTGGATCAAAAATGAGAGATCCACTATTGGCAACTCCACCTCCTAGAATGATGATCGAAGGATTAAATATATGAATTAAGCTGGCCAGTGCTTGTCCCAGATAAAAACCGGCAATATTATAAGCATTGGCTGCCAATTCATCTCCTTTATTTGCAGCCAGAGCGACATCATATGCTGAAAACTTTTTCTCGATGTTAAGGACAGATTCTTTTCCTGCTAAAACCATTTGTCTGACGTAATTTACTATTGCCAATCCTGAAGATACGGCTTCTAGATGACCTTTCTTCCCACAAGGGCAGATCGCACCTTCTGGTTGGACCGTAATATGTCCAAGTTCAGCAGCCAATCCGTTGGTACCCTCCAGTAGGATATTATTACTTATGATTCCTCCCCCAATTCCGGTACTGACTGTTAAATATATAAGATCAGAGTGACCAACTCCGGAGCCGAATTTCCATTCGCCCACTGCTGCCAAGTTGGCGTCATTTCCAATCAAAATTGGGATCGGGAAAATTTCTCTTAATTTGTCTCCAAGAGGGAAATCTTTCCATCCAGGAATATTGGGGGCATCGATAATATAACCAGTTCTTGGATCAAGAGGTCCAGCACAGGCGACCGATATTGCAGCAACGTCAGCATTTTCTGGCCAAACAGAACGAATTAAACCTACCAAGTTTTCAAATACTGATCTCTTGGAGTTTACAGTTGAAATTTTATTATGGAAGAGAGGTTGAATGCCATCTTTTGGATATGCTGCTGCGCGCATTGACGTTCCCCCAATATCAGCAGTGATCAAAGCAACCATAGTGAGAATTATAACATATGGGAGGCATCAGTATTCGTCAACCTCACCGAATATTAGAACATCTCAAAAACGCCACTCAAATCAAACTTATTACATGGTGATCATAGGATTTATTTACTTGACACTTTCCTTCAATAACTGCTATTATCAATTCGATGTCAAACAAAATCACCCATTTGTCTACCAGAATAAAACACAACTTTAGTCAGGTAATACGTTGGCTTGCTCCTGGTTTGGGTGTTAAGCGATGGTTTTCTCTAATCCTATTTGGGATAACCATGCTTGGGGTTGGCTTAGGGATATTATTGCTGGATTTTTATCGCAATGCTCCAGAAACTTGGTGGCTTCCGGTCATAACTTTTTTATCCTTGAGGTTTTTGCCACGATTAGCACGCTTCGTAATTTTTGGCGGAATAGGTTTAAGTCTTATATTAATTGGATTATGGGGTGTGAACAGATCTCTTGTCATTCCTTTCTTACGACCCGGACAAAGGTTGGTGGACCAGATATCAGAATATCGACGTCGGGAGAAAGGTCCCCGTGTTGTAGTTATAGGTGGAGGGCATGGGATTTCTACAGTTTTGCGTGGCTTGAAGGATTATTCTCATAATTTGACGGCTGTAGTATCGGTTGCTGATGATGGTGGTTCATCGGGTGAATTGCGGAGAAGTCTGGGAATACTACCTCCGGGGGATATTAGAAATTGTCTGGCAGCACTTTCAAATGATGAAGATCTTCTGACACAACTATTCCAATATCGCTTCAGTAGCGAATCTGGTTTAAGTGGTCATTCTTTTGGCAATTTATTTATCTCTGCCTTGGTGGATATAACCGGTTCTTTTGAAGAAGCGATTATAGAATCAGGTCGCGTGCTCTCAGTTCATGGAAAGGTGATACCCTCTACCCTGGAGAATGTTAAATTGATTGCAGATGTCCAATTGCCATACATCGGGACTGAGATAAGAGTGGAAGGAGAAAGTCATATCCCCCAGACCAGTGGAAAATTGCAGCGTGTTTGGATTGAGCCTAATGATGTCGCTGCTTTTCCACCAGTTATACAGGCAATCTTAAATGCAGACATGATCGTGATAGGTCCAGGAAGTATTTTCACAAGCATTCTTCCAAATATCCTGGTGCCAGATTTGTTGTCAGCATTTCAATCAAGCAGGGCATTGAAAATCCTGGTTTGTAATATTGCTACTCAAAAAGGTGAAACCGATCAATTTACCAGCAGTGATCATGTTGATACCTTGGAATTAAATTTAGGAAAATCAGCATTTGATGTGATTGTCTGCAACGATAATTATCCTGTTTCTCAATCAAACAGTGTAAAATTGGTTCAGGTTGACGAGAAGTTATTGTCTGATAAAAGGACTTATTGTTCAGATTTATTGGATATCGAGAACCCTTGGAGACATGATTCCGTTAAACTTGGGAAAGCTCTAATCGATTTGTTATATGAGCGGACAGGACCGTTAATATAAAGCGATTTCATAAGTGTTATATTTATTTATCTCGCAGGTATTGGTTTTTGTGTTTTTTTCGTAAACTAGATAAAAAAATTAATTCAGAATTTTATAATCTAATGGGTTAAATCCCTAAAAAAAGGAGACATATATGAAAACTAAAGTTGGTATTAATGGATTTGGAAGAATTGGGCGACAAGTACTTAAGGCTGTTCAGGATTATTATCCAGAACAATTAGAAATTGTTGCCTTTAATGATATTGGTGATCTCAAGACAATGGCTCATTTATTAAAATATGATTCAAATTATGGACGATTTAATGGCAAGATAGAAGTGGGTGAAGGTGAGTTGATTGTCAATGGTGGGAAAATCAAAGTTTTCAAAGAAACAGACCCTTCAAAACTTCCTTGGTCTGACTTGGGAGTTGAAATTGTGATTGAGAGTACCGGAATATTTACAATTAAAGAAGATGGTGTCAATAAGAAGGGTAAAACAGTGCAGGGAGCTATCAATCATATCACTCACGGTGGAGCTAAGAAAGTGATTATCTCTGCACCGGCTGAGGGGGAAGATCTGACTATAGTTTTGGGAGTAAATGAAGATAAGTATGATGCAACTAGGCATCATGTCGTATCAAATGCATCCTGTACAACAAATTGTCTGGCTCCCGCCGTGAAAGTAATTTATGATAATTATGGCATTGAGCGTGGTTTTATGACAACGATCCATTCATATACAAATGACCAGAGGATACTTGACCTGCCACATTCGGATCTGCGCAGAGCTCGAGCAGCTGCCATGAATATCATTCCCACTACCACCGGCGCGGCTAAAGCGATCAAATTAGTAATTCCGGAATTGGATGGAAAATTTGATGGATATGCTTTGCGCGTTCCCACTCCAACTGTTTCCATCGTTGATTGCACCATACAAGTTACAAATCCTACAACTACAGATGAATTGCGTCAGGCATTCCGTGATGCAGCCTCCAAGCCACCATTAAAAGGCATACTTCAGGCTGTTGATGAGCCGCTTGTGAGTATGGATTTTAAAGGTGATCCTCACTCTTCATCTGTCGATCTGCCTTTTACAACGGTTTTAGGTAAAAAGGAAAACGATTTTATAAAAGTAGTAACCTGGTATGATAATGAATGGGGTTACTCTGTTCGTACAGCGGATCTAGCAGCCCTGATAGCGAGATCACTTTAACTCCTCTGCATATAAAAGTATTCCCTAGATGGTAAACCAATGTTCCTTAAAAAAACAATTCGAGATATTGATGTGCAAGGAAAGCGTGTTTTAGTCCGTGTTGATTTCAATGTACCAATAAAGAATGGTGTAGTGGGAGATGATACCCGGATACGAGCGTCTCTACCCTCTTTGCTGTATTTAATTGACCATGGGGCAATTCTAATTCTTTGCTCACATCTGGGTCGCCCGGATGGAAATCGAGATCTGAAGTATTCCCTCAGACCAGTGGCAGCATATTTATCAGATCTGCTGACAAGACCGGTTGGTTTTATTGAAGATTGTATCGGTCCTGAAGTCGAGTCAAGAGTGGCGGATATGAAACCGGGAGATATTTTATTATTGGAAAATACGAGGTTTCATGCCGGAGAGACAAAGAATGATACCGGCATGTCTGCTCAATTAGCTGCCCTGGCAGATATATTTGTAAATGATGCTTTTGGTTCTGCCCATCGTGCGCATGCCTCAACTGAGGGAGTTGCCAGATTGTTACCAGCGGTAGCAGGTTTTTTGATGGAGAAGGAGATCCAATATCTTGGCAAAGTTATCGCTTCTCCTGAAAAACCTTTTGTGGCTATTCTCGGAGGTGCTAAGGTCAGCGATAAGATAGGCGTGATTCGTAACCTGTTAACCAAAGCAGATGTGATCCTGATCGGGGGGGGGATGGCTAACACTTTCTTCAAAGCTGAAGGTTACCCGGTTGGAGATTCTCTGGTGGAAGAAGAAGCTCTTAGTTCGGCACGTGAATTTCTTAATACAGGAAAAACCCGGATTCGTTTACCAGTTGACGTAATAATCGCGGATAAATTTGCGGAAGATGCTGCCTGGAAATTGATGCCAAGTGGACCAATACCAGACGGATGGCGAATTCTGGATATCGGCCCGGAAACTGTATCGGCATACACAAAAGTGATCAATGACGCAAAAACAGTTGTCTGGAATGGACCGATGGGAGTGTTTGAATTCCCGAAATTTGCCAAAGGTACATTTGGAATTGCTCAAGCAGTTGCAAACAGCAAAGCAACCAGTATTATTGGAGGCGGCGAGTCCGTTGCTGCGATACAACAATCGGGGGTAGCAGAGAAAATATCCCATATCTCTACCGGAGGGGGAGCATCTCTTGAAATGTTGGAAGGATTGACTCTGCCAGGCGTTGCTATTTTGTTGGATAAATGAACTTGATTTTCCTGGAGTAGATTATTTAACCAAGGAAAACTGAGATTCCTGTAAATTCATTCTGTCTGAGCCTTACCATCTTAATAATTGCATTAGGGAAATCTTTCCAATATTAAGACTCTAATAGGTTAAGAACCTTAATGTCTCTTCACAAGATGTATTTTCGAATCTTTTCATTTATTAATACAAAAATATGAATAGTATAGGGTAATAAATTTTTTTCTGTGATTATTTCAGGAGATACCATGCGTAAACCAGTAATTGCCGGCAATTGGAAAATGAATAAAACTGTTGAAGAAGCTCGTTCATTAATCTATGATATAAACCTCGGGTTAAGGGATATCAAGGGAGTGGAAAAGGTGATATTTCCTCCTTTTCTATCGATATTAACGGCTGCTGCATTACTGGAAGGAACTGATATTGGTTTGGGAGCTCAAAATCTACATTGGGAAGCAAAAGGTGCTTACACTGGAGAGATTTCTGCAGAAATGATCGCTGAGTTTTGTCAGTATGTTCTTATAGGACATTCTGAAAGGCGTATTTATTTTGGTGAAAGCGATGAGAAAGTTAATAAAAAAATATTTGCTGCCATATCACATAATCTGATACCCATCGTGTGCATTGGCGAGACTATCAATGAGAAGGAATCTGGGCAGACTGAAGAGATTCTGGAAAGGCAACTTCGCTCAGGGTTGATGGATTTACCTAATGAGTTTATCTCATCCGTAATACTCGCATATGAGCCTGTTTGGGCAATTGGAACTGGTAAAGCCTCTACTGGCAACGATGCCAGGGATGTCATCCGGGATATTATCCGACCTGTTTTAGAGGATATGTTTGGAGAAAATGTAGAGAATACAACCCGCGTTCTTTATGGTGGGTCGGTTACAAGCGCAAATGCTCCCGAGTTCCTAAATTACGAAGATATTGATGGAGCTCTTGTTGGTGGAGCATGTTTAAAGGCAGATGAATTTGTAAGAATTGTGCAGGCAGGTGCAGGCTAAGCTTCATGCATTTCGAAATGATCTGGTCAAACCTGAATGGTTTGATGTGGCTGTTTTTTATGTTGGGACCATTGATCTATGTACAAAGGGCACTGCATAGGGAAATTCAGTCAGTTTTTATTATTATCACCCGGAAGCCAGTTGTTTCAAATACCCTTTTCGCCTTGGTATTTCTTCCAGGTGTATTTTTGCATGAATTGAGTCACCTGGTTGTTGCTCGTTTAGTTGGAGTTCGAACAGGGCGGTTTTCACTATTACCACGTCCAATAGCAAATGGGCATCTTCAGCTGGGTTTTGTAGAAACATCACGTACGGATTGGGTGCGGGCTTCACTAATCGGAGCAGCTCCATTAATTGCTGGGGGATTGTTTGTTGCATATGCTGCCAATTATCGTATGGATTTGCCATTATTATGGGATGTTTTGAGAAAAGGTCAGTTTGATCTATTTTGGATGGGGATAATTGCTCTTCCCAATTTGCAAGATTTCTGGATATGGTTTTACCTTACTTTTGTTGTCAGCAGTATGATGCTTCCTTCACCTTCTGATAGGCACGCATGGATGCCATTGATGCTTGTGATGTCCTTGTTATTGGGATTGGCGGTGCTGGTTGGAGCAGGCTCATGGATGTTTGAAAGATTGGCTCCGCCAATAAACTCAATGCTGAGGTCTCTTGCGATGATTTTTGGGATAAGTGTAATTGTACATACTTTTCTATTACTCCCCATTATTGGATTTCATAAATTGCTGGTGAAGGTAACGGGTTATGATGTTGGATGAATTCAAGAGATACCATTTTGAAACGATTGATCATGCAGTGCCAAATTGGCGATCTCCGGCATCTCCAAGACCGGGAAGGATGTAACCATTTTGATTCAGATGATCGTCGATACATGCAAGGAAGATAGGAACATCTGGATGTGTTTTTTGCATAACCTCAATCCCTTCAGGAGCGCCGATTATTCCTACGAACTTTATCTTTTTTACCCCCCATCGTTTTAGAACATCTACCGTTGCTGAAGCAGAACCACCAGTTGCAAGCATCGGATCTAGTATTAAGCAGACAGACACAGTGGGTTCGATCGGTAATTTATTGTAGTATTCCACAGGTTTTAGAGTTTTTTCATCCCTAAATAATCCAATATGCCAAACCTCAGCGGATGGCATTAGATCCCAAAATCCCTCCACCATACCTAATCCTGCCCGCAAAATTGGCACCAAACCAATCTTCTCTTTAAGTTCATAGCCAGTTGTTGTAGTCATTGGCGTTTCTACAACTCGAGGAGTTATCAATAAATCATAGGTGGCCTCATAAGCAAGCAAGGCTGCCAATTCTCTGACAAGTTCGCGAAATTTTTTGGTATCTGTGTTCTTATCACGCAACCTGGTTAATTTGTGTGAAACAAGAGGGTGTTTGGAAGAAAAAACATTAGTCATAGGGTCTCCTTACGATGGGTGAGTGACATAATTATACAACCAACAATGGTTTGGCGATAAAAACCGGGAATGGTCATCATTTTTTAACGTATAAAAATCATCTCCTGAATGCAGGTAAAATTCGACATCGTGTATAATCGAACATATGACCGATATTCATAAACGCTCTGTTGACCCTGAACCTAAACCCGAAGACCATCAGGACAACAATCTTCGACCACAACATTTGTTGGATATGATTGGACAAGAGAATGTTAAGGAAAATCTTGCCATCCTGATCGAGGCGGCACGACAGAGAGCCGAACCCCTGGATCATGTTCTGTTTTATGGCCCTCCTGGATTGGGTAAAACTACATTGGCACATGTGCTCGCCAACGAAATGGGAGTCAACATCAAGGTCACATCCGGACCCGCAATTGAGCGTGCGGGAGATCTGGCAGCCATCTTGACCAACTTACATGCTGGAGATATCCTATTTATCGACGAAGTACACCGATTGGGGAAAGCAGTCGAGGAAGTGCTCTATCCAGCTATGGAAGATTTTGCTCTGGATATTATCATTGGAAAAGGTCCTTCAGCTCGCTCCATCAGGTTAAAACTCCCCCATTTTACAGTAATCGCAGCAACGACACGCATGGCATTAATCACTGCTCCCCTGAGAGCAAGATTTGGGGCTGTTTATCGTCTGGAATATTACAGCCCTGAAGCCATGCAGTTGATAGTAAAACGTGCCGCACGCCTTTTTGGTGTGGAAGCACAGGATGATGGAATCGATGAGATCGCTTTGCGTGCCCGTGGAACTCCACGTGTTGCCCTTCGATTGCTAAGACGTGTAAGAGATTATGCCCAGGTGCGCTCAGATGGAATGATCACAAAACATGTGGCTGGTGAAGCTCTCACATTGATGGCAATTGATAATTTGGGACTGGATGATGTCGATCGACAGGTACTTAGTACAATAATATCCAAATATAATGGTGGTCCAGTGGGATTAGCAACCATCGGAGCCTCGATCAGTGAAGAACCGGATACCATAATGGATGTTGTTGAACCCTACTTGCTTCAATTAGGTTTTCTCGATAGAACGCCACAGGGTCGGGTTGCCACTCGTCAGGCATATGAACACATGGATATCCCATATAAAGAGGTTGGTCAGCCAAGATTGATCTAATATCCATTTTGAGCTTAACCATCATCCAAAAAAATCAATAGGGACTTGAAAAATATTGGTAAATCAGCTGAATGAAAACAATTGATTTTGATTATGATCTACCTCAAAAATTTATCTCCCAAACTCCCATTGAACCTCGTGATCATTCCCGATTATTGGTTCTTAACCGCTTAGATAAACAGATTACTCATCGTTTTTTTTATGACCTTGACCATATACTAAATCCTGGAGATCTCCTGGTCTTGAACCACACCCGGGTGATCCCAGCGCGTATTTTTGCTCATAAGAAAACTGGTGGAAAAGTTGAATTATTGTTATTACGCCATGAAAAAGATAATATTTGGCGAGCGCTTGTTGGCGGAAGGAGTTTACATCAAGGGAAAAAACTTCAAGTGGATGATGGACCAAATTGTGAAATCACAGCAGTTTTGGATGGTTCACAACGCTTGATTCGGTTTGAAAGCCCTATTGAGCCTTTCTTCCCGATTATTGGGCAAATGCCTCTGCCGCCTTACATCCATGAGAAATTGGAAGATCCGGAAAGGTATCAAACGGTTTTTGCAGAGGAACCTGGGTCCGCGGCCGCACCGACCGCAGGATTGCATTTTACAGAAGAATTGATCAGGAAATTATTGGAACGCAATATTCTTACTACTCAGGTAACTTTGCATATTGGGTTGGATACATTTGCTCCCGTCACAGAAGATAACCCAGTGGATCACATGATCCATAAAGAATGGTGTGATGTTTCCTTGGAAGCCTGTAGTTTAATTAATACAACTCGAGAAAAAGGTGGCAGGATTGTTGCAGTAGGCACCACATCCGTACGCACATTAGAAACTGCTGCATTAAATTCAAAATTGACAGGACGAGATTCGCCATTAACTCCATATACTGGAAATACGGATCTTTTTATTTTGCCAGGATATGAATTTAAAATAATTGATGCCATGATCACCAATTTTCACTTGCCAAAGTCCACTTTGATTATGCTTGTAAGCGCTTTTGCAGGAAAAGATCAGATTCTTAATGCTTATGAGATCGCAAAAAGAGAAGATTATAGATTTTTCTCCTTTGGCGATGCAATGTTGATTTTATGACACAACAATTATATTTTGATGACTCCCTGTGCCTGGAATTCCAGGCAGAAGTAACTGAAATATTTCCCGGAGAAGGTGGGAAGGTATTGGTACTATTACCACGCACTTATTTTTATCCAACAAGTGGTGGACAGGATCATGATACCGGAAAGATCGGTGATGCCATCGTATTGGATGTATATAAAAGACCCGATAACAAGATTATTCATGTTTTAGATAGGAAGATCTTGCCAGGAGTGTATCCAGCCAGCATTGATTCTGAACGGCGCAAACAAAACATGCAATCTCACACAGCCCAACATATTTTGAGTCGGGCTTTTGAACTTGATTTGAATCTGGAAACTTTATCTGCAAATATTAATTTTACTAACCCATCAACGATTGATTTGGATACAGATAGTATTTTGGAAAGCGATATCAATCAAGCGGAAACGGTCGCAAACTCAATAATCTTTGATAATCGCCAAGTTAAAAGTTACTATATTTCGGACAAGGATATCTCGAAAATTCCTTTTAGACGTCCCCCAAAAGTATCAGGTAAGATCAGGGTGATTGAAGTGGATGGATTTGATTACTCAGCATGTGGTGGAACGCATTGTCCACAGACTGGTATGGTGGGAATGATAAAAATATTAAAGTTTGAAACACAAAATCGCAAAATACGCGTACATTTTGTAGCTGGAATTCAAGCATTGAAAGTTTTCCAAGATGTTTACCACACAGTTAAGAAAATATCGGGAGTCCTGGATACCAGTATTATTGATTTGGAGATTTCCGTTCAACGACAATCCGAAATTTTATTTCAAACGCGGAATGAATTAGAGACATATAAATCAAAGTTGCTAACGATTGAGATAACTCAATTAAAAGATTCAGCCTGCCAGGTTGAAAGCTTGAAGTTAATCACGAAATCGTATTCGGACAAATCGCCGGAAGATTTACGCAAATTGGTTAACATGATCCGATCAGAAAATGGATACTTAGTTATCCTGGCAACTATGGATGGATTGAAATTATCTATGGTAGTAGGATGCTCACAGGATCTTCAGCTGGATGCCAGGAAAATATTAAACCGTCACCTAGAAAAATTTACCGGTCGTGGGGGAGGGGATCAAAAATTGGCACAAGGCGGATGCATTATTACAGACAAAAATGAAGTTGATCTATTTAATGAAACGATAAATTTGATTCGAGAAAATTTCCAAAACGGCTGATTCAAAGCTTATCGTGTTATAAAATCTTAAACCTATATATGAAGATGAAAAGCAAATTAGATTCTCTTGAAAATGAGATAATCAATTGCAGACTATGTCCACGACTGGTAGCCTGGAGGGAAGATATTGCCAGGCAGAAACGAAGATCTTATCTGGACTGGGATTATTGGGGGAAACCTGTTCCAGGTTTTGGAGATCCAAATGCTCATGTGATGGGTGTTGGGTTGGCTCCAGGAGCACATGGTTCAAATCGGACTGGAAGAATGTTCACTGGGGATGCTTCCGGTGATTTTCTATACCCGGCATTGTTTAAAGCAGGTTTTGCGAATCAATCCAAGGGGGATAACCTCAATGATGGATTGATATTGAATGACTTATTTATCACGGCAGTATGTCGTTGTGTACCTCCTGCGAATAAACCCAATCTTGAAGAATTGGATTTATGCCAGGTTTTTTTGGAGAGGGAGATCAATATCATAAACCCAAAAGTCTTTGTCGCATTTGGACGGATTGCATATGAAAGAATACTTTTGTTGTTTTCAAAACAGTCGAGTCAGATGAAATTTATCCATGGGGCGACATATTCATTGGATGAATACCATTCACTTGTGTGTAGTTATCACCCCAGCCGACAAAACACTCAAACTGGAAGACTTACAGTAGAAATGTTTGATCAAATATGGGTAAAGGTTAAGATGAATTTGTCATAGAAAAGGAGAATTGAATTATTTCCAATATTTATGAGACCCTAAATTATTATCTCAAAATCATAAATTCAGTAAAAAAACTCTAATATCATAAAAAACCAAATAGTAGGATAAAATATTAATTGAAAAAGGATATCTTTTCAATAGAACTGGAAAGGGATCAACCCCTCTTATTGAGGGTAATTATTTATGGAGTTTTGAATGCGGGCAACAGATATTATCATTAAAAAACGTGATAAGAAGGAACTTTCCAAGGAAGAAATCGAATTCTTTATTCGAGGTTTTACAAGCGGCGAGATCCCAGATTATCAAGTATCTGCTTGGGCTATGGCTGTTTTGTTAAATGGGATGACAATTCGCGAAGTGACAGATCTGACATTGGCTATGGCTCAATCTGGGGATACTCTCGATTTAAGTAAGTTTGTGAGGATTACGGTTGACAAACACTCGACTGGAGGAGTGGGAGATAAAACCAGCCTGGTGGTATTACCTGTTGTGGCAGCCTGTGGTCTGCCAGTTGGAAAAATGTCTGGAAGGGGGTTGGGATTCAGCGGTGGAACCCTGGATAAAATGGAGTCTATCCCGGGTTACAGAACAGATTTGAATCCGGCAGAATTTGAGAATCAATTAATAAGAATAGGCTTGGTATTAACTGGTCAATCCCGCACTTTAGCACCAGCTGATGGTAAATTGTATGCCTTAAGGGATGTTACCGGTACCGTACCATCCCTTGCATTGATAGCTTCCTCAATCATGAGTAAGAAGATCGCAGCCGGTTCACAAGCTATTGTACTGGATGTAAAAACTGGTTTAGGTGCATTCATGCAGACCATAGAAGAGGCAAGGAAGCTGACTAAGATGATGGTATCAATTGGCAATTTTGCAGGGATAAAAGTAGTTGCGCTTTTATCAGATATGAATCAACCTCTGGGGAAGGCAGTTGGCAATTCTTTGGAAGTGTGCGAAGCAATTGACACATTGAATGGTGGGGGTCCAGCCGATTTTCGTGAACATTGTCTGGTACTCAGCGCAAATATGCTGGTTCTAGGGGAAATTTCTTCTGACCTGGAAGATGCAAGGATAATTGCAGAAAAATCCATTCGAACAGGATCTGCGCTAAAGATCTTCAAGAATCTTGTGTCTGCCCAGGGTGGGGATGAAAGCTACATTGAGGACCCATCACAATTTCCAAAAGCCCTATTTATTGAGAGTGTTAAATCTCTGAAGAATGGGTATATTTCACAGGTTCATGCCAGATTGATAGGGGAAGCCTCGGTAATTCTTGGTGCAGGAAGGGCAAAGAAGGATGAGAGGATTGATCATTCTGTAGGAATCGTGATTCACTGTAAAATTGGTGATCAAATTGAAAAAGGTGACCCAATATATACACTCCATGCAAATAGTCAAGAAAAAGCCAATGAAACAAAAAGATTCCTAAAGGATGCAATTACAATTCAAAATAGAAAAGTACCTCCGTTGCCATTGTTCTATGATTAAATACATTTTTGATATTATCAAACTAAAATACTTGCATAAACTGCAAGAATCATGCATACTATTAGCAGGAGTAGGAGCGAGCATATGACAAAAATTTCCCTGCGAGTTTACAACCACGAAATTGAAGCTATGATTGAGAATGGGCAAGTGGATGAGGCGATAGCCCATTGCAAAAATATCTTAATGACGTTTCCAATGCATCTGGAAACATATCGTTTATTAGGAAAGGCATTCTTGGAAACACGCAGATATAGTGATGCGGCTGATATTTTTCAACGTGTTTTAATGTCAGTTCCAGAAGATTTTGTTTCTCATGTTGGTATGAGCATCATAAGGGATGATGAAAAGAAACTGGATGATGCCATCTGGCATATGGAACGTGCGTTTGAAGTTCAACCTTCAAACCCCGCCATTCAAGATGAACTGCGAAAATTATATGGGAGACGCGATGGAGTTCAACCACCGAAGGTGCGTTTGACTCGAGATGCTCTTGCAAATATGTATACTCAGGGAGCTTTGTATAGCCAGGCAATAGCAGAGATCCGGGCTGTACTTGCGGATGATCCAAACCGCCCAGATCTACAAGTAATGCTTGCAAGGGCTTATAGCAGAGACGGTCGCAAGAAGCAGGCAATCGAAATCTGTACTGAATTACTGAAAAAATTCCCCTATTGTTTCGATGCCCTCAGAATATTAATTGATTTAATGCCTCCCACCGATCAACATGAATTCACTCAAACCTACAGGTTACGTGTCAAGGCACTTGACCCATATTCAGAATTTGTAACTGGGTCTATATTCACTTCTGATACAGTACCAGATGCTGCTGTTGATTTAGAACTTCTAGATTATGACCCAAACGATCCGGAAAGTGGATCACAAGCTGGTTGGGCGACCTCGCTAGGGATCAGGTTGGAACCTGGAGATGAGCAGCAGAATGTTCCAGAATCATTTTCAGAAAAAACAAATGTAATTCAACCATTTTCCGAACAAGAGATTCAACCTTCTGTAATGGATGTAGATGCAAAAGAAAATTTTGATAAAAGTGATGTTCCAGACTGGATGCGTTCATCTGGATGGGAAGAACCTTCTGATCAAACCGTAGAAAATGCTGTTACTGATGAAACAAATCTTGAAAATGATGAACCATTGGCTAAAGCAGATATCCCGGAATGGCTTAAAGATATGGCTCCAGATGAAGAATTGCTGGAAACAGATAATATACCTGACGGGTTCGAATCTATGTTGGATGAAAATTTCTTGAAATCTCCCCTGGACGATAACCTTATTGTTACCAAACATGAACCTGTATTAAATGAAGGTAATATCGAAAATGACATTTCTGAGAAAGAAATTCCGTATTTGAAGGATGATACTCCAGATGGTAAATCGATCCAA
>CAYJKQ010000004.1:175743-208575 GCA_964370815.1 uncultured Anaerolineaceae bacterium | reverse complement strand
TGAGAAAGAAATTCCGTATTTGAAGGATGATACTCCAGATGGTAAATCGATCCAAACAGAAGAGACTACATCTGGATTACCTGGCGATGAGATATCTTCTTGGTTGGGAGATGCCAAGCAGGAAGTAGAAAGTGGGGGGAATGAATTGAAAAGTTCAGGAGATAACATAGATGATCTGCCGGATTGGCTAAAAGATATGGGACCTGAAACCGTGGATGATTCAAATATAACAATTAATACTAGTGTTGATATACCAGATCAACCCGGTGAATTATTTGCCAACAAGGATCAAGATATTCCAAATTTAGCAGCTAGAACTGATGAGGGATTACCAGATTGGTTGAATGAAATTGATTCAACTCAGGAAGAGCTAGCTAAAGACGAAGAGTTAAAATCAACATTGGGAGCTGGATCGGAAATTCTTCCAAAAGAAGAAGTTGAAAATAACATTCCAAATTCTGAATTCATCAATCAACCTGGAGAATTGGTAGATGATCAAGAAAAACAGACTCAAGTCAATGATGGTGCAACTCTAAAAAGCGAATCTGTAAATGAAGAAAAACCTTCAGCGCATGATCAGGACGAAGCCCTGACATGGCTTGAGAGTCTTGCAGCTAGGCAAGGAGTAGAATCTGCGGGACAATTGACCAAACCGGAAGATAGATTGGAAGAAACCCCCGAACAGGAGAAAAATTCAATAGAAGATGAGGCTGGACCTCTTGATGAAGAAATATCAAGTTCTAAGACAACAGAACCTGGATTGGTTGATATCAGCAAACCTGATGAAAACAAATCGAAACTTGAAGATGACATCGATGTAACAGAGTTATCAGAATTCTCAGGTGTAGATGAACACTCTCAAGTGTTTGAAACAAATGAACAAGGAGAACTGGTCGAAGAGAAGGTAATACCATCAATTGGGCTTGATAATTATCCTGATGCGTCTGTCGCTGATGAGACTAAGGCTATTTCTGATATCACTCCATCAATACTTGATGGTCAACCTTCAGATGGGATGGATGGAAATACAATTGTAGAAGGCAACGGTTTTGGACAACCAGATGATCACTCCCATAACCACTTGCCTGACTCTGAAAATATTAGTTCACCTGAACCAGATATCTCTGAGTGGTTGAAAGGATTAGATGCGGATGATGCAGTCATCCAAGAAAAAACAATTGCATCAGAAATTTCTGAATTTCCTGGCAGCGAAAGAACGGAACCTCTTCCTGACAGGTTGAAGGAAATGGAAAGAGAAGTTCCATCATCTGAATGGATTTCAGCATCAGAAGAATTCTCTGAACCCATTATAGGAAGCGTTGAATCAGATTTGATTACCGATGAAAAGAATATTGAAGAAAAAGAGGAAATATTCTCGACAGAAGCATCAAATTGGATTAATGAAGATGCGGATCCTGAGCTGGATTTAGAACCACTTGATGAAGTGGTTAAACCAGTTGACACCGGCGATTGGCAACCAGCGCAAACGGAAGAAAAAATAACTGCAGCAGGTATTTCAGAAATCTCCAATTCCGAATCAACTCATCCCAATTATGAAGCTGATCAGATCAGTAAACCGCTTGGAACAAGAACGTTATCCAAAATCCCGAACAGTGATATCGAAAAAGAAGCTGGTAACCTGGAAAAGGCTCAATCATTCGTTGAAAGTGGTGATATCAAGAAAGCCATTGAAGTGTATGGCCATTTGATCAAGAAAGGTCAGCTTCTCGAAGGGGTTGTCCACGACCTCCGTGAAACCACTATGAGATATCCGGCTGAGATTGGAATTTGGCAATTGCTCGGCGATGCCTATATGCGGGTAAACCGACTTCAAGATGCACTGGATGCATATACCAAAGCGGAAGAATTATTGCGCTAAAATTTCGAAGGTTAATTGGCGGTATAGCTTTCAGCATGATAAAATAATAATCTCGGGTTACCCCCGAGGTTATTATTTTGGCTATGAAGATGAAAACATAAATAAAGATGTCAAATTTTGAACTGAGGAAAAGAATTGAAGTGGGACTTTTCAAAAATTCTTTCCCTAAATAATTATTGGAGGTGGAGGTATTAATGGAAAAAACCTTGGTGCTGGTAAAACCTGATGGGGTCCAACGTGGATTGATTGGGGAAATAATTAAACGTTTGGAACAAAGAGGGCTAAAATTGGTTGCAGCGAAATTTATTGCAGTGAGCAGGGAATTGGCTGAAACGCATTACGCTATCCACAAAGGGAAACCATTTTACGATAGCTTGATTACATATATTTTATCTGCGCCAGTGATGGCAATGGTTTGGGAAGGTCCGATCGCGATTGATGCAGTTCGCCAAACTATGGGTGCAACTCGTCCAACAGAAGCAACTCCCGGGTCTGTTCGCCACGATTTTGGTCTCGAGATCGGAAGAAATCTAACTCATGCATCGGATTCAGTCGAGAATGGAAAAAAGGAAATCGCGCTTTGGTTTTCTCCTGAAGAACTTATAGTCTGGAAACGCGAGAACGATATCTGGATTTTTGAAGGATAATATTAATTCTGGATAAAATGATTTAATAGAAGTGACCTGTGAATTAAACTGGTCTCCTCTATTAATATTACTGGACATGCAAGATGATTTTTCCTTCATGCCAGAGATCTTCTAGTTTGTAATAATCACGTTGATCGGGGGAAAAAAGATGGACAAGGATAAATCCAAAATCTACTATCATCCACCCACAATCTGGATTCCCTTCAATACGCCCTTTAAGCTTATGCTTTTCGTTAACACCTAGTATCGTAGCATCAGCCAAAGCATCCAACATGCGATTGCTTGTACCGGTGCAAATGATGAAATAATTTGTAAAAGTAGAAATCTTTTGTATGTCGAGTAGAAGAATTTTTTCACCTTTTTTTTCTTCAAGTGAATTAATGATCGTATGGGCGATTTCCAGCATATTTAAGTTTATCCTCTCAATTTGTTTGTAATCCCTAGTGGAATATTGTGGATGACAGTATAAACAGGACCATCAGGTCTCAGGTTACTTTGGAAAATCTTGATTTCAGTGATATTTATCGTATCTATGCTGTTAACTAACGTAGAACCCAATTCAGCAATCAAATTACTCGAATTCAACTTTAAATTACTTTTTCCAAAGCGCCCCAAAGTAATGTGTGGGGAAAATGGTCTTTTTTCAATTGGAATCCCAAGACTGGATGTTAGCTCCTCAATTCTACTTTGGTATTTCACTAATCTGGCAGGAGATTTTATGCCAATCCAAATAATTCTGGGACATTTACTATTCGGGAAGATTCCCAAATCTGAAAAAGAGAGCATGAATGGTTCTACCCCTGAAGCTTCATTTGTCATTGAGCCAGCCAATATCTCCAGATCTTTTTTCGCAATATCCCCAAGGAACTTAAGTGTAAGATGAATATTACCAAGTTGAACCCAGCGAATTACGGGATTTGGATAAAGCTTTCTTAGATGGGTGGTTCGCCAAATGATGTCTTTTTGTGTTGGTGCTGGCAATTCAATTGCTACGAAGGACCGGATCTTCATCGAGATAAAAATAGCATAATATCAAATAATTCGCAAGAGGCGGAGTTGGTTGTCTAATGAATATCAAAGACAATGCTTGTGCTGGTTGAATTAAATTATCCTGACCTTTCTTATAATTTGATCATTATATTGGTTTAAGAGTTTGATAATCATCTGGTGTATCAATGTCTTTAAGGATACTATCGTTATCAATAATTACATAAGTAATTTCATCCTTATGTTGTTCAAGAAAATCACGAGGATTGAAAGGGTATTGGAGTTGGTTGAACTGAGAGATTAAGGGATAAGGGATCAACCAGGGGTGTCCACGCCGCATCGAGAAACTTGGGATGACTATTAAGTCATTTGATTGTTGGTGTGCATGAATAATCCGGCAAACTGTTTCTTTTTCGATTTGCGGCTGATCACCCAGTACGATCAGGGCAGCTGTAGATGAAGAATTAATTGTTTTCAAACCATATTGTATTGATGTCAACATTTCATCAGGATTGTAGGATTCATTGATGACGGATCGGACAGGAAAAACGCCTGAGAGAAATTGAATATGTTCACCAAGTTGATCTTGGGCTGAACGGACGACAACGATAATATCTCGGATTCCAGCAGATGTTAGCGTGGAGACAATGTTTCCGAGGATAGATGTATTTTTCCAGGGGAGCATTAATTTTACACTGCCCATGCGTGTTGACAATCCCGCACCTAATATTATCGCGCTAATAGCCCCTGTATTATCCAAGTATAAGCCTTTCGTAATCTGTAAGGTTATCCACATCATCTAATAAAGAAATATCATTCCAATCAAGATAACTGGGTGAGAATTTTGAGAAGATCCCTCGCCCACCAACATCCCCCTCCAGATTTCTTAAATCTGGAAAAGTTTCTTTATCAAAAAGAACCGGGTTTCCCCGGCGACCATCAATTAAGGGGGCGATGACAGTTGAAAGGGTGTGGCTATGTTCTTCCACCAGGCATCTTAATATTGTCGGGGTCACCTGGGGCTGATCGGCAAGCAAGAAAATTGCACTTCCAGGATTTACTTGAAAATTGGTTAATTCAGATCCCCGGTTTTGGTAAATTTGGTCACTATTAATAGCGTCAATACCTGTCTGAATGGATGTGCTTTGTCCAATTTTCCAATTAGGATTGAAGATGGTTTTAATGTCCGTTGAAAGATCCAAAAGTGCATTATTTACAGCGTTTGCATCTGCTCCAGTAACCACAACGATTGGTGATAACCCTGCGTTTATTGCGGAGAGAGTGACAGCTTTTATGAAAGGTACTCCGTGAAAATCAAGAAGTTGCTTGGTTTGTCCATACCGTGAAGATGAGCCTGCAGCAAGGATTATTGCGGCTGCTGGTTCAAACACAGTATGAATAATATTTCTGCTTATTTCTGTAACGATGATACTGTTGAAGCCGGTTTGTAAAGTCTTTGCAATTTTCCCGGCTTGGATTTGAAGGCTTGGACGATCTGCTTGATTTAATAATAAAATTCTATTTGCGTGATTTGGGATTTTTTTCAAACCACCTTGTTGGTGACCAATGACCTTCTCCAGGGCACGAATTGAGATAATATCTCCTATTGGTAAATTACCCAGCTTGGAAAAAATTTCTGGATTGTAAACCGTGTCCTTATATAAGGATTTTCCAATCCCTGTTAGTCCTGCAACCACAACTACTGTATCCACAAATTCTGGAATTGGAGGTTCGTTGTATCTGGGTGCTTTTAGCGGGCGTTGACGTGATCCATCGCACTCCAACAAGAGTGGTAATTGGCGACTCTCACAAATTTCATGAACCCTATTTATCTGGTCAATTCTTAATCCTGGCAGGCGATCTCCATCGGGATATTGTGTAATTAATATGATCCCGGATGAAAATTTATCTTCAAGAATCTCCCAATTAGTATCATCATTTATGATTATATGTTGATCTACAAAACCAATTTGCCAGGTACCCAGATGGGTTGTGGTTGATACTACCAATGGTTTTGGTAACTCTTGAGCAAGAACCGTAAGTGCACTTGTTTTTCCACCGGAACCTACAAGAGCAACTCTGGGGGTTTTTGAGAGGCGCAAAGCCTTATATAACTTTATTCCCATTTGTTAAGAAAGTTTCTTATGAATTGGTAGAATGTCTGTGTCACTCAAAATAATTTCAAGAACACTCCCGCCAATCGCCATGGCTTTATCAGATGCGTAATGGCATAGATCGATATTGGTACTGTGATCCATATCACCGATCTTTATCCCTTTGGGAACATATATTCCAGAATGGACCAGTCCGCGTAATAAGCCTGTGAAAGGTGCAACGATTGTTTGATCATTTATTGTTGCAATCATCTGCCCTGGATCGAGGATATCGCCAATCTCAACTTTCGTTGTAATTATTCCATCAATAGGCGCTCGTAAAATTCGAGCTGGATCTCCGGAGGGTTGACCTGTATCTGATAGAGCTGTTCCTTTACGGTAGATATGCCCGAGAAAATGACCACGACTCGATTCAATCACAACGTGGCAATTTAAACTGGCTGTAAAACCAGGTCCGATACCTATTACCAGGGGAAAGGTGTTAATATAATTAATTTCTGGCGGCTTTTTTTCCATGCGGGCGTCAATGAGTACAGGGAAATAAAACTTTTCCATACTGATAATATTAAGGTTCTCATCCACCAAAATTGGTATTTCATTGTTTAGGAACAGATTGGGCAACTCATCATACGAGTTGATTTTCCTGGCTTTGATTGCCTCGACAAAGGTTTGACCGGAATAGATTGCTTCTGAAAATGAAACAGTGCGACGTACAGTTAATGGTTGCTCCAATTCAAGGATGACAACTCTAAAACCAGATCTATACAGGCGTAACGCGACTCCTGAGGCAATATCTCCACCACCGCGAATAATGATTATAGGGTCCATAAAATTTATTAAACCATAATCCCCACGGATGTGGGATGGGTTTTCCTTCCAATTGTTTTTCTCTCTTTATTAATGCGTTACTGTTGCGCAATTAATTTATAATTGCTTTTTCTCTTGTCTTTCGATTGATGAATAACAATTATCATCATTACCAGTATTACTGAATAATAAATAGTAATTTATGAAATCTTTCCCAAACCGCGCAATATCCTCTCTGGGGTTAGGGGAAATTCATTAAACCAAACCCCGGTCGCATCATGAATTGCCCCCGTGATCGCAGAAACCAATGGCAGAAAGGGTAATTCACCCAAGCCACGAGCGCCCCATGGTCCAATTGGATCTGGAACTTCTACAATAACGGATTCAACTGTTTCTGGAATATCCAATACAGTAGGTATAAGGTAAGTACTGAGTTGGTCAGTGAGTACTTGACCATTCTTCGTCAGATAATTTTCTGAAATGGCATATCCTTGTGCCTGTACCACTGCCCCTTCGATTTGTCCTTCGACTTGTGCAGGATTAATGGCCTTGCCAGCATCATTTGCTGAAACCACGCGAAGTAATCGAATAATACCTGTTTCTGTATCGACTTCAACCTCGACAGCCTGGGCGACATAAGCATAAGCAAAATTGGGTTTGGAAAAACCAGTTTCTTTATCGAAGGGAGTTGTTTCAGGTGCATAATAAACAAATTCTGCAGAAGCAGGACGCTCTTCCACCCCCCATTTTTTCAGTGCAAGTTTGGCTGCGCCTATGATTGCATTCCCTGACATAAAGGTCATACGTGATGCAGATACACTTCCAGAATTATTCGAAGTCGCTGTATCCGACGCTACTAATCTAATCTTTTCAACTGCAACACCGGTTGCCTCGGCTGTCATTTGCAGCATAACAGTGTGAGTACCCTGGCCAACTTCAGCGCTGCTATGCCAAAGAATGACCTCTTCAATCTCGGTTTTGCCTCTTAATTCAATGCGTGCCCAACAATTTTCCTTATAGCCAAAACTAAAACCGACATTTTTAAAACCACATGCGAAACCCTTGCCTCGAATTAATTCCTTGTTTTCGATGTCAGATTCTGGATCTTTATTTGGCTGCCAATCAAATTTTGCAGCTGCAGCATCAATGACCTTCAATACACTTACCGGTCCAGGCACAACTGTGCCAACCCCAAGAGTATCTCCGTCACGTAATGCGTTCAAGCGCCGAAATTCAACTGGATCCATTAAGAGCTTTTCTGCTAATTTACTCATTTGCGATTCGGCCATAAATAATGCTTGTGGTGCGCCAAAACCACGAAAAGCTGCACCAGGCACATTATTAGTGTACACTCCGAAAACATCTGTTTTTACGTTTGGAATGAAATAAGGACCAGTAGATGTGATGGTTGAGTTCCCGAGGACTTTGTTGGTAGTGTACATATATGCGCCAGCATCTGCTATTATTTCCGTTGAGGCTGCTACTAGTTTTCCAGCTTTATTGGCGCCCCACCTGGCTTTCATCACCATGGAATGTCTTTTCCCATGACCGATGATCGATTCCTGGCGAGTCCAGATTATACGAACTGGTCTTTTTAATTTCCAGGCTGCCAGTGCCAGGACGATTTGAACAGACATATCCTCTCGCCCACCAAAAGCTCCTCCAATCGCAGGGTATATCACCCGAATATTCTCAGGGGGAATATTCAATGAATGCGATATCTGGTCCCTGTCAGCATGGGTCCATTGCCCTCCAGCTTGTATGGTAATTCGACCTTCGTCATCCATGTATGCCAGGCCTGCTTCTGGTTGTAGATAGGCATGTTCTTGGACTGGAGCAAAATACTCATCTTCAACGATAACATCAGCATTTGCAAATCCTTGTTCTATATCACCTTTACGGATTTTATCGTGGACACAGATATTGCTTTCTCCAAGCTCCGGGTGGATTATCAAGGCGCCTGGTTGCATTGCAATAACTGGATCAGTGAGGATTGGTAAATCCTCATAGGAAACCTTGATCAAGCTGCGTGCCATTGATGCGATCTCTTCAGTTTCTGCCACTATTACAGCGACCTGATCGCCAACAAATCGTACTAGATCTCCATCGACCCTGGTTGAACCAGGACCACATAATACAGGCTGATCGTTTTTTTGTAGTCCGTATTCATTGACTGGAATATCTTTGGCTGTGAAAATGGCGATTACACCAGGTAATGAATAAGCTTCGAGTGGATCAATACTAAGAACCCTTGCATGGGGACGCATGGCAAAGAGTATTTTCATGTAAAGCATTCCAGGCATTGACAGATCTCCTGAAAAAGGAGTTGTGCCTGTTACTTTGCCATACGCGTCAATGCGCGTGATGGATTTTCCAACGAACGAAAGACTCTCCATAATGCCTCAATACAAAAGTTACCTGGATTTTCTCCCGCTATGGTTCTTTATGGGTGGAGCATCTACAGGTGTTAGAACTGGTGGACCAACAATACGATAGAGGATGGAATAAAAGAAAGACACAATACCTGACATCAGAATAAGGAATAATATGGTAAATAATAATATTGCGAAGATATTTCGGTAAGCAACTATAGGCTGGATCAGATTAACCAATATGGGGACTTTCCATACCCAAATTGGAAATTTTGCAAAACCCAGCAGACCAGTTGGAATTGGCCAACCTTTAATAATTCCAATATTAACAAATTCAATTGCAGCGAGATTGGATAATACTGGCAGGATAATCGCCATCAAGCATCCAATTCCTCTCCATATGGGGTTAGGAACAGGTTTAGGTCTTATTTGTTGATACTGATATCTCGAATACTTTCCCAAGTTATTTATCTTCTTTCTTCAAATAGCTCCACACGATTACTTTTACTGGCTTGTTCAACAGCTTTAATGATTTTGTAATAACCTGTGCAGCGACATAAGTTTCCTGTAAGGGATTGCTGGATCTCATTATGGGTTGGATTAATTCGCTCTTCTAGCAATTTTGCTGCGGACATGATGAAACCTGGAGAGCAATATCCGCATTGAACTGCGCCTTCCTGAATAAATGCATCTTGAATTGGATGCAATCTTTGATCCGTTCCACTACTGGTAAGTCCTTCGATCGTGATGATCTCAGCTCCGTGCGCTCGGGCAGCCGGAACCAGACAAGCCATTACAGCTTTTCCATCCAGGAATACAGTACAAGCACCACATTCGCCTTCGGCACAACCTTCTTTGGTACCTATCAGTCCAGCATCTTCGCGAAGAAGTCGCAATAAAGTTTTTTTGTGAGCATTGTTAAAAGTATACTCTTTACCATTGATCTGAGTGCGAATCAGGGATCCTGGCACATACAAAGGTGTAAATTCAAGATCTGGAGAATGAGAGGAAATCTTACCCCACAATAGAATTGGCTCTTGGGGGAAATCGTCCTTCATTTTATTAGTAAGCAAGCTGCGCAGTCCCCTCAATGTGAGGACGCGAACCATTTCTCGCCGATATGATGCTGAAGCGCGGATATCATCAATCGGTCGGGCAGCTTCCATGGTCATTGCGGCTGCCTGGGAAATGATATCTTCTTTTAAAGTCTTTCCCTGGAGAAATGCTTCTGCATTGGTTGCATGAATAATCGTAGGTGCAACCGCTCCTAACGTGATCGCTGCAGAACGTATCCTCAAATTATCAAGTGTGAGAAGAATGGCTACATTCACGATTGAAATGGCTTGGGCGTGACGAAGGGCAAGTTTGATAAAAGTTCCACGTTGGTTTTTTTGAATGGCTTGGAACCAAATATCAATCAACATCTCGTTGGATTGCATTGTAGTTTTGCGAACACCGGTGTAGAAATCCCCCAGTTTTACAGTCCTTTCACCTAGTGTTGATTTCAGGACAACATGGGCATCCATAGCCATGAGAGCAGTGATAGTATCATTTGCAGGTGAAGCAGTGATAAGGTTTCCTGCTACTGTGCCTCGATTGCGAATTTGAGGGGCTCCGACTTCCCAACATGCGAGCGCCAATGGATATGCTTTTTCTCGAATCAATTTTGAGGCTACACAATGATTATGAGTAACCATGGGGCCGAGATGGATAATGCCAGTTTTAGAAATGTAAATTTTGTCGAGGTTGGGAATACGGGATATATCAATGACAGTATCTACATTTGGATGTAGATCATGCTCAAATTCGAGGATTAAATCGGTTGCACCAGCGATGATTCGCGCTTTTTCCCCTTTGGATGATAATAATTGGATGACTTCATCTGTGTCTTTTGCGCAACGGTAATCATCCCACATTTAGATTTTCCTATCCGAACAGAAAAAAAAAGAAACCAGTTACAGGATCGTTTCTAAAACTGGTTTCTTTTACAATTTACTTTTCTTCGCTACTGGTTAACACTTCATACCGTCGGTTGAATGTATCAGTTGCCTGGCGTGCCAAGGTTATCAGATTGCGGATCGCTGCAGGTAAACCAGTTTCATCATTGAGAGTAGTTTCTAAATTATCGAGTGCGCGTCCAATTTCTTCAGCTGCTTCGAAGAAAGCATTGTCAAATTCGTATAACTGAGCCAGCTCATCTTCGTTGACTTTTACCGCATCAAAAAAACCTGAATATCCGTAAGTTGCAGTGCGAATTTTGTCAATAAATGTTCGCAATTGAATGGCTGCTTTTTCCATATCATCGATATAAGCGATTCCTCCCTTGCTGATCAAATCCGTTTGCAGGGCAGAAGTTCGTTTCCAGAGTTCTTCAAATCGATCTGCTACGGACTCACGTAATAGCTTGTCGGCTGCACGACGGTTTTGGCGTTCTATGTATCCCTGAAAACCGGGAATATAACTCCCCAGTTTTTTTACCAGATCCTGATCACCGGTTACTTTATCAAAAAGATTGCCCATTTATGTACCTCCTGTACAATAATAAAATCTATAAAGGAATATTCTTGTTTATTATAGCCTGAGAATACAGTTATAATCAAGGCAATAATCCTTATTTAACACCATATTCACTCATAGCGAAGTTGAATAATCTTTAGAGTCGTTGACGATATGGATTCTACTATTAATTACGAAACTGGAAAGAAAAAGTTTTAGGAAAGAATAAAGAGGAGAAAATCGTGTCAAAAGAACTTGATGAACTTATGACCCTTGTTGATAATAGTGTGAATTATTCTCAAGGAAAGATAATTGTTACTGATCGTAGAATCATACAGGAAAAAATTTACCGATGGGTTGAAGTATCCACTTTGGAAACTGGCTCCCGCCAGGGTTGGGCTCGATTTTTGGTTAGACGAGTAGCGCAAGAACTTGGAATCCACCCTGCTTCGATCCATGACCTATACATGGCTCGAGGACGCAATGAAATTTCTCATACATTTACCGTTCCCGCATTGAATTTGCGAGTACTATCTTTTGATGCAGCTCGAGCTGCTTTTCGTGCTGCGATTTCCATGAATGCAGCAACGATAATTTTCGAGATCGCCCGTTCTGAGATCGGGTACACCTCTCAGCGTCCCGTAGAATTTTCAACAAATATTCTTGCGGCAGCCATTGCAGAAAACTATAAGGGACCGGTTTTTATTCAAGGTGATCATTTTCAAGTTTCTGCCAAGCGTTATGCTCTTGATCCAGAAGCTGAGTTGACTTCAATAAAAGATTTGATTCTAGAAGCAATAATTGCTGGTTTTTATAATATAGATATTGATACATCAACTCTTGTTGATATCTCAAGAAATGATATTGAAGATCAACAAAAATTGAATGTTGAATTATCAGTATATTTCTCCACCTTCATCCGAGAGCACCAACCGGAGGGGGTTGTTATCTCTATCGGAGGTGAGATCGGCGAAGTCGGGGGTAGAAACTCCACTGTTGAAGACTTAAGGGCTTATCTGAGAGGATTTAATCAAACGATTGATATCCAAAAACCTGGTTCTATAGGATTAAGTAAGATCAGCATTCAGACTGGCACTTCTCATGGTGGAATTGTCTTACCTGACGGGACAATTGCGGAAGTAAAAGTTGATTTTGATACTTTACGAGACCTTAGCAGGATTGCACGAGCTGAATATGGATTGGGCGGGACAGTTCAACATGGCGCTTCTACTCTCCCTGAAGATGCTTTTGGGAAATTTGTTGAATACGAAGCAATTGAGGTCCATCTGGCAACAAATTTTATGAATATGTTCTTTGAATATGCACCTGATTATCTGCGTGAGAAAATATATGCTTATCTTGATAAGAATTTTGAATCCGATCGCAAAGCGGATTTGACCGATGAACAGTTTTATTACAAGACACGTAAAAATTCTATAGGACCATTTAAAGAAGAATTAATTAAATTGCCAGAAGAATTTCACGAGATAATGCTAACAGTTTGGAAAGAAAAATTTGAGGTTCTTTTTAAATTATTAGGCTTGGAGGGAACCAGGCAATTTGTAGATAAATATATTCATCCAATCGTTGCACCAGCACAAATAGAAGATTTTTTGGGAAGCGAATATAAAAAAGAGGATGTCAGCGACCTTGCAGATTAAACATTCAAGTGATGAGTAAAATACCATGTCGAAGGGAGAACAGGTAACCATAACAGATCGTTATCTGCTAATTCCCCGCACCTTGATATTCATCCGGTGCGGGGATTCTATCTTGCTCATTAAAGGTGCTCCCAATAAGCGATTATGGGCAAATCAATATAATGGCATTGGTGGACATATAGAAAGAGGAGAAAACATTCAAGCTGCAGCCGAACGCGAATTAATGGAAGAGACAGGGTTGACGGCAGAAATCTCTCTACGAGGCATCGTAGCTGTTGATGTTGACGATAAGATCGGTATAGGGATATTTGTTTTTTATGGTGAGCAATTTCAAGGAGAGTTAATTTCCTCTCAGGAAGGAAGCCTTGAATGGGTGAAGATAGGTGACATTGATTTATTTCCCGTGGTAGAAGATGTCCAATTATTTATCAATCGGATCATCAAAATGGAAGCTGGGGATCCACCGTTTTTTGCCCATTCAACTTACAATATGGAAAATAAATTGGTAGTTAGTTTTAAAGAATAACTATCCATCAAATAGCGAGTTTATCAGTAACCAATAATTCAAATATGGTTTGATACTCTCTTGTATGCGGTGATTATCGACAAATCTTTTTTTATAATAAATGTTGTTTTATCACTAGTCAGGTCGTGGCTGATGCCAATCTCCCCCAAATAATCACCTACTACCGATTTGGAAATTATCTAACATCCGAATTGTTAACGATCTTAGATTCTTGATTTTCTCCTTCTCAATTAGAAGAAAGGTTTCCTCAAAGCAAAATTAATTACAGGGAGTTGATCTGATTGGAAGTAGCAGGGATTTTATTGTTGATAATCATTTGGATCTTTCAACGGGGTGATACCAGGTATAACTTTTAGAGATGATCTTAATTAGGTTTTGATTTTCAAAAAAAATGTTAGTATGAAAAACCAAATTCAATGTAATTAGATGCAGAATCTTATTCCGCTATTATTCTTTCATAAAATACTAAGAGCGTACTGCCATATTTTCTTTGGTCATATTCCTGTAAGTTATTAAGAGATATATCCTCATATTCTTTGGGGTGGATCTGCACGATCACACAAGCATCATCACGCAACCATCCAATATTATTGTCGAGTGCAATTAACGCTTTGTTCCACATGCCATGGTATTGAGGGGGAGCAATGTACCCATAATCAAACGCCCGGTCAGGAACAGATGATAATAATACAAACGCATCCCCGCGACGGATTTCAGAACTTGAAGAAAAGCCTACATGCTCGATATTTTCTCGTATTGTCTCTACAGCCTTGCGGTCCAGATCGATAAAGCGTACAAACTCCGCCCCTCTACTGATAGCTTCGATTCCAACCGCCCCGGTCCCCGAAAAAATATCCCACCACGAAGACCCTACCACATCACCTGCAAGGATATTAAATAACGATTCTTTAACCCGGTCAGTTATTGGTCTGGTACTGTCACCTGGAACGTCTTTCAGTTTTCGTCCTTTTGCGCTTCCAGAAATAACTCTAAGACTCATTTTCATCAACCATTTTTCTGGCGGTCAAGATATTTCCATAGGGGGCAATACATGGCACGACGCAACCTGTACCCAGCAACAATCGTCTGCCGGATACTTGAGATACTGCATCACTAATTTCTCGTTTGATTGCATCGGGAGAGCCTAAGCTAATAGTTTCTCGTTTCAAACCTCCACACAAGAATCCATTGTATCGATGGATGGCTTCCTTTAATGTTGGGGGTGTATCCCGATCATGCCAGTTTATGATGTTTACCGGGTAATCAGTTACCGAATCGAAATAAACATTGGTGCCATGTAAGTGTAGCATATTGCACCACAAAGGCTGGACAGCCTCAAGTAATTCAAGATCATGATTTTTCGCAAATTCCTCATACTCAGAAATTGTGAGAAGTCCTGCCTGGGCATGTTGTACGGCGTAGAATATGCCATCTATCCCTGTGTCGATGGCAGCATCAATGAACTTTCTTGTGCTCTTGGTTATTGTCTCCAATCCTTTCAGAACAGCTTCTGGAAACAGGCGAATGTGTGCCAGCAACACTTCTCCACTTGCAAGGTTCTTGGCTTGGGATAGCGGGTTGAATATCGTCTGGATGATGGGTGTGTTTAAGTCAAGTTTTTTCCGCAATATTGATAAGCATTCCAATTGATTTGCAAGAAACTGTGAATTCGGACTTAGAATTGTCAGCTTTTCCCAGTCCTGCGGAGATTGGATGACGCGGTTGGCATAGCGCCGGGTTCCTTCTGTATTGCCTTCCCAGAGATCTTCGGCTCCCCAGTCTTTCAAACTGAAGGAAGATGCCGGAGTGACTTTCACCAGGTCAAAATCAAAGGTATTTTGAAAGTTAATTGTGGCAGCAGCTAAACGATATGGGTCCTGATCATCAACCGGGAAATGGCGCCAAAGGGCAATAGGCAGTCTGTCGGGGGTTTCTCCTCTTAAAAAGGTTTGCATGCGATCACGATGGGTAACTTTTATTGAATTCATATTCCCTCTATTTCGGACAACTTAGTTTGCTTCTGATTTTCTTCTTCATTCTGTAGGGTAAAAAAATTAATCATATACTTCGACCTTCAAATCCTGAGAGCCTTGGATGCAACCATGTGTAGATAATCAATAGTTTCTTCGGTGTTGCTTTCTTGCAGTAAAAGCCCTTGCTGCTCAAATTATGATATTTCAGCACGAAGGGAAACGATTTCCTTCTCGTGAGAGATGGATTGGATGGTGTGTTGTCCAGTCATAAGTTATCTTCTTCCGTATTCTTGGAGCAGATTAATACAAACCAAGATCTGTAGGTGGGAGAAACCTTCCCCCGTCGCACTATGTAGGAATCTTGTGCAGCAGTGGTTTTGGCAGTGACGCATGTTTCGATAAGAAGGACTCCGCCTTTGGTTGGATTGATTGATTCGAGCAACATTGCCAGCTTTATTTCTCTTTGCCTAACAAGACCAAGCAACTGAAAGGGAATTGCTTCGCCTAGCCCCGCATCTTCCGTGTCAATTTTTGATATTCTCTTGCCGGAGATATTGTCGACCAAATTAGTTAGACCTCTAAATGGAATTGCATTGTGTTTTTTGGTGTCTTTCACATCAAACAGGGTGTTTGATGTGAATACAATTCTATTGGTTACTCAGTCTATGTCTCTGACGATTTTTTGCAGCCACCATTCTTTCTTTTTGCTCAGTATTTTCAATTGATAATGGAGGAACTGCCACTGGATTGTGATTATCATCAAGTGCAACATAGACTAAATATGCTTTATTGGTATGGGTACATTCTCCCGTGATAGGGTTTTCTGCAGTCACCAAGACTTCTACTTCCATGGATGTACGACCGGTATATGTGACTTCTGCATCAAGAGTAACCAGGTCACCAATGCGAATTGGCTGTCGAAATGTCATCTGATCTATGGCAACAGTAACAACTCTGTGACGTGAGTGGCGCATGCATGCGAGTGCACCTACCTCATCAACAAGTTTCATGATCCAACCACCGTGAACATTACCAATATTATTTGCGTGCTCTGGTTGCATCAATTGGGCGATGGTTACGTGAGATGCACTTGGTGTAAACGAATTCATATTTGTGCTCAAAGATAATAACTCCACATTTTTAGTTTGAACTGGCTTATTGATTTTTAAGTGATTAATTCATGTCCTCTCGAAACTCGCCTGAGTCGAGAGTATGTAATTTCTCCGGTTCTTCAAGCAAGATATCAACTGTGCTGAACAACAACTCACTCATCATTGGTGCAAGAGGGATTATTGCCGGAGGCATTACTCGGTGTGGGGGAGATGGAGGAATTAGGTTTGGTTTTCTTGCCTCAGTATATCGTTTACATAAGATTCTCTTATCCTTACTGATGGTTCCAACATAAGACCCTCGAACAGAATAAACATCTTTGTTGGAAGTTACCCATCCCACCCATTCTCCGAGATGATTGAATAAATATGGAAAAACTAAAAAAACCTCAGCGTCACCTTTTGAATTGTATAAAGGAATGATTTTCTTTTCGTCTGTCATTATTCTTAAATCTATTACCTTTCCTAAGTAATATCATTATACGTCCAATAACGGTTTACAAAAAAATTCCAAAACAGGACGATTATGACTGCAAGAGCAAGAGTTCCATTTTTTGCCAGGATCTCTATTGAAAGTGGAAGAGGATACATGGATTTATTCAATAATCTAAATATTTCAGGCTCAAGAAAATAAAGAATGGGAAGGCGAATTATTGCACCAGCCAGATTAACAAAAAAGAACATTACCAACTGGTACCTTATTCGGCGCGACCTTGAATCGGGATATGTCCAATAGCGATTCCAAATGAAATTACTAATAACTGCACAAACAAATGAGATACTTCCAGCAACAACCAACGATATTTTGAAAGAGTGGGATAAGAGATTCATTACACTGAAATCAACTACAGCACCTATCATGCCAACGGTTATGAATCGCAGAAAACGACCCCTTTCTAGTTTATTCTTTATTAGAATCATGCTACTTCTAATTTGGATCTAAAATATGGAATTGTTTTATGTATACCCTCAATAAGGCTAACTTTTGGTTCCCAGCCTAGAATTTCCCTGGCACGTGTGATATCTGGTTGCCTTCGTTGGGGATCCCTTTCGCTCCGATCTTCATTTAGGAATATTATTTTCGATTTATTTTCTGTTATGGTCAGGATGGTTTGAGCAAAGTCCAATATGGTCATCTCATCCGAATTGCCAATATTCACAGGGAAGTGTTCATCTGAAAGGAATAATCGATAGATACCTTCGATTAGATCATCGACATAGCAGAACGACCTGGTTTGTTTTCCGTCACCATAAACTGTAATCGGATCCCCGCTCAATGCTTGTTTTAAAAAGTTAGGCAATGCACGCCCATCGTTGAGGTCCATTCTGGGACCGTAGGTATTAAAAATCCGGGCAATACGAGTGTCCACATTATGGGTGCGGTGATAAGCCATGGTTAGGGCTTCTGCGAAGCGTTTAGCTTCATCATAGACAGCTCTAGTACCAATGCTATCCACATTCCCGCAATAAGATTCTTTTTGTGGGTGTTCAGTTGGATTACCGTATATTTCACTTGTTGAAGCGAGTAAGAAGCGTGCTTTGTGAGCTTTGGCAAGACCCAGCGTATTGTGTGTACCAAGTGCTCCAGCTTTCATCGTCTGGATAGGTAGATTGAAATATCCACTGGGTGATTTTGGATTTGGGCTGGCAGGGGATGCAAAATGCAATACAGCATCGATTTTGTGTGGAACAAAGATGTAATTTGAAACATCATGCTTATAGAAGATAAAAGCAGGATTTCCCGCTAGATGGGCAAGGTTATCTGGATTTCCAGTAATAAAATTATCCATTCCAATCACAGAATGACCTTCTTTAATAAAGCGGTCACAAAGGTGTGAACCTAAAAAACCAGCTGCCCCAGTTATAAATATATTCACAATGTCTCCAAGAAAATATTAGTCTGTTTAGTAATCAATATTCATTTCCAATCGATCCGTTCGATTAATCCATCCCCGGTAATTTGCTGCGAAAATTCGCTGAGCGTATCGATTAGCCAGATATTACCCTGATACAAAAAACCGATATATTCTGCATTTATTAATGTGGATTTTGGCGCCCAAGCCGGGGCTTGTGGTTCAATACCAGTTAAGCCTTCAGGTGGAAAAATGGTTTTGCGATTTGAGCCATCCCTATCCATGATGACCAGGCGGTACCTGCTAGTTTCGCTTTGGTTTGGAAAGATTGCCTGGAGGAAACCAACTTTAAAATCAATCTTATCAGACTCTCCAAAATTGGGTGAACTCGAAGGGTATGAAAACATCCCGGTTTGCAGTACCAATTGTATATTGGTGTTGTTGATCATTGAGATGGCTGCCAAATTAAAAAAAGGTGACTCTTCAGCACTGACCAGGTCTTCGGAAGGTGCGTGAGTGGATATATAGAGGGAATTGCTGTCTGTACCCCAGTTGATTCCTGGAATCCAAGCCCAATCCCTGCGAGTTAAAAGGGGAGTGACTGTTGTTAAGGGTTTCAATAGTCCCTCATCAAGATCCACAAGTCCAATCTCATCTGGTCGAGAATAAGCCAGGTAATTTCCATCTGGTGACCAGGAATAAGTGGTTCCCCACCAACCATAAGCTCCGCCAGAATTCGCATCCACTATTAATTCTGGTTTACTCGTCCATCCACTTGAACTAAATGCAAGAGTGTACAGGTCATTATTTGCCTGCCATTTGGGAGATGCATCCCGAGGCTCGACAGTTGAATAAGCGATCATTTCTGATTGGTCCGGTACCCAGGAAGCATATAGAACAATATTGGATATTTTTAGATTAATTGGTTCAGGAGACTCTCTCTCTGTGCTGACCACCCAAAGTGTGTTGATTTCTTGGTCAGCGGATTTTGTAGATTTCCTTGTAAAAAGTAGCCAATCACCTTTGGGAGAGAGAGTAAAAATCCGACCATCAAGATCACCTGTTGTTACAAGGGGGGTTCGAATTGCAGTTGAACCATCCATGATCCATGCATTCCCAACTGATAAATAGGCCAATTTCCCTGGAATGGAAAGGGGAGAAAAAGGCATCTGAACCCCGTACATTACGATTTCCGGAATGGCAGGGTGTACAATAATTTCTTTTACAATCGCGCTGGCGGATTCCGCACCATCTTCATACACTATTCGGTAAGTTATTTCTTTGAGTCCGTTAACACCTGGTTGGATAAGACGAGCTTGGTCAAGAGCGATGGATTCGCTTCTCAACTCTTGATGAGTATAAGGGATTATTTCCTGCTCGGTTTTAAACTCCTCACGAACACGAATTACCTTTATGGATAAGCCTTCGGTCAGAATAGTAAACAATGGTGGCTCAACTTTATCCAAAGGTCCAATATCGATACCCAGGGTTTCCAATGTGTTTAGAATATTGCTTCCAGCAGGAAGGGATGCTTGTTGAATTGTTCCATCTATCGTAATACTTACAGTAGTTTCTGTTTGAATAACTTTTGGCGAACCACACCCGGTGATGAAAATTGACAGGATGAGAAAAAATAAGAGTTTCTTTAAATTTCCCATCCAAGCAATTCTTGAAATAGGGTGGTTATACAATAGAACATTAGTTACCATTAAGGCTCAAATCCAGGTTGCAAAGTTTATAGCAAAATTAATTTAGAAAAAATGCTTCGAATATCATTTGTATATAGAAAAGTGTTGAAGAATATTGAGATGGTATAATCCAATAGTCATTTTAATCGGCCGACTATCATCATAGCGCTATTAGCAATAACGATACTTTCAATATTAAAACCTGTTGCTACAGTACCCAGTGAACCAGTAAATGCTTCTGTGACCAGGGATGTAATTATCTCTTTGAGGTTTTCTGGCACAGGCAAAGGACCAAAATCTGCAGAGGACAATTCTAACAATAATTTTCCATCAGGATCGATCGTTGCAGTCATGAAGATACTGACAGTTGCTTTTAAGTACTCTCTAATAATTGTCCCATAAACCTGAATTTGATTGTTTTGCAAGTAGACTTGCGGTTCCGTTAGAAAAGGTTTATCTTGGGAATCAAGTTTGAATGCCAAATATGATGTCAACTGTGATTCTGTAAAAAAAAGTGTGATTTGGCTGGATTCTGTTCCGCCTAGTAGCGCTTCTCGAATCTGCTCTTGCATATTTATGACCTCTTCGGTGGATACTGGGATCTTGATTTTAGGATAATCGGGTCCACCGATATTGATCATGCAAGCCATTGTAATGATTAACACAAGTACTGCCACGAACACGGGATTTTTTTTCTTATGCATGAAACCTCAGAATATTAAAGAGAACTGGAACGGGAGTAATTATAGCATGAGCGAATCTGAAAACCTGCAGAAAATTCATTCGGAATTGATTTCTTCGATTGAAGCCTTGCTTTTTGTAGCTGTAGAACCAGTTTCTCCTTCCCAGCTCGCCTCAGTTATGGGTATTACAACCTCAGAAGTTGAAGGATTAATCCTTATCCTTCAAGAAAATTACCTGGATGGAGGCATTCGTTTGCAGCGACATTCTGGCAAGATACAACTTGTTTCGGCACCTGAAAAAGCAGAGATTATCGAATTATTTCTTGGGCTGGAAGTAACCAGCAGATTAAGTCGAGCTGCCCTGGAGGCACTGGCAATCGTTGCGTACAAACAACCGGTAACTCGACCAAGTCTCGATGCCATTCGCGGCGTGAATAGTGATGCTGTTTTAAGAAGTCTGCTAAATAAAGGATTGATCCAGGAGACTGGTCGGTCAGAAAGCCCCGGGAGACCGATTTTGTATGAAACAACTACAGATTTTCTGCAATACTTTGGTTTAAGTTCATTAGATGTATTGCCCAAATTAACTGCCTCTGATGATAAAGCCGGCGAAGTTCAATTAAAGGAATAATATGACCCCAGAAAGATTACAAAAAATCCTTGCTCGAGCTGGATTTGGTTCACGACGGTCTTGCGAACAATTGATCATTGCCAATAGAGTGCGTGTCAATAAGAAAGCAGTCACATTGGGTGATAAGGCAGAAGCAGGAATTGATGAGATTACTGTTGATGGACACAAGGTGGATTTTCCAGAGACGTGTACTTACATAGCATTATACAAACCGCGTAATGTCATTTCTGCAGTTACGACACCAGAGCAACGCAGAACTGTGCGGGATTTGGTGGGAGTTGAAGGCACTTTGTATCCAGTTGGCAGATTGGATGTGGATTCCGAAGGATTGATCCTTCTCACAAATGATGGTGAGATGGCTAATCGATTAACCCATCCAAGATATGAACATGAGAAAGAATATCGTGTTCTGGTGGCACGTCATCCGGATGAAGCACAAATAGATTTATGGAGAAAGGGAGTTGTTCTGGAAGATGGGTACCGAACAAAACCTGCTGGTGTGTGGTTCGTATCTGCTTCAGGGAAGGGGGCTTGGCTCCGCGTGATTTTGCGTGAAGGAAGAAAGCGGCAGATCCGGGAGATGGGTAAGCTTACTGGATTGCCAATTGTGACCATTATTCGAGTGCGCATAGCTACTTTGTTGTTGGGGAGTTTGAAACCTGGTGAATGGCGTTACCTTACCTCTGATGAAATAGCAGAATTGAAGAAAGAACCGGTTCGAGCAAATAGAAAAACCAGGAATATGCGTCAGGTAAAATAACCAATAAACTTTATTTCATGGCAAATGAGAACTTATTCTGCAAATGCTTTTATCAAGTAGGCCATGTGTTTGGCATGCTTGAGATATAAATCGATGCGAATATTCTCATTGGGGGCATGGCTGCGCGAATCGGGGTATCCCATTCCGGCAGTTGCCACAGGTAGTCCCAAATCGTGGACAAAAGGATAATTTGGTCCCGAACCACCAGATAGGGGGATTATTTTCATATCCACACCATAAACTTGCCTGGCAGTTTCTAAAACTAATTTAATAAAAGGATCGTCTGGATCTGTACGTGCAGCTGGACCTCCACCAAGAAAATTGATCTCAATATCTTGGAATCCTTTGTTATCCAAATGAGCTCTTAATTGTTTAAGAACTTGATCGATGGTTTGATTGGGTACCAGGCGAAAATCAACTTTTGCGGATGCTTTGGCTGGAAGTACGGTTTTTGATCCAGGACCCTGGTAACCGGATGTTATTCCGCAGATTGTGCATGTAGGTTCAAAGACCTCTGCAATTCGCAGATCAACTCCATCTGTTAACCCACTAATGAAATGGTCTACCCCATAACGGTTCTTATATTCAGTTGCAGTTTCAGGAAGAAGTTCCATTAATTGTCGATCACGTTCAGTAGGGGGCACAACATTGTCATAATGACCAGGGATAAGAATGTGTTCATCTCTATCTTTAAGAGTGTTTAATGCCCAAACCAATCTCCAGGCAGCGTTTGGGAAGATCGATCCCCCCAAACCGGAATGGACATCGAGTTGAGCAGTAGTAACCGATAATTCAACATAACAAATACCGCGTAACCCCAGATACTCTAATGGAGTTTCTTCATGGTCAACTCCACCAAATTCCCAAATACATCCATCTGCAGCCAATAGCTCCTTGTTGTTACGGATAAAATCCGGAAGGTGAATGCTTCCAGTTTCTTCCTCACCCTCAATGATGAATTTAATATTACATGGTAGTTCACCAAACTGGTTCAGAATGGCATCTATGGCAAAGAGACGGCTGGTGATGTGACCTTTGTCATCACCGACACCTCGACCATATAATTTCCCATCGCGCAAACTTGGCTCAAAGGGAGGTGTATCCCAGAGATCATAAGGCTCAGCGGGTTGCACATCATAATGGCAATAAAAAAGTAAGGTTTTGTTTTTAGAGCCTTTTCTCTCCGAAAATACGATTGGAGCACCTCCTGTGGCCATTAAACGGGTTTCAAATCCTCGTTTCCTCATTAACTCGGCGGTTAATTCAGCGCATTCTATCATCCCAAGGTTCTGAGCTCCGACGCTAGGTTGAGCAACAAGCAAACATAGTTCAGAAATACTTTTATCAAGATTATCTTCAAGATAAGAATCTATTTTAGGGTAAGCTGTCATTGATTCTCCTTTAATTAATTATCTTTTTCCGGATCATCTTCCTGCGATCCAATTGATTGAATAGTAACCAGCTATTGAGAAACAGGTCATTTTGATTAATTGGCCTATCCAGCAAAAAAAAAGAAAGCGACGAAAGGATATTTTAAGCCCACCTGCGGAAATCCCCGCCAAATCAAAAAAAGGATTTGGGATCGCAGCAAATATTAACACCGCGAACCCTCCAAAGCGACGCACAAATGGTTCGATCTTCTGATATATATTGATCTTTTCAATAATTTCCTGACCGCTGAAACCCGCCAGGTAGCCGGATATTTCCCCCAAGGCTCCCCCAGCGCTGGCAACCAATGCGACCCAAAAAGGGTTAAGAACGCTACCCATTGTGAATACAATAGCAATTCCAGGCGCTGGGAGAAAAACTGTTGAGTTTGCCAATAGTGTTATTAGGAAAATACCCGGATATCCATAAGCTTCAAATTCCTTTATTTGATCACTATTGATATAAATTAATAGACTAAGACTAATGACAAATAGAAACGCGAGTAAACGCAGAACGAAAAAAACTCGATTCTCGGCGTTACTTTTAGCCATTCTGCTTAAATTTCTGTGATTGTGACAGTCTTAAGAATAACTCCCGGATGTTCCGGATGCATTGGATCCCGGGGAGAAATTGAGAGAAGAATATCCATGCCAGATGTTACCTGTCCAAAAACGCTATGTTTATTATCCAGCCAAGGAGTAGGTATATGTGTAATAAAAAATTGAGATCCATTTGTCCCCGGACCAGCATTTGCCATGGAAAGGATGCCTGGTTTTGAATGCTTAAGTGAAGGATGGAATTCGTCTGCAAATTGATATCCAGGTCCACCTCTTCCGGTGCCGGTGGGATCGCCTCCTTGTGCCATGAAATCAGCTATCACGCGATGGAAAATGGTTCCATCATAAAATCCTTCTTGAGAAAGAAATACGAAATTATTTACTGTTTTTGGAGTTTTGTCTGCAAATAATTCTATAACAATGTCACCCAATTCAGTGCTAAAGGTTGCAATATATTTTTTTCTGATATCGATTTTCATTTGAGGAGGAGTTGCCCATTGCTTACTAGCTGCCATAAAAACAAATTCCTTTCTAATGTGGGGTTATTGGAGCAGGCTTTCAATCCGCGATACAACCATGTCCAGAGCGGCAGTATTAAAACCACCTTCTGGAATGATCACATCAGCATAACGCTTGGATGGTTCGACAAATTCAAGGTGCATAGGTCGGACTGTTGTTAGATATTGGGAGACAACCGTTTCCATTAGTCGCCCTCGTTCAGAGATATCCCTTTGAAGACGTCTAATAAAACGAAGATCTGGATCTGTATCCACGAATATCTTTACATCAAATAGCTCTCGCAAGATAGGTTCTGTAAATATTAAAATCCCTTCGACAAGTACTACAGGACGTGGATTAACCGTAAATGTTTGGTTAGTTCGGCTATGGGTAGAAAAATCATAGATAGGAACTTTAACCGGTTGCCCTTGTTTTAATTGTTCGATGTGTTGCACAAGCATACTTGTTTCCAACGAATTTGGGTGGTCAAAGTTTATTGCTGCACGTTGGGTTGGGGGAAGACCACTCAGATCCTTATAATATTCATCATGTTGGAGGTAAGCTATCCGTTCAGGGCCGACACGTTGAAGTATGCTCTGTGCCACCGTTGTTTTCCCAGAACCGGATCCACCTGCAATACCTATGATCAATGGAGGAGTCTGTTCAACCATTGGGCAATTATACCTTGATGTAGAATGATTAAAATGAATGGATTGAATTATCGTTGTTGGAATTGCTTGATTAATAGCGATTCCATAAGTAAAATCTTTTCAAGAATATAAAATTAATCATCTTGTTCTTTATCATTAGAAAAAGAGTTTTAAGCGACGATCTTACAGTAATATAGTTGTTTTCCAACGGGAAATTTCTTGTATGAAAAATCAATTAGTGACAAAACTTACATTCAGTGATAAATTAAACCGTTCGTTGTCACATGCTAAGTAAGGAGCCACCGAAGGGAGTCGAACCCTTGACCTGGCGTTTACGAAACGTCTGCTCTGCCAACTGAGCTACGGTGGCTTGGCTGGCGGCGGGGATTATACCAGTAGTATATTATATTGAGCAAGCAATATTGGAAATTATTACTTATGAGAGAAATAAGGTATCCATAATGCCACGAATCGCGATGTTATCTTACCACACCTGCCCATTGGCAACTTTGGGGGGGAAGAACACAGGTGGCATGAATGTTTATGTAAGAGATTTAACAATAGCCCTTGGACGACTCGGTATCCATGTGGATGTCTTTACCCGTTCACAGGATGAGCATGTACCGCACGTATTGCATGATTTGGGGTATGGAAATCGTGTTGTACATATCCCGGCTGGGCCAGAACACCCGACATCGAAGGATGAATTGGTTAATTATATTCCTTTATTTGTTGATGGGATAAAAAACTTTGCTTCAGAAAAAGGATTACATTACGACTTGATCCATAGTCATTACTGGATGTCTGGTTTGGCAGGGAGCTCATTAAAGGAACTTTGGGGAATACCCCTGGTGCATATGTTTCACACACTGGGGGAAATGAAAAATCTTGTAGCAAAAGGTTCTGAAGAAAAAGAAGGAAAATATAGACTTGAGATTGAAAGACAGCTATTGGGTATTTCAGATAGAATTGTTGCTGCTACTCTGGCCGAAAGAGCACAGCTTGAATGGTTGTATAAAGCAGATGTAAAGAAAATTGATGTCATCCCACCTGGGGTGGATGTCTCGCACTTTTATCCGATACCCGTCGATGAGGCTAGAGAATTTGTCGGTGTTGAGCCAGACGATCAGATGGTCCTTTTTGTTGGCAGAATTGAACCTCTTAAAGGTGTGGATATTCTTATTCAGGCAATGTCGTGCTTGAATTTAAGGGAGATCATTGCCAACAAACCAATTTCTCTGATTATTATTGGAGGTGACCCAGATGTTAATCCTGCTGATATGTCAGGTGAGATGACCAGGCTTCAGAAAATGAGCAACGATTTGAGCATGGGGAAAATGGTAATCTTTTTAGGAAAAATGGGCCAGGACACTTTACCATATTATTATTCATCCGCAGATGTCGTTGTTATGCCTTCGCACTATGAATCATTTGGAATGGTGGCGCTAGAAGCAATGGCTTGTGGAACTCCGGTTATTGCTTCTCAAGTTGGTGGGTTGGCTTATTTGGTGCAAGATGGCGTTACAGGTTACCATGTTCCTGATGATGATCCGGGCCAGCTGTGCGGTCGGTTAAAGGAGTTACTGGGGAATCGAAAACTAAGGGATACTCTTGGTGCCCAGGCAAATAGTTATGCCCAATTGTATGCTTGGGAAAAAATTGCCGTCCAAATTGTCAGGCTTTATGAAGATATCTTGTCAAAGATGAATTAATTTTCTTTCCCCAAATTCAATAATCAATAATGGTTATTCTTTTACTTTGACATAGAAAAGGGTCGAACCGTTGGATTCCACACTTCTTTGCTCGAAAATATCCTTGTAACTTCCAATCAAGCGTGAAAGTTGCTTGTGTCCATAAGTTCGTGGGTCAAAACCGGGATCGACCTGATAAAGAGCATTTCCCATAACTGCCAGTAAGGACCAACCATCTTCTTGAACTGACATTTCAAAGGCTTTAATAAGAGATGGGATAGGTTCTTGATCGGGCGAAATTTTCTCCTGGGGTTTTTGGGATTTTGTTTTAGGAATTTTTATTTCAGTAACCAGGTTTTCTGTGTAAACAAATACGTCACACGCATTGACAAAAGGTTTCGGGGTTTTCTTTTCTCCTATACCCATTGCAAAAACACCTGTTTCGCGAATCCGGGTTGCCAGACGGGTATAGTCACTGTCACTGGAAACAAGGCAAAAACCATCCACAACTCCCGAATGAAGAATATCCATAGCGTCAATTATCATGGCTGAATCTGTCGCGTTCTTGCCGATCGTGTATCGGAATTGTTGAATGGGTTGGACGGCATGAAAGTTCAATATATCCTTCCAGGAATTCATGGAATTGGTCGTCCAATCTCCATAAATCCGGCGAAGTGTCACCAAACCATATTTTCCCGCCTCAACCAACATCTGAGAAAGCAAACTAGCCTGAGCGTTATCCCCATCAATTAGAATGGCGATTTTATGTCGAGAAATTGAAGTGATTTGTTCATCTGGCATATGCAAATTATACACCTTATCCTGAATATTCCCCTGATAAAAAAATACCGGATGGTTTGATTCTCGATAGTGTGCCCCCGGGCAGATTCGAACTGCCAACCACTGGATTCGAAGTCCATTACTCTGTCCGTTGAGCTACGGGGGCGGATATCAGAAAATATTATACCTTATTAATAAAACTCCTTTACGGTTCTTGTTTAGCATGTTATAATCATTTTTCGTGAATATTTCAGATGATTAAATTATGTAAGGATAATCCGATGGTAAATCTCGATCTCATTTTTCAATTCACCAAAAACCCAAATATTCCAGATCTTTACCCTGGTGATGCTGTAAGCGTCCATGTTCGCATCAAAGAAGGCGATCGTGAACGCATCCAGGAGTTTAAGGGAACAGTGATCCGTATGCGCAAAGGTGGCAATAACGCCAACTTTACCGTTCGAAGAATTGCGAGCAATGGTATTGGAGTGGAACGAACTTTCCTGGTTAATTCTCCACGTATCGATAAAGTTGTTATTGAGCGTCACACACATGTTCGTAGGGCACAACTCTATTTTCTTCGACAGAGAACTGGCAAAAAAGCCAATCTTAAACAGCGATTTGACTAAAATAAAATTATCCTCGAAAAACGCAGCGCAATTAATGGCTGCGTCTTTAATTTAAATTTCAGAGAAAATATTTATATGACAGCACCCATTATAGGAATTACAACTTTTATTGATCCAACGATTATAGAAAATCCCAAAGTGTTATTGCATAGAGCGTATGTAAATGCAATAATCAAGGCAGAAGGGATCCCATTATTAATTCCTTCTGGGATATCAACTGATGCGTTGAACGAACTTCTTCCAAAACTGGATGGAATCCTGTTCTCAGGCGGAGGAGATATATCTGTTGAATATTATGGTGGTCGAGATCAATCATTAATTACTGATCTTGATCAAGATAGAGATATACTTGAGATGACTTTAATGCGAAAAGCAATTGATCAAGATATTCCACTACTCGGGATTTGTCGTGGTCTTCAGGTTTTGAATGTTACCATGGGTGGGACTCTTTTTACAGATATCGCTTCAGAAATGAACAATCCCATCAGACATAATTATTATCCAGATAATCCCAGAAATTATTTGGCACATAAGGTAGAAATCAGTACGGATAATAAATATAGGAATATTTTCGGTTCATCTGTTCTTGAAGTCAATAGCATGCATCACCAAGGAGTGAAAACAGTAGCCGGAAGTTTAAAAGCAATTGGATTTGCTCCAGATGGATTGGTCGAATTATTGGAAATACCGGGGCATATATTTGGTGTGGGAGTTCAATGGCACCCGGAATGTTTGACTGACCAAAGAACAATGCAGCAGTTGTTCAATGCATTTACTGATGCTTCCAGAGGAACGATAAAACATGGTAGTGCAGTTGGATAGAGCTTCTCCGATTGGTTTATTTGATTCAGGGGTGGGGGGATTATCAGTATTGAAAGCTATCCGGCAACAATTACCACAAGAATCAATTCTGTATCTGGCAGATCAAATCCATGTTCCATATGGAAACCGGTCTCTGGAAGAGGTACGGATATTGTCGACTGCAATAACCCAATTCCTGCTCGACATGGGTGCAAAAATAATTGTAGTAGCCTGCAATACTGCATCTGCAGCTGCGCTTAATTACTTGCGGATTGCATTTCCAAAGATATCCTTTGTTGGTATGGAACCTGCAGTCAAACCTGCAGCAGAAGTCTCCCTTACTCGCAGGGTGGGTGTTATTGCAACCTTGGCAACATTTCAAGGTGCTTTATACTCCTCTGTGGTGGAACGGTTTGCAAAAGATGTAATCTTATATCAGCAAACATGTCCTGGTTTGGTTGAGCAAATTGAAGCCGGTCAATTGAATTCACAAAAAACGCGGGACATTCTTGAAATTGCTTTGGTACCCATGATTGAGAAGGGAATCGATACCATTGTTCTGGGGTGTACTCATTATCCTTTCGTAATATCCTTGATTAAGGAAATTGCTGGGGATGGTATTCGTGTTATTGACCCTGCACCTGCAATTGCCAGGCAAGTTGGCAAGATTTTAGAAGCAGGATCACTGAATAATGTAGATCAAGAAGCATTCTCAATGAAGTTCTTTACAACTGGTGATCCCTTTGAATTTTCTAAGAATCTTCCAAAACTTTTGAGAGAATCAGGTAGTGTAAATAAGCTTCTATGGGGGAAAAATGTTCTCACTACAGTGGATTTGTAGTTTTCTTATGACTTCTGGTATTTGAATAATTTATTTATCTGCTGGAAAAATATTTATTTTTTGGAGCATATCCGGTGATCCAACAAATTTCTTGAAAGTTAAATCCCCAAAGCAAATATCGTATACGGTGGACAAATTCTTATAAATTCCCAGATATCCTTCTCCAATTTTTAATTCCCAATTCAAGCCTAAAATATTAGCGCAATTCTTAAGAGAATTAATATCAGCGCTTTCAATTTCGACGAATATTCCAAAAGGAAGTTCATCCACCATGATAAGTGAATTGTTGATGGTGTAAACAGTTCGATATTTTTCGTATGATTGAAATAATTGATATCCAAGTGCATGAAGAATCAATTGTGCTTTTTTAATATCACTGATCGAAATTTCTATTTCCTGCCGAATCCGAACCCCGTCAATCAATACTCCTGGACCCTTAAAAGTTATCCAATTTTTAGAATCCTTTCGGATTCTAAGAACTTTGAATTCATTAGATAACTTGTAATCTGGAGTATCATATCTATAATTTACTTCAAAAATCCGAGGTTTGACTATCTGGGCTCTAAGTTGTTTGAGATTTTGTTCTATGTTTTGGATGTTCTTCACATAAAACTTGGCCTCAATTTCTTGATTAAGATCTCTCGACATCTACTCAACACTCAATAATGATTGGCGTTGTTCCACGTTATCACCAGGTTTCACTCTTACCCGCGTTAATATTCCATCCCGGGGAGATTTTAATTCGTTCTGCATTTTCATGGATTCTAAGATAACCAGAACCTGACCTTTTTTTACATTTTGACCCTCTGCAACTGGCAATGCCACAACCATCCCTGGCATTGGAGATTTAAGGTGGTACTCTGAGCTTAGACTAACAGTACTGCCCCCAGCTGCCTTTAATCTTTTTTCTCGTTCATCTTCCACTTTTACCGAATAGGCGCGTCCCTGTAAAAGTACCTGATAATCATCATCACCTGGGTATACATAAGCCTCGAAAGATTTCCCGCTAATTAACAATGAGAAGACAGGTTGGTTTGCAATGGATGTAAAATCTACTTCGAAGATCTGTCCATCAACTTTCACGTGGTGGTCGTTGAGGATATCAACAGAATAATCTTTGCCATTTACGCTGGTAATATAATTCATGTTAATCTCCTAACGGTGCATCCGTTCCCAACGCCCGATCCATTTCCAGTTACTGGTATCACGTTCACCTCTCTGGACAATTTGTGCAGAATGTTCAAGGTGTCGGTGGGTCATTAATGTGGCGATGACCGCAGCGATCTCCATGTTCGTGGTCTTATTATCATCCGAATCGTCCATTGAAAACCTTTCTTCTACAAACCGGGTGTCGTATTGACCACCCATAAAACGATGCGAATCCATCATACGCTGGTGAAAAGGTATATTTGTTCTTACACCAACAATGCGATATTCTTCAAGTGCACGACGCATACGTAGAATTGCTTGCCCGCGGGTTTCCCCCCAGGATACTAATTTAGAAATAAGTGGATCATAAAAAGAGGAAATCTCAAAACCCGGATAAACGCCCGTATCAACCCTAATACCAGGACCAGTCGGTAATATGCTATGGCTGATCAATCCTGTGGAAGGAAGATATGAATTGTAAGGATCCTCAGCATTGATGCGGCATTCGATAGCCGCTCCTTTCTGGTGGACTTCTTCTTGTGTATAGGAAAGGTGTCTGCCTCTTGCAATACGGATCTGCTCTTTAACAATATCAATACCTGTAACCATCTCGGTTATAGGATGCTCAACTTGTAGGCGTGTATTCATTTCCAAAAAATAAAAATTCTTTTCTTTGTCTACCAGGAACTCGATAGTTCCTGCGTTGACATATTCCACTGCCTGGGCTGCTTTTACTGCAACACTTCCCATTTTTTCACGAAGTTCCATATCATCACCAATAAAAGATGAAGGTGTTTCTTCCAGCAACTTTTGATGTCGACGTTGCAATGAGCACTCGCGTTCACCTAAATGAATTACATTTCCATGTTGGTCAGCTATGATTTGGAATTCGATATGCCTGGCTCCGAGAACAAGTTTCTCGAGGTAAACATTTCCGTCTCCAAAGGAAGCCTCTGCTTCGCGCCTGGCAGAATCTATCAACCCGGGCATTTCTTCCAGGTTCTTAACTTCACGCATCCCTTTGCCACCACCACCAGCAGTAGCTTTAATAAGGAGGGGAAAACCGATCTCACTCGAGATTTTTAGTAAACTTTCATTCGATAACGAACCTTCCCCCTCTGTGCCCGGGACAACTTTAACACCAGCTTTAGTAACTGTAGCGCGTGCGATGGCTTTATCACCCATGGCAGCAATTGCAGATGGTTTGGGTCCAATAAATATTAATCCTTCATCCATACATGCTTGTGCAAAATCTGCCCGCTCAGCCAGAAAACCATACCCTGGGTGGATTGCCTGTGCACCACTTGACTTGGCAATTTCGATGATTTTATCCGCACGAAGATAGGATTCTCGTGATGGGGCAGGTCCTAATAAATATGCCTCATCGGCATAGCGTACATGGAGAGCTTGTCTGTCAACATCAGAATATACCGCCACCGTTTCAATTCCAAGCTCGCGACAGGCGCGTATAATTCTTACTGCTATCTCTCCTCTATTTGCAATTAAAACCTTATTCATGTCATCTCCGTATCTTTTCAAAAAAGGCGGGCGGGGGGGGGGGGGGTGGGTGTTTGGGGGGTGGGGGCCAAACCCCCCACCCCCCCCGCAAATTTTTTTTTTTT
>CAYJKQ010000004.1:0-175733 GCA_964370815.1 uncultured Anaerolineaceae bacterium | reverse complement strand
ATTTTAATATAACAAACCGGGGGGGGGGGGGTCCTCCTCCCCCCCCACACAAACCCCCCCAACCCCCCATCTTCCCCGTATTATTGGTAAATTTCCATCCCCTCTATAAAAATTTTCACATAAAAAATTTTTTATGGGATCATTATAGAGGAATGTTTCCATGTTTTTTGGCGGGGTTCGAATCCCTTTTATTGGATAACATCTCGAGAGCATTAATTAAACGTGGTCTGGTTTCTCGTGGTTCGATAACATCATCTATATAACCACGCGCCGCGGCAACGTAAGGATTTGCAAATTTATCCCTGTAATCTTTCACTAATTCGATTTTTCGAGCTGTTGGGTCTTCTGCTTCCCCAAGCTCTTTCCGGAAAATGATATTGACAGCCCCTTCAGGACCCATAACCGCCAATTCGGCTGTAGGCCAGGCCAGATTGATATCTCCACGGATATGCTTGGATGACATGACATCGTACGCCCCACCATATGCTTTGCGGGTGATAACAGTCAATTTAGGGACGGTTGCCTCACAATATGCGTAAAGTAATTTTGCTCCATGTCGAATGATGCCGCCATGCTCTTGTGTAGTTCCTGGTAAAAATCCGGGAACATCTACCAGTGTCAAGATCGGGAGATTAAAGGAATCGCAGAACCGTACAAAACGTCCTGCTTTATCGGAAGAATTAATATCCAGGACCCCAGCCAGCAAAGCTGGCTGGTTTGCCACAATACCTATGCTATGACCACCCAGTCGGGCAAAACCAGTCACAATGTTTTGTGCATAGGCTTCATGGATCTCATAAAATGTGCCAATATCAACCACCATTTGAATAACATCTTTTATGTTGTAAGGTTTGGATGGATCATCAGGAACAATGGTATTTAGGTTTTCATCCATTCTCAAGTTATCATCATTAGTTTGCACATAGAGAGGATCTTCCATATTGTTTTGTGGAAGATAACCCATAAGTTTTCGAATTAAATAGAGTGTATCTGCTTCAGAATCAGCAGCTAAGTGGCAAACACCTGATAATTCCGAATGAACACTGGCTCCACCCAGTCCCTCAAAATCTATTTCTTCATGAGTTACTGTTTTTACAACATCAGGGCCAGTTACAAACATGTAGGAAGAATTTCTGACCATGAATATAAAATCGGTAAGAGCTGGAGAATAAACAGCTCCTCCAGCACAGGGTCCCATTATTGCGGAGATCTGTGGAATGACGCCTGATGCAAGAGTGTTCTTAAGAAATATATCTGCATAAGCGCCTAATGAAACTACCCCTTCCTGAATCCGGGCACCTCCGGAGTCATTTAATCCAATTACAGGTGCTCCATTTTTAATGGCCATATCCATGATCTTGCATATTTTTTCGGCGTGTACTTCTCCGAGAGAGCCGCCAAAAACAGTAAAATCCTGCGAAAAAACATAAGTAAGCCTTCCTTCGATAGTTCCCCAACCTGTTACCACTGAATCGCCCAGGAATTTCTGTTTATCAAGTTTAAAATCGTGAGTTCTATGCTCAACAAATGCATCTGTCTCTCTAAAAGATCCCTTATCTAACAGCAGGTCAATTCTCTCTCGGGCAGTTAACCTGCCTTTGTTATGCTGGATCTCGATTCTTTTTTCTCCACCACCAGCTCGTGATTGAATTCGAAGCTTGTTTAGTCGATCAATTCTTGGGTTTTCTGTCATGAGTTTCTCACTGTTTGAAATAATATTGTGTATACCTATGGTTTAGTAATATTGAAACGAATAATAACATAAAGACTGTCAGAACTAATGGAGACAAATGGCTGATTGTTGTCTTCTGGAAAAGCAATCGGTCAACCCAGTTCCAGAGTGTAAATATAAATGTCGCATATTTGATAAATAATATCCACCAGGGTCTTCTTTTCAAGAGTCCAATTATTGCAACCAGGCCAATTAGAACCCAAATCACACTCATTGCAGACATATACAATGGTCCGGGCTGGGAATTGTATTTTCTCAGAATTTCCCAAAACAAGATGGTTTCATAAAGACGTAAACCATTCCATGTAGTGATGATTAACACAGTCAGGGCAAGCATAGTTACGGGCAATGGAGGTTTTGTCATTATTCTTAATTATTTAAGTTCAAATGCAATCATGGGGCAGTTTGGTATTGATAAAGTGCATATGTATCGATATATTTAATAAACTCCAACCGATTTGGAAATTCAAATTGATAGGGATCAGATTCCAAAATAATATATGGTTTTGCTAATATGTAATCAAGACCCAGATCATCAAGAAATTCTGCTGCTTTTAAGTTTTTCATTGCTTGAAAATATGAGTACGAATTAATTAAACCGTCAAGATTCACAATTATCCGATTGTTTATAAAATATCCTGTAGAACCTCCTCCCGTTAATCCTATGATCGCCCCAGGTTCGGTATTACTTTCTAATGATGAAGCCAAAAATAAATAATTTCCTTCATCCAATCCAGAGTAATGGAAATTGACCAGATCAATTATATGAGTAAAATAGCTTGAAAGAATTGTTATCCCGATAATTACAATCGATGCAGAAACAGCTAAATTCTGGATTACAGGTTTTTTGAAAATTCTTGTCATCAAATGATAAATGAGTATTAGGCAAAGGACAGAAAAAATCAGTTGTGATACCCAATACCAATTTCTGAAACCCACATAAGACCTAATATTATAGGTCCAAATTTGCCAAAAAACTCCTCCGAGTAAGGGCAATAATAATAGATTATCAAAGGAATTCTTAAATTCCTTAATGTTTTTAATTACAATAAAAGCTAAAAAGAGAATTATGATTAAATAAATCGGGAATAAGAATCTTGCAGGAATAATAGTTGTTGGAAGGGATAAAATGGATGAAAAAAACCCCCATTTATCAATTCCTAACCCGAGTACTCCTAAAAATGTTTTTTCAGGTTCCCCATATACTGTGTACATTGTTCCCCACCATTGTTTAATTTGACCACTGACAGGCATTGGTGTCTGAAAAAAAACCAGATTGAATAGTGAATACACTATCAATGTAACAAGAAAGATACCAAAATAAAAAGATCCGGACCTAAGCCAATTTCGCCAATTTTGCTCAAAAACTTTAAGGGGGGGCTGATTATTACCATTCTTATTTTCAGAAAAAAAATATACCAATAATCGAAATCCAAAAACGAGAACAAGTGTAAGGAAATAGTCGATAGCGGGCAGACTTCTAGGGAAAGCAACTCCAGTTAATAGGATAGTGGTTAGAAAAACTGGTATTGTTGTGAACACCTCAGCAATTGTGACTGCCAGCAATGTTTTCTTAAATAATATTCCAATCGAAAGATTACCAGTCGGTTGGTATAAACCAAATAAGTAGTAAATTGGGATTTTGATGATCAACCCAAACCCTATAAAGATAAAAACACCTGAAGAGAAAGTATAGAGATCAACGAAATTACCAAGACGAATGATCAGACTCGTAAAAGCTGAGAAGATAATGAATAATGAATCGATAACCAGGAAATGACGAAATATAGTGTTTGAAAATATTAACCAGATCCCAAGCATGGAAATAATGAAGATATTATCTAATCTGGCAAGAAAGGCCAATGATGCGATCACTCCCGTAAAAATAAGATTTTTTGTGGGTATTTTGATAGTTGCTTGGGATAGTTTTGAAACATGACTTAAAAGAAGGAAAAGGAAGAAAACACTTAAACCGGTTTCGATGCCAGATTCAGAAGTGAAGGAGTGTATCAAAGGAGTAAATGCCCAGACGATTGCCCCGAGTATCCCTGCACCTTTCGATAATACGTCGGTTAGCCATCGGTAAATTATCAACGCCGTGGCAGCATTTAAAACTCCCATGAAAATTATCAGTAATCGAAAAGGTAAATACAGATCATAGCGCGCCAGGCTGAAAATTGGAATACATACCAACATCCAAAGAGGATGGAAACCATTGGTCGAATTCATTCCATCGAAAGTAACTCCCAGTCCTTCAGATATGTTTTTTGCTGTATTAAAATAATAAAATGCATCATCTGATTGAAACCAGTTCATTAAACTTGGTTCGGAACTTACAGCTGCAATCCCGTGTGAAAACAAGACTGTAAGAATCACCACAACTTCGAACAAGGGAAACTTCTTCAATTAATTAACCTCAATCAATAATGGTTAAGATTACCTTACCTAGATTTTGTCCTGATTCAAGGTGAGTATGAGCTGCACACACATCTGCCAAAGGAAATATCTTGCTAATAGCAGGTATTAATTGGTGTGTGGTGATCAGTTCCATCACTTCAGAAAAATCTGCGATGGTTCCCATTGTTGACCCGATGATAGTGAGGTGTTTTCCGAAAATAAAGCGATTGTCTATTTCAAATTTGGGACCACCAGTATTCCCGACGGTTAGTAATCTGCCCCCTTTTCTTAAAGCACGGAAACTTTGTGGAAAAGTGGTTCCGACATTATCCACGACAACATCTACCCCACGTTTATTTGTTATTTTGAATACCGTTTTTGCCCAATCCTCTTCTTGAGTTCGCAATATCAAAGCATTTGCACCTAATGATTCTGCCAATGCCAACTTATCAGGGGTAGAACCGACTACGATCGATCTTGCGCCTACAAATTTGGCTATCTGGATGCTGGCTGTGCAAACCCCTCCAGCTGCTCCAATGATAAGTACAGTTTCATCAGATCTCAAGTGTCCTTTGGTGATTAAAGAATGCCAGGCTGTATGAAAAACCAATCCTGCTGAAGCTGCAATTTTGTAAGATATGTCTTCAGGAATTTTATAGAGTTGCTGGGATGGAACACATATATATTCAGCATATGTACCCCTTATTGTTTCTCCCAACAGGTGCCAGTTGCTGCACATATTATCTTGTTTTTTCAAACAGAATTCGCAAATTCCACAACCTATATTAGAGTTGATGACAACACGGTCTCCAATATTCCACCCGGTTACATCGTCTGCAAGGGCAACGATCTCACCAGCTCCATCTGCTCCTAAAATGTGCGGATACTCCAATTTTAATCCTGGCCAACCTATCCGTACAAGAATATCCATACGATTTAGAGCAGCAGCGTGCAATTTAACCATCACATGACCAGATTTGTTTAATGGGGTGGGGAAATTAGAGAGTTTTAACACATCTGTGCCACCGTGCTGGCTTAAGAGGACAGCTTTCATAAGTCTCCTGGATCATTCATGATATTAATATAACCAATACAAAGCCAATTTATTGATTGCATTCTGTACCCGGATTTGACCACTGGGTTAATCTGCTTTGCACCAAGGATATTTGACCTTCATGGAGCGGGAGAAAAACAAAGATCAATTGATCGGTCTTATCAATTGGTTTTTTGGCTGATCTTAAGAGGTTTGCCATATCTATCCCATCAAAAAAAGTGCGGGAAATTGGATACTTGGAAGAGAAAAAAACTCAAAGTGGAGAACCTAAAAATATGATTGGTTGCTGTTCAAGTTGAGATTTAAGTTATTATTCCTTTCTTTGTGCAATCATTCCCTAGTTATATGCTATTACTTGCCAATTTAAAAAAACCAATGATCCTTTAAAAAAAGTAAGGAGGAAGCAGTAGAGTGGTTTTCGATTATCTCATTTCTTATTTAGTTCTGTTCGAGAAATGACCAGTCTTTGAATCTCACTGGTCCCTTCGTAAATTTCAGTTATTTTTGCATCACGGAAATAACGTTCTATAGGCAATTCCTTGCTATAACCTATACCACCATGAATTTGAACTGCAGCGTGTGTGACAAACATACAGGTTTCCGAAGCAAATAATTTTGCCATCGCTGCATTAATCGAGAACCTCTCTCCTGTCTCTTTAGATCGCTCCTTCTTGAGAGCTGCATCATAGATCAACAGCCTTGAGGCTTCGATCCTGGTCTTCATATCTGCCAATTTGAATGAAATCCCCTGATATTCACCGATCTTTTGTCCAAATGCTTCGCGTTCTCGTGCGTATTCAAGACTTGCATCATACGCAGCCTCGGCTATCCCCAATGCCTGGGTGGCTATTCCGATCCGGCCCGCATCCAGAACTGTCATGGCGATCTTAAAACCATCTCCTTCTTCCCCGATACGATTTTCTACAGGAATCCGGCAGTTTTCGAAGATTATCTCGCTGGTTGCAGAAGCTCGAATTCCTAATTTTGGTTCTTTCTTTCCTCGAATGCAGCCTGGAGTATTAGCATCAACAATAAATGCGTTAATTCCTTTATTTTTCTTTTCCGGATCCGTCATCATAAAAACCACAAAATAATCTGCAATCGGTCCGCTGGTTACCCAGGATTTCCGGCCATTTAATATGTAAAAGTCACCTTCCCGAGTCGCTCGACTGAGCATTGTGCCAGCATCAGAACCGGACATTGGTTCAGTAAGTGAATAAGCTCCAATTGCTTTTCCAGAAGCCACAGGTTCGAGATACTTTTTCTTTTGTTCATCTGTTCCGAAGCGAATAAATCCATACGCATATAGAGAGTTATTTACAGACATGATTACACCGTGAGCAGCATCAACCTTGCTGATCTCTTCAAGTGCCAGGACATAAGCCAGAGTGTCCATTCCGGCTCCACCATATTCCTCTGGTACTTCTATACCCATGAATCCTAATTCCCCCATTTTCTTTATTGTAGCGTATGGAAATTCTCCACTTTCATCAAATTCAGCAGCAATAGGTGCAATTTGTTTTTGGGCAAAATCCCGGGCAGTGTTACGAATCATTTCGTGTTCAGCGCTGAATGGAAACAATTGAGAGTCCATAATATTCCTCCATGTATGAATTATAGAAGGTAATTATAGCATGCCAGGAAATTAATTTTCTTTAGGAAAACCAAACCTCAATCCTGATAACCCCCAACCGATCAGAATATTCATCTTGAAAGATCAGATCCGTTTTTTGCAATTCGGGCAGATTGTATCTTTCTTATTCACAACCCAACCACAATTACTGCAGGTCGTTGGATGCGAATCTCCCAAAGGAGCACCGCATGCAATACAACTTGAATTGCCCAGTTCGTTACCTGTATGGCAGTACTCACACTCCAAGCGCGATAATTTATCCGAAAGTTTCGTGCTGGCTCCAGCCTGAGTTATTGCTCTCTTGATCGATTGCCATACCTTGTCAGTTATTTGCAGATTTTCTATATCTTGAGCTATGTCATCCAAACGCCCGAGTAAATTTATTGGATTTATCAAGGTGGCGATCGCAGAATGTCCCAAGCTGGCTGCAACACCCATCCATTGTTGTTGACCCAATTGGATCATCACACCATCAGTAATTTGTTTAATATTGATCGAAAGCGCTGTCTGCCCTCCAGATCTGCGCATCTGCCTGGTGGAAATCTGAACAGTAAGATTATCATTATTGCCAATGAGCTGGGTGCGAAGGTTGCCTTGGTTAAACTCCGAAATTAATTGATTGGCAATATCAATTGGTGAAATGTTTCCATGAAAAATTTGTTGTTCCATAATTTAGATTATAATCCTATTATTAATCATTTTTTCCTTCAGTTGATGTAATAATATACGATTCTGATCCTCAAAAGTTGTCATTATGAAATTTTGTGTTAAAAATACAATTGCTGGAATAATAATATTTGGGTTTCTTTTTAGCCTGTTTTTCTCATCAAAGCAATTCCCGGTTTTAGCCCAACAACCAACGGGTTCAGTTCCTACTGTTACCGGGACTCCGTCAGGTCCAATTGCTACAGTGGTGAATGCAGATGGCGCAAATGTTCGGGCAGGTCCAAGTTCAGTTTACTATGAAAAAATTGGACCCTCTTTAATTGATGGGCAGAAGGTTCCTGCTTTGGGTCGATCGCCAGGAGGAGATTGGATCCAGATTTATTACCTGGGGGTTCCCGGTAATGTAGGATGGATTTATGCCCCACTGGTTGTTCTTTCTCCAGGTTATCTTCCTATAATTGAACCTCCACCAACGTCCACACCGCGGGTTACACAGGTGATTGATCCCACTCTAATTGCTGCTTTTGCTTCAACAGGTAATCCAACACAGTTACCCACCTTCACTCCGCCTCCTCCCTTGGTCATACCAACCTATGATAACAATGATACTAATTTGCCAAAAATTCCGATGGGTTTGGTAATCTTTGGTCTTGCTTTCATTGGATTATTCGGAGCGGCAACCTCGTTTATTAGAAGAAGATGATCGTTGCTTTTTAAATGAAAAACAGGAAAGCAGTTTATTTCTCTCTCCTGTTTTCTTTACTAATCATTCATTACGAACAACAACTACCGCCATTTTCACCATTATCACAGTTACATGATGACGCCACATTAGGATTATCTACCAGAAATCCTTTTCCCCGCTCATCATCGATAAAATCCAATTTTGCACCCTTTAAATATTCAATCGATGCATTATCAATGACCACTTTAATATTATCAACAGTAATACTAATATCTGTATCAGTAATAGCATCATCCAATGACATCCCATATTGATATCCTGAACAGGATTTCCCGGATACAAATAGACGTAGTGCATATCCCTCGAGATTGCGTTCATTAATTAGATCACTGATCGCTAGGACTGCTGAGGGTGTTACTGTGATGGTGTCGGTTTCTACTACAGGCTGCATGAGAAGCTCCTTTATATCTAAATTTGACACATGTTATCAGAATTGGAGATGATTGTCAACAAGAGGCGAAATAAAAGTTTAACAAAAAATTTCAGGAGTAAATCACCTTTGAATGGAATGTCTATGGATGGCAAAAATCAAATTATATTGTAAACTATATTGATTATGCTAAACTCAAGAATGTTTGGAGTGATAATTAATGACTGAACTTATATATCAAATTGATAGTTACTTGAAAAAATTTTCCGCAAGGATTTTAAATGTGGATATCGAATCCAGGGTAGTATACCTAGATCGGACTGCTTTTTATCCAGGTGGGGGTGGGCAGCCATGTGACCTTGGGATTATTTCCGTAGGCGATGGGAAATTCCCTGTTGACCGCGTCAAGAAACAGGGCGAAGAAGTGATGCACTTTATAGGTGGAACTGGCGCTTTACCCTTAATTGGGATGGAAGTGCAAGGAGAGATTAATTGGGAGCGGCGATACAAATTAATGAGAACACATACGGGTATGCATATCTTATGTGGAGTCATTTTCAGGGATTATGGTGCATCAGTCACCGGTGGGGAAATGGATCTCTTAAAAGGTCGGATGGATTTTGAATTTGAAACTTTGCAGGCTGAACTGGTTCACATTATCGAAACCGCTGTAAACAAAGAAATTGAAACATCCCGGGAAATCCGGGTGAAAATCCTCCCAAGAGAAGACGCATTTAACATACCCGATTTAATCAGAACCAAGATCAATCTTTTACCGGAAGGTATCGAAGAAGTACGGACAATTGAGATAGTTGGATTAGATCTCCAGGCAGATGGTGGCACACATGTTCGCAACACATCAGAGGTTGGCAGCATCCGAGTTGTTGACTACAAGAGTAAAGGCGCGATCAATAAGCGCATCTACATAGAAATAGTGTAATTTACTCTTCTTATAAAAAAATTTACAAATTACTAGTATAGGAGATGGCATGACAGCAAAAGTGATTTTAAATCCATATTCAAACCGATGGAACGCACAAAAGCGATGGCCGGAAGCTGAAAAAGCCCTTCATGAAGCTGGGATTGATTTTGAAATGGTCGTATCTGATCATCCGCGCCATATAATAGATTTAGCTTGTGAGGCTTCTGAAAAAGGTTTTTCTCCTATTATTGCAGCTGGTGGAGACGGAACGATCGGGGAAGTGGTGAATGGTTTGGCGAAGGCATCTAAAACAGAAAGTGCCGTGTTGGGACCTTTGGGGATCTTGCCTCTAGGTTCAGCTAATGATCTGGTAGATAACTTGAAAATTCCAAAAGATCTGGGAGAAGCTGCAAAAGTGATCGCTGCCGGGAATGTCAAAAAAATGGATATTGGTTGTGTAAATGGTTTTTATTTTGCTAATAACTCAGCTATTGGATTGGAACCATATATCACTCTGAAGCAAGAAAAAATAACGGGTATTAAAGGCATTACGCGCTATCTGATAGCGGCTGTCCAGGGTATCTGGGATAATCCTCAATGGAATGCGAGTATCACATGGGATGATGGAAAATATGAAGGCCCCATTTTGTTAGTATCAGTGGGTAATGCTCCCCGCACAGGAGGAGTTTTCTTCATGGCTCCGCATGCCGACCCTTTTGATGGAAAGCTGACATTTGTACATGGATATCGGAAAACCCGTGGACAGATATTCAGATTACTACCTAAAACAATGAAACCTGCGGAAGGCAGTTATGTCGAAATGGAAGGTATCCATGAGCAGCATGCTACCTGGGTTAAAATAAAGGTGGATCGACCAACACCTGCACACACAGATGGCGAAATCTTTTCAACCGAAGTTCAAGAGTTCGAATATCGGATATTCCCAGAAAAGCTAAATATCTTGCTTCCTTGAATGAGAAGTGAAACATGAAAAGTCACGTTCAATATTAGGTTGGTGAGAGAAGGATCAAACTTTTAAGCCTTGTCATCCACTAGATATCGGGTACAGGTAGAGTATAAACAGAAACGAGACCTGTATGGTCTCGTTTCTCTGATGGTGGGCGCAGAGGGACTCGAACCCACGACCTCACGGATGTGAACCGTGCGCTCTAACCAGCTGAGCTACGCGCCCTGATAGTTTCCAAGATTATAGCCCAGGTTGAGAGCTTATACAAGGAAAACTGATCAGGGAAGGTAATACCAAGGATTTACTTTACCAAAGACCGTATTCATTAGTTCAAAATGCAAGTGTGAGCCTGTCGAGTTACCGGTACTGCCAAAAGCACCAATGCCATCACCCTGGCTGACACTTTGTGAGCAAATCACATTGATGGTTGACAAGTGGGCGTATAAGGATTGCCAATCATTTCCATGATCGATGATGATCATATTGCCATAACCATAATCGTTCCAGCCTGCATAGACAATCACACCTCCATCGGTTGCATAAATTGGGCTACCCAAACTGCCGGCAATATCAATACCACGATGGTTGGTTTCTGGGGAATAATCCAAACCTGATAAATAGTGATTGTCTGCGGGCCAGATAAAGGTTCCATTACCAATGGCTCCTCCATTTACGATTCCACAGGAACCCACACCGAGGATTTGTGCGACAGCTGGATTATTGCGTGTCATTCCTACGGGAACACTCCAGGCGATATACTCTCGTTTTCCACCCGGAATGATCAACCAGCTTCCAACAGGGATATTGGGATTGGCATAATCACCAATGGTATCAAGCTCCAAGTCATTGGCGGGGTAATTAATGATTGCTTCTGGTTCCACACCATAATATTTTGCAACACTATTTAGACCTTCACCAGCCTGCCATTGATGATACGTTCCGTCTGTTGGCAGAATATTCAATTCCTGACCAACTCTAAGACTATGTGGTGTATCCTTGAGAACCGCATAATTTCCCCACAAAATTGTGGAAGGATTCAATCCAAAATTCTCGGCAATTCCAAAAACAGAATCACCACTTTGCACAATATACTTGATGGTTTCAAGGCGTGGTCTGGAGGGAATGCTGGTATGAAAAGATGTTTTACGCATGATTCCAGCAAGAGGTAAGATAATTTCTTGGTTGAAGGGATCGGGAAGGATTGGTATTACGGTGGGGGTAGAGAGATCAATGGATGATGGTTTAAGAGGCTGAATTGAAGGACGATAAAAGGTGCTCATCAACCACACCACCATAACGATCAATCCCATTGAAAGTACATTGACACCAATACGGACTGACAGCTCACTCAAACCCAGTCGGGCAAGTAATTCAAACCATTTTGATATAAGACCTGGTCTTTCTGGATAATTATTTTTCTTCTCAGGAATTTTTTCTCCATCTGGTTCTGCCTGGAGGGATTCTGAAGGTTTCAGATCATTATTCATTTTAACTCCGTCCGGCATAATATCACGTGGTTTGACGGTAGTCAAGCAACGATAAGGCAGTGAATCAGTATACTTTACGTAAGATACTAGGGTTTAATATATGAAGGGATAGAGCAGAAACCAGGCAGGCACCTCCACATACGAGAGCAGCGGATGGAATGCCCCAGGTTTGAGCCATCCAGCCGATAAATAAACTGCCAAATGGAGCAACACCTTGCAGCGCCCAGAGATAAGTGCTGAAGACTCTTCCTCGCAGAGAATCAGGAATATTGATTTGGATCAATGTATTCATCAATGCCAGTTGCGTTACCATAGCCCATCCCAGGATAACCATTAGCAAATAATTGATTGGAATGGATTTTGTTAAAGATATTAGGATCAGACTTGCAGCAAAGATTACTTGACCTATTGCCAGTAAGAAACCTTTACGTTTTAACCCGCTGAAAAGGGAGATGTAAACTGAAGCGATCAGCGCTCCGACACCTTGTGCTATGTACAATGCACTATTCCGGGTTTTAACGATGGTTTCCGTATCTCCTATCTGGTGGAGGACATCGCGGGCAAGTGCTGGGATTTGTTGGATGAAGGGAAATCCAAAAAATCCAATAATCGCAGCCATCAAGATTACCATTCCTACTGTCGAGTTACCGAGAATATAACGTTGCCCTTCTTTAAACTCGCTTAGTAGATTCCGTTCTCCAGATATCAATTTATTAATACTTGTTTTGAATGGCGTCTTAACAAATAACAAACCAATGATAATGAAAAAATAACTTACAGAATTAATTAAAAAAGCCCAGCCTTCTCCCTGATTCTTGATCAAAACAAGTACAACCGCCGTTATAGATGGTCCCAGGACTCTGGCTCCATTAAATATTGCCGTTTGGAGAGCGATGGCATTGGGAAGAGCAGCCTTGCCAACCAACTCAACTAACATTGATTGTCGTGCGGTGATTTCGAAGGCACTTGCTGAACCAAGAATAAAAGCCAATAAGGCAATGTGCCAGAGCTGAATGTGTCCTGTTAATGTGAGAACGGCAAGTGTAAGAGCTTGAAGTGCCATGATAAATTGCATGACAATAACGGTCTTTCTGTTATCCAGGCGCTCAACAATTACTCCAGCAGGTAAAGCCAGGATCAGGGTGGGTAATGTTGCTGCGAATCCTATCAAACCCAGATCTAATGGCTTCCCTGTTAAGCGGTATGCCAGATAAGGAAGAGTTGTACTTTGCATCCAGGTACCAATTAAAGACAAAAATTGCCCTACCCAGAAAATTGAAAAATCTCGTGATCCAAGTGCAGGAAAACGTTCTGATATCTTCAATTACTTTTACTCATATTCACAATTCTGTTCCGACCAAACAATCTGGTCCGTTATTAGCCGGATTATTGACATAAGATGAAACTGGAGATGCAATCATTTCATCTGTAGGATAAGATATTAATAGATCTTGAAGTGTGTTTAATGATTGGGGTGATGGTTCAAGCCAAAGGGGATACTTATCTGAGGGGAGGATTACAGGCATTCTGTTATGGATGGATGCAACCAAAGAGTTAGGGTTTGTTGTAATGATCGTGCAGGATTTAACCTGAGACCCGTCCGGTGAATGCCATTCATCCCATAACCCGGCAAAGGTGAAGGGTTTCCCGCTTTTTAAGCGTATAAAGTAAGGTTTTTTGGTATTATTTCCTGGTTGTTTTTGCCATTCATAGAAACCATTAGAAAAGATCAGGCAACGACGGTATTTAAAAGGTCCTCGAAACGAAGGTTTCTCCGATACAGTTTCTGCGCGTGCGTTAATCGTTCGTGAACCGATGGATGGATCTTTAGCCCAGGAAGGGATCAACCCCCACACAAAATAATCTGCTACAAAGGATGAATCATTGGGTACAACAAGAACAGGTTGTGATGGAGCAATATTAAACCGTTGAATTAATGGATTTTTGAAAATGAATTGGGGAAATGAATCCTGCAGATCAGCGGGATCGACCGCCAGCAAAAAACGGCCACACATTTTACCTCCTTAAGCGACGAACATCTCCGTCGCGGGATGTAAATCCGATCGAATCCAGGTATTCCAATAATGCTAATACGTAGCGACGGCTTGTGTTGAATAGATCACGAGCTTCAGCAACGCTGATCTGACCATTTGTCTCGATGAATTCACGGGATTTTGTGACGAGAAAATCGAAATCTTTTGGGAGAAAAACAACATCTATGGAGACTTGTTTGAGTTGACCTAAATGGACAATTGCATTGAAAATGTCTTCGCCTACATCTGAGAGACATTCTTTTACTGTTGGTGGAGAAAATGGGTTTTGTTCAAATCGATTCAGTAAATTATTAATGGATTCCTGTTGAGATGGAGTGAATGTGATCCTGAAATCTGGTTTAAAGATAAGAGATCCCTTTTCTACCAATTGTTGGTTGGCATCCAATCTTGACAGGATGGAATTAAAAATTGCAGTGGATAACTTTAGCCGGCTTTTTAATTCTTCGCGGGCAATTCCAGGCTTTAGGGGATACTTAAGATGATATTCACTCAGGATAATCTCAATTTGGTTCATGATTGAGTTCAATTGCTGGAGTGATATGACTAATTTTTCCTTTAATGGTTGTTGCCCTTTGCCTTCTAGAATAATTAATGAACCATTACTGATTAGTTCATCGAAAGCAGATTTGACCTGTTCATCAGATAATCTTGAGCGTAGTATTACATCTCCAAGGTGAGTTGCACCGAGTGCCACACATGTTTGTAGCAAAATGTCGGCAGGAGAGCCTATAAGCATTGATTCGAGATTTTTAATAACATCCTTTGAGAATCGTTTGTGGCGGTATTTGGGATGAGGATCGACTATAGTTCCTCCTCCCAAGGTTTCGCTAGGGGATGGTCTTCTTAAAATAAACCTGTCTCCCCGTACAGCTATAACCGGCGATCGAAGTTCTAGTTGTAACCATCCCGATTGGCCAGGTTCTAGAATCTCGGCACCCAACAATCGTACTTTAGCAATTGTCTCAGAAGTTCCAATAAATAATTTTGTCTCAATACCGTGTTTTATTGGTCCACTGGCATCTGAAAGAAGGCAAAAATTAATATCAAGCATTCGTGTTGGAGTATATTGCCGAGGGTGAACAACCACTTCACCTCGCTGGATATCCTCAACATCAAGTCCTGATATATTGATTGCTGTTCTACTCCCTGCGATTGCAATGCTTACTTTATTCTTGTGATTCTGTAATCCGCGAATTCGTCCAGTTTTTAGGCTTGGAAGTATTTCAACCTCATCGCCGGACCTGAACGTTCCATCAAGCAAAGTCCCGGTAACAATTGTCCCAAATCCAGCTAAGCTAAATACCCTATCTATGGATAACCGTGGTCTTCCCTGGTCTGGGCGAACTGGGCTCTCCTCTAAAACCGATGATAGAGTATCGATCAACTCCGAAAGGCCGGTTTTTGTTCGTGCAGAAACCCTAATAATAGGCGCATCAGCCAGAGAAGTGCCAGATAGGGAAGAACGAATATCTTCTTCTATCAAGTCCAACCAATCAGGATCAGAGATCAAATCAATTTTAGTAATAACAACAATCCCGTTTTGAATTTGCAGGAGATCAAGAATATCAAGATGTTCACGGGTTTGTGGCATCACACCTTCGTCAGCAGCAATTACAAGCAGAACTGAATCAATCCCCCCTATTCCCGCCAACATGTTTCCAATGAAATCACGATGACCAGGAACATCAACGATACCTATCTCCTTGCCATTTGGCAATGTTAACCAGGCAAAACCGAGCTCGATCGTCATTTCCCGTTCCTGCTCTTCTTTAAGGCGATCGGGATGGATTCCTGTTAACGCGGCAATTAATGCCGATTTCCCATGGTCAACATGACCAGCAGTTCCAATTACTCGCATATTTATCGGTTTAACGAGATCGCCCCATTATTCGTTCGTAGGCTGTAAGCAATTCGTGAATTTGAGCAAGTAGACCATGAAGATATTCTTCATTTGCCACTTTGGTTTGTTGGATTATGTCCTGTTGAGTTTGTGAAAGGTCTTCAATTGGGGTAAAGCGCTCGGTTAATTTTTGAATTTCAGAATTTGTCTCCCGAAATTGCTCATCTTGGGCGAGAGTATAGCTATTCCATCGCTTTTGATGATCAGCTTTAAATGTAACCCATTCTTGACGGAACCTGTCTTCAGACAAACGCTGCATTTCGGTTATTTCATTAATTCTGCGCTCAAATTTCTGAGTAATTTCCTCATAGATTTCTTGAGCACGCCGGACTGAAAGTTGAATCGAATCCCATTCTTGAAGTTGTGCTTCAATAAGCTGTGATTGTTTACCCATTTTTTCAAATCTATCTTTTAATTCTTTTAAGATTTGATCACGATCGATTTGCAGTAATGATTGCTGTTCAATGAAGGATATTTGTGATTGTCGTCTTTCTGCTTCGCTAGCGGTGATTTCTGATAATCTGGATTCAAGTCTCCGAAGGTTATCAGGGAAGAGTTCAATTTTATTATTTAGATCATCAATGCGTTTTCTAACTGTAACAATATCACCTTGCAGATCGATATTCTTTTTTGAATCCAGTTTTTGATTTTCTTCAATTAGTGAAACCGAGAGAAGAATGTCCTTGTTAGTTTTCATTTCTTTGCTAATCTTCGCATCAAGTTCGGTCAATGAAATGGATAATCTTTGTTCCTCTTGAACACGTGCTTCCAGTTTTCTTTTGATATCAGTAGTTTCAGATGATTTTTGAAGAACTTCGAGAGATTTATTAATTCCATCAAACTCCAGGCGGTAACGTTTATCAACCTCATTCTGGTTTTTATTAAACCGTTTTTCTGCTTGGTCAATTCGTTTAAGAAGTTCTGAGCGATATTTTTCTACTGCTTTATCAAATTGGTCAATGCGCGCAGAAGTCGATGAAATTAAAGAAATATCTTTGGTAATATCCTTCAACTGTTGATTGAAAAAGTTATGGTTAGTTTCAAATTTGGCAAGACGGTCGGTAATCTGGGCAAGTATGGCTTTGTCTTTTCTATGTTCTTCGTCCAACCAATCCAATTGTTTTATTAATTGCTCAAATTCCATTTTCTAACTCCAACAATACAAATATGCGTTTCAATAATCTTGAAGATCGGGATGAAGAAGTATTAATATCTAAATCTTCTTTCCTCTTCTTTCTGTTCCTTATGATGTATGGATATCATGACTTGCGAGATCATTTTTTGGTTGGATTATAGCATGCCCAGATGGCTAATTATTCTTGTGAGCGTGTTGGTCATCGACCCAAGTGACTGAACATTAACGGAAAATGTAATATTAATGATGTTATCCATTGAGGAAATATTCCTAATAATATTAGCATCAGAATCCCGAGAGAAAGAAAAATGCGCTGAGGCCAACTTTCGGTAATGAAAGATCTTTCATTGAATGGGGCAACTAACACGGCAAGGGAACGAATTCCACCCATGAACAATCCAATAGTACCTATTGCATACCAGATTGCTCCGGATAGTGAAATGATACCAAGCTGCTCCCATAGGGCTTGATGGATAGGAAAGCCAGCCAAAAAAGGGATTCCAGTTAACGAGAGATGGGACAAAATAATAACCGTTGCAGAAAATGGATATTTTCTGCCTAAACCTTTAACTATTGAAAATTGTGCTGATGAAGAATTTCTTAATATGACAGATAAGGCAAAAGCCCACAATATTAATGCAATAATTCGCGGTACCAATAAACCAAAAAACAGATCAATTCCCGTAGCTCCATTAATACTCAAAGAAAGCAAAGAATAACCGGTTTCCATAATCATTGCATATGCCAACATTCTTTTAAGGTTCTTTTGAAATGCAGCCCAGATTCCTCCAGTTACTACCATCAATAACCCTGAAGAGCGTAAGAATAGTGGCAAATAATTGGATTCCCTTAGCCAGGAATATGTGTCTAGAAAATATAATCCAAACAACAAACCAATGGTTGGGAAAATCCATAAAATGAAAGCACCTGAAGAAGGATGCGTTTCTTCGGTTAGAAGTGGAATCCAGGTATTAAATGGAAATATAGCCAGCAGAAAAACGAATCCTAATCCAAGGAAAATGGCTGTCTGACTAATAAGAGCTATTTCTTCAGGTCCTGTGGTAATACCAGTTAATAACCAACCTGAGAATAAGATGAAGGGCATTGCCATAGTTTGAAAGACAAGAAAGCGCATTAATCCACGTCCGGGTGGAATATGGGGTAGCTTAAGAAGGGGAACTGAAATCAAAACCGCGATTTCGATCAATAATGCCGCATACAAAAAAGGCTCAACAGCCAAAGCGGAAATTAGCAGAGAAGTAATAAGTAATCCAGAAGGTATCAGTCTATTGGTTTCACCTTCAAGAGAAGTACAAATAAACCAAAAAACGAGAGATAAATAGAGGAAAATTAAAAGCGGCTGGTCAGTGGAAGTAAGTATTAATTGTCTCCCGAGAATGGTCATGGTAGTAGAGACCTTTATCGACCAATTGCCAAAGTTTAATGGTGCTTCTATAGGTAACATCCAGGCAGTCAAAACTAAAATTACAGAGATTCCTATCCCAAGCCAATTCACCAATCGTCCATTGGGCACCAGCCATAAAATGAATCCAAGTACAAATGGGATAAAAATCCAAATAATAGGCGCACTCAATAGACATTCTCCAAATAATCAGTACTGAGCAGGTAGATCCCAACCAGGGACAATCCAAGGTTGATCAGAACTAGCATGGCTGCAACTAAGGCTGATGATTCAATAAAAGCATATATAATTTCAAAACCAGAAATTAATGTTAGCAGTGCAATTATTACTCGCATAGGCTGAGTAGTAATACCGAGTTGTAATAATCCGATTCCCATCAGAAGAAGGCTAGCCCATGTTCCTATCGGGTTGCTTATTCCCAGCCATCTGGATGTTTGGGACGCAATCGAGAGTGTAGTTAATAATATCAACGCTGTTGCTAATAAACGAAATAGACGACCTTGTGGCCAGGCTGTTTCCGAGAAAGAGAACGCCTTAGTACTTTTCTGTGATGTTGCAAAAGCAATACACACAATAAAACCGGATATGAGTTTAACGATTGCCAGATTTAATGGCCAAATTGATTGAACGAAACCAAACACACCCAGGTACTGGGCTCCAAGGAAACCAAGGCTCCACCTCCAGTCGCGACTAAGCATCTGCCCAATTGATGCCCCCAAGATTACTATTATGAAAACAAAGTCTAGAAGCATGTATTATTGTGAATATTGTAAAGTTTGTGAAATGATGGAAATTAAAAGTACTAATATGACGATCGACCAGAGCATACCCCCATCTCCTTCCAGGATGGATGTCAGGAGAGAAATTATCTGGCGAATAAAACGGTAAAATCTCCAAAAAGCGATTGAAAAAAAATTTGTCATATCTGGTCGATATCGCAATTTTTTCATAATGGAAGGTTTGATTATTCGAGTAACTAGATAATAAATAATGAGAGACAAGATAATAGTAATGAAGCTCATCCACCAGGAACCAATTGATCTAGTCTGAAACCATTCGGTGAGACCTAACAAAATTCCAACAATTGGTAAAACACTTAAACCGAGTGGGTAGATTACTTGAACCCATCTCGGTTCGTGTTTGATATCGATATCACCTGGTCGTGCAAATGCATGTCGGAAATAGCCGGCGAAGATTAATGAAAACCCAAGAAAATAGGGAATTAATAATAGAATGTTGATATTTGAAGGATTATTCCATACACTTGCTGTCATGGAAAAAGGGAGTGTTGATAAAATCCACAAACTCATGCCTAGTAACCAATAAGCGCTCCTTCCACCGATTGAATTCATGAAAAGTAAACCGCCAGACAGAATCAAACAGATGCCCCAGGCAGCACTTCCTCTTGGATTTCCGAGGAGTGTAGCTGTAACTGCAAGGAAGCCGATACCTGACATTAAAAAAGGTCGCCCTGCAAGTTCGTCATTAGATCGAAGCCAACTCCAGCCACTAATGACGGTAAAAATTCCAGTTATCAAAATTAAGTACGGGAGGAATTGAGATGGGAAGGAAGTCACAGGGATGCGTGCTATTAGTGAGAGACCGGATGCCGAAGAAACAAGGCGCAGCGTTGTAATGATCCCGCGCCTTTGCTCCAAATCGTATATCGGAAGGTGGAGCGGAAAAACTCCCAATCGAAGCAAAGCGGCAAATAATAACAGGATACCTACTCTATCGGGTATCACCCTGAAATTCATCGGTCCACCCGAAGAAATACTAAGAATACTAGCCCATAGCAATAAAAAAACACCACTGAGACGAATGGCAAAGGCTACAACTAATTCTTCACTTTTATCTTCTTTAACTGTTCTCAACAAGGTAGCTAATTCTGTAATATCCAAAGCTAGCCATGCAATAACCAATGTTAGAGGGTTATTGGAAGCAACTATCAATAATCCAATTGATACAAGGAATAGGATGCTCGCCCAATTCCAAGGATTTGAAAGTTTGCGAATAACTGCTGTAGATATGGTCGCTAATCCAAGAGTTGACAAGCTGATTGCAAACAACCAGGAGACTCCATCTGCCAGCCATGAAGGAGAATAAAGAAATATTGTTTGAGGCTCCCATGGGGGTAGGGAAAAAGAAAATGGGAGCTTGGTTAACCATAGAAAGACTGCAACTACTGATAATATTGATCCTAGAATTGCTATTAGCCAATGGAAACGAAAACCAGGTTTAAATAATATCAGTAGGACCAGTATTATGGTAGTTACCATCAAGATAAGTACTGGAAGAATAATCAGCATAACTCTTGTTATTTTATCAATAAATATGCCAGAAAACCGAAATCTCATGTAAAATGGGAACCAATGTGCTATCCCAAATAATTTTGAGGAGAAAAATAAATGCCCAGGTACAAGATAATTGTAAATCCTATTGCCGGTCGAGGTTTTGCTGAGAAGATGATTCCTGCAATTGAAGAAAAACTCAAAGAGATAGGTTTGGATTATGACCTGGTTCAAACTGACCGACCCTGGCATGCTGCAGAATTGGCTGAACAGGCTGCCTTGGATGGATTTGATGTAGTTGTGTCTGCAAGTGGGGATGGAACGGCCAATGAAGTACTAAATGGTTTAATGCAAGCACAAATTAAAGGAAAGAACAGAACTGCAATGGGTATCATAACTGTTGGAACAGGAAATGACCTGGCTTATGGGATGAACATTCCTGGGAAGTTTGATGACTGTTTTACAGTTTTAAGTGAAGATAAACGTAGAATGATGGATATTGGATTGGTAAAAGGTGGTGATTATCCGGATGGTCGATATTTTGGTAACGGGGTTGGCATGGGTTTTGATGCTGCAGTAGGTTTCGAAGCGGTTAAGATTCGCTGGACGCGCGGCTTATTGGCTTATCTAATTGCCGCACTAAGAACCATATTCTTATACTTTACTGCACCTCTGGTACAGATCACTTATGATGAAACTTGCATTGAACAAACTTCATTAATGACCTCTATTATGAATGGTCAACGTATGGGCGGAGGCTTTTATATGGCTCCCAATGGAGATCCGGGAGATGGATGGCTGGATTTATGCATCGCTGCCTCAGCTTCGAAAATTAGGATACTCCAATTGATTACATATTTTATGAAAGGGACACAAGCAACTCAACCAGAAGTAAAGACAGCCCGGGCTAAAAAAATATCTATCATCGCGGTTAAGGGTTCCTTGCCAGCACACTGTGATGGAGAGACCTTATGTTATAGTGGTGATAAATTGTTTATCGAATTATTACCACAACGTCTCGAATTTATCATTTCGGGATCACCCAGGAAATGAATTTTGTTCGTTGGTTTGTAGTTCTAATAATCAGGCTGGGGTTGGTTATTTTTTGCAGGGTCAATACCAAGGATCTCGATAGACTTCCTCTAAAAGGTCCATTGATAGTTTACGCAAATCACACAGGATCGATCGAAATTCCCTTGATTTTCGTTTTGCTTCTGCCAAGACCCCTAACCGGGATTGCCAAAATTGAAACATGGGACAATGCTTTTATGGCTTGGTTGTTTAATTTATGGGGAATAATTCCGATTCGACGTGGTGATGCCGATATGGATGCCATGCGTATGTCTCTGGATTGTTTGAGTGAGGGAAAAATACTGGGGATGGCTCCTGAAGGGACTCGCAATAAATCAGGTAGATTATTACGTGGGCGTCCAGGCATTGTAATGTTGGCGATCCGTAGCGGAGCTCCCCTCATACCTTTGGCACATTGGGGTGGCGAAAACTTCAAATCCAATGTAAAACATTTACAAAGGACGAATTTTTATGTCCGTGTTGGAGATCCAATTGTAATAAGAACAAAAGGCGAAAAAATAGATAAGAAAACTCGCCAGATCATCGTGGATGAATTGATGTATCAATTGGCAGCACTTCTTCCGGAGGAATATAGGGGTGAATATTCTGATCTCACCAATGCAACAACAGAGCATTTACTTTTTTCATAGCAATTTCAAAGATTCGTCGATCAGTTAAGTTGGAAAAAAGAGTTATTTCCCACAACTTAATTCCTAAGCAATTAATTCATCCTCATAATAATTATTGGATAGGCTTTGGTTTTGATAGAAAATAAAAAAATGCCGAGTGTAAGTCGGCATTTTTTTATTGGAAATAATTATGCCCTTGAAATGGAAACATTCTCTTGACGAAGTTTGAAATTACCTGTATTGGATAAAACTTGAGCAACATACTGCTCTGGGACATCAACCCAGGTTAATTTATCTTCAATCAGGATTTTTCCGATACTATTTCCGGGGATATCAGCGAAATATGCGATCGTGCTTACAATGTCATTTGGACGAACCCCATGTGATCGACCTTTGCTTATACTTAACCGTACCATGCCTTCTTCGTGTGAAGTCTTAGACTTTGTGGTGGGATTAGAATTTCTGGAAATATGTTTAGGATTACTTCGAACTCCCTTGCTTGTGCGGAAATCCAGCGCTTCAAGTACGGATGTTATGGGACGTTGTTTTTCTTCTGCCCGTGCAATTTTTAAGGCAGCAGCAGCAATATCTTCCACCTGGTAACCCTCCTCCACCAACAATGAGACGATTTCTCGTTCTTTTGTGAAACGTGCTCGTTTCAACCACACTACAACCTGTTCTATCAACTGTTTTTGTCGGTGATTGAGAACATCTTGCTCTGTTGGTAAAGACGAACGAGTTATGCTGGTTTTAGTAAAGCCCTCTATCCGGCGCAGCCTCCAAAGTTCTTTCGGAGAAAGCAAGGTGAGAGAGATGCCCGTTTTACCTGCACGGCCTGTTCGACCGATGCGATGGACGTACAGTTCGATCTCATCAGGTAAATCGTAATTAATTACATGGGATATATCGTCAATATCAAGACCACGCGCTGCAACGTCTGTTGCCACCAGGACTTTGATCTGATTATTTCGAAATCGTGCCACAACTCTCTCACGTGCATCCTGGGTTAGATCACCATTCAAAGTTTCAGCCGGGAAACCTCGGGAGTTCAAGGCATTTGTAAGATCTCCAGTACCGGCACGAGTTCGAACGAATATTAAAGCACGAGTTATAGGTTCTACTTCAAAAAGAAGTGAAAGGGCTGCTAATTTATCGCGATCGTTAATCAGATAATAACGTTGTTCAATGCTGTCAACAGTCAGGTGATCCCCTTTAATTGCAATTGACTGCGGATCCTTCATGTATGTTTTCGCTAATTTTTGTATTGTGGTCGGCAGGGTGGCAGAGAATAATGCGGTTTGGCGATTCTCAGGTGTTTGCTTCAGGATGGATTCAATATCCTCAACGAATCCCATACTAAGCATTTCATCTGCTTCATCCAGGACTACCGTGTTCACTTGACTAAGATTGAGGACTTTTCGATCTATCAGATCCAAGAGTCGCCCAGGAGTGCCAACTACGATGTCAACTCCTTTTTTTAATCGTGTGATCTGGGGACCATATGGTTGCCCACCATAAACCGCAAGAATACGAGCGCCAGATATCTTGCCGTATTTCTTGAATTCGTTGGCAACTTGCATGGCTAATTCTCGCGTTGGAGCTAAAATCAGGGCTTGGATATGATTTTGATCTGGTATTAAGTTATTTAGGATAGGGAGGGCGAATGCGGCTGTTTTACCGGTTCCGGTTTTAGCCTGACCAAGAACATCCTGACCGGTTAACATAACCGGAATTACTTTGCTCTGAATTGGTGTCGGGGTCAAATAACCGCAATCAAGAACAGCCTGCGCCAACTGCGGGTGCAGGTTCATATCGTTAAAATCTGAAGTCATCAATATCTCCTTGGATGTTTTGATGACTCCGATGTGCTTAATGACCTTTTCAGGACATATCCCATAACCTACCAACAACCAGCTGATCTTTCGAAATACCGGCTACTTGCAAGAAAAGATCCCGACAGGATTAGCAGGCCGGGATCCTACTGGAATGATCAAAACATTATAAAATTTTATGGTTTCATCTCTAAAAATGAGCGGAGTATTCTTTGGGGCACCCAATCATTATTTTTGAATCTACCGTTTGATTGTAATTCCTCATGGAATAACAATCGAGTAGTATAACACAATTTAGAACTTCCGCGATCATGAAATTTCAAGATAACGCTTTACTTCCCAATCAGTCACTGCCGTACGATATTCATCTCTTTCAGCTAATTTTGCACGCCTGAAGGCTTCATAAGTGACAGGTCCGATAGCATCCTGGATAACCAGATCTTTCTCCAATTCTACGAGGGCTTCTCCCAAAGAACCAGGCAATGAAGTTATCCCCATCTTAATTCTTTCTTCCTCGCTAAGATGATACACATTGACATTGTTTAATGGAGCAGGAGGAATCATATTTTTTTCAATTCCATCCAAACCTGCGCCTAAAATTGAAGCAAAAGCCAGATAGGGATTGGATGATGGATCCGGGAACCGCAATTCAGCCCGCACAGCTTTGTCGCGTCCCTCGGTAAACCGCGGAATCCGAATAAGAGCTGAACGGTTTTGTTGTGCCCATCCGATATAAACAGGAGCTTCATAACCTGGAACCAGTCGTTTGTAGGAATTTACTGTGGGTGCTACGATCGCAGCAAGGGCACGCGCGTGGGTTAGTTGTCCAGCAATAAATGAGTAAGCCATTTTTGAAAGATGGTATTCATCCTTAGGATCGAAAAACAGATTGTTTCCATTAGAGTCAAAAATTGACTGATGGCAATGCATACCGGATCCATTTGTTCCAAATAAAGGTTTGGGCATGAAGGAGGCTATCAATCCATACTTGGCAGCAATCGCCTTGACAGTATATTTAAATGTTAATACATTGTCTGCAGTACGGAGTGCATCGGCAAAACGAAAATCGATCTCATGCTGTCCCAGGGCAACTTCATGGTGACCAACTTCCACATCCAATCCCATGGAATTTAAAGCATCGATCAGTTCCGTTCGAACACGAACAGCTTCATCGTCAGCAGAAAAATCAAAATATCCACCAACATCATATGGTACAGGGTGGATGTTGTCCCCATTTCCATTTCGCTTGAATAGGAAAAACTCTGGTTCCGGACCAACATTGAAAGTCCATCCACGATCTGTAATTTTCTTAAGCATTTCCTTGAGAGTTCCACGAGGGTCCCCTTCAAAATGTTGATCATCGGGAGTGTAGATATTGCAGAAAACACGGGCTCGTTTGGCCTCTGGTGAAGACCAAGGCAAGACTGCATAAGTGTCCGGATCGATTTCCAAACGCATATCACTTTCTTGGATGCGTGCAAATCCTTCTACTGAAGATCCATCAAACCAGACCCCATCTTCGAGAGCAGATTCCAGACGATTGATTGGTGCATCTACACTCTTAACTGCGCCGGTCACATCAGTGAATTGGAAGGAGATAAATTTGACATTATCTTCCTTTACTCTTGAGATTAAATTTTTTGCATCCATTTCATTTCTCCTGGTTTAATTAAGATCTAATAGAGTAAGTGGGTTATTTGATCGATGAAAATTGAATCTTTTTTTGTTTGGTTGTGGGCGAATTTCTTAGAATAGTGTTATTGATCAAGAAGACAGAGCTAATAATGATCACTGCAGCTGAAAAAATTCTCAGATTCAAAGGCTCTTGAGCAAGAAGATGACCGATTAAGATGGCAATCAGTGGATTTACATATGCATAAGTAGACACCAATGTTATGGGAGCATTTCGGAGAAGCCAGGTATAGGCGACAAAGCCGATGAGTGAACCAAATACCATCAAGTAGATAAGACTAAAAAAGGATCGAGTTGAAATCGATGAAAAGGCAAATTCAGAATATTCCCCGGTTAAACCGCTCATGATAAGTAGTCCAATTCCACCAGCTAAAAATTCCATTCCTGTACTATGCAAAGGTGAGGCTGGCAAATGGGCATTCCTGCCATATAAAGAACCTGCAGACCAGAAAATGGCTGCCAATAAAATAGCAATAATTCCCACTGGATTGATGTTGGGGTTTGCGCCAATCAGTTGGGATGGACCAATAAGCAGCGCGATCCCGAAAAAACCCAATAATATTCCTATGATCACGAACTTATCAAGATGCCTGCCTTCTGGTGTAAAGAGATTCAATACTATTATCCATAGAGGCACCGAACCAATTATCAACGCTGCCACTCCCGATGGAATGAATTGTTCTGCCCATGTAACACCGCCATTTCCACCAACCAACAGCAAAATTCCTATGACTATGGTTGATCTCCATTCAAGAAGTGATGGTTTTGGATCCCCGGCAGCCCGCCTCCAGAAATATAAAAGAAACCCAGGGATCAAGAATCGAGCAGATGCCATCAGGAATGGAGGAATGGTTTCAATCGCAAAGCGAATGGCAAGATACGTTGATCCCCAGATCAGATATATCGCAAGCAATGGAATCCAAATTCGAATTTTCAAATCAGTCCTTCCAAATAAAAAAGGCATGCCTGGCATGCCTTTTAAGAAATAACATGAGAAAAAAGCTGCCCTTCCATTGAAAACAGGTAGAAGACGAGAACGACCTGAATCACTGTGCCAGCCTTGTAACGCCTGTCGCCATGCGCTTTTCGGTTGAGTGTGATGTTAAATTCACACCCGCACTTTTAGTGGAAGGGAGAAGGGAGTTTGTGATCAAAACTCCAGAGGCATCCGCTGATCAATCCGATTTTCCCAGTTCAATCCATATCATTGGAAGAATGAAGAACTGGTTAGCGCCCTGCGCGAGCAGGGGAACCTCCACCTCGTCATCTCGCCTTAGCGAGACGCAGCCGCTGAATCTCCTGATATTCAATTGTTAATAAATAACCCCACCATGCCGTGTGCTGCAAAGTTTTGAACCTGCTTTCGCAGGTGGGTCCCGCCTCGAAAACTTCGCCTTGGCTCAGGCCTATCGCGTTGTAGACGTAAGACAAAGACCCATAATAAAAATGTTGGCTCAAAACCGTCAGCGCAGCATCACGCACACAGCAGGGCTCTTAACTTATACCATAAACATAATCTGTTGGGTAGAGATTATTAGGATCCTGATTTTGGAATGAGAACCAAAAGATTTGCATTATGGATAAACTCGTTTAATTGTTCGGGGAAAGGCAATTGATTCGCGAATATGTTCAATACCACATATCCAAGAAACCGTTCTTTCAAGTCCAATCCCAAAACCGCTATGTGGTACGGATCCATATTTCCTAAGATCCAGATACCATTTGAAGGATTCTTCTGGCAGATTATGTTCACGAATTCGTTGAAGCAAGAGATCATAGTTAGACATTCGCTCAGAGCCGCCGATGATCTCACCATAACCTTCAGGAGCGAGAAGGTCCACACTCTTGCAAATTTCAGGTCTCCCAGGCCAGGGTTCCATGTAAAATGCCTTAACTTTGGTCGGGTATCCATAAACAAATACAGGTTTATTATATTTACAAGTTAATTCGGTTTCGTGAGGAGCACCAAAATCCATTCCCCATTCAAATTTTAATAAATCCTTTTTTTCCAGATCTTTTTCTTCAGATCTGATCTGTTCCATCATTTCAGTGGCTTGGTCGTAAGATATTCTTGGAAAGGGTGCTTCTATCTGTTCAAGTTTGGTCAGGTCTCTTCCGATGGATTTAAGTTCAGCTTGACGATCTCGAAGAACGCGCTTGACAATATGGGTAATGAATTGCTCTTCGATCTCCATCAGTTGATCGAGATCACAAAACGCAATTTCAGGCTCGACCATCCAAAATTCAGTCAGGTGACGGCGAGTCTTGGATTTTTCAGCCCGAAATGTTGGACCAAAACTATAGACTTTTCCAAAAGCGAAGATGTTTGCTTCATTATAGAGTTGACCCGATTGAGCTAGATATGCCATACCTTCATCGAAATAAGGAGTTTCAAATAGTGTGGTTGTGCCTTCACAAGCTGCAGGAGTAAGGATGGGTGTGTCCATATTGATAAACCCATTATTATCCAACCACTCCCGCATAGCGCTGATGACTGTCGCTCGGATGCGTAAGATTGCCCATTGGCTGGGCATACGTAACCATAAATGGCGATTATCCAAAGCGAAATCAACCCCATGTTCTTTCAATGACATCGGGTAATCTTCATTGGCCACTTGTAAGATTTTTATTTCCTTAAGGCCAATTTCAAATCCACCTGGAATCCCGGGTGCGCGATTATCTGCGCGAACCTTTCCTGTGATCACAACAGAAGTTTCTTGTGTAATATGCATGATTTGAGTAAAGGTTTTTTCATCTAGGTCCCCTTTGAAAGCCACGCATTGAATGAATCCTGAACCATCCCGTACAAGAAGAAAAACAAGTTTTCCTTTATCGGTGCGGTTATAAACCCAACCTTGAATAACTACTTCTTGATCCGCATAATTTGCGATTTGGTCGACCCGGATGATTGATGGCATAACTACTCCTAATTATTATTGCACTTTTAATCTTTCTGTTAATAATCGCTGCACAACTTGGGGATCTGATCTACCTTTTGTTTCCCGGGATACCTGTCCCATGAACCATTGGAAGAGAGTTTCTTTTCCGGCTTGATACTGTTTTACGGGCTCTGGATTTTCTACAAGGATCCTCTCAATAATACCAGCAAGAAAAACTGTATCAGAAATCTGAAGGAGTCCTTTTTCGGAAACGATATCGAGTGCATTGTTATTTGAGTTGAACATTTCAACAAGTATCTCTTTTACAGTAAAGTCATTTATTACTTTTGATGAAAAAAGATCCAATAATTGGGCAAAATTCTCTGGTGTTACAGGTATTGCCTGCCAATCAATTTTCCTCGCATTGATTTGTCTGGTAAAGTCACCTATGAGCCAGTTGTAAACAGTTCTAACCGGGCTGGATGTTAGCAAAACAGTTCTTTCAAAGAAATCTGCAATCGCTTTCTCAGATGTCAGTGACCGGACTTCCTGAATGGATAAATCATATTGATCGATAAATCGTCGGTTTTTGGTATCTGGCAATTCGGGTATTTGTGAAGATATCATCTCCACCCAGGATCGATCTATGTGAACGGGGGGAATATCAGGTTCTGGAAAGTATCGATAATCGTGTGCTTCTTCTTTTCCTCTCTGGGAATATGTTCTTCCTTTCAATTCATCCCAACCCAGTGTCTCCTGAGTGACAGTGCCTCCATTTTCGTATATATTTATCTGGCGATCAATTTCATAATTGATCGCTTGTGCCATGGCTCGAAAACTATTGAGGTTCTTGATCTCGGTTCGCGTGTATAATTCCTGGCTGCCATCCGGTCTCACAGATATATTTGCTTCGAACCGTAAGATGCCCTTTTCCATATCTCCAGAGTTTACACCAAGATAACGCAGACAGGATCTTATCTGATTGGCATAAGACAAAACGGTTTCCACAGAAATCATGTCCGGTTCAGACACTATTTCCAGAAGAGGGACTCCCGCACGGTTAAAATCGATAAGAGAATAATCATCTTGGTGAGTTAATTTGGCGGTGTCTTCTTCAAGGTGCACCCGACGTATTCGGATGCGTTGTTTAAAATCCATTTCTTCTTCGAAAATATCAAGCCAACCATTTGACGCCACAGGCAAGTCGTATTGAGAAATTTGATAGCCTTTTGGTAAATCGGCGTAAAAGTAGTTTTTACGAGCGAAATTATTGGTTTCATTAATACTACAATTTAACGCCAAACCAACCAGGATACTCAGATCAACTGCTTTTTTGTTAAGCACTGGCATTGCCCCGGGTAAACCAGTACATACAGGACAGATCAAGCTATTGGGATCAGATCTGGAGGTATGATCGGCAGCACAACCACAGAACATTTTTGTTTGGGTCTGTAGTTCAGCATGGATTTCTAGTCCGATCACAGGTTCATATTTCATTGTTTGCGAGATTCCTGAGTTTCATACAAATTTCGGACGCATCTTATGCCATTCTGTTTGTGCTTGGTAGGCATATCCGACTTGAAATAGGAGTTCTTCACTCAGATGATTTCCTATCAATTGCATACCTACCGGCAGCCCTTTTGAAAATCCACACGGAAGAGATAAAGCGGGTATACCGGCAGGATTTGTTGCTACGACATAAATATCCGATAAATACATGGTTAGAGGATCTTGTTTTTTCTCCCCAATTCTAAAAGCTGTAGTGGGGCATGTTGGGGCAAGAATTACATCGCATTTCTCAAATGCGGATTTGAAATCTTCCTTAATTAATGAACGCACTCTTTGTGCCTTCAGGTAATATGCATCATAATATCCAGAAGATAACACGTAAGTGCCCAGCATGATCCTGCGTTTGACTTCTTCACCAAACCCTTCCTGTCTGGAATGGATAATAAGATCGATCACACTTTCGGTGTTTTGATTTGAAGAATAACCAAAACGAATACCATCAAACCGGGCTAAATTGGTGCTGGCTTCTGCAAATAGAATTAAATAATACACAGGGAGGGCAGCCTGAGTATGGGGCAAAGACACCTCGTATATCTGCATACCCAATTTTTCATAAACACTTATGGCTTCTTGGATGGCTTTTTCAACGCCTGCATCCATACCTTGTTGAAAATATTCTTCTGGGATCCCTAGGCGTAATCCCTTGACTGACCTCCCCAGCGATGAAGAATAAGCTGGAACAGCGGCGGGAAGAGATGTGCCATCTTTTGGATCTTTTCCAGCGATCGTCTGTAATACTAATGCACAATCGTAAACGTCTTGAGTTAATGGTCCAATACAATCAAAAGAAGAGACCAATGCAATGTGTCCATAGCGGGATACACGCCCATAAGTTGGTTTCATACCAACGATATTGCAAAAACCTGCAGGCATACGGATGGATCCACCAGTATCCTCACCTAATGCAAAGAGACTGAGACCAGTTGAGACCGAAGCTGCGGAACCCCCACTTGAACCTCCAGGTACCCTATCCAATCCCCAGGGATTATGGGTATTAAAGTAGGCTGAATTTTCACAGGATGAACCCATTCCAAATTCATCCATGTTATGTTTTCCCAACAGGACAGCCCCAGAATTGTCCAATTTTTCAACAACTGTAGCGCTAAATTGAGGCACGTAATTTTCAAGAATTTTGGATCCACAAGTAGTGCGAATGCCACGGGTTGACAGACAATCCTTTAGCGCATAAGGGATTCCGGTCAGTGGAGTAATATTTTTGTTTGAATTTAGCCGAATATCTGCCTGGCGAGCCTGTTCAAGGGCTTGCTCTTCAGTTACTGTCAAGTAGGATTTAATGATTGGATCCAAGCGCTGAATGTTTGCCAGAACTGCTGATGTTAATTCAATGCTGGAGACTTCCTTATTAACTAGCATTTCATGAGCTTTTCGAACACTCAAATTGCTCAATTCCATCATTGATCCATTTCCAAGATTTCGATTAAGATTTTCATCGATCGTCAATTACCCGGGGTACTTTTACAAAATATCCATCATGATGAGGTGTGTTATCCAAGAATTCTTCACGAGACATGGAAGGTTGTATCACATCCTCTCGAAAAATATTGAACATTGACCAATCTTCATTTTCAGGTCCTATTTCTTCGGTGTCTATTTCAGTTAATTTTTGAAAATATTCGATGATTTGCGAAAATTGTTGGCTGAAGATTTCTGCTTCTTCATCATTGATCTTAAGCATAATTAAATTCGCAATATGATGGACGGTATTGATATCAATTGAATTTGAAATATTTTTCTTGGAAATGTCCATTTTTACATCCAGAGGATTATCATCCCAGGTCAATTTTTATATGCAAATCTTTCAATTGCTGGTTATCGGCTGCCGATGGAGCAGATGCCATCACATCGCGGGCAGTTTGATTTTTCGGAAAGGCTATAACCTCCCGGATATTCTGTTCATCTGCGAGTAACATACAGATACGATCAATTCCAGGCGCAATTCCACCATGTGGTGGTGTGCCATATTCAAAAGCCTCAAGCATATGCCCAAACCTCTCTTGGGCAATTTCAGGATCAAGGCCAATTAATTTGAATATTTTCTCCTGAAGATCTCTTCTATGAATTCTAATTGATCCGCCACCAACCTCATAATTATTCAATACCAGGTCATATTGGGCACCTCGTGCTTTGCCAGGATCCGTATCCAATAATGGTAGATCTTGAGGCAGAGGAGATGTAAATAGGTGATGACTTGGATCCCAATGGTTTTCTTCTTCATTCCACGTTACGAATGGGAAATCGATCACCCAACAAAACGCAAGGATATCTGGGTCTCTTAATTCAAGAATATCACCCAGCTTCACTCTGAGACGCCCCAAGGATTCAAACACCAGGGAAGGTTTGTCAGCCACAAAGAGCAATAAATCTCCCTGTTTCCCATCTAATCTGGAAAGGATGGTCTGAATTAATTCTTCTGATAAGAATTTGGTGAACGATGAACGAATCACACCTTGATTTGTTATTGCAATATAAGCGAGACCTTTAGCTCCGAGTTCCTGGACAAATACCGTCAACTCTTCGATCTGTCTTCTTGTATAATCCCCGCATCCGGTGGCATTGATCCCGCGCACACATCCACCTTTAGCAACCGCATTCTCAAAAACACTAAAACCACATTCAGAAACCAGGTTGGAAATGTCTTTTAATTCCAACCCAAATCGGATATCAGGATTATCTTTTCCGAATCTGTCCATGGCATCCGCGTATGTGAAGCGTGGCCAGGGACTTGACAGCAAATGTTTGTTCGGAACCACTTCAGATATCATTTCAGTGAACATTTCTTCAACCAGGGTCATTATGTCTTCCCGTTCAACAAACGACATTTCCATATCCAGTTGAGTAAATTCTGGCTGACGGTCTCCACGTTGGTCTTCATCACGGAAGCACCGGGCAATTTGAAAATAACGTTCCACCCCACCCACCATAAGCATTTGTTTCAATTGCTGCGGAGATTGAGGCAGGGCGTAAAATTCACCTGGATGTATCCGTGATGGAACCAGATAATCGCGGGCACCTTCGGGTGTTGTTTTGAATAGAATAGGAGTTTCGATTTCAAGAAAATCTTTGTTATCCAAATAGGTACGAATAAATTTGATTAAATTGTGGCGAAGAATAAGATTGGACTTCATTTTTTCGCGTCTGAGATCCAAATAGCGATATTTGAGTCGTGTATTTTCGTCAGCCAATTGGTCATCCCCATTAATCATAAAAGGTAAAGCTTTTGCGGGATTCAGCACTGTCAGTTTATCGGCGATAATTTCAATTTCACCAGTATCTAATTTGGGGTTGATCATGCCTTCAGGTCTTTTCCGGACAGTTCCTGTGATTTGAAGAACCCATTCAAGACGAATAGTTGAGATGATTTTTACATATTCCTGAGGAAGATCGGGATTAAAGACGACCTGTACCATACCAAAACGGTCCCTTAAGTCGATGAACACTACTCCGCCGTGATCGCGGCGACGATTAACCCAACCTGCAAGTGTGACGATCTGACCGGAATGCGATGCTCGGATTTCTCCACAGGTGTGTGATTTGTACATAAGTCTCTCCGTCAAAAAAAATCTTAAATGGTATCGATGATTTACTATAAAAACAATCGCCCTCCGCTGTCAGCTTTGGGCGATTGTTTGTTCAAAAAAGAATGATTACCAAAACAAGCATCGCCCACCAAATGGGGGTTGATTTTTGTTATTATTATCATTAGCATTTAATAGCATAGAATAAACAATCATAAATAAATTATAGCATAAAACTCAATTGATTGACCCACTATAATATTACGATTAGAATAAATTTAACCCTTGGGAGGATGCTTGACAACTCGATTAAAAATATTAAACACAGTATTCTCTTCAATTATCGTAATTGCGATTTTGGTAGGATTGCTGGCAGCCAATATTATTTATATCCGTTATCGCCCTGTAGAGAAAAAATTCCTTACACCCTGGTTGGGAATGCGGACTTTTTTGGAAATAGGAAGTGATCCTTATGGTGAAGCTGCAACACAACGAACACAACTATTGTTTTATGGGAAACTTGCCGAAACCGGGCAGGATCTACTCATTCTCAATCAACCTTTTGCAAGTGAAATCCTTTATTTTCCATTAGCCTTAATTAAAGATTACACAACTGCCAGGGTGATCTGGATGGTAATACTGGAGCTATTATTAATTGGATCAGCTTTTTTCTGTCTCCTCCTATTTGAATGGAAGCCGCCAAAATTTATAATCCTGGAAATTATCATATTGGCAGTTTTCGGAACCCAGGCATCGGTGCCATTGTTGGAAAATGATCAGGTAATATTAATTTTTATTTTTCTGTTAATTGGACTTATCGGCCTGCAAAAAGGGTTAGATGAATTGGCAGGTGGTGCAATTGCGCTGACATTTTTTCAACCGTCTGTTGCAGGTATATTATGTCTGATGGTTTTCTGGTGGGCGATTCACAACCACCGCAGAAGGGTAATTTTAGGAGCTATGATGGTCTGGGGTTTCCTAATTCTTACTTCATTTGGATTGTTTCCCGGTTGGTTTTTTCCCTTCATCCGGTCTTTTAGATCTGAGTATATTTTCATCAACTACCAATCAACTTTTAGCGTCTTGTCAGATCTTTGGCCAGTAATCGGAACGAAAGTAGCGACAATAATATCAATTGGGGTTGTGATCACTCTAATTCTGGAGTGGCACACCGCTTTGAACAAGGATTTCCGTTGGTTTCTTTGGGTAGTTTCATTAACATTGGCAACATATCCATTGGTAGGATATCCCACAGTTGCAGTTAACAACATTGTCTTGTTGATACCTCTGACATATATTGTAATAGTTATTTCAGAAAGGTTAGGGGGAAAGAAAAAATGGATGCTTGTTGGTTTATTCTTAGGATTCTTATTATTCGGCGGATGGGCAATAAAACTTGAATTACAGAATTACATCAATATCATTACTTATCAAATGATCAGTTTTATGGGTCCATCCTTGCTCCTGATCGCAGGACTTTACTGGATCCGTTGGTGGGCAACCCGTCCTCCTCGCACTTGGTTGGATACGATTGATCGGGACCTGGTTTAATATGCCAAATTGGCGACATTTGCTTTTGTTGGTTGTTCTAGGATTCTTCGTTTCAGGAGGAATTGCTTATTTTCAGGAATCCCCTGGATATATGGATGCTGATTATTATTTTGCGGGTGGTATTCAATTGGCAAATGGAAAAGGTTTTACAGCCCCTTATTTATGGAACTACATGGATGATCCTGTTAGTTTGCCTCATCCATCCCATTCATATTGGATGCCTCTGGCATCAATAATTGCTGCTCTTGGTATGACGATTACAGGGCAAAATACCTGGTTTGCAGGTCGGATCTTTTTTTTGATCATAGCAGCTTGTATTCCAATGGTCACCTCGACCCTGGCCTATTCGATTTCCCAAAGGAGAGATCTGGCACTTATTTCAGGTTTATTGGCGATTTTTGCGGGTTATTATGCAGCGTTTATGCCTGTAACAGATACATTTGGAATTTATATGCTGTTTGGAGGAATCTTCTTTATTATTGCCCATAAGCAAGGAATATGGATGAGTTTCGGCTTGGGAGTAGTTGCAGGTTTAATGCACCTTACAAGGGCTGATGGTATTTTCTGGTTATTGATTTCCTTCCTCATAATTCTATTCAGACCATCAATTAAAACATCAGTATCCAATTATAAGAAAAAAACTATCATGGGATTTCTTTGCTTATTTGGATATTTTCTAATAATGGGTGCATGGTTAATTCGAAATTATTATGAGTTTGGGTCCTTTCTGGCACCAGGCGGGGGGAGTATGTTATGGTTTACAGACTACAATCAAATATTCTCTTATCCTTCTGGGTCGTTCACATATGTAACATGGTTTGAAAATGGGTTGATTGAGGCGCTAAAATTTCGCTTGTGGGCATTGAACATCAACCTGCAAAATACAATTGCATCTCAGACGAGCGTGTTTCTTCTTCCATTGATTCTGATAGGTATTTGGAAATTGAGGCAAGATATTCGTATTATCATTGCAGTTATCACGTGGATGGGTTACATAATATTGATGAGTTTTGTTTTCCCATTTGCAGGAGCGCGAGGTGGGTTTTTTCATTCAGGTGCTGCTTTACAGCCTATGTGGTGGGCTCTGGCACCTATAGGGTTGGTGGCGATTATTGAATGGGTGGGAAAGAAAAGATCATGGAAAATTGAAGAAGCTTCACAAGTGTTCCTTTGGGCTAGCGTAGGGTTGTCAGTTCTATTTACTTGTTATATTGTCATCGGAAAATTGTTTAATCCAATCGACGGGAGTGTTATTTGGAGTAAAGAATATTTCTTATATAAAAAAATAGATATCTTGATCGACTCACCTCTCCCTAGCAACCCTGTTGTGATTGTTGCAAATGCACCAGGATATTATTTAGCAACAGGGAAGAGCGCAATAGCTGTACCGGATGGTAATGAACAAATATCCCTATTGGTTGCCCGTAAGTTTGATGCTGGTTTTTTAGTATTGGAAAAGGAAGGCTTTCCTGATGGGTTAAAAGGTTTGTACAATAATCCGAATCAATATCCAGATTTCACTTATCTTGGAGAATTGGATGGAGCACGTGTTTATAAAATCCAACCATAAAACTGGGAAGAGAAGTTCACAAGCGTTAATTCTTGCGCTGTTAGCCATCCTCTCAGTTCTCACTTATATTCTGGTCAGTCATCTATATTATCATATCGGATTTCCTTTGGACGATTCCTGGATATTCCAAACCTATGCGCGAAACTTGGCTGGTTTTGGAGAATGGGCATTTCTCCCAGGTGAAATATCAGGTGGTTCTACTTCACCTTTATGGACTGTCATACTTTCATTAGGATATCTCCTGCACGTTCCACATTTTGTTTGGACATTTGGTATGGAGATATTGGTTCTGTGGGGAATTGCATATTTCGCTGAGATCACAATCCGCAGGCTGGTTGTTTCTTATCAACAAGTTTTTCCATGGATAGGTTTTGTAATTCTATTTGAATGGCATTTTACTTGGGCTGCAGCCTCCGGAATGGAAACACTTTTGTTTTCGGGTATGGTTTTATGGGTTCTGTTTTCTTTGATCGAGGATTCCCAACAGTATTTGAAGATTGGTATTTTAATAGGTATCAGTGTCTGGATTCGACCAGAAGCACTAACGCTGCTTGGTCCAGCTATTATGATTGCAATAATAGAAAAATCCTTTGTAAAGAAACGGATAATAAATATATTGAAAATATTAATTGGATTCGGGGCAGTGTTCTCTCTTTATCTATTATTTTCACTAGCATTGTCAGGAACACCCTGGCCAACCACATTTTATGCAAAACAGGCTGAATATGTAATTCTATCGAATCGATTATTTTCCGAAAGGCTGGGAAATTTATTGATTCAGCTTCTAGTTGGTGTTGGGTGTGTTTTGGTTCCAGGTTTTATTTTAATGATTATAAATTCGATCCAAAAACGAAAGTGGGGATATCTGGCAAGTGTTTTTTGGATTCTAGGTATGTTGTTTATATACGCATGGCGTTTGCCAGTGGTTTATCAGCATGGGAGGTATGTCATTCCATGTATGTTGGTCTTTATTTCATTCAGCTGTATTGGGATGGTGAACTATTTCCAAGAAACTCACCAAGGTTGGCGGTGGTTGATTGATAAAGCATGGAAATTCGGTGTTGGTATTATTCTTGTGATCTTCTGGGGGTATGGTGCTGTTGTATTCGCGAGGGATGTAGCCATAATTGAAAGTGAGATGGTTGAATCTGCAAATTGGGTAAATAGAAATCTACCAAAAGACGCGATTATTGCTGCCCACGATATTGGGGCTTTAGGTTTTTTCGGTGATCATAGGATTGTTGATTTAGCTGGATTAATCTCACCAGAAGTAATTCCTTTTCTTCGCGATGAAGTACAGTTGGCTGAATTCATGGATGATCAAAATGTGAATTACCTGATGGCATTTCAGGATTGGTACCCTTTGTTGAGTGAAGGCTTGATTGAAAAATATTCAACTCACGGAAGATTCGCTCCTAATATGGGTGGCAAAAATATGATCCTGTTCACTTGGCAGGAGTAAATAATTATGGTTACCCATAAATTGTAACAATTTTCTTCCTGTGCTATACTGGATTCAAGTTAGCAGGGTGCCATGACAACTATTAATGATGAACGACCTGTTCTTATTATTGATGACAAAATTAATGGTCTACAGGAGTAAGCAATGGTTCTGGGCAATCAATCAATTACTAATGATCCAAATGAAAACCCTAAACAGAGTTTCCAGGCAGAATTGGATGAAACCAATAGGGCTATTAAAGAAGTGTCCTTGATGGTAGAGCAAAGTCGGGTAGAACTGGGAAAATTATCTCAGAGGAATGCTGCCATCACTGCACATTTACAACAGATCCAAAAACAAATACCTACTGTATCAAATGAAGAAATTAGAATTGCATATGATTCGGCTCTTGATGCCCAGCAAAGACTATTTGTTATGCGTGGACAATTGGAAAAACTTCAGAGCGACCAATCTCACCTGGACAGATACCGCACCATCTTGGAACGAATAAATGAAAAATCGCCATCAGGAAAGGCAATTGTCAAAGAAAGAGGAGCGCCTCCCAGCTTGGAAATGTTGGTGAATGCTCAAGAAGCTGAACGCCAGAGATTGTCCCGACAGATGCATGATGGACCTGCACAAGCTCTTTCAAATTTTATTTTACAATCTGAGATTGCATTGCGTTATTTGGATGTTGACAACGAAAAAGCTCGAGAAGAATTAGGTGCTTTAAAATCTTCAGCTATGAGTACATTTCAAAAAGTTCGAAATTTTATCTTCGAACTCCGGCCCATGATGCTTGATGATTTGGGTATGGTTCCTACTATTCGTCGATATGGAGACATATTTAAAGAGCAGGCTGGTATGGACCTGAGTCTAACAGTGACGGGGACAGAACGCCGCTTGGAACCTTTCATGGAAGTGATGATCTTTAGAGCTCTTCAAGAACTGCTTGGAAACGCTGCGCGGCATAGCCAGGCAACTCTTGTGAAAGTGCAAATGGATATGGCTGATGATCTGGTCAGACTAATTGTGGATGATAATGGAAAAGGATTCGATTCTGAAGTAATAACGCAAGATGAAAGTTTAGGACTGCGATTAATTAAAGAACGAGTGGAACTCTTGGGGGGGGTATTTTCTGTGGATAGTACCCTGGGAAAAGGATCTCGAATTACATTATCAGTGCCTATCCCTCAATAAAAATATTCATCTAGATAACAAAATTGTAAAGATTATTTCGAAAATTCTCTTGTATAATATAAATATCTTCAGGTAGCCCCTGGGAAAAACTAAGAATAGGAAGGAGGTGAAAATCATGTTATTCTCCGCAAAAGAAAAAGGTCAAGGTTTAGTTGAATATGCGTTAATTCTTGTTTTAGTTGCTGTGGTTGTTATTGCTGTATTAACCCTGCTTGGTCCGATCATTGGAAACGTATTTAGCACAATTAATGCCGCTCTCTAAACTCAGTTAAAGCTGTTTATTATAAAAAGCAGAACCCAATTTTTATTGGGCTCTGCTTTTTAAATGGCATTATATTTATTCATTTCAAAATGATGGTTCCTACCTTGACCGAAATGATACACTTCGGTATAATACTCTTTCGTTTGCCTATCGTGCTGCTGCCGTTAGAGGGGTAGCGCGCGGCATGGTTTAATTAGACCCTGGGTACATAAAAAAAGATCAGGAGAAAAAAATGGCATCTGTTATGCCCCGAATGAGTTACGCGCGTATCCCGGTTAAACTCGATCTTCCCAACTTAATCGAAACACAACTGGATTCGTTTGAACGTTTAAAGAAAGACGGCCTGGGTGATCTTTTGCACGAGATCTCACCAATTGAATCTTACAACAAAGGTATGAAGTTGTATTTCCCCAGTCGTGGCCCTGAATCAAAACAGTGGGGTTTGCAATATTGGTTTGGGGAACCTAAACATACTATTGAAGAGTGCGTTGAACGTGATCTGACATACGCCCGCCCGCTGTATGTTTCTGTATTACTGGCTGGTCCGGACGTACCCGAACCGATCAAACAAGACATCTTTTTGGGAGATTTCCCAGAAATGACAGAAAAAGGTACCTTCATTATCAATGGGACAGAACGTGTTGTGGTATCCCAATTGATCCGCTCTCCTGGTGTCTATTTTGAAGCTCCTTTAGATCGTGCCACAGGCAGGTCTCTTGCGATGGCTAAGCTTATCCCGGATCGTGGCGCATGGATGGAGTTCGAGACTCGTAAAAGTGATTACATCATCCTTAAGTTCAACCGAAAGCGCACTGTACCGATCACGGTTTTCCTGCGTGCTCTGGCAGCGGTGAACGATGGAATAACAACCGATATATTAAAGACTGGCACGGACGAGGAATTATTAAGCCTGTTCCAGGATGTTGATAATAATCCGGAGAGGCTATTTATTGCATCAACTTTGCGACAGGAACCTGAATGGGATCTCTCAGGGAATCTTTCCATTGCCAATGCCGCTTTGATCGAATTTTTCAAGCGCATGCGTCCTGGTGACCCGGCGACTCTGGATAATGCCCGTCAGTTCCTCGAAGAGCAATTGTTCGATCAGCGTCATTATGATCTGGAGCGTGTGGGACGCTATAAACTGGATCAGAAATTGGATCTTGAGATCCCAATTTCTCATCGCACTTTAACCAAGATGGATATTGTCCGTTTGATCCGCCGCATGATCCTTATTAATAATGGTATCGAGCGGGCAGATGATATTGATCATTTGGGTAACCGACGTGTAAAAACAGTTGGTGAACTGATACAGAATAAATTACGCATCGGGTTGCGTCGCATGGAGCGGGTCATCAAGGAGCGCATGTCGATCCGAGACCAGGAACAATTATCGCCAGTCACACTGGTAAATATTCGCCCAGTTGTGGCAGCACTTCGTGAGTTCTTTGGATCGAGCCAATTATCCCAATTTATGGACCAGACCAATCCACTGGCAGAACTGCGTCACAAGCGAACTTTGTCTGCTCTTGGTCCGGGTGGATTAAGGCGGGAAAGGGCTGGTTTTGATGTGCGTGATGTGCATCACTCCCACTATGGACGCATATGTCCTATTGAAACCCCAGAAGGTCCAAACATTGGTTTGATTGGCCGGCTGGCGTCATTTGCACGCGTAAATGAGTATGGTTTCCTCGAGACACCTTACCGGCGGGTAATAAAACATTTACCATGTGACGATCCTCGCTTGCTCGATCGCTGTTTGAGTGAAAATGTTGTCAATCCGAAGTCGGGTGAAATTGTTATCAAGTCTGGTCAGCGATTGACTGCAAAAGACCTCAAGCAGGTTGCCAAGCTTAAACGGGATGTATCCGTTGTGCCTTTTGTCTCTGTTGATATGGAATATTTATCTGCCGATGCTGAAGACAAATTTGTTATTGCACAGGCAAATGCTCCCCTGAATGAATATCGTGAATATGTTGGAAAGCGAATTTCTGTTCGTTACCATGCTGGTTTTGATTTCCGGACTCCAGAAAGTGTTGATTATATGGATGTAGCCCCACACCAGTTCGTGGGAATCAGCGCGGCCTTGATACCTTTCCTGGAACATGACGATGCCAACCGGGCACTTATGGGTTCGAACATGATGGCTCAGGCCGTTCCACTTGTCCGTCCTGAAATCCCCCTTGTATCAACAGGCATGGAATACAACGCTGCCCGGGATTCTGGTCAGGTAGTTGTTTCTGAGGAGGATGGTGATGTCATTTCGGTGACAGGTTCTACAATTGCTGTCCGGGAAAAAGACGGAAATGTTCGTACCTATAATTTGAGAAAATATCAACGTTCCAACCAGAGTACTTGTATTGATCAGCGGCCTGCTGTGGTAAAAGGTCAGGTGGTCAAGCGGAACGAGATAATTGCTGATTCTTCATCCACGGAAAGCGGAGAACTCGCCCTGGGACAAAATGTAGTTGTCGCTTTTCTCTCCTGGGAAGGTGGAAACTTTGAAGATGCCATTTTAATCTCTGATAGATTGGTGCAGGAAGATCGTTTCACATCCATTCACATAGAAAAACATGAAGTTGAAGCACGTGATACCAAGCTTGGACCAGAAGAGATAACCCGCGATATCCCGAACGTGGGTGAAGAAGCCATAAAAGACTTGGATGAAAACGGTATTATCAGGGTTGGTGCTGAAGTTGGTCCCAATGACATCCTTGTTGGAAAGATCACTCCAAAAGGTGAAAAAGAACTTACTCCTGAGGAACGCCTTCTCCGTGCAATTTTTGGTGAAAAATCCCGGGATGTGAAAGATACATCCTTGCGAATGCCTCATGGTGAACGCGGCAAGGTTGTTGATGTGCGCGTTTTCACCCGTGAAGACAATGCTGATCTTTCTGCCGGTGTTGATACGATGGTAAGAGTTTCGGTTGCGCAACGCCGCAAGATCACCTCCGGTGATAAAATGGCAGGTCGTCATGGCAACAAAGGTGTTGTATCGCGTGTTGTCCCAGCCGAGGATATGCCCTTCCTTGAGGATGGCACCCCGGTTGAGATCATCCTGAATCCGCTGGGAGTACCAGGTCGTATGAATATTGGCCAGGTGCTTGAAGTACATTTGGGATGGGCTGCACGACAAATGGGATTCCGGGCAATCACACCTGTGTTCGATGGAGCGCGCGAAATCGAGATTGAAGCAGAGTTGGCTCGAGCCTGGATCTATGATCAAGCCTGGAAAGAAACCGGAGAAACAGCTTGGGAATGGCTGAAACAGGAAGAATATGATCCTGAAACGATCGAAGATGATAACGAAGTTCGCAGGTTATATCTTGGTGAGTGGCTGGGTGACCGTAAGTATGATATCTATCGATTATCCACTGATATTGATTATGCCCGCTACGCTACCGCACAAGAATGGTTACGTGATCATGGACATAACCCGGATACCATCTTTCTTAAGCGTACAGTCGATATTGAAGAGAGATTGGATCGGGATAAAAATTCAATACGTGTTTGTATGAAAATGTGGCTTCATATTCATGGCAAGGATGACGTGGCTGAAGAAGAACTTAAAACAGTGGCAAATCAGGTCATGTTTGATAGTGGCAGCCCGATCCCAACTCTTGGTAAGCAATGGTTGCGAGATGGCAAGTCGGGGAAACCATATGATCAACCCGTGACAGTTGGTGTTATGACTATTCTTAAATTACATCATCTCGTGGAAGATAAAGTCCATGCCCGCTCAACAGGTCCATACAGCTTGGTGACCCAACAACCTTTAGGTGGAAAGGCGCAATTTGGTGGTCAACGCTTTGGAGAGATGGAAGTTTGGGCTCTGGAAGCATATGGTGCAGCCTATACACTCCAGGAAATGTTAACCGTCAAATCGGATGATGTACAGGGACGTGTAAATACTTATGAAGCCATCGTTAAAGGTGAGCAGATCGAAGACCCCAGCATCCCGGCGTCTTTCCGTGTTTTAGTCAAGGAGCTGCAGAGCTTGGGTTTGGCAGTTGAGGCTGTCAGTGACAACGGTGATGTTGTAAAATTTGGCAAAGATGAAGAAAAAATTCATCCTCCCAAGTTTGAAACTGGTTTGCTTGGTTTGGGAGATCGATTGAGTCATTTTTAATTTTTTCCTTGACGGATTTATAACCGGTATGATAAAATACACATTCGTTGCCTAAAGGGATGTTGGTTTACACTCCCCAATGTCTATTACAAAGTTGAGGCCATCACAGGTCGTTTAGGTTGATGGCCTTACTTATTGAAAATTATTAATTGTTATCGAAATCTTGCCCGGAGGCGAAAGTGCCCACTATTAATCAATTGATCCGCAAAGGTCGTAAAACTAAAAAAGTCAAGAGCAAGGCTCCGGCTTTGATGTATACCTTAAATTCAAATAAACAACGCCGGGTACGCCAGGAAGGTGGGGCACCCCAGAAGCGCGGTGTATGCACAGTTGTGCGGACAATGACCCCCAAGAAGCCGAATTCCGCTTTGCGCAAGATCGCCCGTGTTCGACTTACCAACGGTCTTGAAGTCACAGCTTATATTCCAGGAGAGGGTCACCAACTTCAAGAACACTCAGTGGTACTGGTTCGCGGCGGTCGTGTAAAAGATCTTCCAGGTGTGCGCTATCACATTGTGCGTGGTTCTTTGGACACAACAGGTGTTGCAAAGCGTAAGCAATCTCGTTCAAAGTACGGCGCTAAACGCCCGAAATAATAGTTTAGTTAGTAATAGAAAAGATGGAGTGCTGGCATGCGTCGTTCAAAACCCGAAAAACGTAAGACCCTTCCCGACATTCGTTATAACAATGTAACTCTGCAGGTTATGATTCACCACATCATGAGCCGTGGCAAGAAAAGTGTTGCCACGCATCTGGTGTATGACACAATGGATCTGATCAGCAAGAGATCTGATGGAAAAAATCCGGTTGAAGTTTTTGATTCTGCAATGAGAAATGTGGCTCCGGTCATGGAAGTTCGACCTCGACGTGTGGGTGGTTCCACTTATCAAATACCCATGGAAGTACCAACCTACCGACGTACAGCCTTGGCGATTCGTTGGATCCTTGCTGCTGCACGTGCTAGAAGCGGGAAAACTTTTTCAGAAAAATTAGCAGATGAGTTAATGGATGCTGCCAAGAATGAAGGCGCAGCCATTCGCAAGCGGGAAGAAAGCCATAAAATGGCAGAAGCCAACCGGGCTTTCTCGCACTTTCGTGCTTAGTCCAAATTTCACATTTGCACTTTAATAAAGGTAATTAGTAATGGCGCGTTCGCACCCGCTGGACAAGTATAGAAATATTGGGATCATAGCTCATATTGATGCTGGTAAAACCACCACAACTGAGCGAATCCTTTTTTATACAGGCAAGACTCACCGAATAGGTTCAGTGGATGATGGAACAACAGTCACTGACTGGATGGCCCAGGAACGCGAACGTGGTATCACCATTGTCTCAGCAGCGGTTTCTGCAGAATGGAAAGGGTATCAAATCAATATTATTGATACTCCAGGCCACATCGATTTTACAGCAGAAGTGCAACGCTCTCTCCGCGTTCTGGATGGCGGAGTGGTTGTTTTTGATGCTGTTCAAGGTGTTGAGCCACAAAGCGAAACAGTTTGGCGGCAGGCTGATCGTTATGGAGTGCCTCGGATCTGTTTTGTCAATAAAATGGATCGGATAGGTGCTTCGTTTGAACGCACAATTGATTCCATCCACCAACGTCTTGGTGCCAACCCGATCCCCATGCAATTACCAATAGGCAGCGAATCATCATTTAAAGGTGTCGTTGATCTATTAATAATGAAAGCCATATATTGGGAAGATGAACTTGGTCGTGAGCCACGGGAAACTGATATCCCTGCTGATCTAAAAACCCGTGCAGAAGAAGCTCGAAACACAATGGTTGAAAGAATTGCAGAGTTAAATGATGAGCTGACCGTTAAATATCTTGAAGGCGAGCATATCGATATTCCTGAATTAAAATCCGCATTGAGGAATGCGATCATCAATAACAAAGCGACAGCTATATTTTGTGGGAGCTCTCTTCGGAATAAAGGTGTTCAATTAATACTGGATGCAGTCATAGATTATTTACCATCACCCGAAGATGTTCCTTCGATAAAAGGAATTGATCCGAATAAGGATGAAGAAGTAGTCCTTCCACCAGAAGATGATGCTCCCTTGAGTGCCCTGGTTTTTAAAATTGTTACAGATCCCTATGTCGGTCGCCTTGCATATTTTAGAGTTTACTCAGGTACCTTATCACAAGGTCAAACAGTTAACAATTCGACCAAAGGCAAGCGGGAACGTATTGGTCGCCTGATTCGAATGTATGCAGATCGCAGGGAGGATGTAACCGAAGTGCGAGCGGGTGATATTTGTGCAGTATTGGGTCTCAAAGAAACATTTACTGGCGACACCCTCTGTGATAATAAAATGGTTGTCCTCGAAAATATCAGTTTCCCTGAGCCAGTTATTTCAATTGCAATTGAACCAAAAACGATGGTCGATCAGGACCGGATGGCTGAAGCTCTTAAGAAACTGTCGGAGGAAGATCCAACTTTCAGGGTACGCTCGGATGAAACCACCGGTCAAACCATCATCTCTGGTATGGGCGAACTCCATTTGGATGTTCTTGTCGATCGAATGCTCCGTGAGTTCCGTGTCCAGGCTAATGTTGGGAGACCACGTGTCGCCTACCGGGAATCTATTTCACGGAGAGTTCCAGAAATGAACTACAAATATGCCAAGCAATCAGGCGGACATGGTCAGTATGGTCATGTAGTCATTTCCATAGATCCTGGCGAGCGAGGTAGTGGAGTTGTTTTTGAGAATAAAATTGTAGGTGGTAGTATTCCACGTGAATATATCCCTGCTGTAGAAAAGGGAATACGCGAAGCATCCGAAAGTGGTGTGTTGGCTGGATATCCGGTCGTGGATTTGAAAGTAACCCTGATCGATGGTTCATTTCATGAAGTAGACTCAAGCGATATGGCTTTCAAGATGGCTGCAATATTTGCCTTCAAAGAAGGTGTTCAGAAAGGCGGGCCAGTTCTACTGGAACCGGTTATGAAAGTGGAAGTTATCGTACCGGAAGAATATATTGGCGACATTATTGGAAATTTAAATGGCCGTCGGGCAGAGATCCAGGGAATGGAAATGCGTCCCGGAAATGCACAAGCAGTTAATGCCATGCTACCCCTGGCAGAAATGTTTGGATATGCAACAGATCTACGATCAGGGACGCAAGGACGTGGTGTATTTTCAATGGAGTTTGATCACTATGCACCAGTTTCCGAATCCGTTGCTCAAGAAATTCTTAGAAATTAGATTGTATCTATCTTTTCAGTATCCATAGAGGAGATTGCAATTATGGCGAAGCAGAAATATGAACGAACGAAACCGCATGTGAACGTAGGGACGATGGGGCACATCGACCACGGTAAGACGACCCTGACGGCTGCCATCACGAAAGTATCGCAGTTTTTAGGGAAAGCGACATTCAAAGCGTATGACCAGATCGATAATGCGCCGGAAGAAAAAGCGCGCGGCATAACGATCAACATAGCGCACGTGGAATACGAGACCGATAAACGGCACTATGCACATGTGGATATGCCGGGGCACCGTGACTATATCAAGAACATGATCACAGGAGCGGCGCAGGTAGACGGAGCCATCCTGGTGGTGGCAGCGCCGGACGGACCCATGCCGCAGACCCGGGAGCACGTACTGTTGGCACGCCAGGTGGAAGTACCCAGCATCGTGGTATATCTGAACAAGATCGACCAGATGGATGATCCGGAATTATTGGAACTGGTGGAATTGGAACTGCGCGAGCTATTGACCAGCTACAATTTTCCCGGGGATACGATTCCGATCGTGCGCGGCTCAGCCTTGAAAGCACTGGAGAGCACCAGCACCGACCCGGATGCGCCGGAATATGCCAGCATACGGGAACTTCTGCGGGTGGTGGATGAGTACATACCTGAGCCGGTGCGTGAGACCGACAAGCCATTCATGATGGCGATCGAAGATGTCTTCTCGATCAAGGGACGCGGCACAGTGGTGACGGGTCGCATGGATCGGGGCATCGTCAAGGTAGGAGACCCGGCAGAGATCGTAGGGCTGCGCGACAAGAGCATGTCGACGGTCGTGACAGGCGTGGAAATGTTCCACAAGTTGTTGGATCAGGGCATGGCAGGCGATAACCTGGGATTGTTACTGCGCGGCATCGAGCGCACAGACGTGGAGCGCGGCATGGTGATAGCCAAACCTGGCTCGATCACACCGCACAAGAAATTCCTGGCGCAGGTCTATGTGTTGAAGAAAGAAGAAGGTGGACGGCACAAGGCATTCTTTACAGGATACCGACCGCAGTTCTATATCAAGACCATCGATGTGACCGGAAACATTGCGCTGCCCGAGGGCGTGGAAATGGTAATGCCGGGGGATGATATCAACCTGACGGTTGAGCTGATCGTGCCGATCGCCCTGGAACAGGGACAAAACTTTGCCATCCGTGAAGGCGGTCTGACCGTCGGCGCTGGTGTGGTCACCAAGATTCTAGAATAAGGTGTTTGAATGACCAAACAAAAAATTCGCATCCGACTTAAAGCGTACGATCACCGTGTGCTTGATCAATCTGTAAAACGAATTGTTGATACAGCCGAGCGCAGCGGTGCACAAGTTGTTGGTCCTGTACCCTTGCCAACAAAGAAAGAAAGGTTTACAATACGACGTTCACCATTCATTGATAAAGACTCCCATGAGCACTTCGAAGTCCGTACTCATAATCGTCTGATCGATGTGATTGATCCAGACTCAAAGACGATTGATATGCTTATGCGTCTCAATTTACCGGCTGGTGTGGACATCGAAATTAAAATATAACTGGTTTGTTACAATGCTGGCTTACTGGCGTTTTTGGTAAACCGGCATAGTTGAATGAGGGTAACTCAAGAACAATACTGGACGTAGGCCTAAAAATAATTAAGAGCCGCGACAGGTTGGTTGACTGAGTTACAACTGAGATGATGCAGTCTGGCCCAGACTGACAGTCTCGTAAAATTTTTGAAGGAGACAACTGATTATGTTGAAAGGGCTGATTGGCAAGAAAATCGGTATGACCCAGATTTTCGATGAAGCAGGTGTTGCTTATCCTGTAACAATCATCGAGGCTGGGCCTTGTTATGTTACACAGGTTCGCCTTCCAGAAAAAGATGGCTATGCTGCTGTACAACTCGGATTTAATGAGGCCAACCCCAAACGCCTGACAGGTGGAACATTGGGTCACCTGAAGAAAAACGAGTTACCTCCGCTACGCTTTTTACGTGAGTTTGAAATTAAATCATCTGAAGTCAAGGTAGGCGATAAGTTCAAGGTAGATATCTTTGGACTTGGAGAGCGTGTGGATGTTGTTGGAACCAGTAAAGGTAAGGGTTTCGCAGGTGCTGTAAAACGCTACCATTTCGCGGGCGGTCCTAAGACACATGGTCAATCTGATCGCCATCGTGCTCCAGGTTCCAACGGTGCAGGTACAACTCCCGGACGTGTGTACAAAGGTTCTCGTAGACCAGGTCATATGGGTACAGAGCGAGTGACTTCGCAGGGATTAAAGGTTGTGCTTGTTGATGCTGAGCGAAATCTACTCGGTGTTAATGGCGCAGTTCCCGGTCCGCGTGGCGGCCTGGTATTGATCAAAGATGCACGCAAGCAATAGTTGCGTTGTTTGATGGGAGCACACACACAATGAAGGTAGATGTTTTCAACATGATGGGAGATAAGGTCAGCACGGTTGAATTACCTGCTGAGATCTTTGAAACCCAAGTTAATATAGACTTGATGCACCAGGCACTTCTTATGCAGTTGGCAAATGCACGCCTGGGAACACACAAGACAAAAACCCGCAGTGAAGTTTCTGGTGGCGGACGTAAACCGTGGAAGCAAAAGGGAACAGGTCGTGCTCGACAGGGATCCACCCGTTCAGCCCAGTGGGTAGGTGGTGGCAAGATCCACACACCACGCCCACGCAAGTACACCATGCATATGCCAAGGCAAATGCGCAGGAATGCATTGCGTTCAGCTCTTTCGGCTAAGGCTATTGATGCTGGTGTGATTGTTGTTGATGAATTAACACTTCCGGAACCAAAAACACGCTTGATGGCTCAGGCATTAAACCGTTTGGTTGGTGATGCAAGTGCACTTCTCTTGGTCCCTGAAAAAGATACAAATTATGATATTGTATCCCGCTCTACCAATAATTTACCCGATGCAAAAATTTTGATGGCAAGTTACCTGAATATTCGTGATCTTTTCAAATACGATAAGCTGATAATGCCTCTCAAAGCATTGGATGTTCTGAAAACTTATTTGGTGTAGGAGGCTAGCATGATTACAGTTTATGATGTGCTTCGCCGCCCGTTGATTACCGAAAAGTCGAATTATCAATCTGGAAAACTGCACCAGTTTACTTTTGAAGTAGCCAAAGAGGCAACCAAAGTGATGGTAAAAGATGCGATTGAAACACTGTTCGACGTCAGCGTGGTACGTGTGAATATAATTAATACACCCGCAAAGCGCAGTCGACGTGCTCGTAGCCGTCGTCTATTGGTACGTGTCGCAGGTTATAAAAAAGCCATCGTTACGCTGGCAGAGGGTGATACGCTGGAAATGTTTGAAGGGGTGCAATAATGGCAGTAAAAAAATATAAACCCATTACCCCTGGGCAACGCGGTATGACAGGCTATAGTTTTGAAGAAGTAACCAAATCCAAACCTGAGCGTAATCTAACGATCTTACGAAAAAGCCACGGAGGTCGAAATGTTCATGGACGTGTTACAGTTCGCCATCGTGGTGGTGGAGTGCGCCGTTTTATTCGTGTCGTGGATTTCAAACGTAATAAATGGGACATTCCAGCTCGCGTAGCAGCAATTGAATATGATCCAAACCGCACAGCCCGCCTGGCACTGCTTTTTTATGCGGATGGTGTCAAGAATTATATTTTGGCACCCTTAGGATTAAAAGTAGGCGACACGGTAATATCAGGCTCACAAGTTGAAATCCGACCTGGAAATAGCTTACCTCTTTCCAATATCCCCGTGGGAACAATGGTACACAACCTTGAACTAAAGGAAGGAAAAGGTGGTCAGTTGGTTCGCTCAGCCGGTACATCGGCTCAGTTGCTGGCCAAAGAGGGTGAATATGCCCAGATCCGTATGCCTTCTGGTGAAGTTCGCCTGGTGCGTCAGACATGTTACGCAACCATTGGCCAGGTTGGCAACCTTGAACACAGTAATATCAAACTCGGGAAAGCAGGCCGAAAACGCCATATGGGTATCCGCCCAACAGTTCGTGGAACGGCTATGTCACCTCGAGATCATCCACATGGTGGTGGTGAAGGCCGTCAACCTACAGGAATGCCGGGTCCGAAGAGTCCGTGGGGTCGTCCTACGCGTGGTTACAGGACACGCCGGAATAAAGCGACTACCAAATACATTGTGCGCCGTCGCAGCAAGTCCAAGCGCTAAGATGATGAGAGTTGGATAAGCGAGGAACGAAAATATGTCAAGATCGTTGAAAAAAGGGCCATTTATTGACCCGAAACTCTTGAAGAAAATTGAAGCGATGAACCAGCATGGTGAAAAGAAAGTCATTCGCACCTGGAGTCGGGCAAGTGTTATTTTCCCGCAAATGGTGGGGCACACTATTGCAGTTCATGATGGTCGTCGCCATGTGCCGATCTACGTCACCGAAAACATGGTCGGACATCGCCTGGGTGAGTTTGCACCAACACGTACTTTCCGTGGTCATATGACTTCGGATAAATCAAAATAAGGAATGGAGTAGAAGAATGGCTCATGATATAAAAGCACACCTGCGTTTTCTTCCCCTTTCTGCCCAGAAAGTACGTCTGGTTGTAGATGTTGTTCGTGGCAAGGATGCTGTAAGTGCGATTGATATACTGCGTTTTATGCCTCAGCGCGCAGCCAAACCAGTAATGAAATTGGTAAATTCTGCAATTGCTAATGCCGAAGAGAATTTCGGTCTCAGCAGGGATGACTTGTTTGTCGCAACTATTTTCGCAGATGAAGCTCCAACTCGTCGTTGGCGTCGATTTGCCGCCCGCGGCCGTTTTAAGGCGATTTTGCGTCGTACATCACACGTAACCGTTATCCTGCGGGAACGGGAAGCCGTGTAAGCGGCAAAGAGAAGGAGAAATTTATGGGTCGCAAAGTACATCCAATTGGTTTCCGCTTGAATGTTACCCGTGCCTGGCGCGGACGGTGGTTCGCTGAAGGTGCTTTATACCGAGAACAGTTAAATCAGGATTTTGCAATACAGAAGTTGATACAAGATGCATCTCCCCGGGCTGGAGTTTCCAGGATTGAAGTGGAACGTTTCCCAGGGAAAATTAAAGTCACTGTTTACACTGCCAAACCTGGTATTTTGATCGGTCGCAAAGGCGAGGGCGTCAAGAAGGTCCGCACAAGCCTGGAAGAACTGGCAGGCAAGAAGATGGATTTGGATATCAAAGAGATCAAAGCACCTGATACCGATGCCTATCTTGTCGCCCGTAATATTGCTGACCAAATGGAAAGACGTATCAGTTATCGCCGTGCCATGAAGCGTGCCATCCAGCAAGCCATGCGCCAAGGTGCTGAGGGTATCAAAATCGAAGTAGCAGGAAGATTGAGTGGCGCCGAAATGGCACGTACAGTCTGGTTGCGGGATGGACGTGTCCCTCTACAGACCCTGCGAGCGGACATTGATTTTTCGAAAGCAGAAGCGTTGACCACATTTGGACGCATTGGAGTCAAAGTTTGGGTTTTTAATGGCCTTTTCAAACCTGAGCTTGAAGAAAAGATCGAATCGACCGAAGGCGTATACGTTAGCGAATAACGTGCCCAAGTGTCCTTTTTTGAAGAGAGGTTATTGCTATGTTAATGCCTAAACGTGTTAAATGGCGCAAGCAGATGCGCGGCCGGATGAAAGGCAAAGAACTGCGCGGTGCACAAATTAGTTTTGGTGAATTTGGTTTGCAAGCGCTTGAGCCAGGCTGGGTTACAGCCCGCCAGCTCGAAGCAGCTCGCCGAACCATCGTCCGAACCATGAAGCGCCGGGGAAAAGTATGGATTCGCATCTTTCCGGACAAGCCTTATACTCAAAAACCAGCAGAAACTCGTATGGGTAAAGGTAAAGGTAATGTCGAGTACTGGGTTTCTGTTGTAAAACCCGGACGCGTCATGTTTGAAGTCGCCGGATTACCTGAGGAAATTGCGCGTGAGGCTCTTAATTCAGCCCGCTATAAATTCTCAATTAAAACCAAAGTCATAGCCCGTCTGGACAGTGGCGGAGGAGAGTAGGCATGAAAAATAGCGAGTTGCGTGCCTTATCAGTCGAGGAATTAAAGACCAAGATGACAGATGCTCGTCAAGAGCTGATGAATTTACGATTTCAGGTTGTATCTGGTCAGTTGACCGATACCAGTCGTCTGCCAGTTGTTCGAAAAGAGATAGCTCGCATACAGACGATCATCAACGAGCGTGTTGAGACGACTGATCAGGAAGGTGATAAATGAATAAACGGCGTCGGATGAATGGTGTTGTCACCAGTAATAAAATGACCAAGACAGTAGTGGTCGAAGTGTCACGTACTTTCCGACACCCACTATACCGGAAAGTAATTCACTCGACGATGCGCGTCAAGGCGCATGATGAATTGGATTGCCAGGTCGGAGATCAAGTCCAGATCGTTGAAAGCCGCCCGATCTCAAAAGATAAAAATTGGGTTGTGGAATCGATCATAAAGCACGAAATCCGGACCGAAGATACAGCCGTGGAGGAGTAACTATGATTCAACAAGAATCACGAATGAAAGTTGCAGATAATACCGGAGCACGCGAATTGTTGGTAATTCAAGTGCTGGGTGGAACCCATCGCCGTTATGGAAGTGTTGGAGACATTATTGTAGCAACAATCAAATCTGCTACCCCCCAGGGCTCTGTTAAAAAGAGTGATATTGTAAAAGCTGTTATTGTACGATGCGCCAAAGAATACCGGCGTGAGGATGGTTCTTACATCCGCTTTGATGATAACGCAGCAGTTATTCTGGATACTGACGGACAGAATCCAAAGGGCAGCCGAATCTTTGGCCCAGTGGCACGTGAATTGCGTGAAAAAGGGTTTATGAAGATCGTTTCTCTGGCTCCGGAAGTTCTTTAGATCAGAGAGTAGGAGCATACGATGAGAGCGAAGATTCGAAAAGGAGATACCGTTGAGGTTATCAGTGGTGGCCTTGAAGATATGGGTAAGCGTGGTGAGGTGATCAAGGTTTATGTTGAGAAAAGCCGCGTAACTGTACAAGGTGTCAACATTTGTATTAAGCACCAGCGCCAGGTTCAAAAACAAGGCCGGACAATCAATCCTGGTCGCATCAAATTTGAAGGGGCAGTGCATATTTCTAACGTGATGTTGGTTTGTCCCAAATGTAGCGAACCTACTCGCGTAGGAGTTCAGCGTGACGAAACCGGGGCACATCGCGTTTGCAAACATTGTAAGGCGTTGATAGATTAAGTCTGCCGGGTTGGAGCATCAAATATGAATAAAATGAAAGAAAAGTATAAGCAAGAAATCGTTCCGGCCTTGATAAAGACTTTCGAGTTCAAGAACATCATGGAAGTGCCACAAATTACCAAGGTTGTCGTAAACATTGGTATGGGTTCTGAATTGGAAAATTCGAAAGCTATCGAAGCTGCCGTAGCAGATCTTGGAAAAATCACCGGTCAGAAACCGATCGTCACAAAAGCTCGTAAAAGCATTGCAGCTTTCAAATTACGTGAAGGTCGAATAATTGGAACCAAGGTTACTTTACGTGGCGAGCGAATGTGGTCGTTTTTTGACAGGTTAGTGAATGTCGCTCTACCACGTGTGCGGGATTTCCGGGGAGTATCTCCGGATGCCTTTGATGGTAGGGGTAACTATACTCTCGGTCTGAAGGACCAATTGGTTTTCCCTGAGATCGAATACGATAAGATTGATAAGCTGAGAGGCATGGAGATCACTATCGTTACAACAGCCAAATCTGATGATCATGGACGAACACTGCTCCAGTTGTTTGGCATGCCGTTCAGGAAGGAAGCATAACTTATGGCATCAACTTGTATGAAATATCGTGAATTGCGACGGAAGTATCCAAATCGAATACGCCATCGCTGTTCTGTCTGTGGCCGCCCGCGCGGTTTCATTCGCCGTTTTGGACTGTGCAGGATTTGTTTCCGAGAATATGCCTTGGAAGGTAAAATCCCCGGTGTTATCAAGGCTTCTTGGTAGCCGGGTGGAGGTGAATGCATGAGCTTTTCTGATCCTATTGCCGATATGCTTACCCGCATTCGAAATGCGGTTATGAGCGGACAATCCTTGACAGCGATGCCTCACTCAAAGGTTAAGGTTGAAATTTCCAAAATCTTAAAAGAGGAAGGCTTTATTGATTCTTATGACGTAGTCGATGGAGAAAGACCTGGCCAATTGGTGCTAAGAATTCGCATCAAATATGTTGGAGAACGTCGCGATCGCCAGGCAGTTATCACGAACCTGCAACGCGTTAGTCGACCGGGCAGGCGTGTTTACACCAAAAAACAGGATATCCCCTGGATTCTTTCTGGTTTGGGTGTAGCAATCATATCAACACCTAAGGGAATAATGACAGGCCAGCGTGCCCGTCAGATGAACCTTGGTGGTGAATTTCTTTGTAAAATTTGGTGAGACAGGAGGTCAAACAGTGTCTCGAATTGGACGTATGCCCGTGGATGTTCCGGATGGTGTGCAGGTAGATATCAAGGGATCAATCGTCAGTGTGAATGGCCCTAAAGGAAAGCTTGAACGCATGTTCTCGCCGACCATCTCCATTGAGATGGAGAATGGTCAACTATTGATCACTCGGTCTTCGAATGCACCTTCCCAACGTGCTTTGCACGGAACAACCCGCGCGGTTTTAAATAATATGGTTAGTGGCGTTAGCGCCGGTTTTGAAAAAGTATTGGAATACGAAGGTGTTGGTTACCGGGCTGAAATGAATGAATTGAAGCTAGTTCTGTACCTGGGATATTCCCATCCTATCGAAGTTGATCCACCTGAGGGCATTTCCTTTGCGGTGGAACCAAAAACCCGCCAGGTAATTGTACGTGGCTATAATAAAGAAGATGTTGGGCAAACTGCCGCGAATATTCGTGGACTTCGCCCACCCGAGCCATATCATGGCAAAGGTATGCATTATTTGGGCGAGAAGATCCGCCGTAAACCCGGTAAATCTGGAAAGGCGAAGTAGAATTATGGCTAATAAAACTCGTTTTGCTGCCCGTGTACGGCGTCATACACGCGTCCGTAAACATGTTGATGGTACCGCACAACGACCTCGCTTGTGTGTTTATCGCAGCCTTTCGGAAATCTATGCCCAGGTAATTGACGATTCAAGTGGACATACACTTACCTCAGCTTCGAGCGTTGATGTTGAATTGCGCGCAAAAATGGAGGGATTGGATAAATCCAAACAAGCGAAAGTGGTTGGAAAAGCCATTGCTGAACGTGCAAAAGATAAGGGTGTTAACTCCGTTGTTTTTGACCGGGGTGGTTTTCGTTATATGGGTCGGGTAAAAGCCCTGGCAGAAGGTGCGCGCGAAGGTGGCCTTGATTTCTAAGGCTTTGGAGAGAAATATGACAAATCAGAAGGTATCAGCATTCGAACAACTACAAGATGAGCAGCCACTTGATGAGCGTGTAATAGAGATCGCCCGTGTGGCAAAAGTTGTCAAAGGTGGTCGACGCTTCCAATTTCGTGTAACAATTGTGATTGGTGATAATAACGGCAAGGTTGGAATGGGCGTTGGTAAAGCCAATGCTGTCCCTGATGCCATGCGTAAAGCGACTGAACGAGCTCATAAGCACCTTCACAAGGTTACATTAGCCAGAACAACAGTACCACACGAAATTATCGGAAAGGTCGGTGGAGCCAAGGTTCTTCTCAAACCCGCATCTCCTGGTACTGGTGTTATTGCAGCCGGTGGTGTACGTGCTGTTCTGGAAGCTGCTGGTGTGCGTGACATATTAACCAAATCCTTGGGCAGCGCAAATGTTCTCAATGTAGTACAGGCTACTTTCCAGGCTTTGGACAATTTGAAATCACCACAGGAAGAGGCTGCAAGACGCAGTAAACCAGTGAGTGAGCTCCTTCCATTCTGGGAGAGGAGAAAAAACAATGCCTAAGGCAAAAAAAGTTCCAGGAAAAATTAAGGTTACACTCGTGCGCAGTGCAATAGGTTTTCCAAAAGATCAGAAACAAACTGTACTGGCATTGGGACTACACCGACTAAATCAAACAGTGGAGCACAATGACAACCCTGCGTTGCGGGGTATGTTGAATAAAGTGATTCACCTTTTAAAAGTTGAAGGATAGTGACGATTATGAAACTGAATGATCTGCAACCCAATCCTAGGTCGAAGAAAGACCGCAAGCGCGTTGGTCGCGGCACAGCCTCAGGGCAGGGCAAGACAGCTGGCAGAGGTACGAAAGGTCAAAAATCCCGTGCAGGATCCGGAGGCCACTTATATAGACAAGGTGGTAACTTGCCATTCTTCCGCCGCTTACCTTTCCTGCGTGGTTATGGGTTTACTCCCCCCAACCAGGTGGAATACTTTGAAGTCAATATCGAACAGCTTGCCGATTTTGCTGCAAATGCTGAGATCAACCCCGAATCGCTTATGGATGCCAGATTGGTTCGAAACTTACGTATGCCTATCGCAATTCTAGGAAGAGGTGAGATCAAGAATCCTCTAAAAGTTCGAGTTCATCGTATCACCAAAAGTGCTCGAGAAAAAATCGAAGCAGCTGGCGGAAGCGTAGAGATAATTGCCTAAGCTGTCACAACTAGGAGAGATATGAAATCCACTTTTTCTGCGTGGCGCTATCTTTGGAAATCGGAAGATATCCGGAAAAAACTGCTTTTTACACTTGGTTTGTTGGTGATCTATCGTCTGGCTGCCAATGTTCCCGTTCCAGGAATTAATACTGAAGCATTGGTTAACCTCCGCGCGAACATGGGAGCATCCGGAACCTTCTTTGATTTTCTTGATCTGCTTTCAGGTGGAACGGTTTCCAGTTTTTCATTATTATCCATGGGTGTTTATCCATACATTACTGCCCAGATTATCTTGCAATTATTAGTTCCGATCATACCCGCATTGCAACGCCGTATGGAAGATGATCCGCGCGATGGTCGCAAGTGGATGGAAAAATGGACATATTATCTGGCTGTGCCAATGGCAGCTTTATCAGCCATCGGGCAGATCAATATTTTCAATTCAATTTCAATCCAGGGTGGTGGTGCTCCTATCTTGAACTTTGGATTTTCTCCTGGTTTGATCCTGGCCTCAACCGCCATGTTGTTGAGTATGATTGCAGGTACAATGTTTGCGATCTGGTTGGGAGAGTTAATATCAGAATATGGCATTAGAAAGCAGGGTCTTTCACTGATCATATTTGCAGGTATTGTGGCAAAAATGCCAAGTAATTTTAGGTCCATTCTCTTGGACGAACAAAATCGTGTATTCATGATTTTCTTTACAATAATCCTGATCATCTTGACGATCTTCGCAATTGTATATGTTCAACAAGGCCGGCGAAATGTACCAGTAATGTATCCAGGTCGAAGGATGGGCAATCGCATGTCCATGCCAGTAAAAGGAACTCTGCCTTTGATGGTAAATATGTCTGGCATGATCCCGCTCATTTTTTCGAGTGCTTTCCTGCAATTCCCTGCCATAATCGCCAGTTATTTCGCCAATTCTAAAATAGAATGGATAGCAAACTTTGCTGTAAAAACTAGCCAAGTGTTTAGTGGAGGTTCCTGGGTTTATTGGCTATTGTATTTCTTGATGGTGGTTGGATTTACCTTCTTTTATACCGATGTTCTTTTTGCGCAACAGAATTATGGAGATAATTTGAAAAAAATGGGTGCTCAGATCCCGGGCATAAACCGTGGAGCACCTACTCAGAAATACCTCACAAAAGTTCAACGCCGTATCACACTCCCTGGAGCATTATTCCTTGGTTTGGTGGCAATACTGCCTTTCTTGGTGCAACTTATTCTGCCAGTGGCAAACCAGACATCAGGTTTATTTTTGGTCTCATCAGCAGGTCTATTGATCGTAGTTGGTGTTGTGCGTGATGTATTCTTGAATATAGAAGCTGAACTCCAATTACACGGATACGAAGATTCACTCTTGGTTCGCTAAAAGAGGTGTAACTTGCCAATCTTCATCGTTCTTATTGGTCCTCCTGGTGTCGGCAAAGGCACACAAGCGAAGATAATTGCGAAAAAAACAGGTTTAGCGCATATATCTTCAGGAGATATTTTCCGGGAGAACATTAAGAACCAGACCAAATTGGGTTTATTGGCTCAATCTTTTATTAATAAAGGCGAGTTGGTACCAGACAACGTAACGATTTCGATGGTCCAGGAGCGATTAAGAAAAATTGATTGTGCCAACGGGGCATTGTTGGATGGCTTTCCCCGCACACCGCAACAGGCACAAGAACTTGATGGTATTCTTCGCCAATTCAATGGGAAAGTAAACTTCGTACCTTATATCTCGGCTTCGAGTGAAATATTGATAGATCGGTTGTGTGGAAGAATTTCATGTCGGGCGCACGGACATGTTTTTCATATTAAGAATAATCCGCCTAAAGTCGACGGAATTTGTGACATTGATGGTTCCGAGCTATACGTGCGTGATGATGATAAGTATGAAACAATAAAACACCGGATCGAAGTCTATTCACAACAAACAGCTGTTTTGATTGATTACTATCGTAAACGCGGACTTCTGGTTGAGATTGACGGAGCTAAACCTATCACAGAAGTAACGCATGATCTATTGGTAGCGTTGGGATTTCAGCCGGAATGAACTGGGCTGGACAGGTAATAATAAAAAGCACAGCGGAAATCTTGCTGATGCGTGAAGCCGGGCGAATAAATGCGAAAGCTTTGGCTGCAGTGAAAGAACTTTTACAACCTGGTGTAACTACCGCAGACCTCAACGCGGCTGCTGAGGAAACCCTGCGGAAACATGGCGCTTATTCACCATTCAAGAATTATGGTCAACCGCCATACCCAGCTTCCATCACCGTAAGTATTAATGAACAATTGGTGCATGGAATTCCTGGAAAGAGGAAGTTGAAAGAAGGTGAAATCGTCTCTGTGGATTGTGGAGCTGTCTTTGAAGGCTTTGTCGGTGATGCAGCATTCACTGCTGGTGTAGGCGAAATTTCAGTCAAAGCACAGGCTCTCCTTGAGACAACAGAAAAAGCGCTTTATATCGGTATAGATCAGATGCGCATCGGGAATTACACAGGAGATATCTCCGCTGCCATTCAGAAATTTGTGGAAGGTAAGGGATATCAAGTCACCCGTGAATACACCGGTCATGGAGTTGGAAGGCAGATGCATGAAGGACCACAGGTTCCAAATTATGGAAAACCGGGAACTGGCATCCTATTATCCCCGGGAATGACCATAGCCTTGGAACCAATGGTGTTGGTAGGTACACATAGGACACGCATTCTGCCTGATCAGTGGACAGTAGTGTCTACAGATGGATCATTGACGGCACATTTTGAACATTCGGTAGCCGTCACCGAAGGAGAACCTCTAATCCTGACAGTCCTTTGATCCAGTCTATAGAAACTGCAATCTGGACGGAAGTTTGAAAAGATAGTATAATCTAACTTTTGGCTGGGAAGCCATGTGATTTTGTTAAGGAGTTGTGGAATTATGAAAGTATCTCCATCCATACGTAAACGTTGTGCGAAATGCAAGATCGTTAAGCGCAAAGGCACGTTGTTTATCATTTGCGAAAATCCGAAACATAAACAACGACAAGGATAAGTTAAATTATGGCGAGAATTGAAGGTATTGATCTTCCGCGCAATAAGCGGGTCGAAATTGGATTGACTTATATTTTTGGTGTTGGTCCTACACGAGCTCGGGAGTTGCTTTCGGCTACCTCTGTAAATCCAGATACCCGTATCAAGGATTTAACTGAAGCTGAAGTATCCGCTATTCGTGAATATATTTCTAAAAACTGGAAAGTTGAAGGCGATTTACGCCGCTCGGAGCAATTAAATATCAAGCGCCTGATCGAAATCGGTTGCTATCGTGGTCTACGACATCGTCGCGGTTTGCCTGTCAGGGGACAGCGGACACGCACGAATGCACGCACCCGTAAGGGAACTAAAAAGACAGTTGCTGGTCGCGGCCGGCGTCGAGGTGGCAAGTAAATTTTTCTGCTAGTCTGTTAAGAGATTGAAAGAGGTATTATGGCTCAAAATGTTCGTTCAATGCGTCGTGGCAGTACAAAGAAAGTGAAACGTTCCCTGTCCGCTGGACAGGTGCATATTTACGCTACTTTTAACAATACAATTATCACTATTTCGGATACTGATGGAAATACTTTAACTTGGGGAAGTGGCGGATCAGCTGGCTTTAAAGGCTCGCGGAAGAGTACTCCATTTGCTGGTCGCCTGGCTACCGAACAAGCTATTAAAGCTGCACAAGCTATGGGTATTCAGGAAGTAGATCTGTTTGTGAAGGGACCTGGACCGGGTCGTGAGTCAGCCATCCGGGCGGTTCAATCTATGGGCATTAAAGTGCGCTCAATAGCTGATCTGACACCTGTTCCTCATAACGGTTGCCGTCCTCCGAAGAAACGTCGCGTTTAGTCTGGTTGAGAGAGGTTAGAACAATATGGCAAGATATATTGGACCGGTATGTAAATTATGCCGGCGTGAAGGTGAGAAATTATTTTTAAAGGGAGAACGGTGTTTCTCTCCTAAATGTGCGTTTGATCGACGCCCCTATGCGCCTGGTGCACATGGAAAAACCATGCAGGGTGGCGGTGGTAAGCGTCGTGGCGGCACAGGTCGAGAATCCGATTATGGTCGTCAATTGCGTGCCAAACAGAAAGCCCGACGTGTTTATGGCGTTCTGGAGCGACAATTTCGTCGCTATTATAGCATCGCTTTGCGACAGCGTGGTTTAACCGGATTAGGTTTACTACAAACCCTTGAGACCCGTCTGGATAATGTGATCTACAGGATGGGTTTCGCCAGCAGTCGATCTCAGGCTCGTTTATTGGTTAGCCATGGTCATTTCACAGTCAATGGTCGTCGAACAGACATTCCATCCATGCTGATAGAAACTGGTGATCTGATCGCTGTTCGGGAAGGGTCACTTGATACTACATACTTCAAAGAACTTCCGGCATTTGCTGAGGCTCGCAATACCCCCATGTGGGTGAGCCGTGACTTGAAAAATCTATCCGGCAGCGTTTTGCGTTTACCGGAACGCGCTGAAATCGATGCAAACCTGGATGAGCAGTTGATCGTAGAGTACTATTCACGATAACAGGGATATTGGTCAATTAGCATAGAAGGGTGTGCAAGAACGCACCAGGGAGAGGTGAACCGTGACGGGTTTAAGTAACATGGTCATGCCAAAAATTGAGCGGGAAGCTGAAGCTCGGAATTATGGCAAATTTGTGATCAGCCCGCTGGAACAGGGTTATGGAATGACCCTCGGGAACGCGATGCGACGGGTATTGCTGTCTTCATTGGAAGGCTTTGCTGTAACCTCCATTCGCATATCTGATGTACTGCATGAATTTAGTGACATTCCAAATGTTCGTGAAGATGTACTGCTGGTAATGCTGCAGATCAAACAATTACGTCTAAAATTACATGATGTTGAAACCACTCGCATGCATCTTGAAGTGCATGGGGAAGGGATCGTAACTGCTGCAGATATCATTACACCACCTGAGATTGAGATCATCAACCCTGACCTTTATCTATTCACAGCGGATAGCTCCAATGCTCGCCTCGATATAGAGTTTACGGTTGAGAAAGGGCGTGGTTATTCCCCAGCTAATGAGCGTGGTGGGCATCTGCCGATAGGTGAACTCCCAGTAGACGCCATCTTTGGTCCTATAAAAAAGGTCAACTGGGAATTACAATCTGCACGAGTTGGTCAAAGTACTAACTTTGATAAATTGATCCTTGAGATTTGGACAGACGGTACAGTATCACCTGAAAAAGCGATGAGTTCAAGCGCTAAGATTTTGATTGAGCATTTGCGATTTATTGCTGGAATTAGTGAGGAATCCCTGGCAGTTCCTGTTGAAAAAGTAGTGACCAGTTCTGGTTTAACCAGCGAAGTGGCAGAAACTCCTGTTGAATCTCTGGATCTTTCAGTGCGAGTCTTCAACTCGCTTAAACGCACAGGGATAACTACCGTTGGTGATGTGTTAGATCTGCTCGAAAAAGGCGATCAAGCCGTCATGTCCATTCGAAATTTTGGTGAGAAAAGCCTGGATGAACTTCGCCAGAGAATGATCGAAAAAGAATATATGAAAGATGAAACTCAGAAAGAGTTGGAGTAGTGTGAAATGCGACACCAAGTAGCTGGAAAAAAATTAAATCGTAGCAAGGGTGCGCGTAATGCCTTACGCCGTACTTTGATCAAACAATTGTTTACCCATGAGCGTATCCAGACAACTGATGCGAAAGCCACCGCGATACGCGCCGAAGCAGAAAAAATGATCACAACGGCCCGCAATTCCATTGAAAAAACCGATGCAGAGAAAGTAGCTGCCCGACGTTTGATCGCTGCTAAGTTAAGCGATCATGCCATCGTAAATAAACTCTTTGATGAAATTGCACCTCGTTTTGTCGGACGTCCGGGTGGATATACCCGTGTGTTGAAATTGGGACCACGCCTGGGTGATGCAGCCAATATGGTGCTGCTTGAACTTGTGGAAGAATAGTAGTGATTTACGACCACTCGGTCGTACGATGGACGGCGAGAACCGTCAGTTTATATGGCACGTTACCAGATTATTCTAACTTACGATGGCACAGAATTTGTCGGTAGCCAACGACAGTTGAAATCCCGGACTGTTCAAAGCGAGCTTGAAAAGGCTCTCAGAATATTGAACTGGAATGGAAAATCAGTCCTGTTGGCTGGTCGGACGGATAGTGGTGTTCATGCCAGTGGTCAAGTGGCTGCATTTGACCTGGATTGGAAGCATTCGATTGAAGATCTACAAAATGCTTTGAATGCCTCTCTTCCTCTGGATATGGCTGTCAGCCAGGCACAAATAAAAGCAGATGATTTTCATCCGCGTTTTGATGCAAATTGGCGTCGATACAGGTACAGATTGTTTTGCCAGCAGGGACGCACTCCGTTGCGTGAACGCTATGCCTGGCGGGTTTGGCCTTTGGTAAACGACTTGCAGGGGCTTGCTGAGATTTGGTTAGGGACTCATGATTTTTCAACTTTTGGAACCCCACCAAAACCCGGAAACAGCACTGAACGAACCGTGCTGGAGGCAAAATGGCAATTATTAGGCGATGAATGGCAATTTGAAATTAAAGCTAATGCCTTCCTGTACCACATGGTTCGCAAGATTGTTTTTGCTCAGGTGTCTGTTGGGCAGGGTAGGATCTATAAAGAAGATCTGATCCGAGCCATACACCAACAGACTGAATTACCACCGGGACTGGCTCCCGCACATGGACTGACACTGGTTGAAATAGGTTATGATATTCTGGAATGATTAGACTTAAATTGGAGAGGCACTGTGTATAAATCGTATTATCCAAAAGCTGCTGAAATAGAGCGAGAATGGGTTTTGGTAGATGCCAAAGGTCAGAATTTGGGGCGTCTGGCAACCCAGATAGCAACGATCTTGCTTGGCAAGCATAAACCAACTTTTACACCGGGTGTGGAAATGGGAGATTTCGTAGTGGTTATCAACGCTGCAGATATTACCGTTACCGGGAACAAATTGGATGAAAAGATGTACCACCATCACTCTGGTTACCCTGGCGGATTAAAAACAATTAGCTTGCGTGATCAATTAAAAAAACACCCGGATCGTGTTATCAATTCAGCGGTTTGGGGTATGCTGCCGCATAATAAAATGGGTAAGCATCTATTAAAGAAACTTAAAATCTATGCTGGTGCTGAGCACCCACATGGTACACAAAACCTTAAACAGGTTAATTAGCAGGTAGTGGAGCAGGAAGGAACTTATGACTGTTCAATATTTTGAAGGCGTCGGACGCCGAAAACAAAGCATTGCCCGAGTCCGTTTGATGAGCGGATCCGGTAACTTTATTGTTAATGACAAATCTGCCCAGGAATTCTTTACAAGATTGGGTGACTACGAGTCAATTTTAGCCCCCCTTTCAGCTGCTGGTGAAGACCTGAAATCTTATGATATTTCCGTCAAAATAAAAGGTGGAGGCGTTACTGGAATGACCGATGCAGTTGTTCTTGGATTGGCACGTGCTTTAACAAAGGCTAATCCGGATTTGAGAATTGCCATGCGAAAGGGTGGATTCTTAACCCGGGACCCACGTGTCAAGGAACGAAAGAAACCTGGTCTTAAGAAAGCCCGTAAAGCTCCTACGTATACCAAGCGTTAATATTGTAACTTCGGGCAGAGAATGCCCCTAACTCAATTCCAACCGCAGAGCGCGGAGTATAAGGAAAATATTTTCTGCGTACTCTGTCAGCTCTGTGGTGCGTTTAAGGAGATGTGATGACAGGAATTACAATCCTTGGTCTCGGCCCAGGTAATCCATTTCATTTGACCAGGGAAGCCTGGGAGATTATTAGCCAAGCGGATGAGCTTTGGTTGCGTACAAGACAGCACCCGACAATTGCAGCTTTTCCGGAAACCTTGCACCTTGAATCCTTTGATGAGTTATATGAAATCAGCAATTCTTTTGAAACTGTATATGCAAATATCGTCGAAAAAATCATTCAATTGGGGGTAAGAAAACAGGGAGTCATTTATGCTGTCCCTGGCGACCCTTTTATCGCTGAAACGACCGGTCCGGAAATTGCCAGGCAAGCGCGCATCAAAGGAATAGAATTGCGTATAGTGAATGGAATATCATTTATGGAACCTGCTTTCTCAGCGTTGGGTTTGGATCCTTTTCCACAGATCACGTTGGTGGATGCACTTGAACTTGGTCAGCGAAAAGTACCTCCATTTCCGGCGGATAAACCAGTTTTGATTGCCCAAATCTATTCCCGCCTGGTTGCTGCTGAAGTCAAGGCAACCCTTAATTACATATATCCGGATGATCATAAGGTGACATTGGTTCATGCTGCGGGAACTGAATCAGAAATCTTGGAGAATGTATCCTTGTATGAGATCGATCGTAGTACGAATATAGGCTTATTAACACTTTTATATATTCCTCCATTGGAACAGGGTACTTCTTTCGAGGCATTCCAGGAAGTAGTAGCCACTCTACGAGCACCAGGTGGGTGCCCTTGGGACCAGGAGCAGACTCACCAATCCCTTCGTCCTCACTTGCTGGAAGAAGCCTATGAAACTCTGGCAGCCTTGGATTCGGAGGATCCACTTCAAATGGCTGAAGAATTCGGTGACTTGTTATTGCAAATTGTTTTAAATGCACAGATCGGCAGTGAAGGGGGTGGATTCTCAATGGTGGATGTTCTCAAAGGTATTTACGACAAGATCATACGTCGGCATCCGCATGTTTTTGGAGATGAGCAAATGGGGGATGTAAAAAATGTTCTTAAAAATTGGGAAAAACTAAAAGCCGTCGAACGGAAAACAAATGGTGAAGTCAAGAAGGGATTGCTTGATGGGGTTCCCTTGGCTCTGCCAGCGCTTGTCCAGGCTCAGGAATATCAGGATAGAGCTGCCCGGGTTGGCTTTGACTGGCCGGTTATAGAAGGAGTGTTAGAGAAGATCGTGGAGGAAATTGGGGAGATCAAGCGAGCCGAAAACCCTGCCGCACTGGTGGATGAGATCGGTGATCTTTTTTTTGCATTGGTAAATCTGGCACGTTGGAAACAGGTGGATGCTGAATCAGCATTGCGCAGCACCAATATGAAATTTAAACAGCGGTTTGCTCATATTGAGCAGGTTGCAAAAAACCAAACCCGCAATGTATCTGATCTTTCGCTGGACGAGATGGAAGCAGCATGGCAGGAAGCCAAGGACTTTGAAAAACCTGAGCGATCCAGCTAAATTTTAATCATAATCTTGGATAATAAAACCACTTTTTTTGAGGATGTAACCACAAAAAAGTGAAACCTGAAAATTTAAGTTCAGGTATTTGTCGTCTTGATGAGTAATTATTTATTCATTGCATCCCAAGTGCATATACCAAGAATGCATAAATATCGGTATATTCTTCTATCCATATGGAAGTAGGTTTTCCCATGCCATGACCAGCACGGGTCTGCACCCGGATAAGTGTGGGGGCTTCTCCAGCCTGGCAGGCTTGTAAAGTAGCAATGAATTTGAAAGAATGCCCGGGAACTACGCGATCATCATGGTCAGCCGTAGTGACCAGCGTGGCGGGGTATTTGATGCCAGGTTTCAGGTTATGGAGGGGTGAATAGGCTAACAAGGTTTTAAATTGCTCCGGGTCTTCAGCAGAGCCATAATCACTGACCCAAGCCCAACCGATGGTGAACTTATGGAAGCGCAACATATCCATTACTCCCACTGCTGGCAGGGCAACTCCAAACAGGTCTGGACGCTGAGTCATGCAAGCTCCCACCAATAAACCGCCATTGGACCGTCCCTCAATGGCTAAACGTGGCGTACTTGTGATCTTTTCTTGTATCAACCATTCAGCACAGGCGATAAAATCATCAAACACATTTTGCTTGGTGTCAAGCATTCCTGCCTGATGCCATTCTTCACCATATTCACTGCCACCACGCAAATTGCTGATTGCCAGAACGCCTCCCATCCCCATCCATACCAGGCGGTGAATGGCAAATGATGGAGTCTGGGCTAGATTGAAACCACCATACCCATACAGGATGGTGGGATTGGTCCCATTCTTTTGAAGGTTTTTATGATGGACCAGGAACATGGGTATCCGGGTCCCATCCTTGCTTGTGACAAACACCTGATCGGTTTCGTAGTTTGAAAGATCAAATTCTATGGGGGGTTGGAAGATCATCTGGCTCTCTCCACTCATGAAATCATACCGGAAGATGGTCAATGGATGGATAAATGAGTGAAATGCGTAAAACAATTCGCTGTCTTCGCGTAAACCATGCAAGCTGGGTTCATAAGCCACCATTACTGATCCAAGTGTTGGCAGGCTAATTTCTCCAGCCGGGCTGCCATCCAGGTGGAATAATGAAATGACGTCGTGAGCATCTTTCATATAAATGATGACGAATTGATCGTGGATGATCTGGGCAGATTGTAAAACAGATTCTTTTTCAGGGATAAGGGTTTTCCAGTTCTGTTTTTCGGGTTTTTGCGAGTCGATTTCAACAATTCGGCCACGTGGTGCGTCATAATTGGTCAAGAAGTAGAATAAGGGTCCATCATTTCCAATAAATGTATATGAAGCTTCAAGTATTGGCAGAAGTTCAACAACTACCGAATCGCTTTTAAGGTCTTTAAAAAATATCCGGTTACGCGAATCTGTGCCCTGGGAAACATAGATCAGCAGGTATCTGCCATCGTCACTCAGTTCAGTGCCAAATCCCCACTCAGGGTGATCGGGGCGTTCATAAATTAGCTGATCGTCCGACTGTGGAGTTCCCGATTGGTGAAAGTAAATTTTCTGGTAATAGTTTGCCTCCTGGAAAGTTTCGCCTGCGGCAGGAGATGGGAAAGGCGCATAGAAAAAACCGGTACTATCTTTAACCCAGGTGGCTCCAGAAAACTTACTCCATTCCAGAGATTCAGGAAGATCCAACCCGCTGTCCACACTACGGATATGCCATGTCTGCCAGTCTGACCCACTGGATGAGATGGCAAAAGCCAGCCATTTTCCGTCCGGGCTGATGGACCAATTGTTGAGAGCAACTGTTCCATCAGTAGAGAGAGTATTTGGATCTAAAAGTATCCTTGGCGTTTCTTGTAGAGATTCATAGACATGCAGAACATCCTGGTTTTGCAATCCGCTATTTAAAAATTGAAAATATCGACCACCTTTTTTATAAGGAGATGATGCTTTCTCATAATCCCATAGATGGGTCAGTTTTTCACGGATTCTTGCCCGGGTGGGAATTTTTTCAAGGAATGAAAAAGTCAAATGATTTTGTTGTTTAATCCATTCATGTGTATTCGATGAATCAACATCTTCCAGCCAGCGGTAAGGATCAGCGATCTGGTCGCCGTGATAATTATCGATTTGATCACCACGAAGCGTGGTTGGGTAGTCCAATTTCGGCATGCTCGTCTCCTGATGGTGAATGAAGCTGTTCTATGTGATCTCTGAGATAAATTAATCTTCCTTGTAAATACTTTGTGATCAGGTGGTGTTGAATATTTTTTCTGAATGGATATGATTATAGGGTTTTACTGGCGTTAGTCAAGCTTTGGTTTATTCTGATTCGATTAAGGTTATCCATGATTACTGAGTATCTATTATTTTAAGGTAAATACTGCCATATTCCTCTTGTATTGACTTTGCAACCATGTTAGAATAACCAAAGTTGCCCAACATGTAGGGGGGTTTTCCAAGTAATCGTTATATATGGCGGCTACAAATGTTCTATAATTGGAGATAATTATGCAGTGTCCATATTGTCATAATAAAAAATCCAAAGTACTGGATACCACCCACGATAGTCACGGTGGCATCCGTCGCCGCCGGGAGTGTTTGGGGTGCAGGCAGCGTTTTAGCAGCCTGGAGAGGCCAATTATGGCAGCGCCTCTTATCGTGAAATTGGATGGCTCCCGCGAAGAATTTGAGCGCGAAAAATTGGCAAGAGGTGTTCGTATTTCTTGTACCAAGCGTCCAGTCTCTGCTGCGGACATAGAACGCCTTATTGGTACCGTCGAAGCTGACTTGCAAAAAATGGGGAAATCAGAAATTTCTTCACGTGTTGTGGGTGACCGGGTCATGAATTATTTAAAGGAGTTGGATCAGATCGCGTATATCCGTTATGCGATCGTGTACCTGCGCCTGGATGACTTGCAATCCCTCCGAAGCGAAATTGATCAGCTATTAGAACTATAAGGGAGATCTTTTAATGGTAACTAAAGTTGCTTCTGTTAAGGAAGGTTTATATTCTACTCCCCATCTACCGGATGATTTGCCTTCTGTTGAATTGACAGAAAATGCCCGCCAGGTATTGATTCGTCGATATGTCCGCCATGGCAGTGACGGTGCTCCAGTGGAATCCCCAGAAGAAATGTTTTGGCGGGTAGCCTACCATGTTGCCCGGGTTGAAAAAATGTGGGGGAATGATGTGATGACCCACGCCAAAAAATTCTATAATCTTTTAACAAGTAAAAAATTTTTTCCCAATTCTCCAACCTTCACAGGTGCAGGCACACCCCTGGGGCAATTGGCAGCTTGTTTTGTACTCCCGATAACAGATGATATGGGACGGGATCAGGCTGGTATCTTTCAAACCTTGCGTGATGCTGCACTCATACAACAAACCGGCGGGGGGAATGGATTTTCTTTTTCCCGCCTTCGCCCGAAGGGCTCCCATGTAAAAACTTCAGCCGGTCAGGCAACAGGTCCGGTTGGTTTTCTCAGTGTTTATGATCATGCCTTCGGTGAAGTTGCTCAAGGGGGGACCCGACGCGGTGCAAATATGGGTGTGTTACGCATTGACCACCCGGATGTAGATGATTTTATCACTTGCAAGACCGATGAAAATGCGATCACGAATTTTAATATATCGATCGGAATTACCGATGCCTTCATGAAAGCTGTCAAGGCAGATGCCGATTGGGAGTTGAGCTTCCCGGATGTTGGATCACCTGGGTACCGTGGATTTAGCGGGACCCCAGAGCAGGCTGAAAAATTAGGAATTCCTTTGCATGTATACAAGAAAGTCCGTGCCCGTGATCTGTTTAACAAAATAGTTCAACAAGCTCATTATAATGGTGAGCCGGGTGTTCTCTTTCTGGATGCTGCCAACCGCTCCAACCCTGTTCCCCATTTATATCCACTTGAAGCTACCAACCCTTGTGGCGAGCAGTGGTTGGGACCATATGAGAATTGTTGCCTGGGATCTGTAAACTTGGCGGAACATTGTTCATCGAATGGATCCGTAGATTGGGAAGCATTGCGTCAGAGCGTTGAGCTTTCGGTTCGATTTCTGGACAATGTTGTCGAGGCAAACGCATATGTGCCAGCTGTTCCACAACTTAAAGAAGCTGCTCTTCGCGCCCGTCGTATCGGTTTGGGAATTATGGGTCTCGCAGATCTTATGTATCATACCGGAACACGCTATGGCTCAGAAATTGGGCAGAGTTTTGGCGGTCAGATCATGGAGTTTGTTCGTTATCATGCCATGAAAACAAGCATTGAATTGGCTGAAGACCGTGGACCTTTTCCGGCAATTCAAGGTAGTATCTACGATCCAGATGATTTATCCTGGCAGCCACCTCAATCCATAGTTCCCACTCAGGACGAATGGGGGCGGCCGGTATTGGATTGGGATGAGATCATCAAGGGCTTGAAGAAACATGGAATACGCAATGCTGCCCAGACAACAGTTGCCCCCACTGGAACGATCGCTACAGTGGCAGGCTGTGAAGGTTACGGTTGTGAACCGGTTTTTGCCCTGGCTTATATACGACATGTTAACGATAACGGAAAGGATCTGCAGTTGACCTATGCCAGCCCTCGCTTCGAACAAGCGCTGGCAGGAGCCGGTATAGATCCTGAAACCAGGCAGGCAATTATTGAGGACGTGATGCAGCATGGTTCCTGCCAGGAAATTCTAAAAGTTCCCGAATCCATACGTAAAACATTTGTGGTTTCTGCGGATATTACCGCTGAGGAACATGTACGTATGCAAGCTGCTTTGCAAGCGTTCGTGGATAATTCCTTATCCAAAACTGTAAACTTTTCTGAAAATGCGACAGTAGAAGATGTTGCCAATGTATATATGCTGGCATGGGAGCTGGGTTGTAAGGGAATAACGGTTTATATCACCGGTTCCCGCGAGAAAGTGGTCTTGGAAACCAGGGCAACCGCTCAAAAGAAGGAAAACATACCGTTTATACAAAACTTTAATCTTGAATCAGAGTTCGATCCCGCTCACGATATATCCAAAGATGAGATTGCAGCTCAATTGGCAGGTTGGCATGCCACAAAAAAACCTCGCCCTCGTGAACTGATTGGTCGAACTTTCAGTGTGGAGACTCCTTTAGGCAAAGCCTTTGTTACGATCAACCAAAATGGAGGGAACCATCCATTTGAGGTTTTCATTAATACTGCCAAAGCTGGATCTGAAACTGCTGCTGTTTCAGAAGCGATTGGTCGCCTTATTTCTTATATCCTCCGGTTAGCCTCCCCGATTCCTCCACGTGATAGATTAACAGAGATCGTCAATCAACTTGGCGGGATCGGAGGTGGTCGATCATTGGGTTTTGGACCACACAGGGTGAGGTCCCTTCCGGATGGTGTTGGTCAGGTTCTAAATGAGTATTTGAATGGCGAAACCGATCCTTCAATAATGGAAAAAAAGAAGATCTCAGGAAATGGCTTTTTTGGAGAATCACAAACTGAATTGGATTTGAATTTCCCTTCGCCTGGGATGGGTGACTTATGCCCTGAGTGTGGTGAGGCTACCATGGTCAGTGAGGAAGGTTGCCGTAAATGTTATACCTGTGGTTTCAGTGAGTGCTAATAGTGATCGACCTCATGGAACGATAATTCACAACTGGAGGTGGAATGTCACCCAAGAAGATCGTCATCCTAACGGATAGTTCGGCTCATATCCCTGCCGAGATCCAGAGACAACTTAACATTGTAGTTATTCCTCTCTGGTTGATTTGGGATGGACAGAGTCTAAAGGATGGGATCGACATCCAGCCTGAAGAGTTTTATCAGAGGCTGAGAACTTCGAAAACTCTTCCAACCTCATCACAACCTTCCTCTCAGGAATTTAAAACTTTATTCCAAACGATTGCAAAGGATGCCGATTCAATCATTGCTGTTCTGGTTTCATCCAGGATAAGTGGAACCATTGCCAGCGCAAGAACAGCAGCAGAAGAACTTTCTGGTTTGGATATTCATGTCGTAGATACGCTGACTTGCGCAATGGGCTTGGGTTTGATCGTGATGGCTGCTGGACGAGCTGCAAAGGAAGGTAGATCTGTTGATGAAATTGTAGCTCTGGCTGAACAAATGCGGGAAAGTGTGTATACACTTTTTGCAGTGGACACATTGGAATACCTTTTCAAAGGAGGGCGCATCAGTGGAGGTAAGCATTTAATGGGAACCGCACTTAACATTAAACCAATACTCCATTTCCAAGAAGGGCAAATAAAACCTCTCAACCAGGCTCGATCGAAAAAGAAAGCGCTCGAAAAATTATTGGATATCGTCGAAGAGCGCTTGGGTGGTAACCAAATGGTTGAAGCCATGGTGATGGATGTGGATGCTGGTGCAGAAGCTGACCAGGTTGTAGAGTTGCTGCGTGACAGGTTTAATCCAATCCAGTTGGGACGCGCCGGAGTAAGCCCTGTAGTAGGGACGCATGTAGGTCCTGGTACTGTGGGTATCTCCTTTTACCCTGTGGAATATTAAAATAAGATTGAATAAAATGAAAAAACCATTAATGATGGAAGCAAAATGAGTAAAAAATTGGTCGTTGTGGCAGGTAATATTGGTGTTGGCAAAACCTCGCTCACCGAACGAATTGGCTCACGGCTTGGATGGTGGACAGGATTCGAGTCTGTTGCGGATAATCCATACTTGCCGGATTTCTACACAGATATGCGCTCATGGTCATTCCACCTTCAGATATTCTTTCTGGGGCATCGCGCAGAACAATATCTGGATGCAGCCAATGACCCACGTTCTTCCATCCTTGACCGGAGTATTTATGAGGATGCATATATTTTCGCACGTGCCCTCCACCACATGGGCAATTTATCGGAGCGGGATTACCTGTCATATCGCCACCTTTACGACTTGGTAGTTGGTAGTTTACCTCCACCCAATTTGTTGATCTACTTGAAATGCCCGGCAGATGTTCTAATGGATCGAATTCGTCGACGGGCACGAAATATGGAAACTGGGATTACTACTGATTATCTATCATTATTGGACACATTCTACGATGAATGGTTGAATGCCTTTGATCTTTGCCCTGTATTAACCATCCATACTGATGATTTGGATTATGTACATCAATCCCAGGCTCTCGAAATTGTGGTCGAGCATATCAAGGAAAGGTTGGGAGGCAAGGAAGAGTTGGACCTGCGACCTCCACATTAATATTTAAGGATATACGAAACTTTTATAAAAATTATTGACTTAGAGTTATCGCTATGTTAAAATAGGATCATCTTCATCCATAAATTATCCAAAAAATGTGAATACTCCTCATCATCTTCTTCGACTCAATATCGGTTTTTTAATCGGTCAACCGATTGGAACCAACCGTGATTTCTATTTTGAATATCCAAATTTACAATTGGGGGAAGATTTAAGTCTGAACAGTTTTGTTGGAACAGCAAATTTCAGCCGCACTCCACAGGGGCTTTATCTTCAGGCGGAAATCCAGGGTAGCCTTGTTTTGGAATGTGTCCGATGCCTGGATTCGACTGACCATCAGTTGAAAACAAGTTTTGGTGAATTATATGCATTTGATGATCGGTCCATTTCCGAATCAGGATTAATGGTCCCGGAAAGCGGTTATATTGATCTTGAACCAATTTTCCGGGAATATGTAATTTTAGAGATACCTATTAGCCCTATCTGTAAAGTCAATTGTAAAGGTTTGTGTAGGGAATGTGGACAGAATTTAAACGAAAAGGACTGCGGGCATTCCCAAATGGATATTGAATCACCCTTTTCCATTTTGAAATCTTATTTTAAGGGACCAGTTGAGTAATAATATTGGCAAATCATATGGAGACTAACCAGTGACGTATCCAAAACATCACAAGCGCGGTATAGAAGTTTTGAATTTATTACTGGAAAAAGCATCCATAAAAGGTTATTTGACGACAGAAGATTTGATTGAAGTATATCCTGATGCAAATCAGGAATCAGAACGGATCAGCGTAATTATGCTGGCTTTACGTAACCGGGGGGTTGAGATCCTGGATGTAGAATCTGAAGAACAAACTTATAACGATGATGATCACGATAATGAACCAGGTCATTGGTCAGAGCCTGATTATTACGCTATTTCATCAGAAGATACGATAGGTCTTTATCTTAAAGAAATGTCGCGTGTTCCTCTTCTGAAATTGGAAGAAGAATTAGACCTGGCATTACGAATAGAGGCGGGTAAAGTAGCGAAGAAAGAGCTCGATTGCCTCTCCGGAGTGAAGCGATCAAGAGAACATACTCGTCTTGAATCCCTGGTACAGGATGGAATTTTGGCACGTGACCACATTATCAAAGCCAACACCCGTTTGGTAGTCAGTATCGCCAAACGCTACATGGGACACGCCATCCCGTTCCTGGATCTTATACAGGAAGGCAATCTGGGTTTAATGAAAGCAGTTGAGAAATATGATGTCCATCGGGGATTTCGGTTCTCAACTTATGCAACTTGGTGGATCAGGCAGTCTATCACACGCTCAATTTCAGATCAGGCTCGTACCATCAGGGTGCCGGTTCATATGACCGACCGGATTCGACAGATCTATAAATCTACACATGAACTTGAACAGGCTCTGGGGCGTGTACCAAAACCGGAAGAACTGGCAGAAAAGACGGGTTTGGATGTAAAGAAAGTAAATTGGATTCTAAAGGTTTCCATGTTGCCATTATCATTAGACAGCCCGATAGGAGATAATGAAGATACTGATCTGGGAATGCTTATTGAAGATGAAAATAACCCTTCACCAATACAGTCTGCCTATCAGTCTCTTTTGAAGGAAAAAATTGAAGAAGTGTTGGGAACATTATCACCACGTGAAGCCCGTGTACTGCGTTTGCGTTTTGGATTGGATAACGATAAAGCCTATACTTTGGAAGAGGTGGGTGAAAAGTTCGGGTTAACAAGAGAGCGTATTCGACAGATCGAAGGAAAAGCTTTACGAAGGTTAAGGCACCCACGCCGCTCCAGACAGTTGAAGGATTATCTATAATCCATTATTTTTCCCATTTCCAGCCATCGTCAAGTCATCCCAGTGTCTTAACGAAAATAAGTTCTCTAATATCCTTGGATCCTGTCCAGTAATTTGGACAGCCTTCCTTTAATATATGTTATTATTCGTGCTAATATCTGTTCCAATAGAGAGTGATTATGCCTGAAAATATTTTGATAGCAATAGCCTGGCCATATGCAAATGCCGAGATCCATGTCGGAAATCTGACTGGCTCTCATCTACCTGGGGACATTGTAGCTCGCTACCATCGTTTAAAAGGAAATCATGTTCTCATGGTTTCCGGTACAGATTCACACGGAACTCCCGTAAGCCTTAGGGCGGATGCGGAGGGTAAACCTGTTGAAGAGGTCTATAAAAAATTCCATGGATCTTTTCTGGAAGTTTTTAAAAATTACGGTATTACTTACGATCTTTTCACTTCAACACATACCGAGAATCATTTCAAAGTTTCCCAATTCATTTTTCTTGCTCTCAAAGAAAATGGTTTTATGTTCAAGAAAAAATCCATGCAATGGTATTCGCCAGGTGCCAACAAATTTTTGCCAGACAGATATGTGGAAGGCACCTGTTATATCTGTGGGGATACCAATGCCCGCTCAGATCAGTGTGATAAATGCGGAAATGTACTTGAGCCTGAAAAGATATTAGATCCACGTGCAAAAACTGGAGATGGAGCGCTTGAATTGCGCGAGACAGAACATTTCTACCTTGACCTCTCTAAACTGGAACCAAAAGTGAAAGAATTTTTGCGTGCTCGTGCTCCCCATATGCGAGATACGGTATTAGGTGAATCCCTTGGAAAGATAGAGTCTGAAGGATTATTACCCAGACCGATCACGCGTGACTTGGATTGGGGCATTCCAGTTCCAGTGGAAGGTTGGGATGACAAATGCTTGTATGTTTGGTTTGAAGCAGTTATTGGCTATTTGTCTGCAGCCATTGAGTGGAGCCAATTGGGGGAGGATAAAGAATCGTGGCGGAATTGGTGGCTTAACCCGGATGTACGCCAATTCTATTTTATTGGTAAGGATAACATCTTTTTTCACACATCCCTTTGGCCGGCTCAGTTAATGGGAGTAGGTGGACAGTTCCTTAAGTTATTTGCAGAAGAAATTAAAGAACTTTCGCTGCCATATGATATTCCTGCCAATCAATTCATGAATCTGGAAGGAAAAAAGATAAGTGGCTCGCGCAACTGGGCTGTCTGGTGTCTGGACGCCATCAATCGATATGACGCTGATGCCTTACGTTATTACTTGACTGTCAATATGCCTGAAAACAAAGACAGTGATTGGGATTGGTCAGAGTTCGTGGCTCGCAATAACAATGAACTTGTCGCGAATTGGGGCAATCTGGCTAACCGGGTGCTTTCCTTTGCATATAAACATTGGGATGAAGTAGTGCCAGATCCCGGGGAACAGCGCCTTGTGGATAAAGAATTATTAACAACCATTGATGCTGGATTTGAAAGCGTGGGGAGGGAATTGGACGCAATCCATCTACGTGCGGCACTTCAAGAAACATTACGACTGGCCAGTGAGGTTAATAAATACTTGGATGTTTGTGCGCCTTGGTTTGAGATCAAGACAGATAAAGATCTGGCTGCAAAATCGGTATTCACCGCTTTAAAAGCAATTGATGCTCTCAAGATCATGTTCGCTCCTTTTCTCCCTTTCAGCTCAGAAAAGCTTCACACTTACCTGGGATATTCTGCCCCCCTGTTTGGAGAGCAATATATCGAGAACGTGGAGGATGCGCTTGGTGTGCATGAAGTATTAAAATACCGCGGGGTTGTGGGTCTGCAGTGGAAACCTGGTGATCTGGAACCTGGCACACGACTACGTCAACCGGCAGCTTTGTTTAAAAAACTGGAAGAAAAACTGGTTGATGAAGAGAGAGGCCGGCTGGGAAATTAAATCTATTTGGTTATTAAATTATACGGAGCAATTTTACTTGCCAATTGACTTATTACAGCAAGGTTGAGAAACTAACTGACAAACGAATAGTTTTTGTTAATCTCAAATTGATCTCAATATGGATTCAGTGAGCTCACACGAATGACAGCATCTCGAACCCTGATCTTCCCCGATTACGAGTCTCTCAGCCAGGCAGCTGCACTTTATTTTGCACAAGCTGCTGAAGAAGCCATCAGGCTGAGTGGACGCTTTCTGGTGGCATTGTGCGGAGGCGAAACTCCGCTCTGCCTTTATGAGATCCTTGCGACGTCTCCCTACCGTGAATATCTGCCCTGGGAGCATATCCATTTCTTCTGGGGGGATGAGCGTTGTGTACCGTCAGACGATCTGGAAAGCAATTATGGTATGGCTTGGCAGGCTTGGTTGAAACATATATCCATCCCATCCTCCAACATTCATCGCATCCAGGGTGAACTTGATCCAGATCAGGCTGCAATGAAATACCAGAAAGAATTAAAAGAATTCGCACCAGAAGGACAGGAATGGCCAAATTTGGACTGGGTACTTTTGGGTCTGGGAACGGATGGTCACACCGCTTCTCTTTTTCCTGGATCATCATTGGAACAAGGTAACAAATTTGTAGCAATTGCTGTGAAAAATATATCCTTGGGTAAATTGGCAGATCGTGTCAGTCTGACACCATTGCTTTTTAATCGATCTCGACAGGTGGTTTTTTTGGTCAGCGGCTCAGGCAAAAAAGCTGCCCTGGCTGCCTCTATTAAAGGCAAGTCCGATCTTTTGCGCTGGCCGGCTCAACGCATTCAACCACAGGATGGTCTTTTGGTCTGGATGGTGGACGAGGCAGCAGCTCTCGATACAGCGAAAAAGGATTAACCTATGATTGAAACCGAACAACCCATTACGATCGTTATCTTTGGAGCCAGCGGAGATCTTACCTGGCGAAAACTTTTACCGGCTCTTTATAATAATTTCAAAAAAGGACGCCTGGATGCATGTGCTCAGGTTATCGGTTTCGCAAGGCGACCGATCTCGGATGAGGAATTTCGTGATCACTTGAAGGAAGGAGTGATTTTATTCAGTCCGGAAACCTTTCTTGAAGAAACTTGGGAAGCATTCTCAAAAAAACTGCATTATATTAAAGGTGACCTTGAAATCTCTTCAGACTTTTCCAACCTCAGAGAAAAACTGGAAAGCTTGGAGAAAGGTCCGGTCGATCGCCTCTATTATCTGGCTACTGCACCGGAATATTATTTGGGAGCTGTGGAAAACCTGGGTTCTGCAGGATTGGCAGATCAATCCACAGGTTGGCGCCGGATTGTGATCGAAAAACCTTTTGGAATAGATCTTCAATCCGCACAAATGCTGAATGCAGGTGTGCATAAAATCTTTAATGAATCCCAGGTTTACCGTATTGACCATTTTTTGGGGAAAGAAACGGCTCAAAATATCCTGTTCTTTCGATTTGCTAATACCATCTTTGAGCCGGTCTGGAATCGTCGCTATGTGGATAATATTCAGATCACAGTCACAGAAAGTGTGGATGTTGGTTACCGCGCTGGTTATTATGATAACGCCGGGGTGTTAAGGGATATGTTCCAAAATCACTTGTTGCAATTACTGGCACTTGTTGCTATGGAACCCCCTTCTTCATTTAGTGCAGATGCCCTTCGCAACGAGAAAATAAAGGTATTTGAAAGTATCCGACCCATCATCAATCAGGATACAGTGCGAGGTCAATATGAAGACTATCGACATACCGAAGGAGTGCCTCAGGAATCTCAAACGCCAACCTATGCGGCCCTCAAGCTTTTTATCGACAATTGGCGTTGGAAAGGAGTCCCGTTTTATCTACGCTCCGGGAAGAGTTTACACACAAAAACAACAGAAATAATCATCGAATTTCAACGGCCACCCCATCTAATGTTTGCTTCTTCAAACGTTAAAAAGTTCTTGCCCAATATTCTCTCACTCTGCATCCAACCGGATGAAGGCATTCACCTCCAGTTTGAAGCCAAGCTGCCAGATTCAGACCAGGAAATGCTTCCGGTGGATATGGACTTTCATTACCGCGACTCTTTTCACGAAAATTTGCCAGATGCCTATCAACGACTACTTTTGGAGGCATTGGAAGGTGACGCCTCCCTTTTTACACGCAGTGATATGATCGAGGCTGCCTGGAGGCTCATCGATCCGGTTCTTGCTGAATGGGAAATCAATGAACAGCCTGGATTATCCTTCTATCCTTCCGGTAGTTGGGGACCGGTGGAAGCGGATGCTCTCCTGGAACGGGATGGCCGTATTTGGCGATTGGGATGTAGTTTTGATGTGCCTTCCGAATAATTGACTTATGAATTTGAGGAAGCTGATTTACTTTCTGAAGCGGTTATTGCGAAATTAAAGATTTACCCTAAATTATCAATAATATTTTGATCATAAAGAAATTATTTACCTGACCGAATAATTCACGTGTCATCGGACAATATGGAGGTCAACCGCATCTTTACCAAGCACGCATCCTTAAAGCCGAAGAGAGATCAAAAAAGGTTGATAAAAAAGGAGAGTGATAGGATTAATACCCTTCCACTCTCCTTTTTTAATTCAATTGACGATATTTATTTCTCTAATGCACCGCTATTGATCCATTCGATAATGAGATCTAATTCGTCAGGTGATAAATTAGCGAAATGCTTCTTGCTTTGAACCTGGACCAGCTTGCTGTCCGCTGAGTCGTTTATTGTGATGACAAGCTCTGTGCCACCTTTCATTGTACCGATATAAGAACTAAGATCCAAGCCAGCAGATGGATTATCGCTATTATGGCATATGGTACATCGTTCAGAAAAGAGGGTTTGAATATTGGCATCATAGGTTGGTTTACCAATCACTGGTGCCGGTGTCATTACAGGTGCAGGTGTTGGTAATTGTGCTTCCATTATCTCACGCAAGCCGGGAGCATCGAAGCCCGCAAAGGTGAAAGTCGATCCGTGGCAAGCGCTGTTCGAGCAGAAGGAGGTGTTTGTCGTTCCTCCTGCATTTCCTACTGTATGGCAGTTTTCACAGGTATAGTCGAAGAAGGATCGGTGCAAATTGATCCAATTTGAATTCAGGTGCGATTCTGGTTCCGGGCTGCGGCTGATCTCGATATTGGTTACAAAATCTTGAGGATCTGCCACAACAGGGATCGAGTGGCACAGGTTGCATTCCAGTCGGATTGCTTCCTGGTCCTCGCTCAAGTGTTTGCCATCGTGACATCGAAAACATCCCGGGCTGTCAACGTGTCCCAGGTTATCAGGGTGGGTTTCCCAATCTGTTTTTTGGTCCAGGAAAACATTTTCAGTATAGATCTCTTGGATCTTGGAGATCGCCTCTGTGATCGCTTCGGCATTTTCGGAGAATTCAATTGGATAGGTATCCTGATAGAAAGTCAACAGAGATCCTATTGCATCTTTGGCATCTTCATAGGTAGAATATTTGACACTCAGGACTTCAACACCCTTGGCATGAATATTGGGAATTGTGGCGTCGATCAAGTTTCTCTGCAGGTAACTATCCATGGCTTGGGTCGGGGAAAGGAATTGATGCGAGACACGGTTATGGCAGGTCACACAATCGACCTGTTTTAATTCACCGTCAGCGATGCTTTCTGGGTCAAAATCCGCCTCAATATCTGAGTATTCAGTCGTGGTTCCATCATCATTATAAACTCGGATATAAGGGATGTTTTGGCTCAAATTATCCGTTGAATAGTATTCAACTTTATTTGAGATGTGCCAGTGGATCCCTAAACCGAGACCCTCCCTGGAACTTCCCCCTCCGGTTTTCAAGATCAAATAGGTACTCTCTTCAGAGTTCTCCTCGTCGCTTGCATAATGCGCGTTAACAACCAGGCTGTCATTGGAAAACTTCTCTGGTAAATGGCATTTTTCGCATGTATCGGTTGCAGGTCGCAGACGGGTCGCAAACAGCGGGTATTCATAAGTAGCAAAGGTCATGGCGATAATTTCGCGTACATCCTGTGCTTTTCGAAGGATTTGGCTGCCGATAAAAGCTCTACCTATATGGCATTCAGTACAGGTCACATTGGCATGCGGGGATTTCAGATACGTGTTGTATTGGGGTGGCATGGTGTGGCAGGTTGTTCCGCAAAATGAAATTGAGTTGGTGTATTCCCAACCAAATGAACTCATGATAAGTACAACCAGTGTCAGGCCGCCTAAAATTGCATAAGGGAGTATTTTCACCCAGCGGGATGATGTAACCGGGGGGAAAAAGAAATTTTTGATCGATTGTTTGAATTTATTCATTGATTTCCTCATCGAACAATGGTTAATGAAAAATAAATTATAATATCATTTTCCCAAGAAAAAACATGGATTTCTATATATTTCGTTATATCAAACCGGGACTGAGCAGGCTCAATCCCGGTTTTAATGCTTGATATTTCTTTATTAGGTTGCTGGTTTATGGGAAAGCCAGGAGGGATGCGTCGATCAGGGCATTGGCATAGGTCATGTTATGGGCACCCATGCTTTTGTCTTCAACACCGACATAAGCCCAGTTCCATAAGGCGTTTGCCTGGGCTTCAGTATAACTTCCCGTCACTGCACTAAAAGAGCCATCTCCATTGTCCTTGATCAATCCTGCTGCCAGCAATTTTGCCTGGAGTTCTTCAACTTTGACTCGCAGTTCGCTCTGGGCGCTGTTCACATTGAAATCTTCAATGTCTGCATGGCATGCCAGGCAGGCGGACAATTGAGGTTCGAATGTATGGTTATCACCTTCTCCAAGGTGGCAGGTAACGCAGGTGTTCTCAACCATGGAGTAGTGGGCAGAGGGCTTGCCTTCCAGCCCGGCACCAGCGGTACCCAATAACATTGAAGACTGGGGACCATGGTGAGGGTTGTAGCGGGAGGTATCGACAGTTACCATTCCATCCACTGCGGCATTGGCTAAGCGGCGGGGTTGGTGGCAGCTGGCGCATAGGTTACCTGTACCACCGTCGAAGGTCACACCTTCAATAGCGTAAAAAGCCACGGGGGCAGTGGTTTCCAAAGCCCAGTCAGCACTGGTGTAAGTGGTATGGATCTGGTGGCAAGCCCGGCAATCCTGGGGAGTTGCGTTGGTATGAACGATTTCAACCTCATCAGGAGCCAGGCCAGCGGCAACACTTTCACTGAATGCACTCCCATCATGGCAGTATGAGCATGATGCTCTTCCGGCCTCTTCAACATAGACCAGGCTGCTACCGTGTAATGATGCAGCATACATGGCCGCTTTGCTGGAAAGATCTGCTGAATCATTATGACATTCGCTGCAGGTCAGGTCAGCAGTCGTTGCAGGGGCGCCAGCGGCACCCGCAGCACCAGCAGGGCCTGCTGGGCCGGCAGGACCTTCAGGGCCGGCAGGACCGGCACAAGCGGTTAATACAAGAGCGGTGGCTAAAAGCACACCAAAGAGTAAAAGCATTTTCTTATTAGACATTCTTCATTCTCCTTGTTCAAATTGTATTCATTGGGTGTAATTGCTCAATAACCATTGGGATATAAGTAATAGGCACCTCCAGAACATTGTGAATTATATCTCGAGCATTGGGTCATTATACTCAACAATAATAGGACAGTCAAGATGAGAATTGGATTAATATGACACATTTCAGCATGATTTTTGTCATAAATCTTTTTGTTACAAAAAAAACATTAATGGGAGTATTTTATCTGTTGGCTGTTTTATTTAAGCGTCGTTGCGTAACGTCGCATGCTCTTAGCGGGAAGGTTAGGATGGAAAATATGCCTGAATTACGAGAACCTGAGGGGCATTCTGTGTTAGGTGAGTTATTTAATTCAATTCGACCCTGGTTGTTGAGAAAATGCTGAGAATCTATTAATGATGTTATTTTGTTGGACGGAGTAAAGTACCAGCATTGGGAACGATCAGTTTAAAAAGAAATTAAAAAAACCTTTATCCCCCGGGTTTCTTTAATTGGGTTACTTGCCCGTTCTAAAATGGGTCCGGTATTAGCATAAGAAGTATAAAGGAGAAAGAATTCACTTTCTTGTTTTAGTCTTTTTCAAAAATCCGGTCGATTCCGTCAGCTTGTCAGATATAACCGTCAGGTATCAAGTTGATATGCTGATATCGAAGACAGAGAAATTATTTCAGATTAAGATCCAGATCTCTCCCACCTTTCAGATAATCAGAAACGAATTGCAAAACAGCTTCAGCGGAAGCGGCTTTATTCTCCAGGCGATTGCCATCCCAGCAGAACCCTCGTGCCCATTCTCCTTCCGGGGTGCATAGACCTATCCAGGTCGTTCCGACAGGTTTCTCAACAGTTTCCCCGCCGGGTCCGGCAATTCCACTCACAGATACACCCAGTTCGGTTTCCAGTGCTTGGCAAGCACCTCGCGCCATTTCCAGTACTACCTGGCGGCTGACCGCTCCAAAAGCTTTCAGCGAATCCCAGCTGACGCCCAGCAGCTTTACTTTTGCTTCATATGCATATGCCACGATCCCACCCATAAAATATTCCGACGAGCCGGGTATATTGGTGATACGATCACAGACCAACCCACCAGTACAGGATTCAGCCACAGACAGTTTTAATTTATTCTTGCGCAGCAATTCACCAATGGTAAATTCAATAAGTTCAGTCATACTGACAAATGGTTCCTTTTTTTTTTAGCCATTGGGTCCAATTTCAAAAGAAGAAACCCTCAACATGGAGGAAGTATTAAGTATTACACTCAATTATACTGGAAAGATGGTCTTTACACGGTGCCTTCGAAAATCGATAAAATCTTTGTAATAATTTCACTTGTAATATCGGAACAATTGTTCTATAATACTCAAACAAATGTCCGTTATCCTGGATCCTCCCAGCAAGCCACAGGAACGCATAAATGTGCATGGAAAACCCGATTCGTTCCTCTTCGTTCCTCAAATCGAATTCTCTTTTTCTCAATGCTGTTGGGAAACCCTGGTAATATGTCCAGTTATTTGTTCTGGGTGGTGTTGGCGGGAGTCTATCTCTCGAAGATTTAGACTGGAAATAGAAATGTCTTTTCGTTATGTATCGAGTTCCCACCCTCCCAATTCCAAAAACGACTCCCAATTTCTGTACCGTGCCCGTGATAAAATTGCCTTCATGGAAATTTCCGAACACCTGCAAGGGATCCTGGCTACCCTGCCGGATAAACCCGGCTGTTATATGATGAAAGATGCCAACGGGAAATTGATTTACGTCGGTAAAGCTGTTAATTTAAAGAACCGGGTGCGTTCCTATTTCCACAACGATGTTGGACATGACCATAAGACCCGCCGCCTGGTAAAAGATATCATTGATCTGGAATGGATCGTTGTTGGTTCTGAGCTGGAAGCCTTGATCCTTGAAATGAATCTGATCAAGCGCCATCGTCCGCATTACAACATTCGCATGAAGGACGATAAGCGCTACCCCTATATCAAGGTACATTGGGCACAGGATTTTCCAAAGGTGACTGTCACACGCCAGATGCAGGAGGATGGAGCTCGTTATTTCGGTCCCTACACCTCGGCCTGGGCAGTTCACCAGACCCTGGATGTGCTGCGGCGAATTTTCCCGTTCCTGACTTGCGACCGCCAGATCACCGGAATGGATTCCCGGGCTTGTTTGTATCACGACATTAATTTATGTACCGCTCCCTGTATAGGAGCCATCGACCGGGATGGATATCGCCAGGTGATCAGTGACTTGCAGGAATTCTTGAATGGTCGTTCGAGAGGTGTGATATCCCGACTTCAGGAAAAAATGGATGGCGCATCACGGGCGTTGCAGTATGAGCGAGCTGCGGCCCTGCGTGACCAATTGAAAGCGCTCGGAAATATCATCGAACGTCAGAAGGTGGTTTTCGCTTCGGATTATGTCGATTCGGATGTGATTGCTATGGCACGCGCCAATAATGAAGCCTGTGTGCAGGTATTTTTCATCCGGGGTGGTAAATTGATCGGTAGAGAATATTTCGTATTGGAAGGTACCGAAGATACTCTGGATACCAAAGTGATCACGGAGTTTGTTAAACAATTTTATACCGAGGCAGCTTTTATTCCCGGACAGGTCCTGCTTCCCCAGGAAATAGAAGAAGCCCAGATCATCCAGCAATGGTTGCGAGGGCGTTCAGGTGGGCATAAAGTGGAATTGGTTGTTCCGCACCGGGGAAAACCAAGAGATCTTTTAAAAATGGCAACTGAGAATGCCACTGAAACTTTACAGGCACTACAAGCTCAGTGGCAGGCAGACACACACCGCCAGGAACAGTCCCTGGCAGATCTGCAAAAGGCATTAAACCTGTCAGGTCCACCCAATCGCATCGAGTGTTATGATATCTCCAATACCCAGGGAACTGCTTCGGTTGGCAGCATGGTGGTTTTCTCACAAGGTGTACCCGACAAGAAATTATATCGACGCTTCAATATCGAGACGGTCACCGGTCCGGATGATTTTGCCAGTATGGAGGAAGTGCTCTCCCGGCGGTTTCGCCGCTGGCAGGCTTCCCAAGTAAAAGAATTGGATCCGGGCAATAAACCGGATGCAGCCTTCTCGATTTTACCGGATGTCTTGATCGTGGATGGTGGTAAAGGGCAGCTAAGTCGCGCTGTCCAGGTCCTCGAGAAATATGGTTTGCTGGATAAACTCATTGTTGCAGGGCTGGCAAAGCAGGAAGAGGAAATATTCTTGCCAAATCGTTCCAAACCTATATTGTTGCCACGTCAATCACAGGGGTTGTACCTCATCCAGCGCATTCGCGATGAAGCTCACCGCTTTGCGATCACAGCCCATCGTAAAAAGCGCACCAGATTGGGATTGGCTTCAGCATTGGACAGTATTCCTGGAATTGGACCAGCGCGCCGAAAAGCCCTCTTGAAACATTTCGGATCAGTTGATATGATAAAGGCAGCCACACCTGATGATCTTTCCAATGTGCCGGGTATCACCATGTCATTGGCAGAGAATATTAAAGCACATCTGGAATAAAAAATTAAATGAATTGAGGAAGAATTGATGGCAGGCAAGAACTCTAAGAACTCCAAAAATAAAGCTACTGTAAAACCAAAGATAGACCGGGAAAAACGCCGCGTTAAGACCATGAGTTATATTTTTTTAGGAATTTCCATCGTCCTTATTCTATCCATGATCCTTTCTGCAGTCGCTCAATATTGATCAGCCGATGGTATAATTAAATAGCGCGGCAAGCTTTGCCGCGCTATTTGTCGCCAATTGATCTGAAATTTTGCCATTGGTGATTGAGGCACTCAAGGATGAGGTATGCTGGATAAGCTAATTGGGATCGAAGATCGATATGAAGAACTAAACCGCTTGCTGATGGAAGTGGGGGAAGACTATCAGCGCGCAGCTGAGTTGAATAAGGAACGCATTGACCTTGAGCCGATCGCTATAAATGCACGTTTATATCGCAAAGATCTGGCTGATCTGGAGCAAGCACGTGCTGTGTTGGCAGAGGCTTCAGATCCGGAGATAATTGAGTTGGCTCAGGCTGAGGTGGATGACCTCATACCGCGCATTGAATCCCTTGAGAATGAAATCAAACGGATGCTGGTCCCCAAAGATCCGCGTGATGATAAAAACGTGATCATGGAAATTCGGGCTGGGACAGGTGGCGATGAAGCCGCCCTGTTTGCGGCAGATCTTTTTCGAATGTACTCCCGCTATGCAGAGCGCGAAAATTGGAAGATCGAAGTATTATCCCAGCATGATATCGGTATCGGTGGATTCAAAGAAATAACATTTCTGATCAAAGGATTTGGAGCCTACTCAAAGTTGAAATTTGAATCTGGAGTGCATCGTGTCCAGCGGATCCCTACTACAGAATCATCCGGGCGCATCCATACCTCAACTTCAACGGTAGCAGTTCTGGCTGAAGTTGAAGAAGTGGATATTGACATCCCAACATCAGATGTGCGTATCGATGTATATATTTCTGCAGGTGCTGGTGGGCAAAACGTTCAAAAAAACTCGACTGCCATCCGCATAACCCACCTTCCAACTGGCATGGTAGTTGCCTGCCAGGATGAACGCTCCCAGCTCCAAAACAAACTGAGAGCCATGACGATTTTGCGAGCTAGATTGTATGAGATTGAAGAAGAAAAGCTTCGCTCAGAGCAGGATGAATCTCGTAGGTTACAGGTTGGTACTGGAGAGCGTTCGGAAAAGATCCGCACGTATAACTACCCTCAATCACGGGTAACAGATCACCGTATTGGGCTTTCTTCCTACAATCTTCCAGCAGTGATGGAAGGCTATATTGATGAGTTCATAGAGGAGCTGGCTTCCACAGATGAAGCGGATCGTCTTGCTGTCGCTGGCGATTACAGCCAGAATGAAAATTAACAACGAAGTCGGGAGCTGATCTGGAAGCTCCCGACTTCGTTATACGAGGTGAGAAATTACTTATTCTGGATTGAATGTCTTAAGCATCTGAGACATAACATCAAACCAATTGGCAGGAGAGCCAATAAACTCGAAGCACAGGGAAGCCTGGGGGTTGGTGTGAGAGGAGTGTCATTCCCGGAGTTGGCAATTGGTTCGGATTCTGGAGTGTATGTAGCTGGGATCTCGAAAGGTTGATTGCTTTCATCGCTATCCACCACCTCATAAGCAATTCCGTCAGAGAGAGCGATCACACTTGGACCAAGTGCAAAGGCAGCTGCCAAATTTGGTCGTGCTTTGATTAGAGCAAAGTAATCATCAGAGAGGAAGGACACACGTGTTGTTTGCATGCTCTCTGGGTCAAAACCTGTGTCCATCCAAACTCCATTGCTATTAACAAACGAACGTGCGCCAATAATTTTGATAATATCGCCAATACTCTCAGAAGGAGCAGCAGCAGAATTTGCTTCCGCCATTTGTCCTTGTTCTGCAGCTTTATCAACCGCAGAAGCACCATAAGCAGGTGCGGCAGGTGCGGTAGCCATCATCGAATACTGCTCATTTGCGATCCGCTGTTGTTCAGCTGCTCCCAGGGGCATTTCTTCTGTAACAAGGTAGGACGTGTAAGGAGTTACAATTCCATAGCGGATGCTTAACCTTACGATCTGGTCAATGTTTTCCTGGTTTGGTCCGTTCAGGCGGATCTGGTTGAGTAAATGTCCGATCTTGCGTGTTGCCCACAAGCGTGGCAGATTAGATTCATAAGGATCATTCGAGACTAAAGGGAAGACTTGTTCTGAAAAATTAAATGTCTGGGTTTGACCATTTACCTGCCCTTTGAGAGTGATATTGGTCGTACTGGATCTGAGGTAACGTCCTGTAACCACGATCTGTGAGCCAGCAAAAAGGTCAGGTAATGGAGATGGGTAAATGTCATAAACATCCAGGTTGCCGAAATCAAGGGATAAATTGGTCAGTACAGGGGTGCTGATCTTGGAATAGAAAGCTGACAGAATTTCATCCAGTCGGTCACCTGGTTTGACATACGTGCTGTTGCCGTGATGCTCCTGGGTAAGTGAATCAAGCAGGTAGGTATCCACATCATAACCAACGCCAAAGGCAAAAAGGCGCAGATCTTCCGGTGCACTGCGGGCAAAATTACCAATGATCTTTGAGCTATCAACCTCACCTTCAGTAGGAAGACCATCTGTCAGGAAGATGACATAGGTTGGATGTTCGCCATCGCTCATCGAAGCAGCTTCAAGTAATGCCCGGTTGATATCCGTACTCCCAACCGCGCTCTGCCTGTCGATCCACTCAATGGCAGCATTTGACTCCTGGGCTGGACGTAGATTTCTGGCGTACGATTCAATCGAAGTACTGAAACTGATAATATTGAAACGATCCTCCGGGTTCAAATGACCAAGAATATATTTCAAGGCTTCCTGGGCTTGTTGAAATTTCTCGCCTTCCATGCTTCCGGAATGGTCCAGTACAAGGATTATGTCCTTGGCTATTCGTTCGGAAGTTGCTTCGGGGCGTGGTGCGAGCAACAGCATGAAAAATCCGTCCGCATCTGCCAGGTAGTTGGGATCCCGGTATGTAAGTAGATGGAAAGCCTCGCTTTCTCCGATCGAGTAGAATAATGAAAAATCTGAATCCGGGGTCATGTTGCTGGCTTCATAACTGGCTGTTACGTGTCCATTATCGAATATTTTTGTATCAATATTATGAGTGGGTGAATAAACAGTCCGGATGGATTCGTTACTTGAGAGAATATCTACTTTTATGGTTACAGAATCAAGCGGCCAGACGGAAAACTTTTCAGTATTCAAAGGATACGAGTATTTAACCAGTCCATTATCAACCGTCAGGACCTGGGAATATTCGAGCTCGACGCGACGTTCTCCTTGTGGAGGAATAGGGAAGATACGTGCCTGTACAGCGCCTCGCCCAACATATTCCAATAAGGCCGGATCCCGCAGGTTGGCAACGATCTCTTCGTATTTCAAACGGGCTTGGTCAGCATCCAATACCTGCCCCTCAACTGGTTTACCGTCGATCCACAAGATGAAATTACTCACCACAGCATCAAATGGGACGGGGAAAATGTAAGTACCTTCCACCTGCCAGTCATTGGGATTGTAGAAAACCTGATCCACATGAGTAACAGCTATCTGGTCTTTGATGGTTACAGTGACATGATGGTACCGAATGGCTAACTGTGCCATGGGAGGCAAAATTGGGGAACAACCTGGCGGGAGACAGATGATTGGATTAGGAATAATGATGCCATCTGCCTGGACCTGGCTCGGGAAAAAAGAGATCACAAAAACCAAAAAAACTGACAAGGCTAATAAGTGTTTGTTCATAATATTCTCCTTTGAAATAGAACCTTGCATTAAATAGTAGAATGAAAGGATTCGAAAGTGAGTCATACCCGGTTCTATAACAACCCATCATCTTGGATTACATGGAAAATCCAGGCTGAATTGGCTATTAATTAACGGACGAATTCCGATTTCGAAAAGTTCCAATGTATAATCTTCCTACCAAGCAATTCAGACTTAAAATGAAAAATAATATTAATGAAATCACTTTGCTATTGAGAGGTTATTCAGAATCAGCTGTATTGGATGCTGAAGTACTTCTGGCACATTTAACAGGAAGAAGCCGTTCCTGGGTTCTGGCACACCCAGAAATGGAGCTGACCCCTGCCCAGGAGGAAAGGCTTGCTGAATCGCTTGCAAGATTGAGAATCGGAGTTCCGTTACCGTATATCATTGGAACTTGGGAATTTTATGGAATGGAAATGATCATCTCACAAGATGTGCTCATTCCACGTCCTGAAACGGAACTTCTTGTTGAAAAAGGTTTGGATTGGCTGCGGAAAAATCCGTTATCTCGCCGGGTAATTGATATAGGAACAGGTTCAGGATGCATTGCAGTTGCATTGGCTGAAAATATCCATGATTTGCTTGTGGTAGCAACAGATATCTCTCAGAAGGCGATTATTGTGGCCAGGCAAAACGCAAAAAAATTTAATGTCCACCACAGAATTAAGTTTGTGAGTTGTGATTTATTTCCTGCTGGAACAAATGTTGTTTGGGATAAGTTCCCAATTCTATCCGGCAACCCACCTACAGGTGGAAATCTTATCGTAGCCAATCTTCCCTACATTCCGACCCCGGTATTAAAAGGTTTGAGGGTATATGGACGGGAACCAGATCTAGCATTGGATGGAGGGAAGGACGGATTGGTTGTTATTAGAAGATTTCTCGATCAAGCACCTGCATATTTGGAGATGGGTGGGATGATCCTGATGGAGATAGAAGCTTCGCAGGGATTGTCAGCGCTTTCCCTGGCTTATGATAGATTTTCTAGTTCGGAAATCCACCTGCATCAGGATTTGTCTGGAAGAGATCGGATTTTGGAAATTAATCTCTAATATAAGGGAATAATTGCTATTAGCAGGTGGGTGGAATTTTATTTTTTTGAAATCAAAATACTCGGTTTTCGAGTTTTATTTGTCTTGCCACTGATTATTAATTATGAGATTAGTTTTCGATTTTAAATAGCGATAGAATAGTAAGAATTAATAAAATTAAGATAAAGGCCAGGTTGGCAGAATATCAATTGAAAGAGGATCAACATAACCATGTACAAAGCGGTAATATCCAGCAGAAGCGATCATGGCAGCATTATCAGTGCATAATGAAAGGGGAGGAATATTGATTTGAAATTCAGACTGATCCGTGAAAGTCTGCCTCAAACACTGGTTGGCGGAGACGCCTCCGGCAACGAGGATCTGTTTTACTCCATATTCCCTTGCTGCTGCCATTGTCTTGGTGAAGAGCACATCAACAACTGCAGCTTGAAAACTGGCAGCAAGATCGTGTATAGGGAGAGGGGTGCTTTGTGTGGATGAAATTTCAGAATAATTTTCGAGCTCCTGCACCTGCCGCAACACGGATGTTTTTAATCCACTGAAGGAAAAATTCCATGTTTTTTCCAACCAGGCACGCGGAAAATTGAATGCCGTCGAGTCGCCTTTTTCAGCAGCTGTCTGGATGGATGGACCTCCTGGGTAGCCCAAGCCTAAAATGCGGGCAACTTTGTCAAATGCCTCTCCCGCAGCATCATCTAATGTTACACCGAGGTGGCGGTATGTAAGATGATCACTCATCAAATTAAGTTCAGTATGCCCACCGGAAACCAACAATGCTACCAGGGGAAATTGTGGTTCGCTGTTGGTTTCAATCCCAGGTTGAGAAACCCACGCTGAATACAAGTGACCTTCGAGGTGATTGATTCCCAGTAATGGTAAATTGGAACCCAATGACAATCCCTTTGCCATATTTAAACCCACCAGTAAGGAACCAGCCAGTCCCGGTCCACGCGTGGCTGCAATGGCGTCGAGGTCTGCCAGGGTCATATGGGCTTCTATGAGGGCTTTTTCGACCACAGGCACTCCAGAAAGAAGGTGCTGGCGGGAAGCCACTTCAGGAAAAACTCCTCCAAAACGTGTGTGCATCTCCATCTGAGAACTTACTGCATTACTCAGAATTGTGCGACCATTTTCAACAATAGCTGCAGCTGTTTCATCGCAGGAGCTTTCAATTGCTAGAATGCGCGCCGGGGGCATACTCATAATTTGACTATTTCTTCCACTTCTTCATCGGTAAAACTAGGTCAAGGGGGTATTCTGCTAGAATTTCAAATTTTCCATCCGGGCGAATCCAGAAGGTATCTTCCAACCTGACTCCAAGGTTTTCTTTTGGGTAATATAATCCAGGTTCAATCGTGGCAACCACACCAACTACCAAACGATTATCATCATCAGATGTGAGACTGGACCAAGGGCGTTCATGAATATTTAAACCAACACCATGTCCCAAGCTGTGTACATAGCCTTCCACAGGTGACTTGTGGGTCTTTGGAGTTGGATGACCATTCACCTCGAACATTTCACAAGTTAAGCGCTGGTAATCCTTATAAGGCGTATTCAAGTCGAGATTTTCCATGACTTTTCGATAAACTTCATAAACTTGTTGGTAGAGGTTTAATGCCTCCGATGGCGCATATCCCAGGCACCAAGTGCGAGTAAAGTCGTAGTGGTAACCTCCTCCAGATTCACAAGGGAAGATATCAAAAACGATGGTTTGCCCGAGCCTTACAAGATCTTCCGGATTTCCAGTCGAATGGGGAACCCCGGAATCGTGTCCAATGGCGAAGATGGTGCCGTGTGGATTCTCAACCCCGGATTCTGCCAGCCAAAGATTAATCTTGTTTTTTACATCTCTTATGGTTAAATAAGCGCCATCTTCACGAAGAAGGTTCTCGTTTTCATCAACTTCGGAGTCGGATAGAAAATCGGCAACACGTCCAACAACTTTGGTGGTGATTACTCCCATCTCTCGGATACGGTCTACTTCGCTTTCATCTTTTGTTTCCATGGCTTTCATAAACAATGAAGCATCCTGACTTTCACCATCAAATTTTATATCAGGCATTATTTGTTGTAACTGGTTGAAAACAGCAAAAGAGGACCCAAATTCGGTTTTACCATATAGGCAGACAGTGCCTTGTACCAAACCGAGATCGGCGAACAGGTTTTGCAAACGTAATGCTCCGGCCAGAGTGGGATCTCCTTTGGCCACTTTGAGAAAGTCATCAAAAGGATATTCGCTAAAGCAGTGCACTTTTAAGCCTGACTTTGCAGCTTCTTCACGTTCCATATCGTTGCAGAAAAGAACAGGTTCTTTCATATACTGCTTCACGAGAATAGCGTTATTGATATGTCCACCACCAGTCAGGTAAAACATTGGCGGATTATGTTGAGCATCTCCAATAACTACAAGAGCATCAAAGTTCTTTTCATGCATTAGGGCATCAATGTCCGATTTCATTATTAGCACATCTCCAGTAAAACCATGCTATTGTCAATAAAAAATCAATTTTTCTCAAGGGCACTCTGTAATCCTTCCAGGAAGGTGCTCTCATATTCAGGCAGAACAGTCCTCGGGTCCAACAGGATTCTGTCATTTTCAGTTCGGGCGATAATAGGCGGATTTAAGGATCGCAATTTTGTCAAGAATTTATCTGCGTTACCAACATCCAGTGCTAGCAACCATGTTGGAAGGGATTCTCCAGGCAGACTCCCACCACCAATGGTTGAATAGCCTGGTAAAACTTCACCGTTACCGATTTTTTTGACCCAGTTTTTTACCCTGGCTTTGATCACTTCCGGAGGGGTCGCGATCATACGCCAGATTGGGATCTCGTTGACTGCTTCATCTTTTAAGTAGTGGAGTAATGTTGCCGTTATAGCCGCAAGGCATATTTTATCTGCCCGTACTGCGCGAGCCAAAGGATGTTTCTTTAATCTTTGGATCAAATCAGCCCTGCCAACAATTATTCCCGCCTGGGGTCCGCCAAGCAGCTTATCTCCTGAAAACAATACCAGATCTGCGCCTGCAGCCAATGATTCCTGGACAGTGGGTTCGTGGGCCAGACCAAAACGTTCAGTCATCAATAATGCACCTGAGCCAATGTCGTCCAATAGAGGATAACCGGCATTGTGTGCAGCCAAGGCTATGTCCTGTAATTCAGGTTCACTGGTGAACCCGATGATCTTAAAATTGGAGTGATGTGCATGAAATATCATTGCTGCAGGTTCTGTTAATGCCAGTTCATAGTCATGTATATGCACTTGATTAGTTGTCCCAATTTCAACTAATTTTGCACCGGATTGTCTCATTACATCAGGAATGCGAAAACCGCCTCCAATTTCAATTAATTGAGAACGGGATATGATCACACGTTTTCGCGCAGCAAGAGCTGAGAAAGCTAACATAACGGCAGAAGCATTGTTATTAACAACCAATGCTGCCTGTGTTCCAAGAAGTATTTTGAGAATTTTTTCTGCGTGGATCAGACGGGAACCACGTTTCCCGATCGAAAGATCAAACTCGAGATTAGAATAACCTTGCGCCACTACTTGCATAGCCTGGATTGCTGATGGGCTGAGAGGGGCACGCCCCAGGTTTGTGTGGAGTACTACTCCGGTAGCGTTTATTACCGGTAGTAGAGTAGGCTGTGTGTAAGATTTCAGTAGGTGTTTGGCATTTTCAAGAATGGTTTTACTTTCGGGAATTTTTCTATCTGATTGAGACGCAAAGTTTGTTCGAATACCAGCCAAAACTTCTCGAATTGCAGAAAGAGTTAGAGGTCGCCCGTACTTACCAATTAATTGCTTAGCATATGGAGTTTGTAAAAGTGTTTCAACCGATGGGAGTGAGCGGAGTTCAGCCATCGAATCACCCCTCAGGTTGTAAAGGTATAACCTCGTTGTTCTTTGATGGCTGCCAACGCGATCGTTCACGCAGCCTGATGAGATATTCGATCAATATCAATCCAAGCCCCAATCCAACAATTGTCCAAATGCTGACCAAGTCATCCAATTGAAGCCATGCCAGGGTACTTCCATAGACACCCAACCAAATTGCCTGCCGCAGAATTATGGTTTGTGAGGCTTGTGGCTTGCTGGGAAAACGCAGATTTAGATAATAGGTGATCGGAAGAGCTGTTGCTGTTAATGCAATTGTTAACAAGAGGAAAAAACCCCAGCGTTGCCAAACAGCCGGTAAAGTGAAAAATATCAACCAACCCACGCCTCCCCAACCCACAACAAACATGAACAGATTGATAGGTAAATAGGATTTATAAGTTGACTCCGAATGATCTTCCATATTTCTTATTATATCCTATCTGAGAAACTTCTCCTGTATAATTCAAGTTTACAGACTGTGTATCTTAACATTTGTTACCTTAGCGAAACCTTCATTAAGATATAAAGATCAAGCAATTCATCCAATAAGGAAAAAAATTTGATGAAGCCAAGTTTAAAGCCATTTTTTCGGCCAAAAGGTGTCGTGGTAGTGGGCGCTTCAACCAAAGCATCCAAATTAGGTTACGGTGTTGCCCGTAACCTTGTCAATAGCGGTTTTGATGGAGAAATTAATTTTGTCAGTCAGAAGTCAGGTAATCTATTTGGCAGACCAATTTATACCAACCTTGAGGAAGTTCCAGATCCAGTTGATTTAGCGGTATTAATAGTTCCTGCACCAGGCGTTTGCAATGCGCTGGAAAATTGTAAAAAACGCGGTATTCATGCAGCAATTGTGGTCTCATCAGGATTCAGGGAAACAGGTCAAGAGGGAGCAAAGCTTGAAATAGAATTAATGCGCATAGCTGAGAATGCAAATATTCGCATACTTGGTCCGAACTGTATCGGTTTATTGGATACTCATTTTCCGTTGGATACTACGTTTCTGCCTCCTCCCATGCCTTTCGCTGGAGATGTAGCCTTCATATCCCAATCGGGAGCGATATGTGCAGCCATTATCGATTGGTCAAGGGGGCAAGGGTTTGGTTTTTCAAGGTTGATCAGTTTGGGGAATCAGGTCGATGTAAACGAAACCGATATGATGTCTGCTGTTGTTGAAGATGAATACACCCGGGTGTTAACTTTATACATTGAAAGTGTAAGAGATGGTCGCAGATTCGTTGAAGAAGCGTTGCGGATATCCAAACAGAAACCAATAATAGCCTTAAAAGTTGGTCGATTTACCAGTGGTCAAAAGGCGGCTTCTTCCCACACTGGTGCATTGGCAGGACAGGATATTGCTTACCAGGCAGCTTTTAAAAAAACTGGGATCTTTCGGGCATCAACCAGTGAAGAGATGTTCGATTGGGCATCTGCTCTGGCGTGTTGTCCGTTACCAGTTGGACGTCGAATTGCTGTTTTGACGAACGCAGGAGGTCCAGGAGTTATTGCGGCAGATGCCTTGGAGTCCTATGGTTTATTGCTGGCTGACCTTCAGCCTGGAACAACCAGTCAACTTAATGCACTATTACCCGATGCTGCTGGATTAAATAACCCGGTAGATATGTTAGCCTCTGCATCGCCACAGGTATATGCAAAGTGCCTAACTTCTCTTCTTGATGATCCCGGTGTGGATGGTGTTTTGGTCATCTTGCCTCCTCCACCCATGCATACGGCAGAAGATGTCGCTGATGAATTGATACCAATCATACATGACTCTACAAAGCCGGTAGTTATTGCTCTGATGGGAGAACATTTGATCAAGGAAGCCTCTGTACACTTTCGGAGTGCAAGGGTGGCTGAGTACCGTTTTCCTGAACGAGCAGCATCAGCTTTATCAGTTTTGGTACGAAGGGCAGATTATCTGAATAGAATCGATTTTGACATGAAAAGATTTCCGGATCTGGATGTATTGCAAGGGCGAGAATTACTCAAGAATGTACCATCAGATTCCTGGTTGGATCAGGATACAACAGGATTATTGATGAAGATTTATGGAATTCCAGTTCCTGAGGTCAAACTGGCGACCAATGCCAACCAAGCTGGGATGTTTGCCGAGAAACTTGGACTTCCTGTTGTTCTGAAAATAGCCTCTCCTGATATTCAGCATAAATCAGATGCAGGAGGAATATTGCTGAATGTAAAAACATTTGAGGAGGTTGAAATTGGGTTTAATCTGATGATTGAATCAGTTAAATCTTCTGCACCTGGGGCAAGATTGACAGGTATTCATATCCAACAAATGGTCAAGGATGGTCAGGATGTGATCGTAGGCTGTATAAGGGATGCTCAATTTGGACCCCTACTCATGTTTGGGTCGGGGGGAATTGAAGTTGAAGGTCTAAAAGACGTAGAATTTTGCCTGACACCATTAATGGATAATGAAGCGGATTTATTTATCAATGCGACGTGGGCGGGAAGAAAATTACACGGGTACCGTAATATTCCCCAAGGCGATGTGAGTGCTGTTATCGAAATTCTGCAGAGGCTCTCGTTCCTGGTAAACGATATACCTGAAATCAGCGAGATTGAGATCAATCCACTCCGGGTTTTCAAATTTGGCGCAATTGCATTAGATGTCCGGGTGAAACTATAACCAGGTTTTTTGCAATTAATAACCATAGAATATTCTCACAATTTACTTAGTCATTTATGACCAATCCATCGGGGATAAAGTAGTCATAAATAACGCGTTACATACCAACGTTTTGGTATTTCGTCAGCTTGAAGAAGACCATATAATTTTTTCAAATGATGAGAAAACAATTATTCTCGGGTTGGAAATTTATGGTGCTGATCTTAGGTTTTTGCCTGATCTTCCTAATCGTTTTTCAGGTTGGATTCACCAATAAAAATATTATTCCTGGAATAATGTTTTATTTTTCATGCGCACTATTTGCGATCCTTACTTCCCGGATCTCGGGGAATCAGCACTCTGAATTGAATATAAATATTAAAGAAAAATCCTTTTTAATGATGAACAGTCCCATTTTTGCCTTGGATGGGGACAATAATATTATTGATCTTAACCCGGCTGCTCAAAAGATCTTAAATATATCTAAACCAAAAATAATTGGGCTCCCAATCCAAAATATATTAAAAAATCTGTCATTGGATGTTTTGAATGAAGCATTTGGAAAAATCCAAACATTTGAGTTAATGGATAATGGCAGATGGTATATGTGCAGAGGTGTTCAAATTCTCAATAAAGGCGATGTAAATGAAACAAAATTATTGCTTTTAGATGAGATAACTGACCAGATATTAACAGAAAAGACCATTAAACTTCTTGAATCTGAAACCGGAAAATTAAGTTTAGAAAAGAATATCTTTTTGGAATCAATCACATTATTCTCAGATATTAATAATTCAACAATGATCTTTCATAAACTGGCAGAGAAAATAATTTCTTTTCTTGATGTTTCAAGCATTATCATATTTTTAGCAGGTCAACCTAATCCTAACAACTTAGAGTTGGTAGCAAAGGTATGTGGAAAATTTGCAGGAAAAATTGAAAAGTTGTCAAGCACCAGCTTTATTAACCCACAATCTGGAAATAGTTGGGGTACCACCAAACCTTTGGTAGATCATCAAGTGTTGCATTCGGATGATGAAGGATTATCTGAGAATTATAAGCAAGTTTTTGATACAAGCTCTTGTAAATCGGTTCTCCTTCTTCCAGTATTACGAAGAGGACTGGCTGATCTATTTATTGAAATCCGAGAAAGTCGGAATTTCAGAGATTTTAATTCAGACGAAATCTCCCTCTGCAAAAACTTGGGCTTGTTGGCAGTTATCGCTAATGACAATTTACTCCTCTCAAATAAATTAGGTATTGCAATAGAAGAACGGACTCTGGTGGAAGAACGTTCCCATTATCACACCAACCATGATTTGGTGACTGGTCTTCCCAACCGCGCATTGCTCTTGGATCGTTTGAGCCATGCTCTTGGACGTTACAAAAGAGAAGAAAAGAATACTTATGCCATTCTGCTTTTGGATCTGGACAAATTCAAAATAATCAATGACAGTTTGGGGCATCGAGCAGGTGATCAATTGCTTTCGACTGTAGGTCAAAGGATAATTGACACTGTGCGAGATGTTGATACAGTTGCCCGGATAGGAGGGGACGAATTTGTTGTGTTATTGGAGGATGTCAAGGATATTGGCGAAGTGATCTATACTGCAGAAAGGATCCAGCAGAGCCTGGCTAAAGGGTTTACTCTTGGAGCACATGAGGTTTTCACTTCAGCCAGTATTGGCATTACGATGGGAAGGGTAACCTATGACAACCCCGCTGATATTCTTAGAGATGCCGATGCCTCCATGTATTGTGCCAAGGATTTTGGGGGAGGATGCTATGCGATTTATAATGATGATATGTTGTATCAAGCCAGGCAATTGTTATATATGTTAAATGATTTGAGAAAAGCCATAAAGAATAATGAATTTGAAGTTTTCTATCAACCGATAATTTCGTTTTCATCCAACCGCCCCATTTGTTTTGAAGCGCTCATAAGGTGGCATCATCCAGAGAAGGGTTTGATCAATCCGGATGATTTTATCCATATCGCTGAAGAACATGGCATGATAGGAGCAATTGGAGAATATGTATTAACGGTAGCCTGTAAACAACTGAGAGCATGGCAGGATAAATTTCCACAAGATCCGCCTCTATCTGTTAGTGTAAACATTTCTGCAAAACAATTGGAAGATGCGAGATTGATCGAAATTGTAAGAAATGTTTTGGAAGAGAATAAACCCGCTCCCGGATCATTGATCTTGGAAATTACTGAGTCGTCAATAATTCGAGAGACAGATTCAACATTATTTATTCTAACTCAACTAAAATCGCTGGGCGTAAAGATTTATCTGGATGATTTCGGAAAAGGTTATTCATCCTTGAATATTTTACATAAGTTTCCAATTGATAATATCAAACTCGATAAATTGTTTGTGGCGCGCATGGCAGATGATCAAAAAGATATTGAAATTGTACGAACAATTGTGGAACTCGGCATCCAGTTGGATAAGGAAGTTGTTGCTGAAGGAGTAGAATCGCTCGGTCAACAGCGGATATTACAGGAATTAAAATGTAATTTTGGTCAGGGTTTCTTATTCTCATTGCCAGTCAAATCTTTTCAGATCAACCGAATGCTCGCAAAAGGGATGTTGAATTATTCATTATAAAGTAATTATTATGCAATCTTCAATCAAATATATCCTAAGTATAAGGTTGTAGGTGTGATATGAAACTAGTAATTGATGTCAGTTATTACAATAATCTTTCCCTTGATCAATGGGACTTATTAGCCCCCATTTTGGATGGAGTTATCATTCGTTTAAGCTTTGGTCTTTCTCAAGATTCAATGGCACAAACACACATTGATAATGCCAACCGAGTCGGATTACCATTTGCAGGCTATCATTGGGTAGACCCTACCAGGGATCTGAATAGTCAGGTCAATTTCTATCAATCCATAGTGGAAAAATTTAAGCCTTCATCAATGTTTAACGATTTTGAACAATATTGGTCAGATTGGGCAGCCTACTTGCGCCAGGATCTGGCAACGGCATATGCCACTCGCTTTTCACCAATCCAGCTTAATAGCTACTACAGGAAATTCTACGAGATTTCCAAGAGAAATTTAAATATCCCGGTCGGAAATTATTCAGCGGATTGGTTTATCAGTAAGTATGCTCCGGATATGGGTAATTGGGTAACAAAGACTAATTATTGGGAAGCCCGGTACTTCCGCTATTACGATAGCGACTGGTGGACGATAAAGAAAAAAGAACTTGGTAAAGATTTCGATATTAATAAAATTAGAGAAATCGCTAAGCAAGCCAAAATTGTTAAGGGAATAGGTCGTCAATTTGAAAGTTATATTGAGGTTAAAGGACTAAACACTAACATCGGATATCATCTTGATTGGAACGTTTTTTCAAACCAAGGCTTTTTCCGGATGTTCGGGATTGATCCAAACAAGAAACCAATCCCTAATGACGACGTTTATGTAGTCGTCTCCCAGGAAGTTGGCAATCAAGCATTGCGTTTGCGAGCTAAACCAAATACTTCATCAGCGGTATTAGCTGGCGAGATTGCGGGTACTAAACTGAAGATACTAGGAGATGCAAAGCTGGCTATACCGAAAGTTGGAGTTATGGGTCAATGGCTGAAAGTTCTAGATCCTAAGAACCGCAAGGGGTTTGTAGCAGCCTGGTTTGTAGATCTGGTTCCTTCTGAGCCTCCACCACCACCTTCACCACCACCTCCCCCTCCAGAATTGGTTGTAGCTGTTGCCCAGGAAGTTGGTACATTGGGATTACGCTTACGAGCACAACCTAATACAATTTCAGCCACATTGGCAGGAGAGTCAGTGGGCACCAACCTAAAAGTACTTGAGGATATTGTTGTTGCTGAATCGAAAATTGGAATTTACGGTCAATGGCTGAATGTTTCGGATCCAAATGGTTTGGTGGGATATGTGGCAGCCTGGTATGTGGTGAAAGTTGAACTTCCACAAAACACGATAATTCTCGAAAAACCTTCAGAAATACTTGACCTTCATGGGTTGATCGAAAAAAACTATAAGGTCATCGATTCTGCCCTATGGGTGCGCGATAAACCAGATGGAAGTAAAACTGGTTATTTATGGAAAGATGAGATCATTACTGTAACAGAAGTAGCAGATAAATGGGCTTATTTTGGTAAGGGTTGGGTAAATATGACCTATCTGGTTCCGGTATAAGCAGAAGCGAATAGAACTGGTTGCCCACCTGTATGCCAGAATAATATACGATCGTTATTATTGAAAAATCCTTTTTTAACCAGGTCCAAGAGTCCGCCGGCAGCCCGACCTGTATAAACGGGATCGAGCAAAAGTCCTTCAAACTCTGCAAATAATTTTATGGCATTCTTTTCCAGGTTGGTAAATACCCCATAACCGGGAGTGCAATAATCCTCGTTGACCAGAACTTCCTCAGGCTGGAATTCGATGGGTTTGTTTTCCAGTGCGTAAGTTGCTGAAGCCAATTGAGCTATATGTGCTTGCAGTCTCATTGCGGGTTCGTCAATGCTGATACCCAATATTTTTCCTTGAAAACCAGCCAAGCGTGCTCCACAGACAAGCCCTGCCTGGGTCCCTCCGGAAGATGAAGCAACGATGATCCAATCCACAGGGATATTTTGAGAGATGAACTCTTGCATTGCATTTACATAACCCATTGCTCCAAGCGGATTCGATCCCCCGTAAGGAACAAGATATGGCGCTCGTTTAGAGGCTGCAAGTTTGGCAAAGGTTTCATCCAAAACACGCTCACGATCAGACCTGTCATCCACCCAAATAATCTTCGCCCTAAAGAGATCATCAAGCATCAAGTTAGCACTTGGTTTGGAAGGTTTTTTACCCACCAAAACAAGGACGCAATCCAATCCAAAGCGAGCTGAAGCAGCCGCTGTTTGACGACAGTGGTTGGATTGTGCCGCTCCGGCTGTAAGCAAAGTTTTCGCTCCCTTGGATAGGGCATCCGCCAGAAGATATTCCAATTTGCGGGTTTTATTACCACCAAAAGCAAGACCTGTCTGATCGTCACGTTTAACGAATAATTTGGGACTATGAAGATAATTTGTAAGACGGGGTAAATAATCTACCGGTGTAGGTAGATGGGCAAATTTTATTCTCGCGATCATGCAAATAATCCTTCTGATTAATTTCCAAGAGTTCTTTTTGTATTTGATATTCCGTGTGAACGTATAATATTTAATAGCATAGGGATGGTTCTTGTATAAATTTTATAATAAAATGGATTTGTGATGTAATCCCATGCACCTAATGTGCGAATGACTGATGCTCCCAAACCGGTTTTGAAGCGAAACACTCCCCACAATGGATCTCTGTCATTGAAATCATCGGGTGCTCCCCAGAGGTCATATTGCAAACAACCTTTTGCCTTAGCATATTTGACTGCCTCCCATTGCAATAAGTAATTAGGCATTTTTTCGCGGTGAATATCCCGTGACATACCGTATAAATAATATGCCCGGGATGCAAATCCAAACAAGAACACGGCTGCAATAGGCACTTGTTCAACTTCGGCGATCAAAGGCACAGCAAACAGATTGTTTTTCGAGTCCAGTGAATTCATAAAAGTTTTCCAAACTGTCTGGTAGTATTCTTCCCCCCGGATTACGAAACCATCCCGAATCGATGTTTCTGCATACATAGAATAAAGTAAAGACAGATCATCCAATCTTCCTGTTCTGACATAAACACCTTTTCTGGATGCGAGTTTAATATTGTATCTGGTCTTTTGCTTGAATTTTGATTTTATTTCATCTTCTGAAGGGGATAAGTCGATCATGGAGGTATTTCTAAACTGGATTTGGTCACTCGAAAATATCCATTTACGATCTGAAAGTTCATCTGTAATAATCGCACCAATTGGGTTATCTTTCTGATCGTTATTACCTGGTATTCCGGTTCCCAGGACAAGATCAGGATCCATTTTAATGAAAATGGCTTTTTGATCCCTGGCATAGCTTTGCAGGTCATCTAAAACCCTCTGAAGTAGATTATTATCCAACCAGTTCATGACGGGTCCTTTGGGGATGTACATAATACATAAACGGGCTGAAAAACCTTTAATGGGTATGATTCGTTTCAGGATTAACGCTGCAGCGACAATTCTGTTTCTCTCAGAGGAATTGAATTCGAGGTTTTCCCATATGAAAGGGGTTGGCATCCAGCCAAATTTTTCTTTTACATCAGCCCATTCCCAGCATTGAAGTATATGCGAGTTGGGTAATGAGGAAACAACCTGATTCCACTCTGAGGGTGTACCTGTGAATATTCTCATCAAGCTAATTCCCTGCCAGCCATTATTCGCAGATAAATGGAATATAGCCAAGGCATGTATACTTTATCAAGAGCCTGGACAGATCGCTTTATTTCTCCTCCAAAACCACGTTTGAAACGATATACACCCCACAAACCTGTAGTGCGTCGGGTGAATTCTGCTTCGAGTACTTGTTCATTTTCATCTGGGATACCCCAAAAATCGTACTCCAGACATCCTCGCTTCATAGCCCAACGGATGGCTTCCCATTGTAGTAGATATGCCGGCATACGGTTTCTTTCTCTATCAGAGGATGCCCCGTAAACATACCAACTTCTTTTTCCGTGAGCAAACACCATAATGGAAGCAATGGGAGAATTCTCAAATTTCGCTACGAATAATTCACACATCCCGGCTGGATGGAATATGTCATAGGCGCGTTGATAATATTCCTTTGAGTGGACACCAAATTTATCCCTGTTTCCGGTGATGAGCATCATTTGGTGGAAGGATGGTATGTCTTGCCATGGTTGAACCTTCACATCCCTTCGTGCAGCGAGCTTGATGTTATATCTGGTTTTATGATGCATTTTCTTGAGGAGGTTGGCCTCATTTTCAGATATGTTTAGTATGACTGTGTTTGGAGGTTGGATATTGTATTTGCTGATCTTAAAATTGGGAAAATCACCTATCTGGATGGGTAGATCATTTTGAAAAACATCCAGTTCTAATTTTAAGAAAATAGCATGTTGGTCATTACATATTTGATCGATCTCAGACCAAATATCAACTAGATTCTCACCAATTGGACCTTTGGGAATGTACGCTATCGTCAACCCAAAAAGTAATTTGCGAAAAAGAATTTGTGCCCCCGCAGAACCATTGGTAATTCTAATGGCATCCCACCCAAAGGATTTTTTTAATTCACCCCATTCCCCAGTTTGCATAAAATGCGCTTCTGGATGGTTTGAAATGAATTGATTCCATTCATCTTTGGAAAGGGTAGGCATTGGAATTCTCAGACCATTGATGTTAGATCGAGTGATGACATCACGCGCACATTTGCGCTTGGTATGGCTGAATCCAGAAGATCAAGTATCGCGGTGATATTCCCGACTTGAGCAAGCGATTCTAATTGGTCAATTGTAGCTGATAGCGAAGTCTCATTAAAATTTTCTTCTTCAGCCATCCGAAAAACTTCTGGATGGGTGGTAGGTTGGTAATGTACGCCCTCCTCCCATAGGTCTTCGCTGAGTTTTTCTCCTGGGCGTATTCCCGTAAACGCTATTTCGATATCTTTTCCGGGTTCTAGACCTGATAAACGAATTAAATCCTCAGCCAGATCAAGGATCCTAACAGGTTTACCCATATTTAATAGAAAAACCTCGCCACCATTCCCCATCGCAGCAGATTGAAGCACGAGATGAACAGCTTCGGGAATAGTCATGAAATAGCGTGTCATTTCAGGGTGAGTAATAGTCACCGGACCACCCTTTGCAATCTGATTCTTAAACAAAGGGACAACACTCCCCCGACTGCCTAATACATTTCCAAAGCGTACAACTGAATATGCACTTCCAGAACGCTGGGCTGCTTCTAGTACGATCATTTCTCCAATTCTTTTTGTCGCACCCATAACATTGATAGGTCGGATGGCTTTGTCGGTTGAGATCATGACAAGACGTTCCACATTACTGGCATTGGCTGCTTCAACTACGTTTTTAGTCCCGATAATATTATTGGTGATCGCATCTTCAATATTGGCTTCCATCATGGGGACATGCTTATGGGCTGCTGCATGGAAAACTACTTGTGGTTTAAGTGTTTCAAATACACTTCGTATACGAGGTAAATCGCGAATATCAGCAATGACAGGATGGATGGAGAGAGTATTGTGCTCATTCATTAATTCCAGTAATGTCTCAAAAATTGAATTTTCGCCATGGCCAAGAATTACCAGCTCGGCAGGCTGCCAAAGAGCAATTTGGCGGCAAAGTTCACGACCAATAGATCCGCCTGCACCTGTTACAAGAATACGTTTATCGCGCAAACTGGCTCCAACCAACCCTATATCCAATCGAACAGGTTGACGACGCAATAAGTCTGTAATATCCACTTCTCGTAGCCTGTTTACACTAACATTCCCGCCGATCAATTCAAATATACCAGGCATGGTTCGGAAGGCAACACCTTTTAATCGGCAAATATCCGATACTTGTCTGACAACATCACCCCCAGCACTTGGGATAGCTATAATGACTTCATCAATATGACGACTATTTAATACCCTGCTCAGGTCAGCCAGAATTCCTACAACGCGAACTCCATAAATTTGTTGTTTTTGTTTCTCCTCAGAATCATCCAAGTAACCAATTGGCAGCAAGTTCAGTTGTGGATTCTTCTGCATTTCTCGAACCACAAGCGCGCCAGCATCTCCTGCACCGATAATAAGTACATTTTTACCTGAACCTGATGTTAAAACCTTGCTGGCAGGTCCACGATTTTCTGAGATAAGACGTAATGCAAATCGAAAACCTCCAATTACCATGATGGAAATCAACCAATCAATGATCAATATGGATCTTGGCAAACCGGGTTTAATGAGACCTATAGAGTAAAAAAAGATTGTTATTACCGTCAAGATTCCGGATGCTATGGTGACTGTGTAAGCTATTAGGATAAGTTCTCGTGTACTTGCATATGTCCATAATCTACGATATAAGCCAAAAAAAGAATAAACGATTGGCTTGACCACTAAACTGATACCTATCATCCAATATGCGACAGGCAGGTAGAAGAAGAAAAATGAACCCTCAAGTCGTAATGCAAAGGAGATGAGGATACTGGCAATCGTAAGTAGTAAATCCCCTACTAACACATAGTAACGATTATTGAAATTCAGTTTGTTTTTTATTTGTTGCATGTACGCATCCATTCGACTGATTGTGAAAGGCCATGAGTTATGCCTGTCTGTGGTTGAAAATTTAATTTTTCTTTTGCTCGTGAAGGGTTCCCCGCGGAACGATTTATATCACCAGCACGTGGAGGTCCATATTGCACGGTGACAGTCTCAGGAAATAATTCCCGGAAAATATCCACTAATTGCTGAATGCTGGTTTCGATACCAGTACAAATATTGAAAATATTCCCAGCAGCGCTGTGAGTTTCAGCTGCTAACAAATTGGCACGGACAACGTCATGAACAAAGATCAGATCACGGGTTTGGTTACCATCACCAAAAATGGTAATAACGTTGTCGGACAAAATGCTGCGAATAAAAATTGGGATGACAGCAGCATATTGAGAATCTGGTCTTTGACGAGGACCGAAGACATTGAAATAACGCAAGACAACACATTCAATTCCAAAAGAACGTGAATACATGTCAGCATAGATTTCGTTTATCACCTTTGAAGCAGCATAAGGAGAAAGAGGTTGTGTTTTGTGATCTTCAAGGATGGGGATCACTTCTGATTCACCGTATACTGCTGCACTGGAGGCTAAAACAATGCGCCTTACTCCCGCTTTGCGAGATTCTTCAAATAAATTTTCTGTTCCGCTGACATTAACATCATAGCATGTTTTGGGTTCAATCATGGATTGTGAAACAGATACAAATGCAGCCTCGTGGAAGATAACATCAATTTTCTTCACTGCGCGGGATACAGCTGAGGGATCTCGCAGATCACCATCTATAATTTCGAGATCGTTGAAAAATCCCTGAAGGTTTTCTTTTTTCCCAGTTGAAAAATTATCCAGGATTCTCACCTGTTGGTTATTTTGAAGTAAATATTGAACAATGTGTGAGCCAATGAAGCCAGCTCCACCAGTTACCAGGTAGGATGTCATATTATCTCCCTCGAAAGTGGAGAACTTGTCCAACTGTTCGCAAAATGATGATCAGATCCATAAATAAATTGCGATGCTTGAGATAATACAAGTCATATTCAAGCTTGATGGCCATTTCTTCAACTGTGGCATAGTAACTGTAATTTACCTGAGCCCATCCGGTTATACCTGGTTTAACTTGCAACCGTGCTCGATAAAAGGGGATTTGTTTTTCAAATTCCTTGATCCATTCAGGTCTTTCAGAACGGGGACCAACGAGACTCATGACTCCTTGCAATACATTTAGGAATTGTGGAAGCTCATCGATATGGGCTTTCCTCAAAATGCTTCCCACCTGGGTAATGCGATTGTCGTTTTGCAATGTGATCTGGACTTTCCCATCCTTTTCGGCGTCCTGATACATAGTTCGAAATTTCACCATCTGGTAAGGTTTTCCACCTTTTCCAGAGCGAGTTTGCTTATAGGTGATTGGTAATCCACCGTCAACAATAATTAATAGCGCAACTAATGGATAACTTAAAATGAATATGAATGCGCCAATAAATCCTCCAATAATATCTACCACACGCTTACCTAGCTCATAGAATTTGCTGACTCGAGCTTCATCAACAAAAGACCGGATAATCCAGTCAGCTTCTAGGTGTTGAATGGGGACACGACCTAGAAGCTCCTCATATGTGGATGGCATTTGCGAAATCTCTAATCCGCGTTCTTGGGCATCCAGGATCGCTTGAAAAGTCTCACCGCTCATTTGTCCTGAAATTGCAATAACCATTTCAGAAATATCATACTTGTTTATGTTGGAGAGTAAATTTTCACTGGTACATAATACTGGAAGATTTTCGATGACCTTGTCGGTCTTTGTTGGGTCATCATCAATAAACCCAACCAGTAAAAATGGCTTACGGTTCATAGCCTTATAAGCCTGGGCTAATGTACTTCCCATAACTCCTGCTCCCATGATTGCCACTCGACGGATTGTAGATGGAGTAGTAAATATTTTAATATAGATCCAGCGCCACAATAGAGTCAGGATGGTGGTATTGATCAAAAAGAACCCAACACCGATACGTGGTAAAGATCCATTAGGTGAGAGGAGATAAATGATGGCGTATAGAATTAAGCTTACCAGGCCAGTTGTGAAAATACCCCGCAGGGTTGTATCCAAATTATTGGCATTTCGAACATCGTACAAGTCGATCATCATCAATAACCAAACAAATGGTAAAAGGTAGAACCAAAATTGAACTCGTTGTTTCAGAAAATCCATTGAGAAATTTAACCATTCATCAGGGCGAGTTCCCCAAGCATATAAAGCTAAAGAAAATGCCAGAAGTGCGATGAGTAAATCACCTATGATTAATATGGTTCGCTGTTCACTTGGCCGAAAACGCCAACTGGTCGATTTTATTTTTTCAAGATTATTAGGAGACATATTTGTGCTCAAATTAACGAATCCAATTTTTCAACAGTAATAATACTCCATAATAACCCTAAGGCCCATGAAAAATGCATCGTTGATATGGCTGGAGGAATACCAAAAAATAATTTCCAATTCTTGTTACGAAGGGATGTTTGAAAACCAACTACCAGTAGAAAAAGATAATAGATAATTAATTCACCTACCGGGATAATCCAAAGTGGATGATAAAAAAATGTTGAGATAATTGTCAATATCAGACTGATAGTGAATAAAGGAGGTAATGCCTGCCTCCATCTTAAGGTTTTTGGGTACCTCCGCAACATTTTCCATTTCCAATATCCATAACGCCAATATTGTTTTGAGAGAGCAGACAGAGTTGAACGGGCAAAATATTTCGAGCGAATTTTAGGATCCAACCAAATACGACCACCAGACTGTAAGATACGGAAATTAAACTCATAATCCTCGTTTGCCAATAAAGTCTCGTCAAAAAAACCAATTAGAGCCAACATTTCTCGCTTGAAGGCACCAAAGGGAACCGTCTCTACATATGATGGTTTGGTCGCATGACGATACATAGCATCGCCGACGGCAACTGGGAGTGCTGCAGCTATGGCAATGCATTCAGCAATCCATGTTCGATCACCGGCCTGGATTTCCCAAACACCCCCCACGTTCTCTGCCAATCCACTGACGAGTGCATCTACGCACCTTTCAATATAATCCGGATAGGGCTGAGAATGTGCATCAATTCGGATGATTATATCTCCTTGTGAAGCCTTGATGCCCTGGTTAAGTCCGGAAGGAATGCTGCGTTTGGGGTTATCAATGAGAAGGATATTTAGATCAATAAAACTTTTAGCGAATTCTTCTATTATTGAGCGCGTGTTATCAGTTGAAATTCCATCAGATATAACGACCTCAATATAATCACGAGGATAAGTTTGTTCATATATGGCTGCAAGCAAATTGCGGATTCGCTTTTGCTCGTTGTAACAAGGGATTATTATGGATACAAGCTGCATTTTGTCATTATAAATAATAATATTTACTGGCTATTTTATTGACTGATTCTGTAAATTCTCAATAATTGTGGGGAAATATTCGCGGAACATTTACGAATCCCATTCCCAATTTTTTTGAGATGACACATAAATTTCATTTTTGGAAAAGCTCTGAACTTGTTGTTAAAGGCTTTTCAATATCAACTCTTCCTTATCCTTTTATTCTCTTAACATCTATTCTACCATTATGTACCCGTACAATCTCATTTGTGAATTGTCACTCCCAACCTAGGCTGTCTTAGTGAGATAGCGCCGATATTGTGGATATTTATTTTCGGGCAAACCCAGATGTGTTAAAAAAAAGACATATTTTTCAAGGGGAAGCAAACCAGATACAAGATATGAAACTCCTCCCTCTCAGGATACATGGATAAAAATCCATCTTTGGAAGGTTCGTCAATACGAACAGAATGAAATTTGGAGATATGCGTTTAGAGTGATCAGGATTTATCAGTAAGAGCAGTGGTTTCAATCTCGATCAGTGCGCCTTTAGGTAAACCAGCTACAGCTACAGTTGAGCGAGCTGGAGGATCCTGTGAAAAGAACTCAGCATAGATCGCATTCATTTTAGCAAAATCGCTCATATCCTGCAGATACACGGTCGTTTTCACAACCAATTCCAACCCAGATCCTGAAGCTTCCAATACATTTTTTAAGTTTATAAGTACCTGCCGGGTTTGACCTTCAATGCCTCCAGCTACCATCTCTCCATTGACCGGGTCTATTCCGACCTGTCCGCTTGTAAAGACGAGTGTATCTGATTGGATGGCTACAGAATAAGGTCCTAATGCGGCAGGGGCTCTATTTGTTTTAATAATATTCTTTGTCATGGTTTCTCCTTTAAATTACTATCGAAATTGTGGATCTTCATATCGGATAATAGAACCTTAATATTGAAAATACGATTGTAAGCCAACTCGTTCTTATGGTCAAATTCACATACTCGTATCCACTTTTCATCTTTAAACCATTTCAAACCCACCTTCCAAGGCGTCCAGTTTTCAGCTTTAAACTGTTCACTTTTCAAGTTTAAATAACACGGTCAATGGGCTCGCTTGACAATCTCTTCCAGTCCGTGTAAAATCACACCCGCTTGATTAAGAAAAAGAACGAAATCCGGTAAGCCTCACAATCTTCTCGGACCATAATAAACTCCTGCCGAGATAGCTCAGTTGGTAGAGCATGCGACTGAAAATCGCAGTGTCGTCAGTTCGATTCTGTCTCTCGGCACTCTCGTACTTGTACGAGGTAAGAATTGCGGGTGTAGTTCAGTGGTAGAACGTCTCCTTGCCAAGGAGAAGGTCGAGGGTTCGAATCCCTTCGCCCGCTCTGAGATTGAGGATTGCCGATTGATGCCAGCATACAGTCAATCGACAATTTTCAATTTAATGATTTTATTGGCGTCGTGGCCAAGTGGTAAGGCATGGGTCTGCAAAACCCTTATCACGGGTTCGAATCCCGTCGACGCCTCTTAAGAAAATTCCCTTCAGAAGACGGGAATTTTTATTCTTAATTTAATTGCATTAAAACCATAACTATAATTTAGTAGTTGAATTTTGCAATTGCCTGTGATAGATATAAAAACCCCCAATGATGATAAGGGCTGCAATAATATGCATCATGCTTAATAAGATTTTGGTCTGCATTAAAGTGGCAGTGAGTTCCATTGGTCCACCAAATGAAACAAGAAGAGCTGTACCTGTTATTGATAGAAATGGTGGCAGGATAGCTTTAGGTGTAATTTTAGCTAGTAAACAGTACAGCGCTGTAGCAAAAAAACTTGCCAGAAAAGTTACCAGGAAAACCATTACAGTCGGCATTGGACCGGTAACCATGGGCACATCAGATAATGGAATGATGTATTGTTCTCCGAACGCTTTTGTTAGAGCGAAGAAGATTAGATTGGCGAGTATGGAAATGAGGGAAATTAAAATTCCAACCCATATGATTTTACTTGGAAGGTATTTCTGCATATTCTAAATTTTAGAGATTACGGTCAACTATATACCAAGCCAGCTCTTCGAGAGCTTGTCTTTCTTCCCCTGCAGGCATATCTTTGAGGAGAATAATCACACTTTCCACAAGTGATCTGGCATCATTGAGTGCCAGGTTGATGCATTCGCTTGATCGTATGGATTGCACCAATTCGACCATTGCATCAGGTTGAGTTGAGAAATCTCCATTAAGAAGTGCTGTAACATTTATATCATCCGGATAATTTTTGATATAGTAAAGTGTTGGCAAAGTAACAAGACCTTGGAGTAGATCAGAACCAACGGGCTTTCCAACAAATTCTTGTTCTCCTGTAAAATCCAGAATATCATCCAGGATCTGGAATGCCATTCCAATATTTCGACCAAACTCTTGCATTTTCTCAACGATAACTTGCTCAACCGGGCTGATCATGGCGGCAGCGCGGCTGGACATTTCAAAAAGGGAAGCAGTTTTCGCATATATACGTTGATCATAGTTTTCCCGGTTTGCGTTACCCTGGCTTGAGAATAATTGAGTTAGTTCCCCATTTACGATGATAGCGAGAGTTTCAGCGAATAGTTTCATCAAAGGCAGACAGTCTGTATTGGCTGCAAGTTTGGCTGCACGTGCGAAAATAAAATCTCCAGTTAAAACAGTCGCTGCAGGTGACCAGTGAGAATTTAAGGTTGGGTTGCCGCGTCTCAACAATGCGCCATCGATCAGGTCATCGTGAACAAGAGTAGCTGTGTGAAGCAATTCAACTGCTGCGGCTGTTGTTATGAGTCGATCATGATCAGCGCCTAGCATATTACCAGTTAATAACACTAAAGCAGGACGAATGCGTTTGCCGCCTGCAACAATAAGATGATCGAATACCGCTTGAAGCTCAGGGTGACGACCATGGGCTTGCAGGCGCATCAACTCTTCTACTTCTTGAATTGATGCCTGGATAGGCATCGTAAAGGGATGTTGACTCAAATATTCACCAATTAAATAATATTTTGGCATTCATGCAGGTTTGTTCTGCAACTCTTGCCAGGGATTCCTTATGTAGTTCTGCAACTTTGGTCGCCATGTAATGAATGTTGGCAGGTTCATTGCGCTGCCCGCGCTTTGGATGCGGGGAAAGATAAGGAGCGTCAGTTTCCAAAAGTAAATGTTCGAGCGGTATTGAAGCAATTAGATCCTGTCGTTTCTTTGCGTTTGTAAAAGTAACTGGTCCGGTGACACCGATTAAAAAACCCAATTGAATTGCTTTATGCGCTGTCTCGATATTACCACTAAATGAGTGTAGTACTCCGGGATGACTGGATATTGGGTTCTTTGTAGATATTAATAAATTTGTCCAATTGGAAAGAATTTCCAATAAGTCCTCTGAGCATAAACCATGTTCTGCATCCTGCTTCTCGCGAAGGTGCAAAATAGCTGGCAAAGAAAACCTGGCTGCGATTTGCAATTGTTCAAAAAGGATACTCTTTTGATGTGCTTGCGGGGCAGCATCCCAATAATAATCCAACCCAATTTCACCGATCGCAACGATCTTTTTCCTTTCTGAAGAGGGCGGATTGTTATTGGAACTATAAAGTTGTATCAGGTCACTGATGCTATGATCATTCCAAGTCAGGGCATCATTAGGTTGAATACCAATTGCAGAGAACAATGCTGGATTGTTCTCAGACAACTTGACAGCCATGCGGCTGGATTCTATCGTGACGCCAGGAATGAGCATATGTGTCAGTCCAGCAGTTTGAGCTCGCAAGATTACTTCATTTCGGTCGTTATCAAATTTATTAAAGTCCAAATGGCAATGTGTATCTACGAGTTCCAAAGGCATTTCAAGTCCATTATAATCTTTTCTAAAGCTTAATATAACAAACTATCAGTTGCTATGACTTAACATCCGTTGGAGTTTTCATCCTGTTATTTTTTAGATTTGTAGAATTAACAACAGCAAGTTTCCAACTATTTTATCCCGGCAATTTTGAGACCATCTTGCAGAATTGCCTGTACTTTTTCAGCATGCATCGTTTCACAATAAACACGCATGATTGGTTCAGTACCACTAAAGCGAATCAGCATCCATCCGCCATCTTCCAGAATAAATTGGAAACCATCCACAGTAATAAAATTTGTTACCTTTAATCCACCAATGTTGAGAGGGTGGGATGCTAGAATTAATTCTTCGCGTGACTTGCGATCACCTTTGAAAGTTGTATCGATCCGGTCGTAATAATGAGGACCTCCCACTTTATCAAAAAGCATAATTAACAATTCAGATGGTTTTTTACCTGTTTTCACCATAAAATCGAGAAAATATAGTCCAGCCAGGATCCCATCACGTTCGGGAACATTCCCTCGAAATGCGTAACCACCACTTTCTTCCCCTCCGATCAAGGCATCGACTTCTTGCATCTTGGGAGCCACATATTTGAACCCAACACCAGTTTCATAAACCGGAACATTATAGATCTTGCCCAACTTGTTTAACATGGTAGTTGTAGACAAAGTTTTGACAATAGGTCCCCGCAGATTTCGAATTTCGAGAAGGTAGTAAGCCAGTAAACCAAATGCCTGTAATTGATTGATAAAGATCCCATTCTCATCACCCAATCCGACCCTGTCAGCATCCCCATCCAGAATCAATAGGACATCTGCCTGATTATCCAGGGTAGCCTTCAATCCCATATCGATATTGGGTGGGATTGGCTCAGGACGTTTCATTTCAGGAAAAGAAGGATTGCGTGTATTGTGGATTTCGATTACCCGGGTTTTTCCTCCCTCAAGCAGGTGTTTGAACCATCCTGCACCATTACCCCACATTGCATCCACCATTACAGTTAAACCGGAAGCTTTGATAGGTTCAATATCAATTAATTTCTTCAGGTGCTGAATATAATCCGGTGCGGCATCAAATTTAGTGATCAGTCCCGCTTTTTCAGCTTCAGAAAATGTCATTAATTTGACACCGGAGATATCATCGGGTATCAGATCTTCGATTTTCTTTAGTCCTTCGGGAGCGATAGCGCCTCCATTTTCATCACGAACTTTGAATCCATTATCCGTTGGGGGGTTATGTGATGCTGTAATATTGATAGCTCCGACAGCTTTGCGAACAACAACAGCATGCGATATAACTGGAGTAGGAGTAGGCCCATTGGTTAAAAGGACATAAAATCCATTCGCGGCCAGGACTTCGGCAGCCGCGGCTGCAAAATTTTCAGACGCAAAACGTTTATCGTGACCGATAACAACCCGGGCACCCTTATGATCAAGAGATAAAAGGTAGGATGCGAATCCTTGAGCACACCTGCGGACGTTATTGAAGGTGTAATCTTCAGCGATCATACCGCGCCAACCATCTGTGCCAAATTTTATTTTAAAATCCATTATGTTCTCCAGTGGTTTTCCCAAATAGGATTGAGTTTTTTAACCAAAATAGAGGCGTGAATTCAAATTCGCCACATGCTCCATCTTCTCCTTAATTAATACAGAAAAGATACCCATACGGAAAATATTATAACAGAGGTAGGCACTGCGATAAAGTTCAGGTAAATTGAATTGATCCCGGATAACCAGAAGTTATTATATTTTTGGTTGTTGACACACCATCCCGCCCAGATTATCGAGGGCGCGCTCAATTGTGTATGACCAATTGGCAGCATTCAACCGGATAAAATTATAAAATTGGTTCGTGGGTGAAAAAATATAACCTGGAGTGATTGTTATGCCTCCTTTTAAAGCTTCTTTGTATAACTCGAGAGAATCAATTCCTTCAGGTAATTGCACCCAAAGAATAAACCCACCGGAAGGACGTGTGACACGGGTTTCCGGTGGGAAGTATCGCATTACTGCCTGAGACATCAAGGTGACATTACTCGCATAAGAACGCCTTAATCTCCTCAGATGGTGATCATATTTCCCGGTCTCCATAAATCGTGCTACTGTCATTTGAGACAAAGTTGGGGTTGCTATACTGTTTGTGAATTTCAACCATTCAATCTCATTCTTATATCTCCCGGGAGTAACCCACCCAACCCGCAAAGCTGGACTGATGTCTTTCGAAAATGAGGAACACATTAATACCAGACCTTTTTTGTCGAATGCCTTTGTCACAACTGGCCTTTTATCCCCGAAATGAATTTCTCCAGATATATCATTATCTATCAATGGAATATCATGTCGTGCAAGAAGGTTGACCAATTCCTTTTTCTTTTCAGGTGACATGCATCCACCCAATGGGTTACTGAAGTTTGAACTGACCATTACGGCACGGATTGGATTGTGTTCAATGGCAAATTGGAGAGCATCCAATCCTATCCCTGTTCTTGGATCTGTGGGTATCTCAAGGGCTCGCAATCCATGCACTTCCAGGCTCTGTAAAGTTCCAAAATACATGGGAGCTTCCACTGCAACAATGTCCCCAGGGCGACATATTGCATACAGGCATAAATCAATCGCTTCTGTGCAACCTGATGTGATCAGGATATCGTCTGGAGAAAGGTGGCATCCACTGTGAATTTCACGTTTAGCAATTTGTAACCGAAGCGACTCCAATCCGAGTGGTAAACAATATTGATGCATCTCACGATCACCCTGTCGACTCAATTCAAGAAAAATCTTATTAAGCTGCTCGATTGGCATCAGATCAAGGTTTGGTAGAGCTGCACCAAGTTGAGCCAGGTTGGGGTTCTGTGTATCCCTGAGGATCATCATGATAAGATCATGAAGACTCACCTGGCTGGGATCCTTGCTTGGAGTGGATATCTCGGGTTCCGGTAATTTTATATTTTCATTTATACAGACATAATATCCGGATTGAGGGAGAGATTCAATCAATCCTTGTTCTTCCAATACCTGGTAAGCCTGTAAAATTGTTGTGACACTGACACCGTTCTTCTTGCTCATCTGACGTACAGATGGGATTCGTTCACCTGGGCGAAAAGTTCCATGGGTGATTGATTCGCGTATATTATTGGCTATTTCTTCGTAAAGGTATCCTTTTCTTGATGAGTCATGATCTCTCGATTGCATTTGCCCTCTCATTCCTGAAAAAAAGCACAGTTTTAGATAATTGTTAGTATACAGTTACCAATATTATAAACTGTTATGGTTACAATTGGAGAAATGTGCATCTGTATCAATATCTCCGTACATGAGATACTAATGACACCGGATAACCACGGTTGAAGGAGAATACAAATGAACATAATGTCAAACTCGAGTGCTAAAGAAAGAAAACATTTGGAAAAGAATGATATCTTAAGGATTAAGAAAACAAGACCAGGTATGACCCTTTCATGTGAAAAGGGAATCCTGTGGGTAACTCAATCAGGAGATTTCCGGGATTATTTGCTTACTCCGGGTCAGAATATGGTTGTAAAGAAACAAGGTAGAGTCTTGATTGAAGCTTTGCGCGAGGTTGAATTCAAAATAGTGTCCCTGGATAAAGCCAGAAATAATTAAATACTAAAAATATTTCCTCCTCCCCTCTATAACGGCGCACCTTGGTTTTCCCTGGTGCGCCGTTTGTTTTGTTCAGTTTTCCATCTGGTTTTTCCTTTAAGGCTGTTCTCCAAAAAGGAGAGTTTGGTGAAGACTTCTGACGTGCTATAATCTCAAAATCTAATAAATCAGGTGAAAATATGGAAGAAACCATTTATCTCGATTATGCTGCCACTACACCATTGGATGAACGAGTTTTCCAGTCTATGTTGCCGTATTTCAATAATGCATTTGGGAATCCTTCTTCAATACATCGACTCGGGCAAATGGCTGAAAATGCAATTGAAGCTGCCCGTGAAACAGTTGCAGGTGTTCTAAAATGCCAACCGGATGAAATATTCTTTACTTCCTGCGGTTCTGAATCAGATAACCTCGCATTACGTGGAGCTGGTCTGGCCATGCGAGAAAACAAAAATAAAAACCAGATCCTCACCAGCCAGGCTGAACACCATGCCGTAAGCAAAACTGCAGGACAACTGGCAGAATTGTTCGGATTTGAAGTTGGGTGGATGGAAGTGGATGAGTATGGCATGGTGTTGCCTCAAACAATTGCTCATGCGATTAGTAATAAAACAGCCTTGGTATCAGTTATGCTGGCGAATAATGAAATTGGTACGATCAATCCGATCAGTAAGATTTCGGAGCTTTGCCATAAGCAAGGAGTATTATTACATACAGATGCTGTCCAAGCAGCGGCTTATCTTCCTTTAAATGTGGATGTTCTGGGAGTGGATCTTTTATCGTTGGGTGGGCATAAATTTTATGGACCAAAAGGCGTTGGAGTCCTCTATGTTCGGAAAGGTACCCTAATAATTCCTGTTCAAACCGGAGGCGGTCAGGAATCCGGGTTACGTGCAGGAACCCAAAATGTTCCTTATATTGTTGGGTTTGCAGAGGCTTTGAGACTGACCGAAATTGAACGTGAACTGAGGACAGCCCATGTAAAACCCATGCGGGATCGGATCATTGGATGTGTTCTAGAAAATATCCCTGACTCGAAATTGACCGGTCATTTTGAGCAGCGCTTACCCAATCATTGTTCTTTTGTCTTCAAAGGGGTGGATGGCAATTTATTATTAACTCTTTTAGATTCAGCGGGTTTTGCCTGTTCATCTGGCTCAGCTTGTAAAACAGGTAATCCGGAACCATCTGAAATAATCAACCTCTTGCATTTACCCGCCGAATGGGGTTTGGGCTCTTTGCGGATAACTCTTGGGAAAGCATCAACGGTTGATGAAGTCGAAAAATTCCTGGCACAATTACCAGTATTAGTTGCGAAAGCGCGAAATCTGCAATGACAAAAGTAGTTGTAGCAATGTCCGGTGGAGTGGATTCATCTGTGGCTGCAGTCATTCTACAGCAGCAAGGTTACGATGTAATTGGTATGATGCTGAGAATGTGGTCAGAACCGGGCAAAGAGGGATCAAATCGGTGCTGTACTCCAGATGCTATGGCTCTTGCAAGGCGTGTGGCTGCAAAATTGGATGTCCCTTTTTATGTTGTGGACGCAAAGGAGATTTTTCGTTCAACGGTGGTTAATTATTTTCTGGAGGAATATCTCCAGGGAGCCACACCTAATCCATGCCTGGTCTGTAATCGTACAATCAGGTGGAAGTATTTATTGGATCATGCCCTGGCAATGGGAGCTGAGTATATGGCAACCGGCCATTATGTTCGATTGCGGTCAATCCAGGGACAAGAATTGGATCAGCAGACTCAAGGAAAGAAACAATTATTACGAGCTATTGATCGGAATAAAGATCAATCCTATATTCTTCACATCCTAAATCAAGGACAATTAGCAAAAGCCTTATTTCCGGTGGGGGATTTTACAAAAGACAAGATCCGTACGATGGCAGAGGAGTTCGGATTACCAACTGCTTCCAGACCGGATAGCCAAGATCTTTGTTTCCTGGCAGGAGAAGATTACCGGAAGTTTATAAAACGAAATGCGCCTGAAAGTCTAAAACCAGGGTATATTGTCAATCAGGATGGAAAAGTTTTAGGTGAACACCAGGGGTTAAGCTTCTACACGATTGGTCAACGCAAGGGATTGGGGTTAGCATCCTCACAACCGCTTTATGTGCTTGCCAAGCAATTTAAAACAAACAGACTTATCGTTGGTTTGGAAGATGAATTGGGACAGTTTGAGATGAGCGTAGCGAATGTCCATTGGATTGCAGGTGAACCAAGGGATAATAATTTTCGGGCTGAAGTCAAGATCCGCTATTCCGCCAGGGAGACCTGGGCTGAAATAAGTCGGCTTGAAGGTGGAAAAATTCGAGTTAGGTTTGATCAGCCGCAACGGGATATCACAGTCGGACAGTCAGCAGTCTTCTTTGACGGAGAAGTGGTTCTGGGCGGAGGAAGGATTACCCAATAATGATTGCGCATAGTAAAATATTTATTTACCTATAATATATTTTTAAATAAAATATGGAATTCGAGATTTGCAATCTCTCGCTTACCTTCAAGACATTTTCTGAGAATTTACCAATTATGGAAATAAGGAGCTGACCGTGAACTTACCTATTCTCTTCTTGGGATTTGTTATATCCACTTTATATGGAGCATTATTCCATTTCTGGAAAGGGGGGAGTATTTTCCGCATGGTTTTGCTTCTTATTTTGTCATGGGTAGGTTTCTGGGTTGGTCATATTGTTGGTGGTTTCTTAAATCTCTCGTTTTGGTCTATTGGCAGATTAAATACTGGCATGGCAACTATTGGTAGTGCAGTCTTTCTATTTGTGGGGTATTGGTTAAGTCTTATCGATGTCCAGAGAAAATAGTACCTGGAGTTGACCGACAGGTTTGACAGATCCTGCAGATCATCCTTTGAAAAATTCTTAAATAATTACAATTAGGAGGATTTCAAATTCAAGTTTTATGAAATAAGCGCTAAGGTTAATCAACTCTCACCCGAAACGACTATAAAGAGATCAACTTCCTGATCTCAGCATGGAGTTATTGTGTCTCCTCAAATATTTATCAAGTGGTTTATAACTATAATTATATAAATTCTTAACCCTGTAGTTTATTCCTGAATAATTAAGGAAGAAACATGTTAATTACAGGTGCCAATTGTATCTAAAAAAAAGACAGGTTTATTAATTTTTCTAAAGCGAAAATCGAAAAACTCGGTGGTTCTTATACTCTCTTCCATTTAAATTTTTCAGATCAGCCCGCATTTGCTTTGTTGTTTCAGCGACCTGGGTCATTTCAACAAATTGAAATTGTCTAAACTCGAGAAGAGTCTTACCCATTTCGTAATATAAAAGGGCGTTGCCACCAGAACCTTGAAATTCAGGTAAAATTCCCATACCATTTCCAGCTACAGTTTTCGTTCGTTTCATCTCAAGCAGGATATCTGGCAATCCGAAAGGGATTAAGCGTCCGTGTGCACGCTGCAAGGCAGCTGAGACGTCTGGAAAAGCAAATAGAAAGCCTACAATTTCATCCTCATACATGATTATTTTAATCAATCGGTGATCAGCGACCATGAACACATTATCAACGGCAAAATCAATATCAGCCTGGCTGAAAGGATAATATTCCCAGTTATTGATAAACGCCATGTTATACGTCTCGCCAATTCTCGGTGCCCATTTTACTAGCTCGCGTTTGCTCTTAAATTTTTTTACTGAGAGCTTTCCGCGCTCCTGAACACGCTTTGAAATACGCTCAACCCGTTCAGGGATATGGAACGACTCGGCCGGTAAATAACAGGAAATAAAATCCACCTCTTTTTCAAAACCGATATGTTCGACCAAAGTGGCATAATAGGGGTAGTTATAATTCATCATTGTCATCATTTGGCGTTGCTCAAATCCATCCACTAGGATTCCATAACCATCAAATGGGGACAATCCTTTAGGTCCAACCACCATATCCAGATCTCTATCCTTTGCCCATTTAAAGACAGCGCTAAAAAGTGCCTGAGCGATCTCTTGTTCATTAATACTGTCGAAGAAATAGAACTGCGCTTTATGGGTTTTGTGATAATCGTTAAACGGTTTATTTTCTGCTGCACAAATTCTGCCAACCACCTTTCCATCCCTGAAAGCCAGGAAAAAATCAGCTTCCGAATGTGTGAAGAAAGGGTGCTTTTTGCGGTTTAAAGGCAGGTAGGCATCAATGTAAAGTGGGGGAACCCAATATGGACAGTCTTTATATAGATCATAATAAAACTCTACAAATTTTCGTACTTGATCCTTGCTTGTGGTATCGATTTTCTCGATGATTAGCATAATAATGACCTCACAATTGGTATGTTTTTTTCGATTTTTCTTTCAGAGTGTATGTTTGTTATAGATTGAATCTCTTGCTCCGAATTAAAGTTGTTCTCCGTCGAAATTTAAGCCCTCACCCATGAAAAAAATTAATTATATGATCTCAGTAATTTACTATTTTAACTCTTATGGAAATCCATTCTCCATTATAATCGCCTAATCATCTCTAACTTGTGAAATATTTCAGATGTTATGGTCACATACTTAATTTATAAAATACCATTAACCTCTATTGCAATTGATAGGACTTAAATGAAACGATCTTCTCTCACCCGTTTTGCCTGGTTATCCATAGCTGCTGCTATTTGTACAATCGCCTTAAAATCCGGGGCTTACCTGTTGACTGGTTCGGTAGGTTTGCTTTCAGATGCGCTCGAATCAGTTGTAAATTTGTTTGGGGCATTAATGGCCCTCTGGATGTTAACCATAGCTGCCCGTCCTGAAGATGAGAGTCATATGTTTGGACACTCGAAGGCGGAATATTTTTCCAGCGGTGTCGAGGGCACCCTGATACTTGTCGCTGCAGGGAGCATTATTTATGCAGCGATAATAAGGTTGTTGCATCCACAAGGATTGGATCAGGTTGGAGTGGGACTGGTAGTATCGGTGGCTGCATCGGTAATAAATTTTGTTGTGGCACTTGTTCTAAGAAGAGCAGGTAAGAATTTCAATTCGATCACCCTCGAAGCAGATGCTGCTCATTTGATGACGGATGTTTGGACTTCTGCAGGAGTCATCCTTGCAGTAATAGTTGTTTCCGTCTCCACATGGACCATCATTGATCCTTTGATCGCCCTGGTAGTGGCTGCAAATATTGTCTGGACCGGTGTAAACTTGATACGTAAATCGATCTCAGGATTAATGGATACGGCCTTGCCAAAGGATGAAACTATTAAAATTGGAGAAGTATTGGACAATTACCGTCAAAGGGGAATTCAATTTCATGCTTTACGAACAAGACTTTCTGCATCACGCAGATTCATTTCCTTGCATATTCTTGTTCCTGGAGATATGACTGTGCATGATGGACACCATATTGCTGAGGATTTGGAGTTTGACCTCTTAAATCTGTTTGATGAAGCTACGATATTTACCCACTTGGAACCGATTGAAGACGAGATTTCTTCGCAGGATATTTTATTGGATCGTGTGAAAATTGATATGGACTTAGCACATTCACCTCCAGAAGGTGAGCAAACTGAAAATGTAACAAGTCCTGTTGACAGTGAATAGAAAAAGACAACACATTTGGTATCAAATGCGTTGTCTTTTTCTCTGACCAATAACAGATTCTTCGGAAAACATTCAATCCTATTTTAGGATTGCATGTTTTCCCAGGATCTTAGTTTTTCATCCATTTTCTTTTGTATCTCTGCATATTGGTTACCCCACTTACGCACCAGAACAGTATCAGCAGGTGGATTTTCCAATTTCTGTCCAATCTCTGCGAGTTGGGATTCGAGTTCTGAAATTGCATTTTCCAACTCCTGCAGCTGGGCAATTCTCCGACGCTCATCTTTATTGGATGCGGACGATGTGTTTCTTGTTCTTGTTCTATCTGAATTAACTGGATAGTTCCCCTGATTTGCGATTCCAGATTGGATATTTGTTAATCTTTCCCGTTCTTCTTTCCGTTGGCTATAAGTTCCATTAAACGCTGAAAGTTTTGATTCATCTGTTTCCACCTCCCATATCTGGGTAGCCAGTGCATCGATCAGGTATCGGTCATGTGTAACCAGAAGAATGGTACCCCTGTACTCGTTTAAAACTTCCTGTAATATCTCTTGTGAAAGGATATCCAGATGGTTGGTAGGTTCGTCAAGAAGCAGCAGGTTGGTTTCCAATAATGCCAACTTGGCCAGAGCCAAACGACCACGTTCACCACCTGATAACACTTCCACATATTTATATACATCATCTCCAGAAAAAAGGTAACGGCCAAGATAATTGCGAACTTCATTTGGCAGCATATTTTCCGCCACCGATTGAATCTCCTGGATGAGAGTGTTTTCTGGTTTCAAGCCTTCGTGTGCCTGGGCAAAATAACCAATTTGAAGGCTGGCTCCCAATAAAACTTCGCCACTGAGAGGTTGAATTTGACCTAGACAGGTTTTTAAGAATGTCGTTTTTCCGGCGCCATTAGGACCGATCAGGGCAGCACAATCGCCGCGACGCAATTCTATGTCGGGTGCTTTAAACAAGGTTTTATCTGGATAACCCACTAGCAAGTCTCGTGTTCGGATCACAAGTTCACCTGAGCGTTGTTGGGATTGGATGCGCAAGTGCAACCTTGGAGGGCGATGGTCAGGTAAATGCAGGGATCGGACCCGACGCTCTGTTTCTTCCACCCCAAAGGGGGAGGTGGAATTGTTGACTTCGTTACTTAGCTGCATCCAGGATTTGGATAAAACCTTATCCATACCGACTTGTTCAATAGCCTGAACAATGCGAGTAAGGCGTTTTAATTTTCCTTTAGCCTGCAGTGTATTCTGACCAGAAATATTCTTCTTGATATATTCAACTTCTTTTAATAAATTATCTTTTTCCGATTGAAAAGTTTCCTGCCTTCGCTCCCAACGCGCAGTCCGTTGTTCCGTATATGCGGAATAATTTCCTTTGTATGATTCGGTTCCTACAGCTGTCATTTCAAGTACGCCGTTGGCGACCTTGTCAAGGAAATATCGATCATGGGAAACCATGATGGCAGCACCTTCCCATTGACTCAGATATCCTTCCAGCCACTCGACTGCTGCGATATCGAGATGATTAGTAGGCTCGTCTAAAAGTAATAAATCTGGGTCTGATAATAGAAGTTGGGACAGAAAAGCGCGTGTTCGTTGCCCACCGGATAAATGCTCCAGAGGCATATGGTAATCTTGTTTATTGAAACCAAGGCCTGTTAATACCTGACGGATTCGGGTGGGGTATGAATAGCCCCCTTTGCGCTCAAATTCCTGTTGCAAGGGACCATACTTGGATAAAGCCTTCGCCGCATGTTCGCTTTGAGCCATGAGGGCTTCCAATCGGGTGAGCTCTTCCTGATTGGCTTGAAGCTCCGAAAAGATCGACAGGCAGGCTTCCCAAACTGTGCCTTCCATATCAAATTCGGCTTCTTGGGGCAGGTATCCAATTCTTAAATTTTTAGCGTGCGAAATGGTCCCGCCAGAAGACTCTTCCAACCCGCACAGAATGCGAAGCAAAGTAGTTTTACCGATTCCATTTGGCCCAACCAATGCCAAACGGGAACCGTGAGGAATAGAAAAACTCAAGTTGGAAAAAATATCTTCCGGACCATAAGATTTAGATAGATTATTTGCACTTATTAAAGACATGATGAACGCAATTTACACATTTTGTAAAGTTAATCTTAAACGATCTTCCACGTTATCAGGGGCATCTTTGGGTAAATTTTGGATAGCCCGTTGGGCTTCAACAACACTGTAACCTAGCGAAATCAATGCTGCAAGAACTTCGGAATCTGCATCAGACATGGATGCGATCCGCTCGAGGCCACTGACTGGTTTCATGCGGTCTTTTAAATACAGGATGATCTTTTGGGCAGTTTTTTTGCCCACCCCCGGAACTCTGTTCAAAATTTCATACTGGTCATTGTGGACAGCACTTTGAACTGTCTCATAATCCAATGTTGAAAGAACCGCTAGTGCTGCTTTAGGTCCAACTCCGTCCACACCCAGCAACATGGTAAAAAGGCTCCTATCAATGATCGTATCGAAACCATAAAGAGTCAAAGCATCTTCGCGCACTGATAGATGGGTTTGAAAAATAATGTTTTCTCCGACCTTAACTCTTCCGATAAGGGGTTGCGGAACGAAAAGCCGAAGACCTACTCCACCAACTTCCAGAATGACAGCGTTATCTTCCAGTTGAGCAATTAGACCGCGCAGTGTAGTTATCATTGTATTCTCGCAAAAAGGATATAGTTGTTATTTATTAATTAATTTTAATATCGATTTGTGTGCAGGTGTGTTATGGCAACTGCTAATGCATCTGCAGCATCATCAGGTTTTGGAATATCCTTTAAACCCAACAAAACTCGCACCATTTCCTGGACCTGATGTTTATCTGCACTCCCATAGCCTGTCACAGCCTGTTTTATCTCATTGGGTGAATATTCACCAATTTCCAGACCAGCTTCTGCCAGGGAAACCAGGATGACACCACGTGCCTGGCTAACGGTGATCGCAGTGCGAACATTTTTTTGAAAAAACAACTTCTCCACCGCACTCCCCTGCGGGCGATGGAGAAGAATGATTTCGCGCAAACGCTGGTAAAGGATTACCAGCCTTTCGGAGTCTGGTATTCCAGCAGGTGTCTGGATGATTCCATATTCAATCGCATGCAATCCTCCCCCAGAGTCATCATTTACAAGTCCATAACCTGTTGTTGCAGTACCTGGATCCAGTCCAAGGATCAAGGTCATGTTTATTCCGCCTCAAGAACTGCCAATGCCTCGTCAGAAAGCTTTAAGTTGTGATATACATCCTGAACGTCATCAAGTTCTTCGATCGCCTCGATGACACGATAAACTTGTAAAGTACGATCCAAATCCAATTCGAGTTCCTGTTTGGCAACCATGCGAAGTCCTGATTCTTCTGGAAAAACATTTGCCTCGCGCAATGATCTATTCAGAGTATTAAAAGATTCAACTGGTCCGACGATCTCGATCATATCACCATCTTCAGTAACATCATCTGCCCCAGATTCGACAGCCAGTTCAAAGGCTTTTTCATAACCAAGCATGCTGGCAGGGAAGTAAAAATAAGCCTCGCGATTGAATTGCCAACTGACTGCTCCATTTTCAGCCATCGATCCACCAGCACGATTGAGTTGATGGCGAATTTCAGATACCGAGCGATTGCGATTATCGGTGACACATTCGATGATCAATGCAACACCTTGCGGACCGTATCCTTCATATGTGATTTCTTCAATCACCACTCCATCTTTGTCATCTCCACTTCCGCGTTTGATGGCTCGTTCTATGCTATCTTTGGGCATATTCTGAGCACGAGCTCGTTCAACAGCAAGTGATAATTGGAAATTATTATTGGGATCAGCACCTCCCCGGGCTGCAATTGCAATTTCTCGTGCCAGGCGTGTAAAAGCCTGGCCTCTCTTGGCATCCGTTGCGCCTTTTTTACGGCGAATGGTTGCCCAATGGCTGTGTCCAGACATAAAAACTCTCCTTCTTTAATACCACGATTGTGGAAATTAATCTAAAATTGCCTTGGAATTATACTCGTTGCCCCAGTGTCTTTACAAGGGGCAATTTTGGAACCTATCCAAAACTGCCACAATCTGATAAACTATGACCTGTAAGCCGGATTATCGCCTCGGCCATTTTGGTCGAGGCTATTTTATGTGTTAAATAAGAGTAAAAATAATGATAACTGAACGAACTGATCTTAGAAATATAGCAATTATTGCCCATGTTGATCATGGTAAAACTACACTTGTGGATGGATTGTTGCGACAATCGCATACATTCCGTGATAACCAACAGGTTGCAGAGAGGGTCATGGATTCAAATGACCTTGAACGCGAACGAGGAATTACCATTTTATCCAAGAATACAGCTATCTCACTCTGGGATCCAGATAGTAACCAACAGGTAAAAATAAATATTGTTGATACTCCCGGTCATGCTGATTTCGGGGGGGAAGTTGAACGGGTTATGAATATGGTGGATGGCGTCCTTTTATTGGTGGATGCAGCCGAAGGTCCCATGCCACAAACTCGTTTTGTTCTAAAAAAAGCTCTTGAAAAGGGGCATAAGGCTATAGTTGTTATTAATAAAGTTGATCGAAAGGACGCTGAACCAAGCCGTGTATTAAACCAGACATTTGACTTGTTCATAGAGCTGGGAGCAACGGAAGAACAAGCAGATTTCCCCGTGGTATACGCCAAAGCGACCACAGCCCAGGCAAGCCTTACCGCAGAATTGGGACCAGATTTACAACCTCTATTTAAAACTATTTTAAACAATATACCAGCCCCAAAGGTGGATTTGGAAGCTCCTTTTCAAATGTTGGTAAGCACATTAGGTTACGATGACTATCGTGGCATTACTGCCTTGGGTCGAATCTTCGCAGGAACTCTTAAAGTAGGGCAACCCATGTCCAGGATAAGGATTGATGGTGAAATTCTGCCGGAAAATGCTCGTTATCTATATGTTTACCGTGGATTGGATCGCGTGGAAGTAACTGAAGCCGGAGCAGGTGAGATCATTGCCCTTGCTGGATTGGAAGGGATTTCAATTGGAGAGACACTGGCAGATCGGGACAACCCGGTTGCACTTCCACCAATCCATGTGGAAGAACCTACAGTGCGAATGACATTCGGAGTAAATACTTCGCCATTTTCCGGGAGAGAAGGTAAATGGAGTACTTCCAGAAAATTGCGAGAACGACTGTTTGATGAATTGCGTACCAATGTTTCCCTGCGGGTAAATGAAACCGAATCAACAGATACTTTTTTAGTTGCTGGACGGGGTGAATTACACCTGGCTATTTTGATAGAGACCATGCGCCGAGAGGGGTACGAATTCCAGGTCTCACGTCCTGAAGTTATCATGCGCAACGCTGAAGATGGCAGTTTGCTCGAACCGTATGAAGAAGTACATATTGATACCAGCCCAGAAACAGTTGGCATTGTAGTTGAGATGCTGGGAGTGCGTCGTGGAATAATGCAAAGCATGACAGACAACAGTGATGGGAATGTTCAACTGGTATATATTGTGCCAACACGAGGATTATTGGGTTTTCGGTACCAATTTTTAACAGCAACGCGTGGAATGGGGATAATGAATACCATTTTTCATGGGTATGATGAGATGGCCGGACCAATGAGTTCGCGCATAAACGGCTCACTGGTTTCCTGGGAAGAAGGGATCACTACGACTTTTGGATTAAAAAATGCCGAAGAACGCGGATCTTTATTCATTGGTGCTGGTGTGGAAGTCTATGATGGAATGGTAGTTGGCGAATATACCCGGCCGGGTGACTTGACGATCAATGTCTGTAAGAAGAAACACCTGACGAATATGCGTTCATCAAACAAGGATATCGAAGTTCGTCTAACAACACCTCGAAATATGAGCCTGGATGAATCTATCGAATACCTGGCTGATGATGAGTTATTGGAGGTTACTCCGCAATCTTACCGCATTCGCAAGCGTATTTTGAATATGGAAGAACGAGGAAAAACAGTAAAGAAGGCAAAAGAAGCATTGTTGGCATAACAAAAAAAGGAGATAAATAAGTCATTTTCTTCTCTTTTTCCTTAATTTTTTATTGAAGACTTTGAGCTATCCGTAACAATTTTTCGTGAGCCTCTTTTCCAACTTTTACCAATTCGATATCTTGGTTCATCTTAGCAATATTTAGCATAATTTCCGGATCCGCGATCCGAATGGTTGTGCTGCCATCCGATTCTGTTTCCACTGTAATATTGCAGGGCAGCATCAAGCCTGCTTCGCGATTTCGAACCAGGGCACGGTGAGCAAGAGTTGGATTACATACACCCAGGATGGTATATGGAGAAAAATCCACACCTAATTTCGTTTTGAGTGTTTGTTTAACGTCAATTTGGGTGAGAATTCCGAAACCTTCAATTTTTAAGGCATCGGTAAGTTTCTGCATTGCAGATTCATAAGATTCCTTGAGATTAATTACAAACGCAATCTTTTCTATCATTTTTTCTCCAAAATTCCATAAAAAGTGCTGTCTATTAGTTAAGTATTGATCCTAGCAAAATTCCCGTCAATTTCATGAATATGGTTTTATTGCTCCATTTCCACATATAATACTGATGGAGAAAATCCCAAAAAGTTGCAAATACAGCAATTAATGATTCTAAAATTACTTAAATGGACACAAAAAACAAACTTCCTGTACCAGCTCAAGAGATCCGGCGTGAATTAAAGGTGCAAAATTCACGCTTTATTGCAACACTCGCGTATGCCGCCAGCGCGGATGAAGCACGTTCATTAATATCTCGAGTCCAAAAGGAGTTCCCGGATGCCAGTCACCATATCCCAGCCTACATCATTGGGCATGGCGCTTCTCAATTATCTCATTGCAGTGATGCAGGTGAGCCGTCTGGTAGTGCTGGCAGACCTGCTCTAGCTGTTCTCAAGGGAAGTGGTTTGGGGGATGTGGTCACTGTGGTCACCAGGTATTTTGGAGGTACCAATCTTGGGATTGGTGGTCTTGTGCGAGCCTATGGAGATGCCGTACGATCTGTTATAAACGATGTTTCCCGGGCGTATAAAATTTTGGCGCATACAATCAGATTGGAATATGCTTATCCATATGTAGAGCGCATCCGTCAGTTGACCCATGTGCATGGCGGATTAATTCTTTCAGAGGATTTTAGTTCAGATGTGATCATGGCAGCACAAATTCCAGTAGAAAATCTGTCTGCTTTTGAAACTGCTGTTGCAGAACTTACCAGTGGGGTGGCAAGGGTTGAAGTTACTGCAACAGGGGAGATTCTCTTGTCAATGCTCAAAACAGATTGATGTTGTTATGAAAGGTATTATGATTATCCTTCATAAAAAGGGTTCATTCAATTGAATAACTTTTCAACGATCAAGGAATAAGAATGTTATCAAAAATTCGCGAACCATTTAATGGATTATCCCACCTGGCAGGAGCAATTTCTGCATTCTTTGGGGGAATAGCCCTTCTTATAGTAGGTTGGACTGGTACGGTAAGAATTATTTCGGTGATCATTTATCTGATCAGCCTGATAACCATGTTTTCAGCCAGCGCAACTTATCATCTCACGCAAGCGAAACCACGTTTCCAGGAGATTTTGCGCAAGTTGGATCACTCAGCCATTTTCTTGTTGATCGCAGGAACATACACACCATTCTGTATGAACGCATTTACCGGTTTCTGGCGTTGGGGTTTCCTTTCAACCATTTGGGGAATTGCTGTAATTGGGATCATTATCAAGATATTCTATATCAGAGCACCACGCTGGTTAAATGCAGGCATTTATGTGTTGATGGGTTGGATTAGTATACTGGCTGCCCGGCAGATGGCTGGATTGCCAATAGGTGCATTGGTTTGGTTGATCGTCGGGGGTGTAATCTATACTCTTGGGGCAGTGGTTTATGCCACCAGGATGTTCAACTTTGTGCCCGGAAAATTCGGTTTTCATGAAGTCTGGCACCTTTTTGTGATCGCTGGTGCGCTGGCGCATTATATTTCAGTTCTACTGTTGATGAAAAGTCTTTCGTAAAAAATGATTGAAATCTCAGTAAAGAAATCTTCAGGGTAATTCTAATAGAAAAATTCACCTATGCTTATTAATTTTGTTGTTGATCAAGGGATTGATCATCCAGATGGATAAATTCATCGTTGATTCTTTTTCAGTGGTTTATTTTTAATGTCAGGATCACTAATTTTGCTATCAATTTTTGTTGTCTCTTCTTCTATTACATTGACCGATGGGTTGTGTAATTCGTCATACCTTGCCTGAACAGACCAGTATCCACCTCCATTAAGATCATTGCAAACAGCTTGCCACTTGCCATCCTGATCCATTATTTCCCTGAAGTTGACGAAAGCATGATGTTGATAAGCTCTTAATTCCAGATAGAGTCCTTGTTGGGCAAGTGCTTGACTGGAACGAATGTATTCCAATCCATTTTCCAGATCGCGAAAAAGAGTGTAATTACCCTCCCGGGCTTGTAACCCTAATGCCTCTCCCAGCGTGGTTTGAGATAATTGTCCTTTGAGTTTGTCCATGTAGGCTACTGATGTCCTTATCCATCCATGCGTTTCAGCGAATTTATTGTGGTACACGATCAGAGCTCGTTGTCCGGTCTCATCCACAATCCATTCACCAAAACCATTAGAAAAGGCGAAAACATCCTCATTGACTTGTGACTCTGGTGTAAAGAAATCGTACATAACAAAATTTCGAACATCCGCAAACAAGTTTCGGCGTTTAAGAAGTGGGAAAATATGCCACTCATGACTTTGTAGCAGGCTTTCGTTTGGAATTTCATTCCAATAGGCATGTTGATATTCCATTCCATATTTTTCGTGAAACCCCTCTACTTGCCCATGCCCAAACATGGGTAACCCAGGCAATGAAGCCAATAGAGTACAGACTCCAATATACTTGTCACCATCTCCGAATTGATCAATAGCCGACTTCTCATCAGGGTTGTTCATGAAATTCACAAAACGCTTTAGGATCTGCGGATCAAATTCCAGAACATTTTTAATGACTGTCCTATATTTTGCATTGTCTTCATCCCGCAGCATGTGCATAAAGGCAGAATTATACACACGATGCATTCCCAATGTGCGTACGAAATAACCTTCCATCAACCAGAATGCTTCGGCCAGAAGCAGGGTATCAGGTACTTCCTGAGCAACCCGATCGACAACTTCCCGCCAAAATTCAACAGGTAAGGCAGCCTGGAACTGAGCATGGCTCAGACCATGCTCAGTGCGGGATGGGATGGCTCCACCTTCTCCCGGTTTGGGAAACCATAAGCGTTGAATATGCTTGCTGGCAAGTGTCATCGCAGCATCAAAGCGTATGATGGGAAAATTCCGCGCGACATGCAGGATGGTTTGAATAACTGCCTCACGTACTTCAGCTTTTAAGTAATTCAATTGGGCGGTATCGTTCCAGGGCATGGAAGTGCCGTCATTACCATGATATATGTAACGAGCACTACCGCTTTCGTGATCCACTCGTTTGAAAACTACTGCAGCATCAGATTTACGATAATAATGATCCTCAAGATAAATACCAACTTGGTCTCTGTTGGAGAGATCCTCACCGTCAAAGGTATAGTTTGGGTAGGGGGAATCTGTTAATGCGAGGAACCAATCAGGATGTTCCATCACCCAGGTAGAATCGATCCCCATGTGATTGGGAACCATATCTGCAGAAAGGCGAATCCCCCTTTGCCAGGCACGCTGGCGTAAATTGTCCAGCGCTTGCCAACCTCCCAGTGCATCTGCAATCTGGTAATCCATCAGACTGTAAGCTGAGGCCACTGCATCTAGATTTCCCATTTTTTGTTTGATACGCTTCGATGCTTGGCTGCGCTCCCACAAACCGATCAACCACAAACCTGTAATGCCATTCTGGGTAAATCTTTCCAACTCTTCATCAGGGATCTGATTCAGAGTATTTATTGGTCGTTGATAGATCTTTGAGAGCTGATCGAGCCAAACATAGCTGTTTTTGGCAATTAGTACCACCTGTGGCATCCAGTCCTTGTCCTGGCTGAATCGTTCATATTCTGGTTCGCTGTGTGTAAACTCCAGGATGGGAGCTTTACTGTTTGATCCTCCGGTACCTGTATTGGTAGTGGTCTCTTCCCGATTCAGGTCTAGGCTTTGCAGTAATCGTCTGACAATATCATCTCCAAGGATTTTTCCCCATCTCTTTAAAAGATATTCCAATTGTCCGTTCAGAGAATCTGGTGAGTGCAACGCTGGTCGGCGTAGGATATCCAGCAAAGATTCGTCATTATTATTTCCGCCCTGTCGATTGGTGTCAAAAAAATCAGGAAATTTCTCGAGAATAGTTCGATAATTTTCTGAGATTATCAGGTCGGATTCATCAAACAGATCCTTATACCTTTGAACTGCTGGATTAAGATTGGTGATATGCAAGAGGAACATATCTTCCAAAACTGTTGCAGGAACATTGGTTTTGGTTAAATATTCCAAGGAAGAAAGCAGGTCTTTACGTAAGGCTGAAGGTGGAAATTCATTCAGGTAGAGTGTTTGGGAATTCTGAAGTATCGTCTTACTTATTTCTTGCTCCAACTCCTGATAAGCAGCTTGTATCGAATAGGAATTTTCCTGTGCATAATTTCGTATGAGGAAATGTTGGATATCATTGATCACCCCCAGGGCATAAATTTCGGAAGTTGAGACGGTATTGCCTGTGAGTCGACTCATTTGTTCTGCAAATTTTCGAGCTGCTCGCAAATCAGAAATATCAATCCGCCCATCTTTGGAAATTACAATCTTGTCTAAGTGATATTTTTCGATCGCATATTTTGAGATGTGAAATTCGAAAGGAACCATCCTATCCTCGTATTCTTGAACTTCTTGTTATTACATATTAATTAAGTATATTTTTGAAGGAGCAGACGGCTGGTTGATTGAGCCTTCAACTTCAATTTCTCCATCATTTTGGTGATCACATAATAATACACTATAACCAGAACTGGATTAGGTGAATATATTAACAAATTATTAATAGAATATCCTTGACTTATTCTATATTTGCCTGTATGATTAGTTTTGTAAGATGCCAGTAAGTTCGCGTTGGATTGAAGAACGGAAGCCCGTGGCACTATTCACGGGCTGATTTGTTTAGAACGTCCGATGGAACTATGACATCATCACCAATTTTCTTTTTGCTAGAAGGAGCAAACAAAATGTCAGAACGTATCATCGGAACGGTCAAGTGGTTTAACGGCACCAAGGGTTATGGTTTTCTCGCACGCGAGAGTGGCCCAGACGTGTTCGTCCATTACTCTTCAATACAGGGTGATGGTTTCCGTAATCTAACGGAAGGCCAGCAGGTTGAATTCACAGTCGAGCAGGGTGCAAAAGGCCCTCAGGCAGCAGAAGTAGTAATTCTTTAAGATAACTATCAACCGACAACAGGAAACTCCGCCGAATTTCGGCGGAGTTTTTATTTTAATCAAGAATTGGTACTTATTTAATCCCCATAAAATGAAGACAAATCTTTCTGCTAAATTCTTTTTTTTTGGGGGGGGGTGGGGAACCATCCATTTAGTCCATACAAGAGACCTGGTAGGATGAAAGCTATATTCAGTTATTTTCAAAGAAACCGGAATTATCAGGGTTATTGTCGAATCTCCGGATAACAGATTTCATAATGAAATATTTTCGTTTTAACCTAATATTATTGGAAAGTTAGCTTCCTCACCAAAACATGTTCCAAACCTGGAAAACCGACTTTTGTATTGTATGGCGTAATTGACCCTATCAGTCAGAGAAGATCGCATTCACAACCATAAGATAGAAATCAAAACCCAGTTTCGAATGAGATAATACTGGATGAATTCACATCGTTTCACAGTGGTATTTAAGGAATCGAAAAATAATTTCATCCAGGGAAATGCCATTAATTAGGTGATCAGCACTTTTTTGCGATATTTAGGTTCTATAAACTTTTGGAATAACGAATACTCATGACAGATTCTCGTTCAGTCATATTATAATCATCAAAGCATAAGAAGCATGCTTTAAATAAAAGAATACCGTTGATATCAGACAAATCAATATACATTTGGAAGTGAATACAATTCCTTAGGAGTTTCATATGACTATCGTTCTGGATGGCACAAATCTGACCATTGAAAAACTGGTTCGTATCGCCCGATTGGGCGAGGAAGTGAAGTTGCATCCGGATGCTTTAGCCAGGATAATTGCCTGCCGCAGTATGTTGGAGGAAAAGATTGATGCCCACGAGATCATGTACGGTGTCAATACTGGAATTGGTGAATTCTCTGAAGTTGTCCTGAACGATGAACAGGTTTCCCAATTTCAACGATTCCTGATCTACAATCATGCAGCAGGGATTGGTGATCCAGTACCTGTTGAACAGGTCAGGGCTGCCATGGCTGCCCGGATCAATGTTCACACACATGGAAATTCAGGCTGTCGCCCTGTAATAACGCAGACCCTGGTTGAAATGCTCAATAAAGGGATTACCCCGATTGTATGCCAGAAAGGTTCAGTAGGCGCATCTGGTGACTTGGCGCCGATGTCCCAGATCGCTCTCCTTATGATGGGTGAAGGAGAAGCCTGGTATCAAGATGAACGCTTATCTGGAAGTGAAGCCATGCAGCGTGCAGGTATATCCATACCCAATCTCCAGGCTCGAGATGGATTGGCCGTCATCAATGGCTCCAATCTGTTAACTTCTATGAGCGCTTTAAACCTTTATGATATGAATCGCTGGTTGAAACAAGCAGAGATCGCATGTGCCATCTCCCTGGAAGCCCTGCTGGCTAATTTGAAACCTTATGATTCTCGTATACATACCCTGAGGGGTTTTAAAGGAGCAGTTCGATCAGCAAATGCGATCTTAAAGTGTATTTCAGGGTCAGATCTTGCCGCTGGAAAAGTAAAGACCAAGGTGCAGGATGCTTATTCCATGCGGTCATCCCCTCAGGTTATTGGTGCTGCCCACGATGCAGTTGATTATGCCCGCAGCCAGGTGGAGATTGAATTAAATGGTGTTGGAGATAACCCCATTTTCTTGCCGGATATGAAATTGACCCTCACAGGTGCAAATTTTCAGGGGTCACCAGTAGCGTTGCCGATGGATATGGCTGGGATCGCAATAACAATGGTAAGCGTGCTATCAGAAAGACGATTGAACCGATTAACAAATCCTGCTCTTAGCCAGGGATTACCTCCTTTCCTTACAAAAGGAGCAGGGATGTTTTCTGGTATGATGCTCAGCCAGTATACAGCTGATATGCTGATCGTTGAGCAGCGTATTCTATCTGCACCCGCCAGCATCCAATCCATCCCTGCTGCAGCCGATCAGGAAGATTTCGTTTCAATGGGTATGAATACTGCTTTAAAGAATGGACAAATCCTTAACAATGCATATGGTATCTTGGGAATAGAATTCATGGCTGCTTCACAAGCATTGGATTTCAGAGATTTCACTCCAGGAAAGGGAGTTAATGTTGCGCGTCGAATAGTTCGCAAATATGTTGCTCACCTGGATGAAGATCGACCGCTTCATATCGATCATAATAGAATGATGGATTTGGTAAAATCAGGAGAAATCCTGGATGCCGTCGAAGCTGAAATAGGAAGTCTGGAATAACTCAAGAAATAAATCTCATGAGAAAATTCTCCCACCTCACTCGCACCTCAATAATGCTTGGAGTTTTATTTGGGCTGGATAAGATCATAGCATTTGGGAGATCCATATTGATAGCGCGCCAGTATAAACTGACCTTCGAACTGGACGCCTTCAATGTTGCCAATAATTTACCCGATCTTCTTTTCGCACTGATATCTGGTGGTGCGCTGGCGATGGCATTCATCCCTGTGCTCTCAGAGTATCTTTCCACGCGTGGTCAGCGAGCAGCATGGGATCTTTTCTCCCGTGTTGCCAACCTGGCTTTCCTGCTGACAGCCAGCCTGGCAGTTCTCGTGGCGATTTTTGCTGATCCGATCGTTCGTTCACAATTAGGAATTGCACCGGGTTTTAACCTGGTTCAGCAGAGCTTGATCGTAGATTTGATGCGTTTAAATTTGATTGCAACCTGCATCTTTTCAATAAGCGGTCTGGTTATGGCCGGGTTACAAGCAAATCAACATTTCTTATTTCCCGCCTTAGCACCAATTTTTTATAATGTAGGACAGATTATCGGAGTTCTAGTATTTTCTCCAACTGAACCATATCAGCTCGGTTTCATAACATTACCTGCTTTAGGGTTGGGTGTTCACGGGTTGGTGTATGGAGTGATCCTCGGCGCCGGTCTTCACCTTGCCATCCAGATACCGGGGTTGATCAAGTATAAATTTCGCTGGAACCCAGCTGTTGATGTTCGTCATACCGGGGTTATTGAAGTGCTTAAAGTAGTAGGACCGCGCCTATTGACCATGCTCTTCATACAATTGATGTTTATTGCAAGGGATAACTTTGCCTCCCGGCTGGGAATGATCGGAGCTGCCTCATCCCTGACTTATGGTTGGATGATCATGCAAGTACCTGAAACCCTTATTGGAACAGCCATCGCCACTGCTATTTTACCGACCCTGGCTGAGCATGCCGCCCGAAAGGAGTGGATTGCGTTCAAGGATATCGTTGAAAAAGCGATGCGGGTGCTGATCGCCATTTCACTACCAATTGCAGCAATTATGGCTGCTGGTATACGACCTTTGATCGGTGTTGCGTTTGATTTTGGAGTTGGTGGCACTGCCATTTTGACCTGGACTTTGAGAGCTTATCTGCTTGTATTAACCGGTTATGCTGTTCAGGAAGTATTGGTTCGCTCATTTTACGCCAGAAAAGAAGCGATGGTTCCCCTCTATGGGGTCTTGATAAGGATCGTTCTTTACATATTCTTTGGACTTCTGGCAGTGAATTTTTTTCCAACACTGGGAGCACCAATCATTGCTTTGGCGGAAGGAGCCATTATTTTCGAAGCGATCATCCTATTTATTTGGCTCAACAAAAAGTTGGATAGAAAATTTATCATCACACCTGCACTGGGGCGTGGTCTATTGGCAGCGATTCTAAGTGGTGCAGTCACCTATGCTGTGGCATCTTACCTTCCAGGTCCAGGATATATTACTGCATTGTTGGGAATGATCTTGGGTGGTTTGGTAGCATTACCGATCATCTATTCGGAAATGCGCCTGCTGTTTCAACTATAATTAATCGAGCGTATTCTTTTTCTATTCGAAAATATACCAAATATTTACCTTTTAACTATTATGTCCAAGTAAATTTTGACATGGAGTATAATTATTAGTATGTCTGAAGAAAATGAAGCTCAACCGAATGAATTTGTAGCACCAGTAAAAAAACGTTCATCCTTGTGGATCACAATCCTGATCTTTTTAATAATTCTGATCATTGGATTATTTATTGGCTATCAATCTGGATTGGGTGATAGACGCCAGGCAGCTTCATTGATATTAGACCAACAGCTGGAAGAACAATTTCAAATGGGTGTAAAAGCCATGGATAGTGGATTGTATCAGGTGGCGTTAAAGAATTTTCAATTTGTCATTCAACAGGATCCAAATTACCCAGGGGCACAGGATAAACTTGTGGATGTTCTTTTAAAACTAAGCCTTTCTCCAACAACCACAGCTGGGATAACTCCCATGTTCACAGCAACACCAGATCTACGTGGAATAGATGCGATATATACCCAGGCACGCGCATCCATTGCAGCCCAGGATTGGTCTGTTGCGCTCGAAAATCTGGATGCTTTGCGGAAAGCAGATGCCACTTATAAAACTGTGGAAGTCGATGGGATGTATTATATTGCCCTGATCGAACGCGGTCGAGCCAGGATCGCAAATCTAGATTGCAAAGTTATCAGCCTGGAGGGTGGCATATATGATCTGACTCTGGCAGAGAGGTTTGGACCCCTTGATAATCTTTCAGAGGCATTACGAAACTGGGCGCGATTATATATTACAGGTGCCAGCTTTTGGGGAATAGATTGGACACAAGTACTATTTTATTTTGACCAGGTTTATAAGAATATGCCCTATCTGATGGATTCTTCCTGCTATACAGCCATGCAACGCTACCGATATGCGTCGATCGCTTATGCAGATTCACTTCTTGAAAACAAGGCATACTGTGATGCCAGCACCTATTATCAGGCAGGTTTGTTGATCTCACACCAGGATAATAGTTTGGTTGTCCCAACTGCCAATTTTGCCCAGGCGAAATGCGATAAGCAAAACCGACCAGAATCCACATCCGTACCTACGGAGGGAACCGAGACTCCGACACCGACGACAGATCCTTTAACAACTGCCTCTCTGACAGGAACAACCCCTGCATCTACACCTTAAGCTAATGTTCCTGTTAGATCGTATGCCATCGCACCTGTGATCTTGACTGGTACGATCGTGCCAAGTTTGGCTTTTCCTTCAATGATCACAAGTCCATCGATCTCAGGGGCATCCCGATAAGAACGACCGATGGAAAGACCTTGATCGTATCCTTCGATAAGAACGTCCAGTTTTTTTCCGACAAATCCTTGATTGATCTGTAAAGAAATACTCTGTTGTGTTTCCATTATTCGTTGATAACGATCCTCTTTTATTTCCTCAGCGATGGGGTCACCAAGAGATTCGCTGAAAGTGCCGGGTTCAAATGAGAACTTAAATGTTCCCACCCTGTCAAATCGAATATCAGAAATAAAATTGAGCAGGCTCTGAAATTCTTCTTCGGTTTCACCAGGATAACCAACAATAAATGTTGTTCGGATCGCCAGATTAGGGATTGATGAGCGCATTTTGCTTAGAGTTTTATGGACCCATTCGATATTTGCCGGGCGACGCATGCGCTTAAGTGTATCAGGGTGGGCATGTTGTAATGGCATATCCAAATAGGGCAGGATATTTGACTTGGACGCCATGCAATCAATCAATCGGTCAGTAACATACCCTGGATAAGCATACATAACTCGAATCCAATCCATCCCTGGTACTTCGGCTGTTAATTCCTCAAGTAAATTCGCCAGACCATCTTTCATCCCAAGATCATGCCCATAATCGGTTGTGTCCTGGGCGATCAAGATGATCTCTCGCACTCCGGCAACATGTAATTCCAGGGCTTCGTTGAGGATGGCATCTTTTGGGCGACTGACTGCAGTTCCCTTAATCAAAGGGATGGCACAGAAAGCACAAGGGCGACGGCAACCATCTGCGATTTTTATATATGCACTGGTTCCCGTTAAACTTACCCTGAGAATATTGCCTTCGTCGGTTCCTACCGTAGGTGTGTCGGGCAAATGGAACAATGGTTCAGGATGAGGACTCTGTCGGATTTGTCCGATCAATTGCACGATGTCCATCCAACGGCGTGTTCCCAAAATTCCATCAATGCCTGGTACTTCCCGGGCGACATCCCTGCCATAACGTTGAGTTAAGCACCCTGCAGCTATCAATAATTGACCTGGAAGTTTTTGATCAGCCAGCTCGCGTAGAACAGAATAGGATTCCTCGCGTGCTGAACCAATAAATCCACACGTATTGACGATCAGTACATTGGCATCGTGAGGTTCGTCCATGGCTTGGAACCCATCCATAACCAATAATTGTGCCATGGAATCCGAATCAACGGTATTTTTTGCGCATCCCAAGGAGATCAAGTGAAATGTTTTTTGTTTCATTAATGTAGCAATCCTTACAGAGTCAGGTGACAATCCACATTCTTTAGGGGAAAACCCTTTTCTAAAAATTTCCAAAATAAATGAAAATCATCCGGAAAAATTACCGAGAATAATTTTGAAATTAAGTGTTTTTATCAAAATTTATTTAGAATTCCTCACGGTATCTGTGTACTGGTCGTGCGCGGGGTTAAGCTGGGTATGGGTGTGATGGTCGGAGTAGGTGTTATCGTTGCGGTGGGTTTAATAATTGAATTTGGAGTATAAATATTATCGACAATTTCGCCAAAAACCCCCATGACTCCAAGGTCGGTTTGGTTATGAACTATTTGCAATGCAGCACCATTTCCTGTGAGAACTTCCACATGGTCGTTGCCATTGAATGAATATGCATTGCCTGGCTCAACTCTGCCTTCAAGAGAGATTTTATTATCAACAATGATCCTTAACCACGTTCTTTGAAGAACAATAACATAAACCTGGACCTGTCCTGATACATTAACAGGGATATCTATTATTAAGGTAGCATCTATTCCCGGAGTATTGGTTATCAAATGTTCAGTTTGTAAGGGTTCTATCCCTTCAACAGTTGAAGTATGGTTTGGTGTAAGGATGATGTCTGAAATGGATGCTATGTTCACTTCAGATGCAGGTGCATTATATAGGTCAATTACTTTTCCAGTTCCCCATACGGCAAAGACAATTAACAAAATGATCATCCCGGATCCAAAAAGCAGATCAATAGAAAAATAACGCCTTAAAGAAGAGAGTCTATTTGTTGAAATTGAGGTGGAATTTCTGTTATCAGGTTGATGCCTTTCCAGTCGTTGGGATTGTAAACCGTCTGCGAAGAGTAATAAGATTTCTTCCGTATCGATCTCCAGGAAACGTGCATAATTAGTTAACATACCACGGGATTGAACAGAAGATGGCAAATTTTCAAACTCACCAGCTTCGATGGATATAAGGTAACGCTTGAGAACTCGCGAGTGTTGTTCAACTTCATTGAGTGATAAACCCAATGCCTCACGTTGATTTCTAAGTTTTTCCCCAATGGAAAAAAAGATCTTTTTCGAATTTAATTTAGAAGGAAAATTAATTGTTTGATTATATTCCTGTGTCGGTTCGTCTTGATTGTTTTCTGGCTTTTCAGCAGGGAATTCATCAGATGGTTCTGATGGAGCGGTTGGCAATTCTGCAGAGAGGGTTGGATGGGAAAGCTTGAGATTATTCAAACCTATCCCTCCCAGAGTATTGGTGTCTTCAATTGATGTATTGTTGCCAATGATTTCAAGATTCGCTTGCTGAAGATGCGTTGCTAGTTTTGTGATCAGATCATTGGAGTCCAGTCCAAGGAATTCAGCATAGACGCGTAAGAAACCACGTATATGCACAGCAGATGGAAGGGATGCAAAATCATCTGATTCCATTGCCTGGATGTAAACAGTCCGTATGCGAGTTCCTTTAACCACCTGGGCTATATTAAGGTTTTTTAATTCGCGTGCACTTTTTAAAATAGATCCTGGAGTATCATTCATGATTCAGATAAGAAAATATCACCGGCGCCCCTCTTGGTGGAACCGATGATATTTTAAATTTTTTTCAATCCTTTATCGAGGATTATTCTTCGTTAGGGGGTTCCACCACAAGTTCGACTGTTGGTTCAGCGGTTGGTTCTGCAGTTAGTTCAACTATTGGTTCAGCAATTGATTCGACAATCGGTTCGACAATAACTTCTTCTACAGTCTCTACCTCATCATCGATTTTGGTACTGCCAGCCTTTGGTACAGATTCACCTTCGCGATAAACAATAACTTTCAATTCTGGAATTAGATCCATGGTAAGGCGAATCTGGATATTGTGTTCACCAAGGGTGCGCAAGGGTTGCATATCCACATGGTGGCGTTTAATTACGATACCTGATAACTTTTGAATTGAGTCAACTACCTCCTGGCTGGTGATGGAACCATATAATTTCCCTGTTTCACCTGCGCGAGCAGGAAAAACCAGGGAAAGTTTCTGAAGTTGTTCTGCTATGGCACCCATTTCTTTATTAATGACTGCGCGTTGCTCAGATGCTTTTGAGCGAATGAAATCTGCTTGTTTTAATGACCCGGGAGTTGCTAATACTGCTAATCCTTGCGGAACCAGATAGTTGCGACCAAACCCGTCAGCAACACGTTTCATATCTCCTGCGCGTCCTAGTTTATAAACATCTTTGATTAATAATACTTTCATTGTCAAGCCCTTTCGAGATGATTTAGTTGAAGCGAAGGGTACTACGCTTCGGGGTGTGATTTTACCAGATGGTTGTAATAAATGGAAGGCTTGTCAGTCTGACATATTAATATGATCCCAAATATTATCAAACATACCAGGCGCTTCTACATAGATTCCATGTCCAGTGACCAGGATAGTCCCATCTTCCAGGCTTATGGTTGAACTGGCGTTTACAACCCGACCTTCAATGCTTTCAATATTTGCATTTACCATGATGGGTGTCTCCAGAGGGAGTGGTTTTTTGTAGTTTACCTGTAGATTAACAGACACCACTTGATGTCCTGCCGACCAAACTGCACAACCCATCGCCTCGTCGAGTAATGCTGCCGATGCTCCCCCATGGGCAAAACCTGGAGGTCCTTGTTGGGATAAACCTAAAGTAATTCGGGTGGTAATGGATTGATCTTCCATCAAATTCCATCTAACCCCCAGACTTTTAGGATTTTCCTTACCGCAAATGAAACACCATCCGTGCTCGGGCAGGGTTTGAATGATTTTCTTAGACGCAGCCATGACCACCTCCATAATAGAAAAATGTTATCATGATTCCCGCACGAGAGAAAGGTAAAACGAATTGCCTAATATACATTTACCATCAATCCATCTTTCTATAAATATTCTGCAATTATACAATTATACAATGGGAGCTTATGTTAGCAGAAAATATCCATATTTAATTTCGGGATTCCTATTCAATAGCCAAGAACTAGGTCAATTTTCAATATTAAATTTTATTTGTTAAAAATTATTAAGGGAAATCCCCCATTTATTTACTTCGAAAAGCAACTTTTTTTAAGGTATTTTTTTATTGAATTACACATATACTTACGAAAATAATGTTAAAAATTCTTTAACATTGGAGTATAATGTTAAAGAAAATATAAGGGAATTATTAATTTGAAAATCGACAATGTCTCTGCAACATTATTAATCATTGAAGGGAAACGGTCTGATTATATAGCCTTTGCTCCTTTTTTACGGAAGAAGGATTTTGATGTTGAAATAGCTTCAAGTGGAAAAGATGCACTCGAACAGCTGAGGTTAGGAATCGTCCCAGATGCGATAATTGTTGCTGCAGCTTCCTTACGTTCGACAGGAAATAGGATTTGCAAGTCTTTACAAGCTGAAATTAAGAATATTCCAATAATACTAATAATCGACGAAGGGGTGACAATCGAGAATGGTCACGCGGATGTTGTATTAAACTTGCCATTCACAGTGCAAAAATTGGTTAATCGCCTGAAACATGTTTTACCAATAGAGAGTGATAAAACTCTGCGAGTAGGTCCTATCCGCCTTGATGTCGAACGACGAATTGTACGTTGTCTTGGCAAACGAACCCGGCTGACACCTCGCCTGGTTGGTTTGTTATCTGTCCTTATGCAACAGCATGGTGAAGTAGTTGAACGTAATTCGCTTTTTTCCCGAGTGTGGGAAACAAACTATACTGAAGACACTCGTACACTTGATGTTCATATTTCCTGGTTGCGACGAGCCATTGAGGTAGATCCTGAGCATCCACTTCTTCTTAAGACAATTCGCGGGGTTGGCTATCAGTTAGATCTTTAGTATTTTGGGGACTTTTAGAATTATTATTGTCTAATACAACTTCTATTAATTTTCCATTGATAGTAACAGCCCGGATCTTAAATTTATCACCCAGGGTTGGTAAATTTAGAGATAAAGGAATATGACCATTTCGTAGGGGTCGAATTGCTTGAGCTGCACTTTTGAAAATCCTACCATTCCAGCAAGGATCTATTTCCCAATAATCTAATTCCGGTGGATTAACAAGGGATATGTTGGTTCTGGAAAAATTAATATTTAATTCAGTATTTTCTCGAGGAATATAAATTTCATCATCCTGCCAGATACTGAAAGGCTTTGTGGGTAAACCTACAAGGCGATGGCGAGTGGTGTTTATGGCACGCCAGTTGGCATCGGACCCAAGAAACCGACGCCCAAGCCGGGCTGCGACAAGTGGTGTTGTTCCCGAACCACAGAAGAAATCTGCAACCAGATCTCCAAGATTGGACGATGCGCGAATTATCCTCTCGAGTAGGGCTTCCGGTTTCTGGGTGGGATATCCGGTCCGTTCATTATGCAACCTGGCAACAACCGGAAAATACCACCAATCTTCAGGAATTTTTCCTCGATCCAGATCTGGGATTTTTCCAAAACCAGCCTTTGCTGAAGAAGCAAAAGTTTTAATTGTATTGGGATTATATGGTTCTCGGACTGCATCACTATTAAATGTATAATTTTTCGATTTGGTATAAATGAAAATAGTATCGTGTTTTCTATTAAATGCATTCCTGATTGGAGAAGGTCCATGGTACAACCAGGAAATTTGATTGATCAGGCGATCTCTTCCAAAGATTTCGTCCAATAATATTCTGGCATAAGAATCCGCGTGCCAATCAAGGTGCATATAAAGGCTTCCAGTTGGTGATAACAGTTTATGCATCAAGTTTAGACGGGGGTATAGAAAGCTCAGATATTCATCCATATCTGCCCAGTGGTCACTGTACCCATCACTCAATTTCCATTCAGTCGGGTTACGGGAATCTTCCCCTCGACCGATTCGGGCTGAGAACTTTTTATTTGTAAAAAAAGGGGGGTCAGCATAAATCAGGTCAATGCGGTCGGCATAATCGGGTAAAAGGGTGGTCATTGTTTTTAGATTATCCCCCAGATACAAGTGGTTTTCAGAAAGCTCTAAAGGGTATGACTCTCCCCCCGGGTAATTGTTTGAATTGAGAACAAAATTTACATTTGATGATGGGCTAATATCTTTGTTTGGCCATATTAATAGAGGCATAATCTCAGCTTAATATATTAGAATGCTGGTTCCACGGTTACGATTGGACTCTTCATCAGGTTTTGATATTGGTAATGCCCATAAGAAAAGCCACTTAGCTTCTTCAATACGCATGTTAATACAACCATGACTCATAGGAATCCCAAAATTATCATGCCAATAAGCCCCATGAAAGGCGTGTCCTTGGGCAGTGAAGAAACAATTCCATGGGACCCCCACAAGTTCATATGCCTGAAGATCAGAAGTTAATTGTCCGTCTCCCATGTGTTTGGATGGATATTTACCCTGAATATTATATTCGCCAGGAGGTGTGGCGGTGGGGATACCTCCTGTGATTGTTAAGCTATTCAAACCGGAAGAAATCTTGGTCTGCAAGACAATGTTGCCATATTCATAACAAGTTAGGGTCTGTGAACTAAGATTTAATTCGATCCTTTTTTGATCGAACGGTACATCGGGATTTATAGGAGCTAATTCTTCGTCAGGTATGACGCGTAAGTGAATAGCGGGAGAATAATAGATAGATCCATCATAAATTTCATCTCTAAGACGATACCAGGGTTGTTTATCGGGTCCCTCAATGATTCCTGTGATCCAATGGGTCGATCCATAATATAGACGGCTGGATTTTGACCAAGTATTTTGATTTGATAAATTCAAGCTCTGAGAATAAGGGACAGTGATTTCACCCAGTTGACCTGTTTCATTGATTTTAGTTGCAGGGGTATTGTAAATTATTTTAACTCTTTGCAGGTGAGCGCGGTGCATATACCCACCCCAAACCCGATACCAGATTGGATTATAAGAGGGAGATTCAGCAGTGATAATTTCATAGATATTTACGATCTCATCCTGGTACCATGTGGCAACAATATTACTCGTATCGTATGGCTTGCTGTAAACACTCACAGCCTTGGTCCCGATGCGCACAAGATCTACATCATTAAATTCTGTGATCTGTGGGAGGAATGGAGTGAACGCCAAACCACCTAAAGCCAGGCTGCCAAGTTTAAGAAAATCGCGGCGTGATAAAGGTTTCATTAGTATGATTGTACCTGAAAAGATGAAAGAGTAGATCACCTATAATAGCAATCTACCCTCGAATTGAGGGTAGATTGGGAATAAAGAACAATAGTTAAGTTACGCCAGTTGTGGAGCAGGCAACATGTCTTTCAGTACTTCCTCGAGTGCCATTGTATGCGTACAAACATTTCGTGATTGGAAGAAATCACAATCGCATAACCATTTATTATCTATGAATTTGACAGTGTGGGGATTATTTTCTCCGTTAATTGTGACTGTAAACGCTTCGAAAATAAAGCGGTTTCTTTCCTGTGCATAACGTTTGGCTTTTTCGATTTTTCCAATCATTCCATAGTCCATATAATCACTCCTTTTATTAAGTTATGTGAATTCAATATACTGGGGGGATGGTCAAGGATTGTAATCAGGTTCGATTGACTTACAATCTCCAACCCCTAATTATCGAGTTGTTTCTTTCATCCACTGGTAAAAAATTGAAAGGCACGCAAAATAAAGCATGCCTTTCATAAAACTCAATCAAAATGTCTCACCAATACATTCATAAGCGATTTGTTCCTTTAAAAAGTATAAAACGATTTGCTCTGAAAGTCAACTTATTTTATGTGGTCCTGACATAATCGTATAGAAATCGTTGGATAATTTTTTACTTGTCATCAATTTTAACCGATTTACCAGAAATTACCCAGGAAAATTCGCAGGAAGGTATCCAATAATAAACCTATCAAGAAAAGGTCTCCAAAGAGACGATTGTGGTAAAAAGCAAAACCTGAGAACCATGTTGGCCAACCTGGCCATTCCTTGGGTGGTTCAGAAGGGCGCGGTTTTGTTAATGCTCCAAATGCATATAACCAGCGTTTACCCGCCAACATTACGATCAACATTATGGGGGAAAAATAATGGGTGATGAAAATTAGATAGAATATGACAACATAGATCATTAATAGAACGAACATATTTACATACCTGGCTGCTTTTTCGCCGATCACGACAGGTAATGTATTGACATGTTTCTTCTTATCTTCACCAGATTTATCAATATGCTTTCCAAGGTTGATACTGACAACACTTAATCCAAAGGGTACTCCAGCGAGAGCTATCTGCCAAATATCATCAGTCCATCCTTTGCTTAGAACCAAATATACAGCAGCAACCATAATTGGTCCCCAGATGAGAAATATGGATACCTCTCCAAGAGCAATGTACTTTAGCGGCCAGGTATAAAATAATAAAACTATTGCTCCAAAAATGAAAAGACCAATAATAATTGGCGAAAAATTTGTGAAAATGAGAGCATAAATACCGCTCAGGGTTGCTATTACACCACTGATAACAAACCAGGTTAATTGTTGTTTCTTTGTCCAGAATTTCTGGAAGAGAGGGTGTACGCCGTATTGTGTACGGAAATAATTATCAGCATCCACACCACGAGAGAAGTCAGTATAATCATTCAGTAGATTGTTGGTACCGTGTGCGATGAATAAACCCAATGTTATGATCATCCAGGGGATTAAGATAAATTTCTGATCGCGATATGCCAATATCCCTGCTATCAAACACGAGTAAATAGTCACTATTGTAACTCCGGAGCGAGTGGCGATCAACCATTTGGATACTACATCAAGTTGATCCCATTCTTCTTTACTTTCCATTTTAACCAGAGTGGATAAAGCTGTCTTCCACATACCGAAATTAATTCTCATGGTTGTCTCCTCTTGAAAAGACGAAAAAAACTGACTTAACAATAAACCCTGAAAAGGATTGTTCTATCTCTGTAGATTCAATTGATTTTTCCTTTCTATACTCACATGAGTTTACTTTCCTGAAAAAATAATTATTTCACAGAACGCCAAACAGCATCAATCGTTTGCAGCGCGGTAAGGTTGCGTACTGGCCAGGCTTTTTCCATCTCTTCTGGGTCATCAAAAAAATTCTTTCCAACTGTCAGATGAAAATTGTCCTCAGTCAAACCAGCTGAAGGGAGAGGGTGGACAGCAGCCCAAAAATTCCACATAGGCACATCATATTTGTAAGCCACCCGAGCTACAGCAGCATTTATGCTTTGGTCACCTTCTAAATTATCTGCTTTGGTTGACAGAATTGGTATCGCATTATGGGACAACACAAATTCGACGATCTGGCTTAAGTAACCCTCATATACTTCAGGAGGGCGTTTGGATGTCCATGTCTCCATGCTGATGATGGCAATACTGGGTTCATTCAATCGGAATTCGCACGCCAACGGGGTTTCATCATTTCCGCATACTTCTTTATCAGAAAAATAAGATGACAGCACACTTGCAACATTATACCCTCCACGAACCGCCTGGCTTTCTCGCATCCAACTACCGGAGAACTGCTCAATAGCAGGTATCAGGTAGGAATACTTTTCTCCCAGGCGGTAATATGGGGGCAAGTCGAAAGGAAGAAAAAGTGATATGACATTCTGGCAATCGCCAATTTTGGAGAATTTGTGGGGATCATTCCCATCTGCCAATCCCTGAGCATAAACTTTCTTTAACCAAGGGGAAACCCTCGGTACCACTGGCCAATTTTCCCAATCTTCCGCAGGTTGTCGCTGATCGATCGTTGCCGATGGTTCAATTGTTGTTTGAATTGTCTGTGTTTCTAAAGAAGGGGAGGAAGTTGGATTCGATGATTCTAAACTTTTGGAAGGTTGAATGGTGGTAACTTGAGAAGTTGTATCAATTCCATTGGATTTACTGCTAACGGAAGATTGTCCTGGGGTGGTGAAGCTGGGATTAACACAGGAAGTCAAAAAGACCACAAGAATTGCGGCTATATAACATGTAATTCTAATCATATTGGTTAGTATACTTGGAAACGATTAATTTCTGTATGGGACTTCTCACAAAAATTCCAGATAAAACTGAAATGTTTATGAGAAATGAATTATTGATGATCTGGTATCTTGAAATATATTACTGTTTGTGTAAATTTTATTAGAATTAATTTTCTCGATGTTTTTGGATGAAAAATGGATACCCAAATAGCAATAGGAGAGCATAAAAGAACCATTGAATTGCATACCCTAAATGTGCTTCATCTGTCAATTCCAGTTTTGGGATACTCTGGTAGGGAAGTATTTCATTATCCGGAGTTGGTGCTTGTTGGATATAAATCGGGAGAATATCATAAGGTATTTGTTGTTGGATACGTTTAATGTTAACGTTATTCCAAAAAAATAGACCTTCCTGACCGGGGAATAGGGTTGGGTCTGGAACGCCTCCTCCCATTTCCCCTTTTTCCAGAGGTAACCTGATGATCCCTTTTATTAAAACTTCACCTGACTTATCAAAGCTTCGCAGGGATGTAGGTGTATCGTAGGAAAGGGGGACCCACCCTCGTTGTACCAGAACAGCCTGACCATTTTGCATCAGGAGAGGTGTTAATATGGTGTATCCAATTTCATTTCCCCAGGATTGAACCCATACTTGATTGCGAATGACAACCTGATTGTCAAAATCATAATGCCCCAAGGCAATTACGGACCTGTATTCCATGTCGGTCAAGTTAAACCGCGAAATATTTTCTGTAAGATTCAAATCAGGCATGGCTTGCACAGAAAGAATATGTGAATTGAAGGTATTATTTTGATCGAGCCTGTCCAGTTGCCAAAAACCCAATCGAATTGTGAGTAGGATAGCAAGAAACACCAGGCAGGTTGTCCATATCCAGGCAGGTGAAAAAAGTAATTTCATACTCTTAAACATTTGTGTTGACTCTACCAATAAAAAAAAAGATCTTAATTTGTTGGGGAAATTACAGCTTGTTTTTTGAAAGGCCAGGCAATCACGCTGTAAACAGACAGTAATAGACCCATGGGGATTCCCGCTAAAAGGATTCCATTTATTCGGGTGGCTGGCGATAATGCTTCACGCACATCCAACCCAAAGTATTGAGAAGGTTCAAAAGAGCAGGAAAAGGCAAGGCTTTCGGGTGTATCCAGATTTAAACTTGCAGTTGATCCGGGAGGGACGAATAAGGGACCAAACGTGTGGGCGATCGAATCCTGGTTGATAAGCTCCAGTGTGTCACCTACCATGAAAATCATCCCATCGGGTACAACAGTTTCCCCTTTGGATACTTTTTCCGAAGTTCCAGCCGGAATGACAAGCTCAACAAATTGAGGCGGGCGGCTAATGGTATTTCCCATACTTTGAAATGCGACTTCGCTGACTATTCCAGAAATGAGCAGACCAACCAACATCGATCCAAAGATACGCCAGAAATATGCCTTTTTCAAGATCAATATCCTTGAATTAATAATTCAATATCGTCAACAATTTCCTGAGGATTGGAAGCGGGTGCGTAAGTAAGACGCCAATTACCTTCAGGATCAACAAGGTATACCCTGATCGAATGTGTTTCACCTCCATCCATCACCATTACTCCATAATCCTTCCAGACTGGTTGGAGGTCAGATAAAGAACCTGTAAGACCAATGGATGTTGGATCAAAACGATTAATAAAAGTTTTGACAGCCGAAGGCGAATCTCTTGCGGGGTCAGTAGTGATGAATACAATTTGAGCCTGATCTTTGTTCGCTCCAAGTCCGTCTCGAGCCTGACTTAATATGGCCATGGTTGCAGGACACTCATCCGTGCAGGATGTGAATCCAAAGAATATTAATAAATATTTCCCGTGTATATCACCTAAACTGGTTAATTTGCCATCTTGATTTGTTAGAGTGAAATTTGCTGCAGGAACAGGAGGTGCAATTATTGATCCATTGAATTTGTGATTGGTTCTATTCGTTGAGTCAAATAAAAGGTAGGTAGCTGCTATTAGCAACACAATACATGTCAGAGCAATAACAGCATATTTTTTATTCATTCAACAACTCCCAATATCAAGCTGATTCCTCAATTAAAAAAATGTGATTATTAATATCCAAACGAAAGTATGCACCAATTTATTGCTAGGAAATAAGAATTACTTTCCGGGAAAAAGCGCCCCTCCTTTTTAGGATGCGGAAAATCCATTTTTACGACTATGTAATAGATACATCATAGGAAAGAGATGGAGTTTTTCATTCTATTTTATATAATGACTGTTCCGATCAGATATAAAGCCGGATAAAAGAATATCCAGACTACATCTATAAAGTGCCAATAGACAGCTGCTGCCTCGACAGCCCAATGTTTCTCTTCCGAGTATTGCCCGTGAATTCCATTACGCAAAACAATACCAAGGAAGATCACGCCAGTCAAGACATGAAATACATGGAAACCGGTCATTGAATAGAATACAGCACCTTGAACACCATCTGCAGCTTTGAAAGGAGCCAGTTGCCATTCGACACCTAGTACACCCAGGATGAACAGAATGCCTAGCGCCATTGTGATGGCAGTGCTGATAATGAATTGTTTGCGATCTCCAATAGCCATTGAAGTTTCTGCACGATTCGCAAAAAATGAGGAGACAAGTAAAACTGATGTGACCACAAGACCAAGCGGTTGACTCAACTCGGGTCGAGTGAACCCCATCAGGTTAAAACGTGAGATCAACAACCCCCCAAAGATGAAGGCATCAGAAAGCATGAAAAGCCATAAACCCAGACGGTTGGTCACGATTTTATAAGCTTGAGAGTGGTGATTGGTCTCCGTATCTGGTTCAAACAAACGATAAATATGCATGTAATAGTACACGACCAATCCAGCTTTGAGGATGGCCAGAAGGGCAAGTAAACCCCAGGAATTTAAATATATTGCCAGGCCAAATTCCATTAAGGTCAGAATGGTGAGAATGCCGAAGATTATTATTCCCAGGCGTAGAGTAGAGTTCTTGTTTGAGTCAGCCATGTTTGTTATTCTCCATCAAACTTGATGTAGTTGGAGCCAGGGAGTCCATAATCATAAGGTTCTCCAACAACCTCAAATTGCCTGTCATAATTATGCATGGGCATGGGTGAGGGAACTTGCCACTCGGGTGAGCGGGAGTTCCAGATATTCCCAGTTGCGATCTCACCTTTCTTTGCACTCCAAATCAGATTGATTATGAAAACCAGAACACCCAGTGCAATGAAGTAACCCGTATAGGTCATAATCAAATGATAGTTTTGAAATTGTAAAGCCGGATCATAATCTGCAATTCTTCGGCGCATCCCAAGCAAGCCAATGCGCATCATCCAAAGTGAAAGAACGAAGAATGACGGGGTAACCAGCCAGAAATGAATTTTGCCCAATTTTTCATTTAATCTTCGTCCGGTCATTTTCGGGAACCAGTAGTAGACTGCAGCAAAGAAAGGAAACATAAAACCACCGAACAATGTATCGTGGAAATGGCCGACTATATAATAAGTATCCTGAAGATGAAGATCTGTCGAAATTGTTGCATTAGGAGGACCAGTAAGCCCTCCCAGCAGGAAAACGATAATGGATGCTAGAATAAAAAGCATGGGTACAGGGAAAGTTATCTTGCCTCGCCAAAGAGTTGCCACCCAGGAGAAGAATTTAACACCGGTTGGAATTGCAACAAGCAGTGTGCTATACATGAATGGGACACGCAGATATTCCGCCATGCCGGATGTGAACATATGATGTCCCCAAACCAGGAACCCCACCAACGCAATTCCCAGGGACGACATCGCTACCCACTTGTAGCCAAAAAGTGGTTTTCGGACAAAGACCGGCAGAAGTTCGCTGATGATCCCAAGTCCAGGTAATACAAAAACATATACAGCTGGGTGGGAATAAAACCAGAATAGGTGCTGAAATAAGATGGGATTACCACCTTTGATCGGATCAAAGAAACCCATACCAAACAAACGTTGGAACATAACCATCTCGAAGGAAAGACCGATCAATTGGGTGGCGGTTAAACTAATGATCGAGGTTGCGATAGCAGCCCAGATGAAAATTGGCATTCGGAAAGGCGTCATGCCTTTGGTGCGCAGGCGAATTATTGTCGCAATAATATTAATCGACCCCAGAATGGATGTGAAACCAACCAACGCAACACCCAGAAAGAACATCTGCATACCTAGTGGGGCGCGGACCGATAAAGGTGGATACCCGGTCCAGCCTGTGTCAAATCCTCCCAGGAACATGCTGGATAGCAACACCAAACCGGAAGGAACAGCGATCCAGAATGAAAACGCATTCAAGCGTGGAAACGCCATATCACTGGCACCGATCAAGAGAGGGACTGTGTAATTCATTATTGCTGCAATCCCCACTAGGATGGATACGATCATTACAATACCATGCAGAGACATTAATGTATTGTATTCAATCAATGTAAGGAATTGCATACCAGTTTCAGCCAGCTCAGTTCGGAAAATTAGAGCAAATATGCCCCCGACTCCCATTAGGATGATTGCCAGCACCATATATTGGATCCCAATGATTTTGTGATCCAATGACACTCCCAGATACCGTCTCCAACCCAGACGCGACTCGTCTGGCATCTCCTCGACTTCCTCACCCTTGGCCATCTTATACCAATCGGAAAATGCGCCTATACCCACCAGGAAGAAGATCACCCCTAAAAGTGCTCCGAAAACTGTTGCAGGTTCAGCTTTCCAGGTTGGAAGTCCTATAAGGACTCTGATTAGGGTTACAAATCCTACACCAATGCCCGTACCCATAATTTGCCAAATGAGCCCTCGGATCAAACCGAGTGAGAAAAATTTTTTCATCTTGTCTCCGTCATTTTAAACTTTCAATGAATGCTACGATGGATTCCACCTGGGTTTGATCAAGAATTTCGTTAAAGGTAGGCATTACATTAGGTGGATATCCTTGATGAATATATAGATTGGGTTCTAAAATTGAAGAGATCAGGTAAGCATGGTCTGCGAGAATGGTCGAACCACCAGCAAGTGGTACTGTGGATTCGTACAGATTTTTCCAGGATGGTCCGATCTTAATGGATCCATCCAAAGAATGGCAGGTGGTACAACCGTATTGTTGAACTAATAGCTGACCATGCAGAACAGGATCGACATCAACAGTCGCTTGTTGATCTGCGATCCAATTTTCAAAATTGGCGAGGTCCACCACCATGACCAGACCTTCCATATAGGCATGTGAAGCCCCACAAAGTTCAGCGCATAGAACTTTGTAATTTCCCGCTAGAGTTGGCGTAATACGTAATTCTGTTACCTGACCAGGTACAATATCCTGTTTTACCCGAAACTCAGGAACCCAAAAAGAGTGGATCACATCATTACTACTCATTCGCAGGACAACCTGACGGTTTACGGGCAGATATAGTTCTGTGGATGAGACACCGTATTCCGGGTATTGAAATTGCCAGTACCATTGACCGGCAGTGACTTTTACTTGCAGGGCAGACATGTCAATCCTCCGGATTTCTCCCAGCGAGTAAGCCCCCATATAAGCCAGGAAAATTACTATAAATAAGGGAAGGATCGTCCATGCAATTTCCAGGGTTGTGTTGCCTACGATATGAGCTCCATCTCCGGTTTCTCCTTTTTTTCGTCGAAAAACGATCAAGCTGTACACCATGATACCGACGATCAGAGCAAATAGGAACGAAATTAGACCAATATGGATCTGGAAAAGGTTATCAATGGATACAGCTTGGGCGCTTGCCTGCACAGGTAATAATCCTAAACTATTTAACCCGGTGTAAACAAGGACAGTAAAAAGGATGACTAGTATGGCAACAACAATAAAATGTCTCATGAATTTCTATTCCTTATGTTCAAACATAAAGGAGAAAAGGAATTGTAGATTGACCTTACAAATAACTATTGTCTAATTATAAAGTACATTTCAGGTAAAATTAGCTTAATATAAAATAAATTGGATAAATTTACGTAATCATGTATAATTTGATGTAGAAAATTACTAATTATCAATTTTAATCGATTTGGTTACAGGTTTTACCCCGAAAAAACATTATCTTGATCAGCGATTATGCAATTTGGAGGAGAAGTATGCTTGTGAAGCCTAGAAGTTATATCTATTTGCTATTTGCTGTCTTTATTATTTTCCTTGCTGTGATTTCTGTGAACCTGGTGTTTGCCCAAACTGAGACTCCCACGGATGCTGACATTGTCACAGGAGCACAACTGTACGATAAGTGGTTTGCTAATCTGGATAACATAACACCTACGGGAAATATGCCGATCTGGTCGCGTCAATCCACAAATAGCCGTACAGGGATGGACACATGGCGCTGTTCTGAATGTCATGGCTGGGATTATCTGGGTGTGGAGGGTGCGTATGGGTCTGGCTCTCACCTGACAAGTTTCCCAAATGTCATGAAATTATCAGCAAACCTGAGTTTGAGTGAGATAGTTAATCATTTAAAAGGTGGTAAGGATCCTGCTCACGATTTTTCCATTTTTATCAATGACACAAATCTGTTAAAGGTAGCTGCTTTCCTGAAATTTGGTACGATTGACGATCAGCAGTTCATTGACCCGATTTCTTTGCAAGTGGTGAACGAGAATCTGGAAAATGGTAAATCCCTTTATCAATCCAATTGTATTGCATGCCATGGTGATGATGGCAAGCTTATCATTTTCCATACAGAAGGAATTGATGAATACCTGGGTTCGGTGGCAAAACGTGATCCTTGGCGTTTTTTGCACCGTACCCGGTTTGGAGTTGCTGGAACAGATATGCCCATCGGTTATGATCTGGGTTGGAAACCTGAAGATGGACGTGATATTCTAGCTTATGCACAAACTTTTCCTGCTGGCAGCCAGATCCCGGTGGATAAACCTTTTCCGAATGCTACGCCAGTACCAGGTGAAATTCCGGGAGGTCCAACTTATAACCTTCTTTCGGGGATTTTAACTGGGCTGGGTGCATTTTTTGGAGCGGCAGGCTATTCTTTGGCTTTCATTGGCGGTTTTGTGCTGGTGGGAATACTGGTGGTTACTCTCCTAAAAAGAAAAAAGTGATCAGGTCAATTATTCTCATAATTTGTGAGGAGATTCCATGCTGGAAAGATTGCGAAAATTTAATTTTCTCGAAAAAAGTAGAATCTTAATTAGAAAACCATTATTTATGCTTGGAGCAGGAATAATATTGATAGTATTTCTGAGTGGTTCAGGTTATGCTGTCTGGCGCATGCAGCAGTCTCCATTACAACCCATCCAATTTAATCATGAAGTTCACGTTGGCTTTGGAGTGCAATGCCTGTATTGTCACCCGGGTGCCTGGAAACAAGCCTCAGCGGGATTACCAACCAGTGCAAAGTGTTGGGGCTGTCACCAGCAGATGCCCATCAAGAATGCTGAACAACAAAAATTAGCCGATTATGTATCGAGTGGAGTACCGATACCCTGGGTGCCGGTGTTCATCCAGCCCGATTTTGTATATTTTAACCACCGGCCCCATATAGCGGCAAGTTTGAATTGTGAAACCTGCCACGGAGAGATCAGCCGGGAAAAAGTTGCCATCGCTCGTTCCGGGCAAAATATGGGCTGGTGTTTGAGTTGTCACCGGGAGAACGCTGATGGTGATGAATTGAAATTGGCTTTATTAACGGATTGTGCAACTTGCCATCGATAAAGGCATATTCACTAAAGTTATGATTTGGAGAAAGATATGATCAATAAGATTTCCCGCCGTGATTTTTTAAAGGTGGCAGGTGCTGGTGCTGCTGCAACAGCAGTATTAACAGGATGTGGTCCAGCCTCACGTTATGTTGTCCGTGAACCTTATGCCCAGATGCCTGAATATACATACAACGGTCAAAGCACTTACTATGCCACTACATGCCGGGAGTGTCCAGCAGGATGCGGGATCATTGTGCGAACTATGCAGGGCCGCGCCATTAAGATCGAAGGCAACCCAAACCACCCGGTAAATCGCGGAAAAACTTGTGTTCGAGGTCAGGCTGCACTACAGGGTTTGTACAACCCGGATCGTATTCAGAATCCTGTTCAAAGAAAAAATCGAAATAGCTCCTTATTTGATAATCTGTCCTGGGATGATGCCACCAAAATACTCAAGGATGCTTTGACCTCAACCTCGGCGGGAGAGATTGCTTTCCTTTTAGGTCTCAAAGATGACCATCTGTTTGATCTTGTCTCCGAAATATCAACTGCATTAGGTGCTCCTGCACCGATCCGGTTTGGAGCCCAGCAGCTATTTGAATCCAGGGTCACATTGATGGATGCAACCAGAATGGTTTTTAACAGCCCATCCTTGCCTTTTTTTGATCTGGCTAATGCCGACGTAGCATTTTCATTTGGCGCAAATTTTCTTGAGACATATTTATCGCCGGTTGCATATTCACGAGGTTTTGCAAGTTTAAGGCGTGGAAAAACAGGAAAACGTGGGTATCTTGTACAGTTTGAGCCACGCCTTTCACAGACTGCAGCTGTTGCGGATGAATGGTTTCCGATCTTACCTGGAACGGAAGGTCTCGTAGCGCTTGCGCTTGGACGACTTGTGACTGAAAAACGAGGCTCAGTGACACCCAATGCCTTTGTGCAGGTTGATGTGGGGTTGGTAGCGGAAAGATCTGGCGTGAGTACAGAAAATTTACATCGTTTGGCAGAAATTCTTACAGAAGCAGACCGTCCATTGATTATACCGGGCGGGGCTGCTCTTGGACAAACCAATGGACTTGAAACAGCACAAGCCATCCTGGCAGTTAATGTGCTGCTAGATAATATCGGAGAAGAAGGTGGAGTATTCTTGACACCCGCTCTACCTGTCAATGAGGAACAATCCTCCAAAATAAACTCCTTCCTGGAAGTAAATGATCTGGTTCAGAGGATGAAATCCGGCAAAGTGAAGACTCTTTTCGTCCATGGGATCAATCCTGTATTTGAATTACCAGCCAGCCTCGGATTTGAGGAAGCTCTTTCCCAGGTACCCCTGGTGATTTCGTTTGCTTCTTTTCCAGACGAGACAGCCATGCAATCTGACTTTATCTTCCCCGACCACACCTCTTTAGAATCATGGGGGTATCAAAAAATTCAAACCGGTAGTGATCGGGCTGTTATTTCCGGGTCACAACCAGTCGTTGCAGCATTCTATAATACTCAGGGAACAGCAGATATTCTTCTGGCATCCATCCAGGCAGTTGGGGGTGATATTGCGAATATGATCCCTTATAAAGATATTGTTGATTTCCTGAGAAATTCTTTTCTGAACCTGGTGTCAATGAATGGTTATTTTAAAGCTTCTGAGATCAATACTTTCATGGCGCAATTCCAGCAATACGGCGGCTGGTGGAGTGCTGTCCCGGGTCTGATAGAACCAGGGGAGAGTGGTATTCTGAATAAAAAGATCAATCTACCTGAACCGGAATTTGACGGTGAGGGAGAATTCATCCTGTTTCCATTTTTATCTCCCATACTAGGGGATGGGTCCGGGGCTAACAAACCCTGGCTACAAGAAACACCTGACCCAACAACAACAGTCATGTGGAATTCATGGGTGGAGATCAATCCCGATACTGCGGATGAATTAGGCTTACAGGATGATGATGTCATCAGACTTAATTCTGCATATGGAATTATTGAAGCGGTGGTTTACCGTTACCCGGCAATTCGCCCAGACGTGATCGCGATCCCTTTTGGGCAGGGGCACACTGCTTATGGTCGATATGCGGAAAGGCGCGGTGCAAATCCGGTAAATTTGCTGGGGTTGCATCTCAATGGATCTTATGACCTGACGTTTGCTTCCACGAGAGTGAGTATTGAAAAAACAGGAAGAAAGCAAGCTTTATCCAGGAACGAAAGCCGTATTGGTGTTTCTGGCGAAGGCTTGGGAGAATAACTTAATGGTAGGAATTCTTTATAACATTACTTGGGAGTGTATCAATGGAAAACACAGCTGAGAAAAAAACTGAGAATAAATGGGGTATGGTCATTGACCAGGATATTTGTACTGGCTGTCAGGCGTGTGTAGTTGCTTGTGCTATGGAGAATAATATTTCATTTGTAGGAGAGGAAGATGCTGGTTATGGCAGAGGCATGCAATGGATAAGAGTCGAAAGATTTTGGGAAGGTCATTATCCCGAAGTAAAATCAACTCCCTTTCAACCTGTCTTATGCCAACAGTGTGGAAAAGCTCCATGTGAACCTGTTTGCCCTGTATTTGCATCTGTGCATAGCGATGCGCAACAGATCAATATGCAGATCTATAATCGCTGTGTAGGAACACGTTATTGCGCCAATAACTGCCCATATCAGGTACGTGAATTCAATTGGCGTGACTATGAAAGACCTGCACCGCTTGAAAATCAATTAAATCCAAATGTTACCGTTCGCCGGAAAGGCATCATGGAAAAATGCAATTTTTGCGTTCAGCGGATCATCAGTGGCGAGGACATAGCGAAATCGGAAGGTAGAATACCGGAAGATGGCGAAATAGTCACTGCCTGTATGCAAGCCTGTCCCACTGATGCAATTGTTTTTGGCAGGTTGGATGACCCTGAAAGCAACGTTAGCAAGCTTGCAAAAAATGGAAGAGGAATAAAACTCCTGGAAGATTTGGGGACAGAACCAGTTGTTACTTATCTTAAGGGAGGTTCGACTTATGCCAGAAATGGATAACTCAACCATAAAAACCCATAATGAGTTTTCCGAGCATCTCATGTTTGATCCCTTGCCACGCGGTGTGATGAATGACATGGTCATGGAATCAATGCAGACCACATCCTGGAAATTCTGGGTGGTAGCTGGTTTTCTGGGAATTATTGTCCTGGTGTGCCTTTTTGGAGCTTGGGGATATTTGATCAACGAGGGAATGGGGGTGGCAGGAGTCAATCGTCCAGCCTATTGGGGCATCTTCCTGGTAAATACGGTATTTTGGATCGGGATCAGTCATGCAGGTACTTTTGTTTCAGCCTTGCTGCGTGTTTTCAAAGCTGAATTTCGACGCCCATTTACACGTGCTGCAGAATTGATGACCACCTTTGGCCTCGTACAAGCAGGATTAAGCATTTTTATGCACATGGGCAGGGTCTGGTTGTTTTACTTTCTGGCTCCCTATCCGAATGAACGTGGATTATGGCCTAACTTTCATTCACCGCTTTCGTGGGATTTTTTGGCTATCAACACCTATTTGTTGGCAAGCACAATGTACCTTTTTCTGCCTCTTATCCCTGACCTTGCCATGGCACGCGATCGCTCAAAAGGTTGGAGAAAAATTTTATACCGCACATTGGCTCTTGGATTTCGTGGAACCGAAGGAGAATGGACTCATTTGCGTTCAGCCATGAATATCTTTGCATTCGCCATTCTACCAGTAATGTTTTCTGTGCATACGATCGTCTCCTGGGATTTTGCAGCTGCTATGCGTCCAGGTTGGTCTTCAACGATCTTTGGACCTTATTTTGTGATCGGAGCACTGCAATCGGGTATTGCTGCAGTTGCAATGGTGCTGGTGGTCGTTCGAGCAACCATGAAGAACATGAAGTATTTTATCCGTCCGGAAGTTTTCGACTCAATGGGGAAATTGATGCTGATAATCTCCATGTCGTGGGCATATTTCTTCTTCAACGATTATCTGGTGCAGTGGTACAACGGAGATAAATTTACAGATATTCTGCTCCATTTTCATGAATCTGGTCCATTAGGGTGGATGTGGTTTATGATGCTGATCTTCAATGTTGCGATTCCCTGGGCAACATTATGGAATAAGAAGATCCGGAGGAACCCTGCAATTCTCTTTACAATTGGTCTCCTCATCAATATTGCCATGTATATCGAACGATATGTAATCGTGCCAATATCCCTCACGATCAATCGTATGCCTTTCACCTGGCGCATGTACAAACCTGGGGTCGAAGTCTGGCTTAGCCTGGGAACTCTGGCGTTCTTTATCCTTTTGTACATGCTGGCTTCACGTATAGTTCCATTGGTGCCTGTTTGGGAAGTTCAAGAAGGGCAGATGGCGCACAGTCTACGCAAAGTGGGCAAGGCTACAGTTCCTGCAGTTAGTGAATTGGAATGATGGGGAGGCACATATGGATGATATGAAAACGCTCCTGGCACTTTTTGAAGATATAGATCCGGCTGCAGATGCAGTGGAAAAACTCCATCAACTGGGTATCAGTAATGAACAGATCAATATAGTATCAGGTATTCCGGTAACTGAACCGATGCTGGGGCGTCCGCATCAATGGACAAATGTACCCAGATTGGCGCTGGGCGGAGCGCTGGCAGGATTCTCGATCGGATTGTTTCTTTCAATTGCCACCCCACTTATGTACCCGATCCATGTTGGCGGACAGCCTTTGATCCCGATTCCGCCTTCCATTGTGGTCATATTTGAGATGACCATGTTGGGTATGCTGGTCAGCACGTTTCTTGGCGTTTTCCTGGATAGTCATTTTCCTTCCTATAAACCAAAAGAATATATTCCGGAGATCAGTGATGGAAAGATCGCAGTATTATTTTCATGCCCCCAGGAAAAAGAAAACACAATAATCGCAGCCCTAAAGGGTATTGGGGCAAAATCCGTGGAACCTGCGGAGGCTCAGCAATTATGATCAAAAAATTGCTCATCATATTGAGTGTTGTCGTTGTCTTCGGTGGCGTTTTACTTATTTTTACTTACGATTTGATCAAGATCGATTGGATCTCCTATATGGAGATTCAACCTTCTTTTAAGCCGATGGAAAACCCACTTCCAGTTGCCATAAATTCGATACCGGTGGAAGGGGCGGCTTTTATTCCCGGGATGGGGGCTCCGGCAAATCCTGTCTCACCAGATGAAATATCACTTGCTCGTGGGGAACAACTTTTTAATATTAACTGTGTTATATGCCACGGTCAATCTGGTCAAGGGGATGGCGTGGTTGCTGCTTTCTTTCAGTTCAAACCCGCTGATCTAACAACAGTAATTGTACAAAGTAACAGTGATGGGGCTATTTTCTTGACCATTTCAAATGGTGTTATCGGGCGTATGCCTGCTTTAAATGAAAACCTGAACGTCCGTGATCGTTGGGATGTTGTTAACTACATTCGAACCCTGAAATGAATAGCTTGTGATAAAACACAAGGGAGATGTCTTTATGAACAAGGATTTTAAAGGTTGGATGATGGGCTTGATTTTTGGATTGCCGGTCTTCCTGATCATTTTTATTGCATTTCTTTATTTTGGGAATTGTGGATTTAATAATGATTGTTCACAAGCTGGATTAGCTCAAATCTACCATACACCCATCCCAACCATCTTTCCTGCCACTTTGCCTGTTCAAGGTAGAGATCAGGTTTCAACAAGTTCCGCAAAATGCTTGGTGAGCGCTGAACCCCTTCTCTCAGCTTGGGTGAATGTGGGATATCCTGAAGTTGAACCATTCACATTTTTGGATAACAAGGGTGCCACTTGCACGGCAACTTATAATGAAGTTGCAGTTCTTTTTACCGAAACCAACCTTTGGTATTCAGGTGCTCTGGCTTGTGTCGCCTGTCATAATGCAGATGTTGCCATAGCATCTGCACAAATGGATTTAAGTAGCTACGCTGGAATCCTGGCAGGCTCAAGAAGAACATCTGTCGGTGCAAAGGGTAATGAAATATTGGGAAATGGAAATTGGGAGATTTCCAAGTTGCGTGAAATGCTTTTTGTCCTCTATCAAATGCCAATGGGTAGACCTGAAGGAGCAGAAGCTGATTCCGGTCCGGTAATACAGGTTGGTAACCAGGTGGAGTCTATCTTGATCGGAACACCCAATGCTCCCGTCAGTAAAGTCCCCCGACCATCAAACCCTGGAATACCAGGTGAAGCCATTAATATGTCAGGTGATGTCACTTCTGGAGAACAACTTTTTAACGCGAATTGTTCAGTTTGTCATTCCACCCAGGGTACAGGTGGAGTTATAAATTCAGGTTCTACTGATGGGACGATACCAACCTTAAATCCGGTAGATCCATTCCTCAAAGATCCAGATTTGAAAATTTTCTCGACAAATATAGACCTATTTATTCAAAATGGTTCCACACCTGAAGGTATCAGCCCGGTTTTTACTATGCCGGCTTGGGGTAGATCAAACACATTATCCCAACAGGAAATTGCGGATCTGATCGCATACATCATAAGTCTGAATCCTTAACCAAACCTTTAACAACAATCGAGAGTGGATTCGTCCACTCTCGATTGCTGTTGATCCTTGTTCTTAATAATGCAATTTTTCAGGATCGGTTTCCAACCTTTTTCTAAATACCCAGTAGGACCAGATTTGGTAACCTAGAACCAGGGGGACAAATATCAGCGCCACAATGCTCATTAAATTCAAAGTATATGCTGATGAAGATGCATTGGATATGGTCAGGCTGAAATTTGGGTTTGTACTTGAAACCATTACGCGCGGGAACATGATTTGGAAGTAGGTCACCGGGATAAGTAGAACAGATATGCCGGTCAATACAAAAGACCAGCCTTCGCGTTTTTGTCGCAATAGAATTCCAGCCAACAATAAAGTTATCCATGCGATCAACGGGATTATTGTTACTGCTGCTCCGTGATTTACATAACCGTCTGTTAACAAAATTGTGGGGATCAATAAGCTTGATAAAAAGATAAATGAAGCTACCCAGACCTTCGGGGTGAGCTTTCTTGATCTTTCCAGCAAATCACCAGTCAATTTTAAATTCAGAAAATTGATCCCATGAAACAAGAATACTGCCACGAGGGTTAATCCCCCGATCAAGCCGTACGGATTTAGCAAGGTAAAGAAATTACCTGTATACATCATATCGGCATTAATGGGGACACCCTTAGCCAGGTTCGCAAAAGCTACTCCCAGAATTAAGGCTGGCAGGGCACTCCCTGCAAAGATACACCAATCCCACAGGGAACGCCACTTGGGGTTTTTATTCTTTGAGCGGAATTCAAAACCAACTCCGCGAATGATGAGACCGACCAGCAGGAGAAAAAGAGCCATGTAAAAACCACTGAAGAGGGTGGCATACCAGTGAGGAAATGCTGCAAATGTCGCTCCTCCGGCAGTTAATAACCACACTTCATTACCATCCCAATGAGGTCCAATAGTGTTGATGATCGATCGTCGTTCTGTGTCATTTTTTCCAAGGAATGGCAGCAGCATACCCACCCCAAAATCAAAACCCTCCAGGAAGAAAAAACCCATCCACAAAACTGCGATCAAAATAAACCAAATTATTTGTAATAATTCGTGGGACATAGCCATCCTCCTCTTATTTTCCAGATCCACTAATTGATGGAGCAAAGTCGTCGGATGCTCTAATTTCCATATCCGGATCCAATCTGGCAAATTTTGCAAGCAAATATATATCAGCAAAAATTAGGACAGAATACAGAGCAACAAACCCGATCAAACTGAACCAGATCATGCCACTTGTTAGATTGGGGGAGACTCCTTCCTCCACGCGGAGAAGCCCTTCTACGATCCAGGGCTGACGACCAGATTCTGTCAGGATCCAGCCTGTTGAATTTGCCAGCAAAGGTAATCCGATCATGAGGGGCATCCACCTTATAAATTTCATCCACTTCTCTGGCCATTTTTTCCAGAAGAGGAAGATTGCGTATAGCATAACAGCCAGCATAACTAATCCAGATCCAACCATCAGGCGAAAACTCCAGTAAGTGATGACCATCAAAGGAATGTAATCACCTGGTCCGTATTCCTTCTCGTATTGAGCTTGCAATTCATTTACACCCTGTAACCCGCAGCTAAAATTGTTACACGCCAGGAAGCTCATAACAAAGGGAATACGCAGGGACCACACTTCTTTCTTCCCACTTAGGTCACCGATCGTTAGCAAAGAGAAGGAGGCAGGTTGTTCTGATTCCCACAGTGCTTCAAGGGCTGCAAGCTTCATGGGTTGGTATTTGCGCATCTCCTGTCCCTGGGAATGGCCTGCCAATCCTACGCTCGAAACACCCATAATCCCCAGAATGGCAGCCAGGGCAAATGATTTTTTGAAAATTTGATCGGCTTGTTTACGAAGTAGATGCCAGGAACTGATTCCAAGAATGAAAAGAGCAGCAGTGGCGATCCCGGATGAAATGGTATGCCAGAAGAACAACAGGCTTTTGGGATTGGAGGCCAGGGCAAAGAAATCAACCAATTCAGCACGATTAGCCGCGTTGTTAATTACGTACCCGACGGGGTGTTGCATGAACCCATTCGCAACCAGGATAAAAAACGCGGACAAATTTGAGCCCAGGGCAACCAGCCATATGGATGCCAGGTGGATCCTCTTGGGTAATTTCCCCTCCCCAAATAACCAGATACCCAGAAATGTGGATTCCAGGAAAAAAGCCAACAATGCTTCAATTGCCAGGGGAGCTCCGAAGATATCCCCTACATAACGGGAATATTCGGACCAGTTCATCCCAAATTGAAATTCCTGAACGATGCCGGTGACAACACCCATGACATAATTTATGACATATAATTTTCCCCAAAATTTTGTCATTTTATGATAGGTTTCATTGCCAGTGCGATGGTACATTGTTTGCATGATGGCTACGAACAAACCCAACCCCAGGGTTAATGGAACAAAAAAGAAGTGGTAGATGATTGTTGTGGCAAATTGCCACCTGGACAGAATAACTGGATCCATTCAGCTTCCTCCTGTTAGATTTAAAGAATTATGGAACTTTCCATTTGTGAATAATTACATTTTATCTCAAGAATAATAGAATTTCAATAACACTTAATTCTTAGGAGCTCACTCCATTTTGGGTTCCACTTGGAGACTTTCGTCGCCATTATAGAGGCGTAGTTGAGGCCACTTTTTTGCTATCCACAAAACTGATAATAAAACCCCGATACCACCTGAGACGATAACTGCTGGTACACCCAATAGTTTCCCAACAATACCAGCTTCTACCTCACCAAGTTGAGGTCCACCCTGAAAGAAGATTTGATTGATACTGACCATTCTTCCACGAATATGGTCGGGAGTGTTGATCTGACGGATCGTGTTGCGGATGATGGTGCTGACAGAATCTGCCGCTCCCATTACGATCAATGCCACCATTGCCAAGATCAGGCTCTGAGAGATCCCAAAGAAGATGGTAGCCAACCCAAAAAGAAAAACAGCACCCAGGAAGATCCTCCCCTGACGTTTAATTTCGTTCAATTGGGATATGACCAGGCTGGCGATGACCGAACCGATCGATTGTCCAGCAGAAAGGAACCCGTAACCTACTTCACCAACCTTGAGAATATCACGGGCGATGATCGGAAGCATGGTATTGGCTGAGGCAAAAAATGTTGCTGCGAAATCAATTAACATAGTGGAAAGTATGATAGGTTTTGAAATGATGAAACGAATACCTTCACGGACAGCAACCAGACCAATTCCGGATGACTTCGTAATGTCTTGGGCTACATTGCCGATCATCATTAATGCAACAATCACAGCGAGAAAAGAGATGGCATTAAATAGATAGGTATAACCCTGACCCATTGTGGCGATGACCAGACCTCCCAGCATGGGACCAAGGATCGCGCCTGTATTGAAGGCAATTGATTGCAGGCTGAAGGCGTTTGGGAGATCATTTTCTGGGACGAGGTTTGGGATCATGGCTTGCCGGGCAGGTAGATCAAATGCGATTGCGGCAGCCTGAAGAGCGGTTAATGCGTAAATTAAGCCAATGTTGATAAGGTTGGTGAATGTCAGAAATGCCAGGATCATTGCAATCATGGCTTGAACACTTTGGGTTACAAGCAAGATCTTGCGGCGATTTAATGTATCTGCAGCAGGTCCGCTGATGATGGAGAATATAATTATTGGAAGAATGCGTGCCAACCCAATTCCACCCAGTGCAAGTGGGTCAGGTGTCCCTGTCAGTTCCCGTATATGCCAGTGAATGGCAGAAACCTGCATCTGTGAGCCTGCAATAGAGATCAACATACCTAGCCAGATCAGGCGAAATTTGCGATGACGAAGGGATGGCGGAATGTGAAGATGCATCGGGTTTTGTTGTAATTTACAAGTTAAACGCCAACCTGTATTTGTGGTTCTAAACCTATTTTCAATTCTTCAGACAATTGTTTGGGTACAAGTAGGCTTGGTGAGACTTAAGTTCCCCAATCTCTGAAATAAAGGTAATCTGCCCCAACCGTTCGACTGCTGATCTTGGCGATTGGTGGCAGACTGCGCTTAAATTGATGGCGTTGCACTCGTTCAGCAATCGCCTTGACAAATCCTTCCTCAAATCCTTCCTGGATGCATTCAGAAATTTGATAACGCTGATCAACAAGCAGGTAAAGTAATTGATCTACTTTTTCATAAGTGAAACCCAGCTCAGCCTCGTCAGTTTGTCCCTGCCAGAGGTCAGCTGAAGGAGGTTTATCAATGATCACATGTGGAATATTTAGATCATTTGCCAGTTGCCTGACCTGGGTCTTGAATAGATCACCGATCGGATTAAGCGCACAAGCCGAATCACCAAACAGGGTGGTATACCCTAGCAGAATTTCGGTCTTGTTACCTGTGCCGACAACCAGTCCATGGAATTCTTCAGATTGATCGTAGGCGATGATCATCCGTACCCGTGCCATGATATTCCCTTTGCGAATTTTGGACATCTCTGGGTAACGATCTATCAGCGCGTCAACCATATCACTGATCGGGATGGTGGTTGATTGGATACCCAACTGGTCTATCAATAATTGGGCGTGTTCCAGAGAATCCGGTGAGGAAGTCTTATAAGGGAGCCGAATCGCAAGCACGTTTTCTGGACCGAGAGCTTCACAAGCCAGTGCACATGAGACGGCTGAATCTAACCCTCCTGAAAGATTAATGACGGCGCGTTTATATCCAGTGCGGGTGATCTCACTGTGGATAAAACGGACGAGTATATTTCGGACAAGTTCACAGTTGATGGACAGGTCAATCATGTTTTAAAATCCTTCCAAGTTCACGCAAAACGATTTCAGGGCGTTCATCTCGTAATAAGGGTAAGCGCGTACGGGTTCGTCGTAATTGGTCCAGATCCATTTCAGCATAAGTAATGGCTTCTGTGTCATAAGGACCCATTGCTATCAGCCTGCCATCCGGATCGAAAAGAGTCGCGCCTCCCCAAAAGTAAAGCCCATCTTCAAAACCGACACGATTGGAATGTGCAAAAAATGCAGTGAACAATCCGGCATAGGAGCGGTTGATGGTTTCAACCCAAACCGCAGAACCAACATTCTCGTCGGTGACTCCCCGCCCGGGGGATGCAGACTGTAGAAGGAATATGTCCGCGCCATCCTGCCAGAGCAGATAAGGAGATGAGACATGCCAGAAATCTTCGCATATCAAAAGACCGATCCGCCCAAAACGTGTGTCAAAAGCCCGGAAGGTGTCTCCGGCATCAAAAAAACGTTTTTCATCAAAAATACCATAAGTTGGCAGGTGAACTTTTCGGTGAATATGAATAATTTCCCCTTTGGAGAGATAGGCGGCGGATATGTAGAAACGATGGCGTCCATCCTCCTCCACAAAACCTATCACCATGTCAATTTCCTTGCTAGTCTTAAGAAGTTGTTGGAATCGAGGCTCTTCTTTGGAAGGTCGGATCGCAACTTGTGGCACAAGATCTTGAAGTGAATAACCGGTTAATGAGAGCTCGGGGAATATCAGCAGATCTGCTTTATTCTGATATGCTTCTCTGGCAATGGATAGATGATGATCCAGGTTGGTGGAAAGGTCGCCCAAACATGTATTTATTTGGGCAAGGGCTATTTTTATTTTCATGTATCAAGGCTCTTGTAAGGTTAGTTTAAGTGTCATCATGAGGGTCTATAACGAATTTTATTTAGACCAAGCTTAATCTTACCATAGCCCCAGGAAAGGATATGTGAAATTAAGGTTCAACTCCACCAGCCTCAGCTGGAAATAATGTGTTGATCCTTTCAGTAACGTTATTAAGAATTTCGTCTTCATTTTCCGGAATATTCCAGTTATTATCCAAACCTTGTAATCTTAAGTTGGCAGGAGCACCCAGCAGAAAAGCATTGCGAGGATTAACCGACATGTGTAGAGGAAGATCACTTTCAGAATCACCCCAAGCAAAAGAGGTTCCGGGGTCATAAGCTAATACTTGTGAAAGATTCAACATTGTTTTTGATTTTGTTACATAAGTGGCCAATTCCTACCCAGTTTGGCCAGTGTAAACACTCTTATTAATGATATCTTTGGAAGCATAAAGTTCTTTAAATCCCAAATTAGTTTTTGTAGATCACCTGCAGAACCTCAAAAGGAGATCCTGAAATTAATATGGATGTGGTTGGTTTGGTGATCAATTTCAGCAATGGGAGCGCATATGGAAACCAGGCGTCCTCCTGCAAGCCATCCCAAAAGGGGTGAGCTCGGGGCGGCTGGTCAACCCGTGATAGTACGATTCAACAACTTGCATTCCAAATTCATGCCGGTTGATTCTGCCTTGATGATAGGATGCAAAGAGAGATTTAATTTTATTATATACAAATGGATCAAAAATACCATTTGCTTCCAGGCAGGTTGTAAAATCCAGGATCAAATAACAAGTTTGCCCTTCGTAGATCGTGTTGTCAAAATCAAAAAAACCAAAGCTATCTTCAGACCTGCTCAATTTCCATCCGGACACCTTCCACGTTTGTATCCAAATGGAGAACCTGCGCCCCGGAGTTTTCGATAGCCGCCTCAACTGCTGAGCGGGTTTCCTCAGTGACGATTGCGAACATGCAGTCTCCTCCCCCTGCGCCTGAAAGTTTTGCTCCTAAAGAGCCGGATTTCCGGGCAGCCATGATGGGTTTTTGCAGGTTGGCTGTGCTTACTCCCAGGCTTTCCAGTAGACCCTGGTTGATGTTCGCCAGTTTTCCGGCAGTTTGCCAATTATTTTCAAGAATTGCGATCCTGGCGCTTGTGGTAATTTCCCCGATGCTCTTGAACACGAGATCAATGATCTCTGGAAATTGACTCCTTAATTGCTCGACCTCCTCCACCAAGTGGGTTGTGCTGACCTTGGCGCCGGAATAAGCGATCACAAGGGGCAGCTGTTCCAAGTGGAGCATCTCAACTTCTTTTGTGGGTTTGTAGAGCAATGTTCCCCCGAAGGTGGCTGAAGCAACATCAAAACCTGAACCAAGCATCTGCACCTCCAGAACTGCTGAATAAGCCAGGTCAAATATCTGTTGTTTATTAAGATCAATTTCAAATAATTTTATAAGGGCATAAATGCTGGCAACCGTGACCGCCGACGAACTTCCCAATCCAAAACTATTTATTGGACCGGATGTCTGGATTCTCAAGCCTTGATGAAGATGGTACCTGGAGAATACTCTTCGGATGGAAGCTACGATGAATTTCGTTTGTGGATGTAAATACTGGTCATTGAATAACTCGTTTAAAGGTAGTGAAAAACCTCGTCCTCCTTCGCGGAGCTTGGGAGTTTCAATCAGGATCATGGGGGCATCGATCTTTTCCAGAGAGACATGGATGCGTAGATCCACGGCAGTTACCAGGCAGGGGTGCTGGTGGATGACTGCATGTTCACCAAATAACATTAATTTTCCGGGAGCGGAGGTTTTGATCTTCATTGGATCATCATAAAAAAATTACTTATTCATATCTTCAGCGATGAGATGGGCTCCCATGGCAGGCTCATTGACCAAAAGATCCCATTTTCGTTCGGATCTTCTTTGCTCAAGCTCGTGCACTTCAGTAATGACCTGGTTAAGGTCCTGTTTCAGGCAAATTAAGTGCACACTAGGACCTGCATCCAGGCTGAAGTATACGCCCAAACCACTTTTTCGCCATTCCTGGACAGCTAGTATCAACTCCAGGCTTTCTGGTTGCCAGTAATATGCTCCCGATCTCCAACCATCCGGGTTTTGTATCGGGGATGTCATCGCAATGGAATGAAATGATATCGCTTCCATTTCTGTCTCACGACCAAAGGCTTCGAAATCCCGCTCCAATATGGCTGACCGCACGATATTCAGGCGCTCAGACAGGGATTCAAGCCGGGACTTAAAAAAAGGCGATGTCACTGCCAATCTATGACCGGAAGTGGACGATAGTTGTTTTGCTACTTTGGAAACCACAACGGTAACAATGCAGATATCCCAGTGCCCGGGGGGAGCGATCTTGACAGCATAAGATCTGTTTTCCGGGTCAGCAGCGATCCATTCTGTAAACCCATCCGGGATGGAGCGACAGGCTGATCCTGAACCCAGGCGAGCCATTTCTGACATTTCTTTTTCGGATAGATCCATGCCCAGGGCTGCACATGTTGCTACCGTCAGCGCGGCAAACCCGGATGCTGAGGAAGCGATCCCCACCCCGCTTGGAAATGTATTCCGGGTCTGGACCACGGCTTTCAGATTGATTCCTGCTTTTCTTCGCATTCGGTCGATATGGCGAAAAACCCTGTCAGAGAAATCGGTTCCAAGCGGGATGATCTCTTCAGCAATGCTGACCTGATCCTCTGCAAGGTTCGCATCAAACCCCACACTTGTGATGGTTAATGCAGTACTCAAATTTACTGAGATCGAATTATTGGCGGGTATACGTAATTCAGCATCCCGCTTACCCCAGTATTTAACGAAAGCAAGGTTGGCAGGTGCTTCAGCCGTAGCTCTTAAACTCATCCACTTCTCCCAAAAAAACCTTGTATCTTTCCTAAAAAAATAAAAAGATACGAACGATCCCTGAATTATAAAGTATAAAACCCTCTCCAAACAGGCAACCGTAGAAGAAATTGAAAAAGGGATCGCCCTTCCTGTGTGAATACGATCAATGGGTTCAGCTGACTTTTGTCACTTGAAAAAGAAGCCAAAATATGCTATATAGTATTAGTGAAAAAATACATTAAAGATGCCGTCAATCCAAACAAGGATAACTTGGCAGGATGTCTTCTTCTGAAGTATTCACTCAACACAGCCAGAGGGTTGAAGAGTTTTATCAAACGATCTCAAGAATTATCTCATGCCAGGTGGGTGAACGCTTGACTAATTCTTGATTTGTATATTAATAAGCGATGTTACAGCAAAATCCAGACAAGGATCGCCGGATGGGATGTCTTCTTATGAAATTCTATCTAAACTGTAGCAAGAGGTTGATGAAATTTATTAAGCAAACTCAAGAACCGTATCCTACCCGGAGGTTTAACGTCATAAATTTGGAGTAGTAAATTTTAAAAAAATAATAAAAGCGTTGTTTTCAATATTCACCAGAATATTGGTTTAAACATCTGGTTGCGAACAGCCAGAAAATTACTATTCATAGGAGGAGATGCATGACCCCAGGATCAAAAATTAAGTTCACAGGATCGTTTTCAGTATTAATGGTGGTGGTTATTCTCTTGTCCACTGTTGGAGTTTCAGTGGGCAAGGCACAGGATGCCTATCCACCTGACCTCAAGCCACAGTTATCTTCAGACGGTTTGACATTGTACGATGCAGTCAAACCACTGGTGATCGTGGCAGATTCGAATCCGGCTATGCAGGATCTCAAATTCCCGGCGGATGCAGAACTTGCCGCAACCTTGGCAGACCCGGAGGCAGCCAATGCGACCTTCTCGATCACATACGTTGCTGCCGGTGGTACGGATAGGTGGGGTGAGCCCTGCCTGACATTTCCAGCGGCTGCCAAGACAGCCTTCAACAAAGCTGCTGAGATCTGGAGCAATACCATCCAATCCACGGTGCCCATCACGATCCGGGCTTGCTGGGCGAATCTTGGCTCATCCTCCATCCTGGGGTATTCGGGTGGACAGCCTATGCACCGCAACTTTACAGGCGCTCCGAAAACAAATACCTGGTACCAGGGCGCACTGGCAAATTCATTGCGAGGCACTGATCTCGACGCTGGCAACAGCGATATGAACATCACCTACAACACGAACTTCACCTGGTATTACGGTACTGACGGGAATACTCCTGCCGGGCAGTATGACCTGGTCACTGTGGCTGCCCACGAGATCGCTCACGGGCTGAACTTTTCGGGAACAGCCTCATACTCTGGCGGTAATGGCTCCTGGGGATATTCGGGATACCCGAACATTTATGATACCTTTATGGAGAGCTCGGGTGGCACAAAAGTGACAGCTTACACCTCCCCTTCCGTAGCTCTGGGAAACCTGTATACTTCCAACAACCTGTGGTTCGATGGAGCTTTTTCCAAGGCAGCCAACGGTGGCACACGCGTCAAGATGTATGCCCCATCCACCTGGAAGAGTGGCTCGAGTTATTCGCACCTGGATTATTCAACCTTTGCAGGTACCTCCAATAGCATGATGGTCTATGCGGTCAGTTCGGGTGCCTCCCAGCATAACCCGGGTAATGTCACCAAGGGTATCTTCAGGGATATGGGCTGGACACTGGTATCAGCTGCAGCACCGACTGTCCCGACTCCAAATTCTCCCAGCGGGACCATCACTGACAGGACACCTACCTTCAATTGGAGCAAGATAACCGGGGCGACAAATTATCAATTCGAAGTAAGGAAAGGGACGACGCTGGTCTACACAAAAACCGTGACATCAGCAGCCTGTGGAGCGACGACCTGCAGCAACACCCCGACCACGTTATTGGCTTATGCAGCCCACAATTGGAGAGTACGGGCAAAAGTGGGCGGTGTCTGGAAAGCCTGGAGTGCGTATAAGAACTTTACAGTTACTGCTCCTACTGTGATCCCGACGCCTGTCGCCCCCAGTGGGAACATCACCGATCGAACGCCTACCTTCAGGTGGAGCAAGATAGCCGGGGCGACAAATTATCAATTTGAAGTCAGGAAAGGGACAGCACTGGTCTACACAAGGACCGTGACATCAACTGCCTGTGGTGCGACGACCTGCAGCAACACCCCCACCACGTCATTGGCTTATGCAGCCCACAAGT
>CAYJKQ010000003.1:251773-299149 GCA_964370815.1 uncultured Anaerolineaceae bacterium | reverse complement strand
CTGTGCGCCATTTGTTTAACGCGCCAGCACTTCCACCAACCCCAACCCCGCGTCGGTTTTCCTACCTGATATCGACCACCTTTCTAGCTGGTTCAGCCCTGTCATTTTATTTTGGGTTATCGCTGTTGGGTATTATCCTGGGAGCAATGGTTGTGGTGGGGGCTGCGACCTTGACCACCTCGCTCTGGTGTCTTGGGTCCTGGTACTACAATTTGTTTTTCAAGCATCCATCCTCAGGAAAAGGGGTCGGCTCATAAAGACGGTTTTCCCCATTTTTAGATCGTTCTGAAGCGCTGATGTTTTTCCAGTAGTAGCTGGAAGATGGTTTTTTTAGAAATCAATAGCAAGCTCTTAAGCCGTAGAATCCCATAATACTTAATGAAAGAGACCAGACAAAGGACTGCCTTCTTAAACAGCCTGCCATCTCCCCTAATTGTTGAGAAGATAGGATTTTTATCAATTAATTCAATATTAATAGGCAATAATGCCTGTATGCTGATAGGTATTTCACCGCTTATAGTTTGGAGGGAAGTCACGCATAATCAGGATATAGGAGAAATAAAAATGAAAACAATTATTGGAAAAACCCTCATTGTACTTGCAATATTAGTTTTGGCAACCGCCATCTTTTTTGCCGGTTGGATGTTCTCGCGTACATCGTCTTTCGGAAACGGCTGGATGATGGGCGCTAATGGATACTATGGCTCAGGTGTTATGATGGGCGGAGCTGGAGGTTATGGTTCCGGTGGCATGATGGCTGGGAACGCTTATTCAAATGCCGCCCCTGCAACGATCGACCAGATGATGGCTGCTGCTGAAACTTACGTTCAAAATTCAGGGTTATCAGGCCTGGAAGTTGGCGAGATTATGATCTTTGACAACAACGCTTATGCCATCGTATTGGAAAAGGCCACTGGATTGGGTGCATTTGAATTGCTTATGAATTCAGGCAGTCAGATCGCCTTCCCGGAATACGGACCCAATATGATGTGGAATCTCAAATATGGTGCCATGGCAAATGGCGGCATGATGGGTGGTAATGGTGGTGGTATGATGGGTGGCGCATATGGTGGAAATTCCAACCAGGCGGAGGTTTCTGCCGATATGCCTGTCACGAAAGAAAAAGCTTTCACGATCGCCCAGGCTTACCTTGACCAGTATATTCCCGGTATGATCGTCGCAGAAGATTCCACCCAATTCTATGGCTATTACTCAATGGATTTCGAAAAAGATGGCATCGTGGCTGGCATGTTGAGTGTCAATGGTTATAACCAGCAGGTTTTCCTGCACACCTGGCACGGGACTTTTATCGAAGAATTTGGCATGCAAATGGAATAAGATAAATTTCATTAATCAAAAAACGACACGCTGAAAAAGTGTGTCGTTTTTTGTTTCTTTAGTGAATGGATTAAACACTTCACAGGTAATTCATTACTCCCACTTCTCATCCAGCTTTCCTTCCGGCAGTCCGCTCCGCCTGCTTTTAGCGGAGGAGGGCAGGTGTGCCTGCAGGTATATGTTTATTCCTCACAATTATTACTCAGGTTTACTCCACTCCTAACTGAGTAAATGTATTAATTAAAACTGAATCATGGAATCCAATTTGACAATACATTCACAATCATATCCGGTTGGGTTGGATCATTGCTTATAAAATGCACTGCAAAATCATGCGGTCCATCCATCCCTGCGTGCATCATGAAAATGCCAGACTTAACCAGGGTGCTTTCACCGGGCTTTAGAACCATCGAACCGATGGTTAGTTCGGGTGGTCAACAACCCTCCATTACCTGGATGTAGGGTTTTTCCTTGAAACGCAACGTGCCATCACCGCGGTTGGTGACTGTGATGGTGAAGGTTTTTTCAACGTTGAATTTCACATCGCCATAATCGATTTTCTGTTGGTCAACAGCAATAACCGGTGTTCCCCCGTCTGTATCCTGGCTTTTCTGGTCAATGACGATGGCAGTGACGAGTAACAGCAGCCCACCAACTGCTAGAGCGATCAGTGGAAAATAATTAGCTTTCTTTTTCGTTCGCCTTTTGCTCATAATAACTCCTTTCAAATTATGTTTTCTTCTCAAAAGAGTATAGGATGGGTGGATAAGCCATCATATTTCGCTTTAATACCCCGGCTCTGAATAATTGAGAAGTTACATATCATGGTTCAAAGTGGAAAGTATACAAATAAGCCACCAGGTTCCATAATTGGTCATCGTTAAATATACTGCCCCACATGGGCATTCCTGTTCCCATACCACCTCGCAACATTTTTCCCTGTAAAAGCGCCGGGCTGGCACCTAGCAGGTCGGGATTGGTGAGATCTACCGGTCTTTTCATGCTCATATCCTGTGCGCCCGTCATGTTTTGCTGTGCTGCCAGCCCAGCTGCTGCCAACTGATTGGCGAAGACGCCATCACCCCCGCCTTTCTCGCCATGACAAGCCGCGCAGTTTTGAGCAAATAGAGACTTCCCTTCAGCCAGCCCTTCAACTGTGCTATTGGTCTGCCAGACAGCCGCCACAATATCCCAGCGCTGGGCTTCTGTCCAGCCGGAGTTACTCAGTGCTCTAAACATCTCTGCGGGCGAGCTGGAACGATAGGAGCTGGTGGAGGTATCAATGGATGCTTCAGACAGCAACAAAAGCCCGCGCTGCGCCGAGGGCTTCGCAGAAGGTCGGGCATCTGCCGGGTGCGGGGCATCCAGGTTCAAGCCGAGGGTAACGAAAAGTGGAATATCTCCATTCGTCACTGGTACAGGCGTTTGTGATTCACCCCTCACTTCGATGGTGCCACGCATGCGCCAGTGGTTCATTCCACACCAGCGCGTGCAGTAAAAAGTGTATATTCCGGGTTTGTCAAAAGTAAGCGTCACTTCGCTGACCTTGCCGGGCTCGATGTCCAGTGCTTGCATTTCCATCTGCCCGACTGCAAAACCATGCATGACATCATCCGATGTAAAACGCAGGTGCAGCGGCTGCCCTGCTTCTCCCTGGATGACATCCGGGCTCCAACCACCTGCCTCAGCCAGCCGGGCGTGGATGAGTGGCGTCCGTGCCCAGGCGATCAGTGGGAAGGCGACCATGCCCAGCAGGAATACAGTCGCCAACAGGCGGGTTGTCAGTTCTTTTGTTTTCATAACAGCAACCCCAGCATAAGGACCGTTGCCAGGAGACAATACACAATGACCGGGATGGATGAAATATTAGCCTGCAAGGAAGTTTTTTGAGCTATGCGTGCCGACCAGGCCAGTCCGACCACCAGTACCAGGGTTTGAGCAGGCAGCACCCAGGCTGAGAGTAGCGGCTGCCAGGTGATGGCGGCACTGCCAAACAGGTTCCATCCTAACCCAAGCGGATCGGAGAGTGCCGCAGCAATATAGGTGGCGTTGGTCAAAACAAAAGACAGGCTGAATGCCACCCAGAACATCAATCCGAGCGGGATAAGTGCTGTGCTGGCGACGGCAAAGAGCTTCTTTGTTATTGGCAGCTTGAGATTGCCTGCCCGTACTACCAGCCAGAACAAGCCCGGCAACAGGATGAAAACTACAGCCAGAAAAACGCTGGCATACAAGAACCACTCTGCAAAAAAAACGCTGTAAGCTGCCAGTTTAACTGCGCCATTGGTCCCCATCAGTACATAAGCATAGATCAGAGCGGCAGCCAGCATGATGAAGGCTTTGAAAGCTTCATCCAGTCTGGCAGACGGTTTGGTCAGGTCCGCTGCAAATGGACGCAAATTGAGGGCAATATTATCGTGTGGACAGGTGCGGATACATTCCATGCACAATCCACAGTAGGTGTTTTTGGTCAACCCGCCTGGAAATACATCCCAGGGGCAGCCAGACCCGAGTGCCGATCCGTTGTAGCAGGGTTTGTCCACACATTGCGCGCACACTTTTTTCTCTTTGATGCGCAATTCAAGCGGGGCTGTCTGTGCATACAAGCCGATAAAACCACCCACCGGGCACAGATACCGGCAAAAAGCGCGCCGTTCGAAGATCATGCTCAGACCAATGGACAGAAAAAGCATCGAGGCAAGTATCACGGCGGTCACCAGCGGGATGGTCAATATGACGGAGGAGAATAGCGCCACCAGAGTGAAGGAGATGTTTTGCATCCACATATTGCGCAGCTTGCCGGGTATGCGTAAATTCAACCATTTGGGTGCCCGTGGCGCCGGATCAAGCATAGCTCCACGCTGCAACCAGTCACCCGCCACCGGGATGGGGCAAATGGCGCACCAGCCGCGTCCGAAAAACGGTACTGCCACCAATATCAGCACTGCCCACCAGGCGATCCATACGAAAACAATGCCGAAGTTATGGCTGCCCACCCGGGTGCCGATAATTCCAGCCAGGATGGCAAATATAAAACCAGCCAGCATCACCATAAAAAGAACCAGCTGGGGGATGCGGTTTTTGAGCGCAGTTTTTATGCAAGGAGAGCTGGTAAGTTCGAGTTTCTTCACAGACTCTTCTCCGGCTTTGTTCTTTGGTTGTTTAATAGAATGGTCCCCAGTACTGCCAGCCCGGCCAGGGCGATGGAGCGATAAAGCCAGGTGTTGACACCCACATTCAGCTTGCCGACCATGAAAGGATGTATGGCTCCGCAAGTAACATTGCATCTCAAGCGGAATGAACCCGCTTTATCAGCTACAAAGGTGAGCGTGGCGGTCTGACCGGGGTCTGCAGAAATTGAAAGACCGTATCCCTCCACGTAAAGACCATGAACCACATCCGTGGAGACCAGGTCGATGGTGACTGTATCCCCCGCATTGACGGCAATTTTTCCAGGTGAATAAGCATACTGGCTGGCTTCCAACCTGAAAGTACGCTTTTCAGGAGATGGATTGTTAATACCTGGTAACGGTGCAAAGGCAGCCAGGAGGGCTGCCGTCGCAAACAGGAACCAGGTTACCAGTTTTGTTTTCAAATCTTAACCTTTACGGAAGGTTGGATGTGCCATACTTCGAGTAGGTTGCATCAATGGCTGCACGGATGTCACCCGGACTTTTGCCATCTTTGGTCATGCGCATCACATCCTGGGTGATATCCACACAGATCGAACATCCGAGTGCATGGTTGTCAAAGGTTACATTTCCTTGTTGTTCAACATTGGAAACATAACAGGCATAGTTGGAGGTGTGCCCGATATCACCACATCCGCAATAACAGGGCATTTGTTTCATCAGCTCAGGGTTGGCCATAGCAAATTGGTAAGCCTGCTGGACGCTGACCGGTGCATTCTTCACCTCGGCAGGCATGCCAGACATGGGAGCCATCTGCAGGTCGGTGCTTTTCTGCTTTGCAGAACAAGCCGGCAAGGCAGCCAGAATGAGCATGGCAGTGATGATAAGCAGGGGGGCTTTGCGAAAAATGGACATACGTTCTTCTCCCAACGATCCATGCAGGCATCGAATTACCCAAGGTTAATTATGGACCATGAATTGTGAAATTTGAGGTTAAGACATACAGAGTATAAATATGAAATCATACCCACCCAAGCGCTACAATGCCCATTAACAGGTAGGCAGAATGGCTTATATTGCTACCACCAGGTTTCCCCTATGTTAGGTCAAAAGATCCTATTAGCGATTAAAAATGACTTGAATGGTCGTTCCAGCTTCTGAACTGGTGATCGAAAACTTGCCGCCTGCCAGCTCGCTGCGCTCATGCATTCCCAGCAATCCATAGTGCCCGCCGGGGGCAAATTCAGCCGGGCTGCGGGGCGGTGTAAAGCCCTTGCCGTTGTCTCTGATTTTCATGGTCAAATTGTTCGCCTCAAAACACAATGTGATCCATGCCTGGCTTGCCTCGGCATGGTGTAACACATTGTTCATGCCCTCCTGGGCGATGCGGAACAGGGTCAACTCAAGCGCTTTTTCCACACGGCGTTCTTCTCCTTCACAGGTGAAAGTTACCGACAATTCGGAATGAGTGTTCTCACGTGCCAGCATCTCCAGCGCTGTCACCAGACCGAGATCCTCCAGGTATATCGGGCGTAATCCAGACGTCAGACGCCGTAAGTCAACGATGGTATTGCTCGTAAGTGCATCGAGTTCGGTCAGTGCCTGTTGCATCTGTTCATCCTTCGCCTTCATCTGGGCCAGCCGAACTCGCTGGCTGAGGGAGATCAGGGCTTGAAGCGTATCATCGTGTAGTTCGCGTGCCAGTCGACTGCGCTCCTCTTCCTGCCCATGTGTGATCGCACCTATATAATTTTGCAGACTTTTTTGTGCATCCTGTACCTTGTGTGCCATGTGGATGAGTTCATTTTGCAGTTGTTGGATCTCCTGTACCCCGCCCACGGGTTTTTCGATGGCAGTGAAATCACCCCATGCCAGTTCAGAGGCAAGGTTTTCCAGTTGTTGCAGCGGCTTTACGATTTGTGTTGCTCCAAACCACAAAGCCACCAAAGTAAACGCCAGCAAAGGGATCAGGATCAACGGGGCGAACTGGGTCAAGCGCAGGTAGGGTGTATCCACTTCCTCCCAGGGTTCTTCCAGCACCAATGCCCAGCCAGCTGGCAGGACCGGGCTGTAAGCCACCACATGCTCCATTGAAGATGTTTTCATATAGGTGAAACCGCTGTTTCCACTTAGCGCTTCTGTTACACCGGGATGGGTTCTTGGTTCGCCGTCCCATTGTTTACTCCCGAGTCGAGCCAGCTCTTCGGCATTGGCGTCCACTAGAAATGCTATCTCAACACCATCTGCTGCAAAACCATCTCCAATAATTTCGCTTAACAATGGCTCTACCAGGACGATGTTCACAGCGATCACACCCGAATAGGAAAGAGAGCTAAAAACGAGCGCTTTGTTCTTGCCTATAACTGTGGATTGAAGTTCACCTGGTTCAAAGTTCAAATCTTCCAATGCCTTTTCAATTTCCCCTCTTCCAGAAAATTCCAGCACCACACCCTGGTGTGAAATCAGCCCTAAATTCCTGCTGGCATAATCATGTTCCCTGACAAATGTTTCCAGCGACCTGGTTTCGCTTTGCATGGCCAGCACGTCGGCAACTTCCTGCTCCATTTGAAGCTTGCTCTCCAGGAAGTGAGCCGAGGTTACCACGGCACGCACATCCCGCTCTGCGATCATGCTGCGCATGGCATTCTGGTGCAAACCCAGGCTCATCAGTGTTGCTGCAAGTGCCAGCACGGCAAATGGCAGGATCACCAGCAGGAACATCTGAGAAGGCAGCCCCCGCCAGGTTGAGAATACTTTAGGCAGCTTATTCATCCGTGGAGGCGATATCCTGCGAGATCCAACCCAATGAGACAGCCCGCATCACCGCTTCCGTCCGGCTGGAAGCCTGGAGTTTTCCAAAGATATGAGCCAGGTGCCCTTGCACCGTCCTGGAGCTGATATTCAGTTGGGCCGCGATCAATTTGTTCGTCTGACCCTTTGCAACCAGGGTCAGGACTTCCATCTCACGTTCGCTCAAACTTTCTACAACAGTGGACGAAGGATGCAACAAATGTGCCACCAGTTTCTGTGAGATCAGTGCATCCACCACTGACTTGCCGGCTTGCACATCCCGTACAGCCTGGATGATCTCTTCTGGTTTGGCAGTTTTAAGCACATAGCCGTTTGCCCCGGCTTGTAAAACACCCAGGGCATAGGGTTCTTCATCGTAGGCAGTCAGGATCAGGATACCCAGGGATGGGAAATGGGCGCGTATCCAGCGGGTTACTTCGATCCCGGTCATTTTTGGCATCTGGATGTCTAGCACTGCCACGTCGGGTGGATTCTGCTCGATCAGGCGGATGGCTGCCTCCCCATCATCGGCTTCCGCTTCAACGATGATATCTTCAGCAGTTTCGAGAAACTGGCGGATGCCTGCCCGGACAACGGCATGATCATCTGCCAGCAGTACACGGATTTTCGTTTGCAAATCAGTCATAGCACTATTGTATCAAAAATAGGCATCGCAGTTCACATGGTTTACGATGCCAGTTTTTCTGAAATTTCTATTTTTTATCGCTATTATTTAGAGATTGAGTCAATAGTACGACAATAATAACGATCAACCCGGTAAATAATAATAGACCAAAACCCATACCAAACATCATCATGGCGCACTCCTTCCAAACTTAATTCCATTCTATAAGGTTTGCGGATTTCTTCCGAGCGCAAAGTGGCGCATTTTTCGATAAGCATAATTGCTTGTTACGCCAGCATGACTTTATCAATGAAAGGAAAATGGGTTTCAGAATTTTATGAAGCACTAAGTAGAATAAAAAAAATATACTGGCAGACCATGTAGGTCCACCAGTATACTTAAGGAAATTAATTACTATTCAGGATGCTTGACTTCGCCTGCCATAAAGCCATGCGGGTCAGCTTGGAACGCCTGCAGGCAAGCATCTGTGCAGAAATAGATGGTCTTGCCCTTGTGATTTGCAGCAGGATATTTCAACGGATCATTAATTTTCCCACCGCAGGCAGTAACTGGAGTTTCGATCACTTGTGGTTCAGATTCATTCATTATTATAGATCTCCACGATCAATAAATATTATATTCCGGATAGTTTAAACCTGCGCAAGAATTGGGCGTTGATGGCAACAACGATTGTGCTCAAAGACATCAGACCTGCACCCAATGCCGGGGAGAGCAGGATTCCCCACGGAGCCAGTACACCAGCTGCCAATGGCAAAGCGATGACATTGTACCCAGCTGCCCACCATAAGTTCTGAACCATCTTGCGATAACTGGCACGGCTCAGGGCAATGATCTTGACCACATCCAGCGGGTTGCTCTGCACCAGGATCAGTCCGGCAGACTCAATGGCTACATCCGTCCCGCCACCGATGGCGATACCTACATCTGCCTGGGTCAGCGCAGGAGCATCGTTGACTCCATCCCCGATCATAGCAACACGCTTGCCAAGTGCCTGTAATTCTGTCACCTTCTGAACCTTATGCTCAGGCAGCACCTCGGCAAACACCTGATCAATCCCAAGCTCATCAGCGACAGCATTTGCCACTGCCAGGCTGTCACCAGTTAGCATTGCAACCTGGATGTTCATGTCATGCAGGCGTTGGACAGCCTGTTTGCTCTCCGGGCGGATAATATCTGCCACGGAAAATGCTGCCACAACCTGATTCTCTTTTACCAGGAAGATCACAGACTGGGCTTTTTTTCCAGCCTCTCTCTCAAAATCTGCCAAGTCAGAGGGTAACTTGAGTCCTAATTTCTCCAGCAGACGCGGCCCGCCCAGGAATATTGGCGAATCATCCAGGGTGGCGCTAACGCCACGTCCTTTTATGGCAGAGAATTCGTTAATTGTTGGTAGTTCCAAATTGTGCTTAAGGGTTTCCTTGCGGATCGCCTGGGCGATCGGATGCTCCGAATCACTTTCCAGGGCGGCAGCCAGTGCCAAAGCACGCATATCATCCCCGCCATCCACTGAAAGGATATTTGCCACCCCAAATTCACCTTTGGTCAATGTACCGGTCTTGTCAAATATAACCACATCAATATCGCGGGCAGCTTCAAGAGCCATCCGGTCGCGCACCAGGATACCGTTTTGAGCGCCCATCGTTGTGGTAATTGCAACCACCAGAGGCACTGCAAGCCCGAGAGCATGTGGGCAGGCGATCACCAATACTGTTACAACAAGCTTTAGAACTTCAACATTAAATCCAATGGCAATTCCCCACACTACAGCAGTCAGGGCAGCAACTGCCAGGGCTATATAGAATAACCAGCCTGCTGCACGATCTGCCAGCACCTGCGTGTTGGATTTGGATTGCTGTGCCTGTTCGACCAGGCGCATGATGCCTGCGATGGCTGTTTGATCCCCAGTGGCAGTGACTCTCACTCGCAGACTTCCATCACCGTTGATAGTTCCGGCGATGACCTTGCCTCCCGGTTCCTTTTTAACCGGTCGCGATTCCCCTGTGATCATGGATTCGTTGACGCTTGAATTTCCATCAACTAATTCCCCATCTGCGGGAATGCCTGCTCCGGGACGTACCAGGACCAGGTCTCCATTTTTTAATGTCTGTACTGCCACAATTTCAGTGCTTCCATCCGGGTGGACACGTTCTGCCAAATCAGGCATCAATTTTGCGAGTTCATTAAGTGCACCGGATGCCTGTCGCACACTGCGCATCTCCAGCCAGTGACCAAGCAGCATGATGTCGATCAGTGTTACCAGTTCCCAGAAAAAACCTTCCCCCAGCCCTAATAACTGTGCCAGAACGCTGTAAATAAAAGATACGGAGATGGCCAGTGAGATAAGAGTCATCATTCCAGGTATCCGCATACGGATTTCAGGAATTGCCATTCTTATGAAAGGAACACCACCGTATGCAAAGATAACCAATGCAAATAGGAAGGGGATCCATTCAGCACCGGGGAGTGCAGGTATGCTGTAATTCAGTAATTTTTGGATCATCGGGCTGAATACGATAACAGGGATACTCAATACCAGACTGATCCAGAAGCGGGTTTGGAACATCCTCTCATGCCCGGAATGGTCAGTATGCCTTGCGTGGGCTTGATGTTCTGAATGATCCTTTTGTTTAGAAGGAGATTCGGTTTCCTTGGGATCATGCATGGCATGATTGGCATGCGCATTACCGTCGATACTCGGCTCGGCATGGTCCATATTATGCATATTATGTTGTTCGTTTTTTAATTCTGATTTGTGACTTTTCTCAGACATGATCAGCATCTCCAGTCTATTAACAAAGTTCTTTACATTCTATTCCTGATTGTAGTATAAGGTTAAAATACCCTCTCAGATAGAGTTAACCTGCTCATTTCAGGATAAGCAATAATGCCCATACCAGTAGGTGCGGGAAATTTATTTGGCTGGTCAAACAGTATTGTTTCGCGGTTGAACGATTGTTTGCAAGGATTGGAACAGGAATGAGAGATTCTTACCTTGAAAAGTGCTTCTATGGTTTTTTGAGGCGCCTAAGTTTTGAGCGATATTAAATGACTGTGTCGCTCTACAATGTTTGGGTCATTCCTTAATTCCCTTCACAACCTGCCCGCTGAGATATCCAAGATATCCGGGCACCAACGGCAGAACACAAGGTGAGAAGAAAGACAACAACCCGGCAGCCAACGCTGTCAGGTAGGAAGGTACCCCGCTGCTGATCGAGAAAACATCAACGTAAAGTCCTGTCCTGAACGCCCAGATTGAGATCAGAGACATCCAGTTGGTGACCAATAAGATACCAATCGCGATCATCATGGATCCGCTCACTATTTGTAACACGCGTGTGTACGAGCGCATCTTCTTGATCCAGCTGGAAGCCCGTTCCAAACCCAGGCCCATCACCAGGAAGGGGATTCCCAGGCCAAGTGAGTATCCCGAAGAGAGCCACATGGCTTGTCCTACATTCTGGCTGCTCAGCCCGAGCGTCAGAATGGCTCCCAGCGTTGTACCAATACACGGGCTCCAGCCTGCGCCGAAAAATAATCCCATCAACCCTGAACTGGTGTAACCTCCTGTTTTTCTTTCAAACTGCGGACGGGTATCAGCATAGAACTGCCACGGCATGCGCAGTACACCCAACGTTGCCAACCCAAAAGCAATAATGATGATTCCGCCGATCTGTGCGATGATGCTTTTATACGAAACGAATAATTGCCCCAGCAGGGTTATCGAGCCGCCCCACCCGATGATGAACACCATCGAAAATCCAAATACAAATGCCAGTGCATGGATGAATATGCGCCAGCGCTCAGCTGGCTGGTAAGTAGTGTCAGAAAATAAAGGTGTTGTCAAACGAATGTCTCCTGTACCTTCTCATAAAACGGGTGTGAGGTTCGTTAGAGTGCTGTGCACACTTGCGAACCCCCCAAGTTTCCCGAATTATCGAGAAGTAAAAGTCTCTTCAAGATATGGAAATCCGAACCAGACCATCCCAAATCCAAACAGGGTCCCCGTCGCCAGGCGCACGATGGAATTAAAAGACGCCCAGGCATCCCCGGAATAGAAAGTTGACAGGTAGGAATGTTGTGTTAAAGTTGCCAGCCACAGATTCGTGTCACGGAATCCCTCACCCATACCCTGAAAATCACTGATGAAATGTGTCCCACCATCCAATGCCATTGGCAGGATCAGGAGCATCAAGCCCCATAAGGGCAGGCGGGGCAGACGGCGTCGCAACGGGTACCAGATCAGGGCAAATAGGGGGAGGCTGGTGTACATTGCGATCATGCGGTCAGACCAGGCTACCTTCCAGCCCAACTGCGAATTTCCGATGAACCGGCGCAATGCAAAAATGTCATTGATGTTACTTAATCCTGCTGCCTGCTGGATTTGTGCCAGGGGGTAAGTGATCTGCTGACCGAACATGAAATAAGAACGTTGTGGGAGTTGGTGACAGAACAAGGAGTAGACAAAATAGATCACCTTCCCCGGGCTTTGCCACCCTGCTGCCATGAAAACAGGCGCAAGGAAAGGTGGAACAACAAAGATCAGGGTGACCCCAATAACCAGGCCAAACCAGTAGCGTTCCAGGAATGTTTTCGGATTGGATTCCATCCCTGCAAGTTTATTCCCCCAAAGAAGGTCCCATAAGCGCTGTTTCACCCATTCAGGCATAGGCATTTTGGCTTACAAGCTTGACTGCAGGTTTATCAATTAGAGGTGTTTGGATTCGATTGGCTTCTATGGTTTGAGAAATAATAGGAAGAAAAAAACTTCCTGCACTATCAGCAGGCGGAACATAAAACTACAAAGAGCACACTGGAATTTAAGGCTCTTTAATACTCGCTGTGTAGATCATCCATGCCGGGACATGAAGCGTTCCATGCGATGCAATGCTTCTTCAATTTTTTCGTAGGCAGTGGCGTAGGAGCAGCGCACGAACCCGTCACCTCCCGCGCCAAAAGCGTTACCAGGTACTACCGCGACATGCTCCTCAGCCAGCAATTTTTCAGCAAAGGTGTCATCATCCATACCGGAGGCCGCGATATTCGGGAAGGCATAGAAAGCGCCGCGCGGTTCAAAGGTGTTCAATCCCAGTAGATTAAGTCCGCTTACGATCAATCGGCGGCGGCGGTCATATTCGGCAGTCATCTCCAGCACATAGCTTTCACCGTTCAATATTGCTTCGGTGGCGGCATCCTGGGCAGTGGTGGGAGCGGACATGATTGTGTACTGGTGGATGGTTACCAGGCCCTTGATGAGTTCAGCCGGACCCGCCGCGTAACCAATGCGCCAGCCTGTCATGGCATAATCCTTTGAAAAACCACCCAGCAGGATGGTGTGTTTTTTAGCATGATCACCCAGGGTTGGGAAACATACATGCTCAAAATCATATACCAGGCGGTCATAGATCTCATCCGAGATGACCAACAGGTCGTGGCGCTCGGCAATGCGAGCTACTTCCTGCAGCACTTCACGCCGGGCAACTGCCCCGGTGGGATTATTGGGGTATCCGATAAAGAGCGCCTTTGTGTGCGGAGTGATGGCAGCTTCCAGTCGTTGGGGGTCGAGTTGAAAATCATCTTCAACCCGGCTGGGGATCTCGACCGGTACGCCGCCTGCCAGCAAGACTTCAGCCTGGTAGGAGACAAAGCACGGGGTCGGGATAATGATCTCATCACCGGGATCAAGGATGGCGGTCATGGTCAGGTAGAGCGCCTCCGAGACACCCACCGTGGCGATCACCTGGCTGACCGGATCGTATTCTACGCCATACAGGCGTTTCAGGTTGCCGGCAATTGCCTGGCGAAGTTCCAGTTTACCTGCGTTGGAAGTGTAATGGGTCTCACCTGCCTGCAGGGAACGGATACCTGCCTCCAGGATGGGTTTGGGGGTTGTGAAATCAGGCTCACCGATGCCCAGTGAAATGACATCCTTCATGGTGGCAGCAATATCAAAGAATTTGCGAATACCGGATGGTTTCAGGTTGGCCACACGTCTGGATAAGTAACGCTTATCAGAAATTTCTGGCATCAATTCTCCTTATGGTTGATGGATGCGCCATTCGTCATACAACTCACCATAGAACAACTCAAAAATCTGGCTGTCAGCTGTGCGGACACGAAAGCATTTTCCACCCGGTATGCGCCACTGCTCCACGATCTCAGTGATCTCCAGGTGATGGTTTTTCCAGGTCAGGGCAACCGGTTTCTCGGCATATTCAAATTCTGAGTGGCATTCAACAAGTTCGTTCATGTTTTTATAGATTTACACTGCAATTATCACCCAGATTAAGGCTGACGCTTGGTTCATTTGCACCCCGCCCAAGTATGGAAACATGGCGCCCGATAATGGAATGATCCAGGGCAACCGACTCCACCGACACACCTTCTTCGAGAATGCTGTTCACGATCTGGCTGTCGGTGATCATGCAATCCGGTCCGATGGAGACGTGCGGTCCGATCCTGGAGTTTGTCACCCGTGCGCTGGGGTGTATGAATACCGGTCGTGTGATCTCCACGTCCGCACCGAGATGGTTGGCTGGATTCTCACGACCATGTTCCAGCAGGTAGCGGTTGGTTTCGAGTGTGGCTGCGATCGTGCCGGTATCCAGCCAGACACTGACTGGTTGAATACGCATGCGGGATTTGCCTTCAAGCAGGATGTTGATGGCATCTGCCAGGAAGTATTCCCCTTTAAGTTGAATATCGCGGCGGAACTGCTCCTGGATGGCTTGGATCAGCTCCTCTCCCGAGCGAAAGTAGTAACATCCAGGTAACGCCAGTTTGTTGTCAAAGTTGTCGGGTTTTTCAACCAGTCGTTTGATGAAATTGTCTTCATCCACTTCTGCCACCCCAAAACGTCGGGGATCCGGAACAGATTTTACCCAGGCGATCCCATCCAGGGTTTCATCTGCCAGGATGGAGAGATCTGTTTCGATCAGGGTGTCCGAGTAGATCATCAGCATGGGTCCCTGCAGGTACTGACGCGCCAGGAACAGGGCGTCGGATTGGCCGCGCATGACCGATTGAGTGACGTAATGTACCTTCAGATGCGGGTAATACGCCTGCATGAAAGCCGGGATCTGCTCTTCTCCCAGGTTGGGGCTGAGAATGAAAACATACTCAACCTCCAATGACTTTGGCAGGCTTTCCAGACTATCCAGAAGGTGGTCGAGGGATGTTTTTCCAGCCACGCTGATCAAAGGTTTGGGCTTGCTCCAGGAGTGTGGACGCATGCGCGTACCCATCCCAGCCATTGGTATCACAATTTTAAGTGTTTGAGCCATGATCCTACCCTGCTTGATATCTGATAGTTCTCAACCTCTGATGGACAGGTTTGGGTGATCCTGGTTGCATCAGGCAAACCTTCACCTGGGGGTACTCCGTTCAGGTTGCTTGCCCACCGTTGGTTGAGTGAAGAAGAAGGTGTATAAAAATAACCTCAAATGACCTGCCAGGTTATTATTTTTCAAGCGAATCGATCGTACTTTCCAATAAAGAAACAGCTTGCTGGACGGTATCTACATCGAAGGCGAATTTGCCGCCAGCCGTGGAGAATAGCTCGGGCAGGCTTACTTTGCCACCCAGCGCCAGGGCTTTGCGGTAACTTGCCACCGCTTTGGATTGATCCTGGATGGCATTCGCAAAGATCTGGGTCGCACCTAATTGTGCCATCCCATATTCCACATAATAGAAAGGAACCTGGTGAATATGCAGTTTGCGCTGCCAGCCTGTCTTCAGTTCTTCATCCAATCCGCTCCAATCCACACTCGGGATGAAGCGTGCCCATAGTTCCTTCCATTGCGCGTCACAACGGTCCGGGTTTGCACCCGATTTGGGATTCTCGTACACCCAATGCTGAAAAGCATCCACCACAGCCATGAATGGCCAGAAAAGAATTATACCTTCCATATGTTCGATCCGTGCCCGGGCGGCGTCTGGATGGGTGTAGTAGCCACCATTGTCCCGGGACAGGTAAGGCGCAGCCAGCAATTCCATGCCCATCGAAGCCACTTCGGCAAACTCCATCGGGACGTTCATTTGCTGTGCATAGGGTAGCTGGCTGGATTCAAAGACATGGAAGGCATGTCCGCTTTCGTGCAGCAGGGTCTGAACATCCTCATGCTGACCGACTGCGTTCATAAATACGAATGGTTTGCGGATGACGCTCAGAGAAGTGCAGTAGGCTCCCGGGGCTTTATTTTTACGGTTATCCAGGTCCAATAATTGTTCTGCCTGCATCTGCTTGAAATACTTCCCGAGTTGTGGGTCAACATGGTCAAACATACTGGCTGCTTTTTGCTGGAATTCATCCATGTTTTGGAAAGGTTTAAGTGGGGTGGCGCCGGCTGCTCCAACGGGGCGACCAAACCAGCCGTCCGAAAGATCCCAGGGACGTAGTTTATCCACACCAAGTTTTTTGCGGTGACGTTCATAGATACGGTTTGCAGCCGGTACCACCACCTGCTCGATAGCCTGATGAAAGGAGCGGCAATCCTGAGGTGTATAGTCGAAGCGCAGGTAATCCTGCCAGATGTACTCACGATAGCTCTTCTTTCCCGCGTTGGCAGCCATGCTGGCGCGGTTCTTATGATATTTTCCCCACAGGTCACTGATCGATTGGCGGTCAGTGATCTGCCTCGCAAGGATGGCGCGCCAGATCCGTTCGCGTTTGGATCGGTCCGGGTCCTGTAATTTTTGCCTGCTTTGTGCGATGGTCAGCTCCTGACCCTCCCATTCCACGCTTTGAGCGCCGATGATCTTGTCATAATCCATGTTGAGTTTTTGCTGTTCAGCTTGCAGCGGCAGGTTTTCTGCGCGGAAGAGGTCTGCCTCAGCACGCATGTTACGAAGTGGGATCTCGAACCCTGCCGGTTGTAAACCGCTTTCTAAAAGTTTCTCTTTGAGTTTCTGCCCGGAACTCATGGCAGCGGGGAAGACATTATCCAGGAAGTTCTTAAACATCTGGTCAGCCTTCTCATCGGCGGTGTTGACCGTGGTTGCCAGGGACAGGCGGCTGTACATCTCCGAGACACGGTCAGACAGGGCTGTCCAATCCCGCAGCCATAGGTCCACATTGCTTAAGCTTATCGGGCGGGATTCCAGCTCGCTGGCATAAGGTTTCAGGTCTGACCAGGTCAGGCTGATGATTTCTTGTGGTTTTGTTGGAAGAAGTCTAAAATCCATTGTGATCCTTTCTTGGTATTATTTCCTTTCCAGAATGGTTAATTTCGCCAGTGAGGCTCCCAGCCGTTTGAGACCGAAAACCTTGAAATTAACCGCCAATATTTCATCGTCATCCTGTAAACGGCTTTCCAGGACGGTTCCTTCACCCCAGGTAGGATGGTTGACGTGTATACCGATGGGGTATTTATGTTCAACAATGATAGCAGGTTTTGGCGCAGGGGGCAGCTTCCAGGTCATATCCAGTCTGGCTCGAGAGCGCTGGTTGAAACCACCCCGTGTCTGCCCGTTTAGCATTTCAGCTGGTATGTCGTCCAGGAAACGGGATGGATAGGTGTCTTCAGAATAACCGCGACCGCCGCGGTGTGTGGCGCGCACCAGGTACAGGCGGTCTTTGGTGCGCGTGATACCCACATAGAACAAACGCCGCTCTTCGTCCATTTCTTCCGGTTCGTCAAACGAGCGCGTATGAGGCAGGATGCCGTCATCCAGCCCGACAATGAAAACAGCTCCAAACTCCAGGCCTTTGGCAGCATGCAGGGTCAGCAAAGTGGCTATGTTCTGACCCTCTGCCAGGGTATCCTGGTCCGAGATGAGCGCCACGTTTTCGAGGAACTCTGCCAGGCTGCGCTCTTCATATTCGGTTGTCAACCGGCGCAATTCCTTCACGTTTTCCCACCGCTCAAGAGCTTCATCGCTGCCGTCATCACTGATGAAATCCTGGTATTTAATGTCGTCCAGGATTCGGTCAAAAAGTTCAGTGATGGTATGGCTTTCCCTCAGGCGGATCCAATTGTTCAACATGCTGCCAAAACCCGATAATTGCGAAGCGCTGCGTGGGCTGAACTCGGACCAGTAGGCAGACTTGTCAGCCTGGGTCAGGTCAAACAGGACCCTGGCAGCCGGAACATTGGCTGTGCGGGCAACCGTGAACAGGGTTTGAATGGTTTTTGCGCCAATGCCGCGCGTCGGCAGATTGATCACACGCTCCAGACTGATCTCATCAACTGGATTATAAACCAGGCGCAGGTAAGCGATGATATCTTTGACTTCCCGCCGCCCATAGAAGCGTTGAGCTCCGACCAGCCGGTAAGGCAGGCGCGCTTGCAGGAAAGCTTCTTCCAGAAGCCGGGACTGGGCATTGGTGCGATACATCACGGCACATTCGCTGGCATCAAATTGTTTGCTGGCGACCAACTGCAGGATGGTATCCACCACAAAGGACGCTTCACCATAATCGTCAGCAGCTTCAAAGTAGATCAACCGTTCACCCTGCCCTCGTTCGCTGAATAATTGTTTGCGTCGGCGTTGTCCACTACGATCAATGACTGCCATGGCTGCATCCAGGATGGCTTGTTTGGAGCGATAGTTTTGCTCCAGCAGGATGATCTGCGTATCGGGGTGATCTTTTTCAAAGCGCTGCACATTGCGGTAATCCGCACCGCGCCAGCGATAGATGGACTGGTCCGGGTCACCTACCACGAAGATATTATGGTGAACAGAAGCCAGGTGTTTTAGCAGGGTATATTGCGCCAGGTTGGTATCCTGGAACTCGTCCACCAGGATGAATTTAAAGCGCTGGGCATACTTCTCACGCACCTCCGGCACTTCTGCCAGCAGGTGGGCTGTCAACAACAACAGATCATCAAAATCGACCGCATTTGAATTTTGCAGGGCAGCCTGGTAGTGCTGGTAGATGCGCTTAACCACTTCGTCCCGGTAGGTATTAAGGGGGTAATCTTCCGGAAATATCAGCTCGTTCTTGGCGTTTGAGATGGCTGCATGGACACTGACGGGTCGGTAAAGCTTGTCATTAATATCCAGGGTCCGCATGGCTGCTTTAACCACGCGCTGCTGGTCGTTTTCGTCAAAGATCACGAAATTGGAATTGATCGAAAGATGATCAGCTTCCATGCGCAGGATGCGGGCACACATGGCATGGAATGTCCCCAGCCACAACCCCTGTTGAGGTGCATTCTCTCCGATCAGTTCGCTCACCCGGCTGCCCATTGAACGGGCGGTTTTATTGGTGAAGGTTACCGCCAAGATCTGGTGGGGGCGTGCTCCCATGTTTCGGATCAGGTAGGCGATCCGTTGTGTCAGCACACGCGTCTTTCCGGAGCCGGGACCGGCTAGTATAAGCACAGGTCCAATTCCGGTAGTCACTGCGTGGCGTTGTTGTTCGTTAAGTTGATCCAGAAGATCCATAAGTTTATTAACAGGTTATAAGGTTTTGGAATGGCACCCCAATTATCTCTGGTCTTGATTTTTTCGATTGCAGCCTTCAACTGAGCTGCGAGGTGCAATGTGGGCAGCGGGTCGCTTGAACGGGGATGCTTGAAAAACAGAATGGGCAGTCTTTGCTGGGTGGCTCGCCTGTTGCAGGCTCAGGCTGTTTTTTGATACGGTTGATGGCGCGGATCATCAGGAAGATCACAAAGGCTATCAGTACAAAATCAATGATATTATTAATGAAGAGACCATAGTTTAGCGTTGGAGCTCCGGCAGCCTGGGCATCTGCCAGGGAAGGGTAAGCCATTCCATCCAATGCTAAAAACAGGTCGGAAAAATTAACGCCATTGAGCAACATGCCGATGGGGGGCATGATAATGTCGTTGACCAGCGAACTGATAATTTTTCCAAATGCCCCGCCAATAATGACACCCACCGCCAGGTCGATCACGTTGCCACGCATCATGAATTCTTTAAATTCTTTTATCAAGGCTGCTCTCCTATTGTGAAATTTCATGGGATGTCAACAGACTTCATTGTACCGTCAGGGATAATGGATGTCAACGCAGGCGCAGGTTGTTTCTTGTTGACGGCTTGGAGAGAACCTGGTCCCTGGTAGAGCAGGACTCATTTACCGGTTTTTATCCCACCCTGTTCAGTCAACATATTTCTTCTTGAAATCAAAAGATTGTGATAAAATAAGATACAGGCTATTGACGATTTTTAGTTCTTGTGTTAATCTAAATAATAGCCATCTTGGCAGAATGGGCTCGTTGCCAGGAGCCAAATTTAGAGCCTATCCGATCCAAGGAACTGCTTTAAAATTTGATTATCTTTCGGATAGTTTTTCAGAAGAAGCTTATGATAAAGGAGGTGGTTCTTAGATAAAAAAGAGAATCTCTTGTTCTTTGTTATTTGTATTTAACCCTAACCTGTAACATCTATTTGGAGGAGTAAGAAATGTTAAGTAAACGCTTATTATTGGTCGTTGGTGTCATTTTGGTTGCCAGCATGGTGCTGTCAGCCTGTGCACCAGCCACCACCCCCACAGCGACAGAACCACCAGTTGTCCCAACTGATGCCCCGACCGCTGCCCCGACCGCTGCCCCAACCGAACCCCCAGTCCCCCCGACAACCCGTCACGGTGGCTGGCTGGATGAGATCGACTATTCAGTTGTCGATGCCCAATCCGCCATTACCCAGATCGGCGCTGGCGCAATTGACCTGTTCAGCTATGGTCTGGCCTCGGACAAGCTCGCCGATATTCAGGCTGCTGGTTTGTGCTATACACAGTCGTATGGTACTTACTACGACATGATGTACAACCCGGCTGTCTTCACTGACACAACCGTGTTGAACCCCTTCTCGAATCGCAAGATCCGCGAAGCCACCAACTGGCTCATCGACCGCGATTATATCAACCAGGAGTTCTATGCCGGCGGCGTTCTGCCCAAATTCTTCCCGCTGACCACTCAACTGGTGGATTACACCAACGTTATCGAAGTTGCCCGCGGTTTGGAAGCTTATTATGCTTACAACTTTGATAAAGGCAAGGAGATCATTGTTGCGGAAATGGAAGCCATGGGCGCCACAGTCGGTGCAGATGGCAAGTTCGTTTTCAATGATGCCCCTGTCAACCTCATCTTCCTGATCCGTAACGATGGCGACGGTACCCGCATCCTTATGGGTAACTACTTCGCCAACCAGATGGAAGCAGTCGGCTTCACCGTCGAACGCTTGGAAAAGAAATCCTCCGAGCTCGCTCCCTTGTGGATCGGTGATGATCCTAAAGCTGGCACGTGGCATTTATACACAGCCGGCTGGGGTTCCAGTGGCTTGAACCGTGATGAGAAGAGCATCTTCCAGGAAATGTACCTGCCCAGCAGTGCCCAGGGCATCCCCCTGTTCCTGGACAACGCTGTGGATCCCACGTTCCAGCAGGTTGGTGACGACCTGGCTAACGGCAACTTCCTGACCCTTCAGGAACGCAAAGATCTGATGATCGAAGCCATGCCGCTTGCCTTGCAGGATTCTCTCCAGACCTGGATCGTCGATCTGCAAAACTACGTGCCTTACAACTGTGACCTCGAAGTCAGTGCAGATGTTGGTGCCGGTGTTGAGACCACTTTCATGGGTCCCTATAACCTGCGCTATTCAGGTGTTGAGGGTGGCCAGGTTAAGAATGGCTCCACCGATACCTTCTTTGCTGATCCCTGGAATCCTGTTGACGGCGCCAACTGGGTCGGAAACGCATGGATCCAGAATGGTACCAATAGCCGTGCCTTCATGCCCGATCCTTACACCGGTCTGGCTTGGCCGCTGCGTGCCACAGGCGCCGATGTTGTTATTCAGTCTGGTTTACCCGTTGCAACCAATCTCGATTGGGTCAACCTGACCTTTGAAGACACCATCACCGTCCCCGCAGACGCCTGGGTTGACTGGGATGCTGAAACCCAGATGTTCATCACCGCTGGCGAGAAATTCCCCGATGGGCTGACCGCCAAGACAAAATCCGTCGTTTACTATCCTGCCGACCTGTACACAACTGTCAAGTGGCACGATGGTAGTTATATTTCCGCCGCAGACTTCGTCATGACCATGATCATGACCTTCGATCGCAGTAAAGAAGCCTCTGCCATCTATGACGAAGATACTGTTGGTAACTTCGAAGCCTTCCTGACTCACTTCAAAGGTGTCCAGATCCTCTCCACCGATCCTCTGACCATTGCTACCTGGGATGACAACTACTTTGCTGACGCAGAGCTGGATGTTTCCGGTTGGTGGCCGAATCTTGGCTATGGCGAAAATGCCTGGCAAACACTTGCGATTGGTAACATGGCTGATGCCGCTGGCGAACTCGCTTGGGGTACCGGTAAAGCTGATGCCAATGAAATCGAATGGATGAGCTTCATTGGTGGACCCAGCCTTGAGATCCTGACTGCGAAATTGGATCTGGCAATTGCTGAAAGCACCATCCCGTACGAACCCACTTTGGGTGCTTATCTTACAGCTGATGAAGCCGCTGCCCGTTATGCTGGTCTCAAAGCCTGGTATGCTGCCCGTGGTCATTTCTGGGTTGGAACCGGTCCTTATTATCTGGATTCTGTCGACCTCAACGGTTTCACCGCTGTCGTCAAGAACAACCCGGATTTCCCCGATCTGGCAGACCGCTGGTCCAAGTTTGGTGTAGCCCCCATGGGCGAAGCCGCACTCGATGGTCCTGCTCAGGTTAAGATTGGTGAAGAGACTGTCTTTACTGTTGCCGTCACCAATAGAAACACTGGAGAAGCCTACCCGACCGCCGATGTCAAAGAAGTCAAATTCTTACTCTACAACGACAAGGGCGAGACTGTTTACGTAGGTGCTGGCGTGGCTTCGGCTGACGCTGGTGTCTTCACTCTCACCATTCCTGCTGATATTGCTGCCACACTTGTTGCTGGCACCGGCAGTATCGAAGCAGCCGCGGTTCTTATCCCCGTTGCCATTCCTGCCTTTACAAGGATTGACTACGTGGTGGTTCCGTAAGCTTTTAGATTAGTTTGAAAAAGAGGGGCAAGGGTAAAACCTTGCCCCTCCATTATTAATTAACAGTGAGAATGATATGACTTCTGAAACATTAGGCTCATCAGACTCTGAACCCGTCCCCGGTGGGAAAAAAAGCTCAAATAGCGCTGTTTTACGCGTGGCAAGGTATTCCTTGCTCAGACTCGTTTCGATGATGTTCACGGTTATCATTGGCGTTTACCTGACCATTCTGATCGCCAACATGGGTGGCTATGTCGACACCATCATGCGCAATGAGATCCGCGACACCATCACACAGGCGATTATTGCAAATCCAGTCTTCCGCAACCTGACCACTGAGGCCAAAGCAGACCTCATTCAAACAAAGATCGAAACCGAGATCGATCGCCGCGGTTTAAACAAGCCTTTTGTGGTCCGTTCGGTTGGATATCTGAAGAATGCACTTACTTTGAACCTGGGTCGTGCTATTTATATGAAAAGTGACCAGGGTTCCAAGGAAGTACGCCTGATCCTGCTCGAACGCCTTCCGGCTACACTCCTTCTAACAGGCACTTCTTACCTGATATTATTCTTCGGAAGTGTTTATATTGCCCTTTCCCTGTCAAGAAAATATGGCAGTTTTTGGGACAAGGTCATCATCACCTTTTCTCCCACCTCGGCTGCGCCCCCCTGGTTCTATGGCATTTTCTTAATTCTTATTTTTGCAGCCATATTCAAGATATTACCCTTTGGAGGACTGGTTGATTCACCCTCCCCGGACAACCCGCTGGACTATGGATTGAGTGTGCTCAAACATCTCATCCTGCCAGCCAGTGCTGTTATTATCAGTTCAATGTTTCTCAGTATTTATAACTGGCGCACTTTTTTCCTGATCTATTCCAGTGAAGATTATGTGGAAATGGCTAAAGCCAAAGGGTTGACTGCACGCGATGTCGAGCGCCGCTATATTCTGCGACCCACCCTGCCAACCATTATCACAAATTTCGCTCTATTGGTGATCACTTTGTGGACTGGTTTAACGATCACGGAAACGGTTTTCCTTTGGCCTGGTCTTGGCATAACCCTTTTCCGGGCGATAGGTTTTTATGATACTCCGGTCATTGTAGGCTCAACCATCATTTATGCCTATTTGCTTGCAATTACGGTCTTTCTGCTGGATTTTGTTTATGCGCTGGTTGATCCACGCGTCAAGGTCAGTTCTGGTGGTGGAGGTTCAAAATGACCGCGCTTAAAAAATTCTTCAGCGAGCTTACTCGTTATCCGTCTGCCATCCTGGGGATGTCCATTATCCTCTTCCTGTTGGCGGTTTCTGTTTATGCCCTAACTACAATTCCATACAGTGAGGCAGTCCGTCTCTGGCGCGGTGGTGAGGATGTCTGGTATCAAAATCCGAAATACGCCCCTCCATCCTGGTTTAATGCATTCTCAGACAAGAAGAGACCGGTTTCGTTTTCGGTTAATACAAAAGATGGCAGTCTCCCAAAGATCACCATACCCAGCACGGATCCGGAGATATCCACGATTGATATGACCTACGCCTTTGATTATGAGTTTGATAGTGCCCCTCAAGAGTTGATGATCTATTTCAAATCAGATATTATTGAGAAGTATTCATTTGTATCCATCACCTGGAACACTCCCGACGGGAGAACCATCCGGATCGCCGACATGGCAGTAAGCAATAAACTGACCTACCGCTTCACCCAGGATCCAAAGCTACAAAAAAGGCTTAAAGTAGAATCAGCTGATGTTATGCAGGCTGTCTTTGAAGATCCCAATTCCTCCACCCACGCCATACTTAAAGGTGAGTATCAACTGGTGATCACCGGTACAAGTTTTGAAAAAGCTGCCACTATTGATGCTGAATTTGTCCTGCATGGCGAACTTTATGGCGCAGCCGGGACGGATAAATTCCGTCGCGATCTTCTCTTACCCTTGTTGTATGGCACACCCATCGCCCTGGCATTCGGGCTTTTGGCTGCCTTGGGCACCTCCATTCTGACAATGATCATCGCTGCTACAGGTTCCTGGTATGGGGGCTGGTTCGATGAATTGATCCAGCGCATTACAGAAATAAACCTGGTTCTACCCTTCCTGGCTATCCTGATCATGGTGGGTACATTTTACTCACGCAGTTTATGGGTGATGTTGGGAGTTACCATTCTCCTTAGTATCTTCTCAGGTTCGATCAAAACATACCGCTCCATTTTCATGCAATCCAAAGAATCCAGTTACATAGAAGCAGCCCGGGCTTATGGTGCCTCCAGTGGGCGTATCATCTTTACCTATCTGATCCCTCGTATGATCCCATTGTTGATCCCAGCCCTGGTTTCTTCGGTCCCATCCTTCGTATTTCTTGAAGCCTCACTGGCTCTCCTGGGTCTGGGTGACCCGATCCTGCCCACTTGGGGAAAAATATTCTATGATGCCTTCTATGATGGCGCATTGTATCAAGCGCGCTATTACTGGATTCTTGAGCCTGCCATCTTGTTAATGATCACAGGTTTTGGCTTTGCAATGCTTGGGTTCGCGTTGGATCGGATCTTCAATCCAAGATTGAGGGATGTATAACCCCATGAAAGAAAACGAAAAACTTCTCCGTATTGAAAACTTGATATTATATTTCAACACCCATGGTGGTGATGTCCAGGCTGTGGATAATGTCGATTTTAACCTGGATTACAACCGCGCCGTAGTCATTCTTGGCGAATCCGGCTGCGGAAAAAGCTCCCTTGCAAAGGCTATTTTACGGCTGCTTCCACGCAATGTATCCAAATACAGTGGCAAGGTCATGTTGGAAGGTTCGGATACCATGGCACTGGACGACGAGGAATATCGTCTCAATGTTCGCTGGGTGGGTATGTCGATGGTTCCCCAGGCTGCCATGAATGCACTCAACCCGGTCCTCAAGGTGGGTGATCAGGTGGCTGAGCCAGCCATGATCCACCTGGGTGTCTCAAAAGATAAAGCGCTAGTTCAGGCTAAAAGTATGTTCCAGCATGTCGGTGTACCGGAAGGCTTTATCAACCGTTATGCTTTTGAATTGAGCGGTGGCATGCGCCAGCGAGTTGCCATTGCGATGGCACTGGTCACATCGCCTAACCTGATCATTTTGGATGAGCCTACCTCAGCCCTGGATGTATTGACCCAGGCCAATATCTTTAATGTTCTCAAACGCACCAAGAAGGAATTGGGCACCAGTTATATTTTGATCACGCATGACATTGCCACTTCCAGCGAGTTGGCGGATGATGTAGCCGTCATGTATGCCGGACAGATCGTGGAATATTCAGATGCTGAACGTTTCTTCTCCAAACCCCTGCATCCATATTCCCAGGCTTTGATGGCCAGCGTACCGACTTTGAAGGGCAAAAAGGTCTTGGAATTTATTGAAGGTCAGCCTCCCAGTCTGATCAACCTGCCACCCAGGTGCCGGTTTGCGGATCGTTGTAAATTCCGCTTTGAAAAATGTGAGCAAGATCCGCCTACGGTCGAGGTTGAAGGTCACAAAGTCAAGTGCTGGTTGTATACGTGATCACAGGAGCATGCCATGTCGGTCGAAACTAGAGAAATAAGTGTTGAAAAAGAACAACAAGATCATTCAGATACCTTGCTTTCCGTTCAGGAATTAAGGGTCTGGTTTGAACTGAGAAAATTTGGGTTTGGTCATGCCGGTTATGTTCATGCCGTCGACGGAGTTTCATTTGATCTGGGTCATGGTGAAACCATTGCCATAGTAGGTGAAAGCGGTTGTGGCAAGTCCAGCCTGATGAAAACCATCCTGGCTCTTCACTTACCCACCAAAGGCGAGATCGTCTTTGATGGAAAAAAACTCAGCGAGTTGGACACCCAAGAAATGCAGTGGTATCGCTCACAGGTCGGCTATGTTCAGCAGGACCCCTACGGAGCCCTGGCTCCCTTCATGAATATCAAGAAGATCCTTGAAGAACCCCTGGTCATTGGGGGGGTAAAGAGCAAGGATGAACGTGAGCGGCGTGTCCGCAGTGTAATGGAAGAGGTCAAGCTGTTCCCGGTTGAAGACTATTGGGATAAATACCCTCACATGCTCAGCGGTGGGCAGCAGCAGCGTGTGGTTATTGCACGTGCTATGATCCTCGAACCCAAATTGCTCGTGGCAGATGAACCCGTATCCATGCTGGATGCCTCCGTGCGCGTTGAGATCCTTAAGCTGTTTCAGGGATTACAGGAAAAACATGACCTTTCGGTGATCTATATCACCCATGATCTCGCCACTGTTAGCTACTTCTCTTCCCGCATCTTCGTAATGTATGCAGGTCGCATTGCAGAAAAAGCCGGGGTGGATGCTTTGTTGACCAATCCCCTCCATCCTTATACGCATGCCCTGCTGATGGGAACTTCCGATCCAGACCATGCCAATGCACTATCCTTTAAAGAGGTTCCTCCGGGTGAACCGCCCAGCTTGATCGTCCCTCCACCAGGATGCCGTTTCCATCCGCGCTGTGGCAAGGCGATTGCCGGTTTATGTGAAGTGGAAGAACCACCGGAATACGAACCGGAAGCCAATCATTTCGTTTCGTGCTGGTTGTTTAAGGAGTGATCCAATGTTGAACCTGCTGGGTATAAGACCAAAATTAACGATTTTTATTGGTTTCATCATGATGTTGTTGGGAGTGATTTTTCCGTTCTTCATGGTGATAAAGATGCTCGAATCAACTTTCTTTCTGAATTTCCTTTCCTACACACTCTCCTTGCTGGGGATGATCGTTGGAATAATTGGGTTCGCGATGGATTTTAGGGGCGGAAGAAAATAGCTTTTTTTTAAAAATAAACATTAAAATACGGTTTGGCTCTTGCCAAACCGTATTTTATTTAATTTCTTACCTTCTATAAAAAAACTGGTCTATTCGTAGGTCTGCACAACCTCCTGCGAATACACTCATCTTCTCCGAATTATGGCTGAGATCCATAAAGCTGCAGTGAAGGTTCAGGGAAAAAGGTAGGTCTGGTTCTGTAGAAAAATCCGGGACTTGTGATAGAATTTATCCATTATGGCTACCCAAAGAATCATGATCGTTGATGACCAGTCCGAAGTCAGTCGTCTGCTGAAATCAGCGTTGGGAACTCTCAAGCAGGATCTTGAAATAGTGGAAATGCCTTCGGGGGAAGAAGCCATGCTGGAAGCCACTCACCACAAGGTCGATCTGCTGGTGGCTGATTACCGTTTGTCGGGAATTTCCGGTCTCCAGCTGATGAAAAAGATCCGTACCCGGCATCCATCAACCAAAGTGATCCTGATGACAGGCATGTCGGATCCAAATGTGCGCAAGGAAGTAGCCCAGGCTGGTGCAGATGCGTTCTTTATCAAGCCTATACCCATCGCTGATTTTCTGGACTCCGTCGAACGATTATTAGGTTTGGTTGAGACCTTATTGCCGCTGGAACCGATCCTCAAAGATGATGGGCAACATGAACGCCAGGGGCTAGCATACCAGTTTTCAGAATTACGCCAAAAAATGAAGGCACAGGCAGTGCTTCTGCTCAATGATCGCGGGCGGATTTTAGCCTGCGCCGGTGAGTTTCCAGAAAAAAATCAGGAAGTTTCGCTGGTGGCATCCTTGATGGCGATTTACAATGCAGGTCAAAAAATAATCCGGGTCATCGGACATCAGGGCAGCTCAAGTTGGCATATATTTCATGGAGATAGTATCGACCTGATATTCGCACCTTTGGATTCCACACATGCCATCCTGGTGGCTGGAAGTAAATTGGCTGAGGAAAAAGTGATCCTTAAAAATATCGGTCATTTCACCGCTGCGCTGCAAGCGATAGAAGCCTCATTGGTCGAGTTGGACGGTCCGATCATCCCTTACATCAAAGATCCAATCGCCGGGATCGATGTTGAATTGGAATCTGAAAATTCAGGGCAAGACCTGACGCCTCTATTGGTTAAATCCAAGAGTAAAATTAAAACAGATGAATTGGACGCGTTTTGGAGCGATACAGCCGACGGGCAACCGGCAGCACCTCTTCACGCGGATGGTTTATCCTATGATCAAGCCCGAAAGTTGGGTCTGACGCCAGAGGATGGTCAGGGTTAGACATTGCCCATCCATTCGGCTTATGTTACAATACGCTCCGCATTGGGGCGTGGTGCAATGGCAGCACACCGGCCTTTGAAGCCGTGGATCTTGGTTCGAATCCAGGCGCCCCAGCCTGTTTCAAAGCACTTGATTTACTGTTAACCTTGCGTTGCCCCGCCGGCTCGCAAGGTTTTTTTGTCCACGATCGGTGATTCGCATGCTCCAGGGAAAGTTACACGCTGTGGTGGTTGCAGGAAAAACACCTTATCCTCCGCATACTCCTGCGCTCAGGTGAACGCCACGATTGCCTTTTTTGGGAGATAGTTATGAAAATAACCGCAGTTTTGTTGGCCGCCGGACAGGGTGTGCGTATGAAGTCAGCCCTGCCTAAAGTCCTGCATCCTGTTGCCGGGCAAGCCATGATCTTGCATGCTTTGCAGGCAGTCAACCAGGTGTGTTCTGAAAAACCAGTGGTTATCGTCGGGCACGGGTCAGATTCTGTCCAAAAAACCATCGCAGACCTCGCTGAGTGCGTTGTACAGGAACCGCAACTTGGGACCGGTCATGCTGTCCAGCAGGCAGAAAGTCTGCTGGCTGGGAAAACCGATCTCATCCTGGTAACTTATGCCGATATGCCTTTGCTCCGCGCGGAGACCCTCAGCAAACTGGTTGAAACCCAGCAGGACAACCCCGGTCCGCTCAGTTTGTTGACGGTTTTTTCAGATGATCCACGTGGTTTTGGGCGCATCCTTCGAAAACCGGATGGCAGTGTCCAGGCTATTGTTGAAGAAGCAGTCGCAACCCCACAGCAATTGAAGATCAAAGAGTTGAATGTTGGTGCCTATTGTTTTTCTGCTGACTGGTTATGGCACACCCTCCAGCAGATAAAACTATCACCTAAAGGTGAATATTATTTGACAGATACAGTTGAAGCTGCTGTTCAGGCAGGTTTGCAGGTGCTTCCACTGGTCTTGGAAGACATGGACGAAACCATTGGTGTCAATACACGGGTACAATTGGCGGATGCAGAAGTTGCCATGCGCAGGCGCATTAACCGCATGCATATGCTGGCTGGGGTGACCATGCTCGATCCAGACAGAACCTATATTGAAGCCGGTGTAAGCCTCGGAATGGATACGCTTATCTTGCCCAACACCTTTCTTCATTCGGGTACACAGATCGGTAAGGACTGTGTGATCGGTCCGAATTCAATTATCCGGTCCTCTCAAATTGGGAACAGTTGCAAGGTGCTGTCTTCGGTTCTGGATGGGGCGCTTCTGGAAGATAATGTTGATGTGGGTCCATTTGCGCGCTTGCGAAAAGGCGCCCACCTCTGTCAAGGGGTGCACGTAGGGAATTTTGGAGAGATCAAGGATTCCACTCTGGGAGAGGGTACCAAAATGGGGCATTTTTCTTATATTGGAAATGCCAGCATCGCTTCAAACGTCAACATCGGGGCTGGGACGATCACCTGTAATTTTGATGGTAAAAACAAACACCAGACCGAAATTGAAGAAGAGGTTTTCATTGGTAGTGATACCATGCTGATCGCACCCGTAAAAATCGGCAAAAGGTCACGTACAGGTGCAGGTTCAGTTGTGACAAAGGATGTACCGGATGACACCCTGGTGGTGGGTATGCCAGCCAGGGCTATTAAAAGATTGGAGAAGAAGAAAGATGAATGAATGGGGCTATCCCATGTTTTTATTGCTATTAACTCTCGACCTGGCAATTGCAGCAACACGCGTCAGTTTATATAATGCCCGTCCACTGCGTTTGATGAATAGACCGGATACTCATCCGGAAAAAGTGCATCGTGTGCTGATGTTGATCGAAAATCCACGCATGCGTGCCAATCTGCGTTTGGGCCAGACCCTGATCCGCTTTTTGCTGGCGGTCATGATATATCAGTGGATACAGGATCTTCACCTTGGAAGTGCAAGTTCGCTTGTCATCATAGAAATCTCCAGCCTATTGGTATTAAGCATGCTGATGCTGATAATCGAATTCAGCCTCGAAAATTGGGTCAGTCGCGATCCGGATGAGTGGTCTTTACGAATGGTAAATTTCGGAAGGATTGTCTTGTTCCTGTTTACGCCTCTCACATTTTTACCCCAGCTGTTGTTGAAACCAGAGGATGGGCATCAAAACTTTGCCCAGTTTACCGAGGATGAGCTGAAAACCTGGGTTGAATCAGATGAAGAAGCTGGCAGCCTCGAGCGGGAAGAAAGGCAGATGATCTACTCCATTTTCCAATTTGGAGAAACGCTGACACGTGAGATCATGGTTCCGCGTATTGATATCCTGCCTTTGGATGTTAATACCACTCAGGCAGAAGCCATCCAGGCTTTCCTGTCTTCGGGGCATTCACGTCTGCCCGTCTATGAAGACACAATAGATAATGTGATCGGTTTACTTTATGCCAAAGATCTCCTCGGGGTATCACAAAAGCAGGATGGTGCCTTGGAATCGTTGAATGATCTCTTGCGACCAGCTTATTTTGTGCCCGAAACAAAAAAAGTGGACGAGCTTCTGGCTGAGATGCAATCCCAGCGCATTCATATGGGCATTGTTGTTGACGAATACGGAGGCGTTGCCGGATTGGTAACATTGGAGGATATCGTGGAAGAGATCGTTGGCGAGATCCTTGACGAATTTGATAATGCCAACGAAGAGGAACTTTTTCAAGAATTGGACGATAAGGAATATCTCTTCCAGGGTCGGATAGGTCTGGACGATTTCAATGAAGTGATGAATTCTCAATTACCTAAAGATGAAGCTGAAACACTGGCCGGGTATTTATATGACCAGATGGGACGCGTTCCGCAAGGTGGTGAGGGGATTGTGGCGGGTGGTCTTTCGTTTACGATCGATCTGGTTAGCGGTCGCCGTATCCGCCGTGTGCGCGTGAGCCGGGTTATACCTTCACAGGAGACTCCAGGCAATGATAAACATAACTGAGGAAGAACGCCAGGCTTTGATCGATCTGGCAAATGAAGCCCGCCGGCGCGCATACGCACCCTATTCAAAGTATCAGGTCGGCGCGGCTTTACGCACCGCCAGCGGACGCATTTACACCGGGGTGAACATAGAAAATGCAGCCTATCCAACCAGTATTTGTGCGGAACGGGTGGCGGTCTTTAAAGCCGTTTCAGATGGCGAAACAAAATTTGAAGTCATCGCTGTTGCCACCCCCAACGGTGGCAACCCCTGCGGTAGCTGCCGCCAGGTACTGTCCGAATTTGGTCTCAATACGGTGGTATTGATCGCCGATGGACGTGGCAGATTGGTGAAGGAAACCAGTGTGGGTGAGTTATTGCCAGGTGCCTTCAGATCGGATGACCTGAAAGCTTCCGGTTAATTCCCCGTATCAACAAATTCAAATCATGAAAGAACAGCGCTCTTTCCGCGTGGAGGCCGTCGTCTTAAGGCATTCAAATATGGGAGAAGCGGACCGTCTTCTGGTGCTCTATACTCGCCAGAAGGGTAAAATTCGAGCAGTGGCAAAGGGGGCGCGCAAGATGCGCTCACGAAAAGCCGGGCATGTTGAGCCTTTTATGCAGGTCAGTCTTCAGCTTGCAACAGCACATGGTCCATATATCGTTACAGATGCGGAAACGATCGAAGCTTTTCAGCCTGTTCGTGATGATCTGCTGCGCACCGGATATGCGGCTTATGCAGCCGAGCTGATTGACAGGTTCTCCTACGAAGATGAAGGCGAGAATCCGGTCATCTTCCGTTTGCTGACCGATACCCTCAGTCGGATTGCCCTGAACCCGGATCCCTGGTTGGGGGTGCGCTATTATGAAGTGCGCTTGCTCGATTCGCTTGGTTTTCGTCCTCAACTATTTAAATGCAGTAACTGCCAGGCTGAGATCCAACCGCAAGATCAATACTTTTCCCCATCTCAAGGAGGCGTGCTCTGCCCCAAGTGTGGTGCGGGCTTGCTGGGGGTTTGGAGTATCTCGGAAGAAGCGCTTAAATATTTTCGCCACTTGCAGCGCAGCACCTATCAGTTGGCTGCGCGTGCCAGGCCGGATCCTGATGTTCAAAAAGAATTGGAAGCGCTCATGCAGGCTTATTTTACCTATCTGCTTGAGCGCGAACTGAACACCCCGGGTTTTATCCGGCGTGTGCGAGGATAAGTTGTGGATGGGCTGGTTTTTATGCACCATCCCGAAAATAGGGAGAGTGGGTAAACTGAATAAAGGAAACCTACAACTTGCGATTATCTTCAGCAAGGCGTTATCCGGTATCTCCGGCTCAGTGGATTCCTTGCAACAATCATCCAAGCAGTTCCATCAAGCTTATCTTCAAGAGGTTTAAATTTTTTTGAATGATATCCCACACGATTTGTAATTTGACCTGATCATAGCCATGGACGATCACATTTCTTGTCCCGATGATGGATGCCCATGGGATTTCAGGGTGTTTTTCTTGAAATTCGTCAGATATTTTATGTGCTGCTTCACCCATGATAACGAGATTGAACATGATTGCATCTTGGGCTTTGTGGTCTTCAAGAAAGGTGTCATAGGATGGAACAGAATAAGATTCAATGTTTGTGATAGCATGCAACATATCTTGAATAAGCCTGGTTGTTTCTTTCATAGGGAAACTGCTTCTTTTTGAATACTCATAACAAATTCACGGTCTCGGACTTGCGGGAGAACCGATAAAGGCACAACATCCACCGATACCCCCAATAGTTTTTCGGTCTCATACCCAAAACCCGCCACACCGAACAGGGAAACCCCTGCCTCCATTTCTACAAGAAAATCAACATCACTTTGAGGTCTTGAATCCCCGCGTGCGACAGAGCCGAAAACATAGATCTTGGTGATCCCATATTTCTGGGCAATAATAAATAACTTTGGAGCTAATTTACGGAGATGATCAAATTTCATTAATACCTCTTATATTATTATACATGGACATGGGCTTGAGTGCTCACGTAGTTAAGATTTATTTCAACCTTTTCCCCCAGTTGATCACCAGCAGCCAACCGGCAAGTTTTACAAGCGGGTTCAGCATATGCCACACCAGGCGCTGGAACCAGCGCCAGCGAAAGGTATAAAGAATATTAGAAATTAGAAGGCGCAGGATAAGGGTCTGCCCCAGGGAGGAGCAAAATATGCGCCTGCCATAACTCTGGAAACCAAGATTATTGCTTTCAAAGGCAGATTTAATGGTATGCGCGGCAAGTTTACCGTAACCCAGTGCCAGGCTGATGCCCTCTCCAAAGAGCGGGTCACTCCCGGCTGCGTCCCCCGCCAGCAGGACGCCTGGAACCGAAAATTTAGCAAACGGGTTGAACCAGCGGATCGGATGTCCTCTTAGCTCACAGTCTGCCAGGTTGTACCCATTGCGCTGCATTTCTTCATCCAGTTGAGACTTAAGTGCCGGGCGTTGTCTGCCTGCCAGCAGATTGTTATCAAAGATACCCCAGCAGCGCATCGGCGCACCGTTTAATTGGGTCGGAAAATCCCAGGTATAGCCGGCAATCCCATTCGGGACGCAGAAGAAATCGAAATAAGCAGAATTGGTTCGGTGGCTGGAGGATGGGATAGGTGTGGAGAGCACCTCGAGCAGCCGGGCGCTGCGCAAAGGGCTATCCGGCAGGACGCAATTGCGCACCATGCCATTCGATCCATCTGCACCCACCACCACCCGCGCCTGGAAGTCACCTGCCTCAGTCTTGACCGTTACCATGCCATTCCCAGGTCGGACTGCACGAACGCGGATATTTTCTCTGATTTCTATACCTTGCAGACGGGTTTTTTGTGCCAGCCAATGATCGAACTCATCCCGCCTGATGACACGCAAAGCCGGGCGTTTGGGAGGACGAAGTTCCAATCCCCGCCCTTCAAATTGCAGGAGTACGCTTTCTGCCCAGGCACACGCCACCTCATTGACATCCAGCCCCAAGCCTTCCAGGAGGATCTCGGCATCCACCGTCAGTCCCCCGGCACACAGCTTGGGGCGCGGGTGCCGGTCTTTTTCGAGTATCAGAATATGCCCGATCAGGTGCGGTGCCAGCTTTGCCAGGTGCAGGGCTGTGGACAGTCCCGCCGGTCCGGCACCGACGATGATGATGTTATGGGTCAAGTCAAAATTGGTATTCATAGAGATTGGTCAGTATGGTATTCCAAAATCCTCTGGTTGGCAAGTGAGGTGGGTTGGGAAGTAACTCTCAGGTCTTATCTGGTTCCTTATCATAACATTCAGATTGGGATTAAAGGATGGCGCGATTTTCGTGGAAAACCTGACGTCAACCCGGGAAGTCCACCGTATGTGTCTGTAGAAGAACCAATATTATTGGATATCGGGTAAGTTGTTCCAATGTTACTAATCGCAGAAGGTATATTATTAATTCCTTCCTGACGGAAGCAAGGTTATGCAATTTTGCTTATAACCTGCCCGATCGAACCGAAGTGCAAAGCAGACTTTTGTGAATACCAGAACAAGCTATTGAAATCTCAGGAAATTAGTTATATAATTTAATTTGCTTTTTAATACAATGAGAAAACCCTTGGCAGCCACGCGGGGGAACAGATCATTGTCGTAAATAGGATCCACAATGATAATTTCAATGGCAAACAAGAGCAATGCAATTATCCGGGTTCTTTCAGCTTTGTTCATGCTGGCGATCATGCCTGCTTGCAACCCGGTTCAATCGGATCCTGCAGCTGAGATCACCAGCCTCCCTGCCCAGGGTGAAGAATCTTCACCCCTCCAGACCAGGCTGAAACTGAGCGAGTTGCCCTTGCTGGGACAGATTGTCAGGCTCAGTTGCGAAGTGGAAAGCATCTATGATGCCCCGGGAACACTGGTCAGGCTGGAGCTGCCGGAAGGGGTGGAAGTATTGGATGGGGACACCCAATGGCAGGGCGATCTAATTGCGGGGGCAGAGATCACCTTCTCCGCCCGGGTCAGGTTCAACAAGGAGGGCAACACCACCCTGCGCTGTCGCGCCTACCGCCCGATAGATGCCACCAACGCCTGGGGCAGCCTGACAGCATTATTTTTGAACATCGGTCAATTCGAAAGCAAGCAGGAATTGGAACCATTACCCGGGCAGGCAGATACCAATACCGAACTGGAAACTCCCGGGGACGGTCAGCTCATCCCCGCAGGTGCCACCCCCAGCCCCGATCCTTAAGGATCGGTACAGAACCTGACATTATATGAACTTAAAGGTACATCTCAAAAAAATGGGGCACTTTCCCCCGAAGTATTGAGATGATACAACTTAAAGGAATAATTTAAGATTTGTGTCTGTGAAAAAAGTTGAAGTTTTCTGATATCGCCAGGAGGTTTCGATGAATATTTTACAAGGATTGAAAACGAGATCAATAATACAGGTGATTCCAACCCTGATCCTGCTATTGGTGGTATCCACAGCCACATCGAGCCCTCCTGTTTTTGGTGCTGAGATCATCAGCAAAACGGTTCAAAGCGAAGATGAGTCACCAATCCTAACCACCCTGAAATTGAGCGAGCTGCCTCTGCTGGGGCAGGTGGTCAGGCTGAGCTGCACAGTGGAAAGCATCTATGACTCTCCTGGAACACAGGTCAGCCTGGAGCTGCCGCAAGGGGCACAGGTATTGGACGGGGTCACCCACTGGCAGGGAGATTTAATCGCAGGAGAAGAGGTTACCTTCTCTGCCAGGGTCAAGTTCACCGCTGAGGGGAACACCACCTTGCGCTGCCGCGCCTACCGTCCGATCGATGCCACCAACGCCTGGGGAAGCCTGGCTGCCCTCTTTCTGAACATCGGTCAATTCGAGAGCCTGCCGGCTTTTGCCGCAATACCCTGGCAGGCTGATACCAATACTCAACTGGAAATACCCGGGGATGGGATTCTCATCCCGGGGGGTGCAGCAGCTGGCGCGAACCAACCGGAAACTCCACAGGAGCCGCAGGGGACTTTCCCAAACCTTGATATAAAAAATGGAGACCAGGTTGCGGATAGTATGACAGCTGCCGGTGATCTGACCGTGACCGGGACCTGGCAATACCACGACCGGAGCAATAACCATGCCATTGCTCGAGACCTTTTAATTGAGATCCTACGCGGGGATAATGAGAATCACCTGGCCTGGTGCTGGGCAGATTTCAATGGTTACTATTCCTGCGGACCGTTCACAAACCCCGGCTCAGTGGGTGTCAAGACCAGGATGTACACCTATGTCTCCTATGATCCTTACTCGGATAAACTGGTGGTGATCAACCCTGATTCGGGTACCACTCCAGATATCGACAACAGCTATAGTGCTACTTCCTCCAGCGCAACCGTCTTGTCTGATGGCACGCGCAGTATTGGCACATGGACCTTGAATGATGGAGGATTTCCAGAACAAGCCTTCTGGACCGAACGGGACATCATCGATGTTTTTTATTATGTCTGGAACACGACCGGCAGCGGGCAGAGCCCCCAGGAAACCACCGGTTCAACCACCGTGGAATGGAACAGCAGCACACCCAATGGTGCCTATTACACACAGGGAGGAAATATCCACATGGGGGTTGATAATCCCGATACCAGCAAATCGGTCATCCACGAGTTTGGGCACAATATCATGTACACCGTGTACGGCAACACCTTCCCCACCACCAATTGCCCCAGCCCGCATTACTTGAAAAGTTCAAGCCATGTTAACTGTGCCTGGACGGAGGGTTGGGCTAATGGTCTGGTGGTCTTGGTAACGAACGATCCGGTGCTGCGTTATTACAGCGGTGCGACAGAGAATATCGAAACACCCACCTGGGGCACTACCGATTGGGATGAAGGGGATGATGTTGAGGGTCGGATCGTAGGCGTCTTATGGGACCTGGTGGATGGCAACAATGAAGGCACCGACAAGACCTCCAACCTGTTCCCTGATCTCTGGGACACACTCTACCATCAGAATGACAACAACCTGAGCGAGTTCTGGTCAGCCTGGCAATCCCGTCATTCGGGTTCCAAGGATAACGTCCTGTTGTCCATTTACCAGAATTCGATCGATTACCGAACCTGCCACCTCCTGACCAGGGCGCGCAACACCAGCAGTGGCGGCAGCGTCCCAACCGCCAGCCCAGCCAACTCAACAGGCTGCACAAGTGGGAATTACAAGAGCAACCAGGCCATCACAGTCACAGCCAGCCCTGCCACCGGCTGGAAAGTGGGCAGTTGGAGCGGGACGAACAACAACGCCAGCACCTCGAACACAAATACCGTCACCATGCCAAACGCCGCCAGAACGGTGACGGTCAATTACATTTTAAAAACCTATAGCCTGACAGTCAGCAAGGCAGGCACCGGCAGCGGTACGGTCACCAGCAGTCCGGCTGGCATCAGCTGCGGATCGGATTGTTCCCAAACCTACAACTACAACACCAGCGTCACCCTGACGGCAGCCCCTTCCACCAGCTCCACCTTCACGGGCTGGAGTGGAGCCTGTACCGGCACTGGCTCCTGTATTGTGACCATGACCGCGGCCAAGTCGGTTACAGCCACGTTCACCCTGAAAACCTACACCCTGACAGTCAGCAAGGCAGGTAATGGCAGCGGCACGGTCACCAGCAACCCGGCTGGCATCAGTTGCGGATCGGATTGTTCCCAAACCTACAACTACAACACCAGCGTCACCTTGACAGCAGCCGCTGCCAGCGGTTCCACCTTTACAGGCTGGAGCGGCGCTTGTACTGGTACCGGCACCTGTAACCTGACCATGACCGCGGCCAAGTCGGTCACAGCCACCTTTACGCGGAATTGTTATGCTCTCACGCGTACGCATACCGGCAGTGGGGATGATCCGATTGCCAGTCCAACCAATTCCAGCGGTTGTGCCAGCGGGAGCTATCATTCCGGGCAGAGCATCTCTCTGACAGCCAATCCAGCCAGCGGCTGGACAGTGAGCAGTTGGAGCGGGACGGACAACAACGCTTCCACTTCCAAGACCAACACCGTCACCATGCCGGTTGGAACGCGCACCGCCACTGTCAACTATGTTGAGATTCCTCTCACCTGTTATGCATTGACCCGCACACATACCGGGAACGGGAGTGACCCATCCGCCAATCCTTCCAATTCCAGTGGTTGTGCCAGCGGGAGCTATCACGCCGGGGAAAGCATCACAGTCACCGCCACCCCGACCAGCGGCTGGAGTGTCGGCAGTTGGAGCGGCACCACCAGCAATGGCTCCACATCCACGACCAACACCGTGACCATGCCGGAAAGTGTCCATACCGTCACTGTCAACTATGTTGAGAATCCGCCGCCCTGTTACACTCTGACCCGCAATTACGAAGGATCAGGCAGCCAACCCACCGCCAGCCCGACGAATTCCACGGGCTGTGCATCCGGGCAATACACTGCCGGGCAGACCATCACCATGACCGCAAACCCTGCCTCAGGTTATCACCTGGAATATTGGACAGGTACAAATGCTTCATCCAGCAATATTTTGAATATGCCTGCCAGCGCCCACACCGTGACAGCAACCTATGTACAGGATGTCAGTCCTGGCAATTGCAATACTACCCCGATCAACATCAATAGTTCTGGTGCAGCTTCACTCTATCCTTCCAACATAATAGTTGCTGGTTTGGACACCTCGACCACCGATGTCAACGTACAACTGCGCGGGTTGAGTCACACCTGGCCCGCCGATATCGACATATTGCTGGTGGGTCCACAGGGTCAGAATCTGATCATCCAGTCGGATGCGGGTGGCAGTACTGCCATCAACGATCTCAACCTGACATTGGATGACAGTGCTGCTCAATATTTGTCTTCCGTGCCCTTAACCGGAGGTACGTTTCTCCCGACCAACTACTCAACCGGCGATACCTTTCCTGCGCCTGCTCCTTCACCCTCCGGGTTTACCACATTGGCCACTTTCAATGGAACCAATCCAAACGGAACCTGGAGTCTGTATATAACCGATGATGCAGCGGGGGATTCAGGCAGTCTTGCAAATGGTTGGTGCCTGGACATAACCGCATCGACAACTACCAAACCTCCCCGACCGACCAATCTGCAAGCCAGTGACGGGACGTATACCGATCGGGTCCAGTTGGACTGGGACGCATCCAGTGGAGCCACCTCCTACAGAGTCTATCGTGCAGCCAGCGCAAGAGGGGTAAAAAGCCTGCTGGGCAGACCAACCCTTCCTTCCTTCGCAGACACCACTGCCACACCCGGTCAGACCTATTATTACTGGGTCAAGGCTTGCAACGCGTCCGGTTGCAGTATCTTCAGTGTACCCAACACAGGCTGGCGGAAACAGGCAGCTGCCGGTTTCATATCCAGTTTCAACGGCTCCTCAGCCGGCTGGTGGAGGGTCAGAGGTAACTGGTTAATCGCAAGTGGGAAATACTACCGCTCAACGGGTCTAGCCAACCTCGTCGCCTCTGCCAAGCATATAAATGCTTATGCAGACATGACCTATCAGGTCCGCATGAAACGCACAGGAACCTGCACAAGCTGCGTCAATCGCATCATCATCCGTGGAACACCCACCAGCCTGACAGCAAGTAATTCCTGGAAACCCTCCTACTCGTTCCAGTATACCAATAGCGGTTATTTCTCCGTTTTTGAGATCACAGGTGATGGCTCGTCTGTGGCATTGAAGGATTGGACCACCACTGCAGCCATTGTCAAGAATGGCTGGAACACGCTCAAGGTGGTTGCTGTTGGCCCTTCGTTGAAGTTCTACATTAACAACCACCTGGTTTGGAATGGCAGTGATGACACCCTCACGACCGGGCAGGTCGGGTTTGGCTTCTATCGGGATGCTGCTGCCGGAATTCTTTATGTCGACTGGGCGAAACTGACCACATCGACTGTGGACCTCAATATCATTGAACAGGTTGAAGCGGGAGTGGAAGTCCCGGGCGGCAGTCTCGAACGATCCCCTTAGCCTTCCAACACCACCTCGGATCTTTGGTAGGTTGGGTAGAGGGGCTCACGGGCATTTTCTGGGCGGGGATCCATAGCCCTGCCAAGTACCCGCCGTAGGTCCTGGTTGCTTTTCCCAGGACAGGGTGAAACCCAACGACATGCTGCGCTTGGATGGATTGCCAGATTATTTGTAGGTTGGGTTGAGCGGATCAAGGAGGCTGAATTTCTTTCAAAACCAGAGCAAAACCCAACACTATCGCAATATTCGGTTTTAGTAGGTTGGGTTGAGGGGTTCCAGGATATTTCCTGGCTGGTAATCCATAACCCCGCAAAGTACCCGCCGTAGGTACTGGTTGCTTTTTCCAGGACAGGGTGAAACCCAACGAAATGCTATTTAAACCAATGGTAAGGTCTTCGGGTCTTTCTTGTCCGCTCAGTTCACAATTTCTGACAATAAGAAGACCAACCCGACCACAATGCGGACGAGAAACCAGACCGCGCCCAGCAAAATGCCCACCCATGCCAATAACTTGCCTTTCTCAGCGCCTTCTTTTTTCTTGATCTCCACCAGCGCTAAGATACCCGTTATTACCGCGGCTGAGCTGAATACATTTCGCACAGGCACCGTTAGGTCCATGATCGATAGCAGCACAGTGTTAATATTCCCGGTTGCGGTTCCATATGCTTTCCCAAACAATACATAATATAGCCCAAGACTTAGCAGGGCGATCAACCCGCAAATAAAACTGATCAGTGCCAGGCGGTTTGTTTTGACAGTGTTTTCCATTGAAAATTCTCCTGGGTTTGTGCTATGGATAACAAATGAATGTGTTCATATTATACTTGAGACCAGTAAACCTCATTGGGCTGGTGCAGAGTCGATCTCATCACTGCAGATCCTGAATGTTCACTTGGCAGATAATTTCATATAACTCCGGTTACCAATCAGGGGATGGTCTGCTTGATAATGAGTGGAACCTTGCAAGCCTCTTTTGTTTGGCTTTACGGTATAATCTTCCAGACGCTTCAAATTCACATCAATATTTGGATTTCCTATGACCGAACCTCTAGACTTTCAATCCATCATCCTTAAATTGCAGGAATTCTGGGCAGCACACGGCTGCCTGATCTGGCAGCCCTATTACACCCAAGTCGGTGCTGGCACCATGAATCCCGCCACTTTTTTGCGCGTGCTCGGTCCCGAACCCTGGCACGTCGCTTACGTCGAGCCTTCGGTGCGCCCGGACGATGGACGCTATGGTGAGAACCCCAACCGTTTTCAGCAGCACACCCAGTTCCAGGTCATCTTGAAACCGGTTCCGGGCAACCCGGTCGAACTTTACATTCGATCCCTCCAGGCATTGGGTATCGACCCGCGCCAGCACGACATCCGCCTGGTGGAAGACAATTGGGAGCAGCCTGCCATCTCTGCCTGGGGGCTGGGTTGGGAGATCTGGTTGGATGGGCAGGAGATCACCCAATTCACCTATTTCCAGCAGGTCGGTGGTCAAACCCTGGACCCGGTTGCAGTCGAGATCACTTATGGTCTCGAACGTATCCTGATCGCCCTGCGCGATGCCCCTGCCATCTGGGATGAACCCTGGAATGAAAACGTCACCTATGGGGAGGTGCGTCAACGTGATGAATATGAGCACAGCAGGTATTACTTTGAGATCGGGGATGTTTCCCGCCTGCGCCAGATGTATGACCTGTTTGAAGCCGAAGCCATCGCCTGTCTCGAGCAGGGTCTCTTGCTCCCGGCTCATGATTATGTCCTCAAATGCTCGCATACTTTCAACGTTCTCGATACACGCGGCGCGATCGGTGTGACCGAGCGCCAGGCTTTCTTCGGACGCATCCGCAACATGGCTCGCCGTGTGGCGGAATCATACCTGCTTCAACGCCAGGAGTTGGAATACCCGCTTATAAAAGTTAGCGCTGACAGGACGCCTGAGGAGACCATCCCACCCCAACTGGAAGATGGTGAGACCGGTCCCCAGGCTTTCCTGCTGGAGATCGGTGTCGAGGAACTGCCCGCTGCAGACCTGGATTCAGCCCTGGCGCAGTTGCGCTTGCGTGTCCCGGCTCTGTTAAGCGATTTGCGTCTCGAACATGGTGCTGTAAAAATATATGGTACACCGCGCCGCCTGGTCGTGTCTATAGCAGATCTGGCAGATCGCCAGACCGATCTCGAAGAAGAAGTAAAAGGTCCGCCCGCCGAACGGGCTTTTGATGCTGCCGGCAACCCCACCAAAACCGCCGAAGGTTTTGCGCGTGGCAAAGGGCTGGATGTCAAAGACTTGCAAGTGCAGGAGATCGATGGAGGTCGCTATGTGGTGGCACAGGTCAAACAGTCCGGGCGCCCCACGCCACAGGTTCTTCTTGAAGTCCTACCGGCATGGATCGCGTGCATCAAGTTCGAGAAATCCATGCGCTGGCTGCCGACCTCACAAAACAACGACAATACCAGTAATGTGACCTTTGCGCGCCCGTTGCGCTGGTTGGTGGCTTTGCTGGGTGAAACAGTGATCCCGTTTTCATATGCGGGACTTATCGCGGGCAACCAGTCCTTTGGTTTGCGTCCTTATGGCTCTCCACCCATACGGGTCAACTCCGCCCAGGCTTATGCACACATTATGCAGCAAAATGATATCCTGCTGGATGTGGAAGATCGCAAGCAATTGATCGAGGTTGAAGCCAATAAACTGGCAGCCTCGGTCGGAGGGCAGGCTCTTATCACACCAGATCTGCTGGCAGAAGTTGCCAACCTGGTGGAGAAACCCCTGCCATTTTTGGGTAGTTTTGAACCTGAATACCTGGCTTTACCCAAAGAAGTACTCATCTCGGTTATGAAAAAACACCAGCGCTATTTCCCTGTCGAGAAGGATGGAAAATTACTGCCATACTTCGTGGTGGTACGCAATGGTGACGGGCAGGGCTTGGATCTGGTGCGCTCGGGAAATGAGCATGTGGTTCGGGCGCGTTTTGCAGATGCGGCTTTCTTCGTGCGTGAAGATCTTAAGCACACGTTGGAAGATTTCCGATCGAAATTGGCAACCCTTGTCTTTCAAAAAGCGCTTGGCTCCATGCTGGATAAAGCGGATCGCATTGAAAAACTTGTGGCTCGTCTGAATCCCATCTTGAGATTAAGTGCGGACGAAGCCATCTACGCTCTCCGTGCAGCCCACCTGTCTAAAGCAGACCTGATGACCCGCATGGTGGTCGAGATGACCTCCCTGCAGGGTATTATGGGGGCTGAGTATGCCCTTCGAAATAACGAGCATCCTTCTGTAGTGCAAGCCATCGCCGGGCAGTACCAACCCGTTCCAGACAGCCTGGTGGGGTTGGCTGTTGCCCTGGCAGATCGCCTGGATTCGATGACCGGTCTTTTTGCTACTGGTTTACAGCCCAGTGCCACCAAAGATCCATTTGGCTTACGCCGCGCTGCTCTCGGGGTTGTCCAGCCACTAATTGAGTATCGGCTCTCGTTCAACCTGCGGGACGCTATCCAGGCCGCGGCAGACATGCAGCCTGTTCCGGTAACACCTGCCATCCGTGAACAAGTATTGGAATTTATCATTGGACGTCAGCGTGTATTGTTGTTGGATTCCGGTTACCGTTATGATGTGGTGGATGCGGTGCTGGCATTTCAGGGTCATGATCCAGACCTGGCAAAACGTGCCATCCGGCAGCTAAGTTCCTGGGTTAAACGTGAAGATTGGAGCACCATTCTCCCGGGCTATGCCCGTTGTGTACGCATCACCCGTGATCAAAAAAAGATTTTTGAGCTTAAAGCAGAAGTCTGCCTTGAACCAGCCGAAAAGGAGTTGCTGTCTGCCCTGCAGGTTGCCGAGCAAGTGGAACGCAGCGCTGGCAGCGTGGATGGTTTCCTGAATGCCTTTCTGCCCATGTTGCCTCTGGTCAATAATTTCTTCGAATCGGTAATGGTTATGACGGAAGATAGGACCCTTCGTGAAAATCGTCTGGCCCTGTTGCAACGCATAGTCCACCTGGCGGATGGTGTCGCCGATCTTTCCAAACTGGAAGGTTTCTAAAAAAATGTAACTACTCAGACAGATTACATTCTCCCGATGGAGATCTAGTGCCGGCGGGTTTGTAAACCAGATAGTTGTCATCCTGAGCGCAGCGACACTTGCACCTGCATGCAAGTGCAGGTGAGGATCCCTTATTAGGGAGGAGACCCTCACTTGTACTGCGTTCCGGAGCAATTGTCGGTCGAAAAAAAGTTGATATTGATAATTCTCCTTTCATCATTGCTGCGGCGGGATTCTTGTGGAGCACCCTCGAATGCAAGAAAGGGGTTTCTCATCCCATGGAATTAAAAAAAAACAGAGTCGCAAATTTGCGACTCTGTTTTAACTGTGATCTAAATACTATTGTTACGGTTTGGTCACAATAAAATTGTCAAACAGGAAATCCACTCCGCCTTCATCGAAAGTACCGACCTGCAAGCCAACATCTCCACTGGTGAACGAATTATCATAAACGTAGGCGACCTGGGTACCATTTGCATACAGGGTCAGGTCACCATTGTTGCATTCAAAGCGGATATGGTTATTGGCTGATCCGGAGTTAATGCCATCGACTGGAATCATCTCATCGGACGAGATGTACTCTGTAGTTCCGTTTTGTCTTTTCATGATAACGGCATACCCATCATTGCTGACCAGTCCAACATAGAAGTTGTCAATATCCTGGTAGTTGCAGATGATCCCAAAATCATTATCTTCCGGTCCTGCAACCTTTCGAACATCCACTTCAACATTGACCGGACCAGAGAAATATTGAGAAGGATTAGCCCAGATGTCATACTGAGTTTCAGAAAGCCACATCCGGTATCCACCATTTGCGTAATCGGTGGTCTTGAAATCCTCATTTACCTGGTCCCAACCGCTGCTGGTGTTGGAAAAATCGTCCGAGAAAAGAATATTACTCTGGACTGGTATTGTGGGTTGGACCTGCCCTGGCGGGCTGTCGGTAGGGTCTACGGTGGGTGACAGGCTGCAAGCCATTGTAGCTGCCACCACCACACCAATAATTAATATTGCTTTTTTCATTAGCTCCTCCAAAAAAAGATGAGATTTAGGTAATTTCAACCAGTATACTGCTTAATTAAAAAGAATGCAAATTTATCAACCCCCCCATAACCAGCATCCCTCCCATGTCGGGGTGAATACCTGGTGAGATTTTCAGGTTGGTTAAAACCTGCACCATAAAATCACCAGAAAAATAGTCTCTTCTGGCTGGCTCTGCTTTGGAATAAAGAGATTGGAATGAAGTGAGGAACCGAAGTTCCTAACCCAGGTGCATGGGCATGATGACGTGCAGGAAATCGTCTGACCCTACCGGTCGGATGACACCTGGAGAGTTGGCTGCACTGGTTTCAAGCGCTACATTGGGTGATCTGACTACTTCCAGCACTTCGCGCAAGAAGCGTACATTAAAGGCGATCAACAACCCGCTCCCATCAATTGTGGCAGAAACAACAGTTTCATTCGACCCGGTTTCCTCGGACTGGGCAGAGATCTCCACCGAGCCGGGTTCCTGGTCCCCACTGGATTTGATATTGAAGCGGGCTACATTGGAGCCCTCGCGTGCAAATATCTCAGCCTGTTTGCAGGCTTTGAGCAGGGATTGGGTTGAAAGAATGGTGCGTGATTTATACGAGTGCGGGATGATCTGCTGGTAATCCGGGAAAACACCATCGATCAATTGAGCCACAAGTTCGGTATCCTTCACCCGGAATACCACCTGCCCCCTGCTTTTTGGCAAAACCATGGAGATCATTTCACCACCCTCACCAGCGATGCGAGCCAGTTCATTCAAGGCGCGCGCCGGGATAATGGCGGAAAGTGGTTGTGGAACAGGAGAAGACAGAGTGGCGTGACGTACCGACAGCCGGAATCCGTCTGCAGCAGCCATGGTTAGTTTATCCCCTTCCACATTCATTAAAACACCCATCAGCACCGGGCGGGCTTCGTCCGATGATGCTGCAAAAGCCACCTGCTGGATGATCTCCTTGAAGTCTGCCACATTGATCTGGAATGCTGTATCCATTTCTGGAGTTGGCATGGGTGGAAATTCCTGGGAATCGATGCACTTGATGTCAGTGATGGAAGCACCGGCGCGCACATTCAGGCTTTGGGTGGCGGGGTTCAGATTCAGGTTGACCTGCTCGGCGGGAAGCGTCCCCACCAGGTCCACAAAGGTGCGCGCTGGCACGGTTGTAGAGCCTTCCTCCTCGATTTTTGCACCGATCCAGCAGGTGATACCCAGCTCCAGGTTGGTTGCAGAAAGGCGCAGTCGACCTTCGTCTGTGGCAACCAGTACATTGGAGAGTACCGGCAGGGTGCTGCGCGGTGAGACTGCACGCGATACTATGCTTAATCCATGCGCCAGGGTTTCTTGTAGTACAGTTACTTTCATGGCTTCGATCCTCTCATCGAAAAATGTGGCAATTCCCTTTTAAGGATGACATTCAATCGTAACCTATCAATAATTCGAGGAAGATGGGGGGTTGGGGATGTTGGGGCCGCGCCCGAAGGCCCCCCCCCCCCCCGGGGG
>CAYJKQ010000003.1:50607-251763 GCA_964370815.1 uncultured Anaerolineaceae bacterium | reverse complement strand
TTGGGGGGGGGTGTCGTGGGGGGCCCCCCCCAAATCACCACCCCCCCCTCCCCCGTTGTTGATAAGATACATTCAATCTTCATAAAGTATATCCTGAAAAATAAAAAAGTGAAAAGGCAATTTTTGCAATTTACAATGGAAGCAAGGAATATGATTATTAATTGAATGAAAACTAGATCATTGCCATGAGAACTACGATCAAATGTGACATTTACCCGGTTTTTGCATCCAATAAAAGCAGGAAGTTCTCTTCTCAACAACATGGAAATGGGACAATTCCACCCGGCTATGTCATTTTGTTGAGAAGTTGTATTGGTTTGATATAATCATCTGATAAAAAAGGATTGCAATAAGGAGATTTGGATTAATGGCATATACACAAGCAAAAGTTCCCGAACATGGGACAAGGATAAGGATCAAGGATGGTAAACTGCAAGTCCCCAACAACCCCATCATCCCATTTGTGGAAGGGGATGGCACCGGTCGTGATATCTGGAGGGCTTCGAGAAAGGTTTTTGATGCAGCAGTCCAAAAAGCCTATGGTGGCAAACGCCAGGTCCATTGGATGGAAGTATACGCAGGCGAGAAGTCCTTTAAACAATTTAACTCCTGGCTGCCCGATGAAACTGTGGAAGCCTTTAGAGAATTCCTGGTTGGTATCAAAGGACCTTTGACCACACCCATCAGCGGTGGATTCCGTTCGTTGAATGTGGCTTTGCGCAAATTGCTGGATCTATATGTCTGTTTGCGTCCGGTCCGTTATTACAATGGCGTCCCTTCACCGGTCAAACATCCCGAAGATGTGGATATGGTCATTTTCCGTGAAAACACTGAGGATATCTATACTGGTATTGAATTTCAATTCGGGACGGAAGATAATAAGAAATTTATGGAATTATTCAAGAAAACCTTCCCCAAAGAATATGCAAAGATGCGCTTTCCAGACAGTTCCGCTATTGGTTTAAAACCTGTCTCACGGGAAGGTACCGAACGGTTGGTGCGGGCTGCCATCCAGTGGTCGCTGGAGAATGAACGCAAGAGTGTAAATTTTGTTCACAAAGGGAATATCATGAAATTCACAGAGGGTGCATTTAAGGATTGGGGATATGCCCTCGCAAGGAGTGAGTTTCGTGCACAGATCGTCACCGAGCGTGAAACCTGGATTTTGGGAAACAAACAGAACAAACCGAACCTGAGCGTGGAAGATAACGCCAGAATGATCGATCCTGGTTTTGATATGATGTCACCAAACCAGCAGAATGATATTAAACAGGAAGTGGAAGAAGCCCTAAAGCTGTGGGATACCCACGGGGATGGCAAGTGGAAATCCAAGCTCCTGATCAAAGATTCGATAGCAGATGTTTCCCTGCAGTTCACTATCATCCGTCCGAAGGATTATGATGTGATCGCCACTTTGAACCTGAATGGCGATTATCTATCGGATGCGCTGGCAGCCCAGGTGGGTGGCATTGGTATTGCACCGGGAGCCAATATAAATTATGTTACCGGTCACGCCATTTTTGAAGCCACGCATGGGACCGCCCCGAAGTACGCCGACCTGGATAAGGTCAACCCTGGCTCGGTCATCCTCTCGGGCGAGATGATGTTCCGCTACTTGGGATGGAATGAGGTTGCCGATCTGATCGTAAAGGGTATGGAAGGTGCAATTGCTGACAGGACCGTCACCTATGATTTCGAGCGCTTGATGGAAGGTGCCACCCTGCTGAAATGTTCCGAGTTTGGAGATGCCATCATAGAAAAGATGGATTAGAGTCTGATCATCTTGGTTAACACTGGGGCGGAGATGTTTACTTGCCAGAGTGCACAAAAAGGAGCGGCTTGAAGCCGCTCCTTTTATGATGAATAATATATATTGATGTTCAGCGCACTTTCTTGAAGCTTATCATGACTAGGTTTTTAGAGCAGTCATCATAAGTGGGAAACTTGATCTGATCTGACAGTGGTAGATCTTGTTGATCCAGTAATTGGATCCATAATGTGTCAGATGATGCAATGGTTTTTTCGCCCAGCACGAACTCAAAACCTGCAAGTCCATATTCTCGATTCGTACCCGACAAACCGGTAAAATCGATGAACTTTCCTCCAAGCATGCCACTGAGATGGATTTTTACATACAGGAAGGGGCTGTTATTGGTATCCACAACCTGTCCGGCGACCCCCATCCAATCGCAACCGGCTTCCGGGTGGTAGGTATCGCTGCCAACATGAGTAAGAGTTGCCTCGAAAGGCATTCCTGTACTGGCATCAAGGGTGGCTGTAGCTGTAGTGGCAGGAACAATTATGAAGGGAGTGAAAGAGGGGATCGGGGTCCAGGTCGGGAACAGGGTATTTGTTGCGCTGGGTTGAATGGTGAGCGTGGTGGTATAAGTAGCTGGCAATGGCAGCGGGGTTAACGTGGCTGTCGGATAGATCAACATGGTTGGCATCGCAGCAGGCGGGAATGGATTCAGAGCATTATTCGGGTTTATGAATATACTCCCAAAGAAAATCACCAGTCCAACAATAGCCAGTATGACCACGATCGATAAGCCATTCCAGATCATGTCGGATCTATTGGGTTTTATTTCAAAATTATCCATGGCAACTTCTCCAGTTCAATGGCTTGTTTCTTTACTGTTTGTTTATTCCCTGTGAGAAGTATCAAGGCGTCAGTATAATATCGCTCTCTTGAAGCTTTTCCATCAGCCAGTTTTCCAGCGCCAGGGTTTGCAGGGTTAGCAGGGCATCCGGAGAAAGGATATGATCAGGTTCTCTTGCCAGCACCATCAGGATCGAAAATCCTGCCTGGGTTTCAATTACATTGCTGTATTGACCAGGTTGTAAAGCAAATGCGGCTTCTTCGATCTGCCCATCCGGTAGATAATTCCTTGGGAACCATCCCAACTCACCATTTGTCACCGGGTCATATTTTTCTGCCAATGTGAAAAAATCAGCGCCGGCATTCAGTTCATTCCAAACAGCCTGGATCGTATTTGAATCATAGAGCAAAATTTGTTGGACGTGAACCTGTTCTGCAGTTGTGCTTACCGTGGAAATAATCTGGTCACGCATCCATGCAGCAGCAATTTGTCTGCGCAGAGATTGCCGCAGGGATTCATCCGTGTAGCCATGTCCTGCCTCCCAATCTGTCAGTGCCTGTATCCCGCCGATCTGTGTTACCAGGTTGTCAATTCGGGTTTGCAACAATGCATCATCAACCACAAAACCAGCGTCTATTGCCCCTTGTTCCAACAACACTTGGCCGGTCAGATCATCCATTACACGCTGGGTGGCTTGTTCAAGTGGAATTATGTTTCCAAGTGCGCTTTGAGCAGCCTGAAAACGGGCTATTTCAGCCTCGAATTCTGCCAGGGTGATGCCACTGCCATTGATTTGCAGTGCCATTGGCACAAGGGTTACAATTGGTGCTGGGGAGGTCGGGGTTGATATGGGTGGAGTGGGTGTGGTTGACTGACAGGCAGCCAGACCTGTAACAGCCAGGACCAATAACAAACCCAAAAGATTCTTTTCAATAGATCGGTGAAGAAAATTCTTAGAGATTAAATGAGTCTCTTTTTCAAAACCTGGCACAATATTTTGTTGAGGAGATCTTTTAATAATAGATCTGGATAATGAAGTAAACATTTGAATGATTATACCTGAATTAAAAATCCAGGGCGCAGCATGTGCTGCGCCCTGAAAAAAGGTGCGTTCTGGTTTAGTAATCCATCCCGCCGCCGGGGGGCATTGGCATTGGTTTTTCTTTTTCAGGAATGTCTGTGATCAGGCATTCGGTGGTCAGGATCATGGCAGCGATGGAGGCTGCATTTTCAAGAGCGCCGCGTACGACCTTAAGCGGGTCGATGATGCCGGCCTTGAGCATGTCCACATATTCACCCGTGAGAACATTGTAGCCCAGGTTCTTGTTATTTTGTTCCTTGGAAAGACGGCGGACGGTCTCAATGATGACTGCGCCATCCTGACCGGCGTTTTCAGCCAGTTTGCGAATGGGGGCTTCCATGGCACGACGGACGATGGAGACACCGATGGATTCTTCCTCACCAGACATTTTAACTTTGTCCAGAGCGGAGACGGCATTGATGAATGTGATCTCGCCACCAGGCACGATGCCTTCTTCAATGGCAGCGCGTGTGGCTGAGAGAGCATCTTCAACACGGTGCTTCTTCTCTTTTAATTCAGTTTCAGTTGCAGCGCCAACACGGATGATGGCAACGCCACCGGACAATTTCGCCAGGCGTTCCTGCAGTTTTTCCTTGTCATAATCGCTGGTGCTCTTGTCGATCTCAACACGGATCTGGTCGATGCGGCCTTTGATGGCTTTGCTATCGCCCTTGCCACCGATAATGGTGGTATTGTCCTTATCGGCAACTACCTTCTCGGAACGACCCAGGTCTTCCAGGGTGGTGGTCTCGAGCTTGCGGCCGGTTTCTTCGGAGATGACCTGTCCACCGGTCAGGGTGGCGATATCCTGCATCATGGCTTTGCGGCGGTCACCAAAACCAGGGGCTTTAATGGCCAGCACGTTGAGCATACCGCGCAGTTTGTTAAGCACAAGGGTGGCCAGGGCTTCGCCGTCTATATCTTCGGCGATGATGACCAATTCACGTTTGCCAAGCTGGACAAGTTTCTCAAGCACGGGCACAATGTCCTGGGCGGCAGAGATCTTCTTGTCATAGATCAGGATATAGGGTTCGGGAATTGAAGCTTCCATGTGTTCTGAATCAGTGATGAAGTAAGGTGAAATATAGCCGCGATCGAACTGCATGCCTTCCACATACTCGGTTTCGAATTGCATGGATTTGGATTCTTCCACAGTGATGACGCCATCTTTGCCGACTTTGTCCATCACATCTGCGATCAGATTACCAATTTCAACATCAGCAGCTGAGTTGGTGGCTACAGAGGCGATCTCTTCTTTGGTTTCAATTTTCTGGGCCATCTTGCGCAAAGACTCAACGATCGTATCGGTAGCCTTCTCAATACCCAGTTTTAAGCGCATCGGGTTGGAACCAGCGGCTAGATTTTTTAAGCCTTCGGTGACGATCGCGTGCGCAAGTACGGTTGAGGTAGTGGTGCCGTCACCAGCAATATCATTGGTCTTTGTGGCGGCTTCTTTAATGAGCTGAGCGCCCATATTTTCAAATGGATCTTCGAGTTCGATTTCTTTGGCTACCGTCACGCCATCGTGAGTGATGGTGGGGGAGCCGAATTTGCGATCCAGGGCTACATTGCGGCCCTTCGGGCCAAGGGTGGTTCCTACTGCGTTGGCGACGATATCAATACCGTTCTTGAGCCGCCGACGGGCATCTTCTGAAAAAACAAGTTGTTTGGCTGCCATAGTTCTATTCCTCCGTTACAGGTTTGTGATTATTTATCTAAAACAATGGCCAGCAGATCGCTTTCACGCAGCACGAGCAGCTTCTTGCCGTCCAATTTCATTTCGGTCCCAGAATACTTGGCAAACAGGACCTTGTCGCCAACTTTCACATCCATGGGGATGTAATCGCCATCTTCGTCCCTTTCACCGGGTCCAACTGATTTAACTAGCCCCTGCTGGGGTTTTTCTTTTGCGGTCTCGGGTACGAAGATCCCACCAGCGGTTACATCTTCTTGCTCGAGGGGTTCAACCACGACTCGATTGCCGAGGGGTTTTAAAGAAATTGCCATATTCGCCTCCTGGAAAATAATCTTGAATTTTTTAGCACTCACACGGTGTGAGTGCTAATTACTATCATACTTGCCTTCAAAGGCTTAGTCAAGGGATGTTAACAGATATTAATAAATTTTTAATACATTGAAGGGATTAAAATTCGAGCATTCTTGAAATTACCTTTTCGTATCCGGTCTTGTTCTTTCTGAAATATAGGGAACCAGTAAAGGTGTCATCTCAATAATTCTGGGGAAAGTGGGGTATGAAAGCGAGCTTTGCTCGCTTTCATACCCCCACACCTCACTTTTTTGAGATGTTACCTGCAAAGGATTAATTATCAGGGTTTGGGAGTGGGTATGGGTGTTGAAGTTCCCAGGGGGATGGGTGTTTGGATGATGTCTTGCTCAAGAGATTGGCAGATCTGTTCGCCGGCGCTGACGATACCCATAATGTTCGTATCAGCAGAGAAAGAGGCGCGTACTTCGCTTAATACTTTCACAGCTTCAGGGCAGTAATTGCGTTGTGGAATGCTCAAGGCTGCCAGCACAGAACCGTAAGTGTAGTAGTAGACCACGGTCGTATTGGAAAGGGGTAATGCAATGATATCTGAGCTTTGATCGGTTGCTTCACATTCCTGTCCAAAACGTGCCAGGCAGGATTCTGCCGCCGTGCAACCGCGCACCGCACACTGTAGTGCAGGAATGGAGCCTTCATAATTGCGAGATTTAAAATAAATAATTCCCAATTGACCATGGATATCAGCATTGGATGGGTCAAACGAGAGCGCTTTCTTGATATTTAGGGCTGCTGCAAAAAAATCACCTTTTTGCGAATATGTTTTGGCAATGGCAATATAAGGAATGGGGTCCATGATCTTCAGCTGGGTGTTCAAGCGGGCTGCTTTGGCAAAATATTCCAGAGCCTTGTCATACAAAGCAGTCCTTTCTGGTGGGATGGTGCTGTCGAATGCCAGGCGTCGGTAATTCGCGCCAACCGATATGTACAAGAAAGTGAGATTGGGGGTGATCTCTATGGCTTTTTTATACTCTTCAATGGCCTGGTTGTAAAAACTCGTGGATTCAAGCACATAGGCGTAAACCCGGTGGACATCCATGTGTTCAGGTCCACGCTCCAGAGCCTGCAGGATGACCTTCTCAGCCTGGCTCCATTTTTGCTGGTCGATCATGATCTCGGCATAATAAGCCATCCCAAGCACATTTTGACCATCCAATTGCAGAGCTCGTGTCGCTTCCAGTTCTGCTTCGTTTAGCAGAGTTTTGGTATCCTGACCTGCCAGGCTGGTCGCACTCCATAACCAATCCAGGACAAAGGCACGCGTGGCATGCACCATGCTATCATCTGGAGCCAGGATGACTGCCTTATCGATCGATTCAAGCGCGGTTTTTAATCGCTCGATCCGTTGTGCGTCCGTTGTTAAAAGGTTGGATGAGTAAGCCTGGATGCGGGCTAGTTTGACCCATACTTCGGTATCGTTCGGGTTGACTTTGGTTGCTTCGGAATAAGCGCTGATGGCATCATCGAGCTGCCCGGCAGAAAAAGATGCATCACCCTCCATGCTATAAGATAGAATGCTGCGTGTGGGTGTGGGTGAGGGTTGAAATGGACGTTGGATGGCTCCGATATCCACCTTGTTGATCAGCCAGATCCCAACCAGGATCAGGCATACCCACAGGAAGATTCTGTAAAGGTTGTTCTTCCGTTTCTGATAAAAAAGGGGTCGTCTGGATCTGACGATCATGGTGTTGGGGTGGCTTGAGGTGTTAGGATCGGTGCAGCGCTTGGAGAGGGTGTCAACAAGCTGATGGCACAGATCCTCAAGGCTTCATTGGCATTGTAAATTGCATCCGCATCATTGAGCACTTTATCCAGGATGGCTTGGGCAACCGGGATCACCTCGCTGCAACGATTGGAATTTGCCAAAACAAGCGCATAAGAATAATAATATTGTGTGATATACAAGTCATCCCCGGTCAGGATCACTGGTTCGATCACCTGTCCATCCTCGTTGCTGCCGCCATTGATAGCCAGTGAAAATTGGATGATGGCTGTCGGCCATTCAAAGTTGCGATAGAGCATCAATCCCAGGTTGCCGATCATATAAGCATCTGTGGGGGCATTGCTGACAGCCAGCTCAGCCGATTGTATTGCTTTGGCGAAATCTCCTATGGTTGCATAGGCGCGTGAAGTATACAGATCTGGGATGGGGTCGGATGGATTTAGCGTATTGGCCAGTGTATATTCATCGATGGCGTTTCCGATCGCTCCCAACACCTTGTAGGTGCGTCCCAGAGCCAGGTGGAATTCAGGGATGTTCGGATTGATGTTGATTGCCGCCAGGTAGGATTGTACAGCCTGCTCACGGTTATCTGTTATCTCCAGAATATAGCCGCGTGCGTAATTGGCTTCCATGGAATTGGGGGTTAGCGAAGTAGCTACCCGGGATTCTTCGATGGCAAGGTCGATCGCGCCAAATGGTCCTGTGTTGGCCAGGTACATTTCTCCCAACAGTTCAGCGTAATAGGCGTGTGCCTGACCATTATTGGGATCAATTTCAATAGCTTTCTTGATAGCCACCTCGGCCAGCGCTGTATCACCCAGCCTGGTCAATGCCCAGCCGCGTATGGCATAGGCCATTGAGCTGTTGGTGGACAGCAGCAACGCATTTTCTGCATTTTCCAGCGCCTCCTGATATTGCCCGGCAAAGATCTGGACGCGTGCCAGGGACAGATAGACAACCGGATTATTGGGTTGAACCTTGATGGCTTCCTGGTAGACGGCGATCGCTGGAATTAATTTTCCATCGTTAAACAAGCCTTCCGCCTCGCTCAGGTAGGACTCTGGCAGGCGTGTGGCTGTCGGGGTTGCCACAAAAGGTGTTGGCATGGTGGGAACAACCACCTGGTTAAAATAGACCGCAATTGCGATCAGGATTAGCAGGAACAGGATGCGGAAAGGATGGAACTGCTTGCGCTTCTTGTTCATACTCCATTTTGAGCCTTTTAGATACATGACTTCATCTTACCATCTGCAATCAAAGAGCGTCAAGGACGGGGTGGATGGCTGAATAATTGATCCAGGGGGCAAACAATGGAATAATTTGTCATCAGTAACCTGCGAAGAAGGAGGTTATCAAGAAAAAAACAGACAGCCTTTTATTTAAGGAGATACGAAATTAAGATATTATTAACATCAGCCTAAAAAACTGTGCAGGTTCAAAAAGGCTTGCTATAGGATCAAGGAGATTAATATTAATTATGAGTATCCAGGATATTTACAATTCTCTCAAAGTCAATGATCAGGTCACAACCAGCGGACAACCAACCATCACGCAATTAGAGTCGGCTGCCAAAGAAGGCATTGCCACGGTCATCAATTTGGGGTTGCTCGATCAAAGCTATTCATTGGAAGACGAGGCAGGTTTGGTGCGAGCGCTGGGGATGAACTATTATCATATTCCTGTTGTATGGGACCACCCTACCGAAGAAGATTAAGAAAAGTTTGAAAACCTGGTCAACCTCCTTCCAGCAGGTAAATTGCTCATTCATTGCGCTGCTAACTTTCGTGCCACGGCTTTTTATGCCCTGTATGGGTTGAGAAATTTGGAATGGACCGAATCCCGGGCGGAAGAACTGATGTCCCCGATCTGGAGTGGAAGTCATTATCCAGTCTGGCAGGAATTCATCCAGCGTGTTAAAAGCCAACCTGGTCCTTCAAAATGAGCGATAATTAAGGAAATCAAGCAATGCTTTGAAAAGCAAAAAAGTCCCACCAGACTGCCGGTGGGACTTTAGATGGAAACGATCGGGTTCTTCCGGATCAATTTCCTTCCTGGATATCTTTTTGGGTCAGGGCAAGAAAATCCGCGATCGACATGGGTCCGGGATTGTCTCCACTGCGCATTCGCAAGGCAACCTGCCCTGCTTCTGCTTCCTGGTCACCGATCACCAGCATGTAAGGGATCTTCTGTTTCTGGGCATCGCGGATCTTGGAATTCATGCGTTCGGTACGCCCATCCACTTCAACCCGCAGTCCGGCAGCTTTCAACTGCTCTGTCACTTTTTCGGAGTAATCCATATGCCGGTCTGCGATCGGGATGACCATTACTTGCTGGGGAGCCAGCCAGACCGGGAAAGCACCTGCAAAATGCTCAATGATGACACCCATAAATCGCTCGGTGGTGCCTGTCACTGCCCGGTGCAAGACCACGGGGGTGTGTTCTTCGCCATCTTCTGCAATATAAATGCAACCCAGGCGTGCCGGCTGAATGAAATCCACCTGGATGGTGGAAAGCTGCCACTCTCTCCCAAGCACATCCTTGGCCAGGAAATCGGCTTTGGGACCGTAGAAGGCAGCTTCCCCGCTGGCTTCAAAGTATTCCACGTCATTGGCATCCAGGGAGGCGCGCAGGGCGTTTTCGGCTTTCGTCCATTTCTCGTCATCCTGAACATATTTTCCGCCTTCCCCGCGCAGGGACAGGCGCACTTTGTAATCTATAAAGCGGTAACGTTCGAGCACTTCCTGGATCAATTTGAGCGCCAGGGTGAACTCCTGCTGGATCTGGTCTTCTGTGCAAAATATGTGGCAATCATCCTGGGTCAGAGCGCGTACACGTGTCAGACCGGTTAATTCGCCGGTCTTTTCGTAGCGGTAAAGTGTGGCAAATTCGCTGAAGCGCATGGGCAGTTCGCGGTAGGAATGGCGACCCATTTCTGTGTATAGCATCATATGGCTGGGGCAGTTCATCGGTTTCAGCCGGAAACTGGTATTGCCATCCACCATTGGCGGGAACATTGAATCCACATAATTGTCAAAGTGACCGGAGCGTTTGTACAGGTCTTCCTTGACCAGGTGACCTGTCCAGACGTGGGAGTAGCCATAGCGGGTTTGCAGGTCACGCACATACGACTCCATCAGGTGACGCAGCATCTCTCCTTTGGGGGTAAAGAGCGGCAACCCGGGACCAACATCATCTGAAAAAAAGAATAGTCCCAGTTCCTTGCCCAAACGGCGGTGGTCACGTTTCTTGGCTTCTTCCAATTGCCACAGATACTCTTCCAGTTCATTTGGTGTACGCCAGGCGGTTCCATAGATGCGTTGCAGCATGGGTTTCTTTTCATCGCCGCGCCAGTACGCGCCTGCCACAGACATCAGCCTGACAGCTGCCGGGTTGATCTTTCCCGTGTTTTCCACGTGTGGTCCCCGGCACAGGTCAACAAAATTATCGTGGGTATAAATGGAAATGTCCGGCTTTTCCTGCAGCGGGTTGCCATATTCGTCAAATCCGCCTTCTTCCAGGCCTGCGATCAATTCCAGCTTGTAAGGCTGGTGCGCAAATATCTGGCGTGCCTCCTCTGCAGTAATGACCTTCTTCTCAAAAACATGTTTGCCTGCCAGCACCTGGCGCATTCGTTTTTCCAGGGCTTTCAAGTCATCGGGTGTTAAGGGGCGTTCCAGATCGAAATCATAATAAAAACCATTCTCGATGGGGGGTCCGATGGTGTATTTTGCCTCGGGGAACATCTCAAGCACGGCTTGTGCCATGACATGGGCTGCTGAGTGACGGATGCGGTACAGGTCACTGTCTTCATATCTTTCCTGGATCTTTTCGGCCATTTCTACCTCCTAAATATAAAACTCCCGTCCGTTTCCGGGACGGGAGCGCAATTGCGATCACGTGGTTCCACCCGAATTTGTCACTGAATTGCCGTCGGATCTATGCAATTCAGGACATCTCCTTGGGGCTGCTAACGGGGTCCAACCGTTCATCTTACTTACCGCAGGGTTTTCAGATTCAAGCTCACGGGGGGTTTTCAATGCTGGCTGCTTAAGCTGGCTCTCAGTCTCTGGCCTGTGCTCTTCCTGTCAGCCGCCGTTGCACTTACTCGTCCCGGTCATCGCTATCTTATATTGATAGGGTCATTATATACTGCTTTGCAGGTCTGTCAAGCACAAAAAAACCCTATTCTTCTTCACCCTTTGCTTGACGTCCGGCCGGGATGTCTCTATACTATAGGAAGATATTCCCCTGTTTCCACCCTATTCTTCCAAGGAGAAAATGATGGATCACCAACCTCCCCGTGCAAATACCTATGATTTGAAGTCGGTCAAATTACCCTACCTGTCAGGCGCCGCATTGAAACTGTTCGTAAAACTGATCGAAGGTCCCCTGCGCGGTTTGTTGATCCCCAGCCTGTTTAAAAGCAGCGGTATCACCTGGATGCGTGCGCAGAAATTTGACGAAGCTCCCACCACAAACCCTCTCACTTACACGGGTACCCTGGCGCTTAAAGATCAGGCAGTGCCGGAACGGGAATGGCCTTCCAGACCAGCTCCACGTGCTCCGGGCTTTCACTTTGCCAGTGTGCAGGATTATGCGCGTGCCTATCGGGAAGGCAGTCTGACTCCCCTGGACGTCGCCAAACGTGCCCTGCATGCCATCGAAACCAGCAATGCTTCCCAGCCTGCCCTGCGTGCCATCATCGCCGTGGATCGTGAGGATGTACTCGAGCAGGCTCGCCTGTCCACCGAGCGCATAAAAGCGCATAAGCCATTAAGCGTTTTTGATGGAGTTCCGGTGGCAGTTAAAGATGAAATGGACATGCGCCCCTATCCAACCACCGTGGGTACCCGCTTCCTGGGAAGATCCCCTTGCACAGAGGATGCCACGGCTGTGGCACGGTTGCGTGCCGCCGGTGCCCTGTTGATCGGGAAAGCCAACATGCACGAAATTGGCATCGGTGTGACCGGATTGAATCCAAATACCGGCACCACGCGCAACCCTTACAACCCGGATCATTTCACCGGGGGCAGTTCAAGCGGACCTGGCACTGCTGTGGCAGCGGGTTTATGCCCGGTTGCCATTGGGGCGGATGGCGGAGGTTCCATTCGCATCCCGGCCTCCTTCTGCGGAACAGTTGGGCTGAAGCCCACCTTTGGGCGCATCAGTGAGCATGGCGCATTTCCACTGTGTTGGAGTGTGGCGCATCTCGGTCCGCTGGCAGCCAGCGCCACGGATACCGCCCTGGCATACGCTGTCATGGCTGGTCCGGATCTCAAAGACCCGAATTCGCTGCACCAACCAGCCCCCAACCTGAAAGGCTGGGACAAATTGAATATGCGTAGCCTGCGCCTTGGCATCTTCTGGCCCTGGTTCCGGCATGCCAGTGATGAGGTGGTTTCTGCCTGTGAAGGTATGCTCAAGGAATTTGAAAAGATGGGTGCCAGTTTGGTTGAGATTTCCATTCCGGAATTGGAAGCTGCCCGGGTGGGTCACTCCGTCACGATCTTGAGTGAGATGTACCAATCCATGAGCGCCACTTACGCTGAGCACCACCAGGACCATGGTCTGGATGTTCGAACCAACCTGGCGCTGGCCGGTGCGTTGTCTGCCAGTGATTACGTCCAGGCACAAAGGGTTCGCACCAGGCTCATCGCTGGTTTTAACGCCGCCATGGAAAATGTGGATATGATTCTGACCCCCTCCACTGGTCTGGTTGCCCCGGTCATCCCCAAGGATGCTCTCCCGCATGGCAACTCCGATCTGACAACTGTGATCGAGATCATGCGTTTTGCCACCCAGGCCAACCTGACCGGGCTGCCAGCCATCTCCTTCCCGGTTGGGTATAATCCCCAGGGATTGCCGATCGGCATGCAAGCCATTGGTCGCGCCTGGCAGGAAGCTGGTCTGCTTGGTCTTGCGCTAGTCGCCGAGCAGGTCGTGGAACGACAAAAACCCGCTTTGTTTTACGATTTGATGGAGACATGATCAACTACATGATCGTCTTTTTTTTTAGGTTGGGTTGAGGGGCATCGAGAATAATGATGGCTTTGAATTACTACCCCGAAACCCAACGAAATGCTCAAATGTTGGGTTTCACCCTTTCCTGGGAAAAACAACCAGGACCTACAGCGGGTACTTTGCGCTCTGTTGTTTGTTGATTATGGCAATCTAGGATACGCTCTACCCAACCTACGCCTTGTGCAATTATTGAGCGAGAGAACCATTAATTGATTTACTTACGGGTCGGTTGGGCAGTGAAATCCAACAAAACCTGACTCAAGGAAAATAAAAGGATAAAATGATGCCACGTAAACAAATAAACTTTGAAAACTTCAGCTTTAAACCCATGGCAAACTGGGAAGGTCAGGGCATGCTGCTTACCAGCGGTGACTGGCAGACCGGTCAATTTAACGCCATGACCGTCGGGTGGGGCAGCCTGGGCGTAATGTGGGGACTCCCTTTTGTGCAGGTGGTTGTCCGCCCGGTGCGCTATACCTACCAGTTCATGGAGAAATACGACACCTTTACTGTCTGTGCTTTTTCAGAGACCTATGCCCCTGCACTGAAATTGCTTGGCACCAAATCCGGGCGGGATGGAGACAAGATCAGTGAGTCGGGTTTAACTCCAATTCCCTCCACGATGGTGTCAGCTCCGGGTTATCAGCAGGCAGACTTGATCATGGAATGCCGAAAGTTATTCTGGGAGGATATGGATAAGGACAAATTCCTGGACGCGCGCCTGGAGAAAAAATATCCAGCCAAAGATTATCACCGCATGTATTTTGGCGAGATCTTATCCATTTATGGAGAAGATCTTTTCCATATCTGAGTTGGTTTCCAACGCTTATGATAAATATTCCCAATTTTGGAGAAAGCAAAACAAATGGAAAAAGACCGCCCAATTTTAATAACCGGAGCAAGCACCGGCATTGGCAATCACCTGGCAGGATATCTGGCTGACCGCGGCCATACCGTTTATGCTACTGCCCGCAAGGACGCAGACCTGGCAGAATTAAAGAAGATCAAGAATGTAGTTCCCATTCGATTGGATGTCCGTCAGCCTGACCAGGTTCAGGCTGCCTTCCAAAGGATCGAACAGGCTGGAAAGGGATTATATGGCTTGGTGAACAATGCCGGTATTGGAGAACTTGGTCCATTTTCTTCCTGGTCGGATGCGGAGTTGTACAAGATATTTGATATCAATGTTTTCGGTGTGCATCGCATGACCAATGCCTTTGTTGGCATGCTGGTCAAATCCGGTGGCAGGATCGTGAATATTGGCTCACAGGGGGGTATGATCACCATGAAATATTATGGTCCTTACACCATGACCAAGCACGCTCTGGAGGCTTACACGGTCGCGTTGGATCAGGAATTAGAGCCGTATGGCGTGCGGGTCAGTATCGTTCAACCCGGCGGGATCGTCTCCAATATTGGGGACAACTCCCTGCCTGGAACGATGGCGCACTTTCAAAATACCCCCGAGCCGTTCAAAGAAGAAGCCGACAGGGTGCTGGCTGTTTTTTCTCAACCTGAAGGTGATCAAGAGGTTCAAGCAGATCAACCAGAATCCGCTACCAATCGTAAACCATCATCCCCCGCCATCGTTTCTGAAGCGGTTTACGATGCCTTGTTCTCAGACAAACCAAAATTACGCTATCTTGTGGGAACAAAATGGGAAGGTGACCGGGTCATACATGCACTGATCGAGAAGCTGCTGGACGAGAACGATAATCCCATGCACAATTACTCACTCCAGGAATTGGTCACAATTTTGGAGGGACACATAGCCGACAGGAAGTCCCGGGAATAAACCGGTTCTGTCGCCTTAAGGTATACGCTTCACCTTTACGCGCATGACAAAGTGCTTCACACCCCCGAATTTGATCTTGTAAGCCTCATCTCCGCGCATGAAATCAAACTCACTGCGCTTATTTTCAGTTGCCCACTGCAGCAGGTGTCCCAGTAATACCCAGCCGGGAGAAAGGTCCAGGTAGCGCTGATCCAACCCCGAGTTGTACACCCATATTTTTCCGTTGTAATCAAAGTTAAAATAACCGGCAACTTTTTGTCCATCCACTTCAAGGAATGCCAATTGCAACCAACCACATCGCCAGGCAGCCCGGGCTGTGTTTGCCATCTGCAGGCGCATGGCTGGGTTTAAGAATTCAGCTTTCTCCGGGTCGTTTCCCATGAGCTTGAGAAAATCCTGTAGTTCCTCCTCCAGGCGGGACTCGTCTGTCAGAATATACCAACTTACCGGTAATTCATGTTCAGCTGCCCGGCGCATTTTGCGTCGGATCTCATGGCGCTGTTTTTTGTCGATACCAGCCAGGTAGCTGTCAAAATCACCGATCAAGGTCACAGGGACAACAGGGCGAAAAGGCTCCTGTTCATATTCCCAATCATGTATTTCTGCAGCGATTTGCAGAGCATTCAAGCTTGCTGAAGCCTCAGGCAGGTTGACCCAATCCAGGTGGCGCCATGATTCTGGTGATTCTTCGGACAGGAAGTCGAGCAAACCCGTCATAAATTCTGCCAGATCCTGTTCCCGGACGATCACATCCAGATAGTCGGAGATTTCGATACTTCCCAAAAGCATCAAGACCGATTCACCATTTGAGTTGACTGTCCGGAACAAGGGTGCAATGCCGGATAATCGTCCATCCTGGCGGGCGGTTACCACGGCAAGTTCAGCGTTTGCCCACTCTCCTCCACCGCATGTCTCCCACCAACTGCTAAGATACTCATGCCTTAAAAAGGGCACATTGGTAATGCTTTCTGCAAGAAGTGAATTCCATTCATCTGCCAGATCATTAAGTTCGGAAATTGTATTAATAAATCTGAATTCCATTCATCATCCTATTTTCTTAAAATAATTACGTTACTACACAGTCCCTGAAGGTTTCCTTGAAAATTCAATTGAATGATAGCATGAACAATAAGGGAGATTTTCTTGTCCTCATGTCCGGGATACTTTTAGGCTTTGGCCTGGTCAGGATCAAATTGATCGTTGTTTCCTGGATCTTCTCTTTCGGCACTCTCTCATGCACCCTCATTCCCAATTAACTCTATCAGTGGAGTGGCTGAAGGGGCAGAAAATAGGGGTTTCATAGCCGTCTAAAACCCTTTTTATGCCAATACCCAACGATTTGGGTTTTAACGTATAATAATGACATGACCGTTGATATTGACCTCAACTTCCTTTCATTCCATCGAATTAAGGGGAAGGATAAATCTTCCCTTCCCGGGCTGGTGACAGTTGCTCCACCCCAACGGGCAGCGCGCGGCAGGGAAGGAGATCATCTGTTCATCTATCTTACATTGGCGGGTAATAAACCTTTCGCATTGGATGAGTATACCAAAATCATTTCACAAATGACCGGGAGTTTTTATGCGACCTCCGGTTCTCTGACAGCAGCTTTACGTACCACAGCTGATACACTCAATCAAACCCTGCTAAATCGCAACCTGAGTACAACCGGTCAGGGTCATTATATAGTCGGGCGATTAGTCCTGGGTGTACTGCGCGGCAGCCGACTTGTGATCGTTCAAAGCGGTCCGACCCACATTTTCTGTGTTGGAAAAAAGGATGTGCAGCATCTCCACGATCCGGATCTTTCCGGGCGCGGTTTGGGTTTCAGTCAAACCACAACATTATATTATTCTCAATTGATGCCTAACCCGGGCGAACAGCTCGTGGTTTGTGCCCAACTTCCGGATGGATGGGATGCCGCCCTCATGAACGAGCGTGGTAGCACTTCTATTGAAGCCCTCTATCGAAAACTCCAGTCCATCTCAAATGAAAGCATAAATGCAGTCATCATTCAAGTGCAGGCAGGAAAAGGTTTACTTAAAATGTTAAGTGCAGATCGCCAACCTCCTGCAGAAGCACAGCAAGAAACGCCTGTCTCTCCGCCGCCACCTGTTTCGCAAGGGACACCACTTTTGGAAGAACTGGTTGTTCAAGATGAGCAAAGCGCGCAAAGTAAAGTCCAAGCGGAACCTTTTTCCAATGGACCGGTGGAGTTTGAGAATTCAATTGCTTCAGATCCCGATGATAAAACTTCAGTACCTGTCATGGAAGATAATACTTATTATTCAAATCTTCTCAATGGATCGAACCTCGCACAAGAGCCGATCGTTGAAGATCTTCCTGGATCAGAATTGGATGGATCTGCTGCTGTTTCACCAGAATTTCGGGAAGTTGGTCAGGGTCAGTTATTCGATACGAATAACACAAATGAAATCCCGGAAATAAAACGCCCGGTTTCTTCCCGACGAACTGCTTTCTTTAGCAAGTTGTTGGTCGGATTGCAGAGTATTCGCAGGTTGGGTCGTTCCATCAGCGCTGGTTTTCCAACCATGCTGAAGCGGATACTGCCTGGTGCGCCGGATGACCACTCGCCAATAATGCAGGGTTCAACAATGGCATTTATTGCTGTTATAGTTCCGCTCGTCATGGTGGTTATTGCCAGTACGGTCTATATCAAGTTTGGAAAATCTGCACAATACGATGAAAACTATAAACTAGCCATCAACGAGGCTGTCGGCGCAATTGGGCAAAGTGACTCTGCCATCGTTCGCAGAGCTTGGGAAAGCGCGCTCTACTATCTGGATCGGGCTGAAGCCTACCAGATCACCCAGGACTCTAATAACTTGCGTACCCAGGCACAAAGCGCTCTGGATGCGATGGATCAGATCATCCGCCTGGATTTCCGCCCGGCGATCATTGGCGGGTTGGCAAAAACAATGCAAGTTGGGCGCATGGCTGCCAGTGAAACCGACCTGTATATGCTGATCGTTCCACAAGGCAATATTATCCGTGCTTTCATGACCAGCCATGGTTATGAAGTGGATGGAAATTTTATTTGCGGACCGGGTAACTATGCCTCCATAGACGAAAATAGCACATTATCCTATGATGTTGGAAGTATATTGGATATGGTGGCTTTACCTCGGTTAAATGACTTTGGAGCCACCCTGATGGGGTTGGACGCTGCAGGAACCTTGTTGTTTTGTAATCCCAACCTTGAACCTAAAGCATGGAGATTGGAAGAACCCGATATTCGCTGGAAAAATTTGGTCGCATTCTCTGTCGCTGATCAAGATAATTCATTGTATGTTCTTGACCCTGCTGGCAACGCCATCTGGGAATTTGGTCTGGATGGGAACAGCCAATACACACAAGCCCCGGAGCTGTTTTTTTCGGGAGGCTTCGTACCACAGAATTTAACCCAGGCCATTGATATTTCAATTTCCCGCACAGACATTTATCTATTATTTGAAGATGGGCATGTCACCCATTGCACACCGGGGTTTGTGGATGGAGGTGGGGAAACAGTGATCCCTATCCGCTGTAATGATCCTGAAACAATGACAGATACTCGTAGCGGACACCAAAGCGGAGTCGTTCTTTCGGATGCAGAGTTCTCGGAATTCACTTTTATCTCTTCTTCAGACCCATCTTTATATATGTTGGCACCGGCAACCGCTGCCATATTTCGCTTCAGCCCGCGCCCTGAGACGCTTTTCTTGCAGAACCAGTTCCGGGCTGCTGTGAACCAGGAAAAAACCCTGTTCACTTCACCTATTTCTGCTATGGCGATCAGTCCGAATCGGTATATCTTTCTCAGTGCTGGCAGCCAGGTCTATTTTGCAACGGATGTCCCTTGAGTTAATCACCGATTTTATACCTCAACATACCTGAACCCAACCTCCGATAGGTTCTCAACCCGAATGGGGAAGCCACAGGAAAAAGTTTGCTGGATTTATACCCCAAAAAATTTTTAGAACCAGACAGCCACTGGGACTTGGAATTATTAGGGGTGATTTATGTTATTGAATTTACGAAAGTGCCTTAAAAGGGTTCATGAGGATCTGAAATGAGCAGAAGAACGAATAACCTGGGTAGTCGCGTTAATTCTTTTTTTGGAAGTTTATTAAGACTATTCAGGTTTTTCCCAGCCCCTCTTCCCCCGGCAAACCTGCTTCCAAAATCGCGACCAGATAATCTGACCGAGCCTGCACGCATTCTGACATCCCGCGTTTTGCTGGTGATCTATGACCCGGTCATGAACCCATCCACTGGAGAGAAATTATCTGGTGTCATGAACTGGTCACGTGTGGATGATCTGGTCACGGGTTTTATCGCTGACATTGCCTCGACCAGTGGTGGACTGGCACGATACCAGGTTGTGGAACGGATCGAATTAAACGAATTTCCTGTAAAAACTGATGGTTTCCGTTATACACCGGAAAGCTTCATGGCAGTATTACAAGGAGCAGCACCACATTCACCTTCAACGGCAGATTACAATAAAATTTTGACTCAATTGAATATCAAACAACGTGTTAACGACCGGGTAGTTGATGAAGTCTGGTTGTTCGCATTTCCGCACGCTGGATTCTACGAATCACGCATGGCTGGTAAAGGAGCTTTTTGGTGCAATTCCCCGGCTTTGGAAAATACGGATGACTGCAGCCGTAAATTTGTTATAATGGGTTTCTCATATGAGCGTCGGGTGGGGGAGATGCTTGAGTCATTTGGGCATCGCAGCGAATCCATTTTGATCAAGACTTTTGAAAATGCTCCTCACGACAAGAACCTTTACGAACGTTTTTCAAGATATGATAAACAAAACCCAGGAAAGGCCGAGGTGGGAAACATCCACTTTGCACCTAACAGCGCAAGTGACTATGATTGGAATAATCCAAGATTGGTACAAAGCCGATGTGATGCCTGGTTGCATTTTCCAGGGCAACCAGGACTAGCCAGAAAAGTGAATGCCGACGAATGGGGCAATGGAGATATCCGCTTGCATCATAAATGGTGGTTGAGTCACTTGCCAAAAGTTGCCGGGCGAACGGCATCTGTTGCCAATAACTGGTGGCAATATATCATCGATCCAAATTTGATCGGATTGTAAGCCAGATGTAAACCTTTAATTAATAGATTTATATGTTTTTCATGTATATTAATAGTACCAGTTGAATTATTGATAGATTTGATAAATGAAAATAGATCAATTCTTTGAATCCCGTTCACCTATATTGCGATGGCTTTTTGCCATATGTAGTTGGTTTCTCATGGTGCTGGCAGCTTTACTATTAGGGAAATTCGCAGGTCCATCATCTGGTGCAGGTGCACTTCTGATCTTTCCGACTGTTTTCATATCATGGATGATGGGATTCTGGCCAGGTACTTTGTTGGCAGTCGTTGGAATTTTTGTCTATTTGACGCTTCATATTTTAATGGGGATGGATAGTTTTTCCCGCATTCAACAATCTGGAATATTGGCAGGATCGCTGATGACCATCTTGGTTTCGGGGATGGTCGGAAAAATAGGTGAAACAACCCGTATTCAAAGAAAAAGGGTCTTCAAAAGTAGCCACCTCCCAGACCAACACCAGGTCCAGACCAATTTTCTATCCTTGTTAAATGAAATTGTGCAGGCTTCTTTGGAAGCCAACGATATGCCTGGAATATTGAAGATCTTAGTCACCCAGACAGGTCAATTATTTGCAGCCGATGATTGTCTTATCACCTTTTGGGATGAAGAAGAAAAACTTACCATTCCAATGGCTGCACATGGTTCAAGCAGTGACATTTATAACTCGATTGTTGCCAAGCCTGGAGAACTCACCCTGACTTCTTCTGTTCTGGAAGTCGGTCATGCTTTGGTGATAGAAAATTCAAAAAATTCACCCTTTGTGGATTTTAATGTGGCAGCTCCATTTCCAGATATCCAATGCTCTCTTGTGCTGCCTCTCATCTCTGATGCCAGGAAGCTTGGTGCCATCATTCTAAGTTTTCATACCCCGCGTCAATTTTCAGAAGAAGAAATTAAATGGGGAGAACTGGCTGCTAGGCAGGTTTCACTAGCCTTGACCAAGATATTGCTGTTGGAAGAAGCTCAAGAACGAATTCATGAATTGACAGGTCTATATCAGATAACCAGGACGCTCCATTCCCCGGATATTTCTAAAAATTTTTTTGGACAGCTTTCAGAAACAATGGCAAACCTGGTGGATGCACAGGTCTGCATGATTTGTTTGCATGATCCTGAAAAAAAAGAAGTCATTGCCCAGGTTTCTGCTTATGGTTTGGAAGATGCCGAAATTGGATCCTTTCATTTTTCAAGTGAACTGGGTGCCAGGGTATGGAATTTTTCAAAGAATGGAATTTATTGCTCCAATTCAATAGACGATATTCAACCCGAATTCCAGGAATTTGCCCGGACGCTTGATCTTCGATCAGTCATGGCTGCCCCCCTGTGGAGTCCCTCACACGATCTGTTTGGAATAGTATTCGCGATCAATAAACCTGCCGGGTTTGATCAAGATGATATCCGCTTACTGGGTGTTTTTGCAGCACAGGCTTCGTTTGTGATACAGAATATTCAACTTATTGATTCCGAACGCCGCCGCATAGAAGAATTATCAGTATTAAATGCTATTTCCTATATGGCAACCAGCGCTCTTAATGAAGATGAATTGATCGAGTTTGTTACTCACATGATAGGAGAGAAACTCTTTCCGGATAATTTTGGGATTTTGATGCTGGATGAGGCCAGGGAAGTTCTGATTTTGCATTCCTCTTACAGGTTGGGTTTGGAGGAAAAACCGATCAACATTCCAGTTGGTCAGGGCATTACCGGTAATGTGGTTGTCAGTGGAAAACCCAGGCGTATTAGTGATGTCAGCCATGTGGTGGATTATCTGAATATTGATAGCGCCATCAATTCCGAATTGTGTGTCCCTCTTAAAATTGATGACAGAGTTATCGGAGTGGCAAATGCTGAGAGCACCAAGGTGAATGCTTTTACCCAACGGGACGAAGACCTGCTGAGTATCATTGCCGGGCAGTTGGCGTCTGCCATTGAACGTTTGCGTACAGTCCAGGCACAATTGAAACAGTCCACAGATCTGGCTCGATCCAATGCAATGATCAAAGCGCTGGCACAGTTGGGATCGCGCGCTTCGATAGCAGTCAACCCGGAAGGCGTGATGCAAACCCTGGGAATTGAATTGTCTAAGCTGGGGTTGTTTTGCGTGATCGCGCTCCCAGAAGAAATAGGCAAAAATCTGCGCATAGTATACACGTCCATTCCTGAGCGGATTATTAAAGTTATTGAAAGAGTATCCGCTAAGAAAATTTTGGAGCTTGTCTTTCCTCGTGAGCGCCTTTGGCAAGAATCAGAGGAATCCATGGATCCCCTGCTTCTGAAAGATCCCTCTGCTGTGGTTTGTAACATCCTGGTGGATTTACCCAAAAATAATATTCGAAGAATATTAGCTACAACAGGGGTGACTGCAAATATGCCGATCTGCCGCCTGCCGTTGATCGTAGATGGTGAATTTAAAGGAGTTTTATGGTTATGGGGTGAAGATTTGCGCACGAATGACATGCCCACCATGTCCATTTTTGGCAGCCAGGTGGCCATCGCTCTACAAAACGCTTACTTGATGGACAAAGTGCAAAATATGGCGATCACAGATGCCCTCACTGGTATCTTTAACCGCGGCCATTTCTTTAATTTGGCTGAACTTGAATTTAGCCAGGCTCGACGCTATGACCTGCCATTCTCAGTGGCTATTCTCGATATTGATCATTTCAAGAAATTTAATGACACATATGGGCATATTGTTGGCGACCAGGTACTGGCTAATGTTGCTCATGTTTTAAAAAGTAATTTGCGCGAGAATGATACTCTGGGGCGTTATGGTGGCGAAGAGTTCTCAATTCTGATGCCCGTTACTGATCTGGAGGCAGCTCATAAAGTTGCCTTGCGTTTAAGGAAATTCGTAGCTGATTCCACTGTTGCTACCAGTGCTGGTGCGGTCGGTATTAAGATCAGCATTGGAGTATCACAGTTGACAGAGGATATGCCCACCCTTCTACACCTCATCAATCGCGCTGACCAGGCGATGTACATTGCCAAGACCACTGGGGGAAATTGCGTGATTGCGAAATGATTCGAATGGATCCTTCAGTATATTAATATCCCCTTGCACTAATGATCCCGCTCGAAGAAAACAGAATCCCCGGGAAATTATGCCTTAAAGATCAACGAACAACACGTTAAAGCACCTTCAGCTTTACCCAGCTCGGAAGCATCCACCAGCACCAAATTCAGACCGGCTGCATCCAGTCGCTGGCAGGTTTCTGGAAAACCGGGTTGGTAGATCAACGACTCTCCGACCAGCACAGCATTTGCCCCGTATATTTCTGTTGGGTGCACTTCGATCACCTGGTATCCTGCGAACTCTGCCATATCAATCCAGGTTGGATTCATCAATAGAGTATTTTCTGCCACTTGCGTAACAGCTGATTTCAAGTGCAGGCAGCCGGTTACCATGATTGTTTTTACCTGGTACCCATACTTTTTGAGAATGGTTTGCAATTGGTGGATGGCCGATGAATTGCTGCGGGTTGATATACCCACATAGATCGTCTTGCCAGTCACCAGTATATCCCCACCATCCAGGCAGCCAGGTGCCAGGATGGAAGCAAGTTCACGGTAAGGGCTGAGAGCCTCGGAAATACTTTTCACTTCAGATCTGCGTGATCTCGCTCCTGGACGGGTCAGAATAGCCACTTCATCCAAAACCAGGGCAGTATCTTCTACGAAGGCCGAGTCGGGAAGGTCCGGTTCAGCTGGAAGTGAGATGATCTCAACTCCCAAAGATTGCAGCACCTGCTCATACCGGGCATGTTGTGCAACGGCTAATCCCAGGTCAATGGGCTGGCGTTGCAGGTGGGTCAATTCACATCTAGTAATGGCAGGGCTGACTTTACGTGTAATGGCAATATGCATCTTCTATCTCAATTTTCAATTGCTTAATAATAAGAGTATTTTTGAGAAGATTTCTCGTTATTTAGAAACGAAGGTGTTTGACGGTCAGTCCGTCGTTGATGATTTCCTGCAACGAATCGATACCAATGCGCAGGTGCAGGTCAGCAAAATTCTGGGTCACCTTCAGATCACTTTTGGCTGTCTTGATGCCCTCCGGGACCATTGGTTGGTCTGAGATCAGCAGCAGGGCTCCAGAAGGGATTCGGTTGGCAAAGCCCGTCATAAATAGGGTGGCAGTTTCCATATCCACAGCCATGGCACGTATACGCTTCAAATAAGCTTTGAATTCTTCATCATGCTCCCAGACACGCCGGTTTGTGGAATAGACCGTACCGGTCCAGTAATCACGCTGAGCATTCCGGATCGTGGTGGAGACAGCTTTTTGCAGGTTAAAAGCCGGCAAGGCGGGTACTTCCGGGGGATAATAATCGTTGGATGTTCCTTCACCCCGGATGGCAGCGATCGGTAGGATCAGGTCACCGAGCTGGTTTTTTGTTTTTAATCCCCCGCATTTTCCCAGGAACAAGGCAGCTTTGGGTCTTATGGCGGAAAGCAGATCCATGATCGTGGCTGCGTTGGCACTTCCCATGCCAAAATTGATCATGGTGATGCCATTGGCTGTGGCAGTTGGCATGGGGTTTTTTTGCCCGCGAATGGGAACATTGTGCCATTCAGAAAAAATACTGAGATAATTCCGGAAATTTACCAGTAAGATATACTGGCCAAAATCTTTCAAAGGTGTACCGGTATAACGTGGCAGCCAGTCAGAGACAATTTCATCTTTTGTGATCATTTTCTTACTCCTTACAAGATTTCCGGTTTCAATTATGCACGGTGTTCATTGAAGATGTATTTTAATCTAATTACTTAATCCGTACTCTTTTTATTCCAGACCTGGTATAGACCCAACCTGCCACCCTGTCCATCCGAATGGAAGGTCTCACTAACAGTAAAACCAGCCGCTTCAGCCAGCCTGGAGAGTTCTTCTTCATCAAAATGGTGTACATAGCGCAACCCGTGTCCACCGCGTTTCCAATCCAGTAGATAGTCGCCAGGATCAACATCTTGAGCTGTTAAATCCGCTTCCTGCCAGGGTTGGATACGGTCTCTCAACCGGGGGCTGTTAAGAAATCGCCAGTTGGAATGGATGAAATTACCTTCTCTCTTCAAAAGTCTGCCAATTTTCAGTATGATCTGATGCCGTAGTTGTTCGGAAGGAATGTGGTGCAAGGTGGCAAAAGAGAAAACCACCTGGTATTTATCTGTTGGAAGGGTTGCATCCCAATTCGTACTGGTCAGATCTGCCCGGATAAAATTCACAGGGAAGATGTCTGATTGCTGATCAGCTGAAGCCAGGAGTGGCAGGCTGAGATCCAAACCGGTATAACTACCCCCATGCCCAAGATTGGCAAGCTGGCGTGCCAGGGCACCATTACCGCAGCCCAGGTCCAGGATGTGCTCTTGCCCCTCCAGCCGGTTGATGATCCTGCTGACTCCGGGTTGAATGCGGGAACGCGTGGCTGAAAATTCAGCCCCAAAACTCTGGTAGAATTGATTGTTAATATCCAACAATCGCCTGACAGTAACTTCCTGCATGTGTTGATTATACCCATCCTCAGGGTGTAATGTTGACATATTTGGCAGTAAGAATTGGATTTGACTGTTTAGGGTTGTTTAATGAAATTTACCCTTTTACCCTGGCTGAATAATACGGTACATTCCCTGAAAAATCATGATGGATCAATATTACAAATTAATCGACTGGAAAGCACCAGGAATTTGGGAATTATTGAAGGTGCATTCCATACCGAAAATCCCATGGGCTTTTGGCAGTCAAGGAATGATGAAATTTGCCCAAAACTACGATCACACAGTTCGTTCTGTGTTAATTAAATAAAATGACGAAGAAAATAAACTGGACAAAGAATCAAGAACTGACACCCGAAAAAATGAGCAATGCACGACTCATCCTGGAGGACATGCGCATGGGAATGAAGGTGATGGATGCAATTCGCCATCACCCCAGCCAGGATGGACATGTCAGCAAAGCGGAGCTTGTGGCTTCATATAATCATCTGGTGGAAAGCGGGGAGTGGTTGCCGGATTCGGGTTTGCAAGCACGTATCCGAATGAAGCCTGTTCGCACCCTTTCAGGAGTGACAACCGTTACTGTCCTCACCAAACCTTATCCCTGTCCAGCTCACTGTATATTCTGTCCGGACGATGCCCGTATGCCCAAGAGTTACCTGCCGGATGAGCCGGGTGCAATGCGTGCCTTTGAACACAATTTCGATCCCTATGACCAGGTGGTTTCCCGCTTGGAATCATTGGTAGCGGTTGGACATCCCACCGATAAGGTGGAGTTGCTCATCCTGGGTGGGACCTGGTCTGCCTACCGGCGGGATTATCAGGAATGGTTTGTTCTGCGCTGTCTGGACGCCTTGAATGGAGAATCCACCAGCACTTTGACGGAAGCTCATACCCTCAATGAAACTGCAGAACACCGCAACGTTGGGCTGGTCATCGAAACCCGCCCGGATGAGATCACTACCAATGAGATCGCCTGGTTGCGGACTCTTGGCGTTACCAAACTTCAGATGGGAGCCCAAAGCCTGGATGATCGTATTCTGGAGCTAAATCAGCGCGGTCACACGGCAGCTGAAACCAGGCGTGCTGTGGCACTGCTCAGGGCGGCGGGATTCAAGATCGTTCTGCACTGGATGCCGAACCTGCTTGGTGCTACTCCGGAATCGGACCGGGTCGATTTCAAGCGTTTATGGCTGGATCTTTGCCCGGACGAGATCAAGATCTATCCCTGTCAATTGTTGGAAAATGCACCTTTATATGCTTACTGGCAACGAGGAGAATACCATCCATACAGCCAGGAACAATTAGTTTCACTTCTGGCAGATATCAAACCGGACATTCCACGCTACTGCCGGGTCAACCGTGTTATTCGAGATATTCCCTCAACGCATGTGGTGGCAGGTAACAAACGTACCAGCTTGCGCCAGGATGCACAGGCTGAAATGTCCCGGCGAGGCACTCAATGTGTATGTATCCGCTGTCGTGAAGTCCGTGGACACAATGTGGTAATGGCAGACCTGGTATTGCGAGACCAGGTTTACTCAGCAGGCGGGGCACAGGAGCATTTCCTGTCTTTCACCACTCCGGAGGATAAAATCGCCGGCTTTATCCGCCTTTCCTTGCCCGGAATTAATTCTCCTGCTACTGGTTTGTCAGATTTGGATCAGGCTGCCATCATTCGCGAACTGCATGTATATGGTCAATCGTTGCCAGTAGGACAGGATTCTGATGGTGCGACGCAACATAGCGGTTTGGGAACACGCCTTTTGGAAGAAGCTGATGTCATCGCTCGAAAACATGGCTTCAAGAACATTGTGGTGATTGCTGCCATCGGCACACGCAGATATTATTTGGAACGTGGCTATAATCGTGGAGAAAGTTATCTCATCAAGACATTAACCTGACCTCCTGCCAGGATCGATGTCCATTCATTTTAGATTGTTGTTTTGAAAGGCGATTGATCGATGCCTACGCTTGTTCAGTTATTCTGGCTTTTCATAAAAGTGAACTTATTGACAACCTCCGGGCCTGCTTCGGTGGGTCTTCTATACAAAGAATCCATTGGAATACTAATGACCAATGCAGATTTTGTTCAGGCTGTCAGTTTTTCCAGTATCCTGCCGGGCAGCGACGCTTTGCAATTAGCCATGTTCATTGGGTACTCGGTCGGAGGATTTGCTGGAGCTTTGGTGGCCTTACTGGGTTCCATTCTGCCTCCTACATTGCTGATGCTGGGTGTCGTTTCAATTCTGAACCGTCTGCGTCGAGAAGCCTGGGTAACCCGTTTTGTGTCCGGACTTACTCCTGCTGTAGCAATACTGATGGTTTTCGTTGCCTGGCAGATATTTCAAAACGGCAACAATGGCTCGATCAGCTGGCAGACTTTGTTGATTGCAACCGGTAGCCTGGTTGCCTTGTTATTGGAAGCACCAGCCCCAATGGTCTTGTTTGCAGCAGGTTTATTGGGGATATTTATATTCTGATGAAATCACTTAAACTAACCCTCCTGCTCAAATTATTCTGGATGTTTCTCAAGATCAACCTTCTTTCCACATCCGGGCCATCTTCTATTGGGCTATTATACAAAGAATCAGTCGGAACGATCATGACAGAAAAACAGTTTGTTGAAGCTGTTGGTTTTTCCCATCTCTTGCCTGGTAGCGAAGCGCTCAAGTTGGCAATGTTTGTCGGGTTTGCCGCAGGCGGCATCCCGGGTACTCTGTTAGCGTTGTTGGGATCAATTCTCCCCCCCACGGTCATGATGTTGGGAGTGGTATCCGTGTTGCAACGTTTTAAAGGCGAAGTTTGGATGCAGGGTTTCGTGCAAGGTTTAAGCCCGGCAGTTGCTGTAGTAATTCTGGTTGTAGCCTGGAATTTATTCAGAAGCGAGAAAAGCATCCCTAGGCAGGTACTCATAATTGCTGCTTTGAGCGTTCTGGCTTTTTTGTTGGCTGTCCCTTCACCCATCGTTCTGGTGGCTGCGGGTTTATTGGGAGTGATGTTGATCCGATGAAAACAAAAACAAATCATCTAATCTTGGTAACCAATGGGCATAAGGAAACACGTCCAGCACTTGAATACGGCATCTGGTTGGCACAAATGCTGAAATTTCCGTTGCACATTATAGGTGTGTGCGAATCGGATGATAAGGATCACCCGGTTGCTGCTTTGGTGGAGGAGATGCTTCCCTCCATTAGTTCCACCGGAATTCCGTTCCAGGTGGAATACCTCACCGGTCAAGCCGAGGAATTGGTCAACCGATCCGTTCAACTGGCAGGTGCAATGGTGATTATTGGTCCCCTGGGACGACCTCCGTTGCGCCGGTTTTTCATGGGACGCACATTTCGGTATTTTATGGAAGATCTGATTGTCCCCATCATATATGTACCCAAATCCCGTTTGCCGGTTAGAAAAATACTGGTTTGTATGGGTGGCTTGGGATATGCCATACATGTTTTTCATGAAGCCCTGGCTCTCGCAGTATCGTTGCAAGCCTCATTGACTTTTTTACATATTGTTGAACCGATCACCTTGGATTATCCCCTCGCTCATGAAGTGGAAGATCATTGGCACGAGTTATTGACAACCAATACCCCTCAGGGAAACATACTTCGTCAAGTGTTAAATGAATCGCAAGAGTCGGGGATCCAATCTGATGTCAGAGTGCGTCATGGGCATATTGTTCCGGAAATACTAAATGAAATTAAAGCAGAGAGTTATGAATTGGTTTGTATGGGGTCAATGTATAGCTCCCACAGCTTGCGGCATTTTACTCTTCCAAATATTACTGCCGAAATTGCCGAAACCGCCGGATGCCCAATTCTGACAGTGCGTAGCGATCCGGAAGACTAGCTTAGGATTGACCTTCCCATTCCGCAATGGTCTGTCGGATGAATGCTTTAATCTCAGGATCCGGTATTGCATCAATACCCTCGTATTTGTCCAGACCAATATAAACCAGTACCCCTCCAATGGGTGATTCCTGTAAACGTATGCCTTGATTCGCCAGGGATGAGGCTGTCAATCGTTTTTGCAGAACTGTATTAATTTGGGAAACGATACTTTCTGTTAATGGTACTGGTGGGATCTGCGGGGAAGAGGAAGTTATGGGTGGAATAATTGCTGAAGCAGCTGGATGTTGGATATTGATTGGCTCTGGTTGAGACTTAACCTGCGGGGATGGAGAGGTGGGGGTTGTGGTTACCAGCCAGGGGCGTAACTCGACCAGCAGTTTGACCAATAAGCGCCTTTTTTCCGAAGTTAACTCATCCTTATTGGAGATGGTTTTGCCTTCCAGTTCTAATACCAATGAATTGGATGAATTGCGGTTGAGAATGAGCAGGTTGGGCTGCTTGAGCGGAGAAGGTGGAGTTTCCAGAAACATTTTTTCTTCCATATGCGCTGTTTTATTATCTTTGTATTTTTGTTTGATGGCAGCTTCCATCAAACCGAGGAAATATCCAATTAATAGTACAACAATACTGACCCCTATTGTTTTTAAGTCCCATTCCATTTTATCCATCCTTTGTTTCGTTGCTCACAGGAAGGTGGGATTGTGAAAGCGAGCCAGGTTGACTTTTTTGGGAAGTACCTTCCTTGTCTGGTTGGCAAATTGGGCAGATGTGAGTACCGCGTTGCCCGACGATACATTTTTCGATCCTGGTTCCACACACAGGGCAGGCTTTCCCTTCCCTGCCATAAACCCGAAAATAATTTTGAAAATCACCCCCCCGGTAGACCCAATCAATACTGGCGCCATTTCGACGGATGCCTTCCTGTAAAACATTCCGGATGGATTGCCACAGCATAACTACCTGATGTTCTGTCAGACTATCTGAGAATCTGCGGGGATGCAATCCAGCTAAATGTAAAACCTCATCAGTGTAGATGTTTCCCATCCCCGCCAGGAAAGTCTGGTCAAGCAAAAGCGGTTTGAGTTGTCTATGACGACCGTGTAGCCTGTCAAAAAGGATCTGCTGGCTGAATTCATCATCCAAAGGTTCCGGTCCAAGAGCACCTAACACCTGGTCCGGGTCATCTGTCAGCCAGATCCGCCCGAACTTGCGTGTATCATTGAAGATCAGAGAGAGGTCCCCACTCAGTCCTAGGATCAGGCGGTCATGTTTCTCCGGGATACGGTTGGCTTCTCCTGTGAACAGGTCTCCACTCATCCGCAAGTGGATCAACAATTGATCCTGTGAAAGACACAGGCGCAGATATTTGCCACGCCTGATAACACTCACAATGGTCTGTCCGCATAATCGTTGTTGGAATTCTGAAGGTGTTGGAGTCGCCAGGCTGCGCACCCAGCGTAGATCCACTGCCCTGATCTCTCTGCCAGTCAGGATAGGTGCCAGTCTTCTTGCTATGGTTTCCACTTCAGGTAATTCAGGCATACGTTAGGTTAGGGAAAAAGAGAATAATCCTCAAGGATGGTGCGGTTGTGGGACAATTTTGAATTAGGGTCGCGTTTTTACACCGACCTGGTTTTCGGTCGTAATCAGGGTATCAAGATTTTACACTTCATTTTCAGATGGTTATCAAATCCAGCAGCGATTAAGATTACCAGGGTACTTGATCGAAAACGAAGGTCAGCTCAATTGTTGGGCTAGATAATTCTGGATGCCCATCTGTTTGATCTGATCCAACTGAGCTTCGATCCAGTCGATATGCTTTTCTTCATCCTCAAGGATCTCTTCCAGTAATTCCCGCGTGCCATTGTCTCCCAGGTCAACAGCCAGTTTGATAGCCTCATTATAAGCCTTGATGGCACCTTCTTCGGAAGCCCAGTCATTTTTGTGCTGGTTTTCCACGTCTTGTCCGATATTGATCTTGTTTAAATTGCTGACAATTGGTTGACCTTCCATAAAAAGGATGCGCGCGATATGTTTTTCGGCATGCTTCATTTCATCAATGGCACGTTTTTCGATCACACCGGCAAGTTGGGCATATCCCCAATTGTCGCACATTTCAGCCTGGACCATATACTGGCTGATGGCAGTTAATTCATCTGCGAGCAGGAAATTCAATTTTTCGATCAGTCTGACGTCACCTTTCATTTTTGTACTCCTTTATTATGGGGTGTTAAAACTATTCGTTGAACAATTCACCGACGCTGCGGCCTTCATGAGCCCGCAAAATGACCTCTCCCAGCAGAGGCGCGATCGATAAAACGGTCAGGCGCTCTCCCAGCAGAGCGCAATTTTCAGCTGAAATGGGAATAGAATCGGTTGTGATGAACTCGGTTACTGGCAATGCTGCCAATCGTTCAGCAGCATTCAATGAAAAAACCGGGTGAATAAAAGCAATGTAGATTCGACGAGCTCCACCTGCTTTGAGCAGGTTTACTGCCTGTTCAATGGAACCACCCGTATCAATTTCATCATCAACCAGGAAGACATCCCGATTTTTTACTTCTCCAATAATAGTCAGGGCTTCAGCTTTGGCATCATTGGCAACACGGCGTTTTTCGATGAATGCTATCGGGGCATTTATGCCGGCAGCCAGGTTGCGGCCTTTTTTGGCATATCCCAGGTCGACAGTTACCACCACCGGATCTTTCAAATATTGGCGCAGGTTTTTATTGACATAATCGATCATCAGATGGGAAGAAGTCAGGACATCTCCCGGTATGGAAAAGAATCCTTGGATCTGTCCGGAATGCGGGTCGATCGTCATATACCTGTCCGCTCCTGCTACTTCGATCATATCTGCCACCAGGCGTCCGGTGATTGGTACCCGTGGCTGATCCTTTCGGTCTGAGCGGGCATAACACAAATATGGAACAACAGCAGTAATTCGGGCAGCTGAATCCAGTCGCAAGGTTTGCAGAAGGATCAGGAGCTCCATCAGATTGCGCTGGACCGGCGCAGATGTAGTCTGGATGACATATACATCCTGTCCGCGTACACTACCATGAAGTTTGGTAAAAATATTGTCATTGGGGAACAGGATAATATCCCGACCGCAAAGGCTGGTTTGAAGATAATCAGCGATTTTTTGTGAAAGATCGGGGGAAGCCGTGCCAGCAAAAAGCTTGATCTCACCATACATCTTTAGTTCATGCGAATGTATCGACATCATTCCTCCAATAAGAGTTTTGCATCCCACTCGGATCGCAAAACACTCATGACTAGTTCATCGCCATATTTACCATGTTTATATTTTGCCTGGCGCCGACGACCTTCCAAAATAAAACCGGTTTTCTCGTAAGCGCGTATAGCGCCAGGATTATCATCGTAAACCACCAGCTCTATGCGGTTGAGATTTAGGTTTTCAAAACCGTGTTTCAACAAGAGTTTCATGGTCTCGGTGCCGTAACCCTTGTTCCACAGGGATTTGTCTCCAATAAAGATGCCAACTTCAGCACTGCGATTGATCTGCGATATTTTATGAAAATCACAGTCGCCGATCATGCGCCAGTTTTCACCATCCAGGATCTCGATCGCAAGAGGGTGTTCGCTCGCTGGAAGTTTGGCAAAGTTTTCAAACCAGCGCATCGCCTCTTCAAAACTGAGAGGCTGGGGAAAAATCAACCCTTCGATCACATCAGGATCATTCAACCACTCTACAAATTGAGGCAGGTCTTCCTTTTCCACCCCTCGCAGACGGATTCGTTTGCCATATATCATGATAGCCTCCCATCCATTAAGGTTTGGACTGCTTCCCTGGGGGATAACTTACGCTCCAATATACGCCCCAGCACATTTTCATACATTTCTGCCGGGAGATTTGAACGAAACTGGTTGGTCAGTATATCCTGGATGAGGGCATCTAGTTCAGTCTCCAGGCGCGACCTTTCTCGCAGACTCCAATCTCCACTGCTTTTGAGATAGCTGGCATGTCGGAAAACACTTTCAGCCAGTTCCGGAATTCCAGTTCCATCGGTGGCAATGGTTTTGTGAATGGGGGGGATCCAAAGATGAGAGGGATTATCTTGCAGAGCGGATGCTGCTTCTGTTATTTCTAATTTGCCGTGGTGTTGAAAGATGCGTTTTGCCGGGTGAGCCATTTCCAGCATGCCGCGCAGGGCATGCTCGGTATTTTCCAATCCCGGGCGGTCGGATTTGTTGATGACCAGAATGTCAGCGATCTCAAGAATGCCGGCTTTTATCGCTTGAATATCATCACCCATGCCGGGTGCATCCACCACCAGTGTGGTATGAGCCAATCGGGCGATGTCCACTTCCGCCTGTCCAGCACCTACAGTTTCAATGAGAACAATATCGAACCCGGCTGCATCAAATACCTGGGTCATCGCGGATGTGGCATGGGCTAACCCGCCTAGTGTCCCGCGTGTGGCCATCGAACGAATGAAAACCCCGTTGTCTCCAGCCAGATTACGCATGCGCACTCGGTCTCCTAGAACAGCACCGCCAGTAAAAGGGCTGGTGGGGTCAACCGCGATGATGGCTATCGTTTTATTGTTTTGGCTGCGGAAATGCAGCGCAAGTTGGTTAACCAGGGATGATTTTCCAACACCAGGTGCACCTGTCACTCCCACCAGGTGCGCTTTGCCGGTATGCTGAAACAATTCATTAAGGGCAGTAAACCCGTCTTGTGTTCCGTTTTCTACCTGGGTTAGCAGGCGTGAGAGTGCCAAGCGGTCACCAGTGAGTAGGGCTTCAACCAGATTCATCATAAATGAAGTTCTTTATAAATATTGTCTCAGTTAGCCAGCTTTGTAAGTATGGCTGCGCGCACATCACGCACAATATCTTCAGTGGAAGTGCCGGGACCATAAATGCCGGTTATGCCCAAGGCTTTCAATTGGGGCACATCTTCATCCGGGATGATGCCACCCAGAAAGATCTTGACATTGCTCTGCCCATTTTCTTTGAGCAGTTCAAGGATGCGTGGTGCCAGGGCCATATGTGCACCAGACAGGATCGATAATCCGATGGCATCCACGTCTTCCTGCAGGGCAGCTTCAGCGATCATTTCAGGAGTCTGCCGCAAGCCGGTATAGATGACTTCCATTCCGGCATCCCGCAGGGCACGCGCAACCACCTTCGCACCGCGATCGTGGCCATCCAGGCCTGGTTTGGCGACTAAAACACGGATCTTTTTTTCGGTCATTTTTTCCTCGGTTTTGTGGGTATTAATTTCATTATACTATAAGCGTTCGGGAAGAAATAAACAGCATTTATGGAAAAAAATTGTTCTATTAAAATTTCAAAAGGTCTGTTATACCTCATTTTTAGGGGTAAAAGTCTGTTCTTAATACCCTCATTGCACTACTTGACCTCACACGCCTGTGGATATAAAATGGTTTTATTGTGCTATACTGATATTTAAAGCGTATAGGCGAATCGATGCAAATAGAAACCACCCCGGAAACGCGCTCATCATGGCCCGCTTGGGCAGATTTTTTACGCCAACGCGGATTGGTTGGTTTTGCGGCCTGGTTCCTGGAAGCTGCCGGTCCGTTAACGATCCTGGGGGCTCAGGCTCTGCATTTTGGAGAACCCTTCCTTCGTCCGGCTTTACCAGGTGGTCAAATTCAAGAATTGGCAAACCTGTTGGAAGAAACCGATGAAGGGCTCGCTTTTATTTCTTTTTTGCGAGAGAAAGGGACCATATGAATTGGTCAATCATGATCGCTTTTGCCTTGGTGGCTGGCAGCGCAGGTTTGCTGATCGGTTTTGCATTCTTTAAGCGCAAGTCTCCTCCGACTTTTAGGGAGATACCTGCCTTTACCCGGTTGCAAACAGGTATAGCCCGTGCTGTTGAGGATGGCAGCCGCCTGCATGTTTCCTTGGGGCGGGGCAATCTGACATCCCCTCAGGGGGCAGCAGGATTGGCTGGTTTGAGTGCTCTGCAAAATCTGGCTGACTTGACCTCCACTAGTGATCGGACCCCAATCGCTACTTCTGGAGAACCCAGCCTGACCGTGCTCTCCCAGGATGTTATGCAGGCATCCTACCAGAAAGCCACTAACGGTGGTCACTTTGATGCTTCCGGAGCCCGTCTGACCGGATTAACCCCCTTTTCATACGTTTCCGGCGCTCTTCCAATTATGCGAGATGAACATATTTCAGCCAATATCCTGCTTGGCAGTTTTGGGGTGGAGGCTGGTTTATTGGCGGATGCGGCAGATCGTCAGAAAAGTATCTTATTTGCCGCCAGTGATAATCTGCCTGCGCAGGCGATTTTGTATGCCAGCACACAGGAACCATTGATAGGTGAAGAACTTTTCGCAGTCAGTGAATATATTAGCCATTCCCCCATGCATGCAGCCAGCCTGAGTGTCCAAGACATTTTGCGCTGGGTTCTGATCATCAGCATGCTGCTGGGTGCGCTTCTTAAACTGGGGGGAATCTTGTGAAAGGGCTCATCTCCACTTTGGTTGCCGTCCTGGTCGGCTTGGTCGTCCTGGTAGGTTATTTCTTTCAAATACCCATATTGTCTGACCTTCGCAGCTTGATATTGGATTGGGCTGTCACCCTGGCTGCTCTTATGGTTTTCATCGGTGTGCTGAACCTTTTATCCGTCAACGCTTCCCGAATTAAAAATAAAGAAAAGGGCGGTTTCTACAGTCTGATTCTGATCACTTCCTTGCTGGTTACCCTGGTATTAGGTCTAATATTTAAACCCGGGCATTCGTCAATGAATTTCATTTTTTATTCAGTGCAACTGCCAGTTGAAAAAAGTTTGATGGCACTTCTGGCTGTGACCCTGCTGATTGCAAGTATCAACTTGTTACGCAGACAACCCAACTTGTTCTCAGTGATTTTTCTGGGGACAACCCTGCTTATACTTCTTGGCACAGTGCCATTGCCGTTTGGAGAATTACCTTTCATCGGAAATACCATGAGACCATTTATCGCCCAGGTTTTGGCTGCTTCCGGTGCACGGGGTATTTTAATTGGTGTTGCCTTGGCCATATTGACAACAGGATTGCGAGTGTTGTTTGGGGCAGACCGTCCTTATGGGAGTAAATAATGGCTGAAGTCCGCTGCCAGATGTGTGGGGAATCTGTATCTGATGAGCTGGATAACTGTCCTTTTTGCCAGGCTCGCCTAATCCCTATGAATATATCATCACCTGGCAACGACGAATATATCCATACGGGTGAAGAACCTGTTGTAGAAGACACCTCACAACAGGGGATTCATTATTCTTCCGAACCTTCACCAATGGAAGAGGAAACAATCCAACCTCGGGAAACCACTGGCAAAAAGAAAACCTCCGAAATGAAATTATCACTGACTACCTGGTTGCAAAAATTGGGTGTGCAGCCCAAGGATAAAAATCGGGATGAAGAACAAGTAGAACAAAAAGAGTCTCTGGATGAGGATCAGGATATTCCTGAACCTGCTAAGATTAATGGGAACCTTGAGATCACGGAAGATGAATTACCTTTTAATCCTATTGAGGAAGACATTGATTGGCTTTCAGGTTTGGAACAAACTGACCAGGAAGAGGCTGAACACCTTTCTTCGTTGTCCAGCATAAAAGATACAGCAGAAAAAAACCAATCATCTTTTGACCTGAACGATGAAAAACAACCAAAAGTTGAAGGTGATTGGTTGGATAGCTTGCGTGGAGAATCATCTGTAAAGGAACTTGAACCACAGCAGGGGCTGGATGAGCCATCAAACGAAGGACTTGTATTTGATGATGGGATCCCGGATTGGATGAAGAAACTTCAATCAGAAGTTGATTCGAAGAGTACAGGCTCCCAAACAGATGATGAAATACTATTCGAAGAAGGGAATGAGGTTTTACCAGACTGGTTGAATCGCTTGCAAGCTGAAACGCAATCAAACGCAGTTTCCAATGAAGACACCACTTCAGGAAAGGTTGCTGAAACACCAGATTGGTTGGATAAGATGAGTGGCGAGGTCCCGGTTACCTCTGAAGAGATCTCTTCAAGTGGATCCGAATCACCGGATTGGTTTCGAAATCTGGAGTCTGAAACGCAGGCTTTTGCTGAAGATAACCCTTCCACTGAAACTGAACCTCGGGCATTGGATGAAAGCCAAACATCAGATTCCGAATCCCCGGATAGGTTGAAGGAATTGATGGATGCACCTCGAGATCCTGGTGAGGAAGGCAAATCTGGATCTGAATTACCTGATTGGCTCAAGGAAATTGATCCAGAAGCTCCGGTTTTGGTCGCAGATGGCGTTTTGCCAGCTTCTGAAACACCTGACTGGGACCAAATGATGGGTTCTGAACTCCAGGATACAACAGAAGCTGACAGTGAGGCTGATGAAATAGGAGAGTTGGCGGATAATCAATCTTATCAGCCTCTTTCTGAATCTGAATTCATGGATGAATTGATACCGGTCGATAGTGGATCACCCTTGGTGACGGAGACGAATTCAGAAAGTGATCTCATTGAAGAAAATGCAGACGAACCTTTAATGCCAGATGATGACCAGCAACATACTGATTCGGAATTGATCCCTGATTGGTTGGCAAATATTGATAAAACCGAAACTGCTTCAAGTGGTTCTCCTGACCAGATCTCGGAAGAGCAGTTCAGCGGGATTGAATCAGAAACCACTCTTCCCGATGAATTATTACCAGCAGAAATTCCCTCCTGGGTGCAAGATATGCGACCGGTTGAATCAATGGTTGCTGAGGTGGGAAGATCAGACAAAATCCTGGATCAAATTACAGAAAAGGTTGGACCATTGGCTGGGTTGCCTGGTGTTTTGCCTGCCACTCCTGGTTTGGGAAAACTTCGTAAACCTATTAATTATTCGAGCAAATTGCGGATATCTGATGATCAAAATTTACAAGCAGATCAATTGGAACAGATGTTGGGCGTTGAGACCCTGGCAAAAACAACAACTGCCATGGACAAGAGACTGCCACAGAAAATCTTGCGCTGGCTTGTGGCGTCTTTGGTGTTTCTGGTTGTGGCATATCCTATCTTCACCACAAGACTCATCATACCTCCACCTTTGATCTATCCACCTGAGTTGATGGCAACCCATGAAATATTAGTTGGATTACCTCCAGCTTCACCGGTACTTTTAATTTTTGATTACGAACCAGCTTATTCAGGAGAGCTTGAAGTTACAGCGGCACCAATGGTGGATAACCTGCTCTTTAATGATGCGTACTTGGTGATTCTGTCCACATCTCCCACCGGGTCTACCCTGGCTGAGCATTTCTTAAAGACAACCCAGAGTCAGCATAATAACCAAAGCGGTCTTCAATATACGAATCTGGGATACCTGGCTGGAGGAGCTTCGGGTGTGCTGAGTTTTGTGGAAAATCCTTCTCAGACTATTCCTAAGGCAATTGATGCCAGCTTGCCCTGGCAAACTCCATTATTGCAGGATATTCATACCCTGGCTGACTTTAGAGCGGTGATCATTCTCACCGATAATTCTGATACCGCCAGGATCTGGATTGAGCAAACCAATGGGAAACTGGGTGAGACTCCCTTATTGATGGCGATCAGCGCCCAGGCAGAACCCATGATCCGTCCCTATTATGATTCAAAGCAGATCAACGGATTGGTGACGGGTTTGGCTGGAGGTAAAGCTTACGAGCAGGCGCTTCAGCTTTCAGGCTTGGGACAAAAATATTGGGACTCTTTCGGCTCCGGATTTTTCATCGCCGAGGTGATTATCTTCTTGGGTGCTCTCTGGAGTATCGTTTCCATCCAAAAAAACCGTAAGTCTTTACGAAAGGAAGAGGCTTAGGAATGCTTTCCAATTCAGTTATAGAACTGATCACAGGAATAGTAAGCTTTCTTTTCACCTTGTTGATCTTTAGCTATCTAATTGGTGATAACCCTCTTTTCAGAGTGGTCATATATATTTTTGTGGGAGTCTCCGCCGGGTATGCTGCTTCGGTAGCCTGGCACCATGTCCTTTGGCCAAAACTGTTCGAACCTCTCTTTTTTGGGACCATGCAACAACGTTTGCTTCTGGTAGTTCCATCCTTGCTGGGACTCCTCTTGTTCGCAAAACTTTCACCACGATCGGCGCGGTTGGGAAACCCTGCAATGGCATTCCTGGTTGGGACTGCAGCAGCTGTGGCTATTGGTGGTGCTGTATTCGGAACGATTATCCCACAATCTCTTGCCTCGATCGATTTATTCGATCCCACTTCCGGGGGCAGCCTGGTGGAACATTTATTTGAAGGCAGCATCTTTTTGATGGGAACGATAAGTACCCTGGTTTATTTTCAATTCAGTGGTCACAAGACCTCCACTGGAGTCCAACGCAGCAAGCTGGTTTCTGGCGTGGCTTGGATTGGAAAACTCTTTATTGCTGTAACCTTCGGCGTTCTGTTTGCCGGGGCATATGCTGCTGCTTTAACCGCACTGATCGAGCGAATATTTTCGCTATGGGCTTTTCTTTCTTCTTTCTTTTAGGTAATTATGCCTTCATCGTTAATTGACTCAGATTCTGTTCTTGCAGTGGACGTGGGTTCTTGCACCACACGGGCTACGCTCTTTGATGTGGTCGAGGGTAGTTATAGGTTTATTGCCGTTGGTCAATCACCCACCACTGCTATTGCACCATTCAAAGATGTAAGTGAGGGTATTGTACGGGCAATTGAAAATTTACAGGAAACGACAGGGAGGTTATTTTTAAGTTCAGATCGAAACTTGGTCATTCCTCCTCAGGATGGTGTCGGAATTGACAGTTTTGTGGCTACCATCTCAGCTGGACCAGCCATAAAAACGGTCATTGTTGGTTTAGTGAATGATGTCTCGTTGCAAAGTGTCAACCGCCTGGCAGGTTCAACTTATGCCAGAGTTGTGGAAAGCATTGGCGTAAATGATCCCCGAAAACCAGAAGAACAAATCGATAGTATCTTACACCTGGAACCGGACCTTATTCTTATTGCTGGAGGCACGAATAACGGAGCAACCAGATCGGTGCAGGAAAACATCGACATAGTTGGTCTTGCTTGTTTTCTTATTCCGGGTGAAAACCGTCCCTCGGTGTTGTTTGCTGGGAATCAGGCTGTAGCCAGGGATGTAACTGACTCATTGTCGTCATTGACATCCTCATTAATTATCAGCCCCAATCTCCGCCCTTCAGTTGATGTGGAAGATCTTCAGCCTGCCTCACGTGAGTTGGCAAATGCATTTATTCATATCCGCAGGAACAAATTGGGGGGCGTGGAAAAACTTAATTCCTGGTCAAGTGGCAACCTGTTACCCACCGCTTTTGCTCAGGGGCGAATGATCCGTTTTATGAGTCAGGCATATAAATCTAATAATGGTATTCTGGGAGTGGATATCGGTGCGTCAGCCACCACAATTGCAGCAGGTTTTCAGGGTGAGCTCACTCTGGGAGTTTACCCGCAATTTGGGCTGGGTGAGAACTTATCGGATTTACTTCGCTATACCAGTTTGGATGATATTTTGCGCTGGCTTCCATTGGATACTCCGACCAATTACCTGCGTGATTACCTCTATCAAAAATCTACTTATCCTGAGAGCCTGCCAGTCACGGTGCAGGATATGGCAATTGAACAATCTATCATCCGTCAAGTTTTGCGTCTGGCAATTGTGACGGCAAATAAAGAAATTCCCACCAATTTTCATCGGCCTTCATCCGGAAGTCTCCCATATTTTGAACCGATCCTGGTGGGAGGCAGCGCCATAACCAACGCGGCTACCATTGGACAAGGATTGCTGATGATCCTGGATGGGATCCAGCCTGTTGGAACAACTACGATTATTTTAGACCAAAACCATCTTTTACCAGGGATCGGTGCAGCGGCTGGAACAAACCCGATCCTGCCGGTGCAAATTCTCGAATCGGGCGCATTTATGGGTCTTGCGAGTTTGGTTGCTCCATTATCCAATGCGCGCCTGGGGACCCCCATTCTTCGTGGACGCCTGGTGACCAAAGACGGAACCGAAATTAAATTTGAGATTAATCAGGGTGCTCTGGATGTGCTGCCTCTACCCGGCGGGCAATTTGGTAAACTACTTCTTGAACCTCTGCATCGATCGGATGTCGGTTTTGGTCCAGGTCGTTCTGGCGAAATCCAGGTCAGCGGCACTCAGATGGGAGTCGTCATCGATGCTCGCGGTCGTCCAATTCAGCTTCCCAAAGAAAATGGACGCAGACATGAACTGTTTAGAAAATGGATATGGACCTTAGGAGGCTAGACTAAAGATGCTGGCTCCCGTTATTCATATTTTGCCGCTAACGACCATCCTGCGCCAACGGTTACTCCCCGCAGCTGGACAGGTTCTGGTTCGTAAGGATCAAAAAGTATCTCCTCTTGATGTGGTTGCAGAAACCAATCTTGGCAAACAGCATATCTTGGTGGATGTTGCCTGCTTGTTGGGTATCTCCCCTGAAGAGGCAGATGAATTGATCCTTTGCAGGGTAGGCGAACGTCTGGAATTAAACCAGTTAATAGCAAAACTTCCGGGGCTGCTGTCACACCCTGTCACCTCACCAAAAGATGGGCGGGTGGTGGCTGTGGGAGGCGGGCAGGTCTTAATGAAGATAGGAGATCCTGTTTTTGAACTGCGAGCTGGTCTTCCGGGAACGATAACCAAGGTGATACCTGATCGAGGAGTGGAAATTACCGCCCATGGCACACTGATCCAGGGAATTTGGGGGAATAACCGTGTGGATAGCGGTCTGCTGTTGCCAATACCGCAATTAAACTCACCTCGGGATATCCTGCAGGCCGGTCAATTGGACATCAGCTTGCGAGGTTCCATCCTGATAGCAGGTCATTGCAGTGACCCTCATGCTTTACAAGTGGCGGATGAACTCCCATTACGTGGATTGATATTGGGTAGCATTTCTCCGAAATTATTGCCAATTGCAGTAAATTCACGTTTTCCGATCATGGTAACAGATGGGTTTGGATATCACTCCATGAATACTGTTGCATTTAAATTATTAATTTCTAGCACCAAGCGGGAAGTTACTCTCAACAGTACCTCTTACAATCGCTATACTGGTAGCCGTCCGGAAATAATCATTCCCTTACCAGTCTCACAACCACTACCACCAGCTCGCGATATGGATGAGCTTTCCAACGGTCAACAAGTTCGCATACGCCGAAATCCAAATATATTTGAAGTAGGTACGTTGACGAATCTTAGGTCCGGTTTAACTGAATTTCCAAGCGGATTACACCTTCCGGCGGCAGATGTTCTGCTTGAAAGTGGTCAGAAAGTGGTTGTCCCGCTGGTTAATCTGGAAATACTTGGTTGATATAATTGATACAAGGAGGAACAAATGTTTGAACAAGGTGATGATTTCAATCTGGAGACTGATGCTCCACAACCATCTGGACAATCCAACCGGACTTTTATTATAGTAGCTGGTATTTTGGCTGGTATTGTCCTTCTTTCAATTATCGGCATGGCTTTATATGGATTGGTATATCTACCAAAGCAAAAGTCAGCACAATCTGCACAACTGGCTACGATTGAGGCTCAAAATGCCATCATAGCCCAGGCAATGACATCCACGATGCAGGCATATGCGGCCGGTACCCAAGCCGCACTCACTGCTGCTGCCACCATGGTGCCACCCGTTAATCTTGCCAGTCCAACCCCCCTTCCGGCAGTTCCTTCCCAAACTCCGTTTCTAGTGAATTTGGCTTTGACTGCCACAAGGTCAGCTTTGAACACACAAAATGCAATTGGTTCGCTTACACCAACAGCCACAGGTGGTCTGCCGCAAAGCGGTTTTGCCGATGAAGTAGGTCTGCCTGGATTGGTGGTTATGGCATTTGCCCTTATCGTGGTGATCCTCCTGGCAAGGCGTTTGCGCTCAGTTCCAACTCAATAAGCTTTTAATCCTTTTTATCTGTATCCCGCAACAGCATCAGGATGGACGAAGTTCCTGTGTGCTGTTCGCGGGATGTTTTTAATTTATCACTAGGGATACACACCATTCTGTAAAGTAGGCATTCTCTTTGAAGGATGATTTGGTCGGAAAAAAAGGAAAAGTTCCGGATCTTGCCTCCAATTTCCAATTATTGAGAAATTTTTTTGGAAGATGAATGCATGATTGCTTTCTTGAACCTTGAAAACATATTTATTCGCTGGAAGGTGAACCTATTTTCATCTTGCGAATAACCCGGCGTTGGACCAGGCTTACACCCACGATGACCACGATCATACCTGTGAATTGGATCGCAGTAAGGTGTTCATTGAGAAAAAACCATCCCATGATCGCGGTTCCGATGGGAGCAAGGTTTAGCAATATATTCATCTCAAACGCTGTCAAGACTTGTAACGAATGATTGTAAAGTACATATGCCAGGGAAGTGTTAATGGCTGCCAACCAGAACACAAGCCCCCAGGTTTGAATGGATGCGTCAGGTATCCCTTCGATCGGGATGGCGATAAGCAGCAATAGCCCTCCGCCGATTGCCAGAGGGTATGCCGTTAGAGACAAAGTGTCCACTGTTTGCGACCGGGCAGTGTTACGTCCAAGAATCCCAAATATGGTAAAGCACAATAGCGCCAGGCACATCAGGATGATCCCTTTGGGTTCACCTGGTTGTAAGCCATTTGAGAAGAACATACCTGTTCCAACCATGGTGGTGAAGATCCCAATTAACTGTTTACGATTTGGAAATTCCTTCAACCAGATCACCCCACCAATAAATATCAACAGGGCATTCAATCCCATCAGGAAGGAGACTGTGGTGGCAGGCAGGTAGAGCAATGACCAGAACATCGCACTATTGGCAAGAGTGTAGGAACTGAAGCCAATGATCAAAAGCTGTAACCAGACGGACCGGGATAAACCCAGGCGTCTTTTGGATCTCGAAATAAAAGGCAGTAGGATCAAAAATCCAATAAAATAACGCAGACCGCCAATTGTCAACGGTCCAAGATCTTTGAGAGCCAACTTTACAAAAATGAATGAGGATGCCCAGATGAGATTAATAAAGATTGCTTCAGCTATAGCCAGGCGGTGAGATGGTGTAGATGTCATTCGGTCAGTTATCACCACACATTAAGTAGATTTAGACTACATTCTGTGCAACTATTTCACCATATGATAATAAGTCTTTGACCATTTGAGATGTGCGACCTTCAGCATACACTCTTAAAACAGGTTCGGTTCCCGATGGACGGATCAACAACCAGGAATCATCTGCAAGAATATACTTCACGCCATCCATGCTGCTTACCTCTGCGATCTTTTCACCGCCGATCTCTGCTGGTACATGTTGAGTGAGATATTGTGACATGACAACTTTGGAAACTGGATGGCTCAGCCGGATATCTTTGCGTTCATACACTGCCGGACCGACTTCTACCAGAAGGTTTTCGACCATTTCATAAAGTGTGCTTTGGTAAGCTGAGATCATCTCGACCAACAGTAATCCCATCAAAGGTCCATCTCCCTCGGGAATGTGCCCTTTAAATGAGATCCCCCCTGATTCTTCTCCGCCGATCAGCACATCTTCACTCATCATGTAATCAGCTATGTGGTTAAACCCCACTGGTGTTTCATATAATTTTAAGCCATAGCCCTTTGCCAGGCGATCGATCATGCGGGTGGTGGAAACTGTACGTACCACAGCCCCGCTCATGCTGCGCTTTTCCACCAGGTATTTCAAAGCCAGTGCCATGATCTTGTGTGGGTCAATGAAGTTGCCGCGTTCGTCCATGGCGCCGATCCGGTCTGCGTCTCCATCGGTCGCCAATCCAAAATTCCCCATGCCTGTGCTGATGGCACCTGCCAGCGGTCCCAGGTAACGGGCGATAGGTTCAGGATGGACGCCTCCAAATCCGGGATTCATCTCGCCACGTATCTCGTTGATCTCGCAGCCGGTTCCATGCAGGAAGGTTTTAATGACACCACGTCCCGAACCGTACATCGAGTCAACAACAAAACGCTGCGGGTTTTCTGCTATCACATCACAATTGATCAGTGTATGCAAATGCGTGAAATAGGCTTCCAATGGATTAAAACGTTGGATCAGGCTAAAATCACGAGCCTGGTCATACTCCATCAGGTTAGGACCGCGGGCGCGTTCCTCATTGTCAGTAATATAAACTTCAACACGACGGCATTGTTCTGGCAGGGCAGAATTGCCATGCATGGATTTGAGTTTGATACCGTTGTAGCGTGGTGCATTATGCGAAGCCGTGATCATCACCCCCGCCAGTGAATTGCTGTGGCGTACCGAAAACGAAATGGCGGGTGTGGGGGCATCTGCTTGTGCCAGGAAAACTGTAAAACCATTGGCAGCCAATACGCGTGCCACTTCCTGGGCATAGCGATCAGAAAGGAAACGGGTATCATAACCCACTACCATCCTGCGTAAGTCGGGTTGAGTTGTGCCTTCGACTTGTTTCACCCAATTTTCCGATAAAACTGCATCCGCAATAGCCTGGGTCACCACCCGCAGATTATTAAATGTAAAGGTATCTGAGATAACTGCACGCCAGCCATCTGTTCCAAAATGGATTGTCATTTTATGGTTGCTCCAAAATACAGTTTTCCATTATTTAGTGGGGATTTTCTCCACTGTGTTAAGAAGAGACAATAGAGAAGATATTACCAGCCAGTCGCAGGTGTGGCAGTGGCAACCAGGCTCTGAAGGATCCAGCCTTCATCTCCATCAGCGGTACGGATGTGTAACCAGGTGATACCATTCAGTACCTGGATATCTGATAGGACTTCCACCAGGTAATCGTTTGGTAGACGGGCAATAATGGTATCGCTGCCTGGGCTGGCACGCACATTGGCACCTGTTTCTGAAAAAATACGGGCATAAACAGGTGTGGCTTCAGGAGTAAGCGTGGTGGTGGGAGTTGTTGTGGTTGGAATTTGTAATGTGGGTGTCAGGGTTGGCATCGGAGTACTGGGTTGACTTGTTACGGTAGTTGTCAGGATGACCATGCTGGTTTGAGTGACCGGTGGAGTTTCCTGGCTGGTGGGGGTGCCGGGGAAATTGTTTAAACCATCCAGAAGAAAATTGGTTGCTCCGCTCAGCCATAAGAATCCTCCCAGCGCCACTAAAACAATGATCAAACTCATGAAACATCCCGCAATCCGTCGTGGGCGGAATCCTAACACCACCAGTGTTAGCAATCCCACCAGGGTTGCCAGTGCCAGGTGCACACAAAAGACCTGGATCCCATTGCTCCAAAAATCGGAATAGCCGCTTCCCAACCCAAAACCGGCTACGCTTAGTGGTAGAAATAACTCATAAGTCAACATCACGCTTGGAAGAATGGGGTGTTTTTCCGAACGTATGAAAGAGGTCACCAACAGGATTGTTCCGAGGACAAGTACCAGGATATTTGCCCACCACAAGTGCGAGTAGATGATGGCTTGTAAGAAAGACTGTGGAGGAATAACTTGGGCTGTTGTGCCTGCCAGCAAGCTGCTTCCAAATATCAATCCTGCACTGATGATAAAACCTGTCAATGTCTGCAAGAAGAATCGACCTGAGCCTGTCACTGTCGCCAGAATGATACCGACCCAGGGCGCCATTAAAGGAGTGATCAGGATACCCACCAGCAGGATGCTTTGTGAATCGAATAGATAACCGGTGCCGAGAACCGCTCCACCAAGCAGAGAAAATAAGAAGAATTCGAAAGAAGGGAAGGCGCGCCGTGCCAGGTTCTCAAGCACTGCAGCTCGGGCATCATTGCTGGCAGGGATCAGAGATCGTCTGGCTCTGCGTCGGCGGGCAGGGGGTAATTGAGAAATTATTTCGGAAGGAACAGGATCCTGGTCAATGTTCATTTTCGTAAGTCCCCTTTAATGCGCATAGGTTTCTCTAGCAACTCCAGTGCGCTGAACACATCCGGCATCACCAGGTCTGCAACCAGCATGGCTTCCACAGCTGTGCCCTCGGGAGAAAGCACACAGATACCTAATGCAGCTGTCTTGAGCATCTCTGCATCATTTGCGCCTTGCCCAAGTGCCACCACGCTATGAGCACCCAGGTTGCGGATGTAATCCGCCTTCTGATTGGCTTCATTACCTGGTGTGATGCGAACAGCTTTCAGATTGAGTTGCTGATCAATAACGGACTGCCCTCCGTGGGTGTCAGCAGTCAGCAGGTGGACAGTTAGAAAACTGCGCAATAATGCGATCTTTTGGGTTAATCCATCTATCAATACGCCATCCACAGCCAGAGTGCCATTTACATCGCACACCAAATGGTTTAACAGCAGATTCCCACGCCCCGGGATATGGATCTCAAGCATGGGTTTATTATACTTTAACAATCCAGACTTGACGGGATGCCATCTTTGTCAGGCTTGAATAATTATTTCAATGTTTGATCTCAAATATCTCTCCTGCACTTGTTCCCTGTACTTCAGGGAAGTAGGTCATCCAGGCGCGTGCCGGCAGTACACGAAACTCACCAGCCTGGGTGGGAATAATGGTGTAAGTCAGCTCATAGCTTCCTGCTGGCAGGTAATTTGCAGACCATTGGATGTGGTCATCAAAAATACGCGGCGAGTCAAAATACCACCAGCCCCAGCCGTGCCCATATGGGTCTGCGGTGTCAAAACTGATGGATACATCCATTCCGCTACCCTGGCCTTGTTGACTGGTTTTAAGGCTGGTATCCAAAATTTCGGAGCCAGCTGGCAGGAAGTCCTCTATCATCAGGTAATAAGTGTCATTCGGTAAGGTCAGGCTGAGATGCACGGTCAGCCATCCTCCCTGGGTGAGTTGGATTGAATGCAGGGGTTGGCAGTTCTTTTTGCATTCCGGGTTCAAATAGGTGCGGTTTAACTGCATACCCATATTCAAGGGTTTGGTATTTTCCACTGGCTGGAAAACCTGTAGAGCGGCACGGTAGTACAGGATGCCACTTCCATTCTCCCTTGTGATCTGCAATGCATTGGGAGATGTTGGATTCAAGCTCTCCAACCCTACGGAAGAATTTATGGGAGTTAAACTGGATGCTCCGGCTGCCTGGCCTTCAGCAAGTGGCAGACCGTTCAAAGTGGCACTGAAAGCAAAATCAGCCATATATCCACCCGTGCCAACCATATAGGCATTCAGGGAACGGATCACCCAAGCAGTTTCATAATTTGAGCCCCAGGTTTTGGCAGCATCTTGGTGAGCAACCAGATATCGCACCGAATCTGCCAGAAGAGGAGAAGCCGGGTCCCGTACTGCCAGGGCAAAGTTGACTATGGCGCTGGTCACCAGTGTGGAACCTGGATTGTGCCAGCCGCGTGCTTCGCTTTCCCAATGAGCTCCGGTTGCCGAGCGAATGGCGGACGTTTCCAGATTGGAGAATAATTCGGTTACCCGTTCATCCGGACTGGAGTTCTCCGCAATGGTCAGTGCCAGGAGAGCTTGTGCCCAGGCAGACAGGTGTTCACGCCCATCAAACAGGTAATCCACCACATTGATCTCCACACCACCGCTTATCTGTAAAACATAAGCCTCAAAAGCCAGCAGATCGAGTTGCCAGTCATCCAATTGTGTTCCGCCAATATAGGGTCGGTTGGTATTCAAATAGCTTCGTGCCTGTTCTAAAACGGTTTCTTCCACAGTGAAGCCTGCCTGTTTTGCCTTGTATAAACCCATCAGCACATAAGCACTCAGATAAGGATCACTGGTTTGTTGATTTTCCCACGGGAGCAAACTGGTTGACCACCAGCTCCAGCCGCCATCCTGGTTCTTTCCTTGTATCAAGCGCTGTATGGTGTTCTGAAGGTTGTTCTCATAGCGGGTTTGCAGAGCAGGCATACTAAGACCGGAATCACGTAGGGATTGGTAAACTTCCAGGTTGGGCAGGAAGTATGAAAGCAGGGCTTCATTACTGCTGCTGGTAGGAGGTTCCTTGATCGCATCCAACCCGCTCAATAGGACGGCTGCCAGGGATGGAGCCAATTCAAGCTCCAACCCCCCACTTTGGGCATCAAAGGATCGTGGCAGGCTGATGACTTCCAGGCGTACACCGGCCGCGGGGAGAATACCAGCGGTACTGAAGGTTTGTGGTGACAGGTATCTCAGGATGGGGAGAGCACCGATTTCCGGATGCGACGCATCTGAGTAACCTCCGCCCTGGACAGAGAAAGTAAGATCTGCATTCTCTGCAGATTGAGCCTTTCCCCACCAGGTGACCAGGCTGCGCCCTCCGGCAGGTAGGTTCAGGCTCTGATCAGCTTTGGAAGGATCATCCAGGACGAAATTGGTTGCCTTCAGGGATACATTAACATCCAAAGCAGTGGCAGTGTTGTTATTTACCATTGCTCCTAATTCAACATGGTCCCCTGCCACCAGGAAGCGTGGCGTAACGGGACGGATCAATAGCAGCTTGGTACTGACCACCTGCAAGCTGGCTTGACCGACAAGTGTATCTTTGGTCAGGCCGCGTACCTCCACCTGCCAGGTAGTCAGGTTATCCGGTAGCTTGACGCTGGCCTGGGCACGTCCATCCTTATCTGTCACAATAGTCGCACTCCAATAGGCGGTATCAGGAAAATTCTTACGGGCTACATCCACAATAGCGCCATCACCCCCGCCTCCACCTCGACCGCCTGCAAAAAGAACTCCGCGGCGGCTTTCGGCTGCCAGGGATAAACCGGTAATGATACCCAGGGATTGGTTGCCATAAAAAGCAGGCAGGATCTCCAAAGAGTTGGGGTCAGCCAGCGCCAGGGCTGCCAGGTCCACCACTGCCAGTGAAAATTCAGCCTTGACAGGTGCGCCACTGGAGTCTGTTATGCGTACGCCAAAGGTAACCTCGCCTCCCGGTTCACTGCGTTCGGGTTGACTGGTGAGTTCCACGTTCAGGGTTTGTGCGTTCGGAGCTACAGGCAGATTGACATACCCCTGCCGGAAAGTGGAAGCTCCCACGATTGTGACTGAAACATAAATATTAGGCGCATCTGCATCGGTTAAGGGAATTGGGAAGATGCTGCCACCTTCAGCCACCTGGATGACCTGTTGGCTGTGTATGCTGCCCCGCTCCACGGTCACCAGGGCTGGCAAAACTCCTCCAATTGGATTGGGAATGAAAATATTCGCTGTCTGCCCGGGTTGATATGCTTCCCGGTCGGCTGTAAGGTCGATCTTCTGGAAGGATAAGTTTGGCCAAACTGCCTGCTCCTGCCCGGTAACCCATAGCATGAGCTGTGTTCGCACCCCATTTGCAGATACATCCAGCATGAAAGTTCCCGGGTTGGGTGCTGTGAATTTAAGTCGGGCGCTGCCATCCGAACCAGTGGAAAAATCAGAACTGGAGATCGGTGTGTAAACAGGCACATAACTTGGATAAGGAATGTTGGGGTCGTTCGATTCCTTGCTTTCCCAGTTAACTTGTTGAAATTCTGCGTGCAGGCTGTGTGATGCAGATGGATTGGTCTTCCAATCCACCGTGAGAACATCAAAACCCATCTCGCTGCCAGCCTGGGCTACCCACAGGTCGGGGCGCAGACCGATGTAAAAATCTGCCGGGTGACGGCGGGCGGTTGCCCGTCCTGAAACCGATTGCCCGCTTTCGTCTTGGGCTGTGACCTCAAGAGTTAGCTCTCGAATATCATCAATGGCTGACAGGTCAGATAAGGTAAGGGAAACCAGCCCGTTCTCATCGGTTACTGCTTCCCCCTGGTCCAGGACTTCACCATAGTATCCATCACCAGTCGGTGGGGAATACCAGAAACTGCTGTAATTGCCAACCTGGTACCCCGGCAGGTTGAAAGTATCCGGATTGGAATACAAAGTCCACTGCAGGCTCATGCCATCCACCGGGGCATCGAAGAAGTAACGAGCCGAGATGCTGGCTTGCATGGGTTGGCTGGCATGAACATCCGTTGGCTGGAGATCCACGGAAAGGTTAATGCCGGGCTTGCGGTAGTTGGCTACAGTGAAGTAGCCATAGAAATTGGGGATCTTGGATGAGATCGAATAATATCCTGGCACGGCATCTGCTGGGAGCTGGAACTCACCCGATGCAGTACCAAATTCAGAGAGTGGCAGGTCAAATTTCCAGTTTGAACCGTAGCCGTCATCAATGGAAAAAAGCAGGTTCTGCAGATCGACCGGAGTGTATCGTCCATCAAATACTTGTCGCGCCACAAGGCGGAAGTAGACAGTCTGACCCGGGCGGTAGATCGGGCGATCTGTATAGAAGTAGATCTGCGGGGCTGGAGGGGTTCGGTCCACCGATAAGCTAAAATTCCAGGGAGCGATCTCCTGGTTCCAGTTCGAAAATGCCATACCAAAGTTGGTATCTCCAGGTTGACCTATTACCGCATAATAAGAGCTGTAATAATTATCCTGGGTGGGGGCAGGGACCGAACCATGCCAGAGTCCTTGTGAGTCGGTTGTACCAGAGGCAAGCAGGCTGCCATCATTACGAAACAACCTGAGTGGGGTGTTGGCAACCGCTTGATTATTGCTGAGATCCACAGCCCACACGAGGGCATCTTGGCTGCCAATCTTGAAGGTGATATTAATATTACTGGCGACCAGGAAGACCTTTTGCTGACCATAAGCTCCATTCTGCATGGCTTGTGGAGCAGAAAGGGTAAGATGATACAACCCCGGAGTCAGATTGGATCCGAGGGAAATGGGGACCTGTTGACTGATATTGGCTGGAAGATTGAGCTCAGCCTGCCAGTCGGTGGAAGTGCTTTGTTCGGGAGTATATGCCGCTCTGGCATTGTACCCATCGGGTCCCAGCAGGAAAAGCATTTTTTCTAGAGTAAGAGGTGCCATGGAAACGTCAATGCTGTCCAGGTTGGTGGCTTGGACATAATAATCGGGCTGGCTGGCGCGCACGAAATATGCTTCTGTACCCAGGTAAAGCAGATCCATGCCAGGTGCGGCAGGCGGAGTGGTGAACCGTGTGGTGACCGTCTCTCCCAGTCTCTGCCCCCAGATATCTTTTAGATTATTATCAACCGTTACCGTGTAGTTTGTATCAGCTTGGAACGAGCCGCTGATAAACATGGTTTGTTCAGACATATAAGCGTAAAAATTGGCAGTTGCAGGGTCTATTGAAACCAGTGATTGAGAGGAACTGGTCTGGATCGGAGCGCTGAAATAGATCTGCAAACCACTATATTGCGATGACGTCATGCCTGTGTCGTATGGATCAGTGTACACGACCTTAAAATCCGGAAAAGTCTGGACTTCAAAACGGTTCTCAGTTCCGATGGAACTACCACCTCTGGCTTGGGCTCCTGCTCCTATCAGCAGGGTATAGTTCGTGGAGCGTGCCAACCTGCCGGAAGGAGTGAAGGTGAGAACGGTCTGATTGGCATTCCAGGAGAAGTTCCCATCCACCGATTCATTTTCAGAAGTGAAGCTGAAATTGGCTTCGACGCTCGAAGTGTCCATGGGTTGATTGAAAGTCATCTTAATAGGCTGGTCAAGCGGGAAGGGAGTTTCGCTGGAAGGCACTAATTCAAGTAATCTTGGCAGACCCACAGTGAAGTTCCAGGTAAGATCACTTGTATCCAAATTGCTGCCGGATGTGGCAATTAGTGTCGGGTTGATGCTGGCGGTGTAATTCACGCCACCACTCAAACCGGGGTCGGGGTAGAAGATGTAAGTACTGGTGTTGATCCATTCACCTGAACCACTGGCAGCAGGTTGCAGGCTGAATCCCTGCGGCAGGCTGGACGGGTCAGCGCCGAGTGGAACGACAGGCTGATTAAAGGCTGCCACTACTGCGGATGAAGAGGATGCATCTTGAGTACCGCTTTCAGGCAGGGTCTGGGTCAGGCGCAGGTCGTCAGAAGTGGAATAATGGATACTGACAGGTTCCTGAAAGCCAAGACCATTGCTGGCTTTCAGGCTGGAATCAAGTGTTATATCCAGGCTGGTATTGCCTGCAAATGTCTGCAGTGGGGTGAACTTAAGGGTATTGTCATCCAGCCAGTCAAATTTTCCAGTAACCATAAGTTGGTCTGCCAGAGAAGTCTCAACGGTGTCTCGCAGCATGGGCTGGTTGAAATAAAAGATCAATGCCTGTTGATTGGCTATCAGACTGCCGGAGGGTGGATCGGTCTCAACCAGGACAGGCGGTAAAGGCGGTAAGGGGATTGATGTAGGAGTAGGGGTGGCTTGTGGCGTCCCACCTGGAAGATTACACGACGACAGAGCTAAAAAGATCACAATACCAATGCGCCAGTACGGGTTTAGTTTCTTCATTTACAGCCTCCTGAATAACGATGCTCTTATTATACATTGCCCTATTGAGCTTGGATAAATCCAACTAAAGAAAATAGGGTATCACCTTATTGGACGTAAGGTAGTTATTATTTGTTCCTGATATGATAAGATTTAGTAGCTGCTCAGGTCAAGACCCTCGAGGTTTCTCTGGCAAAAGAATTAGAACATATAGCCTGACAATCATGCTGTCGATCACTTAATTATTCCGGATAAACCTTTAGGATCAGAGTATTAACAAATTTTTTTAATAAAATTACCTGTTGATTTATTGGAATGAAGGATGATACAATATTACTTACCTGAATGTTACCTTATGAAAGGAGGCAAATAAGGAGAAACAAACATTACCAATCTGAAAAGTCCATTCCAAGATATATTCAAATGAAAGAGGAGAAGTCAATGAATAGAAAGTCTATTTTCACAATTTTGGGGTTGATACTTGTGTTATCAATGGTTTTATCGGCTTGTGCCCCCAAGGCTACCGATACCCCTCCTGCTGCCCCATTTATCTTCGGACGTGGCGCAGATTCAGTCCAGCTGGATCCTGCCATCATTACCGATGGTGAATCCCTCCGTGTTACCGGTCAGGTTCTCGAACCTCTCTACCAGTATGAACTGGGCAGCACTAAGCCAGTACCAGCACTTGCTGAAGAATGTGTACCGAATGAAGAGGCAAATGTTTGGAGTTGCAAACTGCGCGAAGGCGTAAAATTCCACGACGGTACTGATTTCAATGCGGATGCAGTCGTTTTCAACTTCGAACGCTGGCGCTTCACCACCAACCCATATCATTACCCAAGCCAGGTGTTTGAGTACTACGAAGCCCAATTTGGTGGTTTTGATGATGCCAGCCTGATCACTGAAGTCAAGAAAGTGGATGATTACAATGTTCAATTTACATTGAGCACACCTATGGCTCCCTTCCTGGCCAACCTTGCCATGGATATATTTGCTATCTCCAGCCCGACTGCCATTAAAGCCGCTGGCGAAGCCTATGGCACTCCCGGTGGCGGTTGTGTTGGCACCGGTCCCTTCAAGTTCGTCTCCTGGGAAGAAGGCAACCAGATCGTCGTTGACGCCAATGCAGATTACTGGGGCGGCGCTCCAACCATCAGCCAGATCGTTTTCCGCGTCATTCCGGATGATTCTGCCCGCTTCCTGGCTCTAAAAGCCGGTGATATCCAGGGTTTGGAACAGGCCGTTATTGAAGATCTTGCAGCTGCCGAAGCCGATCCAAACCTCACGATTATTACCCGCCCCGCCTTGAACACCAGCTACCTGGCCTTCAACTTCAAGATCCTGGAATTCCAGGATATCAAAGTTCGTGAAGCGTTTGCACATGCCGTCGATAAAGAAGGCTTGATCAAAAACTTCTTTGGTAAATATGGTGAAGTTGCCAAGAACCTGTTGCCTCCATTGATTATGGGTCATAATGAAGCAATTGTCGATTGGACTTACGATCCCGCCCTTTCCAAACAACTCCTGTCGGAAGCCGGTTTCCCGGATGGCTTGAGCGAAGTCACCATTGCTGAAGATATTCTTGATGCGGAAGGTGCTGTCCTCTATGCTGCTGGGGATAAAATTCCTCTGCGGCTCTATTACATGCCGGTGACACGCTTCTACTTCCCGGCCTCCAAGGAAATTGGCGAAGCATTGGCAGCCAACCTTACCAATGCTGGCTTTAATGTTGAGCTTTATCTCGAAGGGGACTGGCCAACATATCTCGGTTCACGCCGTAATGGTACCCTGGTTGGTATCTATATGTTGGGATGGGGCGGAGATAATGGAGACCCCGACAACTTCACCGGATACTTCTTCGGCGGTGGTACCGAGCCTATCCAGCGTGAAGGTTGGTACCAGAATGCTGAATTGGCAGACCTTCTCCATCAGGCCCTGGTCAACCCCGATCGCGCCGCTCGCGAAACCCTCTACAAGCAGACCGAGCAATTAATGCATGATGATGTGATGCGCATCTGGTTGGGTCACAACAACACACCATTGATCTTCTCATCCAAGGTTTCGGGTTACGGCGCCCAACCTGTCGGTGCGGATTACTTTGAATTTATTAAAGTTGCACCTTAGGTCAGTGGTAACCAGAGTTTGATTATTAATTTCTAACCGATTTGTTTCGTATTTACTGGGGGGCGGATCTCTTCCGCCCCCCAGTTGAAGATTATCAAATGAGGTCCACTTGGGCAGATATATTCTTCGAAGATTGATCTCAGTACTACCTACGCTGATAGGTGTAACGCTGATTATTTTTTTGTTTCAGCGACTTATCCCGGGTGATCCGGCGGTTGCCATGCTGGGTGAACACGCCACCCAGGAAAATGTCGAGCGCATCCGGGAACAGTTCGGATTGAATCGACCGGCATTTCTGGATCGTGAAGCTCTTGCCAATGGTGACCTGGCAGGTTTCTTTGACAGCCAATACATCAGGTACATCGAACGGCTTCTTCATTTTGACCTGGGCAATTCCATCCACCGTCGTATTCCGGTTTTGGAAACATTGGGAGAGCGGTTTCCTGCAACCATGGAATTGGCATTGCTTTCTATGTTTATTGCCCTGCTGATAGGACTCCCCATTGGGATCGCCTCTGCTGCCAGGAGAAATTCCACTCTGGATGGTGTCACTATGGTGGGATCATTGATCGGTGTTTCCATGCCCATCTTCTGGTTGGGTATTATGGAGATCATGCTGTTTTCGGTATTTCTTAAATGGCTCCCATCCGGGGGACGTCTCAGCACAGGGATGGTAATCACACCTATTACCAACCTTCTGCTTGTGGATAGTCTGCTGACAGGAAATATTTCAGGCTTTATCGACGCCCTAAAACATATCGCCATGCCTGCCTTGGCTTTGGCAACCATCCCGACAGCCATTATTGCTCGAATGACACGATCCAGTATGTTGGATGTGTTACAGGAGGATTACATTCGTACCGCCAAAGCAAAAGGATTGGTGGAGCGGGTTGTTCTTTTTCGCCATGCATTAAAAAACGCCTTTCTGCCCGTCATCACCATCATTGGTATTCAGGTGGGAACCTTGCTGGCTGGTGCTGTGCTGACTGAAACCATCTTTTCCTGGCCGGGGATCGGCAAGTGGGTATATGATTCTATCCTGGGTCGGGACTATCCGATCGTTCAAGGTGTCACACTACTCATCGCAATTATTTTCTTATTGGTCAATCTTATCGTGGATATTTCCTATGCAACCATTGACCCACGCATTTCTTACGATTAAGGGGAGAATTTATGTCAGAATCGAATCCAATTGATACAGAATTCGTTGATTTCGCAATTCGTGAACATCGCTCCTTATGGTTGGATGCTTGGCGACGTTTGATCGCCAGTAAAACTGCCATGCTGGGATTATTTGTGGTGGGTTTATTTGTTCTCACGGCTGGGCTGTCTCATTACTTCTGGAAATATGATCCCAAATCGGATCTGGATTATTCTTCTAAATTGCTGGCACCGAACCTGGTGGTAACCGAAGATTCCCCCATCATTCACATTTTTGGCACAGATAAATTGGGTCGGGATAATTTCAGACGTGTGGTGCACGGCGGATGGAATTCCTTGCGTGTTGGCTTGGTAGCTGTCAGCATTTCACTTGTTATTGGTGGCTTGCTGGGTTTGCTGGCTGGTTTTTTTGAAAGCATTGATATGAATTTTTGGGAAAAAGTTACCCTGATGGGGCTGCTGGGTCTGGGTCTCGGTTCCCTATCCGCCTGGGTGGCGGCACAGCCATTCCAGGTTCTACTGTTTTTAGGGTTGGGGATATTTTCGGTGGTTATTCAAAAATGGGAAGCTGGCAACAAGCTTCGCCTGTTTGTATTTTCCATATTGGGTATGCTTCTGGGTGGTGTGCCAGGGCTTTTGGTGGGACCCATGGTCGGGCTGGTTTGCGGAGTTTTGGGGTTGATCGTAGGCTTGATCCTTTCACGTCCGTTGGGTGGAAAAGTGTTTTCCGATGTGACCATGCGTATAATGGATGTGATCCTTTCTTTCCCCAGTTATCTTTTAGCTATCGCCATCGTTGCATTTCTTGGTCCTGGTCTTGAGAAAGGCATGATCGCGATAGGTGTTGTTGGTATTCCAATATATGCCCGCCTTGCACGGTCAGCCGTTCTATCGGTCAGCCAGAAAGAATACGTGCTTGCTGCCCAGGCTGTTGGCGAATCACATGGACGGGTTCTCTTTAAACATATTGTTCCGAACATTCTCTCTCCGATCATTGTTCAATCCACAATGGGGTTGGCCAATGCGATCCTTTCAGCGGCTGCATTGGGCTTTCTTGGTCTGGGTGCAATTCCTCCCGAACCGGAATGGGGAGCAATGCTCGGAGATAGTTATAAGTATCTTTCCAGTGGTGCCTGGTGGGCGGTTTTGTTCCCGGGGTTGGCTATTATGCTCAGCGTTTTAGGCTTCAACCTTTTGGGTGATGGACTTCGAGATGCATTAGACCCAAAAATGCGAATTTGAACTAAAACGTAAAATCTTAGGAGCAAAATGGAACCATTATTAAATCTCAAAAATCTGAAAACCCGTTTTCATACCGAAGACGGGATCGTTAAAGCCGTCAATGGCGTCACTTATTCCATGAATGCTGGAGAAGTCCTGGGGGTTGTCGGTGAAAGCGGTTGCGGAAAAAGCGTCCATGCTCTCTCGATCATGCGTCTTATCCAGATCCCACCTGGAGAAATTGAGAATGGGGAGATATGGTTCGACGGACGTGATTTATTGAAGCTGGATGAAAATGAGATGCGTCAGGTCCGCGGCAGGGATATTGCCATGGTATTCCAGGATCCCATGTCATCTCTCAATCCGGTCTACACAGTAGGTTTCCAAATATGCGAAGCATTGATGCTTCACAAGAATATGAACAAGAATGATGCCAGGGATCGGGCAGTGGAACTCTTAAATTTGGTTGGAATTCCGGAAGCCAGGACCCGGTTGGATAATTATCCCCATCAATTTTCTGGAGGCATGCGTCAAAGGGCAATGATCGCCATGGCGCTCTCGTGTGAACCCAAGCTTCTGATCGCAGATGAACCCACCACGGCGTTGGATGTCACCATTCAGGCTCAGATCATCAACCTGGTTGTAAAACTGCAGGAAGAACTGGGGATGGCAGTCATGTGGATAACCCATGATCTGGGTATCGTAGCAGAATTGGCGCATACGATCAATGTCATGTATGCTGGCTACATCATTGAAAGGGGCAATGTCAGGGATATTTATCATAGAACACTGCATCCTTATACCCGGGGTCTGTTGGGTTCTTTACCGGTGATCGATGAAGCCCCGGGGACGAAACTGATCTCTATCCCTGGTCTTCCACCAGACCTTGTGGATTTGCCCAAGGGGTGCCCTTTTTATATCCGTTGTACTTATCGTGTGGATCAATGCAGACTCGAGGTTCCACAACTTGTGGAAGCAGATAATAACGAACACTCAGTCGCCTGTTGGCGCTGGCAGGAAATTGCAGGGAAAGGTACTAAATGACAACGGAGAGTTCAACCTTGGTCCAGGTTCAAAACCTGAAGAAGTATTTTCCAATTTATAAAGGTCTTATCGTTAATCGGCATATAAACGATGTGAAAGCAGTGGATGATATCAGCTTTGATATCTATAAAGGGGAAACACTTGGTTTGGTGGGTGAAACAGGTTGTGGAAAAACAACGGTTGGTCGAACCATCCTGCAGCTTTACCGGCCAACTTCCGGAAAAATTATCTTCGCAGGTGTTAACCTGGCTGACCTGCAGGAAAATGATATGCGCATCATGCGCCGGCGCATGCAAATGATATTCCAGGATCCGTATGCTTCACTCAATCCTCGCATGACAGTTGGATCGATCATCTCCGCTCCTCTCGATGTTCACACATCTGCATCCAGGAAGGAAAAACGCGAGCAGGTACAGGATTTGCTCAAGATCGTCGGATTGAATCCGGATTTTGTCAATCGTTACCCGCATGAATTTTCAGGTGGACAACGCCAACGTATTGGCATAGCGCGCGCTTTGGCGTTAAGCCCGGATCTGATCATTTGTGATGAACCTATTTCATCGTTGGATGTTTCCATTCAGGCACAAGTAGTGAACTTACTGGAAGAACTTCAAGACCGTCTCGGATTGACTTATCTTTTCATCGCCCATGACCTCAGCATGGTCCGCCATATCAGCAACCGTATGGTTGTTATGTATCTTGGAAAGATAATGGAACTTGCTGACAGAAATGAAATATATATGAAACCGCTTCACCCGTATACACAGGCGCTAATGTCAGCTGTTCCCATCCCTGATCCGGATAAAGCCAGGAACCGTCATCGCATTTTCCTCGAAGGAGATATCCCCAGCCCGGTAAATCCTCCCACTGGTTGCAACTTTAATACCCGTTGCCCTATAGCCACTGAAGAATGTTTTAGGATCGATCCGGAATATCGGGAAATTACCCCCAGGCATTTTGTGGCGTGTCACCATTCCGAACAGTTCATAAAGTAAAGCGATCATAATTTGGATACCTGACACCTCTCCAGATTTGGTGAGGTGTCTCTCGAAGTTCGCCATCACAAATTCCAGGGTTAAGATTTCGGATACTTAATTTATATGAAACCTCAATTGACATGGCAAAAGATTACATTAAAACTTAGGATCCCGTTTCGAATCTCATATGGTACCAGTGAAGAGCGTCTTGCGTACTGGATCAGGCTTAAAAATGATGAAGGTTGGGGGGAAGGCACGATCCCGCCTTATTACGGTGTCAGCACAGAAAGTATGGAATTGTTCTGGAAAAATGCTTCAGAATGTCCGCTTCCGTTTCCGGATGATCCAGAAAAAATCTCATCCTGGGTGGGTACAGATGGACCTGCCCCGGCGCGCTGTGCATTGGACATTGCTTTACACGACCGCATTGCGCGTGCTAGCAATTTACCGCTGTATAAACTATTGGGTCTTTCTAAACCTGAACCTAAAATAAGTTCTTATACGATATCGATTGATACACCTTCAGAAATGGCAAAAAAAGCCTTGCAAGCCAGCAATTATTCGATCATCAAAGTTAAGCTTGGCAGCGATGACCTGGATATGGATCGTTTACAAGCCATTCGTGAAGTTCGACCGGATGTCCAATTGAGATTGGATGCAAATGCCGGTTGGACTTTGGATAATTCCATGGGTTACATCCAGGATTTGGAGCGGTTTAACCTTGAAATGATCGAACAGCCTTTGAATAAAGATGATATTAAGGGGATGGGGATAATTCAATCACAAACCGATATCCCGATCATTGCCGACGAATCGGTTCAGACATTAATGAATATTGAAGACCTGGCTTCAGCTGGAGTAAAAGGTGTAAATATTAAATTGATGAAAGTGGGTGGCTTGTCGCCCGCAGTGAAAATGATAAAAAGATCCAGGGAACTTGGCTTGAAGGTAATGTTGGGTTGCATGGTCGAAACATCCATAGGCACAACTGCCATGGCACACCTCGGCGATCTGGCGGAGTGGTTGGATCTGGATGCATCCGCTTTGATCGCAAATGACCCATTTGATGGAATGATCTTTGATGATTCAGGAACTGTGAAAATTCCAGATAGGGTCGGTAATGGTGTCGTATTAAAAACCCTTTAAATTAATGTTGGTATTTGACTTGCAAAGATATGGGGGTGCATATGATGAACATGCACCCCCATGTTTGTTTATTTGATTATCAGATCTTAGGAATTGGATACCGACCAACCTTGTTCATTCAGAAACCAAAGGTTGGAAGGGTTGTTAATACACCCTGGGCAAAAAACACAACGACTCCCAATGAAGCGTTACCCTCAGTATTGATGGTTTTGGAAGAAAGCAGCTGAAGGATCTTCTTCATTTGGGAGTCATCATGTTTAATTGTCTATGTTGCGTCTGACTTCTTTTGTAAGAAAAGCCGGGTGGTTTCAAGCAAAGATAATTCAACTTTCTGTGTTTCCTCCCAGTAGTCCATTAACTGCGTAATCGTTAATACTGCATGCAAGTGAAATCCTGCCTGTTCAAGGGACTCCCTGGCTCCCGATTGGCGGTCCACCAGCACGACGACATCATGGATCTTCAACCCGACTGTGGTTAGCTTCTCAATAGCTTCAAATTTGCTGCCTCCTGTGGTAGCCAGATCATCAATAACAACGATCGTTTCTCCAGCATGATATTCACCCTCGATCACGGCTTTTGTCCCATATTGTTTAACTTCCTTGCGCGGGTAGATCATCGGGTAACCACCTGCCAGGGAGATGGCAGTTGCGATCGGAATGGCAGCATAAGGCAGGGCAGCCAGACGTTCAAAGTGCAGATCCCGCAGGATTGGAAGGTAAGCAGCCCCCACTTGTTCGAGCAGCTTGGGGTGGCTGATGATCCGTCTCAAGTCAATATAGATGGGTGACATCAAACCGGATTTGAGTTTGAACTCCCCAAATTTGATGCAGCCAGCCTCAAGTAAACTGTCAGCCAGAAAAGCCAGGGTTGTTTCAGTCATGACCCATCCTGTTTTGGATCTCGAACATGTCATCCCGCAATTCCGCTGCTGCCCTGGTTATATCATCCGCCCTGGAGATACTCCGTGAAACGGAATTTAGCATGCCCTTACCATCTTCCCGCAAGCCACATCGCAGAGCTGTTTCCAGATCTGCCCCTTGAGCACCAACTCCAGGCACTAAGAACCATGCCTCCGGTGCTGTTTTTCGTACGCGCACCAGCGCCTCAGGTTGGGTTGCCCCAACTACCAGGCCTATATTGTCGGCTGTATTCCACTGCTGAGCCAGGCGGGCGACATGTTCATATAAGGGCATTAAATCTGGAAGATGGTTTTCAGATGATGCTTCACCATCCTTGGTCCAGGGTCTATGGTCTATGATCATATCTTGCAGATCGCCAGCTCCAGGGTTGCTGGTCTTGCAAAGCAGAAAAACACCTTTACCGGGGTATGCCAGGAAAGGTTCAATTGAATCTCGACCCAGGTAAGGGTTGAGTGTCACAGCATCAGCGTCAAGTCGCTCAAAAGTTGAGCTGGCGTAGGCTTCGGATGTCGAGGCGATGTCTCCACGTTTGGCATCCAGGATCACAGGTATGTGGGATCCCGATCGATCGGATTCTGTCTGGACGGCTTCGATCACATCTCTGAGAGCTTCCCAGCCCTGGGGTCCATAAAGCTCGAAGAAGGCTGCATTAGGTTTGAATGCTGCCGCATAGCTGGCTGTTTTCTTGATAAGGTTCAGACAGAATTCCCGCGCAGCTTCAGCCGTTGGAGTGGGCAGATCAGACGGGTGGGGGTCGAGTCCCACACACAGCAGGGACGAGCAATCATCTACACGTTTGGTAAGAAATGAGAAGAAAGTTTCCATTCAGTTCCTTTTGAACTTTGATGCAAAGAACATGAAGATCACAGAGAGACAAAAAAGGCATATTTATTAAACTGAGGGTTTCCAGGTTTTTACGCCTTTCCAAGAACCATCGCCAACAAAGCCATTCTAACGTATAAACCATATTCCATCTGGCGGAAGTAAGCCGCGCGTGGGTCATCATCAAAGTCCGGGCTGATTTCACCAACACGTGGGAGTGGGTGCATTACGATCATTTCCTTCTTGGCTGCAAGCATGATTTCCGGGTTTACTACGAATGAACCTCGTACTGACTCATAGGCTGACGGGTCTTCAAAGCGCTCCTTCTGGACGCGCGTGACATACAATACATCCGTTTCGGGCAGTATCTTTTCAAGTGAGTCAAATTCTGCCTGTGGGATTCCCTTTGCTTCCACTTCAGTCATGACCTCTTTTGGCATGCGCAAAATTTCAGGGGATACATAGTTTAGCTTGACCTTGTAAAGCGAGAGCAGGCGTGCCAGGGAGTGCACGGTACGCCCGTATTTAAGGTCGCCCAGCATGGTAACGGTCATGCCATCGATCTGCCCTGCGCCGAGTTCTTCAAAGATGGTGAAGGTATCCAGCAGAGCCTGGGTGGGGTGCTCGCCTACGCCATCACCGGCGTTAATTACTGGTTTTTTTGCTGCCTGGGCTGCGATGGCAGCTGATCCGGTCTCAGGGTGGCGCAACACGATCACATCTGCATAGCACTCCAGTGTGCGGATGGTATCCGGCAGGGATTCACCCTTTGCTACCGATGAGTATTTGACCTCGTTAATTGGGATGACTGACCCGCCCAAGCGTTCCATTGCCGCGGTGAAAGAGGATGATGTGCGTGTGGATGGTTCATAGAAAAGGTTGGCCAGGATCTTGCCTTTCAGCAGGTCAAAGGTGCCAACGCGGTCGACCATGCCATGCATCTCATGGGCGACGCCAAAAACATATTCCAGGTCGGCTCGGTTGAACTGCTTTACCGATATGATGTCCTTTCCGTACCAAGGTGCATTTTTATGGTCCCCGAAGGGTAGATATGGACTGTTGGGTTGAGTGGGCATTTATTTCTCCTTGATATGATTTATCATTGCGAGCCACCAGTTCTTTGGGCGGCGTGGCGATCTTATGCGCTGAATACCTTTATTGCTGGAATGATAGCCGGGGTTTGAGAGATTGGCTTTGGGTTTCAATTTTTATTTTCATTTCCACTTTCACGCCATTGGATTTGTAGTTCCGAAGGTTGAGTAACCGCTCTGCGGCGTATCGAAACCGGGGTACGTATCGAAGCCAAAAATTAATAAAGCAATTTGCATAAATAGGTTCCTTAATCTGGAGCGGGGTCTCGATACGGCGAAAAGCATCGCCTACTCGACCACCGAATCTCCATTTCCCATAATCAATAATCTACGTTATCTAATTAATCAACTCCTTCTTATCAAACTTTTTCTTTGCAAGCTCAGGTAGAGTAGCATATTCACCTTTTATCAATGCTTCTCTTTTTACTCTGCTCCATCCTTGAACTTGTTTTTCTCTGTAATATGCATCGGCAACCCGGTCATATTCTTCAGAGTACACCAATTTTACTGGCAATCGTCGTGATGTGTATTTTGCACCTGAACCTTCTTGATGTTCACGAAGACGATTCTCAAGATCTCTCGTAGAACCGACATAGTAAGATCTATCGCAACATTCAAGAATATACATCCAGGCCATTAATAATCCTTGGCATACTCTAACTGGAGACTTGAGACAACAAATTATATGCACATCGTTGGTCGAGTAAGCGGTATTTTCCTGCTATATCGAGACCAAAATTTTGCGTTATCATTTTCGAGAATAATTTCAGCGAACTTTTTGCTGATGCGCATGGTATCGCCACCTCTACCTCCTCACATCCTTTCCATACCCAGCCTCAGCCAGCACAATACCATGCTCAAAGGCGGTTTTGCCGCGCAGCACCACTTTGTTCAAGCGACCCTTCACCCGCATGCCCTCAAAAGGTGTCCATCCGCAGCGTGAGTGCATCTCGTTGGCACTGATCTCATAGCTGGCTTCCTCGTCCACCTCCAACCAGGTTTCAGGTTGTTCGGGTAGATTAAAAATCTTGCGGGGATTGATCACGGATTTTTGAATAATATCTGCGATGCTCAACCGCCCATCGTTCACAGCTGTCAGCAGCAATGGGAGCATTGTCTCCAATCCTGGGAAACCGGGCGGAGCCTGATCTCCATCCTTCTCAGCCAGGGTATGTGGGGCATGATCTGTGGCAAAGCAATCAATTACCTCCAGGTTTTCCCACAGCGCATTCACATCTTCTTTTGAGGCAAGTCTGGGTCGAACTTCACCGCGGCCAGATTTCCCCTGGTTGATTGATGGGATATCCTCTTTTGTGAGAAAGAGATGATGTGGAGTCACCTCACAAGTCACCTTAATGCCGCGCTCCTTGGCTGCCTTTATTAGCAGCACTTCTTCTTTTAAGGAGATGTGGGCGATGTGCACCGGACGATTGTGGATGGCTGCAAACAGGATGACAGCCGCCATGCTGCGGCTTTCGGAATGTGCCACAATGGGCAGGGATGCAGGCCAGGCTTCAAAATGGGATCTCCACAGGTTCATGTCATCCAGGCGCAATTCACCGAAGGTGCTGTCAAGGTACATCTTCAATCCGGCTGAACGCTGAGGCAGGTCGGCATGCAGATCCCAATCCGAATTGCCAGGTCCCGCTCCCAGGAATTGGCTGTAGTCGCAGCGTGCCTTGGAATTGGCTGCGCTCAAAGCCAGGTCTAATGTGGTTGTGTCAAAAATGGGAGGTTTGGTATTTGGCATGGATAATACCATCGTGACACCTCCTGCTAGGGCTGAGGCGGTACCGCTATCCCAATCTTCCTTGTGGGTCTGTCCGGGTTCGCGTAGGTGAACGTGGGGATCAATAAGTCCGGGTAGTCTGAGCATGAAATCCGAGTGCTTTCATAATAGTGGGAAGATGTTTGTCAATTTCCTGGTTCTTGGAAAAATTTCAAAAAAAGAGAGCCTGTAAAGGCTCTCTAAAAAAACAAATGACACGATCCGTAAGTTTTGTGCTGTGTGCAGAAGGATCTCCGGAAATGGATGCTCGCAGACATGTTGAGCGGAATTATAGGCTACTTGAAATATTTGTCAAGGTTTTAGCCAATATTTAGTAAAAAAATATTCAGAGTACTTCGCCAAGATTACGCGCAAAATCAATTATTACCTGAATATGGCTGATGCCAAAATTGAGATCAGGATTGGTGTAACGATCAACCCCAATAGGATGTAAAAAGCGATCACCCAACCCGATAGGGAAGCCTGGTTGCGGATATCCTCTCCCTCAGCCAATTTGCGCAGGATATTTGCTGTCAACCGGTTCATTTCCTGTGAGGAGTGCCTGCTTACACCGACCCATTCCCATCCTGAAACCGGATTGGGTAAAACCAACTTGACGCCTTCATATCCTTGTAACCAATCAGCCAGCTCTTTTGGAGGCTGCAATGCCAGTTCACCGGGCATCAACACAGCTTTGAATGTGGATCGTTGCTCCATCGATAGAGGTTGCCCGGTCATGTGAAATTGAACTGGTAATTTGGGAAGTTGTTTTTCAAGGGTGGCTTGCAGCTCTTGCACAAAGGCTGAATTGCCGGGGTCAAGCAGCAGCACCGGGAAGGCAGCATGTTTTTCATTGAGTGCTTCGCTTGCAATTTGTCCATCCCGGCGTAACGTCCGACCATGATAAACACCAAGCAGCACGAACAGGATCAGCAGTTGCAGAAAATTAAACACATCCCTTAATAAATTGGTTGGAGTATCTCCCAACAGGCTGCGTAACAGCAGGAACAATGTACTGCCGGTCACCACCATGCCGCCGATAACGCTGATGAACAACACCAGGTAAAGATAGATCCTGCGCATCAAAGAACGACGGGCATGGTCACCACTGTCTCCAGCTTGCAGGGCATCAAATTGCATTGGGCGCCATGTCAGCCACCATAAAGGAAAGCTGACCAGCAAAACAGCCAGGGCGGATGCCAGGCGTGAGCGCAAACTGGTGGTCCATAAAGTTCCGCCAATCAGGTTGTCGATCACAAAGGACAGCAATAGACTCAATCCAATAAAGGTTGCCACTAATCCGATCGTAGAAAGAATATAATAATATAATCGGCGCAGACCGGCTCTCCGGGGTGCATCGGGTACCTCGGTCAACGAAAAATTTAACCAGTGACCAAAATAAGCCCAGACGCCTGCCAGCGGCACACCCAGGGAAAGAGGCATGCTTACGGCGCTCATGAATTCTGGAAAACCAGGTCGTTCTCCAAACACAATCCGCATCAGATTGGCAGCGATTACCCCTCCTGTGGAAAGAACGGTGATTACACCTGTCAGTGAAAGAATGTAGAGCATACCCAGCCGTAAAAGTGATTCGCGCTCGCGGGTTTCCTTCAAGGCATTTTGAACGGTATGCCAGGCAAAATAAAAGAGCGGAGTTCCCACTAATAACAGGGACAAGCTGTTGGTAAATGCCACCCTGGTGTTTAGACTATACAAAGTATTGGATGGCACGGTGAAAATGAACTGCAACATTTGCTGCACACCTGCCACCAGCATGATCAGTCCATACACCACCCAGATTAAACGATAAAGACGGCGTTGATTGCTGAGAGATTCACTGGAAGTGACGCTTTTCCAATCCTGGCGCAGGACCCGAACGAAATAGATCGCTAACAATCCATTCATCAAGATCGCCACCAGGTTATCTGTCCAGGTCTGCCCAGGACTGAACATGGTCAAATTGCTCGGGAGTTTAAATACTCGCAGAGCGATATGATTCACGAGCCCAAGCAGGTTTTGTATGATCGGGATCAGGATCGCAAGCAGGGTGGCATAGAGGAAGAATGCCCGCACACCCGAGGCGTGTTCTTCCACATCTTCGCGGGCGTTACGTTGAGCTACATTCCAATGGATCCAAAAAACAGGTACCCCTACCAGGATGAGTGAGAGAGCCTGTGCCAGTCGGGCAGGTCCTCCTCCAACCAGGTCTGGAGTGATGGCAGAACGAACCAGTCCGATCAGACCCCATAACACAACTTCCAGGCTGACCAGAGATACGGCATAAAAATATAATCGGCGAACAGTACGCATGGCACTACCTCCGCATCATAAACGCTGAACTACCTATGGTAATTTGGCCGGCATGGGTGTTTGTATGGTTGGTGTGTACCAATCCCAACCCCAGTAGGGATAAGGCATGCTGGTCAGTTTCCAGGAACCATCCTGTTTTATCAGACTGGCTTTTTGAGAGTCTGACCATGAACGGGAAAATGGATCGTTGGATGAGTAGACAAGGGTCACGTCCACCACTGCCTCACTCTCACTGATATTGCGGGTGGAGCCGATCTGCAAGGCTGCATTCGAAGTATCCAGCTCGCTGTTCAAGAACGCTTTGCGGAAGTTATCGTAACCTGGTTTGGCATCTCTCTCTGCCAAGTATCCATAGGCGCGTTCAAAATCCATATTCTGGACAGCTATGACGTAATTGCGTACCACGCCTGCCGGGCTGTCTTCGGGACCATAAGTCTGGGTGTCCTGGCGCGTATAGAATAACCCCAGGGCAACTGCCACCAGTAAAAAAATAAAGATTAGAATTCCGATCAGGAAACGATCTTGTTTCATGGGTACACCTCCATAATTTGAAGATAATCTCAGTATAGCATAGACAAAAACCGGGGAATGTTGCCCTTGATCCTTGCTGTTGAAGATATAAGCTGGATAAATAATTTCCTGGAAGTCTTTGAAGAAACAACCTCATGCCAGTACAACAAAACCAGGGGTTACGATCAAGAATGCATTTAACGCTGACCAGAGGAATGGTAACCAGTCTGCCAGGAAAACCGGGCACACCCAAAATGAAAGCTACCCGGAATGTATTTATTTAAGGAGCTAAAAGTTTCAATATTTTTCTTTCATTAGAATGGATTTTTGACGGTAGAAGCTTTCACTATTAAAACCCTGCATATATTGGATAGTTTCATGATGAAGTGAGGATAGTAATATTTAATTTACTTTCTGCCTGTCTGGGCTAATTGCAGGATATCGTGCGCTGAACGCAGCGTTCCCTCAGTGACCTCCCCCAGCATGTTTGCCAGTTCCAATGTACGACTTTCTCCCTCCAGTAAATTTACGCGCGTCAGGGTGCGTCCATTTTCAAGCTGCTTGTGTACCTGCCAGTGCTGGTCGCTAAAAGCAGCCAGTTGTGGCAAATGCGTGATGACCAATACCTGGTGTTGGCGTGCCAGCTGCCATAACTTTTGCCCCACAACCGTGCCAACCCGCCCACCTATTCCCTGGTCGATCTCATCGAAGATCAGGGTGGGTACCTGGTCAGCGCTCGCCAGCACATTCTTTAAAGCCAGCATCAGGCGTGATGTTTCCCCCCCCGAGGCCACTTTAACCAGTGGTTTAAGTCCCTCACCAGGGTTGGGTGCCACCAGGAATTCCACCTGGTCCATGCCGTTTGAGTCGAAAGCCAGGTGTGAACCATCTGGCATGGGCAGACCGTGTATGTCTGGATGGGTTTGGAAATCGACTTTAAATTGTGCGCTGGTCATGCGCAGGTCTTCCAATTCGCCTTCTATAAGTTTGTTTAGATCTTCAGCAGCTTTTTTGCGCAGGTTGGATAGATCCAGAGCCTGTCTTGCCAGTTCTTTGAGCAATTCGCTTTCGGTTTCCTGCAGGCTGGCAATCTGTTCGCTGGCATGCGATATGCCGTCCAACTGGTGATGGGCATCAATTGCAAATGCCAGAACTGCCTCGATGGATCCGCCGTATTTTCGTTTAAGATTTAGAATAAGATTGAGCCGTTCTTCGGCCAATTCCAGGCGCTTGGGGCTGAACTCAATGCCTTCCAGGTAATCACGTAGACTGTGCGCCATATCGGATAGACTTTCTTCAAGTCCGGTAGCCTGGTCAGAAAGGTTCTTCTGGCTGGAATCAATCCGACTGAGATTAATTAATGCCTGGGATACTTGCCCGAGCAGATCTGTGACAGCCGGTGCTTCAGGTGTGCCTTCATCCAATAACGTTAGAGATTGCTGAGCCAGGCTGGTCAGGCTTTCTGCATTCGCCAACCGGTCCCGCTCGTTGCGCAACTCATCCTCTTCACCGGGATGCAAGCGTGCTGCTTCGATCTCTTCCGCCTGGTAAGTCAGCAATTCGGTGCGGCGTTCAGAATCCAGTTGAGCAGCTTGCACTTCCTTTAACTCACGGCGGATTGTCCCGATCTTTTGATAATTGAGGTGGTACGCATTCAGGGTTGTATCCAATTTGGCAAAGCGGTCCAGCAATCCCAGGTGGGAGCGTATGTCCAGCAGCGAAAGATGCTCGGATTGACCGTGAATATCCACCAGCAGACCACCCAGCTCACGCAGCAGGGATTGGTTGACAGTGTGTCCGTTGATGCGCGCCACGCTGCGACCTTCGCGACGAACCTCGCGGCTGATGGTTAAAAAATTTTCGTCATCCAGTAGATCTTCGCGCTTGAGCAGGGTATGGCTTACCGAACGCTGGGTACCTTCCAATGTAAATGTGGCTTCAACCTGCGCCAGGTCTGCTTCTGCCCGGATAATGGTTGCATCCGCTTTTCCCCCCAACAGCATTTCCACGGCATCCATAATGATGGATTTTCCCGCACCGGTCTCCCCTGTAAAAACCAACAACCCATTCTCAAAAGTTAATTTAAGCTGGTCGATGATCACAAAGTTAAGAATATTTAATTCGCTCAGCATAATTGGTTACTTAAAAAGCTGGATGCCTGAAAGCCGATAGTAAACCGCCGGGGCTACCAGAACAAGATAGATACCCTGGAAGAGAATCCCAAATAGATTCAAGCTAAAAACATGGATTAGTACCATGGGGAGGGCACCGAGTACAACTGCAATGATAATGGTGGTGAACAAAGACCGCGCCCGGTGTCGGCGGATGACGAGTCGTACAGCTTCGGCTATGATCGCTCCTGCCGTCGGAGCGCTTATTACCACCAGGAACCAGCCAATGAAGCCGATGCCTCCCACCAGGGAGATCAGCAGGCTGCCGATCAGGGAGAGCAATCCGGCGGTAATAAATCCGAGCACATAATCGTACCATTCAGCTGTGTCAAATTTTTTCTTTTGGCCGCGCACGCATTCCTTGCAACGGTAGCCGGTTGGCGTTAATACGGCACACTTGGGACAGATGGGTTTTTCGCAGCGGTTGCAGCGCAGGGTGGTTTCAACACCGGGATGGTTGGCACAGGTCAGCGCAGCCGATGTTTGTATCATTGAGAAAACTCGATGGTTGAATTTTGATTCATACGCGCTGTCAGGTTACGGTAGAAATAATCAGGGTCACCAAAACGAACAAAATCAGCGCTGTAATCACCGGAGCGGATCTTCACGATATCCTTATGCTCCAAACCTACAGGAGTTTGTCCATCAACGCTCAAGACTGTCCCCGCATCGCTGTGATTCTGGATGCTGACTGTGCTTCCCTCCGAAAGTACCACTGCCCGGTCGACGGACAGGTGTGGTGCGATCGGCACCAGCAGGATGTTGCGTAGGTCGGGTGGAAGTATGGGACCTCCGGCAGCCAGGGCATACGCAGTGGAACCAGTTGGTGTGGCCGCGATCAAACCATCAGCTACATAAGTCGTCAAAAGGCGATCATCCACACTGGCTGAGATATGCACCGGGCGGATGTAATGACCACGGCAAATTACAGCTTCATTCAAAGCATGCCAGTTGCCTTGTGTTTCTCCGGATCGCCAGTGTTCAACATGCAGCATCATACGCTTTTCGATCCAGAATTTGCCTTCCAGAAGCAGGGAAAAATATTCCTGGCTATTATTTTGCTGGACCTGAAAGAGAAAACCCAGCCTGCCAAGGTTTACACCCAGGATGGGTACTCCCCAGGGTGCACACAGATGGGCTGCCCTTAGCATGGTGCCATCTCCGCCAACTGCCACCATCAGGTCAAATTCGTTATTTCGGACCTGCTGGCGCAGATCTGCATCATCCAACAGACCACATTGGGTGATCACGCTGGGCGATTTAATAATTGCTTCACAGGATCTGGCTTCTTTGAGCGCACCCGGCATTTTAGGATGGACGGCAAAGATGATCCGTTTTGGGATGGAATGTTTGTCTACCATTTTGGTAATTATACCGTAGGTGTGGAAAAGCAAAGTTGTGTAAACAACAACAATAAGTTAGATCACTTGATCACAAGATCGGGCTGCTCGGATCATCTGACATCACAAGTTCGTGATTGCAGATATTATCGCAATACCTGGTCGCACGCAGCCCGAAAGCCACACTTGTGGCAACGTTGCACTTCGCTGTGGGAGCGCGGCACCTCCCTGCGCTGCCTGGAATGCTGCATATCGGTCAGCAGGTCCAAAAGGGAAGATTTAAGCTCATCAGTGTAATCCACAGCAAAATCACGACCTGAATAATGGATGATGCCATAGGGTGGTCTCTTTCCATAAATGCGTTCAACCAGCAGGCAATAGGCAGCCAGTTGAAAAATATGGGAATCATAAGGCGCTTCGGGCGTCCTTCCGGATTTTACTTCGACCGGGATGATCTTGCCACCCTGTTCCACCAGGTAATCGGGTTTGCCTGTCAAACCCAGGTCGGGGTCATATAGCGCTTTCTCAACTTTTTCCCAGCTTCTCGTGTCAGAATAGATGATGCGGCCTCCTGGTAAACCGGAAGATTTGCGCTGGTTGGCAGAATACCAGAAGAGCATCAGGGCGATCACCAGGAAGAGTAGAGCCATGTACTGCATTTTGATGATTCTCCTTCCTATAAGATCCGGGCGGTACAAAAAGAAACCAGCATCAGTAGGGAGGTCAATAGAAGAATTAATGCAATTGAGCGTATCAATCCAGCTGCCATTACCTGGCGTCCATGGTGAAAGTGTAATTTGGTTCCGGTCTTCAATTCGGATTGGTTGGACGATTCGATTCCCTGGCGCTGATACCACCAGGCTCGGGCGCAATACAGGTAGGAACCAATTTCGGAAGCTCGGATGGGTACCATTATGATCCTATTTTAACATGGACATCACTGGATTTATCTGGAAGACCTTCAGGCTGGCTTGTTTACTGTATAATTCCACTTATGACGGAATATAATTTCACCCACCCCATCGAGGTTCGCTATGGCGACCTGGACCCACAGGGTCATCTCAACAATGCCAAATTCCTGACCTACTTTGAACAGGCGCGTATTTTCTATTTTGTCAAACTTGGTCTGTTCAAGCCGGGCATCTCCTTTCTGGATATTGGTGTCATTCTGGCTGACGTGCACCTGGTATTTCTTGAGCCGGTGTTATTCGGCATGGATATTCATGCCGGGGTGAAAACCACTCGCCTGGGTAACAAATCATTTGATGTTCAGCAGGGTTTGTTGGACAAAGCCACAGGAAAAGTGTTATGTACCGGTGAACTGGTGCTGGTAACCTATGATTATCACGGTGGGCATACCATTCCCATCCCGTCAGAATGGCGGGAAAAGATAAGCCAATTTGAAAATCTTCCCAATGGAGATAATTAGATCATGTTAACTCTGCCTTCCATAAATACTCCCTATATGCTCGAATTCTTAAGTGGATTACTTAACACCCCCAGCCCGACCGGTTTCACCGATCTGGCCATCGCCACCTGTGAAAAGGCTTTTAAGGTCTTTCCAGAACTTAAGCTAAGCCGCACACGCAAAGGCGCTTTGTTGATATTCTGGCCTGGTGAGCAGCATGATTCAGCCCGCGCCCTGACAGCCCATGTGGACACTTTGGGTGGCATGGTCAAGGAGATCAAATCCAATGGCAGATTGCAGTTGACCAAGATCGGTGGTTTTGCCTGGAATACGGTCGAAGGAGAAGGATGTACGATCTTCACCCGTCGTGGGACCAGGGTACGCGGTTCCTTCCTTGTAAATAAAGCCTCCACGCATGTCTACGGCACCGATGTGACCAAGGAAGAGCGCATCGACGAAAACATGGAAGTGCGTCTGGATGCCCGCACCCAGTCTTCCAGCGAAACCCAGGATCTGGGCATTGATATCGGTGATTTCGTAACCTTTGACCCGCGTCTGGAGATCACGGATGGCTTTGTGCGCTCGCGTCATCTGGACGACAAAGCCTGTGTTGCCAGTATCCTTTCCGCAGTTAAAGCTATCAGTGGGGCTGGTTTAAAACCCAGGCAGGATACCTACCTGTTGATCAGTAATTATGAAGAAGTCGGTCATGGCGCTGCCGCTGGTCTTCCAAAAGAGGTACACGAACTCCTGGCAGTCGATATGGCTGCAGTCGGGGATGGGCAAAATTCCAGTGAGTTTTTTGCCTCGATTTGTGTCAAGGATAGCGGTGGACCCTATCACCATGCTTTATCCAATAGACTGCGTGACCTGGCAGATAAATACAAAGTCCCTTATATGGTGGATATCTATCCCTATTATGGGTCAGATGGAGAAGCTTTTTGGCGTGCGGGTGGAGATGTAGCCGTGGCGCTGATCGGCCCGGGTGTGGATGCCTCGCACAATTACGAGCGCACACACACCGATGCGCTTGTCGCAACCACTCAATGGCTTCTGGCTTACCTTCTCGAAGACTGACTCGTTTCTCTTATAAATGTCATTTGAAGCTGGACTAAATAGCGACATGGCATACCTGCCAAGGCGAAGATACTCATAAGCTATACTTTTTTCAAATTGAATTATCTTAAAGAAAAACCACTTTATTCACAAAGGAGTCCCCATGTTATTCGATGCTGTTCTTCCCATGACCGGGCTATCCGGTGTAGCGCACATTGCAGAAGCTGCTGAAAATATGGGGTTCGATGCTCTCTGGACCAGCGAAACCCAACATGACCCCTTTCTCCCTTGTCCACTCATTGCGGAGCATACCAAAAAACTTCATTTTGGCACAGCCATCGCTGTCTCATTCGCGCGCAACCCTGCCAACCTGGCCTATATTGCCTGGGACCTTGCAGCCCAGTCCGAAGGGAGATTTATGCTCGGGCTGGGAACCCAGGTCAAAGCGCATATCGAGCGGCGCTTTGGTATGCCATGGCCTGATTCGGTGGTCGGAAAACTGCGTGAGCAGATCCAGGCCATTCGTGCTTTCTGGAATAGCTGGCAGAAAAACGAAAAACTGGATTTCAGGGGCGATTATTACAAGCTGACCCTTATGTCACCTTTCTTCAATCCGGGTCCCAATGACCATCCGGAAATTCCAATCTACATTGCCGGTGTCAATCGTGGATTGGCGCGCCTGGCAGGAGAGACTTGCCAGGGATTTCATTCGCACCCCTTTGGCAGTCCGCACTATTTGAGTGAAGTTATCCTGCCAGCTATTGAAGATGGTGCTGCCAAAGCCGGGCGTTCCCGCTCGGAGATAAAGAACTCAGTCACAGCTTTTGTCGCCACCACACCCGAGGAGGAAACCTTCGCTCGTGCCCAGATCTCCTTCTATGCATCCACGCCTTCTTATAGATCGGTCATGGCTTTGCATGGCTGGAGTGATGTCGCTGAGCAGCTCTCAGCATTGGCACCTAAAGGTCAATGGGGCGAGATGTTTGGTCTCATCACGGATGAGATGTTGCACACCTTCTGCCTGGTCACTGACCAGCCCAGTCTGCCTGCTGAATTGAAAAAACGTTATGCAGGTCTGGCTGATCGCATCTGTCTCTACATCCCCTTCGTCCCTGGCGAGCGGGATGATTTCTGGAAGGAAATGACCGGAGCTTTTCCCAACCTTGGTTAATTGTCATTAAAGGTTTATCACTTTTCAGGCAATAAGTTAACTTATATAATATGGATGGCATTGTTCCTTATATTTATATAACGATCTGCTAACTGTTATTGATTATTTACCCTAATTAAATGGAGGCACCTAATGAGAAGAAGGTATCGGTTTTTTTTCAGGGTTTTAGTGTTAGCAACTTATTTGCTTTCAGCATGCGGAAAAGTTGGATCATTACCAGATCCTACATTATCCGCACCTTTCACTCCCACTTTATTGCCAGGCACTCCTTCGTTAACTACAACACCTGCTCCAACATCAATACCTTTAATTACTCCCACTTTAAACCCCGATCTTCCTTGTGGTGGAGTGATGCCAGAACACTTATACCTGTTCATGGATTGTAACGATATTCGCCGTATCCGTGCAGCTTTTCAATCGAAAGATCCGGGATTTATGGCAGATTGGCTTATTTCTAAAGAAATCGTGGATGATTACCTGGAAAGATTTCCGACTCAATACGATCCGGATGCCAGTTGGGGTGTTCTCTGGTCGGGCGCGGGAAATTTCATTGCACGTGATATGGCTCTGTTATACCTGGTCACAGGGGACCAGATCTATTCCAACGCCATCCTGAAGCTTTTGGAACTTGTGCGTGCCAACACTCCCGTTGTCTCCTCACTTACAAACTTTGATATGCCCAACGGAAGAGGTAGGTATATGGCAGGAGGAACCATTTCTCATCCAAGCTACGGAGCTGTGGTTATCCAATCCGCCTTATTTGCTTATCTGTCAATACGAGATACGATCTTGATAGACGACGAACTGAGATCAACCTATGACCACTTCTTCCAGCTTCAGGGTGAATTATATGAGCAGGCTGCAATCCAGAGAGGGAATGATGTGCCTCTTGATGGAATTATCAACCGAAACGTTCCTTTTGCAGCCAATTTGGTAGCGCTGACCATTGCACGAACGTTTCCTGAAGAACCGGAAATGCAAGCCTTGGATGCCCGTGTCCTGCCTCGATTGAATTGGCAGCTGGAGAATTGGTGGGAAGAGGATGGGGGTTGGGGTGAGAATACCCAGAATTATGGTTTTTCAAGGCTGGAATCCCTTCTGATCCTGGCTGAGATTTCTCTTCGAAATTCAGGACCGGATCTGTACGCGCAGGATTTTAATGGGCGTACGATTCTATCCATGTGTCGTTTTTTCCTGGATACAGTCACTCCGGTTGGCACTGTTCCTGCTCTAAATGATACTGACCACTATCCAGTCGACCCGGGTTTATTTCGTTTGTGTGGATTTCGAACCAATGATCCTCAGCTATATTATGCAGAGAAAATGTATAACTCCGGGAGAAACGGATCTTTTGGAATTATCGCTGCAAAAGCTATGACTCCTTTTCACCTGCTTGCCTGGGTGAACCTGGGAGAAGAACCTTCTGAAATTCCTGAATATACATCGGTCCTTCTGCCATCCACCGGAGCTGCCATCTTACGAAATGGTTGGACACGGGATGACCAGTATGGCTTGCTGCAATTTACTGCCTCACGTGTTCATGAGGAATACAGCTATGGAGCATTGTATCTATTTTCCCATGGTCCCTGGTTGGTCGGTAATGGTTACCACATCCCGGATGCTCGACCCACAAACCAGCATTCCACTCTTGGGATGGATAACACCGACCAGACTTACACCGGAGGTGATCCAATCGCATTTGCAGATCTTGGAAAATTTGGAATTGCTGGAGTCACATCCCACAGCTATCCGAACCTCCAGCACACACGACTGGTTTTATGGATTGAACCTTGGTCCCAATGGGTTGTTGTGGATGATGCCATTGGTGACAATAACACTCACTTATTACAGCAAAGATGGTATGTGTATGGCTCTGAATTGTCAGCCAAGGATAATATCTGGATCTACGGACAGGACGACAACAACTATAGACTCACGATCCAGATGACTTCTGATCTACCAGCCAATTATTCACGTATTGAACGTGAATATGATGTGGAGAAGTATTTATCCGATTCAAAGGGTGTGAGTATGGATATTAATTATCCAGGAAAGCCGGTTCGTTTGGTTACTTCACTTTCTGTAACCGAAAGGATTTATAATGTTCCATCCTTCACCCGCACCGATGGTCCTGATGGAACCCAGTTAGATGGCCTATTCAAAGGTATGACATGGACCTGGATTCTCCCGGGTATTTCAAATACCAGTGGAACAGCCGGGGATTATGAAATATCCGGAATAGCGGGTTGTGCCTATCAGGAAGCTGGAAACCTGCAAGGTTATTGTCTGATGAATGGGTCAGTCCTGACAGTTAAGGGACAGACTCTGGTTGAAAGCTCCGAAAATCTCTATCTCGAGACAGATTTCGCTGATGGAAAAATTTTCTTGGATACCATGGCTGAAACAACCATATTTTTCCTTTGGACAACTCCGATTGAGAGTATTTCAGAATCTGGTACAGACCTGTTATTTACAATCGATCAAGGTCTGGTCACCCTTCAGATTTCACCGGGTCACCATATCCTTGAAGTAAAATGAATTGTGTATCTTCATATTTATTTTTCAAGAATCCGTATTGAAATAAAAAATATTTAACTCCTATTCTATCGAGGCAATCATGGACTTCAACGAATACCAGCACAAATCCCTCAAGACAGCTCTCTACCCTGCCATCGGGCACCCCGTTATCTACCCAACTCTTGGCCTGGTCAATGAAGCCGGTGAGGTGGCAGGCAAGATCAAGAAGGTTTTCCGAGACAAGGATGGTCAGATCTCGCAGGATACACGCCAGGCATTAAAAGCCGAGTTGGGGGATGTGCTCTGGTATCTTGCACAAGTTTCCACCGAACTGGGTCTCACTTTGAATGAGGTGGCTGAGGCTAACATTCTAAAGTTGTTCGACCGACAGGAGCGTGGCAAGCTTGGTGGCGAAGGGGATCTCAGGTAATCGGGTTATAATTATCCAGGCGGGGAAAACCTCTTTTTACTCATACCACGTCTCTCAGGAGCTTACGATGACTGAACGTAAAAAAGTTATTTTACCCACTCTCTTCAAAAAGGTCGACGACGGTGTCCCGATCACATGGCTGGTCTCGCTGATACCTGTCGGCCTATTGATCTCCGGGTTGACCGGTTGTGGTCCAGCCCCCCTCATTTCCACCCGCACTCCAACACTCACTTTTACTCCCACGGCCACATTCACGCCTATTTTCACAGCCACTCCCATCCCGACCGCAACCAATACTCCAATACCTACACCTTTTGGGGGAGGCTCCGGTCAGATCGCTTTCGTTTCTGATCGCGATGGGAATAACGAGATCTACATCATGAATGCAGATGGAAGCGATCAGGTGCGGTTGACGAACAACCCCCCCTGGCATAGTCAATGGCCAACCTGGTCACCGGACGGAAGCCAGATCGCTTTCGATTCCGATCGTGATGGGAATTCGGAGATCTATGCCATGGATGCCGATGGCAGCAACCAGGTGCGTTTGACGGATAACCCCTCCTGGCTGAGTTGGAACCCAACCTGGTCACCGGACGGAAGCCAGATCGGTTTCATTTCAAGTAATAAAAAAAATATGTCTTCAGAGATCTACTTTATTAATGTGGATGGCAGCAATCAGGTGCGGTTGACGGATAGCCAGGTTGGAAATAGTATGTCGTCACCGGTGTGGTCCCCAGATGGCAGCCAGATACTTTTTTCTTTTTCTTCCGGTAAAATTGATATCTACGTTATGGATGCCGATGGCAGCAACCAGCTACAATTGACTGATGAGGGAAATAATTATTATCCGACTTGGTCTCCGGATGGCAGCCAGATCGCCTTTTTATATCAGGCTGAGTTTGGGAATGGTGGTGAGATCTATGTCATGGATGCCGATGGGAGCAACCAACTGCAATTGACTGATAATTCTAATATTAGACATGTGCCATATCTATCCTGGTCTCCAGACGGCAGTCAGATCGCTTTCGTTTCTGATCGCGATGGGAACAACGAGATCTACATCATGAATGCAGATGGTAGCAACCAGCTGCAATTGACTGATGAGGGATATGATAATATTTATCTGACTTGGTCTCTGGACAGCAGCCAGATCGCTTTCGTTTCCAATTGCGATGGGAATGATGAGATCTACGTCATGAATATGGATGGCAGCAACCAGGTGCGGTTGACGGATAACCCCGGACGTGATTTTTATCCAGTATGGGCACCTTAAAATATTTTCTTTAACATTAATGTTATGTCGGGGTCATAGACCAGCGACACCATCAGCCACCCCGTCATCTACCCCACTCTGGGTCTTGTAAACGAAGCCGGGGAAGTGGCTGACAAGATCAAGAAGGTCTTCCGGGACAAGGATGGTCAGATCTCGCAGGATACCCGCCAGGCACTTAAAGCCGAGTTGGGGGATGTGCTCTGGTATCTTGCACAAGTTTCCACCGAACTGGGTCTCACTTTGGATGAGGTGGCTGAGGCGAACATCGTCAAACTTTACGACCGGCAGGAGCGCGGCAAGCTTGGTGGCGATGGGGATGTAAGGTAATTGGATTATAATTAACCAGGCGGGGAAAACTCCTTTTTTCTCATATCCCGTCTCTCAGGAGCCCAATATGACTGAACGTAAAAAAGTTACTTTACCCACTCTCTTCAAAAAGGTCTCGGATGGCATTCCCATCACCTGGTTGACCTGTTATGACTATCCGACTGCCTATCTGCAGGAACAGGCCGGGATCGATATGATCCTGGTGGGTGACAGTCTGGGCATGACCATGCTGGGTTACGACTCGACCCTGCCAGTCACCATGACGGATATGATCCGCCATACCCAGGCTGTGCGCCGTGGTGCCCCCACTGTCTTTCTGGTGGGTGACATGCCCTACATGACCTACCAATCCTCAGTCGAGAGCGCCATCTTGAACGCCGGGCGTTTCATGGCCGAGGCTGGCTGTGACGCCATCAAGCTCGAAGGCGGCGCGGCCATGGCCAACCGTATCCAGGGTATTGTCGAAGCCGGTATCCCCGCCATCGGTCACCTGGGACTGACACCGCAATCCGTGGCAGCTCTGGGCGGTTTCCGTGTCCAGGGCAAGTCAGCCGATCTGGCTAAAAAAATTCTGGATGATGCCAAAGCGCTTGAGAATGCAGGAGCCTTTGCCATCCTGCTCGAGATGATCCCCGACCGTTTGTGCAAGCTCATCACCGAGCGTGCCGAGGACTGCATTATTATGAGTCTTGGCTCCGGACCGGATGCCCACGGGCAATTGCTCATCTATCACGATATGTTCGGTTTGTATCCAAAGTTTAAACCAAAAATGGCCAAGGTCTTTGGTAATGCGGGTGAGGTTATCTTGAACGGGCTTAAAAGCTACGCTGCCGAAGTCACCGATAAGACCTTCCCCCAGCCCGAAAACTGGTTTGGCATGCCGGATGAAGAGTATCAAGACCTGTTAAAACTTCTATAAATAAAAGTTGAGAGGATTTTAGAACCCTCCTCATCCATAAATCCGAAAGCACCCGGGATCTCTTGTCCAGTTCCGCTCCAAAACATCGGAATCGTCCAATTATTATTGCCCATCTATCAGATTCCATACTCCTGCCACAGCTGTATTGCACTTTGGGCAGTTTCCCTGTGGGTTGATGAGGTTCTTCAGTACATAAAATCCACGCCGCTTGATGAGCGCTGTCCGGCACTGGTGGCAGAAGGTTGTCTCGTATTCATCCACTCGACCGGGCAGGTTGCCTGCATAGACATGATTCAACCCGGCCTCGCTCCCGATCTCAGCCGCTCGCATCAGGCTGATTGCCGGGGTATTGTCTGCCTCCAGCATGTGATAATCCTTATGAAAAGCTGTAATGTGCCAGGGGATTGCAGGTGAAACACCTCTTATGAAACTAGCCAACTCCCATAATTCCGCGTTGCTGTCATTAAAACCCGCTACCAGCAGGGTGACCACCTCCACCCACATCCCCAGGTCATGTGCTTTTTGGATACTGTCGAGTACATTAACAAGCACACCCCCCAGGCTGCGGTAGTTCTTGTCCTGCATGGATTTCAGATCGATCTTGTAGCCTGTCATGGTGGGTTGCATGTACTCCAGGACTTCGGGGGTTGCATATCCATTCGAGACCATCACGCATTTCATTCCTGCTTGCACGGCTTGTTTGAAGATCGCCGCTGCCCACTCACTGGTGATGAGGGGTTCATTATAGGAAGAAGCCAGCACCTTGGCGCCCATACGTTTACCGAAATCCACGATCTGCTCGGGTGAGATCTTGCGCACCTGGTTCACAACCTGGTCACAGGCAGGGTCACGTAATGCCTGGGATGTCTGCCAGTTCTGGCAATAGTCGCAGTGAAAATTGCATCCCAGCATCCCAAAGGTCAACGCAGTTGCTCCCGGCAGGAAGTGGTAAAACGGCTTCTTCTCGACAGGATCAGCCTGCAACCCGGCTACGTACCCCCAGGGAGCATACAGTTTCCCGTACTGGTTGAAGCGCACCTGGCAGATTCCACGTCGACCCGGGCGCACCAGGCAGCGTTGGGCACACGCCAGGCAGCGTACCTCTCCTGAGTCCAACTGCTGGACCAGTTCAGCCTCTCGTGTCAGTTTATCCAATACCCTGCTGTTTTCGGTCAAGGCTTCTCCTTGTCATTACCCTTCTATTATATAATACACCCATGTTAACACTTGCTGTTCAGGCTGGCGGAGAATCGCGCCGTATGGGGTCGGATAAGGGGCTGGTGCCATTTCTCGGGCAGGCACTCATTCAGCGTGTGATAGGGCGCCTGGCACCTCTGGCGGATGAAGTGCTGATTACCACCAACCATCCGGAGGATTACCGCTTTTTGAACCTGCCGCTCTTTACAGACCTGGAGCCAGGGCGCGGTGCTTTGGGAGGCTTGTACACCGCCCTGCAGGCTGCCTCGCATCCGCTGGTGGCAGTCGTGGCTTGTGATATGCCCTTCGCCAGCCGGGAGTTATTTGAATACCAAATCGATGTTTTGGTGGAGCAGGCGCAGGATGTGGTCATTCCCTCCAGCCTGGAGGGTCTTGAACCCTTCCATGCTGTCTACCGCCGGGAGACCTGTCTACCAGCCGTCCAGGCTGCCATGCAGCAAAAAGCCTGGAAGTTGATCTCCTGGTTTCCAGAAGTAAGAGTTCATTCTGTCAACCTGGAGCACATCTCCCAATTCGATCCGCCAGGCAAGATCTTTATGAATGTTAATACACCCGCCGACTTGCTTCTTGCCGAAGAAATAGCCGGTCATGAATAGATTCTCCATCGGTTTGCTTTCAAACTTTTCCTGCGATCCTTGTCACTCTTTCAAGTGGTAAGGTACATCAATGATGATGCGTTCCAGGCCGAAATGACGCCGTCTGAACAATAACGCTTTCTTGATCTCCTCCGCAGACTGGTTGTGCAGGATCTCGTGCCAGCTCGAAGCCGGGATGATCTCCGGCAGGATCAGGATGGCACGTTGTCCATCATTATGCTCAGCATCGGTCTTATCTAGATAAGTGATCAAAGGTTCCACCAAGGAACGATAAGGGGACTCAACCACCACAAATTCAACATCCGGGAACCAGGCATTCCAGCGTTTTTGCACCTCTTTTTCATCCGGACCGGGGTCGACATCGATGAAAAGTGCAGTAACCCTGTCCGAGATGGAGCGGGCAAAGTTCACTGCGTCCACCATGCCGCGATGAATTCCGGAGATCGGGATCACAATGCGTGGTTTTGGGAAGTGGCGCATTGAGGGAGGCAGCCCATGCATGGATAGTTGCTTTCCAACACTCAAGTAGTGAGCACGGATCTTGATAAATGCAACCACGATGAGTGGAATGACCAGCAGGGAGATCCAGGCTCCTTGTAGAAACTTGCTGGCACTGATTATCAACAAGGTTGTTCCGGTAACGAGCGCTCCCAGCCCGTTGATGAAGGCTTTGAACTGCCAGCCGCGTTCTTTTAATTTTATCCAGCGCAATACCATCCCAGCTTGAGAGAGTGTGAAGGCTGTGAATGCGCCAACGGCAAACAAAGGTACCAGGGCGTGGGAATTGCCGTTAAAGGTAATGATTAAGATTGCTGTCAATCCGGAGAGTAACAGGATACCATTATGGAACACCAGCCTGTCGCCCACATTAAAAAGCTGGCGCGGCATAAATTTATCCTGGGCCAGGATGGCTGAAATGCGTGGAAAACCTCCAAAACTGGTATTGGCTGCCACAGCTAGAATTGCCAGGGTGGAAAATTGCACCAAGTAATAGGCAGGACCGCTTCCCAGCAAACGGTGTGTTAGAGCGGAAAGGATCGTCTCATTCGGACCAGCTACCACCCCAAAGAATTGAGTCAGACCCATACTCCCCAAGAAAAGGAATGCCATTAACACTGTCATGATGATCAGGGTTTTTCGGGCATTGACCCAGGCTGGCGCCTGAAAAGCAGCCACACCATCGCTGATGGCTTCAACCCCGGTCAGCGCGGTACAACCGGCTGCAAAAGCGTGCAGCACCAGGAACCACCCCAAGGGATTGAGTGCAGTTGGGGCAACCTCAACCAGCGCAGTCGGAGTTCCCTGCCAGATAGCCTGCACCAAACCATAAATTAACATGCCAATGAAGGCGAACAGGAAGATGTAAACAGGTATCGCCATGGCAGTGCCCGACTCGCGGACTCCGCGCATGTTCAATAATGTGATAATTGTCAGCAAACCGAGCGCGATCCAGACCCGATGAACCCATAGTTGTGGGAATGCTGAAGCGATCGCAGCTACGCCGGCAGTCAGGCTGACTGCAGCCGTTAGTATGTAATCCAACAGCAATGCGCCGGCTGTCACCAGGCTGGGGTACAGACCAAGATTCTCACGTACAACGATATAAGAGCCTCCTCCGCCCGGATAGCCGCGTACCACCTGGGTATAAGATAGGGCTACAATCGCGAGCAGCAAGGTAATGGATAAAGCTATGGGAAATTGTAGCGAAAGTCCAGCCGACCCGGCTATCACCAATGCCAGGAAGATCTCCTGGTTGGCATAGGCAAGTGAGGAGAGGGCATCCGGAGAAAAAGCCGCCAGCGCTCTGACCTTATTCAGTTGCTTATCAGCCATCATCTGGCTGGGGAGGGGGGAACCAGTGAGCAGGTACTTGAGTTTGGTTTGCATGGATGCCTGTCTTTAAGGTTATTACAACGAACTGAATGCGGAGGGCGATTTAAGTTGAGTGTAGCATAAAAAAGGATGTCCGTTGAAGGTATTTTAACATGGTACCCCTGTGCCGGATGATTTCATGGTGGTAACTTGTCTCCTTTATAGACAATCTGTAGGATTAAAAACCAGGATTGGGAATCCGCAATATTCGAATTCAAAAAACGAAGAGGAACGAATACCTGAGATTCTTGTGCAACCACTTAATGCGAGGGTTGGGGTTGCACAAGAGAGGCGATTCCAATCAGGATTATTATAGAATATATGTTCTAATAATACAAGAGGTGATTTTTTTTTATCGATAGGAAACATCGAACCCTTTTCTACAGGAATTCTTACCAGTTGATAAAAAAACTCACTGAGGATAGATGTAATTCCTGGTATTATATGTACAATAAACGTAACTACTCAAACCCAAAAGCTTTACGCTGAAAAATAGAGTGATCGACAGAATGTTCATCAGGCTAATCATTCCAATTCTTCTGCCAGAGAAACCTTTAGGGTCTTGGATTGAGCAGTTACAAAAGGCATAACAATCTCGGCGGTAACGCATAGCAAAGAAAGAGTAAGTCACACGTGGGAATGCCTGCGTCAACGTGGACAACTGGATCATTATTTAAAGGAAAGTAGCCCTGGAAGTGGCATGGTTTCCCTCGTTTTCTGACAGGATGAGGACAAATGGTGATCGGAGGCATACATGACCAAAAACGAATATGACCTGATTGTGATTGGCGCTGGCGGCGCGGGCAGCACAGCGGCTAACATCGCAGCAAAGATGGGTAAACGCGTGGCGTTGATTGAGCGTGACAAACTTGGCGGTACCTGTCTAAACTATGGCTGTGATCCAACCAAAACGCTTTTGCACACAGCCCACTTGCTTTACCATGCGCAGCATGCTTCCAACCTGGGGCTGATCTTTCCACAAGCCAGGGCAGATTGGACTAAAGTGCAGGCGCATGTGCGCCAGGTGATTAAAACCATTCGCGGTGGTACACTCGCACAGGCAAATGCAGGCATCGCCGCGCAAGGCATTGACCTGTTCATGGGCGAAGCCAGCTTCAGTTCAGCACACGAGATTCGTGTGAATGGTAAAACCTTGCAGGGCAAACGTTTCATTATTGCCACTGGCACAATCCCCTCTATCCCGGAAATAGAAGGCCTTTCACAGACCGGTTACATTACCAACGAAGAAGCCGTGGGGCTGCCCAAACTGCCTGAGCGCTTGGTGGTGGTCGGCGGCGGTCCGATTGGTCTGGAGTTCGCCCAGATGTTCAGTCGCTTCGGTGTGCAGGTAGTGGTGCTTGAGCGCAGCCAGCAACCCTTGCCACGTGAAGACAGAGAATTAGCGTTGGCGCTATGTTCGCAACTAACCGCAGAAGGCATCCGGCTGGAATTCGGGACTGAGATGCGCTGTGGTGAAAACGATAAGCAAGGTAAACACATCCACATCCAGGACCAGGAAGGCAAGGAAGAGGAGCTGGTAGCTGATCAATTGTTGGTAGCTGTGGGACGAAGACCCGCATTGGATACACTTAATCTTGAGGTAGCCGGGGTTCATTTTACGGCTGAGGGCATACCAACCAACAAGAGCTTGCGCACGAATGTGCCGCATATTTGGGCGGCGGGTGACATTACCAGCAAATATCAATTCACGCATGTAGCCTCCCGTCAAGGTAAATTGGCAGCGCACAACGTGTTTGCCAAAACGCCGCGCACCTTCGATGACAGCATCATCCCTTGGGTGACATTTACCGATCCCGAACTCGCCAGGGTCGGTCAATCGGAGGCTGATTTACAAGAGGCCGGGATTAAGTACCGCGTGGGACGTGCAAATTTCGACAAACTCGACCGCGCTATCACAAACGACCAGACCTTTGGCAGTGTAAAACTCCTGGCAAGTGCGGGTGGCAAAATACTGGGTGGGCATATCCTGGGAGCAAACGCTGGCGAGCTGATTGCACCGGTGGTATACGCCATGCGCTTTGGCCTGACGGTCAAGATGGTTGCAGAGGCAATGCTACCGTATCCGACGATGACTGAAGCCGTTCGTTCGGCTGCCAGCCACTTTTAAGTGCAGCTTACCAGGAATCGTCGTTACGGAAGGAGATGAAATTAAATATCCATAATGATCCCGAAGATTTTGAATACCTGGAGGTGATTAAACTGCGTAAACGCCCGGTAACGGACGAACAATATCGGAAATTTGTAGGTTATGCCGCAGAGATCTTCTCCGCATTCGGCATGGATTTGAATTTGCCGGCCACCAGGGATACACCACGCCGGTTCATCAAGGCATTATATGGTGCGACCGAAGGTTATGATGGCGACTCCAAACTTCTGAAGGTTTTCGACACCGAATGTCGGTGTGAACCAGATTGCCGGATCAGTCAGGTAATCGAAGACCCAATCCGCGTCTTTGCTTTGTGCGAACATCACGCTTTGACATTCTAAGGCACGGCGTATGTTGGTTACACAGCTCATGAGAAAATATCATCGGCATCTCCAAACTTACCCGCCTGGTGCGGCTTTTCTCACGGCGCTTTGCCGTGCAGGAGCGGATCGGGCAGCAAATCTCGGATCCCATGGAAACCATGCTGCATCCGCACGGAGTGGCCGTTCTGCTGGAGGCTCACCACCTGTGTGTGGAGATGCGCGGCATGCGGGAATCGGCGCCCACCACCCGCACGACAGTCTGGCGCGGCCATTTTGCCGAGGATGCAATCCTACGGGCGGAATTCTTTTCACATATCAAGTTTCAGCACGAGGATCGTTAAAAGGTGATTTATGAAAAACTACAAATATCTCATTATCGGTGGCGGGATGACTGCGGATGCCGCTGCCAAAGGCATCCGCACCATCGATTCTGAAGGATCGATCGGGTTGATCAGCATGGAATCAGACCCTCCCTATAACCGTCCACCGCTTAGCAAGGGGTTGTGGAAAGGAAAGCCTCTGGACAGCATCTGGCGTAAAACAGAAAGCAAGCATGTCGAGCTGCATCTCGGGCGAAAGATCGTCTCGTTGGATGCGAATGGAACTTCTGTCCGGGATGACCAGGGACAGGAATATCATGCCGAAAAGCTTCTCCTGGCTACTGGCGGCACACCTCACCACTTACCTTTCGGCGGGGAAGAGATCATCTACTACCGCACGCTGGAAGATTACAGGCGTTTGTCCAAACTGAGCGAGTTGAGCCAGGATTTTGCCATCATTGGAGGCGGTTTCATCGGCGCAGAAGTGGCTGCCGCCCTGGCAATGAATGGTAAAAAAGTGACCATGCTTTTTCCAGGAGACGGGATCGGTGCGCGCATGTACCCACACGATCTTTCCCAGTTCTTGAACGAGTACTTTCGAACAAAAGGTGTCGAGGTTCTGACCAAAGAAGAAGTTGTCTATTTTTCCACACATCGCGGCAAACATGTGCTGAAGACCCATTGCAAACGTGAGGTCAAAGCCGAAGGTGTTATCGCCGGGATCGGAATCGAGCCAAATCTTGGTCTGGCCAAAGCCGCCGGGCTCAAAGTGGGAAAGGGAATCACAGTTGACAAGTACCTGACTACCAACCATCCGAATATTTATGCGGCTGGCGACGTGGCCGAATTTTACAATCCCGCTCTACACAAGCGTCTGTGCGTCGAGCATGAGGATAATGCCAACCGCATGGGCCGTCAGGCTGGGAGAAACATGGCCGGCGCACACGAACCCTATCATCATCTGCCATCTTTCTATTCCGACCTGTTTGATTTGAGCTACGAAGCTGTAGGTCAACTGGATTCACGCCTGACAACCATCGCAGATTGGGCCGAGCCTTTCAAAAAAGGCATCGTTTATTATCTCAAAGAAGGTCGGGTGCGCGGAGTTTTGTTGTGGAACGTCCAGGATAAAGTATCCACTGCGCGTGAGTTGATCGCCCGACCCGGGCCGTTCGAATCCAAAGACTTGAAATCAAAGAGTGGGCCGGACTGGAAGATCGTTTTTTAATCCCGAGGATTCGAAAGGAATAATATGAGCACAATCAGCACCAAAGACGGCACGCAAATTTACTACAAGGATTGGGGATCAGGTCAGCCTGTTGTTTTCAGTCACGGCTGGCCCCTTACTGCGGATGCCTGGGAGTTCCAAATGGTTTTCCTGGCATCGCATGGCTATTGCTGCATTGCCCATGACCGTCGCGGTCATGGCCGATCCAGTCAACCGTGGAACGGCAATGAGATGGATACCTATGCTGATGATCTGTCTGAATTAATTGAAGTGCTCGACCTGAAAGGTGCAACATTGATCGGCCATTCCACCGGTGGCGGCGAGGTGGCACGTTACATCGGACGCCACGGCACATCCCGCGTCGCAAGGGTCGTCTTAATGGGTTCGGTAACGCCGCTGATGCTGAAAACGAAAGCCAATCCCGGCGGGCTGCCGATCAAAGCTTTTGACGACATCCGGGCTGGTGTCAGCGCTGACCGCTCGCAGTTCTTCAAAGATTTGACCACCCCGTTTTTCGGCGCCAATCGCACCGGAAGTAAAGTCACGCAGGGCATGCGGGACGCATTCTGGTTCCAAGGGATGCAGGGTGGTCTCAAGAACGAACTTGACTGTATCAAGGCCTTTTCCGAGACGGATTTTAGCGAGGATCTAAAGAAATTCGATGTGCCCACACTGATCATCCACGGTGATGACGATCAGATCGTGCCTATCGCGGCCTCTGCCATGCTTTCTTCAAAGCTCATTAAAAATGCGACCTTGAAGATCTATCCGGGTGGACCGCATGGTCTGGCCGACACACACAAGGATCAACTTAACGCTGATCTGTTAGCCTTTCTTAAGTCTTGATCTGGCACTGAACCGAACTAGGGTGCAGGCCATTTTGTGCTTCGCACCTGCACGGACCAATTGTCTCAGCAAACTGAACAATATATAATTGGCTATGTAGCTCCAACTAACAAGTTTAACTAAAGGTAAAAAGGACCATCGAGATGGCAAAATTATTACAGCTTGCCCGTCCCCAATTCTTAATTACCAGTGTGGCTCTTTTCACGATGGGTGCTTCCTGGGCAATTATTCTGGGTTCACCTTTTTCACTGGTGCGTATCCTGCTGGGTTATTTGATCATTTTACCGGCTCATCTTTCCGTCTCCTTTAGCAACGATTACTTCGATGTGGAGGCCGACAAACATGGCAACCCATCCCCCTTCAGTGGAGGCAGTGGTATTCTGGTGGAACATCCGCAGCTGCGAAAATCCGCCTTGTGGATCGCGATCACGTTGAATTTATGTTCAATGGGGTTTGGGATTTTATTTCTGCTCAAATATTCGTATCCGCTCTGGTTCCTGGGATATGTAGTGATGAGCAATCTCATCGGTTGGATTTACTCGGCGCCTCCTTTTAAGTTGGTTTATCGTGGCTATGGAGAATTCTTGACTGCCTTTACTTCAGGCTGCATTTTGCCAGGAATGGGCCTCCTGGTAGTCAGTGGATATATAAATAGTGATGGACTGATTTTTATGATTCCATTAACACTTTATGGTCTGGTGTTTAGCCTATCTGTGGAAATACCTGACATGGAGGCAGACCGCCTGGGTGATAAGAAAACGTGGGTGGCTCAGAAGGGTCGACGATTTGGGTTCACTGCAATTGGGTTATTGATGCTGATCGCAACAGGATATTTCTTCCTGATCCCTTATCTGTATTCACACCCGCTCTCACTGGATTTCCGTTTATTAGGCATGTTTTCATTGTTGCCTCTTGCAATGGGATTTCTGGGGCTGGTTAAGCGCCCCGTCAACAGACAAACCGCTCTCAAGCTCGTGTACTCACAAATTGGCGCATTGGTAGTTTTTTTAATTCTCACGGATATCGTCATGGTGATTGCTGCTGCAAGTAAAGTGTCGGCATGAGAAGTCGCGCGTACGTGCATTCGTTTTGTTACCCCTTGGTAACAACAAAGGCTCGAATGGGAAGTTAATGGTCAAAAGGAGCATAGTCATGCCAGATTTTAGATTATCTTTTTCGGGATTGGCAAACGACAGGAAGCTCACAGATGAAGAACTCATCAGAGCCATTCGTTTTGCAGTAGCGGCAGAGTACGAAGCCACTCAGTTATACATGCAGCTTGCCGAGTCAATCAACAACAAGCTCGCTGTGAAAGTACTAAAAGAAATCGCAGATGAGGAACTTGTCCATGTTGGAGAATTCCTGAGATTGCTCCGTGAACTTGCCCCCGATGAAGAAAAGCTCTATGCCAAGGGGGCAAAAGAAGTGGAAGAAAAAATCTAGCTACCCGACAATGTGAAGTAATAGGTAGACACAACGCGGAACAGAGATAGAAAAGGCGTTGGTCAACCTCCTTTTGATATAGCGCAGACCGGTCTGGAAAATGCTTAGATTGCGGCGGTCATTCCGGTCGACAAGATGGCGTAAGCCTTGATGAATGATGCGGCTGTCGACAGGTATCAACCTGCAAGCGAGTGACCGTATCTTCACCAACAGGGTTCAGTTGACCTGGACCGCATCCGATGGAGCCACTTCCTACAAAATCTACCGTGCCACCAGCGCAGGTGGCTCCAAGACACTGCTGGGCAGCCGGACAGGCACTTCGTTCGCTGACACTACAGCCACAAAAGGTGTCCACTATCTATACTGGGTGCGAGCCTACCAGGGTTCCCGCTTCAGTGCCTTTAGCACTCCCAATACAGGCTGGAGGTAAAAGTAACCCTTAAGGTCTTCTTTCTGGAAATTGATCACTACCACCGCCATTGGCGGTGGTAGTTGGTTATTTTTATTATTAGAGGGCATATACCAAAAAAACTCATAAGCTTAAATCCACTTTTAAGGTTCCAAGTTGAATTGCGATATGAGTTACCTTTTAACTCCCCATGGTGTCACATATGAATTGCATGTCCCTCGGCTGCATGCGCAGCTTCCATCAGCACCTCAGACAGGGTCGGGTGGGCATGCACGTTGCGGGCGATCTCAGCCGGGGTCAATTCGAGCATGTGTGCCAGGGTCAATTCGGGTAGCAGCTCGGTCACTTCCGGTCCGATCATGTGTGCGCCCAGGATCTCGCCGTACTTCTCGTCCACCACCAGCTTGACCCAGCCGGAGTAATCGCCCAGACCCAGCGCTTTGCCGTTGGCAATGAAGGGGAATCTCCCGATCTTGACTGTGTACCCTTGTTCTGCAGCCTGCTTTTCAGTCAACCCAAACGAGGCGATCTGTGGTTGCGAGTAGGTGGCGCGTGGCATCATCTCGTAATCCAGGGTCACGGTCTCCGCCCCGCCGATGTTCTCGGCACACACGATCCCCTGGGCAGAGCCGACATGAGCCAGCATGAGCTTGCCGGTCACATCCCCGATCGCCCAAATGCCGGGAACGTTGCTTGCCATGCGCTCATCGATCTCCACAAAGCCACGCTCGCTGATCTTAACGCCCTGTTCTTCCAATCCCAAACCGGACGAATTAGGCTTGAAACCGATCGCCACCAATGCCTGTGCAGCTTCCAGTTGCTTGCTCTCTCCACCTGCTGAGACGGTCACCTGCACACCTGTCTTGGTTGCCTTGAGTGCCTCCACCTTGTGCCCGGTTAATGCCTGGATGCCGCTCTTCTTGAAAGCTTTTTCCAGCTCAAGGCTGACCTCTTCATCTTCCAGCGGCACCAGGCGCGGCAGCATCTCCACCAGGGTTACTTCCACACCATAGGAATTCCAGATGGTGGCGAACTCCACCCCGATTGCACCCGAGCCAATGATGATGACCGAGGCAGGCAGTTTGTCTTGCAGAATGGCGTGCTGGTAGGTCATTACCTTTTCGCCATCCACTTTCCAACCGCCGGGTATGACCGGGCTGGCGCCTGTGGCGATGATAATATTTTTGGCTTGCATTTCGATCACCTTGCCATCCGCATCTGTCACCGAGACGGCGTCTTTGGATGTTAATTTAGCTGTACCCATGATCACGCTGATGTTGTTCTTCTTCATCAGGAAGCCGACACCTTTGACCAATCGCTCCGAAACCTGGCGCGAGCGTTTGGTGGCCACGCTGAAATCGAGTTTAAGATTCTCAAAGCTGAAACCGAATTCCTTCCCGCGCGACCGCAGGGTATGTGCCACCTCGGCATTCTTCAGCAGGGATTTGGATGGGATGCAGCCTACGTTCAGGCACACGCCACCCAACCATTGCTTGTCCACAATGGCTACTTTTTGTCCCAGTTGAGCCAGGCGGATGGCAGCCACATAACCACCGGGACCGGCACCGATCACAATTGCATCATATTTTTCCATGATGAGGTCTCCTTTAATAAGTACAACAGGTTGCCTGAATTATACCCTCAGGATCCGGGTTATCCATTCTGGTGGCATAGCTGCTGGTCTATTGAGCCCAGTTCTGGAGTGTATCCACCACTTTGGCCAGGAACCAATCAGCCGAGGCACCATCCAGGATGCGGTGATCAAAGGTCAGTGAGATGTAAACCATCGGGCGTATTGCAATGGCATCGTGGATCACCACAGCCCGCTTCTGGACCATGCCCACCCCCAGAATGCCGCACTGCGGTTGGTTGATGATGGGTGTGGCGAAAAGGGATCCGGACGTGCCGTGATTGGTCAGGGTGAAGGTGCCGCCTTTGACTTCATCTGGCAGCAATTTGCGGTCACGAGCCCGTTGAGCCAGGTCATTGACTGCCCGTGCCAGCCCGAGCAGGGAAAGCCCGTCGGCGCCCTTGATGACTGGCACGATCAACCCGTCTTCAGCCAGGGAAGTCGCCATGCCAATGTTGATGGCGGAGTGCAGCACCAGCCCCTCATCGCTCCACGAGGAATTGACTTGTGGGTAAGCCTTCAAAGCGTTCACGATGGCAGCCATGAAATAGACCGTGTAGGTCAGGTTGACGCCATCACGGGCGAAAGCAGCCTTGTTGGCCAGGCGGTGCGCCACCACCTGGCTCAGATCTACTTCCATAACGGTGGTGACATGCGCGGAGATACTCTTGCTCTTGATCATATGTTCAGCGATCGAGCGGCGTATATTGGTGTGTGGGATCAACTGATCGCCGACAATTGCTGCTTTAGAGGCTACTGGCGCCGCTGCTGCGGATTGGGTGACTGTACTTTTAGTTGGTTCTTTGAACATCATTTCGGTCGGGCGGAAAAGGTCGCCATCCGCAGGTGTCTCCCATATCGGTATTTCTGCGGTTGGCGCTGCAGCGGGAATAGCCTCCATAAACGCCAGTACATCCTTTTTGGTAATTCGCCCGCCCTGTCCAGTTCCGTTCACCTGTTGTAGATCCACATTGTGTTCGTGGGCGATCTTTGCCACCACGGGGGAGATAAATCCCAGGTCACGAACAGTTTGCGGGCTGGCAGCGGGTTCGGGAGTGGCAGCCATAACCTTGGTTTCTGCCGGTACTGTCGCAGGGGAGTGTTGATCAGGTTCTGTGCTGCCTGCAGGAATCTCCTCGCCGGGTTGTCCAAGCCATGCCAGGACAGTACCGGCTGTGACAGTTTTTCCCTCGGGGACCAGCAGCTTGAGCACGGTTCCACCAGCCGGGCTGGGGATCTCGGTATCCACTTTATCAGTGTTGACTTCAAGCAGGGCTTCAAACTCGTTAATGCTCTCGCCTTCTTTCTTAAGCCATTTGGTGACAGTTCCTTCAACGACAGATTCACCCAATTGTGGCATGATAACTTTTGTAGGCATCTTTCTCCTAATAATTTGCCAGATCCCGTATGGCAGCGGCAATCTTTTCCGGGTTGAGCATGAACCAGTCTTGCATCGGATGGCTGAAAGGCACGGCTGGCACATCCGGTCCAGCCAGTCGCCGAACAGGTGCGTCAAGGTCAGTGAAGGCTTGTTCTGCAATGATCGCCGCGATCTCAGCGCCATAACCACCGGTCAGATTATCTTCATAAACAACCAGGGCTTTACCGGTCTTGCGAACCGACGTCAGGATGCTTTCCCGGTCAACAGGGTAAAGCGTGCGCAGATCGATCACTTCCACACTGATACCCTCGCTTGACAGTTTTTCGGCTGCCTGCAGGGTGTAATAGTGCATCATTCCGTAGGCGAAGACGCTCACATCACTGCCTTCCCGGCTGATTGCAGCTTCACCAATGGGAACCAGGATCTCACCTTCGGGTACCTCACCTTTGATCAGGCGGTATCCTTTCTTGGGTTCAAAAAAGAGCACCGGGTTGGGGTCACGCACGGCTGATTTAAATAGACCTTTGGCATCTCTCGGGTTGGAGGGTACCACCACCTTGAGACCTGGGGTATGGGTGAAGAAGGCTTCCAGGGATTGTGAGTGATACAAGCCTCCGCCAATACCCCCGCCATAAGGAGCGCGGATGACCATCGGCACGGTCCATTCCCCGTTGGATCTGTAGCACATTTTGGCAGCTTCATTAATGATCTGGTTGAAAGCCGGGTGGATGAAATCAGCAAACTGGATCTCGCAGATCGGTCGCAAGCCATATAACGCAGCCCCGATCCCCACGCCTATGATGGATGCTTCGGCTAGCGGGGAATCCATGACACGTTGCGGACCATATTTATCGAACAAACCCATTGTGGCACGGAAAACACCGCCGCGTACGCCGACATCCTCACCAACGATGAAGACGTCAGGGTCGTGTGCCAGTTCTTCGTCCATACCCTGCCGGATGGCATCAATGAGTGTCATCTCAGGCATGGGTAACCTCCTCCGCATAGACCGGATGCAAGGCCTCTTCAGCGGCAGGGTAGGGAGCTGCAGTGGCATCCGTTACAGCCTGGTCAATTTCTGTCTTGGCACGCATCTCCATTTCATCCAATTGTTCCTGGGTGATGATTTTTTTGGTTAGCAGTAATTTCTGGGTCAATGGGATCGGATCTGTCTTTTTGTGGGCTTCAACTTCCTCTCGCGTGCGGTAGGATCGATCATCGTCATCCGAAGAGTGCGGTGTCAGGCGGTATGCTTTTGCTTCGATCACGGTTGCTCCTTCGCCCGAGCGGGCGCGTTCGACCGCCTCTTGCATAACTTTGTAAACAGCAACCACGTCGGTGCCATCCACATTGATGCCTGGCAAACCCAATCCGCATGCCTTGTCGGCTGCGCTGGGTACTGCCATTTGTTTATCCTGCGGAACCGATATGGCATAGGAATTGTTTTCCACCATGAAAATGACAGGTAGTTTATGGATGGCTGCCCAGTTGACAGCCTCGTACCACTCACCTTGCGAGGTGGATCCCTCGCCAATGGTTGTAAATACCACCTGCTTTTCTCCCCTGAGCTTGATGGCCAGTCCTACCCCGCTGGCGTGCAAGGTCTGGGTGGCGACCGGCGCAGAGTGACTCAGCACGTTGGCCCGGCGAAGTCCCCAGTGACTTGGCATCTGACGCGCTCCTGAAGATGGTTCCCCTTTTTTACCCATCACGCTTAGCATGAACTCCAGTGGTGTCAGCCCGAGGGCGATCATCAAGGCCAGGTCACGATAATACGGTGATATCCAGTCCTTGCCTCTCTGCAATGCAAAGGCTGCCCCCACCTGGGCGGCTTCCTGCCCGATCCCGGAGATGTGAAACGCGATCTTGCCCTGGCGGTGCAGAACCCAGGCGCGTTCATCTGTTCGTCGCGCCAGCAGCATCGTCCAATACATATTGAGAAGAATTTCATTGGATAATTCCATGTGCAACTCCTTATAAGATAAATTATATCGTAATTCTATTAAAAATTCATTTGAAAAAATGGTACCGCTCAAGTCAAGACCCTAAGAACGTCTAACAGAACCTGTCATGCTGAGGAGCGAAGAGACGAAGCATCTCCCCATTACTCTAATAATGAGATCCTCACCTGCACCCCTGGCACTGCCCGCCACACCGTCCCGGCGTCCTTCGGCAGTTCGCTCCGCATGCATTTAGCGGATGAGGGTGACAAGCCTGAGTAGGTACGAAAAAATTTAGGAAGGAAAAGGATCAAAAAAAAACTGGATCATCCTACAAAGAATCTCATAGGCGAAGGGCAGAGTTGATCCCTTTAATCAGGACTAAAGACCCTAAAAAATTTATAACCTCTTAACAAGGATCAGGCAGGGATTATGCTCATCCCATACCTGCGGCAGCTCTTCAAGCGGTCTGAAACCCATCCTGAGATAGAATTCCCTGGTTTTTGCGTAATTTGGGTCATGGTTGGACGGTCCGAGTGTTTTAACTTGCAAGTACTCAACCCCTTGTTGATCCAGCCATTCCTGGGCTGCATTGAGTAATAACTTTCCGAATCCGTGGCGCTGGAATTCAGGTCTGATACCCATCACAAGGATTTCAGCTGAAAAGGGGTTGTGTTGTTTGAGACTCAAAAAACCAGCCACATTATCATCAACTTTGACTAAGAAGGTGGGTAGGTGCTCAATTTCGGTTGAATATTGAAGGATCGATTCTTCGATACCAAACCATTCTGGCAGAGAACGCAGAATGGCAGTACACTCGGCTGATGTTCCGGGCACAGGTCCTGTGACAATAGGTTTCATTGATTAACCGCTTCCTTGCGATCCTTATCCCGTCTTTCTTGCGATCAAAATATAACTTAAAGGGATGCCCGCTTTTGCTTCTTCAATCTGGCGATGCCCGGCTGATATATCCGTTTCATATTCTGAGAATCGCTCGATCAGCAGGTTGTTATTAATAAGACTCATCAGGATGTCAGATAAGGTATGGGCGAACCAATACTTGGTTGTGGTTGAGTCATATTCTGCATGCCCGACGTAATCCAGACCACCCTGGTCCTTGTATGGCTCTTTCTTAAAATACGGTTCGACAATGCACAGGTTAAAAGGCTTTTTGTCATCATCGCAAGGCAGCATCTCTGCGATTGGATGGATCTCGTGGATGAAAACCATCCCCCCCGACCTTAACAGAGTAAAAGCCTTTGTGAAGAATAGTTCCAGGTCTGGCAGCCAGCCCAGGCAGCCTGCGCTGATATAGACTATATCAAAACGATCATTATAGGTCTCATCGATCTCATAGACATCGCTACGCACAAATTGACAATCAATGTGGTTGAGGATGGCTCGCCCGTTGGCTTCCTGAACAGCCTCGTCGCAGATATCGAAACCAACACATTCTGCCGCTCCCAGGTTCTTCAGGGACATCAATTCCGTGCCATTATTGCAGCACAGGTGAGCCACATTCTTTCCTTCCAGGCTTACCTGTTTTAATATTCCGATCTCGATCTCATCCAAACGCACACAACCTGGTTCGGAGAATAATTTGTCCAGTTTTTCTTTGGCGGCGCGTTGGTGCAATGGCATGACCTCATTCCAGGCAGCTCGATTGGATTCGGTCATGTGTTTGAGGTCAGATTCGGTCATGCTACTAGCTCTTTTTTAAGCAGATCCAGTATACCATTCGGATAAACAGGAGGTGTTTGTGGTCCGATGGAATCAATATCCAGCCAGATGGCGTTGAAGGTTTCACTATTGCTCTCACAACCTTTAAACTGATCCACATCGTACAGTGAGCGTTTCACAAGCTGTGCATCGTAAATAAATACGATCTCGTGTCCCTTCTCCCCGTTAAAAATGAAGATGTTTTCCAGTACACCCAACAACCTTGGATTTTCGATCTCAGTCCCAAGTTCTTCGCGGATTTCTCTTCGCAAAGCTTCTTCGCTTGATTCTCCAAATTCGATGCCTCCCCCGGGTGGGCAGTAGAACAACTCGTTTTTAGTTGGGTCAAAGGCATCCCTCACTAGGATGCGTCTCCCATCTCGGAATATGCAGATAGCTTTAGCCCTGATTATTCTTGTCGATATTCCATTGGTCATAATTTCATTGGCCTGATATTGATGAATTAAATCGTTCGCTAGCCGATGGGTCGCTGGAAGAAAATTGCTACTTTCGATCTCAGGTTTAGGTAAATTGAGGAGATAATTTCTAATTATTCCACAAATATCCACAGGAAAAGCATTCAGGTTTATGCATGCAAAGCATCCCGCCACACTCCGGACAAGTCCATTTAGCCTGATCGCTTATGACGAGATCATTCACCCCATAATTCTTAATGGTATTCAGGTTTTCGATCACGCTCGTGCCATATTTGGTCCGGTAGCGTTTATCCAGATGTTTCACGCGGGTACATGGAAATTGATCACACTCAAAGCAATATTGATAATTCCCGTTAGAAAATATTTCGCAGTTCTTGATCTTGCAGGCTAAGCAGGACTTCATTTTTAAGCGATCTTCCCCCCTGCAACCCGGACAATGATTCTTTTCTCGTACATATGCATAACAAAGGCGACAATTGATCCCGCATGGGGCAACCAGCATCTGGTCGGTCAACTTTGTGATCATCATTGTTCCATCCTTTCAATAAAAATTACCTGATTAACTCTTACCCGATCATCAAAGAACGCATCGAAATGGAACCCATCACGACCTTCTCAGTGAAGAACCGGATCTTTTCATCAGCCCCCTTCAGTCCGAGGATATACAAAAGTGGTTCGTAATGCTCGGCTGAGTTTACAGCCAATTGCGCTGGTTTGCCATAGTCCTCATAGTGGATAATTGCTGTGTGGTTTTCCCGCAGGATCCATTCTTTTACCCTGGCATCATATTCCTGCGCCCAATCCAGAGCTACATCTTCCCAGACTACCATACCAAGATTATGCACAAGGTTTCCGCTGCCGATGATGAGCACACCCTCTTCGCGCAGGGGTTTTAGTTCCCGTCCCAGGTCGTAATGGTATTGGGGGGGCTGGGTTCGATCCAGGCTGAGTTGTAAGACGGGAATATCCGCTTTTGGGAACATACGCGCCAAAACTGACCAGGCACCATGATCCAATCCCCATTTCTGATCCGGCTTAATTGCAACAGATTTAACAAGAGAACAGATCTCTTCTGCCACCTCTGGCGAACCGGGAGCTGGGTATTGCAGGGTGAATAGTTCAGGCGGAAAGCCGTAAAAATCGTGGATCGTTTTAGGCCGCGGCATACTTCCGTGCCGGTTGTCTCCCAATGGGCTGATATACATAGAATTGCCCGGGGAGTCATCAAGTTGGCTCCCATCCGGGTCCAGGCATGGCTGAATTCATTATTTTCGATGGCATTCATCGGGCTGCCATGACCCACGAACATTACAGGCATACGAGTATTTTGCATGATTATCCTTTTTGCTGGATCAAGTGTCCGGTTCTGTTTTGTCTGGAGGGTCTTTTAGGTTACCTTGCAGCAACATAAATATGGGTCAACCTCCCCCCCATATGGAGGAAAAGATCCGGGTCAAAATAATTGGGGTTATTCCAACCAACTAATGCGGGTTCTGAAAATAAGTGGCGACGATATCACTGATATCTGCTGAAGAATGTGTATAGAGTATCCTGAAAAAATCATCACTTGTGGAGATCTTATGCGCCATTTGAGTCGCATAATCCTTTAAGAATGCAAGAAAGGTTTCATCTCCCATGCGGGTGCGCAGGTTTTCCATAAATTTTGCACCACGCAAATAGACCGCGTTTGTATACGGACGGAAGCTGCCCCCATCGTAAATACTGATATCGATCTTTCCTGCAGGCTGAAAATCATTTACCCGGAAATTCCACCAAAAACCCATCAAGCCTGGGCTGGCATGCTCAAAAAATATTCTCTCGCTGTAAGTGGCCAGGGTTTCATCCAGCCAGGGTTCCAGTGCCTGATCGTTGGCAACCGTACCAAACCACCATTGATGGGCGACTTCATGGATCCCGATCACGATCAGGTTATTGAGCAGAGTACCATTATAGGCATTATAAAAATCGCGGCTCAGGTAGAATAAGCCGTCGTATTCCATACCATCCGGGTAAAAAGTTTCTACGATGCTGAGGCTCTGGTATGGATAGGGACCATACACTTCGCTGTAAATTTCAATCGCCTGGACAGTTGCATTCAAAATCGCATCACCAGCTATCTGGTTGCCATCACCATAATAACTGGTGACATTAACGTCACCCACCATGGCGCTGGAAGTTAAATAAGCGCTGCTGGCAGAAAAAACAAAAGTGCGCGCCTGGCTCAAAATGTAGTGCGATCCATTTTCGACAGGCTCTGCAGCAGCGCTGGCAGCAATGATCAAAGTAGAGCTGGTAGCTTTGGATTGTATGGTGACATCAAAATCCACACAATCAAAAACCAGGTGCTCACCCACATTGGAAGGATCGTGCAACAGCCAACCAGTCCCGGTTTTATAAGGCACAATAAACGGATACCAATCGACCACATTGAGCTGCCAGTTGTTGTAACCAAAGATCTGAGCGGATCCGTTCCAGGGTAGAACCAGGTCATAATTAAGGTTAAGGAGGATGGATTCGCCTGCAGCCAGTGGATTTAATAGGGGAACATCCAGGCGACCATCCACAAGACTGTAATTTTTAACATCCACCCCATCCACACTTAATCCATTCAACAGGAATGCTCCAACCCAGCGATCAGGTTCAACAGCCATCACCAGGCTTTTCAATTCCCCTCCTGTTAAATTTGGGTATTGGATGGTTTCTTCCACTGCCAGGCGATGGTTGTCATAATCCAGGTTCACCAAAAACACATAACTGGCCCGGTCGTTATCAGCAGCAGGCATCCTGGTGGGTGGAACTGGTGTCAGGGTTGGTAGTGGCGTCAGGGTTGGCAGTGGGGTAGGTGTTTTGGTTGGTGATGCGGTTGGAAGAGGAGTATCTGCAACCGGTCGAAAAGGTGTCGGGGTGGATGTGCTGTTCGGGTTTAGGGTTACGGTTTGTTGAAAGGGTGCAGGATGTGCTTGCAAAGGAGCAACACATCCACCTGTTAGAAACAGGATCAACAATACTGGAAGGAAATTTCTATAGTTTGTAAAAATCATTCTTGAATTCCCAGGTCAGTAGGTTTCATTAAAAAAATCATGGATGATGTCCGTCAGGTCAGCATCGGTGTGCTGGCGCAGAACCGCGAAAAAATCTTGAGAACCTGCACGTCGAAATGCGAATTGTGTTGCAAAGTCCTTCAAAAAATCCAGAAAGACCTGGTCTCCGATTCGATCCCGTAGAGCCTGCATAAACAGTGCCCCCCGAAAATAGACAGATTCGGTATAGAAACAGTTGTAGTCATAAAATCCATAAATGCTGATATCCACCGGGCAGTTATTATCTTCAGCAAGGCTGATGCGCGCCAGGTACCACCAGGTGCCTTTTTCTGGGCTGAAGGATTCGTTGAACAACCTCTCGGAATATGTGGCCAGTGCTTCATCCAACCAGGGTTGATTGGCTTGATCCGTGCCTACCAGCCCAAACCACCATTGGTGGGCAGTTTCATGAGCAGCAATGGTAGGAAGGAAATCTGTATCCGCGCCGCTGTAGCCAAAATATAAAGGACGTTCCAGAAAAAAAAGACCATCATATTCCATACTGAAGGCAGTCTCTTCCTGCACAATACTCAGGGATTTATGCGGATAAGGTCCAAAATCCCGGCTGAAAATTTTCAGGGCTCGCACGGTTGCATCCAGGGCAGCCTGGCCTCCCAGAGCATTGGCGGTAAAATAATAGCTCAACACAGTGATTCCATCCACGTCCTGGCTCTTGATCAGATAGTCCGGACTGAAGGAGAGCGCAAAACTGCGCCCTTTTTCGAGCACGAAGCGTTTGCCAGCCTCATCAGGCATCTCCACTCCACTGGCAGCAATGATCGGAGAGATCTCACCTGTAAACTTGACTGTCACATCAAAACTGGCACTGTCATACACAAGGTGTTCGCCATAGGTAGCCGGCTCGTTCAATAACCAGCCCTGACCAGGGTCATATGGCACCACAAACGGGTACCAATCCACCAGGTTCAGTTGGTGGGTGGTGTAACCAAAAACCTGGGTGCGGATTACAGCAGCTTTATCGTTCACGTCAATTTTTGGCAGAGAAAGAGAATATGAAATGGAAATGGTCACGATCTCCATGGGAGTTAACGCGTGAGTCAGATCCAGCCTTTGTCCATCCAAAATAAACTCAGTACTGACCTGGTCATCGATCCGGATCTCCTTCAAGCTGAAACAATTCGCCCAGAGATTGGGTTCAACTGCCAGGACAATGTTGGAAATTTCCTGCCCGATCTGGTTTTGGTAGATAATGGTCTCCTCTACACTGGCTTGTTTGTTTGCATAATCCAGTTGCAGTTGGAGGGTATATTCGGGGTTTTCCATCACTGGCTGAGATGTGGGTGTGGCAGTCGCCTGGAGAGTAGTGGAAGCGGATGCGGTGGAAGTGGCATCGACGGAAACAGACGTGGAGGTCGGTTGGGGTTCACCACAACTGATTAACAGCAGGCAAAGGACTAATCCGATCACGAAAGAAAAACTTATACGCATATTTAGTATTATCCTTCAAGCTCCGAATCATGTCTTTCGACGGAGTACACCTTGGCGTGGATTAAACAGGAACACAATAAGAAAAATGCCAGTTGCTGTCAATACGATGGCAGAACCTGAGACGATGTTCAGATAATAACTCAGGTATAAGCCAATCAGGCTGGAACTGGCTCCGATCACCGCAGAGACTACCATCATGGGAAACAGGCGACGGGTTAGCAGGTAGGCTGCTGCAGCAGGTGTGACCAGCATGGCTACCGCCAGCGACACTCCCACTGTTTGCAGGGATACAACTACCGTAACAGCCAGGAGCAGCAGCATCAAATTCCGTAGAAACTCCGCCGGCAATCGCAATGTTGCAGCCAGAACCGGGTCAAAGGAGATAACCATGAATTGCTTGAAGTTGATGGCAACAACCAGTAATACGCAAATCCCCAAACCGGCAGTCAACCAGAGATCCGATGTGCTGACACCCAATATATGACCAAACAAAATATGCGATAGATCCACAGCGTAGGTTTGGATCGAGCTGATAATGGCTACTCCCAAAGCAAGGGCTGCGGCAAACAGGATGCCAATAGCCGTATCCTCTTTGACCATGCCACCTTTGGAGAAAATACCAATTCCCAACGCGATCAGTACTGCCGCGAATAGAGCACCGAACAGCAGGTTGCCTTGCAGCAAGTAAGCAATGGCTACACCCGGCAATATGGCATGTGCCATGGCATCCCCCAGGAATGCCATACCACGGATGACAACATAAGTGCCCATGATGGCACATAATATTCCCACCAGCAATGCTGCCAGCAAACCACGCAGCATGAATGCATATTGCAGGGGTTCAAGCAGCCAGTTCACTCTGCCTCCGTGGACGAGCTATGATCCTGATCTTTGTCTGGTGGGCAGCAATCATCCACCAGAATTGCACCATTTTCCATATCAAGTACATGTGTGCCGAAAGCTTGCCTGAGATTATCCGGGGTGAGTACCTCCTGGGGGTTACCAAAAGCCAGCACGTGTTTATTCAATAGCAGGATGGAATCAAATCTCGTGGCAGCCAGTTTTAGATCGTGGGTGGAGATCAATACGGTCACATTTTGCTGGCGCAAATGGTCAAGCAATTGCAGGGTTGCTTCCTGAGTGGTTGCATCCACCCCGGTAAAAGGCTCATCCATCAGGAATATATGGGGTTGCTGAGCCAAAGCTCGCGCCAAAAAAACACGTTGCTGCTGTCCGCCCGACAGATCGCTGATCGAGCGATCCGCAAGATCAGAGATCCCCATTTGTTGCAAACTTGTGCGCACAACCTGGCGGTCGATACGACCGGGGGCTTGCAACCAGTTCATCCGTCCGAAGCGCCCCATCATGACCACATCTGAGACCGTGACAGGAAATCGCCAGTCCACTTCACTGCGCTGTGGCACATATGCCACACAGTCCAGGTGGTGACCCAATGCCATTTCATGGATGAAGATCTGCCCTGAACGAAGTGGTAAAAGGCCGACTAAAGCCTTGAATAGTGTGGATTTGCCGGCGCCATTTGGACCCACAACTGCCACACGTGCACCGTGGGCTATTTCAAAAGAGACGTTATTCAGAACAGTTGTTCCGTTATAACCTACACTTATATTTTCAATTTCGAGACGGGCTGGTTCTTGCAGGGAGGTTTTTTCCATGGTTTTTTTCCACACCATATATGGATCTTTCAGGTAATTTGAGGATCATTGGGGATGGTGATAGCAACCCATCTAGTGATCACATTATTTTAAAGCATCAACAATTAGGTTCACATTGTACTTCATCATCTCAATATAAGTAGGCGCAGGACCATGCACATCCGATACAGAAGCAGTGTACAGGTTCGAGACTAATATTACATCTGTTTCAGCTAAAATCTGCTCGGCAAGATCTGTATTAGTGCCAGTTTCCATGAAGATGGCGCGCGATCCACTAATCCGGATCTTATCGATCAGCTCAGCTAATTGGCTGGCAGTTGGCACAGATTCGCTGCTGACACTGGGAATGATCGAACCGACCACAGTAAAACCATATCGAGTTGCAAAATAACCCAGGCTTTCGTGATTGGTGACAAGCAGGCGATGTTCGGGTGGAATTTGAGCTACCCGTTCCACGATCCAGGCATCCAGTGCTTTTAATTTCGCAATATAGGCAATAGCATTATCCATATAAAACTGCTTACCCTGCGGGTCAGCCTGGATCAAGCCGTCCCGAATATTTTCCACATAGAAGACCACATTATTGGGATCCATCCAGAAATGGGGGTCTCCTTCCGGATGCTCGCCGTTCGGATCAGGAAGGGAGATCAGACCTTCTGAAGCTGTAATAACCAGCCGGGAGCCTCCGGCATTGTCCAACAAGGGTGTGATAAAGGTCTCAATTCCGCCGCCATTGATTATCAGCACATTACTATCAGAGACTTTGATGATATCGCGCGGTGCAGGTTGATAACTGTGAGGGTCACTGTTGATCGGCAGCAGGCTCTCAACAATTAAGCGATCACCCGTTACATTACGAACGATATCTGCCAAAAAGGTTTCAACTGCCAGGACTTTAGGCAGACCAGACATGGATGTTGTTGTTTGAATAGGCTGAGGCGAACAGGCAGCCAAAAAAACTAAAACTAGTATGAAGATCATTTTTTGCAGCATATCCAACTCCTCAACAATCCCGGGAATTCTAAAACATAGGGATTGATCTCAATTTTACCTCATGGCTGGGACTGATAAAATAAGATTCTTTCCCCACTTAAATATATTAAACAAATAAAGGCAGGTTAGAGCCTATCATGCACGTGGCAGGCAGATTACCTCCCCTGTTTCTCCACAGGCAGGCTCTAATGTGGTTATCCTTGTATTTCAAGTCGGCTTGAATTTCGTCCCAGACCTGGTAAGCCCAATTCACCGGAGCCCCAGTGATCTGTATAATATTAATTAAAGCCCGTAAACACAATTCTTTATCCTTCGAGCGAAGGTCATCGAGGATGGTAATAGTATTTTAGTTCAAGCAATTCTCCAGCAGCAATTATTAGATAAATATTATCAAATGTTGATTTTATTTGTTTGCAATAATTGTAAAGGCAACATTCTTTTATTCACATAATCGCTTCGTTTTCGTAAAAGCAAACTGAATTGGGTTAATGCCTGCTTCGCCTATCAGTTCGATCCTCGTGTCTTCATCTGGAATAAAATCAGAAAAATTACCGTGAGATTGGATCAATTCGATCGAGCCATCCACCATTTTTACATCCAGGCTGACAGAATCACCTGAAGGTATAACGATTTCATGTAGATTGATGTTCTCACCACAAGTATTGCGGATATTCAGCACGCCACCGTTACAATTATTTACCTCAATGATCACACATTCCGGTGCGGATTCAATTTCAAGGTCCAGGATGGCGGTCTTGCCTGAACAACCCCCCATCATTGGGAACCCGATGGTTTTTCGACAACCGGGGGCAGGACTATCCTTGATGATACAGCCACTCAGGATCAACAAGCAGATTGAGATGCATATAATGGGTGCATATCTAACAAGTCGCATGTTTTTACCTCCTTAAATCGCACATGATTAAGAACCAGTTGATATATTTTAGATTCTTTCAAACCGATCCCGAAATAAGCTTGGGACTATTGTAATTTTTTTCATTCAAAAATTCCAGCGAGGGGACCGGAATTATTGATAATAGCATGCAACTCTGAATAAGGGATCAGAACAGCCTGCGGACCAGCTGAATAGGCAGCCACCTGGTAAGGGTCAAATGAGACCAGCAAGCCGTCGGCGGTTATGTTCCAGTTGCGATAGTTCTCAGGAATTGGTTCGGCTCCTGCTTCAAAAAAAGAAATATCTCTCTTACTGAGTTGATCCTGGCAGTAAGAGGCGATAGGACCCAGGTAATATGCGCCAGGAATGAAGAGGTGATGCAAGTCTAATTGCTGACCAGTTGCCAGATCAAAATTAAATGTCAGACTGGTACTACCCGGGTGGGCAGCTCCATCGAAATATGTATTAATATCAAGAATTATGCTCATGATATTCCCTGGTGGTGAGAGCAGTGCATAATGTAATTCATATGAGCTACCCAAAGCAATCGACGGATTGGGGGCATCCTGTAAGACGATCGTACGGAAGTTGTCAATGTTCCCGTGAACCAACCCATCCATTAGTTGATTAAACAACTGCACTTTTGGTTCATCATTGCCTTGCAGGTAAGGGATCTGTGCGCTGATAGTGTAGGGAGGTGTTTCTCCGCTTTCATTAAAAGTTGTGGATGTTAGCGGGAATACAGCAGGTGTAGCAGTCACTGCAAGCGGTTCGGGAATGATGTTCATTAGGTTTCCATAAGCCAGTATTGAAATAATTAAAAATATCAGCACAAAACCCGCGATACAAATACGTTTATTCATAAAGATATCTATTCATAATCCGGCTTTCTTCAGCAATCGTTCCAGGCGGTGATCCACCTCTTCCAGCCAGTGCTCACGCATATAGGCTGGCATGCTTCCATCCTGTTCGACCAAATCGCGCGCTGACCGGGTCCATTGTATGGCGATCTGGTGGTCACGCCTGCGGTGTTCATGATGCTTGGCCAGCTCAATGTGCGCATAGATATGCCCGTCCCCGGCTGCCTTCTCCCATAATGCCATGGCAGCATCAAGATCACCACGCCTGCGTTGTAGAGTGGATAGCCGCCGGACTGCTACTCCGAAATCCGCTTCGGGCAAGGAATCCTGCAAGCCGCGCTCATACAATTGTGCAGCCTGGTCCCACTTGCCCAGGTCTTCAAATAATTTAGCAAGGGAGATCCTGTCCAATCCATGCTCAATGGATTCATGCATGGGTTCCGCCAACATATGGTTCATATGGTTGAGCATGGCTGCCAAAGCGACGATATCCATGTTGTTGTGATAGAACACACCCATCAGAGGGCGCGCATCCCCATTGCGCAGATAATCAAAATACAGGTAAGGGATTTCATAACCCGGCACTTCCTCACTGCTGCGAGGTGCGCTGAGCACATTTTCTTCGATATATTTCAAAGTCCGGCTGGGCAGGCGGTCTCGCCACAAACGCCGCGCCAGGGGCAACAGGTCCAAATGGATCATATCATTGAAAGGGATCGGCATATCATGCAGCCGGTAGCGGGTCTTCAATAGCGGACCATCAAAGGCTTTTCCATTATAAGTGACCATGACACTGGCAGGAGCCAGGAACTGTGTCAGGGCTTCCAGGAGTGCTGCCTCTTCACCCGGGTCACGCATAAAGAACTGAACCAGCTTGAAACCACCATCTTCAAAACGACCCGCTCCTACCATAAATGCATAGGTACCGGTTCCACCGGACAAACCGCTTGTTTCGGTATCCAGAAAGACGAAATCTTCCGGTTTCATGGATGGCAGTCTCTCATCCCCGGCCCATAACGACAGAGTTTCCAATCCCTCCGAAAATAAGATCGGGACCTGCCCATGCTGGTAATCCAACGGATAGTGGCTGGTGCTGATAAAGGCATCCCCTCGGTGTGTGGATACGAAGCGCCCTTCCACCACAGTTTCAACCGGGTAGGTGGTTTGAGCTTTGGGTGCAGGCGTTTGGATCCCGCTTGTCCCAGTTAGAACACCAAGGGCTTTAAGTTTATCAGCCAGGGAAGACATGTCCGTATTTTATCGCATCCCAGGTGAATTTGTGCTAAACTATTTATGTTCTGAATGATCATAAAATCCGTAATTGTTGGCAGAATTCATCTAAATACAATTGAATTAATTAATCGAAATACACTACCAACCTCTGCCAGAGGAGATTGACCATGAGTTTAAGAACCCTAGCACTGCCCTCCCAGGGAAGTTCAAAAAAAGATGTGCTTGCCTGCATGAGCGCCGCACGTGACCATGATGTTCGATGGCATGAGGGGCGTGCTTTTGGTCTTGTTTACCATATTAATGATGAGATTGATGAGCTTCTTAAAGAGGCATACACCATGTTCTTCTCGGAGAATGGTCTTAACCCAACTGCCTTCCCCAGCATCCGTAAATTTGAAAGTGAAGTGCTTGCCATGACCGCCTCTCTGCTGGGTGGGGATGAAAACGTATGCGGAAATATGACTACCGGAGGAACAGAGTCATTGCTGATGGCGGTAAAAACAGCGCGTGACTGGGCGCGACAGAATTACCCAAACATTACACATCCCGAAGTGATCCTTCCCAGGACAGCCCACCCGGCTTTCGAAAAAGCTGCCGAATACTTGGATGTGAACCTGGTACTGGTGCCGGTTGGTAGCGATTTTCGGGCGGACATGGAAGCGATGGGTCAGGCTATCACGTCTAACAGCATCATGATGGTCGGGTCAGCTCCTTCCTATCCGCATGGTGTCATCGACCCCATCCATGATCTGGCAGCCCTGGCACAGGAAAATGGCTTGTTGTTTCACACCGATGCCTGCGTGGGGGGCTTTCTGCTGCCTTTTGCCCGTAAGATAGGCTACCCGATCCCCGATTTTGATTTCAGCGTTCCAGGTGTCACCTCCATTTCCGCTGACCTGCATAAGTTTGGGTATGCAGCCAAACCCGCTTCGGTCATCCTATATCGCAACCCCGAACTTCGACGGCACCAGATGTTCGTCTCCATCGACTGGCCGGGTGGTATTTACCCTTCCCCCACCATGACAGGCTCACGCGCGGCAGGCCCGATCGCAGCCGCCTGGGCTGTTATGAACCACCTCGGCGAATCCGGTTATCTGGAGATCACAAGATCTGTCATGGAAACCACTCACATGATCCAGGAAGGCATCAGAAACATCCCCGGGCTGAAAGTGCTCAGCAACCCCGAAATGAGCGTCTTTGCCATTGCATCTGACAGCCTGGATGTGTATGAAATCGCCGATGAACTTGACCAGCGCGGCTGGCACCTGGACCGCCAGCACTTTCCGCGCAGCTTGCATGTCACCATCAACCATGTCCATGGCAAGATCGCGACTGAATTTCTGACTGACTTGGCCAGTGCGGCAGCTATTGTCCGCAAACCCAGCCTGAGAAAGACTACCAACAAATTCGTTATTGCCATAGCCAACCTGCTGGCTCGCCTGCTCCCCAGGAAATGGATGAGTGCCCTGATGGAAAAGGTCTCATCACTGCTGGGTGGGTCAGGCAGTGGATTGCCTTCGCGCATGGCTCCCATGTATGGTCTGATCGGTTCATTACCTAATCGAGGCGATATCAAGGAACTGGTGTTGGACCTATTGGATTCAATGACGAGGCTATCCGATTAATTCACTCAACATTTGGTATTCATCGAAATTCAATAGAATTAGGATGTAGGTGCTGTAAAAACAAAAAAACTATTTTATTAACCTGATATTCGAACAGAATCCCATATCATTCCCTTCGCCAAAGGAGAAAAAGCATGAGTACAATCGAACAAGTCCAGCCTCGCAAGAATTACCTGTCATTCTGGCAAAAATTGGTCTTCGGCTCTGGTGATTGGAGCTATGCCAGTTTTGGTACCCTGCGCCAGATCTTTTATGCCATCTTTCTGACTGATGTGGTCGGGCTGGAACCTCGGCTGGCGTCCTTTGCAGTGGTGTTGGGTATTGTTTGGGATGCAATTAATGATCCACTGGTTGGCATGCTAAGTGATCGGGTCAAAACCCGCTGGGGTAGACGCAGACCCTTCCTGCTTTTCTTCTCCATACCATTTGGACTGGCTTTTATTTTGCTGTGGTGGGTTCCACCCTTTGAAAACCAATTTGCCCTGGCTGCGACAGTTTCACTGATGTATATGCTCAGCGATACCCTGCAAACACTCATCAGTGTGCCTTTGTACTCCCTGACACCCGAGGTCACACCCGACTACGATGAACGCACCTCTCTGACGGGTTTCCGCATGTTCTTTAACCTGCTTGCAAGTCTGGTGACCGCCGTGGCTGCCCCGGAGATCGTGAAATCCGTTTTGGCAGGTGGAGGCACCCAGCAACAAGGCTACATGCTGGTGGCTGCCTTGTTTGGAGGTCTTGCGATCATTCCTCTTATGCTGATCTTCTTCGTGATCCGCGAACGCCCGCAAAACAACCAGGCACCTCAACAGAAGTCTACCGCTTCATTGCGTGAGACTCTACAAACCTCATGGAGCAATATCCCCTTCCGTTATGCTACTGCCTTATTCATGCTCAACTGGATCACATTTGACCTGGTGGCACTTTGTTTACCCTTTTTCCTGACCTACTGGATAGCTGGGGGTAATTTATTACAAAAAGCGCTCGGCCTGTCACTGGATTCATCTGTGTTAGGACTATTGCTGGTGACATCCGTTATAATGCTGCCGTTCTGGATCTGGCTTTCAAAGAAATTGAGCAAAAATAAAACTTATATCATCGCCATGTCTTTTTGGGCTGTGGTGCAATTGATCATCTTCACTGTGCAACCCGGACAAGTGACCTTGATCCTTATTCTGGCTGTCATGGCTGGCATCTCCGTATCCGCCGCGCATGTATTACCCGACTCGATCTTCCCGGATGTGATCGAGTGGGATGAGTTGCGCACAGGACGCCGCCAGGAAGGTATTTATTATGGGATCAAGAATTTCATCCGCAAATTGACTGGTGCGGTGGCGATATTTATCGCACTCCAGGTGCTGGGCTGGTTTGGTTACCAGACGCCAACCCCGGGGGTGACACAATTCTCCCAACCCGACAGTGCTCTGATGGCGATGCGGATCCTGATCGGTCCATTCGGTGCTTTGCTGCTCCTTTCAGCGATTTTGATGGCATGGTTTTACCCCCTGACGCGCGAGCGCCATGCTCGCATTCGCAGTCTTTTAGCAAGAAAAAAGGCCAGGCAGGCTTCTAAAGAAAATTGAACCTGCGGTTAAAAATGGCTAATGGAGTTCGATTTAATTCTCTTCACACGAGGATATAGAGCAATTTATCGGCCAGCAATACCCATTAGACGGGCTTGTACGAGAATCTCAGGATGCCGGAGTGCGTCACAGGACAGGAACAAGCTTTCAGCAGGGGCGAAAGTGCCGGGTCGCCTCCCGTGGTGAGAAACCATTTCAAGGAATCCCGACGGTTCAACTGGTGATTGGTCGATCCAGTTGGGCTGATTATTTCCTTCCTATGCCCTTCAATAAACTCTTTTATACATCCGTCTTTTCCACTTTTTCCAACTTGTCATGGTCTGGTAGGATTCTTTCCATATTTCGAACTGGAGCTAAAAGGTAACCTGCAAGAAGTGTGATTATGGTCAACAATCCAAAAATGATCATCATGATAGCCATGCCCGAACCTGGTTCATCTCCAGTCATCCAGCCAAACAAGAAGGACAACCACCCCTGAGACTGCATGGCGGGTTCCATGATCCTGTCTGCCAGCATGCCACCGAGCAATGGAGTAAACATATCTGGAGCCCAGGTCAACAAGCGCCGGGCGGAGAAAACACGTCCCTGAACATCCGGGGCAGTCTTGGATTGCAGCAGCGCGGTGCTGGATGCGATGCCCAGGCTGGAACCCACTCCGGCAAATAGATAGGCTGGCACCCAGATGCCCAGGCTACGACCAAGGCCAAAAACTATGTTCCCGAACAGGCAATACACTGACCAGCCGATCAGTACTCCATGAATTCGATCCTTGAAACCACCCCATGCACTCATGATCAACGATCCCAGTGTCCAGGCTACCGCCCCAGCAGTCTGAACTGCTCCCAGGATGACGCTGCTATTTCCAGTGCGCAGAAGAACCAGGGGAACCTGAACACTGTTTGGAAACCCGAGAAAGAAATTTGCGATCAGCAGGATGATTACAATCCCCAGCAAACTGGGACGTTCGAAGATGTATTTAAAGCCAAAAGAGGCTTCTTTCCAGAGAGACCCTTTCCCCCCCAGACCTTCAACGGTTTGGATAGGAGCAGGTACATGTACCAGCATCAGGGCACCGATTGCCAATAAAAAGGTGACCAAGTCAATCAGCAGGATTCCTACCAACCCCATGGAAGGCATCAAAGCCCCTGCCATGATAGGTGCGATGATACCGGGTCCAGCCTGAACGAGCGACATTAATCCATTTGCTCGCCCATATTGTTCTTTGGGTACCATGGTTGTGATGGCAGCTGAATAGGCTGGCCACTGAAAGGCACCACCTAAGCCTATCAGTCCGTTGATGATGTAAAAATGCCATATCTGCAAATGGTCTGTGGAAAACAACACGAATATTGCCAGGGTTCCAAGGGCAGCAGTCAGATCACTGACCATCATCATCAGTTTACGGTTGTAGCGGTCCACGAATACACCTGCCAGGGGGATGAGTAGCAGGTAGGGAATGGTAAAAGCTGTTGTCATACCTCCCAGGGCGGTAGCGCTGCTGGTTTTTTGAAAAACCCAGATGGATAGGGCGAATCCTGTCATGTTGGAAGCCAGAATCGAGACTGCCTGCCCTGAAAGAACGATCATCAATCCGGTCATTCCGGCGGGACGTTTGTGTTGGGGTATCCTGGGTGTGATCAATTGAATTCTCCGCACAAGCATTAATTAATAATCCTATCTTGACAGCAAGAAAAACAATTATTCTTATTTTATAACCTTATGGCATTTTCGTCATGCTCCGGCAGGATGGGTTTTTATTGTTTTCAATTTTGATTTCGGTCGGGAATGGGGAATATCGATCAACAGGGTAGTAAAAAGGCCATCTTGGATATAGGAAGCGGTTTTCCCCATTGATTGGATTATTCTGAGTTCATAGTGTGCGATCACATGCAGGGAAAAATATTTTTTCTAATCTTATTTTAAGAAACATTCCAAAAAGTCGATTTATAATATAATTATTATCATAAATATCATATTAATAATTGTTGGAGAATTAAATGAAGATCAGATCGGTATTAGCTTTAATAACAATGGTTGCCTTCCTGGCAGCGTGCGCTCCCAGGACGACTTCAACTCCTGTTTCCACTTTAGCGCTGGAAATGACTGAAACAATGGAAAGCAGGGAGCACACCTCCACACCTGCGGAGGTTGCATCTGCCACCTTTGCTCCAATTCCATCCGGGAATGTTTTCGATGTGGAGATCAGCGGATTTGAATTCGTTCAGAATACGGCTACCATAAAGGTTGGCGATACCGTAACCTGGACAAACCAGGACGGTGCACCTCATACAATAGTTGCAGATGATGGCAGTTTTAAATCCAACAGCCTTAAAAATGGTACCAGCTTCAGCCACACCTTTGACATTGCTGGTACCTATTCATATCACTGTGGGATCCACTCTTCAATGATAGGCTTAGTGATTGTTGAGCCATAAACCTGTTTAAAACTTAAACCCATGTCCTTCCCCTGCCTGCCTGGATTAAATGTGAATCCGGGCAGGCAGTTTGATTTAATTTGACCTCACTGGAAAACTATATTTCCTTTGGTGATGTATTAAATATATGCGATAATAGTAACTTCTCAAAAAAGTGGGGAGTGGGATGTGAAAGCGAGCTTCACCCGCTTTCACATCCCACTTTCCCCCGTATTATTGAGATGATACCGATAAAATTAATAAATTAAAAGTGAGCGAGGTGAGGAATGGACAAGAAAATAGTCATCATTACAGGCGCATCCAGCGGGATCGGGGCAGCGGTAGCCCGGCGTCTTGGCAGGGAAGGTATGCGCCTGGTGTTGGCTTCCAGGCGAGCAGACAGACTCGAGATGGTAGCTGGAGATGTTCGCAAGACAGGTGGAGAAGCGTTGATCCTGCCAACGGATGTCACCCAACAAGCAGATATTGATGCTATGGTGCAAACCACTCTGGCAAAGTGGGGCAGGGTAGATGTCCTCTTTAACAATGCCGGTGCAGGTTTGGATCTGCCTTTCGTGAAATGGGAATCAGACCAGATAACTGATAAAGTGAACACCAATCTGGTGGCAGTCATGGCGTGTGCTCATGCAGTATTACCAGCCATGCTGGAACAAAAAAGTGGGCATATCATAAACAATTCTTCCATTGCTGGCCTGGTAGCAGTCTCTACCGTTTACTCAGCTACCAAGTATGGTGTGGTGGGTTTTTCAGATGCCTTGCGGCGCGAACTTCTTAAAACTGGTGTGGATGTTTCCGCTTTCTGCCCCGGTTTCACACCTTCTGAGTTCTCAGCCAATTTGAAAGCTCACGCTGAGGGCAGATTGGATGCACCCAGATACCCGGGTTTGATGCCCGTCAGCTATGTGGCAGACCAGGTAGCCTGGTTGATGGATCATCCGCGCCGGATCCATGTCATTCCAAGATCCTGGAGACTTCTGGTGCAGACAGCTTATCTGTTCCCCGCTCTCGCAGATTGGCTGGTGCCTATGTTTGGATCAAAAAAGGAATGAAATTGCCTTAATAAACGATCACAATTCGGTAATAAAAAAAATAGATCGATCTTCAAGAATAAAAGAGTCCCGTCGCAAGACGGGACTCTGGTTTACTTATTTTCTTTGTCCAGAAAGTTGGATTATCTCTTATTCTGGCTGAAGGGCACAAAGACAAAGACCGACTGGTAGGTGGAATTACCACAATCATCGGTTACCATGTATGTGATGGTGTAATAACGACCAGTCTTGTTCACTGCGGAGCGCTCAGCGCGCAGTTTGAAGTGGAAATCGTCAATAATGACGATATCATTCGGGAAGTCACCGTCGCCCAAACCCTCATCTGCTTCGCTGGAGATGATCGAGACCAGGGTCACAGTTGGATCTGTGTCAAAGTTATCACTGACCACGACTGTGGCAGTCACATCCACATATTTGTGATTGGCAGGCCATAATAAGCCAGGAGTAACTGTAACTTCATCGAAGACCGGAGCGATCACATCACAAACGTCTAACCCAATAATAACCGGATCGTGGTCGGAGTACCGGTAGGCGTCCGGAGCGTAGAGAGCATCCTGGGCAGCCAACTTGAAACTCATATCGTAATCGATCAGGTCGGGTTCATCGGCATTGACGTGCCAGTCTGCCACACCTGTGATCTGACTCACCAAACTTGCGTTTGCCAGACCATAATCAAGATATCCGATCTGTCCGTCAAAGACATAGGAGTAGGCGTTCTCGCCCTGGAACTCGAAGACCAGGTCGGCATAGTCGTCGGATGTACCCAGGGTGTCATCGGGACCAGCCTTGATAGCATCAATAGGATCTTCCTTGTCATAGGAATTTAAATCGCCAACGATGAGAAAATCAGCATCACCGCTGCCAGTGGGGTCGGTTGCGAGCCAGTCCACCAGGGCTTGAGCAGCCAGCGTGCGGGTGACATTACAATTCCCTGCACCGTCGCCCAGATCCGGATCACCAAGATCATTACAATCTGACCCCTTGGATTTCAGGTGATTCACTGCAACAGTGAAGATGCCGCCTGTTGAATTATCCATGAAGGATTGTGCCAAAGACGGGCGATTCTTGGTGTCAATGAAGCGAGAGTCTACAGATGTGTCAAGAATGGCATAGTCTCCCACCAACGAGACAGAAGCTGGTTTGTAGATCAGTGCTACCTTGATGGCATCCGTTCCTATTGGTCCAGTGGAGACATAGTCATAAGTGCCTGCACCGAGGGCTGTGTTCAGGCTTTCAACAAGGTTCTGTACTGCTTCATCATTAATATTATTCTCGATCTCTAACAGACCGATCACGTCCGCATTCATTAACGCGATAGCAGCAATGAGCTTGTCACGCTGGCGGGTGAGTTCTTCGAGAGTATCCGCACCACGGCATTCCATATTCTGAGCGGGACCACAAATCCAAAAACTTGAGCCCTGGTCAATGGTCGTGAAGAAGTTGAGCGTATTCATGGCGACCACCTTCAAATTTCCACCGACATCATCTGGCTCGGCAGTGCGCGGGTTCACAGAGACGTAATCCGCACCCTGGGTAGGCTGAATGCGGTACAGGCTGAAGCTGTAATCCATGACACCGGTCACATTTGCAACTGTGTCACCACCCCGGAACAGGTTGGTCAGGTCGAAGACATTGCCGTTGGGATGGATGGCGGGGTTCGGATTTTGTGCCGAGCGGCCATCGTCGAGGGTGATCTTGTCGAGCAGGAAATCTGCAGCAGCTTGAATCGCATCCGGACCAGGCTCAAATTCTGCCGATGGGGTCAGGTGCCGCTCAGAGGTGAGAACGAGCTCGTTATAACGGTCAAAGTTGAAATATTCTGAGATGACGAGTGCCTGCGGGAAGGTGACGAACATACCTTCATAGGCTTCGAAGTCATCCACATTTGTGACAGGCAGCGACAAAATAGATGCCGTTGGCAACACATTACCATTGCTGAGAACTTCAACACCCGTAAAGGATGAAATTTCGGTCATGCCGCTGAATTCAGAAACAACACCTTCTACATGTACCAGGTCACCGATCTGCACATTTACGGCAGGTGAACTTCCGTTGTAAATGAAGATACCTTCAGATGATAGTGGATCGTCATCAACATCGGTATCCTCTTCCTGGACATGGAAACCATTCAAATCGCCGTTCGTGCCGCTGACGCCGTCTTGGAAGTCACCGACCACGATACCTTCAATGGCGACCGTCTGTCCAACCAGCGGACTCGTTGAGCCATTGCCTTGTACGTCATGGATCTTTACTATAGCAACCGGAGTTACACAAATATTAACATCTCCAGGTGTAGGCGCAAATTGTGCATAGGTGTTGGTATTTCGTGCACCGCCGTCACCATTTGGGCAACGCTGATTGGATTGACCAGCACTATCGCCTCCACCGCTTTCATTCACTTGGGGTTGTCCAGCATTAAGCAAGGTCAGCAGTCCAGCATCGTCGGCATCGTTGGTGTCATAAACGATTGCGTCGAGCAGGTTGGTGGTGGTCATGGCTGTGCCGTTAGTGAAGTTGGACGCATCACCGGCAAATAACGCCACTGCATCAGCCCCATTTTGAAGCCAATTTCCACCAAAAATAATACCAGAGGTTGGGGTTACACCTGCATTCCCAAGCAGGAAATAACCATTGGCATCTGTGCTATAGCCATCCAGATCGTAAGAAGCATAGGACAGATCATTGCTTCCATTATAGAAAACAACAACCAACCCATCGAGAGCAGTATTACCTACACCGCCATCATACAACTCAACAAATTCCAACACATCCGTGCTGGGTGTGTCAGAGTCAACTTCGTTGATTAAAATTGTAGGTGGTGGTTCAACGGTGCCGCAATTGGCAGTATGACTCCCCAATCCATCGAATGAGTTTATTACAAAAGTATCCCACTCAACAGAACCATCAAAGGCATCATTGGGATTTGTATCACCTGCACAAATATCTATTTTTCGGCGCATGGTATCGTCCACCCCTCCACCTGTCCATTGTGTGCCGGGATCGACACCAATTTGTCCAAAGACATCAACTACAGCCCCATCTTTGCGCAATACAATGACATCATCACCGTTGAAATTAATGACAGCTCCGTTGGTAGCATCTGCTTGAGCTAGAATGATGGGATCCGCGCTGGTGTGTGCCACCACATAGACATCACCATCAGCAATGGTTCCTGAAAGCAGCATGGATTTGCTGACAGTTGCGGAACCATTACTGTAAAGTTCCAGGGTGTATGGTCCTGCAGCCATGTCAATGGCTGATCCGGTGCCATTGTAAATTTCAATTGCCTTATTGTAACTGGAGCCTTCGATATACTCAGATATAAATAAATCTGCCGGTGCATCAGCCAAAACATGCTGAGGTGCGGGCAGAGCTGTGAAAATAAGGGAAAGGATCACTGAAAAAGCAAAGAACTTATAGCTATGACGTTTCATGGATTCCTCCTGAATTAGAATTCATTATGGGGATGGATAATAACATTGCTCAATGGCAATTAACTGGCTATTTTTGTCCGCAAACCTCCTTTTTTGTTAACAATTATTTGGGATACATTAATTTGTGGTCTTTATACATTTTAGGATAGACCTTATTAAATAGCAAGAAGAAAACAAAAATTTAAGGAAATCCAGCAAGGCATAATAACCGAAGAGTGAAAAAAAGCACAGCAACCCGGTCTTGGGTTGCTGTGCTTTTTATTTCTGAAGGATGAATTGTGATTATTTGGCTTTGATATTGATGGTTCGGGGTTTGACTGCTTCAGATTTGGGCAGAGTGATGGTCAGAATGCCATCTTTAAAATCTGCTTTGGCTTTATCGGTTTCCACATCCACCGGTAGGGTGATCCCCCGTTCGAACGATCCATGAGTGTGTTCGCGGATGTGATATGTGGATTCTTTCGTCTCCTCATCCTGCTTAAATTCACCCGAAAGGCTGAGTACCCCGTTGGTGACAGAGATGTGGACATCCTCAGACTTGAGACCGGGTAATGAAGCTTTTACCACCACTTCGTTTTCGGTCTGGTAGAGATCAATAGCCGGCATGCCTGAGAACCCACTCATGTTAGTGATAGGGCGAGTGAAGGCATCATCAAACAGCCGGTCCATTGCCTCTCGTAGAGTCATCATTTCACGCATGGGCTCCCATCGAATTAAATTGGACATAATGAACCTCCTTTAAAATAAAGTTGAAATTTGGTCTTACAATTTGAAATATAGATCCTTATTATCAGAAAAATATTAGCAGTCAATAAAATATTTATTAAAAAAAACAGGATGCCTGACCTTGGTAATGGCAGACATCCTGTTAGCAAAGACAAGATTCAATTCAACCTATTCGATCTCCAACCCACCGATGAACTCCCGAATGACCGAATCACGTGGCACATGCGAGTCGTCTGCGTAGGGTGTGATGGTTTGAAGCAAAGCATGGATGCGCTCAGCGCGCGTAAAGGCATCCTGGCGCAGCGGGTCTTCTTTGTAACGATCCACCCATTCACCGAAATGTGCACTTAATTTATGCTGATAGAGGGGTAGTTCATATGGCATGGAAGTGTTGATGATGAAATCCGCTGTGTCAGAATACGGGATGATGTTTCGCATCTCACTCGAGCGGACATAATGCCAATGGGTCAGCGTTTTCTCGTACCCGTAGGAGCGTGAGGACTCATCCCGCAGCATACGGCGCATCAGGCGAATATCTGTCCAACGTACATATTGTCCAATATTCATCTTCATCTGTAACAATGGCTCCAGGTATAGTTTTACTTTGGCATCCTCGATCCCATCTGTCAATGGTGGATAAAGCCCGTACAGGCTGTCTATCAGAATGATTTGCCCTGGTTGCAACTGCATGGGGGTTCTTTCCGGGAAACTTCTTCCTTCTTTGAAATCATAATAGGGCATAAGCACTTGTTCACCAGATAAGAGTGCGTGCAAATGCTGATTGATCAGATCGATATCCAGTGCCTGGGGGGTTTCAAAATCATAATCGCCAAACTCGTCCTTCGGGTGCATCGCCAGGTCAAAATAGTAATTGTCCAGGTTCAACTCAACGAATTGCAGCCCCTGTTTTCCCAGTGCATGGGCGACCTTATTGGTGGTGGTTGTTTTTCCGGATGAAGATGGTCCGGCGACGATGACCAGCTTGACCTCATTCTTGCGTTCGCTGATAGAATCATAAACCAAGCGCAATTCCTGGGCATAAGCAGCTTCCGAAATATTGATCAGATCAGAAAACCGTCCTGATGCCACGATCTGGTTAAGTTTAACGACCGAATTGACCTCATGCTCCACAGCCCAATCCAACACAGACCACATTTTCTCCCAGGGAATATATTCTGAACGTTGCTCGGTAGCCGACCATTCTTTTCGCCGCCGACGGTTGCGATCTTCCCGGTAGAGGATGTAAGCCTTGGCAACTTTAGCGTGCCCATTCTCGATCAAAACTTTTTCGACAGCATCCTGTATCTCTTCCACACCAGGATACTGATTTTTCTTATACTGTTTTTCCATGAGCGAGGTGACTTGCTCGCTGAGTGTCTCCGCCATGGATCGATCTCTGCCACCCACGGATACCGCAGCTCGAAAGATGGCATTTGTGATCCTTTCGCTGGAAAATGGAACTGTAGCGCCGTTACGCTTGATTACATATTTAATTTTTGCCATGAAGTTGACCTCCTTCTCTATTCTATACGAAAAATGATTTCTTCTCAACAAAGGTTATTGGATGGAGTATGTTTTATCAAGCGGATATTAGAATAAATGATTGGCTCTCCGATGAACATTTCACTACTTATTATCACATTCATAAATGACCCAATGTCGTGTCCTCACGCACTTTTTCAATGACACACACATGCGATGGAGTACAAAGCTTGTGAATGTGCCAACTTTCCCCAGAATTATTGAGATGACATAATTGTCGGTTACAATTAATGGTTGTAAAGAAAGGAAGATCTGTTTGAAATTGCACGCTTTCAAAAAGTCGAACCTGGTATGCTGGTAGAGGTCGTTAAGGTAAATTATGACTTTCACAATATGCAAAACCAGTCTCGCATTTATTAATTTGATCTTTTGGAGAAATAGGTAATGACAAAAAAGAAAGGCCGGATAATAAGTATTATTATCTACATAATTGGTGCATTCACTGGTTTGCTATTTGCCGGAAGCATTATATGGGCAAATTTTGAACTCCCCTTTTATTTTGATTATTCATCTGCTTCTGTCCGTACTGAAAGCCAGATCAAAACTGATCTGAACTGCCCAATTATTCTTACAACAAAAGAAACCGGCATTGTAAGCACAGATATCACCAACAAAACAGACAAAACATTGAAACCCGTTTTTCGTGGGGAGATAAGCTATCTGGGTGGTATTGCACGCGAATTTGAATTCAATCCCACCATCTTGCCCGGAGAGTTCAGTCACATCGAAATAGAGGTCGATCAAGATGATATCGTCTTTAATTTCATGATCCTGGTGCGCACCTTTCAGTTCCGCACTTATAAAACTCCTGCACAGTTCGGTTCTTGTGCGATCGTAATGTTACCGATACCATTTTTAACTGGTAACCAGGTTTTCTTCCTCTCATTTCTTGTTATCATCCTATGCTTAGCTGCAGGAATATTCTTATGGGGCAGAATTGATCGTCCCTTACTGGGCTCGTCGCATAGAGTTCTTAATGTAATGATCTTGTTGGCGATCCTTATACTGTTAGCTATTATTTCCGGCTTATTCGGTGTGTGGATAATTGGCTTGGCATTGCTGGTGTTGATTGTATTATTGATCATGGTTGCAGTCGTTTATTTTTCAAATACACCACAGATTATTAATTATTGATTGATTTGATCTAAACCCCTGGTTTTTTAAATTGAATTCCAAATTATCCTTAATGTTGGTTCGTCAACTCTTAAGGCTCATTTTACGCGGGAAGTTGAAGTTTGTTTTGGTGGAATATCAATATAATCAATAAAATTATCAATAAATATTAATAAAAAGATTGACATATTAAGAATAATGTATATAATATTAATATATAATGAAATTAGCTTTTTTCCTCAAATTGCTGATCAACAGTCTTGGTCCAAAATTCAATATTCGCAAATTATTGAGAAGCACTGATCAAAAAACAATAATGGAGAATGTAAAATGAAAGCAAATCATAAAGGAATTCGTTTTCTGAGTATTGTGTTATTTTTTATGGGGACAATTCTGGGAATGGTGCTATTTGGCAGTATTGTTCTGGCAAATCTGGAGTCGACGTTTTACTTCGGTGGGATCAAAATTGCCGATGAAGACTTAAAAACTTTACAATGCCCACCCATTATTACCCCCGTTGACAGATCGGCAGTAACGGCCACAATAACGAATAACACTAATAGAACGATCAAGCCTCTTTACCGTATGCATATCAGCAGTGACCGTGAAATCACTCGCCTTGTGGAAACTAACCCAGAAATTTCTCCCGGAGAAACCATCCGGGTTGAATGGGCTGTAAATCACGAAGATGCTATTTATGGGAAACTTGTATTGGTCAAGGTAATGCAATACAGAACCTTAAGAACACCATCCCGGGAGGGTACCTGCGGTACTCTGGTATTGAAGATCCCTTACTTATCAGGTAACCAGGTTCTAATAACCGGGATTATATCCAGTCTGGTCTTAATGGGATTGGGTATTATTCTGTGGTTAAAAAGCAACAGACCATTGATCGGGAGATCATTGAATGTCAGAAACGCCATGCTAATATTGGTGGTTGTAATTGGAGCAGGCATTATCGCAGGTTACTATGGGATTTGGATGCTAGGAATTATCTTTCTGTCAATTTGTATCCTGTTGATTGTGGCAAGCATGAACTTTCTGATTTTGGGTGGAAATGTTAACCGGAAATGAACATCAGTATCCCAAATCCTGCCAAAAGACCTGTTAGGATTCCAGCCAGGATATCAGATAGATAATGAACTCCCATGATGACGCGTGCCAGACATACAAGCGGTGCCCATACCCACAAAGTCACCATCAACCAGGTGGGACCTAGTCCGGAGATCAAAACTGCAATTAAGATGGCACGCGCTGCGTGCCCCGAAGGGAAGGAGTGAGGATCCGTCTTACGGTATATTCCACCCCATTCACCTTCCGGTCGTTTTCGGCGTACCAGGAATTTTATGGTAAGCACGATAAGTGCCAGACCAATGATGCTTATAAAAACAATTAGAGCCCGGCTCTTCCAAAATGGGCTGCCCAACCACCAGAGCAATCCCAGCCCACCCCACCAGAACCAGGAATCACCTGAGTGAGCCAGAAAAATAGCTAAAGAACGAAAAACACCAGTAAGCTCTGCCTCACGAATTTGTGAGGCTAGACGATTGTCCAATTCTTGTATTTTTTGTAGACCCAAAAGGATTACCTCTCCCTGGCCAGGTCAGCGCGCATGATTTCCAATTGGTGAGGTTTATCCACATCCATACCGATCTCCGCATAGGGACAGACGATGCCACGCCCCTTGACATTCAATTGATTGGCAACTTTTTGGATGGTTTTCTCCATAGTTAACTGGCGTAGTAATAATAATAAAAGGGTATCGTAACCGATCAGGGCAGCCTGTTTGAGAGGGCTTTTACGGGCATTGGAGATCTTATCCCATATCTCGGATTCGTCCGAGGCAACACTGGCGCGCACAACATTCATATCTCCCCCGCAGACGTCCATGCCTTTCAGATGCGTGTACGTGCGATTTGAACCTGGGAAGCGGGTTTCCATTACCTGGCGTTGGATAACGTTGTAGTAGATATCATCATCGGTTTCCAGGGCAGTGTTCACCACCCAATCCACCATTCCACCTGTTATGGCAGGAATATCAGATGAAGCGAACACCACAAATTTTCCATCCGGGGTAATTTCTTGGGATTTCCGCACACCTGCTCTGAAATTATCCAGCATCTTGCCCTGGTCGGGGATGAAGTGAATTGGTTTCAGACAGGTTACTCCGCATTCTTCCGTCAATCCAACCACAATAACATTCTTGATTGTACTTCCCTGACCAATCGCATCGAGCACCCATTGGATCATGGGTTTTCCAGCCACATCCAACAAAGCCTTGGAAATCCCTTTTGTATAAGGATAGAGTGGTTCTTCTGGCAGGGGAATCCCACCGGCAGTGACAACTGCGTCCATTAACATACAAAGCTCCTTTGAATTGGCCTGATATATTTTATATCTATCCGAAGAATTGGAGAAAGATTAGTTGGGGGAAATACAGAATAAATTCCAAACCACCATCCTTTCTCTAAAATTGGATCGTGTTCTTAATTCAATTCCTGGATCTGAGGCTCGAACTTTAATTGAGAAAGAAGATCGCTATATTCAGTATTGGTCAAAGGGCGCTTCTTGCCCGAAATGGCGATGAGCGCTGATTCCATCATATTGGTGCCAAAGGATCGTCCTTCAAGCACAGGCGTAGTGGTGATTAAATACTTCACCCCCACCTTCTGAAATAGATCTACATCTTCCGGAGTAGTGGTATTGGTGACTATCACTTTGCCCTTCATATCTTCCGGCATATATCGCTTGATATAGTGGCAGTCACCTGCCGTGACGGTTGCCCAGTGGAAGTGATTGGCATGTTTTGGTTTGCGTTCTTCTTGTTTCTCACCTGTTGGATAGATCCATTTGAATGGTAATCTTCCAGCCACCGGCATGAGTAAAGCCGCCAATGTTTTTAGTTGTTTGGCTGAGTGCAGGGAAATCGGGATGCCAAGCGAAAACATCAAGTCGCCAAAAACGCACTCGTAACCGGCATCCAGAAAACATTGGGTCATCCCCCAGCGGTCCACACCGGTCATAATGAAAGCTTTTCGTCCGCGTTCATTTATATAACCTTTGATATGTTCATCCAGGAACGAGGCGGATTTACTTTCAAGTGTACTTTTAAGACCGGTTCCATCCACCAGGGGAGTTTCTTTTACAAAGCGGACCATGGGGTTAACTGAAAACAATGGATACCATTTTTTATCAACCAATACACCGAGATCTGCTCCACCGACCCCAAAGGCATCCACTTTTCCATCTAGTTCCTGATATTTTCTTGCTGCAAGTTCCATATCCCCATCTGTTCCAATCCGCTCAATACTTACCTTTTCACCCAACAGGGTCACTTCAACGGCTTTGTTCCGCTTGGACGAACCCAGGCTGATGCTGACTGCTCGTTTCATAAGGACTCCTTCAATGCAAGAATGAGTTTCAATTGTCAGTATACACCCAAGTTAAATTTATTGAAATAGGTTCTAGGAGAAAACATAAGGTGCTATTAAAACCCATTATTAGTGGCAATACGTATGATCCGAAAGGAAGCCCGGCAAGAACCCCCCTTTTTATGGATGAGGATTGTCATGACCGGCTAAAAATGAGATCCCCAAAACTGGTAAAATCTCTAATACATGGAAAAAGGATCTGTGACTTTACCATATTACTGGTGGTGATCCGATTTTCCAATAAGTTGATAATAATTATTTACGTTGAAGAAAAGAGATCATAGCCATCCAAGTATTATTATGTGTTCATAATTCTGATCAAGCAATAATATCTATGTTTCCAAAAAGGGAAGATAAAACAGATACATAAAACCGGATAATCTGAATTGCGTATATATTATACCTATACTTCAAGGAGATTTTATTATGGACAACATGAAGATCTTAAAACGAGCCTGGTACATCTTGTGGAATTATCGTACTTTGTGGGTATTTGGATTTATCCTGGCTTTGGCAGTTGGTGGAAGTACATTCGAGCGATACGGAAGCAATAGTGGTTACCGCTATGCCACGGATAAGAATATCCAAAAAGAATTCCCTTTGCCTTCCTGGGAGGGACAACCCTTTGAATCTCCACAAGCTTTTATGGAGACACTTCGCAGTATTGGGTACTCGATGACCGAGGAGATTAACTCACAACCTGAGATTGGCGTCTTGATCAAATTTCTGGTAGTCTTTATTATCCTGATGGTCTTTTTTGGTATTGGAGTAAAGATCCTCGGTTATGTGTCAGAGACAGCTGTCATTCGCATGGTGGATGAATTTGAGACCACTTCCCAAAAAATATCCATCAGACAAGGATTCCATTATGGTTGGTCGCGCACATCCTGGCGGTTATTCCTGATCGACCTCTTAATTGTTTCATTACCTGCTGTGGTGTTTATTTCCATTCTTGTTATGCTTGTGTGGGGAGGCGTATCAATTGGGATCAATATTGGCACCACCCAGGGTTGGATTTTCTCTCTTGTTTTTTTGGTTGGACTGGCTTCCTTGACTGTCCTCCTGTTCAGCTTCTACTTTGTGATTGTTGGCTTGCTGCGAAACATTATTGTGCGTGCATGTGTCCTTGAACAGCTGGATGTGCGCACAGCACTTCACAATGGTTTCTCTGTCGTTCGGGGAAACTGGAAAGAGATCGGATTGTTCTGGTTGATCATGGTCGGCTTGGCTATCGCCTGGTCGATCGCTTCTGTCTTTCTAATATTCCTGCTCATCCCATTTATTGTAGTCAGTTTCACACTTGCTGCTTTGGTGGCAATTTTGCCTGGTCTGGTGGTGGGTGGATTTTCCAGCATCTTCCTTTCTGGTTATTGGCCAATCGTGGTCGGGATCATGTTTGGATTACCTTTATTCTTCCCCCTGGCTGGTTCACCCATACTTTTCATTGAGGGTTTGGCACAGTTATTCAAGTCCGTTTCATGGACACTGGTATATAGGGAAATCAACATCATCAAGCCCGATATGGACTCGCGCGTTGAGAAAGGGCTGTTAGAGAATACTGGATAAACCGATCATACCATTTATAAAAATTGAAAAGGGGTTGTCAATTTAATTTTCAGCAATTCCACCCCAATCTAGTGCTAAGGTTTAAAGACTTTATGCATTCATTTTACACTGCTGATCACTGATAAGCTGACTCGTCATGTCTTTCTCCAGCAGCCTTTTGATGCTGTTCTGAGAAAATAGACATTATTTGGCAATATCACATTTTACAAAAGTAAGATTCTATTAGATTCAATCAGGTTATTTTTTCTTGGTTGCGATCATTTTCAAAAATGCATCAACAACGATAGGATCGTACATTTTTCCTGAATTAATAACCAGTTCCTGAATTGCCATTTCGTCACTGAGTGGATCCTTGTAAGGTCGTTTATCTTTCATGGCTGAAAAAGAATCCGCCACGCTCACAATTCGGGCGCCAAGAGGTATTTCTTCTTTACGTAAACCTCTCGGGTAGCCTTTCCCGTCATATCTTTCATGGCTGCAGTTGATTATCGGAGCCACTCTTGAAAGTTTCTTGATGGGGGCTATCAGATCAGCTCCAAGGTCAGGATGGCGGTGCACCACCTCCCATTCAGAGGCATCCAATTTACCAGGCTTGTTTAATATGGAATCTGGTATTCCGATTTTTCCAATATCATGCAATAGACCACCCCAATATATATCCTCCACATCTTTTGTACTGCATTTCAGTATTTTGGCTGTTTCAGCAGACCAAAAAGCGATCTGTTGGCTATGAATATTGGTATAGGCATCCCGCAGATCGATCGCATTTGCCAGGGCAACTGTCGTTTGAATGAATGCGCCTTCAAGGTCTTCATAAAGGCGGGAATTCTCAATTGCAACAGCCACTTGATTGGATAAAGCGGATAAGAGCAGAAGATCATCTATATCAAAGGGAAGGGTGGATTTCTTTTCTCCAAGGATGATAATACCTACAAGATCTCCTTTTGCAAGCAAGGGAACGAATATTTGTGCGTTAATCTCTTCCAATTCAATAATTTCTGTACCCCATAAAGATTTAAATTTGGGATCCATGGATAGATCATCTTTTGAGAGGTTTTTCTTATTTTCCTTCAACCATTTGGGTATCGGATGGTCGGAAGGGAAACGCCATGAGTGATCCCGTTTATTTCCTTTTTGAGCTATAGCGAGGAAATCCTCGGTTTCATTTTTCTTTATCAAAATTGTTCCGTTTTGAATGTGCCATGTTGATAGGATCTCAGAAAGGATGATGTCTGCCATTATATTGAGATTCATAATGGATGCAGTGGTCTGGCTTAGCCTTTGCATCATTTGACTGGCATTAAACTTTTCACGATAGAATAAGCGGTCGATCCATTTCTGTGCTCGGGAATTTAGGGGGGCAAGAATAAAAGAAAACAAGGTGCCAACAATGATCGAAGTAATAAAGACTTCATTTCCAGCCAAAAGGTGAAATAAATTTAACACCAGGGATATTACCAGGAAGTAAATAGATCCAAATATTGCAGTGGTGATTGAGTATATCAACCCCAGCCGAATAACAAATTTAACATCCAGGAGTTGGTGGCGAAGGATCGCATATGAGATCAGAATGGCTGTAATTACATTTGCGGCGATATCGATTGGATATTTGCCAAGTTCAGTGAAATTGATTAATAATGCAAAAATAGGGAGTGAGATCCCCAGCATCAAGTAACGGATGCGGTTTCGATTATTTGCATCTTTGCTATTATTATGAATTTTATACAATATCACGAGACTATATATGGTAATGATAAAAAATGGCAAGGCGATTAATGGAAGAAAAAACCCAAATTCATAAACAAAAGATCCAGTTTCATCCAGGTAAGCAGATTTTATTACCAGGTCAGTAAAAAAATCAACGAACACTGCGAAAATTCCATAGATCAAAAGAGTAGGCACCCATCTGTTGCGTAATCCAAATAATTTTTGGACAAATAGGAACAAAAAGAAAAGCATAACCACGGGTGAGATAGCCATGGCTCTGAACCAGAAAAGCGGTGCAACCAATCCAGAGGAGGCTAGAAACGCACTGATTGACCAAAATAGCATCGAGATCAGGTAATATAGAAATAATTTGCGTAAATGAGTGCGTGGTTTTGAAATAAAAACCACCCCAAAAAGCGCCAAAAATATGATTGTGGCAAATCCTGAAACGATGGTAGCTATGGTCCAATACATTTTGTCATTAATCCATTAAAATTGTTAACAATTTATTTAGAATTTCTGGGGATGGTCTCATATGGGAGGGCACATATTCTTCAAGATCAGCGCCGGCTTCAATCATGGAATTTTTATAAGCCTTAAACGATCCCGGAGGTAAGCGGGTAAAAACCAGTGGATTGATCTGAAGATCTTCTTTTAGATCGCAATATTCCTGATAAAGGTTGCTGAATTTTTCATCAAGAAGGTTGGTTATCTCCTCATCCGATTGATCACTCTGTTCTTTAATTTCAATATATAGATTGAGGATCGGACTTCCAGAAACAATCTCTTTATTTGCTGTCCAATCTTGGTACTTTATACCAGATGATTCTATTGCTTTCCAAATCTCTCCTTCTGACAGAATAAGGTAACTGCTGATATTTATAATGTCATCTGTCCTTGAGTAGAATTGTACTTGTGGCAGTACCGAATCGATCTCTTTATCACCGATGGATACCACTTTAAACATGTCAAACAAACGGTAACGTATAAGCGCACCACCCATAAAATTAGTTATTACAAGTTCGTAAATACCCTCTTTCAACTCATCCATTAAAACTGTTTTTGGTTGGTAGGAAGGATTGGCTTTATTCTTATTGACTTCATCCAAAGGGATGAATTCCAGAAATGCGTTATCCGGGAAAAAAGTCATACCTTTGAAATTCCAGGACTGAAAACAAAGGTTTCCACCTTCAGTGCATGAAAAGCCCTCGAGAGGTTTTTTACCCCAATAATATTCAATTTTATCTTTGTATATATCCGTATCAATTCCACCCGACATGATACCTTTTAATTTCCAGATATCTTTGGGTAAGATTTTCCGTTTATTGATCTTTGCGATCAAGACAGCTCTTAGAAGTCGTAGTAGAGTGGTCAGATTCAGCAACTCTTTGGATGGTTGGGAGTTGCTGGATTGGGTTTCAAATTGTTCCCCCATTTTTGCTAGGACTACTGAAAGGCCTCCAAAATAATCCAAGCCATGTTGCATGGCGAGTTTGAATCCGGTAGTGATACGCTCCCCGTATTCCATTTTTTCCCCTTCTTCAATACTTGGAAGAAAGATGGCATGCAAATTATCCAGGATCGAGGCTGCCAGGTAACCAGATATATAGGGTCTGGGAGCAGTTGCCATCAGAAATTTATCATTCCTTTCAAGTTTAACTTCTCCACGGTGTGAACAGGAACTCATTAACATGGCAGCAATAACCGAATCGCTGAGATGATCATAAAATTGTCGTGAATATGGAAGCCAATAAGTCTTAAGAGCAGATGTCCGCCCAGAAGTACGTGCCCACACATAAGGTTTAATAGGAAGATTTTCCTCATTCTTATCAGACAATAAATCATCATAATCTGAAATTCTGGTTAATGGCGTTACCTGACGGAATTCTTCAACACTGGTTGGGATCTCCGAACCCATGAAATGCTTCCCGATATTCGATGCTCCTAATAATTGGATCTGCTCAAGCATCAACCGGTTTTGAATATCCATAAATTCTTGCATACTAAGATTCACATATCCACAATGTTTGTTCCAGAGTTCGTCCTTGCGACCTTCTTCGATGAGCTTGAATGAACTTGTCATTATTTCCTCCTTAGTTTTTGACTGCTTGTATGAGTAGCGGTGATGGTATATACCATTTCTTGGAAGGTAGTTTTACAATTTCGAGATCCTTAAACCCTGAGCTTAATAATAAATCCTCCCATTCTTCTTTAGCCCGAATATTGGATATCGAAGCAGATTCAGCCCATGCCCTGGAATGGTTCTCAGTCATTAAGAAATAGATGTAGGCGATGATTCTGACAATCGATTTTATCCCCGGAATATTCCAATTGAGAGAACCACCAACATCAATAATCGAAAGCCTGCCATCTGGAGTCAGGATCCTATTGCATTCCGAAATAAAATATTCAACAATCATATGGTGGGTTGCCAGCCCGCAAATGACCAGGTTGAAGATATTCCCTTGATATGGCATTTCCATGGCAGATGCACATACCAGGGCACTTTTATCCTCGATATTTGATTTCGCAAATCGTTTTCTGGTCTGTTTGAGCATTGGAAATGTGATATCCAATGCATGGATTTGGTTCTTGCTGAGACCATACTTGGCAAGGTGATGGGAGATAACACCAGTTCCAGTGGCAACATCAAGAATCAGATCATTTTCAAATATTGGGGTTTTTTGGATCAATTCATTTAAAAAACTTTGATAACTCCACCCCCAAAAAAAGTTGAGTTCAGTATCAACCTTGTGTTCGTAATCTGGAGCCATTTCTGTAAAAGCTTCGATGAGGATATCCCTTTCATTCATGGGCATACCGACTCCTTTTCTAGTGGTCTGATTTTACCAAAGATAAGGAATATTTGTGTCTAATTCTCGAAATTCAAAATGAATAGGAATGAATTGGTTTGAGCTAATTCATTCATCTCCGGATTCGCAGCTAAGGGTATCATTTTTATTGCTGTATCTGGTGGTTAAATGATATCGCCCAGGTAATGAAAAAAGATCATTGACCTGGGCGTGACTGGACAGGATCAAATATAACGATTTATTAACTGTTAAGAGCGATCACTCCAATAATTGTAAGAAAAATTGCAAAAACCGAAATACCGATCTTTGGTGTCAGAATACGGTTAAGAAAATTTGTATTTTGAACGATGATATTTACATATTCTTCCAGGGGATTAATGTTGATGGTCATGGGTTCTTCTCCTTTTCTATGAAACTAGTATATACAAAAAAGTGAAGATCGTGATTAACAAGTTTGTTAGTCGGAGTTTCCCCTCTAAAATACACCCCTATATATGGGGGTATTTCTATGTTCGATCGTACCTGTGGAAATTGATAATAAGAATCCTGATTTTATAAAACCCGCTCGGCATTTTTACCGAACGGGTTTTGTCAACTAAATTATCCAGGACATTACTTCACCAGTAATTCTTGCAATACTTTATTGGATTGCTCTTGAATGATAGCATGCAGGCTTTGTCCGTGTGCATCCATTGTAACCACGACCGGGAAATCTTTTACTTCAATGACCCACATGGCTTCCGGGACACCAAAGTCCAGTTTGAAAACATCCAGTACACGCGTAACACTCTGGGCAATAGAGGAAGCCGCCCCTCCAATGGCGTGAAAATAAACCGCTGGGGTTTCCTGGCAACCCTGTAGTGTTTTGGGACCCATGCCACCTTTCCCGATCACACCTTTGAGGTTGAAATGTTGCATCACCTCAGCTTGGTAGGGCTCCTCACGGATGCTGGTGGTGGGACCGGCGGCTACAAATTTGTATTGCCGTGTGTCCAATCCTGAAACGACGGGACCACAATGATAGATCAGGCTATGCTTCAACAGAGGTTTAATAGCCTCATACACCCGCAGGTCATCACCCTCTGGATCACGGGTCTTCCGAATGAAAGTATCGATCATCCACTTATGGACAGTGTCACGACCAGTCAACATGATCCCATTCAGCGCAACCGGGTCACCAACTTTCAAAACGCGAATGGTTTCGTCATCAATCGGTATATTGATCTCATGCATTTGTACTCTCCTGAATTCTTTTTGCCAGTTCAATCGTATGTGACTTTATGACCGTTGATGGTCATCTTGCGCCGCCGGTAAGCCCAGCACATATAGGAAACCGAGACAAAATAGCTGGCTGGCAGGCGGTGTAAACCGGTGATCTTGGTATTGAGCACAGTAGTTTTACCACCGAAACCCATTGGTCCAATACCCAGCTGGTTGGCTTCATTGGTCAACTGTTGTTCCAAAGCAGCCAGCTTGGGATCAGAATTACCTTCATCCATCTTATTGAACAGGACCTCCTTAGATGCCAGGTAGCCAGCCCCGCGATCGCCTCCAAAGGAAACACCTATAATTCCAGGTGCACATCCTTTTCCCTGGGCTTTATGAACAGCATCCAGCACCACTTTGCGTACTCCCGCCAGGTCCCGACCAGCACCCAGGCGCGTATCGGGTAGTGAGTATTGTGCACCAACGTTCTCACAGCCGCCTCCCTTAAGTATCAGTTCGATGGTCAATTCATCCCCTTCGACTTCCTCAAAATGGATATACGGGAAACTATCTCCTCCCAGGTTGTTCCCGCTGTTCTTCTCAGTTAATACATCCACAGCATTGGGTCGCATATAGGAACGCTTGGTCGCTTCCACCATCGCTGTGCGGATCTGCATTTTTAATGAACGTGTGCTCATGCCTTCTGGAAAATGCACATAAAAAATGGGCGTGCCGGTATCCTGGCAGATGGGTGTTGCGTTCTTCCGAGCCAGGTCAATATTATTTAATATGGATTCCAACGCACCACGCGCTGCCGAACCGGGTTCCTCATTCTCAACGGAATTGTGTAAGGATTCTTTAACATCTGTTGGTAGATCAGTTGATGTGAGTCGGATAAGTTCAAGTATATTCTCGGTTAAGTCTTGCATTCTCGTCTCCTATAATGAAATCCTTCATTAAATATACACCTAATTAAAAATATTTCTATTTACAAACCGCCAGAGTTGATGTGACACATGACATCTAATATTGGATCAGTCTTAAGACACTGATAGTTGCCATCACCGCGTTTGGATACAATAGCTCCGATTATAGAAATATTCCTCCTGAGCGAAAGAGGTATAATTATCTGGCAGATGAACCTGCCCGTCTATTTTAATTCATGGAGGTGACAGTGGATTTACCCAGGTATGCATATTTCCACGGAAAGATCGTTCCTTATTCCGAAGCCAAAGTCGGAGTTGCGACACATGCTTTAAATTATGGTACAGGCGTTTTTGGGGGTATACGTGGTTATTGGAATCAAGAAAAGAAAAAATTGTATGTCTTTCGACCTTTGGATCACTTTCGACGTTTCCTAAATTCCTGCCGGATGATGTGCATTGAGTTGGAACAAACCCCGGAAAGTCTGACTCAAATTCTGTTGGATCTGTTGCATACAGATGTTTTTCAGCAGGATATTTATGTCCGTCCTCTTGCCTTCAAAGGTGATGAATCGATCGGGGTTAAATTACATGGGTTGGTCGATGAATTAACCATGTTTGCGATCCCGTTTGGGTTATATATTAAGAATGACGACAACGCCCATTTCACCATTTCATCCTGGCGGCGTGTGGACGACAACATGATCCCTGCTCGCGGCAAAATTACCGGTGCTTATGCCAACTCCGCCCTGATCAAGACGGATGCCGCCCGTGCTGGTTTTGATGATGCCTTGGTCCTGACCCAGGAGGGACATATCTCGGAAGGCAGTGCCATGAACATCTTTATGGTGCGAGACGGTCATCTGATCACGCCTCCAGCCACCGAAAATATTTTGGAAGGTATCACCCGCCGCACGATCATGGAATTGGCAGCCAATGAACTGCATCTGAAAGTGATTGAGCGTCCCATAGATCGTACCGAGATCTATATTTGTGATGAGATATTCATGACCGGCACTGCCGTACAGGTGACCGCTGTAACCCGGGTTGATCATCGGTCGGTCGGAACAGGCGTCATGGGTCCGGTTGCTGGTGAGTTGCGCCGACTATTTGCTGAAATCGTCCGTGGCAAAGATTTGCGCTATACCCATTGGAACTTGGAGATCTAATTGTTCTCAGCAGTCTAAGACATTAATTCGGTTGTTTTGATTGTAAAAGACCTCCTGGATCAAAACCTGGAGGTCTTTTAATTCATAATTAAGTGTTTTTCATGGCGTCGGAATTGCAGTCGGTGCTGTGAATAGCAGGGCAGCATCTTCGGCGGTTTGTGGCATGCCATTCATGATCCAGCGCAGGAAGGCTTCTACAATATCCCCTCCCAATACCTTCTTGGGCGGCATTACTCCGATGATCTCTTCACCGTTGGCATCTTTGATCACCTGTTCTTGAATAACCTTGAGCAGGATGCTGTTCTCATCCCCTCCGGTGATCAAGGGTACATTATCCCCGGTATTCAGGACCTCTTCATAACTTGTCATCAGGTAATTGCCATTGTCCTTGCCAGCTCGGTGGCAGGAGATGCAATACCGCTTGGTGATGGGAGCGATATGAACATCATAAGATGGCACCTCACCTTCAGCAAGCGCTGGGAAAAGAGGAGCCATGGGGGGTAGCTCAAAGCGGTCGTCCCATGTGTAGCGCATGAAGGTTACAATGTGATCGATCTCACTCTTTGTTAAGCCCTCAGAGTTGTAAGCCTTGCCGAAAGGATTCATGCCGGCATCCGGTCTCCCGTAAGCAATGACTTCAGCCAGGGAGGCGTCATTTAATGTAAATAGCACATCATGAGCATTGATGGGCATGACGGTAGTGCCTTCCAAACCTTCAACGCCTTCAATAGTGGTAACTTTGCCATCATCTCCGTGACATTCCACGCAGTTAACGGAGTACAGGTCTTGCCCGGCGATGATCTGATCGGTTAATGTAACTGCCACTTCGGTTTCTTCAACTTCAGTGACAGGAGCCAGTGCCAGGGTGGCACCTGTCAAACCGATCATCAAGACCGCCGAGACAACCGTTGTCCAGATCATGGTTCTGGCAGGAGTTTTCTTTAAGACAAAATTCATCAATGCCAGCAGGGAATATCCAGCCACCGGGACGATCAATCCGCCTATGGTCTGCAGAAGAGCGGGCAGGTAGAAACCCTCCCCAACACTGGTGGGAACATCAGATATATAGGTCAGGCACACCATACTGGTTACAAATATAGCCATGAAGCCAAGCGCAAAAATGCGCTTGCCGTAATAACGGTGAGGGGAACGGTCTATGAAGGGTAGGAACACCAATAAACCGATGAAGATACCCGGGATGATGATGGTAGCCAGCCATTCGATCTTCCCGATCAGTGGGATCTGTCCGTATATTGCCAGGAACTTGAAAAGGAATAGAAAATACCATTCCGGGCGGGGTACGTAGCTCGAATCGCTGGGGTCTGCTTTGGGTTCAAATGGCACACCGATAAAAGTGGCTAATAGCACCAGGATAATTAATATCGCCAGAGCCATGAGAACATCTTTATAGATGCTGTCTGGCCAGAAGCGTTCACCATTTTGGAGGGACTTTTCATAACGTTTATTTATGATTTTCTTTTGTTCATCTTTCATTTCAACCCTCCTAGTCCTCTTTCTCCGGAAATTGTGATTCACCGTGTTTGATGATCAGGTAAAGGTGTACACCGATCAACCCTGCCAGCATGGCGGGAAGGATCCAGATATGGGCTGCAAAAAATCGCTGCAATGTCAGGGCGCTGAGCCCCGTTCCTCCTCGCAATACTTTCAAGATAAAATCACCGATGAAAGGTACACTACCTGCGATTTGAGTACCCACTGTGGTAGCCCAGAATGCTTTCTGGTTCCAGGGCAGCAGGTAACCCGTGAAACCCATGAAGACAGTCACAAGGAGTAACCCGACACCGATCAACCATGTCAGTTCACGTGGATATTTATAAGAAGCAGTTACGAAAACTCGCAGCATATGGATGAAGACCACCAGCACCATCAAAGAAGCACCCCAATGATGAATACCGCGCACCAGCCAGCCAAAGGAAACTCCTGTCATAATATACTGGATGCTGTCGTAAGCATGGTCGGGTGATGGGGTGTAATAAACGCTTAAGAAGATACCGGTTATTCCTTGCAACACGAACAAAAACAGGCTGGCGCTGCCCAGTGTGTTCCACCAGTTTCCGCGTGGTTCAGGGCGGTCAAGGGTGGCTTTGTAGATATCATTCAATCCAAGACGTTCGTCCAGCCAGGTATACAGCTTTTTCCACATTTTTAACCTTCCTTGATATGGATCAGCAGGTTGCCTGTCTCATCCACTTTAAATTCAGCATAAACATCCAATGGTCTGGGAGGTGGACCACCGAGCACATTGCCATTAATATCAAACGAAGCATCGTGGCAGGGGCAGACATAGGCGTTGGTATCTGTATTCCAGTTGACCTGGCAGCCTAAATGCGTGCAGCGGCTGGATAAGATCACGATGTCATCGGGTGTTTCAGATTTTCTCACCACAAAGCCACCATAGCTGGTGGCAGTACGTTCCCATCCATTGACCTGTGTGCGTGTAAATGAGAAGGCGTAAGGTTCACCAACCGGGATACTCTCCAGCGAGCCAATGGGTATCCAGGCATCTTTGCCACCTGCTTGAAATGCTGGGCTGATCAAATAACCGATGGCTGGAATGCCGATTGCTGCACCGATCACTGTGCCAACAGCCGCGCTCGTCAGCTTGACGAAATCCCTCCGATTGATATTATGGGAACCTGCCATAAAAACCTCCTGTAGGAAGATGAAGATTTATCCAGAGTACGAGTTATCTTATCATTAAGAATTGGGAAATCAGAGATATCTGGAAGGTTTCTTTTCCGTTTACGCCTTGTTCCCTGTTTGATGAGTAATTATTTGTGTGGATTATACGGGAAAAATCGTGTAATGATACAATAACCCACACTACGATTATAAAGATGAATTCGCCAACCCCAAGAGGATGTCTGGAACCAATAATCCATGAGTATTGTCACTTTTACCTTTATAATCGGCTAAGGATAATTACGCTGGTAAGTTTCTCGTAATAGTGTAAATAAAACCTATCCTTAAATCCAGAATGTGGCAGTGGTTTAATGGCACAGTCCGCTGTAAAACCACCATCTCTCTTTCAACCTTAAATTTCGGATGTATTGATCATTTATTATCTTTTGGAGGAGGCTTAAATGGGGCTCAAAAGAAATGTCAGCCTGAAAGATGGCTTGCGCTATCAAGGCAAAGGTCCGATGCTCACATTTATTTTGCATCGTATCAGTGGTTTGAGCATTGTACTTTTTGTTGGGTTGCATATACTGGCATCTTTCCTGAGTCAGCAATTTGGCAGTAGCATTGGAACCTTCATTAATGGTATTTATGAGAACTGGATTTTCCAGATCTACATTATCTTCTGTGGGCTTTTCCATGCTGTCAATGGTCTCAGGATTGTCATCCTTGATCTTTGGCCAAAATTGATCGAATACCAGCGCGAAGCCATCTGGTTGGAGTGGCTTGTCTTGTTACCGATCATTGGATTGGTAGTATTCGTCATCGTCCGTACGGCTATGTCGGGCTAGGAGCATATTAATGAAACCTCGAACTGTATCCTTGACGAAACGTGGTTTTGATTTTGAAACAACCATGTGGGTCTTCACCCGGCTTTCTGCCCTGGCTATGTATTTGTTTGTTATCCTCGCGATCGTCGGTGCACTCATCATGGGTGCCCGCACCCAGATGAACATGGCAGACCTCGTCCGCTGGGCATTCATGTCCAACCCTAACCATGTAATCAATACCAATGTAACAGACCTGGTTCCCTGGAGCAATACCTTCTGGAAACTGACCGGAAGTGCATTCTTGCTCTTTGCTGCCTCCCATGGCTTGCATGGAGTTTTGAGTGTGATCGAAGATTACCTGACCCATCCTGTATGGCGCAAGGTTTTGCGTCTGCTGGTGATCGTTATTTTGGTGGTTATGATAGCCATTGGCATTTACGTACTTTGGACTTCATAGGAGCAGACCGATGAAAACACATCAATTTGAAGTACTGGTCGTTGGTGCCGGTGGTGCCGGTCTCATGGCAGGTTTGTATGCCTCCCGTACAGCCAAAACAGCCATCATCAGTAAACTTTATCCCACCCGCTCACATACAGGGGCTGCACAGGGTGGCGTCGGTGCTGCCCTGGGGAGCTTGGAAGAAGATCATCCAGAATGGCACACATATGACACGGTCAAAGGAAGTGATTACCTGGGTGATCAGGATGCCATTGAATTTATGTGCGAAGAAGCAGTGGCTGCTGTCTATGAATTGGAGCACATGGGTTTACCCTTTGATCGCACGCCGGAAGGAAAGATCTCTCAGCGTCCATTCGGAGGCCATACCAATAATATAACGGGTAAGCCGGTCATGCGGGCTTGTCACGCAGCCGATCGAACCGGTCACATGATCCTGCAAACCCTCTATCAGCAATGTATCAAGAACAATGTGAACTTTTATGATGAATTCCAGGTTGTAGACTTATTGATGACAGGCGGAAAAGCTGCCGGTGTGGTTGCTATTGAGATCGCCTCTGGAGAGTTGCATGTCTTCCAGGCGAAGTCCATAATATTTGCCACCGGGGGTCATGGACGTATCTGGGAGATCACTTCCAATGCTTATGCATATACTGGGGATGGTGTTGCCATCACCCTCAGGCGTGGCATTCCAGCGGAAGACATGGAGTTCTTTCAATTTCACCCCACGGGTATTTTCAAGCTTGGTATTCTCATCACGGAGGGAGTGCGCGGAGAAGGCGGGGTCCTTATCAATGGGAAAGGCGAACGCTTCATGGAAAGATACGCCCCCACAGTTAAAGATCTGGCTTCCAGGGATGTTATCAGCCGTGCGATTTATCTTGAAGTCCGTGATGGCAATGGCATTAATGGAAAGAATTATATGTACTTGGATATTCGTCCAGAAACGGTTAATCATTACGCTGCCATTGACGGTCGCAAGCGACCGGATGGCTCTCCTTTTATGGTGACCGGCCAGGAGATTCTCGCTAAATTACCCGACATTGTGGATTTCTGCCGTGTCTATTTAGGTGTCGACCCGATCACTCAACCCATGCCTATTCAACCCACAGCTCATTATGCCATGGGTGGCATTCCAACCAATCAATATGGTGAAGTCAGGAAAGATGAGAATAAGAATATTATCCCGGGCTTATTTGCAGCCGGGGAATGTGCTTGTGTATCAGTGCATGGTGCCAACCGTTTGGGCACCAATTCTTTGCTTGATTTGATCGTATTTGGAAAGCATGCAGGGCTACGTGCTGCAGAATATTCAAAGACCGCTGATTACCAGCCTTTACCCGCCCAGCCCACTGCTTTTACAGAGGAGCAATTGGCTCGGATTATGGAAGGTGATGGGAGCGAGAACGCCTTCGATATTTCCACCGAGATGAAGAAGATCATGTTCGAAGACATGGGTGTTTTTCGTGATCAAAAAGGCATGCAGAATGCCCTCAATAAAATTCGCGAACTGAAAGAACGCTACAAGCATGTTCGTGTTCAAGATACTGGCAAGATATTCAATATGGATATGTTCAATGCCTGGGAGCTTGGCAACCTGTTGGATCTGGCTGAAGTAACCACTGTCTCAGCCTTGGCACGCACCGAAAGCCGTGGGGGTCATTCGCGCGAAGATTACCCGAAACGGGATGATGAAAACTGGTTGAAGCACACATTCGCAACAATGGACGAATATGGGAAGATCGAATTAAAATACCAGCCTGTAACAATCACCAGGTTTGAACCCAAAGCACGGGTCTACTAGGAGGCAGCTATGCAGGTAACCATTAAAGTCTTCCGATATAATCCCGAAAAAGATAAGAAACCCCGCTACGATACCTTTAAAATGGAAGCCGATCCTACCGACCGGGTATTGGACTTGTTGGAAAAGATCAAAGGTTATGAGGATGGCACCCTTTCATTTCGGCGCTCGTGCGCTCACGGTGTCTGTGGTTCGGATGCTATGCGCATCAATGGCTCCAACAAATTGGCTTGCAAAGCCCTGGTCCAGGATTTTGGCACAAAGATCACTGTTGAGCCGATCCTGGGTTTGCGTGTCATCAAAGATTTGATCGTGGATATGGATCCATTCTTTGAAAACTTCCGCAAGGTGCTTCCTTACTTCATTAACGATGATCCCGCACCGGAAAAAGAACGTTACCAGTCACAGGAAGACCGTGAACGGTTCGACGATACCACCAAGTGTATTTTGTGTGCAGCCTGCACCACCTCCTGCCCGTCCTTTTGGGCTAGTGATGAATACTTGGGACCAGCTGCCATCGTCAATGCCCATCGCTTTATTTTTGACAGCCGTGACCAGGGTGCAGCCGAGCGTTTGAAGATCATGAATGAGATCATGGGTGTCTCGCGCTGCCATACGGTTTTTAACTGCACCCTGGCTTGCCCGCGCGAGATTCAGATCACCAAAGCTATTGGCGAAGTCAAGAAAGCATTGATGACAGGGAGTCTGGAATAAAAAATACCAAATTTACCTGAGTACAACAACCTGGCGGAGTTTTACAACCTGCCAGGTTGTTTTTTTTCTAAATAAGGAGGTTTCAAAATCATAAAAATTAAGATAATATTGTTGTAGCCTTATGAAATTCGAGGAAAATATGAAACTATATGTCTCCCCAAAAGTCGATGACCGTGGTTTGCGAATGCGTACTCACCCCGGGATTAATGGAAAAATTATCTCAATTCTTCAAGCCGGTGAGACGCTTGAAACCTTGGATCCAGAAAATCTCGTTCAAACTCGGCTGGGCGTTAAAGACCAGTGGTTGCAAGTAAGGAATTCAGACGGACAAACTGGATATTGCGCTGCCTGGTTATTGTTGAAATCTAGCAACCCGCTCCCCCCGCCTGTGCCACATGACTTACCCCTCTCAGAAACCCGTGTGCGGGAAAACCCGGAATTAAAACAGATATCCAAATTTCCTTTCGCACCTTCAAAAACCATCCAACCTGTCGAAAAAAATTCATCCGAACTTGAACCATTAACAGGTTCAAAGCCACAAGTCTTTCCCCACACATTAACAACCTCTTCCGAGTTGACTCCTCTACCCGCACATCAAACCCTCCCGGAAATTCCTGAGATTCTCCCTCCACCTGCAACCGCGCTTATTCATCATGTACCAATCCTCTCGCAGGAGAATATGTATGGAAATGCGGCTTGTTCGCCCGTCTCCGCCTGCATGCTGTTGGAGTACTATCATCATCTCGACCCACTCAATCGCACCATCACTCCCGGTCAGTTGATTGGTATGTTGGATCCCGGGGATGGTACACCAGGCAAAGGTATGTCATTGTCCAATGTAACAGACGAACTGTTATCACTTGGTTATCAGCATATTTCAGAAAAGATCCACGCCAGCCTGGATGATCTCAAGCAAGAATTGGTCAAGGGTCCCTTGATCGTTACGGTCGGTGTCACCCTTGCCAGTCAGGGTCCACGCCTCATCCAGGGTCCGGGCAAAACCATCCATGCTTTCGTCATCAAAGGGTACAGCTCGGATGCGATTATCCTTAATGATCCCTGGTCGGGTAAAGAGCTGCGCTTCCCAGAGAAGACCTTCGAAATAATGTGGAAGCTCGGCCAAAATGGGATGTACATGATCCGACCCTGAGGAGGCACCCATGAGAAATCGGGCAATTTCCTTCTTGATGGGTATCATCTCCTTCTTGAGTGCCTGTACCTCACCAACCCCGACCCCAATTGCAATTCCATTGATTGCCAGAGATGAAAAGATACCAGTCACTTCGGTAAAGATTCTCCCGCAAGATGATGTTACTCCGCCAGTCACCCTCTCCAGTGAATATGAGCAGCCACTGCCTGTTCCCGGTTTGGTCAATACTCCGGGGGGTGAAGACTCGCCTTTCATTATGCCAGATGGCAAGACCCTCTATTTTTGGTTTACACCGGAAGTCAGTCTGCCTGCCAATTTGCAAGTCTCGGATGGTGTTACTGGTATTTATGTTTCCGAACTCGTTAATGGCTCATGGCAGGAAGCGCACCGCATCATGCTCCAGGATCCCGGAAAGTTGGCTGGGGATGGTTGTGCATTCATATCAGGTGATTTAATGTGGTTTTGCAGTGCCCGGGAAGGGTATGTGGGTATGCACTGGTTTACTGCCGAACTTCAAAATGGTACCTGGCAAAATTGGAAACTGGCGGATTTTGATCCTGCTTATCTGGTGGGTGAATTTCACATCTCGAGCGATGGCAAAGATCTCTACTTCGCATCCGACCGGCTGGGTGGATTGGGTGCGGGTGATATCTGGGTATCCCATAACTTGAACGGGGTATGGCAGGAACCCGTAAACCTGATCTCCATCAACACCCCGGATGCGGAAGGCTGGCCGGCTATCAATCCGGCTGGAGACGAATTGTGGTTTGGAAGGAACTTTGGCATCTGGAGATCCAAACGGGTCAATGACGAATGGCGGTCCGCCGAACTGATCATTTCTCCTCTGGCGGGTGAACCATCCATCGATGCCTCTGGTAACGTTTATTTCGTCCACCATTTCTTCCAGAACGACCAGATGCTCGAAGCAGACATCTATGTTGCTTATAAAAAATAAGGTATCATAGTATTGTAGATATCATCCGGGGAGATCAGTGGCTCTGCTCCCAGGATCATACGAGACGAGGTGCTCCATGACATTTACACCAAATTTTCTCTCCCAGAATGATCCCCGCTGGAAGGATATAAAACTAGGTTTTAGTACCAGTGTAACCTTTGGCACACAAGGTTGTGCTCTAACCTGCCTGGCCATGATGGCTTCTGGTTATGGTTATAAAGAAACTCCTGAGACCCTCAATAAAAAATTGATCAATCTCGGATCTGGGAATGGTTACATAGGTTCTTTTATGGTATGGGCAGGTCTCACCCGTATCTATCCGAAGATTGGTATCAAAGAGATTTATGTGTGCAGTGAAGAAAAACCCGTACCTACTAAACGAATTGATGCGCTGCTTGCGAATGGTCAGACAGTATTGGTTGAATGTGATCGCTCTCTGGCTACAGGCGAGCAATCTCACTGGGTTTTGCTTACAAAAAAGAAAGGCGATGATTATGTGATGCTTGACCCTTGGCCATATCCTGTCGACAATGCGGATGTTCTTTTAACGAAGCGCTATGGGTACGGTCGCCCTGTTCAACAGGTCATTACTGCAGTGGCTTTCTATGAATGCTGGGTTAACGGAACCGATGGTCCACCATTACCGGAACTGCCTGGCTTGTATGTGCGAGTCTTGGATTCAACCACATTAGGTTTACGCATGCGGGTTCAACCCAACACGACAGCGACAATTGTGACTGTTGAAATCGCAGGCACTCCATTGCTGGTTTTGGAAGAATCCAGCGTTGCATTACCCAAAATTGGCGTCAATGGTCAATGGATAAAAGTTCGTGACCCCCAGGGTTACGAAGGTTATACCGCTGCCTGGTATCTGGAAAAACTATCCGAGATTATCCCACCACCAAAGCCGATCCCTGAACCCGAACCAGAGCCCGAACCAGAGCCCGAACCCGAACCACAACCAGTATCAAAATTGATCATCTATATATCTCCAAATGTTGGCAGCAGAGGCTTATTATTACGTACCCAACCTAGTCTCAAAGGAAAGAGGATCACAGTTTTAAAAGTCAATGAAGAGTTGCTGGTGTTGGAAGAGACTGAGATCGCTCGCACCAAGATAGGTGTTCGTGGTCAATGGATCAATGTTCGCACAACTCGAGGCGAGATTGGTTTTTGTTCTTCTTTTCATGTGGTATTGCCTGTAACCCCGCCACCAGAGCCAATCCCTGAGCCTGAGCCCGAGCCGGAACCCATCCCCGAACCCGAGCCTGAGCCCGAACCTATTCCGGCTCAAATGCTTGTGATGATTTCCAAGTCGGTTGGCAGTGTGGGATTGCGTCTTCGTGCCAAACCAGTCGATGGCGCGGTTTTGTGCGTTCTTCCGGCTGGCTCAAAGTTGACTGTGATCGAACCAGCAGACAAAGCCCGTTTAAAGATCGGTGTAGTTGACCAATGGCTGAACGTCAAGGATGATCTTGGACAAATTGGTTACACTGCTGCCTGGTTTGTAGAACTGCTGCCATCTCCCAATGAACCAGACCAGTTGACGGTCTATGTCTCCACCTCTTTAGGCAAATCAAATTTGCGTTTGCGATCAGCACCTAACACCAGCTCAAATATAGTGGAGAGTCTTCCCATTCAAACACCCTTGCTTGTGTTGGAACAGGCTGCCACAGCTCGACCAAAGATCGGTGTAGTAGATGAATGGCTGAATGTCAGAGCACCGGATGGAAAAGTTGGTTTTGTGGCTGCATGGTATGTAGTCTTATAAAGCCTTTTCTGTTTTGATCTTATAAAAAAATATATTTCAAGAAGGTCCGATCCCTGAATGGAACTACTTGAATAATGAAGGGAGATTGTATTCATATGGCTCACAGACATCTGATCACCCATATTGAATTTTCCACGAAGGATATGGAAGAAACGAAGAAGTTCTATTCAGACGTTTTCGAATGGAAGATAAAAGATTTCCCGGATATGAATTATGCCACCTTTGAAGCTGAAGGTGGTACAGGAGGAGGGTTTAATCCTGTCTCAGAAGAATCCCCTGCTGGGAGTATTATGGTTTACATAAACACACCAGATCTTGATGAAACTTTAAAGAAGATCAGGGCGGCAGGAGGTACTATTCTCATGGATGGTTATGATATTCCGGGCGTGGGCAGGATGGCTACCTTCAAGGATCCGACTGGTAATATTGTGGCGTTGCTGCAACCTTTGATGGAGTAAATATTAATAAATTACCCGATGGCTGGCACCAGAGCGGGTTCTGTTCATTTATTCCCAGAATTATTTAACACTTCTACAAAAACATCCACCATACGCTCCAGGTTGATCTCCTCCGAGACGATACGGAAGGATTCCATCCCCATTTTGCGTAGGCGGGGTACATCTGAGAGAGCCACCTCCATTGTTTTTGCCAAGGAATTCAGGTCATCCGGGGGAATTTGCCAGCCATTGGCAGGACGCACAAGGTCATCCTGGGTGCCATCTCCCTGGGCTACAATGACAGGCAGGGCATGACTCATGGCTTCTTGTACAGCCAGACCTCCGGTGCCGGGTAGCACGAACAGATCTGCCTCTGCATAAAAAGGCATCAGGTCAGCTCCAAACCGGGAACCGGCGAATTTTGCAGACGGATAAACTTCACCAGCCAATCCTTCCAATTCACGGCGCTCAGGTCCATCTCCCACAATGATCAGACGGGGTTGCAATTCCGGCGGCAGGCTTGCGCAGGCCAGTAATAGCAAATCCAACCGTTTACGGCGCTGTAATCGCCCTACATACAGGAGGGTCGCGCGTTTATTGAAGACAGGTGGACGTTCTTGAATGCTGTGTTGTGGGCGTGATGCTACTGCATTGGGGGCGACGAAAATACGCCCGGCAGGGTAGCCCAGCTCCTGATACTCGCTTGCACCGCGCTGACTGTAGGTTATTAGGGCTGCAAACTGGTTTACAAAATTCAGCCTGTTGTAGCGACGCACGGTTGCCAGTGCTCCTTTCAGAGGTGGTGATCCCAACCCCCAGCCGATGACCGGGCGGGAACGTTCCTTCATCCAGCGTACTGCCGCACCAGTCGATAAGTAACGCGGGTTGGCTTCTACGATCAGTGCATCCGGGTTTTGGGCAGCCAACCACTTGGACAGACCTGCCTGATAGCACAGGTACAATGGTCCTCTCAGCAGGTGGATATTATGGATCTGGGTCAGGTGCGCAGACCTCAATTCTTCAGTTGTCTCAATGGTTTCGCTCATAAGCGGCTGACCGGTAGCCAGGCTCAGACCGCCCTGGCAGGCTTCAGCCAGCAGGTCAAAGAAGGGGGCGCGGTAGGTCGGCAGCACACGCTGCAAGAAGGCTAATTTACCGGAATATTTGGCACTCATGCCACCTTGCTCCTATCCAGAAAACCCATAATAAGAAATAATTGAAACTACCCAGACAGATTGCCTTCTCGCGAAGGACATCTGGAACTGGTGGGTTTGCAATCCTGTGCGGGTGAGGTCTGCTCTCATCCCTACTCCGGAAGTGCCACCAGGTAGGCTTTCCAATCCAGCTCTGCAGGGGAGGCTACCTGCGGAAAGCCGGATTTCATCCGGCATATGCGGTAACCCAGTTCGTTCAGGATCTCCCACGAAACTCGGATGGACTCCTGCCCGTGCAATTCCATCACCAGGCTGGGATGTGCTTCCTTCAGCAGGCGGCGCATGCCTGGCAATGCCAGCACCTCACCGCCTTCAATATCCATTTTGACGATCTGTGGCGGGGGATTGCCCTGCCCGAAAACGAATTCGTCCAGGCTCATGCCGGGCACCTCTATCTCATCCTGGTAGGCATTCTCACGCCCGGCTGAACCAACCACCTTGCCCATACCGCCTGAGGCGTGCAACAGGAAGCGCAGCGGAGCGTTGCTGTCTGCCACCGCCCCGCAAAAAAGCTGCATACGTCCAGTCAAGTCGTTCAAGTTCACATTTTCCTGCCAGCGTTGGATATTGGATGGCAGGGCTTCAAAGGCGAATACGTGCCCGTTTTCACCCGCCAGGCGGGCTAGCATCAGCGAAATATAACCGATATTCGCGCCTACATCGTAAACCGTCATGCCGGGTTTCACCAGGTCTCTCAAGGTGTCCTGCAATTCGAGTTCATAGGTCCCCAACCAGTAATCTTTCTCAGATTGCATGTCCAGGTTTAAGGTATAGCCTTTCAATAAACCGGCAGCCACAACCACCTGGCTTATGCCTTCTGGTGCTGCCCGGTTGAGCGTACGGCGTAGAAACCCGCTCAGGAGTGGCATACGGTAGAGCATCCGTTTGAGCGGAGCTGGCAGCAAGCGGGCAAAGAACGCCGCCAGGGAAAGGATGATCTTCTTCAGGCTGCCCCTCCAGTTGTGGGCATATGAGGCGCACCCCAGGACGGGGATTTGTGGACGTGCACCACTTTCCATTCCCCATCCAGTTTGACCATCACCCGGCTCTCGTTATGCGAGCTGACCCGCACACCCTGTGGGCTGGCAGAGCTGATCAGCAGCGTATAACTCAAGACGGCGGTATCCGCATAGCGCTGGACCTGCATATTGGCATAGTCGAAGCGGGTTTCAGTCGCAGCATCACCCTCCACTCCAAAGACTGTTCCCTGTTTGGCATTTGCGCTCATCATGAATTCATGAAAAGGTACCCCGTCCAAACGGTGCGGGGTCACCCACCATTCGTATAAACTCAGGTCTTCACTTACTGTGCTGCGATAGGTTGGCAGGTCATTATCTTGAATGCTTTGCATGTGCTTGTAAAAGAATTCCAGGATCTCAGGGTCATTCATTGTCTGTCTCCAGCAAAACTTGCAGATATTCATCCACCATCACATCCAGGTCAAAGTTTTGTTCAGCATGTGCCCGGGCTGCCAGGCGGAAGGGTAGCGGGTCAGTTAAAACGGGAACAGCCATTTCTGCCAATGCCGGGATATCCGGTTTTTCAACCTTCCAGGGATCGCTGCCATACGGGGCGATGCAACCGGCTCCAGCCGGTACCAGCTCGCGCAGGGATCCGGTGTCAAAAGCTGCCACGGGCAACCCGCATGCCAGGGCTTCAATGACCGCATTCGGGCAGGCTGGGTGCAAGTCCGCCGCATACAGCAGGTGTGCCGACCGGTCCAATGCCGGGATGGCTTCGCGTGCCACGCTACCAGCCCACAGGATGGGCACCTGGCTGCGTTTGTTCCATTCCGCCACCTGTGCGGGCTCAGCTTTTCCAACCACCATCAGTTCCATCGGCAATTTGTGCGTTAAATTCAATTCTTCAGCCAGGGTTACCGCGTTCTCCAGACCCATCTCATAGCCACCCCCCAGGCTGCCTTCCACCACCAGCAGGCGGTAACGGTCGTCCGGGCGTTCGTGCGCACCGTCCGGTGTGTAAGTTTTCAGATCGACCCCGTTATGGATCATCCAGACCGGGGCAGGTGGGATGCCATACCAGTCTTCCCACCAGGTTTGCGCAAAAGCGGATTGGTAAACGATCTGCCCCGCCAGGTGTCTGCGGATGCCGGATTGCAGCAGGTTTCCCATTTCAGCCCGCACAAAGTGACGCAAACCTGTGCTGCGCTTGCGTTGGATCCAGTTGATGCCATCCAGGCGTTGCACCAGGCGCACTCCTTTGTGTTTGAAACGCCACAGGGCTGCCAATTGCCGTGTCCCGCCGATGATCAAAACTGCCTGGCAGGATCCATCTGCAAGGTCATAGCTGACCTCAATGCCGCGTTCTGATAATCCGGTGCTTAGTTTGTGTTTAAAGGAGACCATGCCCCCCGTACCGGAGACATTGGGAACCAGGCAGATGCGCGGCATACTTTTAGTTCACTCCCGCCCGCCGATACAGCGTGCCGGTATGCCGACCCAGATCTCGTTTTCCCCTGTCGATTCGAGCAGCACGGCGTTGGCGCCGATCACTGAGCCTTTGCCCACCGTCAGAATACCCTGCTTGCACAGGATCTTGGCTCCCGTGCACAGGATGGCATCATCTTCCACTCGAATGCCCTCAAAAGCCGACTGGTCTGCCGGGTGTTGAATATCTGCCCGACCGAGTGTCACGTCCGGGTAGATACGCACACGGTTCCCGAATTCACTCCTGGGGTGGATCACCACTCCAAACCCGCCGTGCAGCAGGAGACACTCATCCCCAAACTTCACCGAACGTGGGATCTCCGCCCCCAGCAGTTTGAGTACAAAGTAAGCCAGCCCCCCAAAAACGGCTCTTTGGCGAGCATACATCAGTCTGGTGTACATGTCCGTCTTCATTGGGGAATATTATACCGTAGGGATGGGATTTCGCCTTAACCGCTGACCTAGTGCGTCAGGGTACGTGATCCCGCTTCCGGGATTCTTCGCGATGGTCGCAGATGAAGCTCCCTCTCGCAAGGAACGATTCCCGCTAAAAGCACGCAGAACCTGCAGTTGCCATCAGCACTTGGATTGTGGGTGAGCCCCTACGTGTTATTCATTTTGTCAGAGATCTCGATTGAATTAAATTATTTGCGGGAAGTAATTTTTCTTATACATCCACCGATGTGTTATTTTTCAAGCTATTTTCATGTACAGCAATACGGTTGCGTCCTTCCTGTTTGGCACGCAACAGGGCTTCATCCACGTTCTGGATAAAACAGCCGCAATTGGTATCTCCCTGGCATAAGGCCGCCACACCGATACTGACTGAGAAGGCGAGTTCAACTGGTTCATTATTTCCATTTTTCAAAGAAAAATGCTGGTTTTCAATATGTTGGCGTAATCTTTCCGCAAGCTCTGATGCCAGGGGTAGGGTTGTGTTCGGAGCGATGATCATGATCTCATCTCCTCCATACCGGGCGGCAATGTCTGATTCACGGATGACCTGTTGCAGCAATGTTCCCAGATTTTGCAGGACAAGATCACCAATTGGGTGACCATGGTTATCGTTGATCAACTTGAAGTGGTCAATATCGATCAGGAGAACTGAAAGCGGCAGGTGATAACGGCGGGATCGGGCACATTCTTCTTCGAGGCGGCGGACCAAATAGCGACGGTTGTAGATACCGGTTAACGGGTCGCTGATATTTTCATTCTCCAAAATGGTGACGCGGCGAATATCGGCAGCAGTTTGAAGAGAGATATTGGCTGTCAGCAAGACAAAAGCGGCACCGAAAAAGAATACGCCGGGAACGATCAAGTCGGGCAGGGTTGTGTTATGGTTCCAAAAAAATATCGCATAACTTATATAGCCAATGATAAAAAATGTGATCAATAAATTTAACAAAATCCATTTACGGCGGATCTGGTCGGAGGGGAATTGTAGTATCAATTTATGGATCTGCAGCAAGGCAGCAATCAAAACACAAACCCCCGCCATCACCATTCCGTTTGATAGAAAAATAAACATTGTTATAAAGAATTCTCCCGATGCTCTGATATTACCAGGGTTTCACAGGAATATCTGCCATCAGAATGGTGAAATTCTACTTCCCATACCTCTTGCGGATCTGCGGCAGGAAGTAGTCTTCAAAGAAGCGCTCGACATCATAATCCGGCTGCCAGCCCCAATCCCAGCGCGCCAGGGCATCATCCACGTCTGCCGGCCAGGAGTCAACGATCCCCTGGCGGCGGATATTGGGCTCAAAGCTGATTTTTGCCGCGGGGAAAGCCTGCAGGGCACGCTGGCGAAACTGTGCCGCGGTCTGGCTGAAGGCGCTGACATTATACACGCTGTGAGTGATGGCAGCACGTGGCGCATCCATCAGCATGAAAATGGACTTGACGGCATCGGGCATACCCATGAAGGGCAGGCTGGTATCGGAACGCACAAAACAGGCATAGGCTTTGCCCTGGGCGGCGGCGTGCAGCATCTCGGGACCATAGTCGGTAGTGCCCCCGCTGGGCAGGGTAAAAGCGCTCACCAAACCGGGGAAACGCAAGGCGCGGAAATCCAGCATGACCGGTGGCACCGGTTCGAGGTGGCGTTGACCGTAGTAACGGCTGAAGTAATTTCCCAGGTCTTCGCAGTAGAGTTTGTTGGCGCCATACATGGTATGGGGTCTCAGCCATTCATCTTCCTTGATACAACCAACTTCGGTCTTGGTTTTGGCATCCGGCAACCCGTGGGCAGCGATCGAGCTGGGGAAGAAGAACTGCACAGCCCGCCCGTTCTTTTCTGATTTGTACGCTGCCAGCAGGAGCAATTGCAGGGTGCCTTCCACGTTCACTTTGTGGGCTTCCTCCGGCATGCTTTCGGCTTTGGAGGATAGAAAGGCAGCCAGGTGATAGATGATCTCAAAATCATAGTCATAAAATACTTTGGTCTTGTTGAGCATATCCCCCTGAAAATGCTGGCTGACGTAAGGCTGGATGCTGGCAGGCAAGGGTGCCAGGTCCGATGTGATAATTCGGGATCCCCCGCGTTGTGCCAATCCCTCGACCAGCGCTTGACCGATCTCTCCACAGGCACCTGTGACGAGGACTTGTTTTTCGCTCATACTCTGCTCCTTGACGAATAAGAGAAAGACCCTAATAATTAAATTGTCATTCCACTTCTCAAAAAACCAGGAGATGCTGCCCTGATGATTGGGATGATACAATGCTTATCATTAAGAACATATCAATTTTACAACACCTTGCCTGAAAACGCAGGCGATAGATGCAACCGGTATTATGGATTAAACTCACATGATTTCCACTCGTAACATTCGAAACATTGTTGCCATGTTGGCAGCCAACTTGATGCTGGTTGCCTGCACGGGATTCAATCCGACTGCAACGCTGACCCCCACAGCGGTGTTGCCGACCCCGACCATAACCGCCACCATCAACTGGTTCCCGGCTACGAATACGCCGACACCGTTTCCGTTGCAGGCTGCCACACCCACTCTAGGAGTTGTTCCTGGCTTGGGGTCCCTGATCTTCAGCGATATCTTTACGGATGCCAGCCTGTGGACCGCCACGACCTCAATGGCGGGCAACAGCATCGTCAGCAATAACCGCCTGGCACTGACTCTGGCTGAAGGCAGCGACATGCTGACCATCACCAGCCTGCGCATGCAGACTCAGGTCAGCGATTTTTATGCCGTGATCCATGCCCAGCTCAGCCTGTGTCGGGGAAGGGATCAGATGAGTCTGCTGTTCCGCGTGACCTCCGCCGCCGATTTTTACCGTTACAGTGTGTCTTGCAGCGGGGAAGTACGACTGGAGAGGGTGGTCTCCGGAAAACCATTTGTGATCCGGGATTGGGCTCCCAGTCCGAATGCACCGCTCGGGGCACCGGGACTGGTCAAGATGTCTGTCTGGGCTTCTGGCAGGGATCTGAGATTTTTCCTGGACGATCACTTCCAGTTCAATATTAATGATCAATTCTTTTCACAGGGAGGCCTGGGTGTGTCCATCCGTTCAGATTCTGGCAATCCCATGAGCGTAAGTTTTTACAACCTGATCGTGCATGCTGTGCCAACTGCCGGCAGCACACCGTCCTTGTTGAACATCCAACCCGGTCCTTGAACCGGTTACTCCTGACATGGTTCTTCCCGAATGGTCGGGTAGAACAATTCAATACATGAAATGAGCCAAGGTATGAAAAATATTTTGAACGATATGGAACCAAAGAACTGGCTGAGATTTCAAAAATCCTGGTTCATCCACAATCCCCCACCACGAAAAAAAGATGTGCTGCTTCACCCGGCTAAATTTCCGGAAACCCTGGCACAGGAGTTCATTGAATTCTTTACCAAAGCCGGGCAGATGGTGCTGGACCCGATGGCAGGCACCGGCTCGACCCTGGTGGCAGCTTTACGCAGCGGACGCAATAGCCTGGGTATCGAGCTTAATCCGAAATATGCCGATATTGCCCGCCAGGTGATCTCTCAAGAAACCGGTTTCCTGGGAGCTCCTGCTGAAAAGCTCTCCGCCCGCATCATGACTGCTGACGCTGGTAAAATTCAAGTGGGGGAGTTGCCTGTCATCGATTATGTCTTCACCTCTCCCCCTTATTGGGATATGCTGCATGCCAAAGGCTCAAAAACCCAGAGTGAGCGGCGCTCATCCGATGAATTGGATGTGTTCTATTCGGATGACCCATCCGACCTTGGCAACATCCACGACTACGAGGCCTTCATTGAACAACTGGTGGCAGTCTATGCCAGCCTGAAGCCCTGTCTGAGACCGAAGGCTTATCTGACCATCGTGGTCAAGAATGTCAAGAAAGGTGGCAAGATCTACCCCCTGGCCTGGGACCTGGGACGTGAACTTGGCAAGATATATGCTTTGAAGGACGAAAAGATCTGGTGCCAGGATAATCAGCGGCTGGCTCCCTATGGGTTGGGTTCAGCCTGGGTCAGCAATACCTTCCACCATTACTGCCTGCAGTTCAGGAACGAGGGCTGAGGGAAAGGCGCTTTCTTTTTGTGTCCGGTTCCTGGGGGTCAGTTCAATTTACCCACCCTTTTTTTGAGAATGGTTGGACTTATCCTCCTGGGCGATTTGCTGAGCCAGAGATGAGATATGTCTCTTTAATCCAAGCATTTTTATTTTGGAAATTACGCCCTTGTCTTTCTTGTTATTGCTCAGGCTGGTTTGTGATTCTTTTAATTGCATTTTCAAATTGGTCAGGCGATGAAAAGCCTTGTTCTCTTGATCGATGGCATCCACATGGGAGATCTTCTCTCTGACTTCCGATGGCCAATATAACCAGTTCCCAAACTCCGCCAGGTATTTCATCTTATATAAGGGAGTTAGATTCTGCGGGTTAAATTTCGAAGCGAGTAAATAATAATTCATTGCCTTTAGGATAGGTTCCTGGCACTTTGCATTTGCTTCAGATAGCCCGGCTTTTTTATTGGGGTTTGATTCATTTTCATCCATAATAGAAGTAACAAGCTCATTGACCTGGTCTCCCAGATAGGTATACCATTCGCACTGCCCTTCCCTGAGCCGCTTTCGGGTACTTTCAAGCAGGGGATTATCCATATCGATCTTTTCTGCTCTGTTTAGATATTGCATCGCTTCGTTAAATCGGTTTTCTGTCTCTGTTGAAAGCCAAAAGGTGGCAATTGCCTTATAGATCCAGGCCTCAAAATTTTCTGGTTCTATTTCCAGCAACTCATTGGCAAATTGCAATGCTTGATAGTAATTGCGCACATCCAATGCCGCTTTGCACTTATCCAAAAGATTATCATCACGCTTTGTTTCGTCTTTTTCAAATGGGGGATGGCGAGTGGGTGCAGGTTCAATAGAACCTGGCTGGTCCCATCCTGTTGACATTGGCTTGCCTATCAAGCTGCCACAGGTTGAACATTGTAAAACAGCGCCCGTATAAGGTTTTAGATCTGGTTCTGTAGCTTTCCGTCTATTTTCTTCAGCCAATCCTGTTTGTGCGAAAATATTATTGGGATTAATCGCTGATACTTTTTGTAAACAATAGAGCTTATCTTGATGGTCTTCCAGGCAAGATTCAAGCAATAACCAGGCTTGCTCATTATCCAGATCTTGTTTAAGCACTTCGATAAAAATCAGTTGTGCCCCAACTTTGTTCCCGGATTTTAAGGTTTCGATCCCTGTTTGTAGGTTGATAGTATCCATATATTATTTATTGTGGCATGCTGAAATTTCGACCCGGACAAGAGAATGCAAGAGGCTCTTCCAGTATAGTTCAGCTTTCTGCTTCTTGCAATAAAGTATTGATCACACAAGTATATTTTGATCTTTGGAGCTAAATTACAGTCATCTTGTCTGACGTGCTATGATTTATTAAGTGTTGATGCTGGGGAAGAACAACGGGGGGATCATATAATAAGACCTCAAATGCTACCCGAAGGTTTATGGTTTTCTCCTCTTTAACCTGAACGCGGCGAATTAGATTGTAATTGTGTTTCAATAGGCGATCACAGAGAGACTTTGGCAAGAAGGAATCTGAAAGAATGGTTAGATAGAGTTGGATTACCTTATCATTCACCACATAAATTCAGGCTTGGGCATATACATTATGGGTTAAATATTGCTAAAGATATCGGGGATTTCAAAGCGGTTAGTTTAAATGCGATGCATTCAAGCATGGAAATTACAGATCAGTTTTATTCTAATCAAAGAGATTCGGAAGTAATGAAAAGGATACGAAATTTGAATAAAAATGAGCAAAAATATTTTGATGATGAAATTGACCAGTTTAGGAAATTTCTTGAATAGAAAAAAAGTTTTTCAGGAAATAAAGAGGTAAATTCAAAAAAAATAAATAACACTAAATTTAGTTTTCTGTTATATAGTAATTTACAGACACTATTTTCTAGGTAATTTTAAGATATTAATATTTTGAAATCCTTGGTTGTCAAAGTCGAAAGACAACTTAAAAAAAATTGGTAATAAATCTTCAATACTTTCCTTTTTTTGTACTTGTCCATCAAGACGGATAGTTAAAATATAATTCCCTGGAATCGATCTTGGCACTTTAGAAACTCCATCAAATAAAAAGAAATTAAAATACGGTAAGGTATCATCACTTACATATCTTGCAATAATTAAATGACCATACCCTTTTGGTGAGATATTTCTAGTCCCATTGTTTGTATTAATATCATCCCAAACGAATGATTTTGTTTCAATGCCATCGGGGAGATTATTGTACTTTGGACTAATAAATTTTATATCAGTCATTGAAATTCTTGCGTTTAGGACACTACAAGGACCATTATTTTTAACTAAGAATTCAAGCTTCTTTGTTTTAAATGGAAACCATAGTTGTAAACGAGATCTTTTTTCATCGATAGTTTCAGGTGATGAAAAATTCTCAATTAAAAGATCATCATATTCCTTTATGGAGATTTTTTCCGTTTTTTCTTTATCTTGGATTGCGGAAACTTTAATAATAAAAATAAACCAAGAAAAAATAATAAGAAATAAAAAAACTAATATAGATAAAAAGAGTACATAATAATCAAATGTCTGTTTCGTAATAATTGCAATTATTAATGGGATTAAATAACCAAATAGAAGACCCCAAATTCCAAAAAACTCCCACATATTTATTAAGGAATCTTTTATTATATTCTTCCAATATATAAATATTATCTTTATCATAATATTCTCCTCATTATTATTTTACCCCACACGAGAAAAATAATTGAACAATTTAAAATAAAAATGCCGTTAGCAAAAAAGCTAAAGGCAATTTTTTATTGAATAGCTCCTCGCCGACCAGCCAGGACGGCATGATGCCGCCCTTGGCAGTACCGTTGACATGAGTCAACGGTGCTTGAACCTGAGCTCTTTTGGTGGCTTTGAAACAGAATCAAAACACCCCTTTCGGGGTATTTGTAGCTCCTCGCCGAGGACTTGAACCTCGAACCTAGCGGTTAACAGCCGCCCGCTCTGCCATTGAGCTAGCGAGGAAGGCAGCCTGCATTATATAGTCAAGCCGATGGGCTGTCAAGTAACCGGCATTTTCTTGTCTTCCTTTCCAATTACCCGGTTTTCACACAAAAATCTTTAAGGATCTGTCGATCGACGATCGTCCATCCTTCTCACCTGATATGGATTATACTTGCCTGAATAAATCTAATTTTTGGAGGAAAATTTGACCATGACTGCACCGCGTTGGGATCTCAGTAATGTTTACCCGGATCTGGAATCAGATGAATACCAGGCTGCGGTTAATGAACTTAAAAAAAAAGTTGATACACACGAAAAGTTCTTTAACCAGAATTGCGCCTTATTGGGCGCGGACACACCCCTGCCCAAACTGGCTGAGGCGATGGGGCAATTGATCAATGGTTTTAACAGCATTTATGACTTGTCCGCCACCTTGCGGGCTTACCTGAACTCTTTTATTTCCACCGATTCGCACGACACCACAGCCATGCGCTTGCAGTCCGAATTCGAAAAGGCCAATGTGCGTCTGCAAAAATTGGGCACACGTTTTAGCGCCTGGGTGGGGGATCTGGCTCCTCAGCTGCCCGAAATGATCCAGGTTGACTCCACCGTTGCAGCCCATGCCTTCATGCTTAACGAAACTGCTGAGCAAAGCCAATACCTGATGAGCGCTCCTGAAGAAGCCCTGGCGGCTGAGCTAAACCTGAGCGGTGCCAATGCCTGGAACAAACTGCAGGGCACAGTTACCTCCCAGTTGACGGTGGATTTTGAACTGAACGGGAAGATCCAAAAGCTTCCCATGCCGGCTCTCATTAATCTACACTCCCACCCGCAGGCGGATGTCCGCAAACGTGCACATGCTGCTGAAATGAACGCCTGGCAGACCGTCCGTGAACCATTGGCAGCCTGTATGAACGGGGTCAAGGGAACGGTTAATACGCTCAACCGTATGCGCGGTCGTGCCGATGCCCTGCATGGTCCTATCGACCAGGCTCGTATCGACCGTCCGACGCTTGATGCCATGCTGGGCGCCATGCAGGCCTCCTTCCCGGTCTTTCGACGTTATTATCAAGCCAAGGCTCGCCGCCTGGGTTCTGAAAAACTTGCCTGGTGGGATATCTTTGCTCCAACCGGAAGAACCGGTCGCACCTACACCTTTGATGAAGCGCGCGAATTTATCTGTGAACACTTTAATGAATTTTCTCCGGAGATGGGTAACTTTGCCAGGCATGCCATGCAAAATAACTGGATCGATGCCGAGCAGCGTGAAGGCAAGCGCGGTGGGGCTTTTTGTATGGGTGTTCCGTTGGTGAAGGAATCGCGCATCCTGTCCAATTTTGACGGTTCTCTGGGGCAGGTTTCCACCCTGGCACACGAACTCGGTCACGGCTTTCATAACTCGTGCATCTACCAGGCTGGCAAGACAGCCTTGCAGCGTAACACTCCCATGACCATGGCAGAGACTGCTTCCATTATGTGTGAGACCATCGTAAAGCATGCTGCTCTCGACCAGGCTACAGATCCGCAGGAGAAGTTGGCCATTCTTGAAGTCTCGTTGATCGGGCATGCCCAGGTGATCGTGGACATCTACTCACGCTATCTGTTTGAAAAGGAAGTCTTCGAGCGACGTGCCAATGCCGAGCTGTCGGCGGATGACCTGTGCGATATCATGGAGCGTGCTCAAAAAGCAACCTATGGTGAGGGTTTGGATGAAACCACCCTGCACAATTACATGTGGACCTGGAAACCGCATTATTATTATGCCGGTCTGTCTTTCTACAACTTCCCTTATTCCTTCGGGCTGTTGTTCGGTACCGGCTTATACGCCATCTACCAGCAACGCGGTGCAGATTTTGTGCCAGATTATAAGAATCTGCTGGCCTCCACTGGTGAGGGCAGTGCAGCAGAATTAGCCGATCGCTTCGGTATTAACATTCGCACATCCAAATTCTGGGAAGACAGCCTGGCAGTCATTGCAGCAGAGGTGGATCGATATTGTGATTTATAACAAGTAACTTGGACCAATAGTTGGGGTTTCAATATGTGATATTCGCAATAAAAGTAAGGGTTCAGCCCTTACTTTTATTACAAATTAAAAAGGAGACTTCTAATGTTACATATTGTTACGGATGGTGCAGCCGATTTGCCACCTGCCTGGGAGCAGGAGTTTGATATTCATATCATACCCATAAATATCCAGTTTGGAGATAAAACCTACCTCCAGTTTGTGGATATGGGTTTTGATGATTTCTATAAGAAGGTGGAGGAGACCAAGACTATACCTAAGACATCGCAACCCTCTCCTCACCAATTCAGCGAGTATTATAAAAAGATCGCCAAACCGGGAGAAACCATTCTTTCCATTCATGTCACCAGCAAGTTGTCAGGTACATATGCCTCAGCCGTGATGGCTGCAGAAGAACTGAAGGATATGTTTAATGTAGTTCCTTTTGATTCAGCTGGTGGCTCAATGGGGATTGGATTCATGTGCCGGACTGCCCGTCAGATGGAACGCGCCGGAAAAAGTGTGGAAGAGATTGTCAAGCACCTTGAATCAGTACGTGCCAGGATCCAGATCTTCCTGACCCTGGACAAATTGGATTATGCCCGCATGAGCGGACGCGTTGGCACGCTTTCTGCAGCCCTGGCTTCGGTTTTGAACGTCAAGCCGATCGCAGTTCTCAAGGATGGCATCGTAAATATGACCGATAAAGTGCGCACGCGAAAAGCCGCTCTCGAACGTGTGCTTGAACTTGGCAAACAGGTCTATGGGGATGAGCCGGTCCATCTGGCAGTGGTTCATGCCCGTGACCTGGCATCCGGGCAGGCGCTGCTGGATCAAGCCAAAAAGGTATTTAATGTCCGATCCTCAGAGCTGACCGACCTCTCGATCGCACTGGCGATCAATTTTGGTCCAGGCACTGTCGGATTGGTGCTCTACCCCGCCTGAGGAAAATTGTCGCTTAAAGAAAAAGACCTGGCAGGTTCTTGAAACTTGCCAGGTCTGATTATTTAATCCGATCCGGGTTTACGCCCAGCCGCGCAATTGCATCGCCTTGACCACGCGATCAATGGCGACCATGTAAGCCGCATCCCGCATGTAAACGTTCTCTTTGGTGGACATATTCAGCACACCATGGAAAGCGGAGGTCATCTTGGCATCCAGTTTTTCCAGGACTTCTTGCTTCGACCAGTAGAAATTCATGTCGTTCTGAACGCTTTCGAAGTACGAGCACGTTACACCGCCTGCATTGCACAGGAAATCGGGGATGTTGAAAATGTTGTGCTGCTTGAAGTATTCGTCAGCTTCCGGTGTGCAGGGTCCATTGGCGCCTTCTGCTATGATCCTCACATTCTTGGACATCTTGACAACGGTCTCGGCATTGACGTGACCTTCGATGGCTGCCGGGATGAGAACATTACAATCTTTTTCGATCCACTTGTCACCGGATTCGATCAGGTAACCTGCAGCCTGGGCTCTGGTCTTGTCGATCGTACCATACTGATCGACAATGGTTAGCAGAAAGTGCGGGTTGATGCCATTTTCGTGACTGTAGGTATAAGCAGTCTTATCGTGACGATCCCAGCAGGATACACAGGCGACTTTGCCACCCAGCATTTCAACAAAGCCGATCGAAGCGTATTGAGACACGTTGCCGAAGCCTTCGATGGCTGCCACGCTCGTTTTGGGGTCGATACCCAGGTATTTCATGGCTTCGCGCACGGTATAAATAACACCGTAGCCGGTTGCTTCAGTGCGTCCCAATGATCCGCCGCCGCCCAATGGCTTGCCGGTAAATACGCCAGGTGTAAATTGACCGGTTAGTTTGGAATATTCATCCATCATCCAGCCCATCATCTGCGGGGTGGTGCCGATATCTGGCGCGGGTACATCCTGGCGTGGACCGATGTTGCGCCACATATTTTGCACCCAGCCGCGGCACAGGCGTTCTTTTTCTGCGGTAGAGAGAGTTGCAGGGTCTACAATAACCCCACCCTTACCACCCCCCAGCGGGATGTCGGCTACAGCGCATTTCCAGGTCATCCATGTCGCCAGGGCGCGCACGGTGTCCAGCGTTTCAGAGGGATGGAAGCGGATGCCGCCTTTATTGGGACCACGCGCATCATTGTGCTGTACCCGGTAACCCTGGAATACGCGCAAGCTGCCATCATCCATGCGCACCGGAATGCGGAAGGTAAATTCTCGCATTGGCCAGCGCAGCACTTCGCTGATCTGTGGGTCAAGATTTAGTGTTTTGGCAACGCCATCAAACTGCTCCTGTGCCATTTCAAAAGCATTGATCTGTCCTGACATGTTCATCTCCTAACGATATATTGAAATTGTTTGTTCTCAATTAACCAGGGTGGGAATCTTGATCCTCTCCCTATTGAGAAGATACTGACTAGTTGTCAAAATATAAGCGGACATCTCGGAAGAATGTCCGCTTTTCTACGGTTTTATGTTGACCACTACAATCATAGAGTCTCGCTGTCTTGGAACTACTCCTGTGTTCTGCTTACCTCTTAAAGTTACACGATATTACACTTTACGTCAATATGACAAACACCATGCACTATTAATGACGTCCTGCGTGATTTTTGATACAAACAATTATTGTTACATATCAATAATTCGGAGAAGATAGGGGTTTCATAAGTGGGCGCAGCCCACTTATGAAACCCCGCCTCCCTATATTTTTTTTAAGAAGACAATTTTTCTTATTCGTGAGTGGGATTGAAATTGGGGAAACGCTTCGCAAGGAATGCGCTGACACCCTCCCTGTGCTCTGACCCATGACTGGCAACTTCTTGCAGGTGGGCTTCATAATCCAGGGCATCTTCCAGGTTGGGCAGCACAGACCGGTTGAAGGCGCGCTTTGCCAGTCCAAACGCTTCCACGGGTCCATTTGCCAGCAACCCTGCCAGGGTTGCACTTTCGGAAGCCAATTCTTCTGCAGGTACCAGGCGGTTGATAAGACCCCATTCCAGTGCCTGGGTGGCGGGGATGGTGGCGTTGCTGAAAGCCAGTTCGGTGGCGCGCGCCAGACCTATCAATACCGGAAGGAAGAGCGAGATGCCTGAATCCGGCGCCAGTCCAATTCCTGCAAACCCGACCGTAAAACGAGCATTGTCTGCTGCCATGCGCAGGTCACAAGCCAGGGCGATGCCCAGTCCCGCGCCTGCCACTGGTCCATTGATAACAGCGATGACAGGTTTGTCGATCTGGCGGATCTGTAGAATTAGGGGATTGTAAGATTCCTGCAGATGAAGGCGATAGGAAATTTTCTGACCCTGTGCCGCCAGCATCTCATGGATGTCATGACCGGCGGAAAACACACCCTGCGAACCGGTCAGCAGGATACAGCGCACGGCTTTATTGCGGGTGGCATCCTTTAAAGCCATCAACAATTCGGTGATGGTCTCCATGTTCAGCGCATTGACTGGTGGACGCTGCACTGTCAGGGTGAGCACTCCGGCTTGAAGATCAGACAAAATTGTGGGCATTAATTATCCAGCTTTAGTTGAGGTTATCCGGGTTGTCATCCAGATCATCATCGTCATTGGTGTCAAATTCGTATTCCACCTTCTCGCTGTCCAGGTTGAGCCACAGCAGGAGCATATGACCATCCGGTGAATCCATGGCGCGCACCGCTACGATGGGTGCTTTCTGTTCCATACCGATATCATTTCGATAATGCAAATGCATGGGGTCGCCACCATTCCAGGCGCGATAACAACGCTCGACCAGGGCAGGACCGTTGAACGTGCGCAGTCGGGTCATAACGGTTACGCTGTAGTGCGGGCTTTCACCCAAACCAAGTGCCCAACCATCCTGAACGGGTTCGAATATGGGAGGTGGACCTTCAATGATGGTGATCTTGTTGTTTTCTTCCATAATATTTCCTGTAAATCTTCTCTTTAAGGTAGGTATGGTTGATTGGTTGAACAGCTTATCGAGCCGATCATTATTAAGGATGATGAGCATAATACCATAAAAGCACTGGTTTCGTAAAATTATGAGAGTTAGGGAGGGAATGATTATTCCTGTTTTACTTGGACCAAATGTTGTTTTCTAATAAAATCAGCGCCAGCGCATGAATTTGAAATTCCCGGAAATCCACGTATAATTCAGTAGTGAGACAACGCAAGCTCACAAGGTTGACAGGCTGCACGGGCACAGGAGAAGTATGTACAAATTGGTGGTCTTATTTGAACAACCCCTCAACGAAATGGAATTTCAGGAAAACTGGCAGACATTTATGAGTTTGGCTGAAAAAATGCCACGACTGAGGAAAGAGATCGTAAGCAGTGTGCAGCAGGTGGTTCATTCAGTGGACGGTAGGCAGTATACCCGCATCCATGAATTGCTCTTTGATTCACGCGATGCTCTCGAGGTGGCACTCCAATCCAAGGCCGGTCAGGAGGCTGGTCAATTCCTTCAGAATTTTACATCTGGCAGGATGGTGTTGCTGACTGCCGAACACATGGAAGCAGGCGTGCAGGATTTCAAAAAGTAAGTTCAGCCTTCCTTTGCCTTTTTCAGGTATTTCTCACGCAGATCATTCAAGGGGAATTTTTCTCCGCTGAACTCCTCCATATGGAACCAGTATTCCCAGCCATTACAGGGTGCTCCCAGCAATTCGCGCCCGAGGGTGTGGATCGAGCCAGTCTTTTCGCCCAGTCGTAAACGCCCATCTGCCAGGATGATGGCGACCTGGTCGGTTTTATTAAAATAGAGTTCCTGCCCAACCTGCACATAACCATTTTGCAGCAAGGTTCCAAACGAGACGCGTGGACGTTGCCGTTTGGAAGGGCTGATGAATGCATCTTCCGAATACTCGCCTGCCGGGGTGGCATCAATTCGCTGGCGGGCAAGTTCGAAATATTCCTTGTCCTGTTCTATTCCGATCCAGTTGCGGTGCAGTTTTTTGGCAACCACACCCGTCGTTCCGCTGCCAAAGAAGGGATCCAGGACAACATCCCCTGGTTTGGAACTGGAAGACAGCACTCTGTAAAGAAGTGCTTCCGGTTTTTGGGTGGAATGGGCTTTTTCACCATTTAATCGGACACGTTCGGGACCTTTACAGAGAGGCAGCTCCCAATCACTGCGCATTTGCAGGTCTTCATTTAATGATTTCATGGTTTGATAATTAAAGGTATAGTGAGCTCCCCTTACTTTCTGTGCCCACAACAGGGTTTCGTGGGCGTTGGTGAAGCGCATCCCGTGGAAATTGGGCATGGGATTGGTCTTGATCCAGACAATATCGTTCAATATCCAGAAGCCCAAGTCCATCAGCACAGCACCAACCCGGTAGATGTTATGGTACGAACCGATCACCCACAACGTGCCAGTCTCTTTTAACACCCTACGGCAGGCTGTCAGCCAGGCACGCGTAAAGTGGTCATATTCTGCAAAACCCTCAAATTGATCCCACTCATCAGTTACTGCATCCACGCGGCTCAGATCCGGACGCCACAGGGTACGTTTCAATTGCAGGTTATAGGGCGGGTCGGCAAAGACCAGGTCCACCGAAGCTGCAGGAAGTCCGTTCATCACTTCCACGCAGTCTCCTGCCAGGATCTGGTTGAGAGGGGGTTGGGGGTTATTGTTAATTGTCGCCTCTTATTTCCTTGCGGATGGCTGGTGTTTCATATTCATATAAACGCCGCCCTGTTCCAATTCAGCCAGCATCTGGTTCAGCCGTTTTTGCACAGTTTCCGGGCGTTTGGCACGCTCGATCCAGGATAGGTAATCGTTTTGTTGGTACGCTGGGCGGGACAAATAAGCCTGCAAGAGATCTTTCCCATCCAGGGCTTGTTTTACATAATCCGGCAAGGCAATTCGCTGGCGTTTAAGGTTGGATGGTTTCAGGTTCATTATGGTTCCACCCATCGTCCACAGTCCATCGTCTATGATCCATCCCACTACATCCCATCTTCAACAGGGGGGATGGTCTGACCGTAATCCAATACCTCGCGCACCTGGCTGCCGGGTTGCGGAGGACTGATGATGCCGCTATCCTCCATGCTGTCCACCAGGCGGGCGGCACGTGTGTAGCCGATCCGCAGCCTGCGTTGCAGCATGGAGACCGAAGCCCTCCCTTCGCGCCGCACCAGTTCGATGGCATCCTCCAGAAGTGCATCCCCTTTCTCCACCGGAGACATATCCTCGAACATGGCACCCTGTTTGAGGGGAACACCGCCATAAGCCGGGGCATCTACCGGACCGGAGGCACTTACCGCCACCATCGGGCTGACTGCCCCAGCCTGGTCGCGCCAGAAATGCGTCAGACGTTGGGTCTCTGTATCCGAGACGAATACACCCTGCACCCGCACAGGTGAGGCTGAATCCGGCGCCTGGAAGAGCATATCACCGCGCCCCAGCAGGCGTTCCGCCCCGGGGTGATCCAGTATGACGCGCGAATCAATCCCGGAGGCTACCGCGAAGGCGATGCGAGCCGGGAAATTGGCTTTGATCAAACCGGTCACCACATCCACAGACGGGCGTTGGGTGGCGATCACCAGGTGGATGCCGGTGGCGCGTGCCAGTTGTGCCAGGCGTGTGATCGTGCGTTCGGATTCATCCGGTGCGATCATCATCAGGTCAGCCAATTCATCGATCACTACCACGATAGTACCCATTTTCGGCACGTTGCCCTGGGATGCCAGGCGGGTGTTGTAATCCTGGATGTTGCGGGCGCCCACCTCGGCGAATTTGTGATAACGGCTGTCCATCTCGCGCGTCATCCATTGCAGGGCACCAACCACGCGATCCATCTCTACCACCACCGGGGAAAGCAGGTGGGGAATGCCGTTGTAACCGGTCAGCTCGACGCGCTTGGGGTCGATCAAAACCATGCGCATGTCATCCGGAGTATTGTTGAGCAGCAGACAGGTCAGGATGGAATTGACGCACACCGACTTGCCGGATCCGGTCGTGCCGGCGATCAGCAGATGTGGCATGGAGGCCAGGTCTGCCACCAACGGATGCCCGGCTACCCCCTTGCCGAGTGCAAAGCGCAGTGTGGAGCGAATGCGTTTGAATTGCTCGCTTTCCAGAACGTCGCGCAGCATGACCATGGACATCTCTTCGTTGGGGACTTCAATGCCGATGTAGCTGCGCCCGGGAACAGGTGCCTGGATGCGGATGCGCGGGGCTGCCAGAGCCAGCGCCAGATCATCTGTCAGTGAGACGATCTTGCTGACGCGTACCCGTGTGCGCCCGGTGCGGGTTTCAACATACAGGGGTTCGACGCCAAATTGGGTGATACTGGGTCCATTGCTGATCTCGACCACCTGGCTGGGTGCTCCAAAGGAGGCCAGCGTTTCTTCGATCAGGCGGGCGCGCTTTTGAAGATATTCTTGATTAATGGCGGGAGTGATTCCCACCTCGAGGATGTCTTTTACCTGTGGCAGCACCCAAGGTACATTGCTGGAGCTGATGACACCGCTCTTGATGACCACCCCCGTGGCAGGTGCGCTGATATGCGGTTGCTCGGGTATGCGTTGCAGCGGGGTAAAGTTATCCTGCAAAGTCTCAGGTGTTGAGTAAAGTGTTGTTGTGGATGGTGTTGCTGTGGATCGGTTCTGCAATCTCTGTTGTAACCGCCTGATAATGGGAGCACTCCATTGGAATAGCTCCTGGATGGAGATATCCAGGCTCATGGTCAGGGAGATCAACAGCCAGGCTACCACCAGGATGAAAGCGCCAACGCCTCCCAGCAGATTCAGCAGGGTTTGCAGGAGTACTTTGCCGGCATAACCACCTGCGCTGCCGGTCACAGATCCCGATAAGCCCTGGAATACCACCAGCAGGTTGAAGAATAACAGGATGAAACCCGTGATCCGTTCCACCGAGAGCTTTGGAAGATAGTCCACATTGCGAGCCACCAACCAGATGCCGATCACACTCAAAGCGACGGGCAGGATATACATGCCCCAACCGAAGCCGGCTTCCAGCGTACCCAGCCACGAGCCGCCCAGCCCGAGTGGTTCGGCTGAGAACAGGCTGAATACAGTCAACAGACCCACCAGAGCCAGGGCGATCCCCAGGATGTCGATCTTGCGTTCCGGGGAAATACCGTTGGGCAGGATGGAAATTGGGGTTTGGGATCTTTTTTGGGAGGCGCGTGAACTGGATGGGCGTGAGGAGCTGGTTTTTTTGGTCGCAGCCCGTGTCGTGCTCTTTTTCCTGGGCGCCGGTTTGCGAGTGGTAGTTTTTTTTCTTTGGGAGGAGGCCATGTCTGCAGTTCCTTTAGTTGAAATATTATAGCACAAATGGTCTATGCACAGAAAAATTCCGCTTCACTCCCATCTCCCGCTATCCCATTGCGGGTTATGAGTCTGCCAGGGTGCGGCAGCTCTCGGGAGAAATGACATTCCACTGTTTTTTTAAGGTAGTCCAAAGGAGAATTATTGTATGACTTGTAATTGCTCAGCCATGCTAACTTTCATCGAGACAATACGAATTCGACTGTCATCCTGAACGGAGTGACACTTGCACCTGCATGCAAGTGCAGGTGAGGATCTCCTGGCAGTGCAGGAGTCCATTCGGTCGCCAAATTCGCTCCCTCACACCGTCCCGGCGTCCTTCGGGAGGGTGACATACCTGAGCAGTAAATTTGACTTATAGGTTGAGTGAGTGGAATCTCAGTTACATTTTGTTCATCCAGCAGGGTCAGTTCCTCTGCTTGAATGGGGTAAAATAGAGGAAATTTATTGTAAAGGATTAACTGTTGTTTGAAATCGTTTTCTTAGGCACATCAGCGTCTGCTCCCTCGGTTCGACGTGGGCTTTCAGCCCAAATGCTCAAACACGATGAGTATCGCTTTCTCATTGATTGCGGTGAGGGCACCCAGCGCCAGATTTTGCAATCCGGCCTGGGTTTTAAAAATCTTAACCACATCCTGATCACCCACGGGCACCTGGATCACATCCTGGGGTTGGGTGGGTTGCTTTCCACCTTCTCACGTTGGGAAGCGATCGATGATCTCAATATCTATGCTGGAAAATATGCCCTCGAACGCATTCACGATCTGCTCTACGGGGTGGTCTTGCGCGGCGCTAAAGCGCCCATGCCCATTAAGCTGCATGAGCTTTCTGCAGGTGTTTTTTTTGAAGTTGATGATTTTACGATCAGCGCTTTCCCTGTTCATCACCGCGGAGCGGATTGCTTTGGCTTTTTATTCGAGGAAAAAGCACGCCGCCCATTTCTTCCTGAGAAGGCGGAAGCCTTTGGCGTGCCAATAGGTCCCCAACGTCGTGACCTGGTCAACGGGCTGACGATCACCCTGCCGGATGGCAACCGCATCTCCCCCGAGGATGTGCTTGGTGACGTAAAACCTGGCACTCGCTTTGTTCACATCGGGGATACAGGCCGCACCGACAACCTGCTGGAATTCTGCCAAAATGCGGATGGATTGGTGATCGAATCCACCTATCTTGAAGAAGAATCGGAAATGGCGCAAGAGTATTCGCATCTGACTGCCCGGCAGGCGGCAGAATTGGCGCTCAAAGCCGGGGTAAAGCAACTTTTCCTGACCCATATTTCCCGTCGCTACCGCGAGAAGGATGTACTGGCTGAGGCTCAGGCGGTTTTTCCGGAGGCGGTTGTGGCACGCGATTTTGACACGTTTCAGATCAAGCAGAGGTAGGTTATGAAGAAAAAGAATTTTACAATGGGAGTGCTCACCTCGGGTGGGGATTCGCCAGGTATGAACGCAACCATTCGGGCTGTGGTGCGCACCGCCATGTTCCATGAAGCCAAGGTACTTGGAGTTATGAGCGGGTATGAAGGCTTGATCAATGGAGAATACCACCCGATGGGTGCGCGTGACGTCGGCTCCATTTTACAGCGCGGTGGCACCATTCTTCAAACCCGTCGCAGCCAGCGCTTCTTTGAAAAATCCTTCCAGCGCGAAGCCATCCGTAACATGAGCCTGGCAGGCATGGATGGGCTGATCGTCATTGGCGGCGAAGGTTCCATGCGCGGGGCACATGCCCTGGCTGAACAGGGCATCAAGGTGATCGGTATCCCTGCCAGTATAGACAACGATATCTGGGGCACCAATATGGCCATTGGTGTGGATACAGCCATGAACACCATTATGGATGCGGTCGATAAATTGCGCGATACGGCCTCCTCCCACAGCCGGGCTTTTCTAATAGAAACCATGGGGCGCGGTTGCGGTTATCTGGCAGTCATGGCAGGCATCGTTTGTGGTGCTGAGATCGTCATGATACCGGAAGTGCCTACCACTGTCGAGGAGATCGCCTCAACTTTGGAAGAAGCCTACCGGCGTGGCAAATCACATGCCATTGTCATCGTCGCTGAAGGCGCCAACATCAAGATCAATGAGCTTTCGCGTGCCATTGATGCCATGGACGTGGGTTTCAAAACGCGCGTTTCCATATTGGGGCACATTCAGCGTGGTGGCGGACCGACCGCTTTTGACCGTCTCCTGGCAGCCCGCTTGGGGTCTGCGGCTGTTAACGCTCTCCTGGAAGGTAAAACGGATGCCATGGTGGGATTAAACGGTCGTGTTGTGGATGTTATCCAGCTCGAGCAGGTCATGAGCCACCAGCGCGCAGCCAATATGGAATATTATGAAATGGCCCGCCAACTGGCACACTGAACCTTCCAGCTAGTATGTATACAGAATCCCGAAGTCTGGTTTCGACTTCGGGATTTCCTTTTCTTAAGTAGTCAAGGATCTATAAACCAGCAAACCAATTCATCTGTAAAAAAGTGTTGAAACCATTATTACTATTTTGGAAATGGAATTCAAATGTCGATGAACCGGTGGTTATGTTCGATCAAACCTTAACGGATGGCTGAATTCCACCAGCTTTGAAGAGCTATTTATAGTAAATTCTCTCATTTCCAGGATATAGCTATTTCAACAATAAAAAAAACCAACTTGCGAACCTTAGTGAACCTGCTATTTTTAGGATTGAAAAACTCTCCTCATCCTCTTTGTGGGTGAAAAACCACAACAGGTTAATTTCTGCAAGGTTCTATTTACTTAAGCGACAGGACATCCGCAAGGGATTTACCGTTGATATAAATGGCTGCCTCGCTTACGTTCGCGAATTGCAGGATGGTTTGCTCGATCTGAGCTTGCACGCGGGGTGAGTCACATTCACCTCCCATCAATAAGGTACCTGTAAGATAAACACTAGCCTTGCCACCGTCGATTCTGACGCTTTCCACCTCCAAATCCGACTGGTATAGGGAATTGTAAAGGCCGGACTGACCGTAGAATTGGTCTTTGAGTGAGAGCAATTCCACCAACGCAGCATTTAAAACACCTGTGGTGGGCACGATTTCGACATCCACAGGGATAACACTATCACCACAGCCGACCATATTACCTGATATTCCATTATCGCCCACAGCGATCAGAAAAATTTTTACAGACAAAGGACCTGAAATCTGGGTGGTTGCTGAAGGCTGGGGGCTAGTCTCTAGGGTCTGGGTAATCATCTCGGGCTGGCCTGGTACGATTTCAGAACCAGCTGGCTGAGGTGAATGTTCAATTCCAATTTCAATTATGCCATTGCAGGCTGTCATTAATAGGATGATGAAAATTGTGAATAAAGTTTTGGTTCTCATAGTGCCTCCTGAACTGGATTAGGTATACATCCAATTCTAAGATAAGAATGTCACACCGGGATGGCAGGACGATTATGTTTTCGTAACACGATGTGTCCAATCTGTGATCTGTTATTATCGTCCAACTGGAAGACGCAAGCTAACGACAGTCCCCTGCCCCAGGCGGCTGCGCAGGTTAACTCGACCCTTGTGTCGTTCAGCAATAGCCCTCACGAGCGCCAGTCCCAGTCCGCTACCCTGGATACCGCGACTTGCTTCACCGCGGAAGAGTTCATCCCAAACATACGGCTGTTCTTTCTCGGGGATTCCAGGGCCGGTATCTGCTACTTCAATGACAATTTCAGACCCATCCTCGAAGGCGCGTAACTCCAATCTATCACCCGGGCGGCTGAATTTCAGAGCGTTTTCCAGTAAATTATGGATCGCCAGCATCAACAGGTCTGAGTCACCCCGGACATTTGGCAGAGGCCATGGAGCCTGGGGAATGCTTAAGTTCAGATGCCTGTCTGTTGCCCCAGGCTGATCCTTTGCCATTCTGAAAGCCTCCTGCATCAGAGCTGGTATATCCACAGGTGAATGCTCCACAAGCCGCACCTCCAGCTCAGCCAGCTTGCGTAGATCAGTCGATAGGCGGCTTAGTCGCAGGACCTGGGCTTCAACACTCTCCAGCGCGTTCTGATGAGATTGACCGGGAGGCAACTCAGCCAGGTTGACCAATCCAGCCCGGATAGCCGTAAGTGGGTTCTTTAGTTCGTGATCCAGGCGGCGTAGGAAGTGACGTCGATCTTCAACTGCAGCAGAATTAGCCTGTCGGTGAATTTGTCTGGACCAATTCACCAGGGCGAAAACCAGTCCAACCAACCCGGAGAGTCCAACTCCACAAAGGATTGACAAGCTGCCTAAGTCAATCCGCAAGTAAACAATGTGGTCATGACTTAAATTGAAAGACTTGAAAAAAAACAATGACAATCCTACTCCGATGACTGCAGGTGCCAGGATGACCAACCAATACCAGCGTTTCATGGATTTCTTTCCACCTTGCCAACGAACCGGTAACCCTGACTGGGGATGGTTTCAATATACCTGGGTTGGCTTGGCTCATCATCCAAAACCCGGCGCAATTCAGAGATCCGCGTGTCCACTGCTCGTGTTCCAACAGGGTAGTCCCAACCCCAAACCACATCCAACAAGCGCTCACGCGAGACCAGCTCATCTGGATGTGTCATCATGTATTCAAGAAGCATGAAGGATTTGGGGGTTAATGCCAGCTCGGTTTTATCCAACCAGAGTCGATGGGAAGTTCGGTCCAGGATTAATCTGTCACAGGTCAAACGAATGGCTGCTGAAAGAGGCGGTTGTCCTGAAAGGGCACGTCGTAATACCGCCCGGATACGAGCCACCAATTCATGTGGATCGAAAGGTTTGTTGAGATAATCATCCGCTCCTTCCTCCAATGCCATGGCGCGCTCACTGGCTTCGCCAACCTGGGTTAACAGGATGATGGGAGTCCAATCACCGCTTAGGCGCATCTGACGCAACACTTCACGACCGTCCATACGGGGCATCAGAACATCCATCACAAGCAGGTCCGGATGATCTGATGAAATCTTTGACAAGGCTTCTTCACCATTGGATGCAACCATCACAGAGAAACCTGATCTCTTGAGGAAGGACGCCAGGTTTTCTGTGATGGCGGTTTCATCGTCAACCAGTAGAATGGATGTGTTTGGATGCATGAATTCTTCTCCCTGGTAACCTGATATTACTTCTAACAACTGGTTGGCAAATGGTTTGGCAAATGGCTCATCATCTATGATTATTTCTTCAAAAGTTTGATTGGTGGAAATAAGTTTTTTTCTGGAATCCTGCGGATTGATTTGATTTTTTGGGGGAAAGCAACCAGGAGAATATCTGTCAGATGGCTTCGCCAGATTCCAAAAGCCCACGGAAGAGATATTTGGGGAATTGACTGAATGATGGGTTTAGACATAACTTCCTCTATACCACACGGAACACAAAAGGATCAAATGGATTTACGAATCAATCCTTTAGACTTTGCTCCTGGTTTCATACCAGCCTTTGCGTGTATTGATCCTGACATCAAAATCTTCCACGTAGGGTTTTATATCCAGCAGGGGGGTGCCGTTCAATACATCCACACCTTCTATCTCAAGGTGATTGCCTTCATGTTTCAACAACCGCACCACCGAAATGCCGATCGGGTTGGGGCGGTATGGGTAACGTGTGGCAAACAAGCCGCGCAGTTGGTCATCCAAATAAGGTTTGATCCTCAATTCATAACCATTGGATTCATGAAAAACGTATAACAGGATGATGTGCGAGAATCCTTCAATGTCTTTTAACCCCTCAGAAAATTCCAGGTTTACTTCCACTCTGCCTAAAGCTTGCGAGCGTACAGCCTGGATCGGGGTTTCCGATTTTTCTGTAAAGGGTGAATAGATAAATCCTATCGGTTGCATGCTGATGTTCATATCTATATCCAGGTTGGTTCTTCGTAACCACCGAAGACCTCTCTCATGACGTCCACGATCTCTCCCAGGGTGGCGTAGGCGCGCACAGTCTCCAGGATATGGGGCATGCTGTTCTCTGTACCCTGGCAGGCGATTCGAAGTCTATCAAGGGTCTGACCGACGCGCCCGTTGTCCCGTTCCTTGCGGGTTTGCTCCAGGCGGCTCACCTGGCGTTCGTAACCCTGCGGGTCCATGATCAGCAGTGGAATTTTAAACGGTTTGTCCTCGGCATACGCATTCACACCCACCACCCTTCGGATGTTCTGGTCGATCTCGCGCTGGTAGCGGTAGGCGGAATCAGATATTTCGCTCTGGAAGAAACCTTTATCAATGGCAGGCAGCACGCCGCCCAGATCGTGAATGCGGCGGAAATAATCGTAGACCTGCTTCTCCATTCGGTCAGTCTGAGCCTCCACAAAGTAGGAACCGCCCAGTGGATCGATGGTGTTGGTCACCCCGCTTTCCTCGGCGATGATCTGCTGGGTGCGCAGGGCGATGGTGGCTGCATCTTCGGATGGCAGCGCCAGGGCTTCGTCCCGGCTGTTGGTGTGCAGGGATTGTGTCCCTCCCAGCACGGCGGACAGGGCTTGCAGGGCAACCCGCACCACGTTGATCTCGGGCTGCTGGGCTGTCAGGGAAGCACCGGCTGTCTGGGTGTGGAAGCGCATCAGCCAGGAGCGTGGGTTTTTAGCGCCAAAGGTTTCCCTCATTTCACGCGCCCAGATGCGGCGGGCGGCGCGGTACTTGGCGATCTCTTCAAAAAAGTCATTATGGGCATTGAAAAAGTAGGAAAGTCGCGGGGCAAAGTCGTCAATATCCAGCCCGCGCTGCAAAGCCCAGCGTACATACTCCATGCCATCTGCCAGGGTAAAAGCCAGTTCCTGGGCGGCTGTGGATCCTGCTTCACGGATGTGGTATCCGGAGATCGAGATGGTATTCCAAAGCGGCACGCTTGTGGAGCCAAATTCGATGGTATCAACCACCAGTCGCATGGAAGGCTCGGGCGGAAAAATGTATTCCTTCTGGGCGATGTATTCTTTCAGAATGTCATTCTGGATCGTGCCGCGCAATTGGTCGGGTCGCACGCCTTGTTTTTCAGCAGCGGCAATATACATGGCCCAGATGATGGCAGCCGGTGAGTTGATGGTCATGCTGGTGGAGACTTTCTCCAGCGGGATGCCCTCCAGCAGGATCTCCATATCTTTCAGGGAGGATATGGCAACACCGCATTTTCCGAATTCCCCCAGGGCTGCAGGAGCATCCGTGTCGTAACCCATCAGGGTGGCCAGGTCAAAGGCGATCGATAACCCGGTCTGACCCTGCTCGAGCAGATATTTGAAACGGAGGTTGGTCTCTTCGGCGGTGCCAAACCCGGCGAACATTCGCATGGTCCATAGTTTGCCGCGGTGCATGCTTGGGTGGATGCCGCGCGTATACGGATATTCTCCCGGCAAGCCCAGGTCGCGCTTATAATCGTTATTTTCCAGGTCAAGAGGTGTATAAAGACGGTTGATCGGTTCGGAGGAGGTGGTGATGAATTCCTCTTGCCGTTCCGGGAAGCTATCCAGAGTCTTTTTAAGCTGATTCTGTTCCCATTCCTGCAGCGATCTTCGCAGAAGGTCATTTTGTTCACGATCGGTCATCATGGTCTCCTTAAACCCTTCCAAAACCGGAGGCTTTTGGATTCGTGTGATATTTATTTCATGTTTCAGGAATTATAGCACGCTGGGTTCAGTTACTCGAGTGGATCTGCCAGATGTAGGTACAATAAGGATGTTATCCCCCACTGGTGGGTATTGACTTTAAATAATTTTTTCCTTATACTGACAATTGATTGAGTCTTCTGGGAAAACTCTCAATCATTCCAGATCGTGGACTTATAGTGAGGCTTAAGAGTCGATGTTCAAAAAATCATTACCTGGAAATAGAAAGATAATCATAACCCGGAAATATATTAGGTCGTTGGGCGGACAAATTCATGACCGAAAAACCTTTCGATCGTAAATCATCAAAACCTGATGGTGTCGGTTTGCACGATCACCATCCCAGGAGATGGGAAAATTGGAGCTTGGATGGATCAAATAACCCAAGTTAATCTGATTGATTTTAGTCTTCAATTGGATATTAAGCCATCACAAATGGCTGTTAATGAAAGGGGAGTCCCATACATGATCAATGATCACAAAGAACCGATCCGGATCATTCTGCTGGATAGCTGTAACCTTGTACGGGCTGGGATACGCTCACTCATTGAAGAACAAATGGATTTGAAGATCGTTGCCGATATTGAAAATCCGGACCACGTTGCCAATCAGGTTTCCAACATTGAGTCGGATATCATCCTGTATGAGTATGATCCCGAAAGAGGCTGCACTCTTGAACATCTTGAAAATGTGGTGAAGGTCTGCAAACAATCCAGGATCATCCTGGTGACACGCGTAAAAGACCATAATTTGCACATTCAAGCGGTAAAGCTGGGGATCAAGGGAATTGTCTCAAAAGACCAATCACCGGAAATACTTTTTAAAGCGATCCGCAAGGTGCATAGCGGGGAGGTTTGGTTCGACCGCACCTTAATGGCATCGATTGTAGCAACAACATTACGAAAGGAATCTGCCCAGAGGAATGATCCGGATTTACAGCGTATAGCCCTGCTGGTGCCGCGTGAGCTCGAGATCATTCGATCGATCGGGCTGGGTATGAAGAATAAGCAAATTGCAGATGAGTTGTGCATCTCCGCCTCAACGGTACGGCATTACCTTACCTCGATCTACCGGAAACTGGGTGTTACAGATAGGTTGGAATTGCTTGTATTTGCCCACAACCATAAACTGGTCTAACCGAACCGGGGGAAGCAATAGGTGAACGGGATAAGAGATAACGAATTTCAAACCGCCTGTTCTTGGTAAAGCTTACTGCCATCCACCCCTGGGAATAACTAATAAAACCTGAGCTCATAGTGAACTTTGAGCACGGGTTTTTTGATTCACCAAATGCAAAACCAACGTACTCAACCTGCCTGGGGAAAACTGTCCTCTCAGCGACGATCCGCACCTTTTTAAATAACTGGGACAAACCAGGTGGCACAAATGTGCCTGGATAATTATCGGAATGAGTTATTTCCAGGTCAAATTAATTATCCATTGTGAGTGGTATTTTTATCCAAACCTCAGATGTGCTCTCAAAAGGTTATCAATATAATGCAATGGTTTGGAAACCCTGCCTGGTGAAAGGAGGTAATTGTTATGGAACCTGGGTCCGAATTGGTGCAATTGGATAATGTTATTAGTCGTCCGGAAAAGAGAAAGAAATCCAGGATAAGCTGTGATTTCCCTGCGATTGTGCAATTCAAGGATTCACGCGGAAAGGAATTTGTTGAAGAAGCAAGGGTTGCCAATCTAAGCGCCCAGGGATTCCTGTTGGAGCTCAATCGATCTGTAAAAAAGGATACCGAGGTCCATGTGCGGGTCTCCCTTTCACCCGATTCGACAGAATGGAGTGGGATCAACATGGTGACAAAAGGAAATGTGGTTAGAAATGAGTCTCACCCCAATGGTGAAAAATTCATTGCCATCAAGTTCCAGGGTTACAGGCTCAATTAACCTGGCTGAGAGATTTTAAAATATTATTTTTTCATAGCATTAGTTGGATCAAGGAGGAATGACTATAGGAAAAAACAGATGAAGAAAGGGTTCTTGATCAAGAGATATTCAGTTCATGAACAAACCATATTCTAATCGACCTAATCATATGAGGAGAAAAAAATGAGAGAACGATCCAGTAAGATACGATTTTTATTCTACGCAATTCTATTCCTGGCTATGGCTATCAGCCTGGCAATACCAATGCAGGCAGCTTTAGCTGTAGTAGGACCTGCAGTCGTTTGGGTGGATGGTACCAGCACCTGTACCGGCCATGCTCTGGGAGTCGATTGTTTTGCCACGATCCAGGAGGGTATTGATGCTGTCGTTTCTGGAGGTACGGTTAATGTGGGCGCAGGAACCTTCACAGAACAAGTTACCGTAACTAAAAGTTTAAGCTTGTTTGGTGATGGCGCAGGTTCCAGTATTATTGAAGCTCCTGCTACCCTGCCAGCTTCCAGTAATCAGACCTCTTACATCGTGCGTTTTGATGGCGCTGGTGTGACCTCGGAATTCACCGGTTTTACGGTCACCGGACCCGGACCTGCGGCTTGCGGCAGTATTGCTACGGGCATCCTTGTCTCTGGAGGTGCAGATGCCAATATTCATGACAACACCATTGCGGATGTGCGAGATTCAGTATTCAGCGGATGCCAAAACGGCATTGCCATCCTGGTAGGTCGCAATGCCTGGACTACGACCGGAACAGCGACCATTGAAAATAATATTGTTACAGGTTATCAAAAGGGTGGCATTGTGGTTGATAACACCGGTTCTTCTGCCACCATCACTGGTAATACGGTGACTGGTGCAGGGACAACGGATGTCACTGCCCAAAATGGTATCCAGGTCAGCCGTGGTGCAACCGCCACTTTGACTGGAAACGCGGTTTCAGGGAACAGCTTCCATCTGGATGGCAGTGCCTGGGATTGGGGTGCTGCGGGTATCCTGTTGTACCAGGCAGGAGCAGTCTCCATGACCGGAGGCAACTCGATCCATGATAATGATCAGAACTTGTATGTTGACAGTGCAACTGCTGTTACAGTCGGCTCTGAAGCGATCGGACCATCCACAGCACCGCTCTATTCTGGATATGAGGTCATCAATTTTACTGCTCTGAATTTTGACCTGACAGGTGTAACCTTTTCCGAGGCAACCAATTGCCAGATCGAAGAACGCGTCTGGCATGGTGTTGACGACACCACATATGGAGCTGTTTACTGGGTGGCAGGGAATTTGTATGTTGCCCCCCCGGAGAGCACCATCCAGAATGCCATCGATATAGCCACAGCAGGTGACACGATCAACGTGTGTCCAGGGACGTATGCTGGTGAAATCAAAATCGATCGTTCTGTGACAATCCTTGGTGACCCAGGGGATACAGCCCCGGGTTCTGGAGCATTTGCCCCCATCATAGATGGAGGCTCTGCTCCTGGTGATGCTTTTCTCATTAAAAATGGAGTCTCCAACGTGACGATCCAGGGATTTGAGGTGCGCAATTTCACTTCCGATGATACAGGGATCGGGAACGCCATTTCAGCCTGGGTTGGTAGTACCTCAAATATCACTGTTCAGGATAACTATTTCCATGATTTGGAATACAATGGTGTATTAGTAGGTAATGATTACAATGCTGACCCGGCAAAATGGGGAGACCATATAGGTTGGACGATAAAAGGTAATATCCTTGATAATATTGGTTATATTGGTTTTGAGTTGACCAACACCTCAAATTCAAGCATCGAGGATAATATAATTCATTTGAACGGAACATTTATTGGTGCCGTCTTCAGTAGCGCCAGGCGTTCTGAATCTGGATTAACCGTCAAGAATAACCTGATAGACGGTATCCCTTCAGATACCTATCCGGTTATTTACATGTACGCCTATGACGTTGACATGCCAAACCCGAATTTGGATTCCGTTCTGATCGAGGGAAACACTATCGATTGCCCGGCAGGAACTCCATATCAAGTATATATGCGTAACATAGGTACAGGGACGGTAACTGGAGTTCAAGTTCGCAATAACAGTTTTCTGCGACTCAAAAATTTGACGAGTGCAACGATTGATGCTTCCAGTAACTATTGGGGAAGCTCGGATCCGACCACAGTGGCAGGTAACATTTCTGGTGCAGTGGATTTCTCGCCATTGCTGGATAATGGAACTGATACAGATCTGGCTACACTTGGTTTTCAACCAGATTTTTCCTCTTATACAGTTCACACCCTTGGTTCCCAGACTGGTGCAACGAGTCTCATCCAGGAAGGCATCGACTTGGTGAATGGCAGCACCCTCAACGTGGTAGCAGGAACTTATGCTGAGAATATAAATATCAACAAGTCCCTCAACCTGGTAGGTGCGCAAGCGGGTGTAGGCGTAGCTGGACGAACAGCAGGGGATGCAGCCGAAACTACGATTCAAGGATTGGTATCGGTAAATGCCAGCAATGTATCCATCAATGGGTTCACCTTCACCAACCCCGGGCAGACCTCTGCCATCACCATCCCTCCGAGTTCAAGTAATACTGCTATCAGCTATAACATGATCGAGAATGTCGGCGCACCGACATTGAGCAGCAACGTTCACTCGATTGTGTTCCAAAATGGTGCCGACTCGGTCAACATATCGCACAACAGCTTCAACAATATCAATGCAAATGCCAAGAGTGCCAGTGCCATCAGTGTGCTCGATTCAGTTAGCACAGATCCAAGCAATGATCTGGTGATCTTTGACAACACCTTCACCAATATTGCCAGCGTGACCAAAGGCGCTTATGGGATAATCATCAATAATAAGGCTGGTGCCCCGGGAGCCGAGATAACGTTTAACACTTTCTCCGGTTTGAATGGCAACTGGACGCATGCCATTGGTCTTGAAACCGATGTTATCAACCCGGTTGTTGCACACAACAACTTCAGTAATTTAACTGTTAATGGTGCAGGTTCTGATGTTGCTGCCATCTTTTTTGAAGCTGATCCTTCTTCGCATACCGCGAAAGTAATAATGAACCGGTTCGAAGGGACCACCTTTTACGGTGTCCTCATTCATCCCGACTCCGTCGCCCTTGGGTATACTGCGAATGCTGTAAAGAACTGGTGGGGAGATGCTTCCGGTCCCGGCCTCGTAGGTGGGGGAACCGGTGCCCTGGTCGGCACCAATGTGGATTACACTCCCTGGTGCACGGATATGGATTGCACTTCGGTGTATAACTTGGTAACGGGAAATGTTACTGCCAGTGATGGGACTTTCACCAATAAGGTCATGGTGACGTGGGACTCCTACAGAGGTGCAACTAAATATATTCTTTACCGCGGAACCACAGGAATTGCTGGAGATGCCACCGAACTTGTTCGCAGGAATGGCACAGCTTATGCAGACCGCACTGCAACCCCTGGAGTAACCTATTATTACTGGGTTAAAGGTTGTTATTTTGCCGATTGCAGCGACTTCAGTGCCAGCGATACAGGTTGGATGGGCATGCTTTCTCCGACAGATCTTCAAGCCAGTGACGGGACTTTCAGCGACAAAGTTCAAATTACTTGGACCGCTGCCCCTGGTGCAACTTCGTATGAAGTTTACCGTTCCGAGTTAAATGGGCTCATCAAAACCCTGTTGGACAGCCCGGTGGGCACTGCCTTCGATGACACCACAGCCACACCCGGCGTTTACTACAAGTACTGGGTGAAATCCTGCGCTGGTGCGATCTGCAGTGACTTCGGTCATTTCGAAAGAGGCTGGCGTAGACTGCCTGCACCTGAAAATCTGGTTGCAAGCGATGGGACATTTGCCGACAAGGTCCTGGTGAGTTGGGACGCTTCAAGCGAAGCATTTTATTACAAAGTGTACCGTGGTACCACCGCAGTTGTGGGCGATGCTGTCGAATTTCGACGGACAAAGGGTACACAAATTGTTGATCGGAGCGCAACTCCCGGCACTACTTATCACTACTGGGTGAAAGCCTTCACGCGGCGAGGTCTTGACAGTGACTTTAGTAACTCAGACACTGGCTGGCGTTAACCTTTTCCATCGGTAAAATAATACTGTTCAGAAATATTGAAAACTACCACCATCTTGATGGTGGTAGTTTTCTTTATCCTTTTAAGGAACATATTGCCAAGATTCGATAAGCCCTGTGCATGAGAAACTGCACCGTGTTTTCTCCCAGGTTAATTTCCACCCATTCCATTAATTGATTCAATTATTTTCTGCGAAGAGGCTGCAATAGAAGAGGTCCAATAAACTTATCAAACGGATCGAGCACCAGTAAAATTGGATATCTCAGCAGCACCTGATTTCCCGTCCCTAACTCCCCGATCTTGATTTTTGCGACGTAAAATCGTGGTTGTGTCAGACCTGGCTGGCACCTGCCTCGGCTGAGCAGATGTGTACACTGGCTGTCAAGCCACTTTTCTGGCGGTAGGTTTCGATCAGCCTGTCGCTGAATTCGGATGCCGAATCAGCGCGCAGGATGGCCACGGCACAACCACCAAACCCGGCACCGGTCATGCGGGCTCCCAGGCAACCAGGTGCTTTCAACGCGCTTTCCACGATCTGGTTAAGTGCCGGGCTTGAGACTTCATAATCATCCCGCAGGCTGGCATGGCTTGCATTCAGGATCTGCCCTAATTCCACCGATCGATCATTTTGCATGGCACTCACGGCTTGAGTGACGCGCTGGTTTTCAGTGAATACGTGCCTGGCTCTACGGGTCAGTTTCTCGTTCAAATCTCCTTTGCGCTGGTTGAATATCGTTTCATCCACGTCCCGCAACGAAGCCTTACCAAAAAAGCGGGCTGCAGCCAGGCATTCGTTGACGCGCTGGTCGTATGCAGAATCCACAAGTTTACGGCGCGTGGAAGTGTCCAATACCGCCACCAGGAGATCGGAGGGTAGAGCGATATGCTCAATTTCAAGTGTACGACAATCCAGCTTGAGGGCATGTCCTTTCTTGGCTGCAGCGCAGACCATCTGATCCATGATGCCGGATTGGATGCCGACCCAATTTCTGTCTGCTAGTTGACAGGCTTGTGCCATGCGGGTTGGCTCCCAGATCCAGCCGGAGGAAGATGCAAATGCACGCGCCACCGCCATTTCCACCGCAGCCGAGGAGGATAAACCAGCACCGATGGGCACATCCCCTGCCATGACACCGTCCCAACCCTGCAACGCATAGCCTTGTTGGCCAAGCGCCCAGGTTGTTCCTTTGATATAATCCACCCAGTTTTTACCTGGTTCCAATTGCAGGTCAATGGAGAAGGAAATTGTTTCGTTAAAATCGAGTGAATGCAAACGCACGCATGCATCTGAATTCGGCTGAAGAGCGATCCAGACTGCATGGTGGATAGCCATTGGCAGAACTAGACCCTCATTGTAATCTGTATGTTCGCCGATAAGGTTGACCCTGCCTGGGGCGCGCACCATGATGGGTGGTTGGCTTTTATATTGTTTTTCAAAGGCAGAAATGACTGCCCCGGCTGTTGGGTTCATGCACTGATCTTTAAAAGGGCAACTTTCAGGTGGTCTATTTCTTCCAGCGTATTGTAATGGGTTGCCCCTACCCGCAGCATCCCGCCGCTGGATTCCACTCCTAGCCGTTCACTGACATTGAGCGCATAATAATTGCCGTCCCAGGTATAAATGTTTTCTGCAGCCAGTTTCTCGGCCAGGAGGCGGGGAGGGATATCTTTGATCCTGAAAGAAAAAGTTGCCACTCGCTCTTCCAGGCGCAGAGGATCTGTGAGGCCGTATAACCTTAACCCACGAATCGATTCCAGGGCTGAAAGCAAGGCACGATTAAGCTCGAATTCATATGCCCGGATGGCGTTCATGGCTTGCTTGAGTACCAATTTCCTCCCGGTGTAACCCTGTTCAAGCAAGGCTTCGCTGAATTCGCCGCCAAATTGCTCGCCAACCCATTCAAAGTATTCCAGTACACCTAAAACGCCAGCGATGCCCTCATGGTTCTGTGTGCCGGTTTCAAATTTTCCGGGCAGGCTGTTAGGCGCAGGGCGGACTTTGTAAGCGAACAATTCTTCCAGCAGGTTGCGCTTTCCGAATAAAATGGCGCTGTGGTTTCCAAAGAATTTATAACTGGAAGAGACCAGGTAATCACAATCCAGTTTCTGTACATCGATCGGTCCATGGGGTGCATATTGAACAGCATCTACATAGACCTGTGTGTTGGTGGCATGTGCCATCTGGATGATCTTTGCGATCGGATTGATGGTTCCCAGCGAATTGGAGGCATAGCCAACAGCCAGCAGGCGCGGCTTCCGGTCGAGCGCTTTTTGCAGCTCATCCAGTTTCAAAGTACCATCTTCAACGTCAAAATCCACCCAATTGATCTTGCAGCCCCGATCCTGGGCTGCCAGCACCCACGGAGTAACATTTGCATCGTGATCCAGGCGGGTGACCACGATTTCATCTCCGGCTTGCCAGTTGCGGGAGATCGATCGGCTGATATGCAGCGTGAGAGTAGTCATGTTGTTGCCAAAGATGATCTCATCCGGACTGGATGCATTGTAAAAATCAGCCATCGCCTGGTGGGCATCATCCAGGACTGCGTCAGAAGCCATGCTGGTGGCAAATGCGCCTCCATGATTGGCATTGCTTACCATCAGATATTTTGTGATCCGTTCAAGGGATTGCCTGGCGATCTGGGTTCCGCCCGGGTTATCCAGGAAAATGGCGTTGCGGTTCAGGGATGGAAATTGTGCTCGAATGGCTGTCAGGTCGAGGGGCATACAAAATTCTCCTTGCTGGGTATGATTGGGATTTTATTTATGATATTATATTCCATCCTGAACTGGTTACCCGCTCGAATCAGGGGCAGAATTAATAAGAAAAAGAGTATGTTGTTAAAGCAGCAAACGCCTGGGTGAGGGGGGCACCCAAACGTTTGCTATCCATATAATACACGATATTTTTTTATTATGCAAGTACCAATATTACAATTTTCAATATTGTAACGAGCTAATTGCCTATACTTCCCATTATATTAATTTAATTTCATAGACAATTGTACTGGTCTATTTTATGGATATTATGGTCAAACTGAATGAAATCACCTGATGGTTGTCAGGATTATTCAGAATGGAAACAGGATTTTCGATCAGATCTCAATGTGGGTATATATCAATGATAAATGAATGTTGAACTTGAGTGTAATTATTAACGACTACAAAGAAAAATTATTGACTTTTCAAGAAATATCATATATTATTTATTTGTCCTTCATTACAGTAGACAATATTCCCAGGGCGTGGTCAGGCGTAACTATAATCGGAGGGATTCAGATGAATAATCGCTTATTTCAATTTATTCTGGCATTGGTAGTTTTGGTATTGATCCTGGTTGCCATCATTTATGGTACCAAGCCGGGAAGCATAGGAGACTTTGTCTGGCTGGATGGTAATGGTAATGGTCTTCAAGACACGGGAGAGGAAGGCGTCTCCGGGATATCAGTGACAGTGTACAATTTCCTGGGCGGTCAGGTGGCAGCCACCCTCACTGATGCAAACGGCAAGTACTCATTCACAGATCTGAGGGCATATTTTTATTTCATTGTTTACCGCCCTTCTACGAATTTCACCTTCGCCTCGAGAGATGTGGGGGGTGATGATGCCATGGACAGTGATCCGGACCCCTTAAACGGAGAAACCAAGAAATTCCTGCTTCTTCCTGGGACCTTCGATTCGAAATGGGACGCAGGTTTGAGGAGAAAGGTGGTTATCTTAATTCCAACCAAGACTCCCACCCTGACTCCCACAATACCGGAAATGTCAACCCTGACAAGTACGATCACGAGTACAGCCACCATGACCAGCACTAACACACCTACTTCAACCATTACATTGATCCCTGTCATGGCAAGTTGTGGATGTTATACTCCTGGTGTAACTTTCACGAAATTGGGAGGAGGCAGCGGCGGTTGGAGTGACTGTGGTCAGGCGTCAGCATGTCATTCCCTCATTGGAGATCAATTGGTACCCAATGGTTCTGTTATCGGTTCCAATGATACCTGTTCGATGAGGGTCAACTGCCCACCCCAGTAGGTGTCTTCCTACCAGAGTTGAACTGGATTTCACAAAGCATCTCCCTTTCAAGCCTCTCTCTGCCTTTCTGTCGTGCATCCCTGTTAAGCATCTCTTGACCAGCCCCACTATATGGGATAAAATCCGTACGCTTGGTAACAAAATGGCCCTGTAGCTCAGTGGATTAGAGCGGTTGCTTGCGGAGCAATAGGTCGCGTGTTCGAATCACGCCAGGGTCACCTACCAGGATCCATCTCGAACCACACCAATTAGGCGTAGAGCACTTTCTCGAAATGCTGCGCTTTGAGCAGCAGAGTAAATTAGAGGAATTGCCCATCACCTTAAGGTGAGTTCGGGATGATTTCTTTTAACAACGCAATTTCCCCTCAAATACTGAATAACCATATATCTGTCAAAGATGCATCATTATTTAACGGTTACAGCCAACAATATCTCCGCCGTATGATGAGACACCGCAAATTACCTGCGGTTAAAATATGCCAAATATGGTTTATCGACAAGGCATTAATGACGCATATCTTGATAAAACCAAAGTTGTAGGGTGATCGAAGTTTTAGCTCCAAACAATTTTAATAATTAATTATTCTTGTTCAGAGGATTTTAATTTCATGCGAACATGTCATCCAAAGCCGGCTATATATGGAGGTTTTTAGATAATTCTAGTGTATTTACCAATCAAATTTCATTTCAATCTTTTTGGTAATTAGTGTTCAGAATAATAACATTTCCATTGCAAACAGACGCTTTGTCTGTTTTTCTTTCATAACAAAATTCGGTTACAAATAGCTCCGATTTCCAGTTAAGGATTCTTCCCTAAGCTGTTAGATTTTGGAAATAGATTTCCAATAAGAACCCGTGTTTAATCACTCACCTTGTCAATAAAAAGTATATATGATAAATTAATTCAGGTTTTCATATATCTCAGAACAATTATAGATAAGTATTCAATTAAATATTTCTTCATAAGATTTTTTGAATTTTAAGCCACCTACATAAAAAACTTAATGGCTTTATCTCAGTATGGAGGTTTGTATAATAATATGGACAATAACAAATGGATATGTGATGCAGTTGATGCGCGTCGAGAAAAAGTGATCTCTTTCTTACAATCTCTTATACAAATAGACAGTGAAACCGGAAAAGAGGCTCAAATTCAGGATTTTATCTCAAAAAAACTGAATCAATTAGGTCTCAAAGTAGATAAATTCGAGCCGGATATTGATGTTTTGAGCAAGCATCCAGGTTTTATTCAACCTGACTTTCCATTTGATGGTAGACAGAATGTAGTTGGTTTTTTAAAAGGCACTGGGTCTGGTAGATCATTAATACTAAATGGACATGTTGACACAGTACCTGTTGCCCCAATAGATCAGTGGTCCGACGGTCCATTTTCTGGAAATGTTAGATCAGATTCTATTTGGGGGCGAGGTTCCTCTGACATGAAAGGTGGTATTGCAGCTATGACCATGGCAGTTGCAATACTTCTTGAAATTGGCTGGAAACCTCAAGGGGATATAATCTTGGAATATACTATTGATGAAGAGAGAACCGGAATGGGGACATTAGCTTGTATACTTCGAGGTTATAAAGCCCAAGCTGGTATTTGTTGTGAGACAAGTGATATGGAAGTTATGCCTGCTTGCATTGGACGGTTATGGTTTAAGGTTGAAGTTAAAGGAAAACCTTCTGGTATAGCAGCTCGATATGATTCTATAAGTGCAATTGAAAAAGGTTATAAGATTGTTCAGGCAGTCGAAGATCTTGAAAAGATACGGATTGAGGACTTAAAACACCCTCTCTACCCAGATAACCGGGGTGCACTCCCATGTGCGGTCACTATGTTCCATTCGGGTACTTTCCCTAGTATCACACCGGAACATTGTGTCCTAAAAGGAAGCCTGGGTCTCATGCCATATGAAGAGATTGAAGATGTCCAAAAACAACTTGAGGAGCAGATAAAACTTGTAGCGATGGCAGATCCATGGCTGCGTAACAATCTTCCTGTGGTTAGTTATAACGAAGGTCTTGTTGCACGAGGTGCTGAAATTCCTATCGATCATCCGATTGTTCAGACTCTCGTCGAATCCTTTAATGTCGCTACCGGGCAAAACCCAATAATCAGCGCTCGTAAGGCAGCAGCGGATACGCGCTTCCTGATAGGTTATGGAGAAACACCAACAGTTATTTTTGGTCCTGGTGTAACAGCTCAAATGCATGCAATGAACGAATCCTTACCGATAGAAAATTTAATTTCCGCAACAAAAATTCTTGCAGTTTCGATCGATAAATGGTGTAATCAAGAGTAAGATCAATCATTTCAAAATATCAAGAGTCCTTGATTTTTTTATAATGACAAAATACTAATGGGATGATTTGCTATTTACATTATTCTATTGGTGTTTTGGTATTACTTTTAAGATTAAAAACCCGGCAACAATAGTTAATATTCCCAATAAAGTAAATCCCAGCCAAAAAACTCCTGCCTGGCCAAAATATCCTATTGCGCTTGGCACACCCCCATTGCCAACTAAGAATCCCAATGGTACTACTAATGACACCAAGAAATTACGCCTTTGATTCGAGACCAGGCTGGAAAGAGCAGTAAATACGGGTGGAAAGAACGCAGTTGCCCATATTGGTTGTAGAAATAGAATGGGTATCAATTTAGACGAAGGCAATATTCCAAGAAAAATTATGGTAACTCCTGATCCAATTAATATCCATTTTAGAACCTTCCAGTGTCCAAATCGGTCAGCTAAATAACCGGCTATGAAGGAAACTGCAAATCCGGTCACCCTGGTCAAAGGGATTATTGTATTAACCCAATTAGAGTCAAATCCTTTTTCTGCAGTCAGGTAGAGGGGTAACATTGTGTAAATACCAATATTTCCTCCCACTCCTAAGCTGAATAAAATTACGATCAACCAAAAGGAAGGAATATTAAGAATTTCCTTAAATATTTCTTTTGTAGGTGCTTCAGCTAAGAAACGACCCGTCCGCGATTTATGAAACATAAATATTGCAGCAACAGCGAGGGTAAAATAACCAAGAATTGCTATGATTCCTCTCCAATGGAATGATGGCAATAGAAATAATGCCAATAACGGAGCTGAAATATATGCCAATGTCGGTGCTTGTTCATGTATTGCTATCGATTTTCCCCACGAACTTTGGTCAACTGTCTCTGTAAGGGAGGCTAAGCTAGATGGAAGATAGACTCCAGTAGCAAGCCCAAGAAATATTAGGCTGAGACTTATTAGGAACTCCCCTTTTGCTAGAGAAGTCATCAACAAGGCTATGCCTGTCATGAAAGTCGAAAGAACAAGGATTGTGTGATGTTTTACGCGGGATGAAACATAAATGGATCCCAAAGTCGAAATAATATTTCCTATAGAAATTAGAAGAAATAATGCTCCTGCTCTTCCATGCTGAATCCCAAGATCCAATTCGATACTGACAAGTAATGGGGAGAGGGCAATCCGTGCCAAGAAACTTGCATAGAATCCTGTTGTCAACAATAAAATTGAAGAAATTGGATATTTACTTTTAACTCGATTAGGATTCATAATATATAACAAATTTACTTGAATCTAGCAACGGATTGCTCAAAGATTTTTTGTATGAATATTACAGGAAAATATAAAAAAAAATTTCCCTAATTGTCAGCGACTTCCTTGACAATCCTGATAAACTCTTTATCGCTGACTTCACCACGATTCGCTAATGCGAACTCCTTGACCAATATGACTATTTTTCGGATTTGGTCATCTGAAGCATTCAAACCCAATTGCTCAAGCTTCCAATCAATTGAAGCTTTCCCAGTTGCTTTTCCTAAAGACACAGTTGTTGTCTGGCCAACTACTTCCGGGAGATAAGATAAGCCAACAAATGGGTCTTCTTTAAAACCTGCCATAACTAATCCGGATATTTGTGTAAATGAGTTCTTCCCTACAATTGATTTATGAAGATGCATATTGACACCAGTAAGTTCCTGCAACAATAATGATGTTTCAAATAATTTGTCGTAGTTCAAGCCAATGTCGATATTGTAAAGAATAAGGAGTGCGGCAACGATTTCCTCAGTTGGTGTGTTTCCTGAACGTTCTCCCATCCCATTAAATGAACTGGAAATTACATTAGCCCCTGCTCCCAAACCTGCAATTGTGCTGGCAACGGCCAGACCAAAATCGTTGTGGAGGTGGAGTTCAATCGGCAAATCCGTGACCTCCCGCATTATTCTTATCAATGAACGAATGCCATGAGGTGTAATGCAACCAGTTGTATCCACCAATCGGACTCTATCTACTGCTCCTTGAGCTGTGACAGTTGAGATATATTTTTGGAGAAAGTCCGGATGAGCACGGGTTGTATCATATGGGCTAAGATCAACATATAAACCTTTTTCGTGTGCGTAATTTGACATCTCCAATGCGGTATCAATTATGCGTTGAGGTTCCCATTTCAATCGTTTTTCAATCTGAAGATAACCAGAAGGCATACTAATTACTGCTCCCCAAACACCAAGAGAAGCTGCCAAGTCAATATCTTCTTTTTTTGCTCTGCATAAAGCAATTAAATCAGCTTTCAGGTTCAAATCAACGATAGCTTTGGCTGTTTCACGTTCCTCTGGTGTAATTGCTGGCATTCCAATTTCAATTTGTTGAATGCCAACTTTATCAAGTGCACTTGCAAATTTAATTTTATCTTCTTTGGTGAGTGCAACACCAGCATATTGATCTGATTCTCGTAGTGTGCAATCAGTCACTACAATATCCTTTGGGAAACTTAATTCTTCCTGAGGCATATCCAAGAAATTGTATAAACTTGTGTGTTTTTCTTTATTTATCCATGGCTGGTTCATAATGTTCTCCTAAGCTAATTATTAAAAAGCTGGTGTACTTTTTCTACCACTTTCAAGTAAATCATTATAGCCTTTACGCATTTGTTCTGTAATAAGCCCTGGTTTTCCAGACCCTACCAATCGACCATCCACCTCTAAGACTGGAAATATGCCTCCTGCAGTACTTGAAAAAAATACTTCGTCAGCAGTAAAGAGATCGAATGGAGTTATTCTTTCGGTTAAAACTGGTAAATTTTCTTCATTGGCAAGTTCAATTACAGTTTGCCTAGTAATACCCATTAAAATATTATCTTGTGGGGTGATTAGTTTTCCGTTCTTAACAACAAAGATATTGTAGCCAGGGGCTTCTGCTACAAAACCATCGGTCGTTAATTCAACCGCATCATCATAACCTGCTTCATTTGCCTCTAACCTCATTAATACATGGTTTTGATAATTGATCATCTTTGCTTTTGAGTAAAGGCATTGATCTGGAATCCTTCTCAGAGAAGCTATCTTTACTCTAATTCCTTTTTCATGGCCACCTTCTCCAACTAAACGCATATAGGGTTTCGAGAAAATAATCAAGGTTGGTTTGCAATCGTAAGGACTGAGTAAAGGTAATTCCCCAACTCCTCTTGTGACTATGATTTTTAAATAGGCATTTTGGTGTTTGTTTTGCCGTACGGTCTGCAAAACTGCCTCCTTCAATTCGCTCTTATTAATAGGTATTTGTATCTTAATTGCATAAGCAGATTCAAACAATCTATCAATATGTTCATTTAATTTAAATACCTTCCCATTCCATGCACAACAAGTATCGTAGACACCATCACCATAAAGAACGACATGATCAAACACCGATATCTTTGCATCTTTTTCAGGTAAATAATTTCCATCAATATATATGATCGACTCTTCATTATCAGAACGAATTTGCATATTTATGCTCCGTTATATCTAATATAGGATAATTATGATATTGTGATTTTTCTTTGAGTTGGAGGAGTTAGACTATTTCGTAGAACGCGTATGACACCATCTATCATAACCAAACCAACAGCGGGAATATCTCCTGCTTGCATACTTTCTAAAGCGCTATTAGCCAAGCCCCCTAGTGGAGTATCCAGAAGGACTAAATCAGCAGGGGCACCTAATTCCACTCGTCCCGCTGGAAGGTCATATATTGTGGATGTGTTTCCAGTAGCCATACATATCGCTTGTTCAGGTTTTAAATTTGAAAGTGAGACTAAGGTAGTCATCAGATGCAAGATCCCCAATGGTTCCATCCCACTAGCAGTTGGCGAGTCTGTTCCCAGAATGACTCTTTCTAACGCATCAATTTCAATTACTGTTTCAATAATTTGAAGTGCAAGTTTAAAATTGCCGAACCGAATTACATCAATTGCCCACGGAGTGTTGCGGATAAGGTAGTCAATATCGTTTATTGATAAAGGAGTAGGCCCACCATTGAGGTGAGCGAGAATATCTGGTTCAACTTCTATAATGGACTGAGCTGTGCTTGTTGGGACTTCTGGCAGAGAAGTACCTCCACAATGGATGATAACTTTTAGATGATATTTTTTTGCCCATTTTGAGAATCTGATCGCTTCTTCTCGATTTTTAATGGATTCAATAAATTTAACTGCTCTGACTCCCTCTTTAGCAACTTCTTCAAAATCTTTTTCCAAGAGGCCAGATTCCAATACCAGAGTACCACCTTGTACTTTTACTCCAGAAGGGCGTTCATTCCTATAGGATTTGGAAGCTAAAATTGCCAGAGCTTTTACACCTTGCGGGTCATGGGGACGTCCGGGTAAATGTAACTCTCCAGTAGAAATCATTGATGTAATACCACCACGCAAGTAACTTTCAATCCAATCAATAATTTTCAACCGCGGTGAATAACCTCCAAACACTGGATGTGTATGACTATCATATAAACCTGGAATCAAAGTCATGCCATCTGCATCTATCACATTTTGAACATCCTGCATGGCTTTAGAATCGACGTTAAATCCTGCAATCTTCCCATCAGTAATTAATAAAGAATCCCATTTTTCGATAGGCTTGCGAATCGAACCAGTGACAACTTTACCAATATTTTTAATAATTGAATTAACCATCCCACTACTCCTTACATGCTATTGCATCCACTTCTAGAAGTGCCAGAGGGTCAACTAAACTGCTTACTCCAACAAGAGTTGACGCAGGTCGGCTATCACCGAAGATCTCTTTTCGAACTTTCCATACAACTTGTTTATGACGAATATCAGTGAGGTAAAAAGTGATCTTAAGAATTTTTTTCATAGAAGAATCCGCGGCTTTTAGCACCGCTTCCATATTGGCGAGCGCTTGCCTAGTTTGGGTTTCGATGTCGCCGGGTATGACCACCTTCCTTTCCAGATCCCATGGCATCATTCCAGATATAAAAATCAAATTCCCAAATTGTAGTGCCAAAGAAGTAGGACTATCAAATTGTGGCGGATATGCAACTTTATCTGAAATAATTTCAATAATTTCCATAATAATGTCTCCTAGCAAAAAAGATTTTTAGAGAATTATATAATTTAATACTATTTACATGAAATTTTATTAAGTTCGTTCCGTGAAAATACAAAAGAAAACATACGTCATGTGCAGTGTTGAATAAGGGCTAGTATGCAAATTCACCACATACCAGCCCTTATAATTTGAGAATATCATCCCTAATTCTTTAATTAGAGAAAAAATTAGAGGATTTTATAGTGATTTTCTTCTCTATTTCTTGGGCAAGAAATCAATCGTAAATAGTTCTGAAGGTGTTATTTGTCCAGTGAAGCCCATGAATTCACGTAATACATCAATCGTTAATTGGACTCTCTCTTCACTCATAAAACCAACACCGTTTGCCTCCGTCTCTTGTGTAATTGCAAGCTTCTTTACTTCGGCAACTTCACCTACACATACATCAACATCAACGTCTGGATTGTATTTATTCATTATTTCGCATGCGGCTTGAGGATTTTCAAATGTGTAAGCAAAACCCTTAGAAATTGCATCTACAAATCTTGAGACTAAATCGGGGTTATTGGCAATCATCTCTTCTGTGGTCATGATGCCGTTTGCATAAAAACCGAAATTGTAATCGGCATACATGAAATTATTTGGTACCAGTCCTGTTTCGGCACCGGTTTTCTCTAATTGAACCTGGTTGAAATTGAAATCCAACATCCCGTCTGCTCCTTTAGAAAGAAGAAGAGCGTTCAAGGTTGAAGCTTCAACATTAATTATATTAACCGAGGCAGGGTCGATATTATTCGCTCTTAGAAAACCTGGGAAGAGTGCTGTAACTGTAGCTCCTGGAGCTCCAGCTATTGTTTTTCCTACCAAATCTTGTGGCGTTTTAATCCCAGATCCTTCCAGAAAGAAGACTGCATGTCCGTTTTTTCCATATGCCATGAATACCGTCTTAGCTTTGACATTCTCATTCGCTCTGGCTAGAACTAAGCCACCCATATCTGCTAAAACGAAATCGGCTTTTCCTGATGCAAGACGTTTAATTGAATCTACAGAACCGTATCCTCGGAGAATAGTGACATCAATATTATTATCTAAAAAGTAACCTTGATCCATCGCTACAAAGTATGGAGTATGACGGCCGAAGATAACCCAGTCAAGGGCAAAAATAGTTTGATCTGGTTTATTTGAGACTTCTGGAGCCGGGGCGCAACCACTTGCGCTTAGTGCAAAGACTGCCAAGAGGATAATCGATAGTGATATATAAATCGTATGTTTCTTGTTGATAGACATTATTTCCTTCTCCTTTAGATTAATAGTCTTGGTTTACAATATTGAAATTGAACAGGATTAATTAGGAACTCTTGCTTCATCTCCAATCATGATTATTGCATAAACATCCTCCTTTTCTGTTGTAAATACTCAATCCCCGCGACCATACCAAGGAATTGATATTTTTTCGATAAATGCGATCACAAAAAAGAGGATAATTCCCATAAGAGATAACAACATCATAGCTGCAAATGATAACGAAGTCTTAAATTGAGAAGTAGCCATAATAACGATAAAGCCTAGTCCAACATCAGATCCTACAAACTCCCCAATTACTGCTCCAATAACCGATAGAGTTATCGCAACTTTTAATCCAGAGAAAAAATGGGGTAATGCAGAAGGAAAACGGATTTTGGTATAAATTTGCAATTTACTGGCATTAAGCTGTCGTGCGAGATTAATTAATTCTGGAGAAGGGCTGTTTAGTCCGGTCGCTGTATCAATTACAACTGGGAAAAAAGCAACCAAGAACGCTATTATCACTTTGGGGATAATTCCGTAGCCAACCCAAATTAATAAGATAGGTGCAAATGCAACTTTAGGAATTGATTGAGTGATTAGAATGAGAGGATATATAGTATTGCGTATCAATGGGGATGAATTTACCAGAACAGCAAGTGGTACGCCAATTAATATAGCCATCAAGAAGCCTAAAATCGTCTCATAGAAGGTTACCCAAGTATGCATGAACATATCAGCTCTACCTACCAATGATTTAACAATATCACTAGGGGCAGGAAGTAACCAAACGGGAAGGTCTGCAACCTTTGTTATTAACTCCCAGATGATGACCAGGAAAATTAAAGTAATAACAGGTAATATTTTATTTTGAAATGTTTCTCTAGGTATGTTTACAATTTTGGAAAAGAGGCTTATCGTGCGAGAACCTTTAGCTGGTGTTTGTGTCATTTAGCTTTTCCTCTGCAATCGTAGATCATTTCGCGTATCTCTTTTACATAAGTGTCAAACTCTGGTGTAAACTCAGTATCTTCTGCACGAGGCCTGGGTAGATCGATTTTGACAATCTGTTGAATAATGCAAGGGCGGGCGCTCAAGACAACAACTTTGTCTGCCAATAAAACAGCTTCCCTAATACTATGCGTGACAAATAATACTGTTTTTTGCCGTTCTTGCCAAATACGGAGGAGTTCTATACCCATTTCGTCACGGGTCATTGCATCTAAAGCACCAAAAGGTTCGTCCATTATTATGAGAGTTGGATCGTGGACCAACGCACGGCAAATAGACGCCCTCTGTTGCATTCCTCCGGAAAGCTCCCATGGTGACTTATTCTCAAATCCTGATAATCCTACAAGTTCCAGGAGTTTCAAAGCTTCTTCTTCATAATCCGGTTTTGACCGTCTTAATATTTCTATTGGTAAAAGAACATTTTGGAGAATATTTCGCCAAGGCAAAAGAAGTGGTTGTTGAAACACCATACCAACATCTTTTCGTGGACCAACCACCAATTCATCGTTATAAAGTATCTTGCCGGAAGTAATCGGCAAGAGTCCAACTATCATATTCAATAAGGTGCTTTTCCCACATCCGCTTGGTCCAACAATTGTGATAAACTCCCGGTCTTCGACATCAAGACTAATATCCTTAACCGCAATCACCTTCTCAGCATTTTTTCCTTCATAAGTCTTACTTAAATTCACCAACCTGATCATAAAGGCAGAACCTCCATAAAGACTCCTTGTATTGTTATCAATAATCGCTTATAATTCACATATATGAAATTATTTCACAATACAGAAAGTGTATTAGATTTATTATACTACCATTAGTAACATATGTCTTGGTATTATCTGATGAACGTCATATGTACTTTCAACTTGGTATTGATTGATCCAATAATTAAGTAAGTCAATGTAATTTGACAAATTTAATAACCTCAGGACAATAAATAATTTTCGATTGGTTGCTAATTGACCCATCGAAAGAAACGAATTTTTTTTAGGATCGAAAGAAGGATGTTTTTCAACATTCTCTTTTTATATTGATAGGCATGTAATATAATGGTTTATCAAAAAATTATTCTTTTGAAATTTATTATGATCCAAAAATAGCATGGAGGTTCTATGGAGTTTGGGCTAGAAGGAAAAGTTGCTTTAATTGCTGGTGGAAGCCAAGGTTTAGGATTCGCTTCAGCATATGCGTTAACTAGGGAAGGAACGGATGTTTCAATCTTTTCCAGGAATCAAGATGCCTTAAATATTGCGGCACAAAGGATTACTCAGGACAATCGAGGCAAAGTTCAATGTATCGTCGCAGATTTAAAGAATCCTTATGATTTAGAAAGAGTTGTGGGTGAGACTGTTGAAAAATTTGGAGGAATAGATATATTAATTAATAACTCTGGTGGACCGGCATTAGGCTCATTTATGAAGGTAACTGAACAAGATTGGTTAGATTCTCTTGAGATCGAAGTGATGGGAGTTGTTCGTTTATGCCGATTAGTAATACCACAAATGAAGAAACGAGGGGGAGGAAGAATAATAAATATTACAACGGTTGGTATCAAGAAACCCCAACCTGGACTGGTAATTTCTGATTCTACCCGGCATTTTGTGAACGGATTAGCGTTGAACTTAGCTGTAGAATTTGCACCTGATAATATTCTTGTCAATACTGTTTGCCCCGGTCCAATTATGACCAACCGTTTGCAGGATGCGATAGAAACAACATCTCGACATCAAAGAATTAGCTTGAAGGATGCAGAAGATTCCTGGTTAAACTTGATTCCTCTTCATCGCTTCGGAGATCCTCAAGATTTGGGAGATTTAATAACTTTCCTGGTTTCAGACCGTGGCTCTTTTATTACTGGAGCTGTGATACAGGTCGATGGTGGAAAAGCAGTGGCATAGAAGAGGTAATTATGAAAAGAATAGATGGTGGATATCTCGTCGCGGAATCATTAAAGAGCGAGGGGATAAAGTATATATTTTCCGTGTCAGGTGGTGTACTTAATCCAATTTATCAAGCATGTGAAGATATAGGGATACAGATTATCCACACTCGCCACGAAGCAGCAGCAGTTTTTATGGCTGATGGATGGGCTCGTACAACCGGAAATCCTGGTGTCGTCTTAACTACATTGGGTCCAGGTTTAACTAATGTAATTACTGGAATATTCACTGCACATCTTGCTACAACTCCAATCATTGTAATCTCGGGTCAAGCCAACCAGTCAACCCGAGATAAACAAGCAGGGATGGCAGGTGATCCTTTACCACTTGTGGCTTCGATCACGAAATGGGCCAAGTCAGTTAATGAAACGAAACGTATACCCGAATATATTTCTGGAGCTTTTAGAAATGCCCTTTCCGGGAGACCTGGTCCTGTATTCCTGGAAATACCAGGTGATGTATTAAATGGTCAAGTCAATCGAGATGACTATAGCCCTCACGATCCTTTTACATCACGACCACACAGCCGTCTACAACCTGATCCAATGGATATAAAAGACGCAACTGTACTTATTAAGAATTCAGAAAGACCTATAACAATTGGCGGTAGTGGAATATTTTGGTCAAGAGCTTTTAAAGAATTTCAATCATTTATAGAATTATTTGAATTACCGTTTTTCTTAGCCCGAGGTGGACGAGGTACTATCCCAGAAAATCACCCTTTATATTTTGGACCCGGATATATAGCAGCTAATCCTGTTCTTAAGGAAGCACTAAAAGAAACTGATTTGTTGATATTAATAGGACATAGGTTAGATTTCGATCTAAATTTCGGCAATATTACATCTCTTAATAATAAAGCAAAAATTATCCAAGTAGATATTGATGGAAGTGAAATAGGTCGTTACAGACCAGTGCAAGTGGGCATTGTTTCCGATGCACAATCCGCTCTAGTTCACCTTACTAGAAAGGAATTTGTAGTGGAACGACAATCAACTCGTTGGCTGTCGGATCTAGAAAAAGCACGAAGCAATTGGGAGAGAGAATTTGACACATTAATTTCCAAAGATAGCTCGCCCATGCATCCAATGCATTTCTTGAAAGGGATTTTTGACATACTTCCCAAAAAATCAGTACTGGTCAGCAGTCATGGTAACATCGATTTTTGGGCGGATGCTTATTATCGAACTTATCAACCAGGTGGTTATTTAAGAGCAGGACAATCAGGAACATTGGGAGCAGAAATACCATATGGCATAGCAGCTAAACTTGCCAGACCAAATGAACCGGTTGTTGTCATCGTAGGAGATGGTGGCTTTGGATACCATTGCATGGAACTTGATACAGCTTCAAGGTACGGAATTCCATTTATTATTGCTATAGGAAATGATGCATCTTGGGGAGCCATTTCCCTCCCCCAGAAACGAATTTTTGGTCGCTCTTTCTCAACTAGCTTAGAATTCCGCAATTATGAACGTATATCAGAGGTGCTAGGTGGATATGGTGAATTTGTAAATTCTTCAGAGCAAGTCGGGAAAGCAATTAATCGTGCAATTAAGAGTAAACTACCATCTGTAATAAATGTTCAAATAGCTTCTGTCGAAAGCATGTATATGCAAGAGATTTCTAAGGAATAAAGGATGAAAAGTAAATGAAAGTAATTGATACGAACAAAACAATGGCCTTTGAACCAGATAACCACTTTGGCAATCTGACCGTAGTGGATGTGTTAGGGCCGGAAAGTTCAAACCATCTAACGATACAGGTTTCTTTTGGACCAGTGGGTAGCGGAAGTAATATGCACTCACACGAGAAATCAGAGCAATTGTTCTACATCATACATGGTCGATTAACTATGATTGGCGAAAGCGGAGAGAAGGTAGTTCTTGACCCGGGTATGGCTGCATATTTATCACCTAAAGAAGGTCATGCTACTTTGAATGAGGGTAATGAAGGAGTGGTCGCTCTTGTAATAACATCTCCGCACCTTCGTTAAGATTTTCAAATATACCAACTGCTATTGAAGTTCGTGAGTAGTTTGAAGTTTTTACAAACATCAATTTAAATCAAAAATAAGAAAAATCCGGGAGATTTCTTTTCCATTCAAAGGGGTTGTACATAGCTTTGTTACTATCAAATATTTGATATAAACAAAATACTAATCTTGACATTTTAGGATACGATACAAACAAGGAGATTTATCATGGTAAAAATCACAAGAGGAAATCCCAAAAATTTACGCAATGTTCGCTCCAATGTTTACAACCATTACGTCAGGGTTGATTCTCCTAATACGCTTATCTTTCTTTCGGGACAATTATCCCGAGATGAAAGCGGCAACCTTGTTGGCCGGGGAGATATGCTCGAACAAACCCGTCAAGCAATCAGAAATATGGCTACTGTCTTAGAAGCAGCTGGAGGCAAACTTGACGATATTGTTATGATTACCGTGTATACAACTGATATGCGTGAGTTTAAAAGGATTGTTGAAGCTCGGGAGGAGTTCTTTAAGAATAATCTTCCGACAAGCACAATAGTTGAGGTTAATCACCTTGCAGATCCAGGTTTATTGATTGAGATTCAGGCCATTGCTGTATTATCGAGTTAACTAACCCTTCTTTTGCTTATAAAGTCGAATTCATAATTAAATATTGAGCAGGTGAAGTAACCAATGCTTGTTAAGATATTTATTTATCTTTTTTGCATACGAATGATTCTATCTCCTCATCCGTTGAACAAAATGCCTAACTTCTCAATTTAATAAAATTTTTCTGGCTTGCCTTGAGCTTCATAAACATTATGTGTTCCACATAATTTGAGATAAATTATAGTATTTACCTTAGTCTTTCAATATCTGGTATATCAAAACTATCACCAGATTTTAAACCAACAGAAGCAGAAAATAATCCCGCATTTTCTTTTTGTTCACCTTCTAACTGAACTTTAAGGACTTTAATCGATCCGTAATTACAACCAACATTGAAACTGTCCTCTCGAATATTCCCTACTTCTCCAGGTAAGATATGAAGTGAACCGGTTTCTAAACGACAATCAAAAATCTTTAAAATTTTATTATGGAATAAGGTAACAGCTCCCGGTTGGGGATTGCAACCTCTTATTAGATTATAGACATCGCTAGCAGATTTTTTCCAATCAATTCTTGAATTATCTAATTTGCATAAAGGCTCATAAGTTGAAAGATTATCATCTTGAGGAATACTTGGGGCTATGCCTTCTCTTACTAATTTTACAGCTTCTACTAAAGCATCAACTCCCATTGGGAAGATTTTTTCAAAGTACAAAGAACCTGTAGTATCATCAGGTCCGATTTGGATTTCTTTTTGGAGCAATATTGGTCCTGTATCAATCCCAGCATCAGGCCAAAAAATTGATAAACCTGTTTTGTCGTCACCGTGAATAATTGCCCATTGAATTGCACTACCCCCGCGGTGTTTAGGGAGTAATGAAGGGTGGAATTGTATTGTATGATATCTAGGATAAGTTAGAAAATATTCTGGTAATATGTCTGTCACAAACGCCATGACTGTTAGATCTGGTTTTAGTGCTTTATATTCTTCGAAAACACCCGGATCGCGCATCTTCTTAGGTTGGAATACAGGAAGTGATTGTTCTTCAGCTATTCTACGAATCTTACTTGACTTTCCCGGTGGATCTGGTGGATAAAATACCCCTACAACTTCCTCTTTGTTTTCCAACAGACCTTCCAATACTTTTTCACCAAACGCAGCTTGACAAATAAGTACTACTCGCATTTCCCAACCTCCTATTCAAATATGATAAAAAAATTAAGAATGTTAATTTGTGAGACTTACGAAGTTTTATACTTTGTGACAAATACGAGACTTTTCTAGAATATCTCATCAACTTTCAATAATTTATCCTGAAATACCCCAATCAAGATTATCAACTAATCCTTTAGCAAAAAGCTTTCCAATACTGTCCAATGAAATTGAGCCGGCAGTGAAAGAGATCACCTTTCATATCAATTCTTTTAATTGAATCCAAGTACAAACCGCGCATCTACCACTACAGAACCTTTGCTGCCTACAATGACTGGGTTCAGATCTATTTCATAAATCTCTTTC